>JAKFBY010000001.1:0-70159 GCA_036677325.1 Paucimonas sp.
TCAGCGCTTCAGTTGCGCCAGATCGCGCACCGCGCCGCGATCAGCCGAGGTGGCCAGCGCGGCATACGCTTGCAATGCCTGCGATACATACCGCTCGCGGTTGACCGGCTTCCAGGCGGCTTCTCCCTTGTCTTCCATTGCGGCGCGGCGCCGGGCCAGTTCGGCGTCGCTGATGCGCAGGTTGATGCGGCGTTGCGGGATATCGATATCGATCATGTCGCCTTCTTCCACCAGGCCGAGCGCGCCGCCTTCCGCGGCTTCCGGGGAAGCGTGACCGATCACCAGGCCCGACGAGCCGCCCGAGAAGCGCCCGTCGGTCAGCAGCGCGCAATGCTTGCCCAGTCCCTTCGACTTGATATACGAAGTCGGGTACAGCATCTCCTGCATGCCGGGCCCGCCCTTGGGGCCCTCGTAGCGGATGATGACGACATCGCCGGCATGCACGGTGTCGCCAAGGATGCCTTCGACGGCGGCGTCCTGGCTTTCAAACACGCGCGCCTTGCCGCTGAAGGTCAGGATGCTTTCATCGACGCCGGCGGTCTTGACGATGCAGCCTTTTTCCGCCAGGTTGCCGTACAACACAGCCAGGCCACCATCCTGCGAATACGCATGCGCCTTGTCGCGGATGCAGCCGTTGCTGCGATCCATGTCGAGCGAAGCGAAACGGTTGGCCTGCGAAAACGCGACCTGGGTAGGCACGCCGCCCGGCGCGGCGCTGAACAGCGCATGCACCGCCGGATCCTGCGTTTGCGTGATGTCATTGCTGGCGATCGCGTCAGCCATGCTCTTGCTGTGGATGGTCGGCAGCGAAGTGTCGAGCAGGCCGGCGCGGGCCAGTTCGCCCAGGATGCTGATGATGCCGCCGGCGCGATGCACGTCTTCGATATGGTACTTGTCGGTCATCGGCGCCACCTTGCACAGGCACGGCACCTTGCGCGAAATGCGGTCGATGTCGGCCATGGAAAATGGCACTTCGGCTTCGTGCGCGGCAGCCAGCAGATGCAATACGGTATTGGTCGAGCCGCCCATCGACACATCGAGCGCCATCGCGTTTTCGAATGCAGCCTTGTTGGCGATATTGCGCGGCAGGACCGAGGCATCGTCCTGTTCATAATAGCGCTTGGCCAGATCGACGATCAGGCGCCCGGCACGCAGGAACAATTCCTTGCGGTCGGCGTGGGTGGCGAGGATGGTGCCGTTGCCCGGCAATGCCAGCCCCAGCGCTTCGGTCAGGCAATTCATCGAGTTGGCGGTAAACATGCCCGAGCAGGAACCGCAGGTCGGGCAGGCGGAACGCTCGATCTCGGCAACGTCGGCATCGCTGACCGTGTCGTCGCCGGCCTTGATCATTGCATCGACCAGGTCGAGCTTGATGATCTTCTGGGCGCCGTTGACCACCTTCAATACCTTGCCGGCTTCCATCGGGCCGCCGGAAATGAACACCACCGGAATATTGATGCGCAGCGCCGCCATCAGCATGCCCGGCGTGATCTTGTCGCAATTGGAAATGCACACCATCGCATCGGCGCAATGCGCATTGACCATGTATTCCACCGAGTCGGCGATCAGGTCGCGCGACGGCAGCGAATACAGCATGCCGCCGTGGCCCATCGCGATGCCGTCGTCGACTGCAATCGTGTTGAATTCCTTGGCCACACCGCCGGCGGCTTCAATTTCGCGTGCAACCATCTGGCCCAGGTCCTTCAGATGCACATGGCCGGGCACGAACTGGGTGAATGAATTGACCACGGCCACGATCGGCTTGTCAAAATCACCATCTTTCATGCCGGTCGCCCGCCATAGCGCACGCGCGCCTGCCATGTTGCGGCCGTGGGTGGTGGTGCGGGAGCGGTATTGCGGCATGATTTTCTTCCAAAAAATGAGTTGTGCGTAATGTGCCTTGCGCCCGGCCGATTGTCAATTTGGGCGGGCCTTATAAAACATTTATTGTGTTGTGGTTATTCCGATCGGAGCAACTGGCAGCCGGCATGCAATCCAGCCCCGCTACCCCAGCCAGGCTGATGGCAAAACACGAGTTCAGTACCCAAGCGGACGCCGCGGCAGACGCGCCAAAGATTGGCGGCACGGTTTTCTCATTTGGACGAGAGATTGAGTGACATGCCCTGTTCCGCAGCGCCTTCCACGTAGTCATGCCCCTGATTGGTCAACCGCCAGACGCCACTTTCCACTTCCTGCACCAGTCCTTTGTCCTGCAGTAAATTGAGATGGTGGCGAACCAGTGGCAATTCCAGGTTCAGGCGTTGCGCAACATGATTGGTCCCGATCATTGGATCAGGCGACTGCAAAAGCTGGCCCAGGATGGCTTCCATCAACATTTGATCGCGCTTCATCGTTTCCTCAATTGCAAAAAATACTATCTTAGCGGAATTTAAACCGCGCGCTGCTGGAAAATGATTTACTTAAGAGTCAACATGATGGCAAAAGTATATAGGCTAGTCCCACGCAATCGCGTAAGCACCTGCGCCAGTCGGTGCAGTGAATTGCGAGGCCGACAGCGTGCGCCTGGACAACCCGGCACCAGATAAATATCTGCCAGCTGGTGAAGCCATTGTTCAATCGGCGGTGGCGGCACTTCGATCGCACGTCATGCATGGCTTAGAGCCGATCTCAGGAAGCAGGACGGCATACTCAATCCGGCCTACGACGATTCTTTAGCACAATGCTGCGATTGTTCCTGCGACACGCTGGTCGCGGAACATTGGTTGTTTGCGGTAGATCATGCTTGATCTGTAACAGATAGTCGTTCTCAGGCCTATCTTATTCTTGCAGAGGTGATGTTCAACGCGCCGCTTCTGCGCGCCGCTTCGGCACACCGTTTCAACGCATCGTTTCCAGCACGCCGATTTCGCTTGCATCGTCTCAAGCACCTCATCCTAAAGGAGAATGAAAATGGGTATCCTCAATAAAAACCGCAGATTGTCATGGGTTACCAGTTGTATTGCCGCCAGCCTGTTGATGGCCATGGCTAATAGCAGCGCACAGGACACTGCAAAAAAAGACAAGGCGGAAAAAGCCGCCACCACTGAAATGAGTGGCAAGGCGGAAAAAAGCGGAAAGTCGGGCAGGAGCGACAACGAGACGGTGACGGCGCAGCTGACGGGTGACCAGCAGGTGCCGTCGGTCGAGACAAAAGCCACTGGAAAAAGCACGATCAAGGTGGATGAAAACAAGTCGATCAGTGGCAAGGTCACGGTGGAAAATATGACAGCCACGGCAGCCCATATTCACCAGGGCGGGCCTGACAAGGATGGGCCGGTCGTTATTCCCCTGAAAAAAACTTCCAGCAATACCTTCAGCATACCGGCCAATACGAAAATGACCGATCAACAGTTTGCCGCCTTCAAGGAAGGCAATCTGTACATCAATGTCCATAGCAAAAAATACCCCAGCGGCGAAATCCGGGCGCAAATGAAGCCATAAAAAGCATCAATTTTAGGCGCCAATATAAGCGATCCATACGGGCTGCAGATTTCGTCGGAAACACGGATGCATCGCAGCCCGAATCACGCATGGGCAGGAAAAAGTAGAAATGCCATTTGCGCATTGCAAGCAGGTATTCAGGCTACGCCGACTGCGATTATGTGGCTTCAGTGGCGCCTGACCTTTAGTCAATCTGTAAGTGTGAAGCTGTAAGAGTCAACCCGCAGGCAAGTGAAAAACGGGGAATTTTTTAAAGACAGGAAGACAACTGCCGGCCAGACAAAACGAAAGGCCGGCGAAAAATGACAAATAAAAAAGCTAGCTGGCCATTAATCGTTTCATCCAGTCGAGTAGCACCGTGGGCAGCAACTCCGGTTTCGGCAGCAGCGCATAATGGCGGGCGCCAAATACTTGCGGCAGATAGTTGGCGGCGTGACGGTCAATGGTCAGGCAAAAAGGCGCAATGCCTTGCAATTGCGCTTCCACCACGGCCTGGCGCATGTCTTCGACACCATAACGTCCCTCATAATCATCGATATCGTTCGGCTTGCCATCGGATAGCAGCAGCAACAGCCGATGGCGTGCCGTCTGGCGCATCAAGAGTGCCGTGGCATGCCTGAGCGCCGCACCTGCACGCGTGTAATGTTCCGGCTCCAGCGCGGCAATACGCCTGGCGATATCGTTGTTATAGCGCTCGTCGAAACTCTTGATGGTCTTGATCCTGACATTGTTTGGCCCCTCTCCGGAAAACGCCTGGACCGTGTAGGGTTCACCCATGCCCTCCAGCGCAATGCAGACCAGCAGCAGTGCTTCGCGCTCGACATCGATGATGCGGCGGTTTCCCGAAATCCAGCCATCGGTCGAACCGCTGACATCAATCAGCAAGGTAATGGCCATGTCGCGCCGTACCGGCCGGTAAGTCTGATAGATCGCTTGCGTCATCGGTCGTCCGGCACGGAAATCGGTATAGCCTTCGATGTAGGCGCCCAGATCGATATCGTCGCCGTCCAGTTGGCGGGTCAGCCGTACGCGGTGAGCACGCAGCATTTCAAAGCGACGCCTGATCGCACCGAGCATGGCGTGATGCCTGGCCAGCGTTGCATCAACCCACTCCTGTGGCCCGAGCTGGGCCGGCACCAGACGGATAATCGCGCCCGGCTCGTGATAACTGCGAGTTCGGTAATGCCATTCCGGGTAGCTGATGCCAGCCGTTGCCGACACGTGCGAGTTGAATGTCTTTTTTTTGTGAAGATCCGGCGCATCATCCGAGAGCAATATTTCTTTCGGGCGGCCCGGCGTGGCGACCAGACGCGCTTGCGGCAGGTCGGCAAGCGACTCGGCCAGTTCATCGGCAGCGGTGGTCTCGTCACGGTCGGTAGGCCGCTGCATGCCTAGCGGATCTTCGGCATGTTCGTTCGGCTGCGCCGTCTGGATCATGAACATGCCCTGCCGGTCGTCATCCTCATCATCGTCCGATTGCCGTATCTCGGGCGTACGCCCGAGGCGACCGATGCGCGGCGGCCGGGTTTCCTGTCTGTCAGGAAGCTCGTCGGTCCGGCCGCCAGGCTGGAACGCTTGTTCGCCTGCCGGCTGGCGCAATTCGCCAGTCCACAGATCCTTGTAAAGCATGCCGCCGCGAGGTGCGATTCGTCTTGGCATATTGAAAGCCTGCGCCAGCTTTTGAGCGTGCCGGTATAGCTCGTGCGGAGATTGGGTCAGGACCACACCGGCTGCCACCTTGGCGCTGCACTCGCAGAGCATGACTGCACGCGTCAGTTGTTCCAGCGGCCGGCGTTCTAACGGAAACGCGCCAACGGCTGGGCGCAAAGCAAGCATGGCTTGCCGCAGTGTATTGATCGGGGCGATCATTCCAGGCAATAGCTGCGACAAGACCAGGTCCGATGCCGCGGCTTCCAGTACCAGATAGACATCGCGCGCGAGCGGATCGGTCTTCGCATCGATTGCTTGTGCACTGCCGCGCATGGCGCGCATCGCCTGCTGCAATGCCAGTACGCGGTAGCGTTCGAAGGTCTCACTGGTATCAAAAATACCCAGGTCACGCGGCAGCCAGATCGATCTGCCATTGGTTGCAGGCAGCGCCCCTTCATGGGAGGGGCCATGACGGCGCTTTGCCAGCATTTGCAGAAAAGTTGTCCTGGCAGGTGACTGCGCAACGCGGATCGGCACTGCCTGGCCAAATGCGGCGGTCACCAGCAGGCCGAGCCGCTCGACCGTGGCACTGAGCTGGACCGGTTGCCTGGTTGGTGGCGCCGGGTGATGCCGGCGCCACAGATCACGCGCAAAAATAGTCGCGTGACGCGCCGCATCGGTAATCACATCTTCGGCTTCTGCCATGATTGCGCTTTAGCTCACGAGTGCAGGCAGCTTGCGATTTTGCCAGTGTCAAATGAAGCTGGCATTGACCAGATCGCGCATCGCGCCTACCAGTGCTGCATCGTCAGACAGCGGCGACACCAGCGCCGCATAGCATGCCTCGCGCACCCCGATGCCGCTGGCAATCAGCCTTGCCGCGGCGATCAATAAGCGCGTGCTCGGCACTTCGGCCAGGCCCCGGTCCTGCAAGCCGCGCAAGCGCTGGCCGAGCGCGACCAGTGCATGCGCAGTCGGATGGTCAGTACCGCTTTCATGCATGACGATGCCGATTTCGCGCTCCGCGGCAGGAAACGCCAGGTCCAGCGCGACGAAACGCTGCCGGGTGCTCGGCTTCAAGTCCTTCAGCATGCGCTGATAACCGGGATTGTAAGACACCACCAATTGAAAGCCATCTGCCGCCTTGATGGTTTCGCCTGTTTTATCAATAGGCAATATGCGGCGGTAATCGGTCAGCGGATGCAGCACCACGACCGTATCTTGCCGTGCTTCCACAATTTCATCGAGGTAGCAGATCGCCCCTTCGCGTACTGCGCGGGTCAGCGGTCCATCTTGCCAGGCGGTACCGTCATGCCGGATCAGGAAGCGGCCGATCAGGTCGCTGGCGGTCAGATCGTCGTGGCAGGAAATCGTCACCAGCGGGCGCTTCAGGCGCCAGGCCATGTGTTCAATGAAACGCGTCTTGCCGCATCCGGTGGGGCCCTTGAGCATCACGGCCAGATTGCGCGCATGGCACTGTTCGAAAATCCGCACTTCATCGCCGCTGGCAACATAGAACGGCTCTGCCTTTTCAGGCGCAGGGCTGAGTGGTTCGATAGATGCCGTTACTTGCATGGAAATGGCAAGGATGTAATAAGACCGTTTAACACATGCGTACCTGGCAGCCAGATGCGGCCGCTGCATTGTTGCCCGTTGCACTCTGGCAGGCATTCGCATCCGGCTGGCATGCCGACATATTTACTATGTTAGACGTTCCAAGGCGACCCATCTAGGGTGCCGGCCGCAGAACGGCTGGTCCGCCGCCGATCGCTTCATCCACTTCAGGCTTTGGTTCGAAGCGCGGTGCGTACCGGAAAAAGTCCCAGATGAACAGCATGACGCCGATCGCAAATACAGATGAAGTTATGATCAGCATGATGAAATGCACCTGGATCTTGAGCTGGGTATCGAGATAGCCGAGGCCGAGAATGCGTTCCAGGTAGACCTGGCCGATGCCTGCCGTGGCAAAGGAAATCGTCATGCCAAACATGCCAGCCAATTGCAGCCAGAATGCCAGGTAGCCAATATTGCTGCCCTGCTCCTTGCGACCCGGCGTCATGGATGGCAATGCGTAAGTGATCACTGCCATCACGATCATTGCATACGCGCCATAAAATGCTGCATGGCCATGCATCGCGGTAATCAATGTGCCATGTGTCCATTTGTTCACGCTTGGCCAAGTATGCGCCAGACCCAGCAGGCCGGCGCCAAACAGGGTAAATAAGGCGCTGCCGAGCGTCCAGTGCAGTGCCAGCGTATTCGGGTGTGCCAGACCGGAGCGGCGCATCGCCGAGTAGGCATACATCGCCATCCCAATCAGGGCCACCGGCTCGAGTGCGCTGAAGAAGCCGCCGATCGGCAGCCAGTAATACGGCACGCCCACCCAGTAATAGTGATGCGCAGTACCGATGATGCCGGCAATGAATACCAGGCCGACGATCACATACAACCATTTCTCCATCACTTCCCGGTCGGCACCTGACAGGCGAATCAGCAGGTAGGCGAGGAAGCTGCCCTGTATCATTTCCCATACGCCTTCCACCCATAAGTGGATGGTCCACCAGCGGTAGAAAATGGAAATGGTGTAATTATTGAAATTGATCAGCGCCGGCAGATACAGCAGGGCCGCCGATCCGAGGCCAAGCAGCAGCACCCCTTCGGTGGTTGTGAAGCGCCCGGAACGCTTGATCGTCATGCCGATGTTATACAAGAACATCAGCATCACCACCACGATCACGATCTTGTGCGGCATCGGCTGTTCCAGCAGCTTGTTGCCGGTGCCGTAGCGGAACAGGTAGCCGATAATCGCCGTCACACCCATCAGCGACCACAGAATCAGCTGCGCGTACGCCAGTTTCGGACTATACAATTCCGTGCGCGATTCCTCGGGGACCACCCAGTAGGTCGCGCCCATGAATCCGGTCAATACCCATACCACCAGCAAATTGGTATGGATCACCTTGGTCACATCGAACGGCAGGATATACAGCAGCGGATCGGGACCAAGATACTTGGTGGCCGACAGCAGGCCAAACACGATCTGCAGTCCGAACAGGACCATGGCGACCGCAAAATACCAGTAGGCGACTTCCTGAGACTTGTACCGCATCGTTCCCTCCATCCATTTCTGCAGCCGGCAACCGTCAATGGTGCCGGCGCTTTTGTTTGTTTTTTATTTCAGGGACGCCAGATAAGCGACCAGCTGGTCAATCTGCTCGGGCTTCAGATCTTTTGCATAGGTGACCGGCATGAAAGACTGGCCATTGGCCGAATACGACGGTCCCGGCACAAGATGGGCATTCGGATTGACGACCGATTCCCTGATATATGCGGCGACATCCTTGGCACTGCCCTTGTAGTCGGGCGATCCGACAGTCTGCTGCGCCCGCGTCGCGATGCCGCCCAGCGAAGGGCCGGCCAGGTTGACGCCGGGTGCGACCGAATGACAGGCAAAGCAGGCCGGTGGCGTCGACCGGAACAAGGTCTCGCCCTGCGCAATCGGATTGTCGGCAGACGTGACGGGACGTGCGCCCGGCGGCGTTTTTCCGGCCCCATCCTGTGCCGGACCGGTCGGTTTGGTCTGCTGCTCCATCGATGCGGCCATGCCGGGAATGGAGGCGCCACTGACCATGATCGGTCGCGGCGGCCAGCCCTGGTTGTCGACGTTGCTGACCCAGTCCAGGAAGCTGATCAGGTTGGCGATTTCCACATCAGAAAGATTTTGCTTGGGCATCAGGCGACGATGCTTCTGTTCATCATAAAACTTTGACGGGTCTTTCATGTAAGCCGTCAGATAGGGCGCGCCACGGTGCTGGGTGATTTTGGTCAGGTCCGGCGCATAATAGGCGCCTTCGCCAAACAGCGTATGGCAGTTGATGCAGTTGTACTTGTGCCAGACGTCCTTTCCCTGGATGACTTCGGGCGTGAGATTTTGTGCATTGGTCAGCTTGTCGAACTGGCGATGGCTGTCGATGGTCATGCCGAGAAATACAAGCGCGGCCAGTGCGGTCGAGCCTATCGCAAAAAGTCGGGTCTGGCGTTTATTCATGGTTTGCGTACCTTGGGTTCACACGCCGATGCCGGCCCAGTATTTGATCGAAATGACGCCTGCATAAAAAATCGCGGCGACCATCAGCAGGATCACCAGCAAGCTCACCCACTTTAAAGGTCCATGCAACGGGACTTTGCGCATCGGTTTGTCCTTTGAAGAGTTTTTATTGAAACTGACAATTTCATTAGGAATACCAAAATTACAATCGCCCGGTGTTGATAAATTACAGATATAAATTACAGATTTTTCTCCTGGATATAATCGGAGCCGGAGCGCAAATCCAATCAGATAATCAATTGCAAGATGCACTGGCTGACAAGCAGTTTGAATTTGGGTCAGTCGCGTTCCCGGATGGCGAGCATGTGGCAGGCAACTATTCGAGATGTGCCAATATAAAATGGCGTATGCGGCAAGGAAGGGTGACGGCAAGGCAGGACGGCCGGTTTGCACTGCCGGGCAGTATTTGCCGAGAATGCATAAGAAACACGGTATTTGTTCAATAAATACGCGTCGAAAGAGAACCGCATACGTTCATTATGAAGCAATGGATTCGTATTCTTTCCAAAACGAACCAGTGATCGAGCCAATGCAATCACAGCTGTTATGGAAATGTAAAACAGGCTCTTGATGCTCTTGGGACGGTGCACAAGCACGGTAGAGTCACAAGATATTTTTTTTGGGAAATTTTAGCCGAACGTTATCAGTGTCGCCAATCGTCAGCAACTTGTCATCTGATATTTTTACTTAAAATCGGTAACAGAAATTACCGGAACACCCGCGCTTGCCGCGAATATTTTCAATTCGCCGATCATTCGTATTTCGACAGCCGGGGTCAGCCGCGCTGGCGATTCATTTTTTCGCAGCTTTTGCCACCGGAATCTTTTTGGCATTACCAAGCTTGTCTTTCCCGGATTGATCCAGGCATAGCAGGGTATCGGCGTAAGACATGAACCGGTTCAGATAATCCGGTGAGATATCGCGCATCAATGCCAGCGAGCGCAGCACCAGCATATGCGAATTGATCGGCCCGGCATTCTTTGGCGCCTGTTCAAGTGCTTGCGTCAACTGCTTCTCGGCGCTCAGTTTTGACCAGGTATTCCTGAAGCGCCGTATGGTCTTGAGTTCGACACGCGGCGCTGCATGCTGCTCCAGATTCATTTCCGGGCTCAGCTCCAGTCGCACATCGGCATTGTCTGCAGAATCCTGCTCGAACTGACGCACCAGCGCCCCCAGCGATGCGCGCTGCCCGCCTGTCTCCAGCGTGGCTGCGAATTGTGCCAATCCCTTGAAGTCGCCCGCGCTAAACAGCTGCTGCAGCGCGTTAGCCGCATGCGGATGGTGCGGCACTGCCTGATCGATGGTTTCTTTGGCCTGCGACTGCGCCTGCTCGAAGCGTTGTTGAAACGCCGCCAGTGCTTGCGCCAGCCTGGCGTCGAGCAGGCGTCTCACCCTTCCCTGATGCGCGGTGCCGCGTTTGGCCAGCACTTCGATGTAATGCAGGCCCATCGAATCAAACCGGTCCGCGCCCGCCGCGCGCAAAGAGTCGATCAGAGCACTGACATCCGCATTGATATCGGTCGACGGATCCGGCGCCGCATCCTCGAATTCAGGGGCAGCAGCTTTACTCATCAGGCGGGCTTTTCGCATTGCGTGTTTTAGGCACCGGCGCCATTTCCACCCGCCGGTTTTGCGAGCGCGCCGCGTCATCAATATTCGGCTTGACCGGATGCTCGGCGCCGAATGCGGCTGCAAATACCATCGACGAAGGCATGCCGGCGTCGATCAGGGTACGGGTGACCGTCAGGGCGCGCTGGGCCGACAATTCCCAGTTGTCGGCGAAACGATGGTTGCCGCCACGGATGGATTTGTCATCGGTAAATCCGCTCACCATCAGCATTTCATCGCGCGATGCCAGATAAGCTTGAAGGGGCGTGACCAGGCTGTTTAATAATTGCAGGCCTTCAGGCTGCAGCTGGTCCGAATTGAGCGCAAACAGGACCTGACCACTGATGCCGATGCGGCCGTTGCTGAGCGTGATGCGGCCCGTGGCCAGCGGAATCGCCAAGGCTTTTTCAAGGCTCATGCGGCGCTGCTCTTCAGCCTGACGTTTTTTTACTTCGTCCTGCAGGTGTGCCGTCAACTCCATTTGCACCCCCAGCACGCCAACCAGTATCAGCACGAAAGCGCCCAGTAAACCTGCCATCAAGTCGCCAAAAACCGCCCAGACCGGTGCCGTGTCTTCCAGGCCAGTGTCACTGCCATCCATTACCGGGCCTCTTCAGCTAATACGGCTTGCTTGGCCGGGAGCTGGCGCAGCTCTTCAAAGATTTCTTTTTGCGACGTCATCGACAGATCGATGATTTCCCGTGCCTGCGCCACGTAATAGGCGAGCTGTTCATCGCTTCTCAGCATCGATTTGTCCATCGCGCTTTCGATGCGCTGCAGGTTGGCGATCAGCTTTTCATTGGCTTCATTGAAAGAGTTCACCGCAAAACCGAAGGCATCCGACAGGCTCGATACTTCGACCGCGCTGCTGGTGACCTGGGCGGCGATATCGGCCAGCTTGTCGGCTTCTGTTGCAACTTTTTCTGAAAATGCGCTGCCGGCAGTGCTGAGTGCCGCTGCGGACGAGGTCACCAGGGTATCGATCACGGCGCGCTGTTCAATCGACGCATGATTGATTTGATCGAGCAGGACATTCAGTGTTTCCAGGATGCGGCTGCGCTCTTCAAGCAGTTCATTGTCGCGCGCAACGCTGCTGGAGACTTCCTGGCGCAATTTGCCTATCACTTCTGCCGCGGCGCGTGGCGCTTCGGACGCGGTTTCGATCAGCCGCATGATCGGCTGTTCCAGCGCAGTGCCCAGCGTGGTCAGATGATTTGCCACAGCTGTTTGCAACTGGTCAAGACGTACGACAGCGGCATTGCCGCGCAGGGCTTCCTCTTCTCTCAACGCGCCGAGTTCGGTGCGCAGCAAGGCGGCCAGTTGCTCGATGCGTTCGGATTGCTGCTGGTTCCACTGCGCTTCCGAGTCGATCCGGGAACGCATCAATTCCTCGGCGCAAGTGATCAGGCGCGTTGTATCGGTCAGCGTCTGGCCGGCACTGGCTTGCGCCTGTGCGGTGATGTCCTGTGCGGTGCGGGTCAGGGTGTCACAGATCTGCTGTTGCTGCGCCAGCGTCTGTGCCCCGGATTGTTGCAATTCATTCTTCAGTGTTGCCGCCATGGCTTCCAGCGATTGCGTCCACGCCTGCTGGCGCTGATGGTCGCGCTCGACATGGTCGCCCTGCAGGCTGGCGTAGGCCGCACCAACCGTGGCCACCAGTGCTTCTGAACGCTGCTCGAAAGTTTGACTGAATGCCTCCAGTGACTGGCCCACCCCGGTGACGATGCGCTCACTGGCTTGCTCATGTCTGGCCAATGCCGCGCTCCAGGTATCGGCCACGGTGGCCGCCGTCACGCCAAAGCGCGCAGTCAAGCCGTCGAGCTGCATCTGTACTGTCCCGGCCATTTGTTCATGCATCGACTGCGCCTGGCTGGCGATCCCAGCCATCGCCGCTTCGACCGCCGGCTTGATCGTCTCGCCGGCCGCCTGCGCGCCGTGAGCCAGGCTGTCACGCAGCGACTTGTCGACCGAGCTTGCCAGATCGGTATAGACGACTTTGACTTCGCGGTGAAAACCTTCCTGATTGGCGAGCAATTGCTGGCTTAACTGCTGGCCCAGCTGCTGATTCATGCTTTCCATCTGCGCCATCATTGCCTGCAGCTTATCGGCAACCGCAGGCAAGGCCTGGGACTGCCGCTGCAGCGCCTTGAAGGTTTCCTGGCGTTGATGGGTCAGTGAAAAAGGGCGCAATACGGTCGCAATTTTTGTATCCAGCAGGTGCGCTGCCTGCATTCTTTCGCGTCGGCTGACCGCCGACATCAGACCCAGCATCGCCGATGCGGCAACCCCGGCCACGGATGTGCCAAACGCCAGCCCCAGCCCCTTGACCGGCACCGCCAGTGCCGAGCGCATCGCTTCCAGATCGGTGGTTTTTTCCAGTGCAAATACCGCACCTTTGAGTGTGACGACCATCCCCAGAAAGGTGCCGAGCATCCCCAGTATCACCAGGAGCCCGACCAGATAGGGCGAAAGGGCGGGGCCGGGCAAGCCGATGCGCTCGCCTTCGATACGCAGGCGCACGGCATTCTGCAGCGAGCCGTGCACACGACCAAGCCAGTCATCGAGTTGCTGCAGGTTGTCAGGAATCGATGTCAGCGCGGTCGCCAGCGTCGCGCTCGCCTGTCGGAACTGACGCAGTTCAAGCGCGCCGTATACATACACTGCACCGATGAAGGCCGTCATCAGCAGTGCCAGAAAACTCGAGCCGATAAACCCGATTCCGACCCAGATAACTGCCAGCGCGCCCAGCAAGAAGGCGGCTGTAAATAAATGTCTATTCATTGTGACTCTCGTTATTCAATGATTCAGTGAGTGCTTCAATGAGCCCCACAGTCGGTTGCAGGCGAAATTCCAGTTCAGCCAGCAGCAGCGTTTGCAATTCATTGCAAAAGCGCGCCAGCCAGGCTTGTGCCTGCATCCAGCCGGCAGGGTTGTCTGGATGCCGGGTTTCGGCCAGCCTTTGCTGATGTGCCCCGAACAATTCCTCGAAACGCTTTTTGAGCAGCCCGGGCACCGTCGACAATAATTTTTTCTCGCGTTCGCACAGTATTACCTCGAACGCCGAATCCAGGTCTGCCAGTTTCTTCAGCGTCGGCGATACCGTCGCCAACGCTTCCCGGAGATTGACCCGCAGCGGTTGAATGCGCATTTCCATGTCGCGCTGGTGTGCTTCATAAAACCGCCGATACGGCAGGTAAGCAGCCGCGAGGTCCATCGGCAGTACAAGTGGTGGTGGCGGCAACGCGAGGTGTGCATTGCCAGGGCGGGGCGAGAAACTTTTTGTGATGGCATTCACCAGCCCGACCCGGGTCCGATCAAATTCGGCGCCGACGGCAGCACGCGCGGCGGATTGCGCCTCGGGTTGCAGTTGCGCCGGGCTTGCCATGCTGTCATGGTGCACAGACGACAGCAGGATTGCATCGGTAAAATGTACCCAACCCCCCAGCTTCTCTGCAAAAGGCGTCCCCGACGGGGCAGTATCCACTATGGCCAGCTCAGCGAGGCAGCGAATCAGCGTTGAACTGTGGAGGTTTGTACGCGGCAAGACTCGCGTCATATGCAGGGGTTATCAAAACAAAATCAAAAAAAGCAGGGCCTGAGCCATTGGCGACATCCACAGTTGATCCGCATGAACACGCTTTTTGGCCATGTTTTGGCGGGTCTGCACCATTTTCGCTAGCCAAGGAAGCAAAAAAGTCGCCTTTGGCGACCATTTCATGGCTTACATCAGGCGGCGATTATATCGCGGAGGGGTTGGAAACTCAAACGTCACGCACCGTCCCTGGCTTGCCAGCGCGCTGCGTGCTGCTGGTCAGGGAGGAGACGGATTGGCTGTCGTTTACGGTTGTTTTCGCCACCCGGGGGAAGATGCTCGCCGCGCGCGCAGGTGTTGTTAAATGGCTGAAATGCCAGGCAGGTGGTATCTGGTGTGCTCAATCCTGTGACCGGCCACCCGTCTGTTTCAGGTGCGGCGCCAATAGCGGATGGAAGATTAACTGAAGATCAGCTGCGTTCATTCATTATCCTATGCATTCTCAGCATCGTAAGTGCACGAGTTGAGAGCGCAAATGAGCCAAATTTGTCATTTTTACCATGAAGCGCGCCGCCGGGCGCAGCAACCGCCGTGAATCAGCTCAAGGTTCGATCCAGTTTCATTTCATTCTGAAGATGCTGGCGAACCAGATCAGCGCTGTTGGACGCGCCCATCTTGTCCATGATCCTGGCCTTGTGCACTTCAGCCGTGCGCACACTGATCCCCAGGGATTCCGCTATCTCCCGGTTATGTCGGCCTGCAACAACAAGCTGCAGCACCTCGCGCTCACGGGGCGTCAAGGTCGCGTAGGTTTGCGCATACTGGGCGCCGACGCGTCGTTTCTCATCCAGATGCGAATTGCGCTTGAACGCTTCCGCAATTGCAGTGACCAGCTGTTCCTCATGCAATGGCTTTTCCAGGAAATCGACCGCATGCGCTCTGAAGGCTTCCCGGGCAGAATCGACATCGCCGTGCCCTGTAATGATCACCACTGGCAGTTCGGCGTTTTTTTCCCGCAGCAGCTTTTGCAAGGCAAGCCCATCCATTCCGGGCATGCGAATATCGAGCAACAGGCATCCATGCATGTCACTGGATAAAGCCTGGAGAAATGCCGCGCCGTCGGCAAAGAAAGCGGTACTGTAGCCGTGCAAGCTGAGCAGTAACCCCAGCGCATCGCGCACCGCTGCGTCATCGTCGACAATATAAACAGTGTTATTCATTTTAATCCCCACAACCCTTCATGCCATTGTGTTCCATTGGTAACGTCATTCGTAAAACGCCATGCGGACTCGGGTCGACAGACAGCGTGCCACCATGCGTTTCAATGATTGAACGACTGATCGCCAATCCCAGGCCCATGCCACTGGATTTGAGCGATATGAATGGCTCGAATAAGCGGGCACGGATTTTATTGGCGATTCCTGGCCCGTTATCCGCAATTCTGATCCAGATCGAATCATTCTCGCATCCTGCATCGACCGTCACCCGGTTTTCCTGCTCGCCCTCTCTATGCAAGACTGCCTGAAACGCATTGGCCAGCAGATTGCGCAACACAATTTCGAGCTGCACACGGTCACCCAGCAGATTGGCAACCGGTATGTCATGCACAGTGAAAATGACATTATCCTTGCCTGCCTGTTCCAGAAAAGGCGCAGTGGACGCTTCAATCAGGTCGGACAGAAGCAGCCGTTCCAGTTGCGTCGAGCCGGTACGGAAAAAATCGCGCAGCCGTTTCAACACATTCGCAGCGCGCTCCGACTCTGCCGCCATCGCGTGGACCGCCTTTTGCAGCACCGGGTTGCCGCCATCCCGCTCGATCAGGCGTGCACAGGCACTGCCATATGCCGCCAGTGCGGTCAGCGGCTGGTTCAGTTCATGCGCCAATGCGCCCGCCATTTCACCTGCGGCGGCCAGTCGCAGTGACTGCCGCAGTTCATCGCTGGCACGCCGCGCCACATCGACTGCGATGCCGATCAAAAAACCGGACAGGGTCAGGGTCAATACCAGCGTTTGCACATCCGGTATGCGCGCGGCATACGGCACAGGGAAAAAAGTGGCGGCCATCACGCATACTTCAAGAGCCACCGTGGCCGCGACCGCACCCGCCACGCCTTGCCGTGCCGCCGCCCAAGCCACGGGCAGGAACAGCAGGTAATACGTCATCGATTCTTTCGGAGGCTGATCCAGTGCAACCCACAGGACCAATACCATCAAGGCCATATAGGCAGCTGTTTCCCAATTAAGGATTTTGGCAAAAAAATTAAACCGGGATTCATAGCCAGCCAGGCAATAGGCAAGCGACATGAAAGTGACCATGCCGGCAATTTCCGCGATCCCATAACGCAGCAGTGTATTGAGCCAGGAATCGGTGCCGAGTGCATCCATGCCCAGTACCACAGTTGAATACAGCGTTCCGCTGAACAGGCTCGCCATCGTCAAGGCAGCGATCCATAAGATCAAGCCTTTATGGCTGGCCAGAAAATCCCCCTGCTCCAGATTGCGGCGCATGAAAACGGCTACCGCAAAATAGCCGGGAAACGGCAGCAGGCCGATAAAAAATGACCAGCCGAGCTGGTCGGGCAACACCGGGATCGCCCACGACGACAACACCGTTGCAACAGCTAGCGGAATCAAGGCTTGCCAGCCGTTGCGCGATAACAGGAACAGCGCCAATCCCGCAGCAGGATGCCAGACCGGATTGATTGGCTGATAACGCATCGGCGGTCCGCACAGGATATCGAGCGTGATATACGCACCGATACATCCGATGGCCCACCAGATATAGCGCAGAGATCGTAAATCAATCATGGAGTTCCAGTGAATGGTTATCCGGCAGATGATACCGAAAATGCCAGATTATTTCTGTCGATTAATCATGATGCACGCGCCAAATTCAGATGAGGTCGGCAATCAATCCAATGTTATACGAGTAAGTAAAGCACGTACGTCCATGCACGAATTTTTAATTGTCGGGTATTGGGGGATACTTGAACATGGCTTTTGAATTGCCGCAGACGAAAGCGATGGCTGTTCTTGTCGCGCAATGTGCTTCAATCTTGTGGGGAAAGAATCAAAATGAGCACTTCGGAGTTGATACTGGCTGCCACCGATTGGTCGGAAAACGCGCGGCGCGCGGTGCAGCGGGCAGCTTACATCGGTGAACAACGCGGTGCCCAAGGCTTGTTGATGCATGTCTCGAGCCACGGCATGGTTTCGCGCGCACTGAGCGCATCGAAATCTGAAGAGGTGCGCAACAGCTTCAGTAAAATGGAAAAACTTGCTCACGCGGTCCGTGCGCAAACCGACTTCCTGTTTGAGACGCAGATGCATGCAGGGGATGTCGTCTCCGGCATCGCCAGGGCTGCACGCGTTTCGGGCGCCCAGCTGATTACCCTTGGCCGCTGGACAGATTCAGCGCTGATCCGATGGACGGATACGCCGTTTGAAAAAAGCATCGCATTGCGCCTTTTGAATCAGATCGGCAGCCCGGTGCTGATCGTGAAGTCCGATCCCAAGAAACCATACCGCCGCGTACTGGTCGCAGTTGGCGCATCGGATAGCGCCGCCACCTGCATCGAGCAGGCACATGCGATTGCACCGGATGCGGAAATGGTGGTGGTATTTGCCATGGATCATGCTTTGGGAGGAAAAACCCGCTTCTCCGAAGCGTCGGATGACCGCCTGCGCGAGGCAAGAGTGCGTCAGCATGAAGATGCACTCGACCGCATCAACGTTCTGCTCGAACGCTGCAATATCCGCCAGCAGCAAGTGGTGAAAGTGGTCGAGTATGGCTATGCGCCGAAACTGATCCTGGACAAGGAGCAGGAATTTGACGCCGATTTACTGGTCATTGGCCGCAGCGCCAAGTCGCGTTTTCGCCGCCTGTTCTTTGGCGACATCACATCCCAGGTGCTTGCCAGGTCCCGCGGTGATGTGCTGGTGATTCCATTCAAGGCAAAAGGATTGCTGAGCAATGTTGCAGTATCACATCCAGGTCATGCCGACCGACCGGCCGCCTAGCGAGCGGCGTACCGAACCTGGTGCGAGCTATTTTATTGATCGACCTGCCGACTACCGGCTTATTGCATAAAACCGACTGAATGACCAAGCCTTTCAATCCGCAAAATCGCCTATGTTCTTTCGAGAGCAGGGAGAGGTTGCGCCTTGATCATTCGGCCACGGTTGCAGATCGAGCGAGCTATCAACTGCCCGGCCCGGCGGGTGCAGCGTGCGTGCAACATCCCTCTGCCGCCAAAGGCTTCGCCCGCCTCATTGAGGCCCGATAAGCTTTTTGGATCTTTCCAAAATGCGTTATCGGGCCTGACAACACTCCCAAACAAATAACTGTTGACGCCGTAACCGGCCCAACCATCCCTCATCATTTTTCAGTCGCTGTCATCGCGGCTGGGGAGTACGTTCGAGATGAAAAACGATCGCTATCTGACACAGTATGACGCTGCCATATTATGCAAAATCGCAGAAAACCTGTTGCGGCTTGCGGAGGTGGATTTTAACGCCGGCGAAAAGCTGATCGAAATTCTGGTCAATTCAATGATATTGCCGGCGCACGCCAGAAAAGAAGAATACGCATCGCTGCGCTCGATGGTCAGCTACAGCTGTGTTGACCAGAACACGACGGAAACAATCGTGCTGGTGTGCCCTCAGGATGCAAATCCTGTGCTGGCACGGGCTTCCGTCGTGTCGCCAATTGGCCTGGCACTGATCGGGCACAAGGCCGGCAGCATCGTCGATGTCATTTCGCCATTTGGCCCGGCTCAGCAGGTGCGCATTACCAACGTCACATCCCTGTTGACCGCGGATGCGGATCCTGCCGGTCACGCCGGCGCACAGTCGAATTAGTGCCTGGCCATTCAAAATTTATTTGCAAATTGTAACGCAAACCTATCGGAGTCAATCATGATGAATGTCCCCCCAATTACCGTGACCAGCGTGGATCTGGAAAGAATCGAGGCATTGCTGGAATCAGGAGCGCATAAACACGCCCCCGGAATAGAAGCCTTGCAGTATGAACTGAATCGCGCCAATGTGATTGAACCGCAAGAAGTGCCGCAGGGATTGGTCACCATGAATTCCACGGTGCGGTTCCGGGATGAGTCAACCATGTCAGCGTATGAGCTGACCCTGGTCTACCCGAATGCGTCCGATTACCCTAACCCGGTATCGATTCTTGCCCCGGTAGGAAGTGCGCTGCTCGGCTTGTCGGTTGGTCAGAAAATTTCGTGGCAAGTGCCAGGCGGGCGCGTGCTGCAGCTGCATGTACTTGAAGTCATCTATCAACCGGAAGCATAACGCGAGTTGCATCGGTAATAGGATGTGCAAAAAAATCTAATTTTTTTTATAGACGAGACGGCACTAATTAACTGCAAATAAGTAAAGGAGCGATTTCAGTGAAACGCAAGCAGTTTGAAATTTTTAAAAAAGCATGGTTTCGTACCGGTGCGCCTATCGATGGTTATAGCAAGCGAATCACCGCATTCCAGCTTGTCGTACGCGGAGAGCGTGTGCGCAGACTCATCAGCGCGGTTGTCACCAGCCTGGTTGCACTCAGTACTTGTACGGTGATGTTTGAATGATGCGCGTGCGAGCTGCCGGCAATTTTTATAAAAGTTTTACGAAAGCTTGAATTTTGACCGGCAAGCACGATGATAAACAGACTGGCGGAAATTGAACACTGGCAGAAAATCCGGATCATGGGCGGATTCACATTGCGTGAATCCGCTTTTTTTCATTTAAATATTGACGGACTTTTTTAATGGTCAGGATTCGGGCGCTGATGCATGGGAAGGGTCACTCGGCAATACAAGCCTTTTCACGCTCTGCTGCTTCACGGCGGACTTGAGCAATCCCCGCATTGCCACCCGTTGCCGGTTCAAAATCTGGGTGACCCGATATGCCGCTCTCTTTACCGCCAGGTCAATTGCCGTGTACATGTTTTCCTGTACTTCCTTGACAATGACTTCCGGGCCTCCCGGGATCGACACGGAAATCTGGCACATCATGTCGCATCCGCCGCGAGGCCCATTCAGGTCGCGAAGGCGAATCGCGATTTCCCTGATCTTGACGTTGACTGACGAGAACCCGGTTTCCAGGCGGCGGTCGAGATAGCTGCGCAGCGATGGCGTGATTGAAAATTCTTTCGCAATCATTTGAATCTGCATAAACCCTCCTTAATCAATGGTCGCGTGATGCATGATGCGTGACGCATCACACAGCCTGATTGTTGCGTATGCATTGTTCATTGAGAAGCTGAATAAAGCTAAAGGTATGTTCGGTAAATTGGAACCATCGGCAGCACTGCCGACACCGCATCCACGATTTCAGATCAGATGGCTGAGCCGATCTGGCGCGATCTGTTTCAACATCACGTAAGTAAATCGCGTACATAGTATTACGTATTTTCTGTGGGGCACATATATTGGATACTAGCGGCGGCGTCAATTAGCCCGCTTGCTAACCCGACCGGGCGCGCGTCCTGTTTTGGCGATGACTGGTTCTGGATGGTGCAAGGACAGTGGTACGTGCTTGCACGTATAGCAAATTTTGCCTGATGTGCGCTTTTGGCATGCGGTGGCGTGCAGCCAGACATGAAGAGCCGCTTGCTGGCATTTGCAGAACCGATATGCCAATTGCTCATGTTGACCAGTCGGTGCAATCGATCCAAAACACCCTCACCCCGAAATTTTTTGCAATTACCCAGTAACGAGCCAGATCTCGTTGCCACTATTTGATGTCATACCCATTAACACCCATTAACTGACCGGACTGGAGAATATTTTGCCGTATGTTGCCGAAACCATTGCAAAACTAAAGCGTACTGGACCTGCCCAAATTGAGTATTACCAGGCGGTTGAAGAAGTGCTGATGTGCTTGCGTCCGTTGCTGGACAGGGATGCCAGGTACAAGAAACACAACATCATCGACACAATCGTCGAGCCCGAGCGGCAAATCATGTTTCGCGTCGCCTGGATCGATGATTTGGGAAACGTGCAGGTCAACAAAGGCTACCGGATCGAATTCAATTCTGCGCTGGGCCCGTATAAAGGCGGCATTCGCTTCCATCCAAGCGTCTACGCCGGCATCATCAAGTTCCTCGGGTTTGAACAGATCTTCAAGAATGCACTGACGGGACTCGCAATCGGTGGCGCAAAAGGCGGCAGCGACTTTGATCCAAAAGGCAAATCGGATAACGAAATCATGCGATTCTGCCAGTCGTTCATGAATGAGCTGTATCGCCATATCGGCCCGACCACGGACGTGCCGGCCGGTGACATCGGCGTGGGCGCGCGCGAGATCGGCTACATGTTTGGCCAGTACAAGCGGCTGACCGGGCGTTACGACGGCGTATTCACCGGCAAGAAAATCGCCTGGGGCGGTTCGCTGGCCCGCAAGGAAGCGACCGGGTATGGCGCGGTGTATTTTGCCCAGAACATGTTAGCTGCGCGCGGCGATTCGCTCGAGGGCAAAACCTGCGTCGTATCGGGTGCCGGCAATGTCGCCATCTACACCATCGAGAAGCTGCTCCAGGTAGGCGCCAAGCCAGTCAGCGCAAGCGATTCCTCCGGCATGATCCATCATGCCAGCGGCATCAACCTGGAGACGCTCAAGCAGATCAAGGAAGTCGAGAAAGTGTCGCTGTCCGAGTATGCGAAGCATCATCCGGAAGCACAGTACACGCCAGTGTCAAAGTATCCGGCCGGGCGCAACCTGGTCTGGTCCATACCATGTGATGCAGCTTTCCCCAGCGCGACCCAGAACGAACTCAATGAAGAGGATGCGACCGAGCTGCTGAAGAACGGCTGCATCTGCATCTCTGAAGGCGCCAATATGCCATCGACCCAGGCAGCCGTCGACAAATTCCTGGCAGCCGGTATCTGCTACGGTCCCGGCAAGGCGGCAAACGCAGGGGGCGTGGCCACCAGCCAGCTGGAAATGGCGCAAAATGCAAGCATGCAGCAGTGGACGTTTGACGAAGTGGATGGCCGCCTGAGAAGAATCATGGACAACATCTACCTGAACGCCAGCCAGACGGCACAGGAATTCGGCCAGCCGGGCAATCTGGTATTGGGCGCCAATATCGCGGGTTTCCGCAAGGTGGCCGATGCGATGATCGATCAAGGCGTGGTTTAAGCGGCAGGAAACAAACGCCTGCTGTGGCAGGTGCAAAAAAAAGCTGATCGTGTGTTCCGACGTTAACACTGAACTTCGCCGGAGCACACAGTCAGCTGTCGTGCGGTTCACTATTCCAGGTTCATGCTGGCCCGTTCGCTGCGAGGAATCGCGCTGTGGCGGGACCGATGCCGCATCATGTGGCAATAGTCATGCAGTGAAACTGAGCTGGTAAAGCTCAGGTGGTGATGCGGCCGATAATGCGTCGCACCCAAGGCGCGACAATCGCAACCGTCGGAAAGGCAATTGGCCAGGTTGTCAGGCAACTTTTAAGCCACTGCGCAGGAAAGCCTGAATGGATTCCCTGCGACGTGATCAGGACGAACGCCGAGACGATACAGACCATGATGGCTGAGAGCAGGGCGCTGAAAAGGATGGGTGCAAAGCGAGCGGGAATACGCATTTTATTTTCCTGTGTGTCGTTGTAAATTGAGAGAAAGCCGGTACCTGCAAACGCCTTCAAGATAAATACAAGAAACGCGTCGCCCGGCCGGCGGCATACAGGCCGAGGCCAAACGCCAGATGCGTGATCAGGCTGTGCAAACGGGCCGCGGCCGGGCGCGGCGTGCGGGAAGCGGCGATGCCGGCCCCCATGCCGGGTTGCATCAGCAGGAACGGTGCCGCCACCGTGCAGATGCCGACCATCAGCGCCGGGCCGAGCGTCGGATGCTGAACCCATGCCCGACCCCAGATGCCGATCAGAATGGCTGCGAACGCGATACCGGTCAGGTAGTGAGCAACCCATCCGATCAGGCGTTCACCGCGCACAGAGGGTGAGGCCGCAATCGATTGATGGTGAAAGCGTCCGCGCGCCATGTAAGCGAGCCAGCGTCCGACCAGACCATAGTTGGGAGCTGTAACGCCGAGCAGCGGTGTGCGCACCATTGTCCACAAGTCCATTACCGCCGTCGCGCCCATGCCGATGATCAGCGTGCATATCAGATAGTTCATGATCGCCTCCAGGTATTTGCCTTCGATGTGAAGTGATGGTAGCTTACAACTTCAAGTCGACTTGAGGTCAAGGGGAAAATATGGATATTGCCGAAGTAGCCAAACGATCCGGCGTTCCAGCCTCGACGTTGCGTTTCTATGAGGAAAAAGGTTTGATCGCATCGGTCGGCAGGCAGGGGCTGCGCCGCCTGTTTGCGTCCGATGTGCTGGAGCGGCTGGCATTGATCGCGCTGGGGCGCACCGCCGGTTTTTCACTCGACGAGATTGCTCGCATGTTCGCGCCCGACGGCTTGCCGCTGATCGACCGTCAATTACTTGCCGACAAGGCGGATGAACTGGACCGGACTATCCGCAAGTTGAGCGCGGTACGGGATGGCCTGCGCCACGCGGCCGTTTGTCCTGCGCCGACCCATATGGAATGCCCGACGTTCAGGCGTTTACTGGGATTTGACGCGTCCGGGACGATTGCCGTGCCGGCCAAGAAGGCGCCGGCAAAAAAGCGACGCCCTTGACAGGTTGGGGCCGCGCCCGGCCGTTAATTTTTATCGAGGATCTGCTTCTGCTCGCTGTTGACCGGGCAGTTCAACAGCCCATCATCAGCGCACGGCGCCTGGCGGAGGAGGTGGTGGCTTGCCGCTGGGTGGCGGTGGCACGCCGCGGGATGAAAAATCTTGCTCTGCAGAGAATCCGCCATATACCGGGATGCGGTTACCCTTCGTGTACATGCATTGCTGGTAGCTGATATCGTAGCGTCGCTGCATGCCGTGTGCTGACAGATTGCCGCTTCCTGTTCCGGCCAACCCGCCCAGTGCCAATCCCGCTCCCGCCCCGACGCCAGCGCCATGGCTGCCATCGGCGGCGGCACCGGCCACGGCGCCCAATACCGTCCCGAGCACGGCACTGCGCACGCCGCTATCGATGGCACTGGCCGCGGGTGTGTTGCCTTGCAATTGCCAGGATGCGAATTGCCGGCAATCCATATCGTCGATGCGAAATTGATCGAAACTCTTGCCGGTGCCGGGCAACACCAGGGTGCTTGGACCCTCCGGCATCGCGGCGCATCCCGCCAGAAAAATGCAGAGTGCGGCGCAGCGCGGGAAATTGATGAGATCGACAGACATGGCCATTACCTGGAAGAAGGAGGTATCGGCGGGACTTTTTGCCACGCACTGCGGCATTGTTTTACATCCGGGTAATAGCCCTCAGGGTTGTGGCAGTAGTACCAGTAATTGGCCGGCGAACTGGATTGCGGGTCAGCGGCGCCTTGCCTTTCAACATACGTCGGAGCTGCGGACGCAATTGAAATAGCGGACGAATAGGGATACGCATAACCATAGAAATACGGATAGGGGTAGGGAGCCGAATAGTAGTATGCCGACGGATAAGTCGGATAAGACGGGTAATACCATGGCATCCAGAGCGGACCACTGATGGCAATGCCGACGTGTGTACCCCGATGATGAAAATGTCCATGGGAGCCGACCACGAAGCTGCCATGATGAAAGTGCTGTCGATGGCCAGCCAAAGCTGTACCACTCAATCCTGCTAACAGCAGGAGCAACATCAACCTGGTCTTGGCGTTTTTCATAACCAATACTCCGCTTACCTGTATTTGACTTGTTCAGACACGTTTTGGTTTAAGGCGAAATGCATACGAGAACATGAAAATGTAAGCAGTTGTAACGCGTGCAATTTCGGGAAAAAAGCAACGCAATTCATTTCCTTGAGTCTGGCTGTTGACGGTTTGAATTTTGTTTTGTATGGGGTCTGTTCCAGCGCAAACAAGGTATAAATTGTCCAATTACAGTAGATAAGTTCACGGTAGGTTCAATCAGCTCTTCCTTTATGCCGTGCTCGTTGTGAAAGCAAAGGGTACAAAATGAGCCGGTCTGATCTTCACCCGTCACGCCGCCGCACGGGACTTTCCCGTCGCGATTTTCTGGTGCAGACCAGTGCCGTCCTGATGGGGCTCGGCACGCTGCCGCTTTTACAGTCTTGCGGCGGGCAAGAGCCGGGACCGACACTCGCTCCTGATCCGCAGGTGCCGACTGATATCGCGTTCAGTCACAGTGTCGCCAGCGGCGATCCGCTGTCCGATCGCGTGATTCTCTGGACCCGCATAACGACAGCCAGCGCAGCGCCGGTAGCAGTCGGTTTCGTCGTGGCCACTGATAGTGCACTCGGCCAGACTGTCCGCAGCGGGCAAGTTATCAGCGATCTGAGCCGCGACCATACTGTCAAGATCGATGTCGATGGCCTGCAGGCAAATACGACGTACTACTACCGCTTTTCTGCCGGCGGCGTTACCTCCCCGGTAGGCCGCACCAAGACTCTGCCTGCCGGGGAGGCAGGCAGAGTGCGCATGGCAGTGGTCAGCTGCGCCAGTTTCGCCCATGGCTTTTTCAATGCCTATCGCCGTATTTCGGAACGTGCCGATCTCGACCTGGTCGTGCATCTGGGTGACTACATTTACGAGTACGGCAGCGGTGAGTTCGGCAACATCCGGCCGTATGAGCCGCCCAATGAAATTGTTTCCCTGAACGACTATCGGACCCGCTATGCGCAGTACAGGCGTGATGCGGATTTGCAGGCACTGCATCGCCAGCATCCGATGGTGGCGATCTGGGATGACCATGAATTCGCGAACAATGCGCATGCCAACGGCGCGCAGAATCATACGGACGTGGCCGAGGGTCCCTGGGCGGCGCGGGTTGCCGCCGCATTGCAGGCGTATTACGAATGGATGCCGATACGGGTGACCGATCCTGCCAACCTACGTAAAAGCAATCGCAATTTCTCGCTCGGAAATCTGGCCGACCTGCTGATGCTGGAGGAACGGGTTAACGCGCGCTCCACGCAATTGACCGGAGACAATTTCCTCAGCCCCTTCAGCCAAAGCGGCGCGTACGCCGATCCCGGCCGCCAGATGCTCGGTGCGGAGGCGGAATCCTGGCTGGCTGAAAAATTGCGGAGTTCAACTGCAAAATGGAAACTGATTGGACAAGGCACCATGTTCGCGCAGATCAAGGTTCGGCCGGAAAAGAATGCCGATGGTGGCGGCATATTCATCAACCCGGATCAGTGGGACGGTTACCAGCCCGCCCGGGACCGGGTATATGACATTCTCAGAGGCGATGTGACCAATCCTGCGATTGGCAATGTCGTGTTCCTGAGCGGCGACCTGCATAGTTCATGGGCGGCTGATCTGACGCAAGACCCGAATAATTCCGATGTGAGCAGTGGCGGATACGACCCGGATACGGGGGCAGGCTCGCGCGCAGTGGAATTTGTCGCCACCTCGATTACGTCTCCGGCACTCGATGAGCTGGAAGACGTCGTCACGATCGGGCTTGAACTGATCAACCCGCACTTTAAGTATATCGAACTAAGCAAGCGCGGCTACATGTTGCTGGATATTGATCCGAACCGGGTCATCGGTGAATGGTGGTATATGGATACGGTCACGAGCGTCAGCAAGCTTGAGGCGTTTGGCAGCGCATTACAGGTGCAGGACGGCACCAGTCATCTGATATCAGCATCGCAGACTTTGCCGCGCCCAAACCCGCCGGCGCTGGCGCCGTGACGGACAAGAGCTGAAGGTGCCATCAAGATTGCACGGCGCACCGACAGGTCATGGAATGCACCGGGAAAACGCGCGATTCGAAGGAAAAGCGAAAGCACAAAAAGTCCACTATTCAGGTGAAACCGGAGTCAGCATCAATGGCAGCTACGAACTGATGCGCCGGGCGATTGAAAATGTGGTCCGCAATGCGATTGAACCTACGCCGGGCGACTGTACGATATCGGTCGAAGCCAGCATGGAGCCGCAGCGCGGTCAGCTGAAGATTGCCGTTTCCGACACCGGTCCGGGTGTGCCGGCCACAGAGATCAATAACAACATCAATTCTTTGTTCCCCGGCACAGGATCCGGTCGCATCGGAGAGGGTCGTGGACTGGGCCTGTCAATCTCGAAACGCATCATCAATGCACATCATGGCCAGATCCGATTTCGGAATATGACCAAGGGCGGATTATGTGTCGTGATCGGTTTGCCGATAGCCGATGGCTGCCGGACCCAAGTCACTGGCTAGGGCAGTCAGACAGGTGAGCTGCGTCAGCGACGGCTGTTTTTCCGCAATCGTTCTTGCCGGCAGTTAGCCAATTTAGCAAACGCGTACTCACGACCCTCATCGGCCTGATGAATTCGTCACGGTCAATGGCAACTTCCGATTGAGATTTGGCGCCTGAATCCTATCCACGAGCCAGGGTATTTCCCAAAAGCGCAAGTCTCATGCGTAGTAACTCGCCACATAATCCTCAAACTTCCCCTGCGGCAGCGATTCCAATCGCTGCTGCTCGGCCAAGGAAGCTTGAACGCTTTCCTCGAACTTTGCCAATGTCGCCGCGTCCAGTGGTTGGGCCAGCAAGCTTTCATGGTGTTGCCGCGACTGCTCCATGGCGTATTTGAAAAAGCCTTTGTGTTCCCTCGCAGCAGCCAGCACCTGGGCTGATGGTGTGCTCTCCGGGTGATCAATTCGCGTGCGTAGGCGGGCCAGCGTCGTGGCGTAGTTATTGCCACCGTAGGCCACATCCAGCATCTGGGCAAAAGGTTGCATGTCGTCAAACAGGGCGTGTGCAATGGGCCGGAACGGTTGTTCGCGGTTGTGCACTAGCAGATTCAGGTCAGGCCGTCGGCCGTAGTTGACGATACGGGCCTTGTTTTCATCGTTCTCACCCTGCTCGCGGGCCGTAATGGGCGGACTCTGACGAAAAAGGCACATTAGCAACAGGATGTCGGCAAAGGTACTTTGCTCGGGGAGAATGCCGATGTCCACGAACGGGTTCAGGTCAAACAGGCGTACCTCTAGGTATTCAACACCGTATTTCGTCAAGGCCAGTGCCGGGCGCTCACCCATCTTGCCAATACGCTTGGGCCGAATGCCCGCATAAAATTCGTTCTCGATTTGCAGCAAGTTCGCGTTGAGTTGCTTCCAGTGACCGCCTTCGCGCACGCCCAACTCTTCGTAGAACGGGTCAGGGGTGCGAATCGCAGTTTCGAGTGCGTGGGTGTACTCGGCCAATGAATTGAAACTGACGTGCAGTTTATCCTGCGCCCGGTTCTGATAGCCCAGATCGCTCATGCGCAGGCTGGTCGCGTAGGGGCGGAACAGGGTGCCTGGCACGAGCTCCTGGAGGTCTGAACTACGGCCTTGCAAGAATGATTGGCAGAGCGCGGGCGAGGCGCCAAACAGGTAGGGAATCAACCAGCCAAAGCGCAGAAAATTGCGAATCAATCCGAAATAGCGCTCACTGACAAAGTCCTGCATGCTGCCAGTTACAGAGCAGCAGCCTTTCAAAATCACCCAGAATTCGTCAGGCAGCGACCAGTTGTAGTGGGCCCCTGCAATTGTTTGCATGTGGCGCCCATAGCGAAGGCCCAGTCCTTCGCGATAGACAGCCTTCATCTTGGCGGAGTTGGAGGTACCGTAGTTGGCAATGGCGATGTCTTTGTCGTCACCTACGACGCAAGGCATGGAGCCAGCCCAGATGATTTCTTCGCGCATTTGCCGGGCCGCGAAGCGGTGAATGTCGCGCAGGAAGTCCAGTGGGAACGACGGGTCTTGTGACGCAGGGGTGATGAACTCCAGCAGCGCTTCGGCGTAATCGGTGGTAATCCAGGGGTGGGTGAGCTTGGAGCCCAGCGTCAAGGGGTGAGGGGTCTGGGCTAGATGGCCGCTGGCGTCCACGCGCAAGCCTTCGCGCTCGTAGCCTCGCTTGATACCACGTAAGACCGGCGCCTGGTCTGACAAGGAAAACTGCCGGACCGCATCGCAACAGGTGAATGTCAACATAAGCCGTATCTTTTTACGTAAAATAGCAAGCAGTATGGCATTTATTGAGCGGCAAGGCTGGTGGTCGGCGTTAAATACAGAAGCTCAATGTCCGCTACTGGCCGATAGCAGACGGCGCAAGGGGTAATAGTCTTCAATGGACCATGGCACCACCCGGATCAAGTGCCGGGCTTCCCATGAATCGGCAGTTTGCAGAATCTTGCTCAGCTCTTAAGCTTGTAGCCGGTCTTGAACATCCACCACACTGCCGCCAGACAGAGTGCCAGGAACATCAAGGTCATGCCCACGCTGATGTCGACCCGGACGTCGGCTACACCATAGAAGCTCCAGCGAAATCCGCTAATCAGGTAGACCACCGGATTGAAGAGTGCAATCTTTTGCCAGACTGGCGGCAGCATGCTGATCGAGTAAAAGCTGCCGCCCAGGAAGGCCAGCGGGGTTACGATCATCATCGGAATAATCTGGAGTTTTTCGAAGCCGTCGGCCCATATTCCGATTAAAAATCCGAACAAGCTGAACGTCACGGCAGTCAATATCAGGAACACGATCATCCACACTGGATGGACGATCGTAAATGGCACGAACAGCCGGGCCGTAGCCAGAATCAGCAACCCCAGGATGACCGACTTGGTCGCGGCCGCGCCGACATAGCCGATCACGATTTCGACGTAAGAGATCGGCGCTGAAAGGATTTCATAGATAGTGCCGCTGAATTTCGGCATGTAGATGCCGAATGACGCGTTGGATATGCTTTCCGTCATCAGCGACAGCATGATCAGTCCTGGCACGATGAATGCCCCGTAACTGGTGCCTTCAATCTGGACCATGTGTGGCCCAATCGCAGCGCCGAACACAACGAAATAGAGCGAGGTCGAAATCACCGGCGAAGCAATACTTTGCATCAGCGTGCGCCAGGTGCGTGCCAGTTCGAATAGGTAAATGGCGCGAATGGCATGGATGTTCATGGCTGCGTCCTCACCAGGTTCACGAAAATTTCTTCCAGTGAGCTTTCGCTGGATTGCAAGTCCTTGAAATCTATCCCGTGCTCGCCGAGACGGCGCAACAGGTCGGCAATGCCGGTTTTTTGGTTCTGAGCATCAAAGGTATAGGTCAGCGTCATGCCATCTTCGCTCAGTTCAAGTTGACGGTCCGATAAATCGTCCGGGATGCGTGCCAGAGGGTGCTGCAGGTGCAGTCTTAATTGCTTCTTGCCAAGCTTTTCCATCAAGGCGACTTTGTCTTCCACCAGGATGATTTCGCCGTTTCTGATGACGCCAATCCGATCCGCCATCTCCTCGGCTTCCTCGATATAGTGCGTGGTCAGGATGATCGTCACGCCGCTTTCGCGCAGGCCACGTACCAACTGCCACATGTCGCGCCGCAATTCGACATCAACACCGGCAGTGGGCTCGTCCAGAAACAGAATTTGTGGTTCGTGCGACAGCGCCTTGGCGATCATCACCCGGCGCTTCATGCCGCCCGACAGCGTTCTGATCTTGGCATCTTTTTTATCCCATAGCGACAGGTCACGCAGCACCTTCTCGATATGCGCCGGATCGCGCGGCTTTCCGAAAATCCCCCGGCTGAAATTCACCGTGGCCCATACGCTTTCAAACGCATCGGTGGACAGCTCCTGTGGCACCAGTCCTATCTTTGAACGTGCAGCACGGTAGTCAAGCACGACGTCATGGCCACCGGCTCGCACCACTCCTTGAGTCGGATTGACGATGCCACAGATGATGTTAATCAGAGTAGTCTTTCCGGCGCCGTTTGGGCCCAGCAGCGCAAAAATTTCGCCCGGGCGGATATCCAGATTAACTGTCTTGAGCGCCTGGTGGCCCGAAGCATAGGTTTTAGTAAGGTTGCTGACTGAGACGATGGCCTGCATCTGGACTCACGATGGTTGATGAAAGTGGCTTAGATTGTATGGCGAAACAACAGGGACTGCCGAGAGATTGTAAATTTAGCGTTCGGAACGAAGCTGAGCGAAGTTCCAAGGGCAGCTTTCGACCCAAAGCGGACATCCCATACCATGCAGGCTGCCGACAATTTCATCAGGCACGGTAGCGCAAATTGTCGACTAACAATGCAAACACGGAAGACAGCTGTCGTCGGCTCGGGTAATACAGGTGGTATCCCGAAAAGGTCGGGCTCCAGTCTTCAAGCACGTTAAATAGACGGCCTTTGGCGATATGCTCCCGTACCAGATCCTCAGGGGCGAAGCCCAGTCCCAGTCCGACCAATGCCCCATTGAGCATTTGCGGCATGCCGTTGACAATAAGCTGTCCGTCCACCCGCACATTCAGTTCTCGCTTGCCTTTCTTCAGTTCCCACGCATACAGCCCGCCCAATGATGGCAAACGCAGGTTGATACAGGTGTGATCGGTCAGGTCCTGCGGCGTCTTCGGCGGCGCCCGCTTCGCAAAGTAGACAGGCGACCCGACGATCAGCACCCGTACGTCCGGGCTGATCACCAATAACCCGCTTCGACAGTGGTTGGCTGCAATCACCCGGGAGCAGGCATTCAACTGACAAAATGCAACTTGCACGGCCACTTAGCACGTATTAGTGTGACTGCGTGTGCCTGATGCAGCGTTGCTGCTTGTATCCAGTTCGCAATAGTTTCACGCCTATATGTGTTTCGGGCTGCAAGCTAGCACACATTATGCGTTTGACCGGAAACGATTGGCCAGACCAGATGCCTTGAGGGTGCAGTACGGATCATTCATGAATTTCCTGGGAATTCTGTCACGCAGGAGTTTTTTCGTTAAACGCTGTGCGAATTCCTTTCTCTGTTCGCGGTTGGTCGAACTTATTTGCTGCAAGTAAATATTCATAATCAAGAAGAAATCACTCAATATCTGCTGTCAGCGTTTATAGGTAAAATGGTTGATGACTACTCGACCCGACTTTTCGGCGCTGTTTGCGGCATCGCCCTATCCCTATCTGTTAATCGATACCGGCCTCGTCATCATTGGCGCGAACCCCGCCTATTTGCGGGCGACCGGCAGGAACGCAGATGACATCGTGGGAAAGCCTATCTTTGATGCGTTTCCGACAAATCCCGCCGACCCTGACTCAACCAATGTCAATGAGGTGCGGGTCTCGATCGAGCTCGCGATCGCCACGCAAAGTCCGCATACCAGCGCGCTGCTTCGCTACGCCATCCCGCATGAAACACCAGAGGGCACGGTGTTTGAAGAGCGATATTGGAGCACAATACATACCCCCGTATTTGATGAGAGCGGCAAAGTCGCATTTGTTGCGCAAAACGCGATTGATGTCACCGATCTGTATCGATTTGATCAGACCGGCAACAGGTATTATTTGAAGCAGGATGCAAACGCAGTGCCGGACGTTTCACAAATGAATCGGCCGCAAATGCATGAAGCCATCACGCGCATCCTGAATATCGAGCGCAATCAGCTGCAGGTATTGTTCAATCAGGCGCCTGGCTTCATTGCTGTCCTGACCGGCAAAGAGCATGTGTTTGAAATGGCCAACGAAGCCTATTACCAGTTGGTGGGTCACCGGGACATTCTTGGCAAACCAGCGCTGGAAGCGCTTCCTGAACTGGCGGGACAAGGATTCAGAGAGCTGTTGGATCGCGCATTCGACAGTGGTGAACCGATCGTTCTACGAGAGCACAAGGTCACGTTGCAGCGCAGGATCGAGGCTCGGCTGGAAGATCGCTATATCGATTTGCTGTATCAGCCGATCCTCGGCGAAGACGGGCGGGTGACTGGAATTTTTGCACAAGGCAATGACGTCACCCAGACATATCGCGCTAACCTTGCTCTCGCGGACAAAATACAGGAACTGGAAGAAGTAAGGTCGCAACAGGCATTTCAGCTTGAGCTGGCAGAACGCATTCGCCCATTCAGCAATCCGGATGACGTCACCGCTGCTGCATGCGGGCTGCTGGGCCAGAAACTGAATGTGTCACGCGTACTGTATGCTGAAGTCGGCGGCGACCAGGGCGCGATCCATATTCGTCGCGACTGGACAGCGGAGGGATTTGCCAGCCTGGCGGGGCATGCACAGACCATGGATGACTTCGGCCCGGACATGATTACGGCGCTGCGTTCCGGCATGGCAGTGATCAACAACGATGTCGAGCAGGATCGCCGTACCTGCGGACACACCGAAGCGTATGCACGAATCGGCGTGCGGGCGGTGCTGCTTCTGCCCCTGATCAAGGCTGGAAAATTACGTGTTGTGCTGACGATCCATAATGCCGAGCCGCGTGTCTGGCAGCCGGAAGAACTCAAGCTGGCGCACGAAATGGCCGAGCGGATCTGGTTGGCAGTCGAAGCAGCCCAGGCGCAGGCTGAACTGCGTGCCGAACGCGACCAGAGCCAGTACATCTTTGACAGCATGGCTGAAGGATTCGCGATACTTGACCGCGATTGGACAATCTTGCGCATGAATGCAGAGGGGCTGCGACTTACGCAACTTTCCGCAGCCGAGGTGATTGGGTGCAACCACTGGGATATCTTTCCCGAGCTAAAAGGCACCGACACCGAAGTGGTTTATCGGCGGGTCATGGCAACTGGCAAAGCTGAAATTATTGAAATTCCCCATACCTTGCCTGACAAAACACAGGCCTGGAGTGAAATACGTACCCACCCTTCGCTGGATGGGGGCATCGCATTCTTCTTTCGTGACATTACGGAACGCAAAGTGGCAGAAGAAAAACTCAAGGAGGCTGATCGGCGCAAGGATGAGTTCCTGGCGATGCTTGCCCATGAGTTACGCAACCCGTTAGCGCCGATCAGCGCTGCTGCCCAGCTTTTGCAAATTGCCAAGCTCGATGAGGCACGCGTGCGCCAGACCAGTCAGATCATCGGTCGCCAGGTGAATCATATGACCCACCTGATCGATGACTTGCTGGACGTATCCCGTGTCACCAGGGGGCTGGTCGAGCTGGAGACTGCACCGCTCGAGATCCGGCATATCGTCACTGACGCCGTGGAACAGGTAACCCCGCTGATGCAGTCCCGGCGCCACCACCTGGCCTTGCATCTGTCGCCCGACACCACGATGGTGATGGGCGACAAGAAGCGGCTGGTGCAAGTGCTTACCAATATTTTAAACAATGCCGCCAAGTACACCCCTGAAGGCGGCAATATCTTTCTCAAAACCGAGGTGCGTGAATCATATATTCATATCGAAGTCGTCGACAATGGCATTGGCATGGCGCCGAAGCTGGCTGAACATGCATTTGACTTGTTCTCGCAAGCTGAGCGTAGCTCTGATCGGTCGGCCGGCGGTTTGGGACTCGGCCTGGCCCTGGTAAAAAGCCTGGCGGAGCTGCATGGCGGAACCGTGACTTGCCATAGTGAAGGTGTCGGCAAGGGGAGCAAATTCACCGTCTGCCTGCCGCGCCTGCCTGCGCAAGCCCGCCGGGTAGAGCATTCGACCAGCGACAGCTCGATGCCAGGAAGCCGACCATCCTTGCGGATCATGGTAGTCGATGACAACGTCGATGCAGCGTCAATGCTGGCCATGTTGTTGGAAGCCTCAGGCCACCAAGTGATGGTCGAATACGGATCGTCACAAGCATTGGCGCGCGCAAGAGCAGAGGCGCCAGAAGTCTGCCTGCTCGATATCGGCTTGCCTGAGATGGATGGCAATGACCTGGCGCAGCAACTTCGTGCGCTGCCAGAAACCGCCAGATCCGTACTGATTGCCGTAACTGGATATGGTCAGGAGAAAGACCGCAAGCGCACGCTTGCTGCCGGCTTTGACCATCATCTGGTCAAGCCGCTTGATACCAAGAATCTGGTCGCGATACTTGCCGGGATCAACCAGGTTACATGATTCGCTGATCAAGCTGCTCCTGGCATGAGTATCCGCTTTGTGACGGGAGCGATCACCCGGCAGGATCGCAAGTTGCCAATGCCGATTTCAGGATAAATCCAGTGCACAGCGGCAAGGCACAGGAAAAGAGCCAGGGTTGCATTGTCTGCTTGAGGTAAAGAAGGCGGGTGGGTGATCTGGCCATGCAGTTCAATTTTGTTGTCGGCACCTGTGAAACCGCAGTCTCATTGTGGAAAAAGCCGGGGTTTTCGATGGTTGGAACGCGGCCGAAGGCGTACCTGCATCAGATTCCGGGTTATGTTGATGCAGACGTCATGTATCGCTTCCTTGATGACGTAAACATCTAATGACCGTTTATATAAGAGAAGAGCAAGCTATGAAATACGATCCCCAGAACCCGTTTGCCAGGATATTGCGCGGCGAGCTGCCGTCAATTCGGATTTACGAAGATGAGGCTACAGTTGCGATAATGGACATCATGCCGCAAGCCGAAGGGCATGTTCTCATCTTGCCCAAAGAACCGGCTATCGAAATTTTTGAACTCTCGGTTGAAAGTGCAGCCGCCTGCATTCGGACTGCCCATAAAGTGGCAACGGCGGTAAAGGCTGCGCTGAATCCACCGGGTATGATGATTGCCCAGCTTAACGGAAGCGCCGCTGGTCAGACGGTGCCCCATGTTCATTTTCATGTGATCCCAAGGCATGGGGGAGAGGCACTCAGGCTACATGCGGCGGTTCCTGCGGAACTCGATCACCTTCGTGAAATTGCGCGCCGGATTGTCGCCGCCTTGCCTGCGGACGCTCTCTGAGCTGGTTTGGAGCAGCACCAGCTGCCGCAGACGAGCAAGGCCTGTTCGGGGTGGAAGCAGGCCTTCAGACTGTTGTTTCTGCCAAATCGGCTTGTTGATCCCGGGCTAGTTCCACACCCCTGGTTATCCAAAAACGCTTTTGCTTGGCTGACAGCCTCTTGAATTCATATTCAGCTTTGGACGCAATTGACCGATTCGGATAGCGTACAACCAGCAACAATTCGCGCGGCTTATGTGCTCGAGTGTACTTTGCTCCCTTGCCAGATGCGTGGGCCTGGAACCGGCTCGCCACATCGATCGCAATGCCGGTGTAGATGCTGCCGTCATCGCATTCGATCATATAAAGGAACCAGGGAATCTGTGTCGGCTGAATCATTGGCATATTTTACTCGGCTGCTCTCCTTAATACTCAGGAGCATCCTTTTTTGACGCAGATGCGTGATCCGTGTCCGTTATAGGCGAGAAGCGGACCCACCCGTTTTTCATGAATCCGATATTTCTTTGTCATTTTTTTTGTGGCAGCATGGCTTGACCTCCTGGGCATAACCCATCCAGCAGGTCCTCAGACTAATCACAAAAGCTGAGCATCGAGTGACTATGGACGGCCGCCAACAGGCCGCCGCTTGCTGGCGCTCACCGCTTCGTCTTGGCAGCCCGTTACCTCAAACATTAGTTGAACGTGAATATCCGCTTTTCACGTCGCTGACCGACCGCTATGGGTCGGACGCGGACTTTTGGATCGTCGGATCTTCAATAAAAGCGTGGGACGGATGCGGTCTACCGAGATCTTGGGGCCTTGCCTATAGAGCCATCCGGGTTCATGGGCCGTTGGTTTCCATAGAAATAAAGCTCGCCGCCGATCAATTTAAATGGCACAGAATGTTCTGTCGTTGCCATGTCAGTGGTGATCTTATAGTCGACCAAGACAAGTTTTTTTTCGTGCCGATATTTCACGATTTCCATCTTGTAGGAGTTGATAAAAGGAGTGAATGATTTAAAGTACTCAATCATGCGTTCCTTATCCCGTCCATTATGTAAGAACCCCGGTGCGACCATATCTCCAAGCGCGTCGAGATCTTTTTTCGCCATTACCGCTTCGTACCGTTCCTTGAATCTAGCTAATTCTGCTGGGATCGACCTTGTTGACCCGGCAGGAGATGACGTCTCAGTAGGGGTAGCCTGGGCAGGAATAACTATAGCTGCGCTAAAAGCCATGCATACCGCAAAAAATTTGATCATAGCGTCTCCGTGATTGAACTTGTTGAGTTCGTAGATCGTAGACGCACTTTATTACGCGAAACTTAAATAAATTGAATGTTGGCCAGGATTTGTAGTGCATTTCAAGGCACAATGATTTGGTGGGTGGTGGTATGCAGGATACGTGGTGGAGTGACGTCGCCTTTCAACCAGAGGCCGACATTCAAATGTTAAATTCCCGCGTTTAAGCGGCTACGTTCTCTGGTTCAATCAAATATTTGAGCATTATTCGCCCAGCACTTTTGTGAGCTGGTCAGCATCTACGGGCTTTACAAAATGATGTGCAAAACCAGCTGCGAAGGATAATGCTCGGTCATGGCTTTGACCATATCCAGTCAATGCCAAGTACAGCGCATCTTTGTTTTTGTCCTGTTCCTTCAGCTTAACTGCGAGCTCATAGCCGTTCATATCGGGTAACCCGATATCAAGGATGAACACTTCGGGAGGGTCCTCCTGAGCTGATTTTAGTGCGCCAAAAGGATGGACCTCGACGCGCACCCAGTGGCCTTCAGCTTCAAGCAAAGCTGCGAGTGATTCTGCCGCGTCTACATTGTCGTCCACAATCAGAATTCTTTTTGGCCTACTGGCTCGATCCAGACCCGATACTGTCGAGTCAAGAGTCGAAATGACTTTGGCGTCTGACAAGGGCAAATAGATCGAAAACTCGCTTCCTTTGCCTAAGCCCTCACTGTGTACCGCGACCCGGCCGCCGTGTAGTTCCATGATGCTGTGAACTAAGGCTAGCCCGAGTCCCAAGCCGCCTTGGGAGCGATCTGGTGTGCGATGAGCTTGGGTGAACAGCTCAAAAATATGAGGAAGCAAAGAAAGCTCGATACCTATGCCGTTATCAGCGACCCGAATAGCCGCCTCATTATTTTGCACGTCCAGTCTGACAGTGATCTCACCAGCCTGTGGTGTATATTTTGCAGCGTTGTTCAATAGATTGGTAAGTACTTGAATGATACGCGTGCGATCAGCGACGACATACGCATTGACTGACCCCAATCGAACCGTCAATGCCTGATTCCTGGCTTCCATCAACGGGCGGGACTGCTCGATCGCGCTGCCAATGACGGCTTTGATATCTAAGGTTGTTTTTTGCAGCTCGACGAGACCTCTAGTTACCCTTGAAACATCAAGCAGGTCATCGACCAAGTTTGTCATGTGTTTGACTTGGCGGCTGATGATCTCACTTGATTGTTTGATTCTCTTTTCATCGACGCCATTTATTCGTAACAGCTGTGCAGCGGTACTGATCGGCGCCAACGGATTGCGTAGTTCGTGAGCAAGCATTGCAAGGAACTCGTCTTTTTGTTTGTTGGACTTCCGCAATGCCAGTTCCGCATTTTTTTGTTCGGTCACATCAATGACGACAGATAGAACGCTGTCAGTCCGCAATTGGTCCGCGACTCTGATAGGCGTGACGGTGTTATTTACCCAGACAGCACTTCCATCTGGTCTTAGGTAGCGCTTCTCAATCTGATATGACGCACCAGAAGATATTGCCTTTTCAAAGGTTTCTATGTTGCGTCGCAAATCATCTGGATGGGTCAACTCATGCATAGAGCGACCGATCAAGTCGTCCCGCAGGCGGCCCAATATTTCACAGTAGCGTTCATTGACGTTAAAAATTCGGCCATTCAGATCTTTTTCACAAATGCCAGCAGCAGTTTGACTGAGCAAAGCGGACAGATGAGCCTCGCTGGTCCGCAGAGCGTGTTCAGTTTCGACTTGGCCTGTAATATCAATCTGAATAGAGATGACCCCTGTGATCTGCCTGCTTCTATTTAATACAGAAACGGCACGAATGAGTACGGCACGACGATTACCTGGGCGGTTGAACTGCTCTATTTCGACCAAATCACCGTCGACATGCTCGCCATTTAACGCGCGTGCCACTGCCCATTCAGTTGGCTGTATTGGATGTCCATGCCTTTCGGATCGGTCTGCCCACCAGCCTTTCCATTCCTGAAAGTCGTCCGTAGATTCGCCAAAAGGATGCTCTCCCCAAATCTTAGCCATCTCAGGATTTGCTAAGATCAGTTTGCCCGCACGGTCTACGTAAGCGATGCCAACAGGCGCCATTGTCAATAAGGCATTCAGACGATCGCGTTCGGACTCTGCGAGCGAAGCTGCCTCACGGGCTTCCCGTTCGCTGTCAATTAATCGCTTTTCAACAAACTTACGTTCGGTGATATTGCGAATTTCGATGACGGTGGCGACCGGTCTGCCATTTCTAAATATTGGGCTTGCCGCACAAAGAACCGGAAAGGTTGAACCATCCTTTCGGAAGAACACGTCCTCATGTGCCCGTACTTCAAAGTTCTCAGGCAAAGCGCGGTCGATTGGACATTCGTTCAGCGGATAAGGGCGCCCATCGGGATGATGATGGTGAATCAAATTATGTAGTGGCGCAGAACGGATCTCCTCGGCGCTGTAGCCAGTCATCGCGAGCATCGCGTGGTTCGCATAAACGCAATATCCGCGGTCGTCCATCATGGTGAGGCCGTGCGTTGAGTTTTCAGCGATCGTTCGCGCCAGTTCGTCTGGATTTATAATGCTCTGATGTCTTTCGGCGGTTGGAGTTACCGCAGATGGCTCGAAGGCGCATGCGCCATTCTGAATCAGTTGAGCATGCCAATCTAGAATCTGCCTTTCAGAAACCTTGTAACGAGCTGCCAACTCGGAAAGCGAACTGCTCCCTTTGTGCGCCTCTAGTGCGACCGCCGCCATGAAATCGGGCTCGTATATTTTTTGAGGATGAGTAGCCAATTTAAAAGATGAGGTTTGGGATAGAAAGACAGAGTAACCGATCAGCATCTTATCTGGGCAGTTGACTGATTTTCGTGCTTACAGGAACGCAGTCAAGTTTGAGGAATATCAAAGGCTGGCTATACTGAATCCAGATGTCAGTTGAATCAGTCAAGGAGACACATTTCTTTGACGTAAAGTGTCGGCTATTTAAGATACACTCGGCATACTTCCGATTTGTTAATAAAAGAAAGTTTCTTGTGCGTATCGACTGGCCAGAAAACGCTGTCATCGACCAAACAAGCAAAATCATTCCGGGAATGATTTTGGCGGCGGGTACGCGCAAGTCCAAAGAGCGCGCCCAATACACGTTTGAGGTGCACTTTCCTTACCTATTTGTTGAATCTCTGGCGAGCGCAAAAGCTGCAATCACTCCTGAAATTGCGCTGATTATGTGCAGCCTGGACTTTTGCGATCACAGTGGTCTTTTCGACTTGCTTCGGTATGCTAAAGAAAATCAGGCTACATGTCATATTCCCTTCCTCTGCCTGCAGGCCAACGAGGACAGCTTTACGCCAATCATTCTTCAAAGTATCGAGATCGCGACCAAGGCAATGGGCGCAGTAGAGCTCGTGATGCTTTATGAGTGGAGGTCCAGCCTTGGTGATGAGGTCGCAATCCAGAAGCTCCGAGAGCATTTGCGACGCTATATAACCTGCTAATCCCCCAGATTACTAGCGACCTTCTTGTTACGTTTATCTCAGGACGTCCGCTGCGGGTCTATTCTGTTGAAATAGTCATCAGGCAATCATTTATATATGGCCATTTTTCTGCTGTATCAGGGTAGTGATAAATTACTACAAGATAACTATCTATTGGTAACCCCGATTTGCGTATTCTCTGGTTAATTTTTCCTGCCTAAGTTTCCTACAAAGCAGTATCCTCAGAAAGATATTAATGAGTCCTACCCGTGTCGCTGTTAGCCAAACTAATCTTTCTTCTGCAGCAGAGGCTGGGACATTTCTTGGTAAAGAAATTAATGCCAAACTCGATGGGGCTTTCCCGGACGTTCTAATCGTCTTTGCGTCACCGGAGTATTCGTACGAAGCGCTGCTTAAAGGGCTCGAAGAATCTTGCCGCCCGCGCGTCTTGCTTGGATGTTCATCGGCAGGAGAATTCTCTGGCTGTTCAACCAGCAACGCGTCGGCATCGGTCATGGCAATTAGCTCTTCGGAAATATTATTCAATGCCAGGCTCGGCATGGGCCTTCGTGGCAGTCGCGCAGACGCTGTGCAGCAGGTTGGTGCCGCATTCACCGGAAATTTGCATCCCGAGTACCCGTACCGGTGCGCGCTCGTACTTACCGACGCGCTGGCGGGATATGCTGACGAGCTAATCCATGAATTGACACTGCATACTAGTGGCACGTACCAGCTTTTCGGTGGGGGCGCGGCTGATGATGCAAGATTTGAAGAAACGCATGTGTTCTACGGCACACAAGCGTTCGGCGACGCTGTGGTCGTTCTGGAAATGCTATCGAAAAAACCATTTGGTATTGGTGTCAAACACGGTTGGAAGAAAGCCAGCGAAGCACTTCGCGTGACTGAAGCGCAGAGCAACCGTATCATCAGCATGAATGCAATGCCTGCAGTGGAAGCTTTTGAGGAATATGCGAAGTCGACTGGTCAAACTTTTGACCGTGCCGATCCATTGCCATTCTTTCTGCACAATGTCATCGGCATTGATGCTGGTGGCGAATACAAATTGCGTGTACCGCTTTCACTTGGGGAGGATGGTTCAATTACCTGTGCCGCCGAGGTGCCAACAGGTGCCACCGTTTTCATTATGAGCGGAAGCGCGGAGTCTGCCAGCCAAGCTGCCCGTGAAGCATCGCAAGCTGCTCTTAATGGCCTTGCTGGTCATAAACATGCCGGATCCTTGTTGTTTGACTGTGCCGCGACGAGGCTACGCCTTGGACGTGAATTTGCAGACGAGTTGAAGGCCGTTGCTGAAACGCTCGGTTCAGAAAATTTCGCTGGTTGCAATACCTACGGGCAGATTGCCCGTACGGAGGGCCAATTCAGTGGCTTCCATAACTGTACTGCAATCGTATGCGCGATACCTGAGTAATTCAATATGGTTCCCTTTGCGCTGATTGAGATTTTCAGTCAGATTCAAATACCAGAAACAAGGCAAGCGGGTATTGATACGCTGGCCGCGTACACCGGTGCGACAAAAGTCCACCTGTTTGGGAAAGACGCAGAAATCAGCATATTTCTTCCTGCCCAGGGGCTGCCGCAAACGCTTCCTTACGGTTCAAAGTGGCAGGCGTTTTTACGTGAATGTGCGAAGACTCAATTTTATATCGGCTCTCTGCCAGTCCCACCAGACGGTACACTTTGCCAGGTATTTGGCGTAGTCGATAAGGACGGTTCAGCGATCTTGGTATTTTTGGGCAAGGAGCCTGACGCTGAAATGCGCTCCCAAATTAGCGCGCTATTGCCCCTACTAGGCGCTAAGCTGACTGTTGAGCGTGCAGCACAATCTGCTGCAGGTCACGCTGCGGCTGCTCAAAATGCGAATAGGCATGCAGGAGCGTTAAATGTTGCGTTGGACTCCAATCGTCGCGAGCTTCAAAAGGCTTTTGAACGCGCTGAGCAAGAGCTGGCGACGCGTCGCGAGGCCGAAAAAAAACTGATGGAGGCTGATCGTCGCAAAGACGAATTCCTGGCAATGCTTGCGCATGAACTACGCAATCCATTGGCGCCCATCAGCACTGCCGCACATATCCTCAAAATCGCTGGAAGCGATGAAAAACGGGTCAGGCAATCCAGTGACATCATTACGCGTCAAGTTAATCACATGACCAACTTGATTGATGATCTGCTAGACGTCTCGCGCGTGACGCGTGGGCAAATCGAGCTGGAAAGAGAAAATATTGATATCAAGACCGTAGTCAGCAGCGCCGTAGAACAAGCACGTCCTCTGATCGAGTCAAGAGGGCATGCCCTCAACATGCATATGGCTTCATCGCACGCAGTAGTCCATGGTGACCGCACGCGCCTGGTGCAGGTAATCGCCAATCTGTTGAACAATGCCAGCAAATACACCCCCCGTGGTGGTGAAATCAAGCTGTCGGTCGAAGTAGAGAAAGCACAGGTGCAAATTAGTGTTAGAGATAATGGGATCGGCATAGAGCCCGAGTTGTTACCTCACGTCTTCGAACTCTTTACGCAGGCGGAACGGACGCCCGATCGTTCTCAAGGCGGACTAGGTCTCGGATTGGCGCTCGTCAAAAGCATTATGGTGCTACATAGTGGCAGCGCCCATGCGCATAGCGAAGGCCGTGGCACCGGCAGCACATTTACGATTGCCTTGCCGCAAGCAATAACGGCGATGGGAAGCTATTCTAACGATGTCAAAGAATATGATGGATCCTATGGCATACATTCATTGCGCGTGATGATGGTGGACGATAACGTCGACGCTGCTGAATCGTTGGCGCTGCTTTTGGAAGCTCAAGGGCACGAAGTGAGAATCGAGCATGACCCGCACATCGCACTTGAATGCGCACTGGAGTATGAGGCGGAGGTTTTTATCCTCGACATTGGCTTGCCTGGCATGAATGGATGCGACTTAGCGCGCGCGCTGAAACTACATCCTCGGTTTGCACAGGCTGTGTTTATTGCACTGACAGGCTATGGGCAAGCACAGGACAAAATCCTTTCGAAATCAGCAGGTTTCGATCATCATTTTGTAAAGCCCATCGACGTCGTCGAGCTGGACAAAATATTGGCTAAGATTCCAAGCAGGCGTTCACATAGCCAATAAATAAGTGCTTCATTGGATAAGTGCTATTTCTGGTTTGGGTCGAAAGGCGACGTAGTTTAATCGCCGACTTTCTGGATCAAAATGCTGTTTGTTCAGCTATTTCTAATCAATAATCTCGAACTGGACAGGTCGCTTGGTTTTCTTTTGCATGACCATCGCCCTGTGCAGAATACTGCTTCCCTGGGAAATGTCCCCGACTCGTAGGCTTGCCAGGTCACATCCACGGAGCTTGCTGTGGACAGCGAGGTTGAATAGCGCAAGATCCCGTATACGTTGGGCCAATTGCAAACGGATGCGTATGGCCCGGATTTCTTTCAACTTGAGGGGAGCCTTTTGCCCGACGAGTTTACCTTTGTTCCAAGGTTGTTTTTGATTCGACGCTTTCATGAGTTCCTCCCTGAAGTAATGAAAGGAATCTCATTGTGCGCTTCTCGCTTCTATAAAGTCAGTTTTCGGACAGAAGCAGGCATTCGAAATTTTAAATACTTCGATTGCCGGACGCGATTACCGCTGCCCCTAGCAGTGCCAGTCCAACGCCTGCATAGTCGGTGACGCCAGGCTTGATGCCATCGATCGCCCATAACCAAAGTAATGCCGTTGCAATGTAGATAGCCCCATATGTTGCATACACGCGCCCGCTCGCTGCCGGATGCAATGTCAGTAGCCAGACAAAGATGGTCAGGCTGATGGTCGCTGGCAGCAGCAACCAGACACCACCTTTACCGCTTAACCAGAGCAAGGGCAAATAGCAGCCGACAAGCTCGGCAATCGCGGTTGCAAAGAACAGCCCAAAGGAACGGGCAATGTCGAGTGAAACGAAATTCATTTGCGCATGCTTTCAAATTTCCTGACTGGATTTGAAACAGGTGAGGCGCCACAACATCCGGCCGCAACGGGTTTTGGCGCTGGCCCAATCGCAGACAGGTCTTCGATGATGGCACAGTCTTTTGTCGGGCCCGTACAGCAGGCTTCGTCGCAACTCGCCACATACGCTGCCAGGCTCGCCTCAAGCTGCTGCATTTCCCTGAGCTTTTCACGTACGGTATTCAGGTGAGTCTGCGCCATGTCACGCACTTCGATACATGCACGGTCGCCATCCTCAAACAGCTCTACCAGCTCTCTGACCTGCTCGATCGGGAAGCCGAAGTCCCGGCACCGCTTGATGAAGCTTAGGCGCTTCAGATCCGCATCCCGGTAATGCCGATGGCCGTTACCTGTGCGCTGGGCACGGGGCAACAAGCCTATTTCTTCATAGTAACGAATGGTAGGGATCGTGGTGTTGGTTTGGGATGCCAGAGCCCCGATGGTGAGATCTGATTGCGACATGACGTCAACCTTTTAAAAAGTGCTTGCACCTAAAGTTACTTTAGGTCTTACCTTTAACGCAAGCACAATCGTGTGCATATCAGGAGAAATCGATCATGACCCTTTTCAAGACAAAGGCAAGTGCGGCAACAGGTGTGGCGGGCGCTGCAGCTGTGGTGGCTGCCTGCATCCCATGCTGTATTCCACTGATCGCGCCAATCCTGGCCTGGCTGGGCATCACGAGCCTGGGCGCAGTGGGAACAGGATGGTACTTCGGGGCCATTGGTGTGTTCGCGCTCGGCGCAGCAGCCATGCTGTTTATCCGCCACAGACGTGGGGCGAGCTGCCAGGTACGCCAGCGCAAGACCTGCTGCGGCGGCGGTTCGGCTTGCAGCCCATAAATGATATCCAGGGATATTTCCAAGGATGCCCGTAGACCGGCCCACAGCAGACATGCGAGAGAATATGGCTTACTGTTCTGGCGTACGACATACAGGTCGCTTACTGGCAGCTGTTCGGCTGACGCGCTATCGTCATGATAAGCTTGTGCGTGATAAATCCGAATCCATGCAGGATCATGGATGGATAGAGCGCATCAGTCACACCACCAGGCGTGTGTTGAGGCAACTGAAAGCCTTGGTAGCACCAAAAGCGCAGCGCAACCAGGTCGTTGCAAATTCGATTAACGGGAAGACAGAGAGGAAAGCATTATGTCTGGAACGTATTCCCCGAGTTGGTACGGAATCATCGAAAATCAATGTTCATCATTTGAAAGCGCATTGACTGCCCTTGTCATTACCGTCAATTTATCGAGCGCTCAATGAAACTGTCCCGATTTATCATTCATCATCTTGAAGATATCCTCACAGAATGGGAAGCGTTTGCCAGAACGCTTCAGCCTTCGTCCGGCGACATGTCCGATGAAGAGCTGCGGGACCACGGCAAACAGATTTTGGAAAATATCTCCAGGGAAATCGATTCAGAGCAAAGCCCTCAACAGCAGGAAAACAAATCAAAGGGATTAGCGCCGGATGCTCTCAACACCGATACCCCAGCTGGCATACACGGGACGGTACGTCAGGGGTCGGGCTTTACCATGCTCCAGCTGATTGCCGAATACCGTGCGATGCGGGCCTGCGTCCTCAAGTTATGGTTGCCTAAAATCAAGGAAATTAACGAAGTCAACTCTCAAGATATGCTGCGCTTCAATGAAGCAATCGACCAGGCACTGGCCGAGTCTGCCGCCACTTACTCGGAACACGCGGCTCGCACGCGAGATACATTTCTTGCAATCCTGGGCCACGACTTGAGAAGCCCGCTTGCGACGATGAGCATGGCCGGCGCGTATCTTACGCGACCCGAAATAAGTACGGAAGGTAGTGCCCAGGTCGGCGCACGGGTAAAACGAAGTGCGGCTACCATGTCTGCGATGGTCAACGACTTGCTGGAATACGCCCGCAAACAACTTGGCGGGAAGATGCCCATTACGCGCCAGTTAGCCGATATGAAGCAGATTTGCCAGGCGGCGATTGACGATGCAAGTGCAGCGCATCCAGACTGCAAATTTGAGATGCTGACTGCTGGAGAGCTTCTCGACGATTTCGACAGTGCTCGTTTGCAACAAGTGTTTTCAAATTTGCTGAGCAACGCGGCCCAGTATCGAGGTAAAGATCCCCTCGTCACCATTTCGGCCCAGGGCCGCAATGACGCGGTCACGGTAAAGGTAACAAATCATGGGTCGGTTATAAAGCCGGAGGCGCTCAAGGCGATTTTCGATCCACTGGTTCAGCTATCTAACGATGAGAATCAGGATGGCCGGCCGTCGACCAGTTTAGGACTTGGCCTGTACATTTCCCGTGAAATTACCGAATCGCATGGCGGGACGATTGATGTCGAATCGAGTGAGGCTTCAGGCACGATATTTACGGTCAAACTCCCTAAATGCGGCGGAACCCGATAATAAGGAGGAATCTTCAGGGACGATTTGTGCTTCATCGCTGCTAGCAATACAATCTCAAAAAAATGATGCTGACCAATAGCGATAAATAACGATAAATAGCGATAGCCTGCTGACTGTTTACAACAGAATAAGTCCGGACAAGCCGGCGCGCCACATTTTTCGAATGCCGATCATGTTGCAAGCACAGGCGGCATTGATCTTTCTCCTCCTTTTCAATTTGGTCAAACATGAGGTCGTCATGGGCCAGCGTCTGAAAGTGCATTCGCCTAGTTCGGCATTTATTTATGCGGCCGTGTCGGCTGCCAGCAAGGCGGTGAATTGTTCGGCCGGAAGCGGTTTGGAGAATAAAAAGCCCTGCGCATAGTCGCAGCCCGCGGCCTGAAGTTGATGTTTTTGCTCAGGCGTTTCCACGCCCTCCGCAATCGCCTTGATGCCCAGCTTATGCGCCATGACGATAATGGTTTCGGCAATCGCCCGGCACCCCGTATCGCAGACCATCTCATGGACGAACGACTGGTCAATCTTCAAATAATCAATATTGCATTGATTGAGCCAGGATATCGGGGCATGGCCAGTGCCAAAGTGGTGAATCATCAATTCAATGCCAGCCGCATGCAGGCTGGTCAGTTTGTCCATGGAACTGCTACATGCGTTTACATACGCATCTTCCGTTATTTCAATCGAAAGACTGCTCGAATGTAAATCAAATTTATTTAGATAGGCATGCCAATTCATATCTTCGGGCATGGAAGAAAACTGCAGAGCTGACTGGTTGACGCTGACTTGAAATGGCGCGTTGACGATCGTTGACCAATGTCGTGAATGTCGGGCGGCTTCCCGCAATACCCAGTTGCCGATTTTATTGAGAACTCCCGCTTCTTCTGCCAGGCCGACAAATGATTCTGGCAGCAGCATTCCCTGTTGCGGATGCTGCCAACGCAGCAATGCCTCCGCTTTATGTACATGGCCATTGGACAATTCGATAATCGGTTGATAGTGGATGACAAATTGGCGTCGATGGAGGGCTTGTCGCAATTCAGACATTAATTTGATGTGAGCCCCGACAGCCTCCTGCATTTCTCTGGAAAAGAAACGATAACCCTTGCGTCCTGCTTTCTTGACGACATACATGGCCTGGTCGGCATTGCGGATTAGCTGTTCTGGCGTGATGCCATCCTGGGGGCAAACGGTAATGCCGATGCTGCCTGAAATGTGAATCACTTCCTGCAGAATATAGAATGGACTTGCAAGCCCCTGAAGGATTTTTTTGGCGATGCGATGCACATGGTCCGGGTCGTGGATGTCTGTCAAGATCACTGTAAATTCATCGCCGCCCAGACGGGCCACCGTGTCGGCTTCCCGGGTACAAGACCGAATACGTTCTGCCGCCTGCAGCAGCAACAGGTCGCCGGCATCATGCCCCAGCGCATCGTTAGCTTCCTTGAAATTATCCAGATCAATGAATAGCAATGCCATTGCGACACCCGTTCGTTCGCAATGCTTGGACTCTTGTTCGAGACGGTCGCGAAACAGGCGCCGATTCGGCAGCCCCGTCAATGTATCGTAATTTGCCTTCTGCCAAATTTCATCTTCGATCGCCTTTCGTTCCGTAATGTCGCGGCTGTATCCTATGATTGCTTCGACCAGTCCATGTTGGTTAAGCACCGGGGTCAGGATGTATTCGAAATGGGCGCGTTCTCGGCCTGGCGCTTCATCCAATACTTCAGCCCGCAGTTGTTGACGGGTACTGATCGCATGCGCTATTTGTTGGCGTACTTCATCTGCATGAGAAAACCCGATGTCATCAAGACTCTTGCCAACCATTTCTTGCTGCGCGATATTGAATCGTGTGGCCAGAGATTTGTTTGCATAAATGAATCTCCCATCCAAACTGAAAATATAGGCATGGTCGGGTCCGGATGACAGGATCATGTCGAGTAACCGAACGCGTTGTTCTTTTGCAGCGGAATAGGATGCGACAGCCGCGACAATCGCCTGGTCGATTGATTCGTTGAATCTGATGATGTCTTCCAGATCTGCGACACTCTTAGTGTGCGTCGAATGGTTCCACAGGCGTAAAACGCTGGCGCGCAGTGCACGGTATTCTGAAACCATGGCTTCAATGCTGAAACCAAATTCAAATCGTAGCTGGCTATGCTTGCTGGAGACGCTATCGAGCGCACTGGAATGGGGTCCCGGCGACGTGCCTTGTCCGGTTGATTTAGTAATCTCCTCGTCTGTGGTCTGGAGCGAAGCCAGATCCTTGGCAATTACGGTTAACAATTCCACTGCGTGGTCTTGCAGTTCTTCAAGATTTAAATTATCTGTATCGTCGACATGTCGCGCATGATCTTGCCATTCTTGAACAATGAGCTTCATATTGGCCAGGATAAACTCGCCAAGTGGCATGATCTGTACTCCTTATCCAAAAAATATCAAAAATATCTTTACACTTTTGATCGCCCGACTTCGCCTGTTGGCTAATTGAATTTAAAATTTTCAAAGGAATATTCATCCTGCCAGGACGGCAAGAATCATTGTAGATGCAAGGGATAGGGGCGGGGAGGCATTTGATACGCCGTACATTTATTCAAATCTTGCCGCCGCTTCGTCACATAGTTGGACGTAGTGGCAAAAGCATAGTTCGCTTGTTTATCGAATGGAGGCGAAATTGATATGTTTTGAAAAATTATTTTCCTGCCGAAAAGCCGGCATGCGATTTTCCCTATCGGAGCGATCGCACCTCAACCTCGCTTCTTGTGGGCATGCCCAACCATGCCGCTACTTTGCAACACCGATGCACCGCCAATTTAGAATGTAAACGGGGTTGGTACAGACCTACCCCATGATACGGCGCACTAATTTCCAGGCAGACGCACAAGCGACGAAAGTGGCATTGCGCTTGCAACAAAGTGCGGATTTAAAACGTCAGGTTTGCCATACCTTAAGGGTTTGCCGTCCACTGTCGTCACGTAGCCGCCAGCGGCTTCCACAATTGCCTGGGCAGCGGCAATGTCCCATTCACATGTCGGACCCATTCGCGGATAGCAGTCCACTGCGCCCTCGGCAATTTTGCACAACTTGAGTGAGCTGCCGAGTTGAATGAGCTCGTGTTTTCCAAGCGAAGCCACGAATCGCGCCGTCTCGGCATTCATATGATTTTTGCTGGCGGCAACCCGCAACGGCTTTGGCTCATTTTCAGCGCGCACGCTTACATGAATTCTGGTCGTCATCCCGCTTTGTCGACGAAATGCACCAAGTTGACGGCGGCCCCAGTACGTGACGTTGAGCGCCGGCGCTGCCACGACGCCAAACACAGTCATGCCGTCCTGAACCAAGGCAATATTGACGGTGAAGTCGCCGCTGCCAGCCAAAAATTCCTTGGTTCCGTCAAGCGGATCAACCAACCAGAATGTGCCTGAATCGAGGTTGCGGCGGTCCTGAAAACACTCTTCTTCTGAAATGAACCGGACTTCCGGGGTGAGCTTCGATAGGTGTTCATGAATGATCTTGTTTGCCGCCAGATCTGCCTTCGTCAACGGGCTATCATCGCTTTTATCGGCAAGTCTGATGCCTTGTTCGGCGCCACCGTGAAGCAGATCCTGATAAATTGACAAAATTGCGGCGCCGGCCTCGTCCGATATTGCTAAAACGTTTTCAACCAGCTGCGGTGATATCAAGGTGGAGTGCATTTTGATCAGTGCCACAGATTAAGCTACATTTGTTGAAGGCCAGGGCTACGCCATCAGGAGACGGGTCAGCGTTGAAACGTCGGCCGCCTCGTCCAGCTTGAATATCGCTTCCCAGATTGCCTTCGCGCGATCGACGGAAACGCAATCCGACGCCAGCGACAGAAACTTTTCCTTCAGTTCGGCGTCCGAAAGCGGATGCTCGGGCTCGCCCTTGGGCAGGTCCCGGCGCGTTCTCAGTATCCTGCCATCCTTCAGCGTGACTTCGATGATGCTGGCCCATTTTTCGTTATACAGCGCCTCCAGTTCCGCGTCCGGAAATACTTCCACTTTGGATGCGAGAGCCAGGAGCGACGCGTCCTCGATCAGATTCATCGAGTATTGCGCACGGTCATTGCGGCCCAAGGCAAGCGCCAGCGCAATCGTATAGGGCGCGCTGTACTTCGCTGCCTGCACCGACTTGGGTCTGGCGTCGGATCCGCGGCTTGCGACCACGAAGGTCCGGTGCCTGACGCGCTCCACCTGTTCCGGCCTCAGTCCGTGTACCTCTTTCAGCTCCATCACCGCATCGATGGCAGTGTGATGCTGGCGGCAACACGCGTAAGGCTTGAGCCCGGTGCGCAGTATTTCAAAAGACTGCCCCAAACCACGGAACAGACGGTCCATATCGAAGTGTTCCGATACCGTCCTGCAAAATCCATATTCCCCTTCCAGGGCTGAATCGGGTCCGCCGAACCCTGCTGCCGCAAGCTCTGCAGCGTGCAGTCCGGCGTGATTCGCCCATCCCATGATCGTATCCTTGGAAGGCGCGCCGAGCCGGAAGGATTCGAACGGCGCCAGCGGTCCTATGTAGGCAGCCGTCCCCAGCGCGCCGGCAGTCGCCTGCACATCGAGGCCGAGCAGCTTGGCCACAGCTGCGGCCGCGCCAAAAATGCCCAGGGTCCCTGGCGGAAGAAAAGTTCGGTCAACAAACATGGAAGGACTGACTGCCAGGCCAACCCGGATTTGCGCCTCATAACCGAGGACCACGGATGCCAGAAGATCCCTGCCAGAGAGCTTGCGTGCTTCGGCCAGCGCCAGCGCGGCGGGAATCGTGGTCACGCCCGGATGCGTATTCGATGTTCTGTGAACGTCGTCCAACTCCAGGTGGAATGTCATGGTGCCGTTGGCCAGCGCCGCATGCGCGGGTGAGCTGCGCTTGCCCGAGCCCCAGATCAGGCAGTCGCCAGACTTGCCCATGCCGGTCGCAAACTCGGTGATGCGTGTGCCGACCGATGTTCTTGCGCCGGCGAGGCCGGCACCGACGACGTCGGCTATCCTGCGCTTTGCCTCCCACACCACCTCTGATGGCAAGTCCTCGAATCTCGTGCGGACGATGAGTTCCGCGAGTGCCCCGGTCGCTATCTGCATGGTTTTCCTGACTGCTCTGTTATGCGATCTACGCTGCTGTTTTTACCGGCCGCGGCCCGAACAGCGCCGAACCGACCCGGATCATCGTGCTGCCTTCGGCAATCGCGGCTTCCAGATCGCCGGACATGCCCATCGACAGGGTGTCGACCGACGCATGTTGAGCTCGCAGCTTCTCATAGACGGCGCGTGCCTCGGCAAACCAGCGCCGCTGCTCGGCCGGATCGTCACTGGCCGGCGGGATGGTCATCAAACCGCGCAAGCGAAGCCGGGGCATCTCGGCGATGGCCGCCGCGATCGCAGCAACCTCGTCAGCGCCGATGCCGCTTTTGTTGTCCTCGCCGCCGACATGCAGCTGGATGCAGACATTGAGCGGCGGCAACGCCGTCGGCCGTTGAGCGTTCAGGCGCTCGGCCAGTTTCAGGGTGTCGACGGTATGGCACCAGTCAAAGTGCTCGGCAACCAGCTTGCTCTTGTTGCTCTGCACCGGGCCGATGCAATGCCATTCGATGTCGGCCGGCAGCAGCGGCTGCTTGTCCACCGCTTCCTGGATATAGTTCTCGCCAAAGGCGCGCAGGCCGGCGTCGTAGGCGGTCTGGATCACGTCAGCCGGCTGGGTCTTGCTGACTGCCAGCAGCAGGATCGCTGCCGGATCACGGCCCGCTGTTCGTGCCGCCTCTGCCAGCCGCTGCTGCGTTGCCGCCAGACGGGATGCGATTGAAGTAGTCATGCTTTATATCTCCTGAGTTCTATATTGCTATCTTGTTTGCGTCAGTACCGGGGACCTTTGTGCATGTGATCAGGCGCAGTCGATCAAGCCCATTGCGGTGCAGAAGATGAGGTTCGGCCGCGACAGGATGACTTCGGGGTGCCATTCCCGATTGTGAAAGCGATAGGCCTTGATCTGGCCCTTGCCGTCATCCGACGCAATCACCGCCAGCCGGCCATCGCCGTCGAGGTCGGCGAGGATCAGCGAGCGAAATCCCAGTGGCTCGCTGGTGTCAATGATCGTTCGCGTCCACGCGGCGTTGGTTGCATCGTACTTGTAGGCGTAGAGGAAAGTTTTGCCATGGTCGCCGAACGCGAGCGAACGCGTGCCGAGCACCAGTTCGTTTTCCCCATCGCCGTCGATATCGCCGATCGCCATGCTGCGGCACATGATCGACTTTTCCAGCACCCCGATGATCTCGCTGGTGACAGTGCCATCGGGCCCGGCCGTGTACATGCGCAGCACCGGCTCGGGATCGATGCGCTGATTCTCGCTGTCATGCACGCCGACGGAGCAGGAAACGAGGCGGCGGGCGCCGGCGATCTCGCCGACGCGCAGCAAACGGCTGTGGGTCACGCCGCCGTGATCCTCGATCATCGTTCGCTCCCAGCCGCCGTCGGTTCGGCGGAGACGGAAGATGTGCCCCGGCACCGAATTCCATTCGATGTCAGCCGTTGGGTCCCACTTCGGCCGCGTATTGCTGAGCGCCGACGAGGTGAAGATATCGGGCTGATTGTTATGTTTATTGCCGATGTCGCCGAGGGCCACCTCGCGCACGTTCGAGCCCGCGCCCTGCTGCCTGGCGTCGATCACCTCGGCGCTATAGCCCAATGAGTGCGATGCGTGTGATGAGTGCGAAGATGGGCGATCGAGAAGCATGGTGACGCCATCGGGGCGGGTGCCGATCACGATCTCGTCGCAACCATCGCCATCGAGGTCACCCAGCGCCATCGTGCGGATAAAGTCCACTGCTTCGAACTCGCGGTAGACCGGCTCGGCCCGCCAGGACCCGTCATCAAAGCGGTAGGCCAGCACGTAGCAGGCGCCGCCGGTCGGCGTGACAGCGAACACGATTTCCGGGCGTCCGTCGCCGTCGATGTCGCCGACGCCGGTGAAGATGAACTCGCCATATTCGACGTCCTCGGCAGCGCCGGGGTAGCGCAGGTCGAGGCTCTCTGCCTTCCATCCATCATGCGGATCGAGCACCAGCGCCTGGAACCGCTTTTGCTCGGGCCGGTTCAAGCGGGTGATCGTATCGTTCCAGCGCGGCGTTCCCAGAGGGCGCTCCACCAGATCGAGCATTGAGATGACCAGTCGACGTGCCATTTTTCTCCTGTTGTCCCCTGAGTGTCATATGAATAAGATGACCGTTCCCGGATTGCTTTCCGGGTGTGCTGCCTTCCCATCATGGAAATCAGGGACTGATATATTTTCTGGACCGCAAAAATTCGATCATCGCTGCCGCGGAAGCGTTGACGTTTAATTTACTTGTCTCGATATGAATCTCTGGCGATTCGGGCGCCTCGTAAGGGGAGTCGATGCCGGTAAAGTTTGGAATTTTTCCTTGCCTGGCTTTTTTGTACAGGCCTTTTGGGTCACGTCGCTCGGCGACCAGAAGTGGCGCATCGACAAACACTTCGATGAACTCCCCATCATCGAATAATTTCCTTGCGTCTTCCCTTGATGCACGGAACGGTGAAATAAGACAAACCAGAACAATGAGTCCGGCGTCGACCATTAATTTGCTGACCTCCGCAACTCGGCGGATATTTTCAATCCGGTCTTTTGCGTCAAATCCCAAATCGCTGTTCAGGCCATGGCGAAGATTGTCTCCATCGAGCATATAAGTACGATGCCCAGCCGCATGTAATTGCGCTGTCACCAAATCCGCAGTAGAGGATTTTCCTGCTCCCGAAAGGCCGGTCAACCACAAGACACATGGCCTTTGCTGATTCATCGTCGCTCGCGCCTGCTTGCACACCATCAGCGGCTGTTCGACGATATCGAGATGTTGAGATGCCTGCATAAGCTATATCTGACAATAGAGCGCGAACATAAAAGTTTTGAAAGCCGATCCGAATTGTCGGCGGCCTCACCGGTAAGACAAGCAGCCAGCACTCAGAAAGGGTGATTGATCAAGCCGCTGCAACCTCTCTCATCGGGCCCAATGCCGGCGGGCGGACCAGCGGAGCCGGCAGCGAGCCCGCTCACGCAATGAAGGGCAGCCAGCGGTGCCGCACCTTCTGCATGTACGCGAGGTAATCCGTATCCTTCTTCAGGAACGCTTCCTCGGCCAGGCTCTTGACCATGAAGAGCGCAAAGACCGTTGTGGTCATCAGCAAGTTCACCACGGAGAAACATTGAAGGTTCAGACTCACGTACGTGAGGAACACTGTCGTGTAGATCGGATGCCGGATGTAGGCGTAGGGGCCGGTCGTCACCAGGTTGCGTTGCGCCGGCACAATGCTGATATTACGACCGAGCATCACCCTGCTGGTGATGCCGAGCGCCAGCGCGCAGGCAGCGACCGTGTTCGAAATCCACAGCGAAACCAGCGGGACCCCGGGCTCCGCGAAAAATGCCGGGCCGAAGGTGCCATACGTCGATAGGAACGAGATCAGCCAGAATCGCCAGTCGGTCGTGACCCGACGGGGCGGCCGCCGGATCACCATCCCGGCGATAAAGAAAAAGTTGTTCAACTGCGCGACCAGGATAGGAAACGCGAATTCCACGTGTTCGAAACGCCAGTAAACCAGATAGGCCCAGGGAAGCACGGCAATGATCGCTATGATCCGATCCAGGGGAAAAATATCGCGGAACGTGATTCCGTCAGAAGCAGTCGTCATGCTTTTAGTCGCTTTAAATTTGCAGTTTTTCTGAGCTGATTTTTCAATGCATCGCAACGTCGTATACGCTGACGCTGTTCCTCGATTGTGGAATCAAATTTCGACTCTTCCACCTGGCGTGCGCCCATCGGCATTCAGGAGGTAGGTCGTATTCTCGGATCCTTCCAGAGAGAAATGGCAGATCCGTTTTCCGCCATGGTCGTCGACGATGGCGTCGACGCGCCCGAAGGTCTTGCCAACCAGGTCTTTCATCACCGGCGAGCAGTGGTCGAGGGCGATATCATGGACCGACCATTCACGCGGGAACGTGATGCCACGGTATCGACGTGCATTGACGTCGATCAGCCAAAGCGTGCTGCGGTGAATGTCGACACAGGCGAACAGTCCGTCGTCGACCTCGGAGACACTCTGCAGAAACTCGGTGAGAGATGGCGAACGCACCTCTCCCGGCGCCTCGCGCAGGGAAATGCGCCGCTCCATCCGAAAACCATCATCGAGCAGCAGCAGCTCGCCGCGACGTGTATCGGCGACGTAGTATCCGCCTTCGCGACGCGGATGCAACTTGTGCGGGTTGATCAGGCCGGACGCGATGTTGGTTGTCTGGCCGGTCGCCTTGTCGACCCGGATCGCGGCGCCTTGCTGGAACAGGGTCACCAGCACGTTCTCATCGCGGTCGTAGAAAGCGCCGTTGATATGCACTGGACAGAACCGGGTCGGGATCCCGAGCTCGTGCTGTGAGGGATCGTCCACCAGAACGACTTTGTGGCCCTGGGCGCTCAGCTCGGCAGCCCGCTCGCGAGTCCGGACGTAATACTCGCCCAGCCGCGATTGATCGAGGCCGTTATCCCAGGCAAACCACTCCCAGCAGGTCTTTCCTGTTGCGACGTCGAATTCGAAGACTGCATCGAAGCCGGAAGACGAGACCAGCAGCCGACGCCCGTCTCCCGAGAACTGGACACTATGGGCCTGGCGTAGCCACGGATGCGCGAAGGACCGCTTCACGCCGCTGTCCATGTCGACGATCTCGACGTAGTTGCCGCCGCAAAGCGCAATCAGCTTGTCAAAGATGTCGATGCAATACGGCTCGAGTGAGGAGAAGCTCCACTCGGCGTCAGCCAGGTCCCACGTAAAGCGGTCGTGCGCCAGGGAATAAGCCGCCACCAGGCCGTAGTAGAACGGGCGCACTTTTTCCCTGCCATGGATCTCGGGATTTTGCCTGGCGCGTTGCACCTCCTGGCGGACGTTCTTATCGACCTGAAAGCAATTCTTGACGGTGGCGATGATCCGCAGCTCCCGCCCCAAGTGGAAGTCATGCCGAAAGCTGCCAAATTCCTCGACGATCGTTTCGCCGTCGGCATGGGTGGCGACGTTAAGTGAGCTGTGCATGGGAGGCCTTTTTCTTAAAATTTTTTTTGTGAGCTTATTGTTGCAATCAGCAGTCGATCATGGTCATCGAATTGACGAACAGGAAGTTGGGACGCGACAGGATGACCTCGGACTGCCATGCGCCATCGCGGAAGCGGTAAGCCTTGATCTCGCCCTTGCCGTCATCCGACGCAATCACCGCCAGCCGGCCATCGCCGTCGAGGTCGGCCAGGCTCACGCAGTGAAAGCCCAAAGGCTCGCTGGTATCGAGCGTCTGCCGCGTCCATGCGCCGGCAGCGGCGTCGTACTTGAAAACGTAGAGAAAGGTTTGCCCGTAGTCAGCAAAGCCGAGCGACCTCGTGCCGAGCACCAGCTCGTTTTCGCCATCGCCGTCGATGTCGCCGATGACCAGGCTGCGCGACTTGATCGCCCTCTCGAGCACACCGATGGTTTCGCGTTTGACGGTGCCATCGGCATCAAGCATATGCATCTGCAGCACCGGCTCAGGATCGATGCGCTGATGTTCCCGATCGTGCACGCCAACCGCGCACGACACCGCCTGCTGGACGCCGTGGACGCGGCCGATGCGCAGCATGCGCGTGTGCGTCTGCCCGTCGTGATCCTCGATCACCGATCGCTCCCAGCGCCCGCCAGTCTTGCGGTAGCGGAAAATGAAGCCAGGCACGCGGTCCCATTTGACCGGCTCGTTGGCGCGCGCCGAGGCAGCGAAAATATCCAGTTGACCGGTGTTGCCGATGTCGCCGATGGCGACCTCACGGATGTTCGAGTTGTTCTCACCTTGCTGCTGCGTGTCGATCAGCTCGGCGGTGTAGCCCGAGGGCCCGCGATCGAACAGTACGATGGCGCCGTCGGGGCGGCTGCCGATCACGATTTCGTCGCAACCGTCTCCATCAAGGTCGCCGAGTGCGACGCTGCGAATAAACTCGGCCGACTTGAAATCGCGGTAGATCGGTTCGGCCTGCCAGGTCCCGCCGTCGCAGCGATAGGCCAGCAGGTAGGATGGTGCCTTGGTCGGCGTCACGGCAAAAACGATCTCCGGGCGGCCGTCGCCATCGATGTCGCCAATTTCGGAGACGACGAACTCGCCGCAGTCGATAGGTTCGGCGGCGCCCGGATAGCGCAAGTCGAGGCGCTCCGCCGACCAGCCGTTGTCCGGATTGAGCAGCAGGGCTTCGAGCCGCTTTTGCTCGGGGCGGCTGGAGCGGGTGACCGCCTGGCTCCAACCGGGCTGGCCCAGCGGGCGCTCCACCAGATCAAGCATGGAAATGATCAGTCGACGTGCCATGGTTCCCCCGTTGTCTCGCCGATCCATGTCCATTGCCTCGGGCTGTTCCCGGGCTGGCGCTTGATATGCGCCTGGTCGGTTATCTCACTATGAATGTTCATCGTTTCCGCTTATTTTTATTCGAGCAAAACACGTCCACAGCACGCGTCACATACCTGGAGGGCTGTTGATGCGAAGCATTGACGAATGTTAAAGATTGTTAAGCGGAACGAATATTACGATTTACGAAATAGCAACATTTGAGATTTATCAAAGAAACTGACGGTGGAGTTGTAGTGCATTGCAGCACAAATTGCGGGAAGTGTAGGACTTAAGAATCGCCTAGCCGAAGTGCAATTGCACAATTCAAATCAAGGTCGCGGCGCAACATAGTAAACGCAGCATAGTAAAAGTACCGTTATCGATTCATTGTCAGTTCAACGTGTTGATTTTTGATCTCAGAATGGTTTGAGTACCGGTCGACGTGTGACGCCGAACCGTGCCGGGGCGGGGCGGCTTTCCGGAGCAAGCGTAATGGCAATCGCCGCCGATGATTGCCGCGGCCGATTATTTTTGAAATCCGGACAAGATTTTCGGGACGCAGGCATACCTTCACTGGCAACGCAAACCGGTTTCCTTTACTTCAACAGATGAATGAACGCGATGATCTCTGGTGCAACTTGCTCTGGCATTTCGGTGTGCGGGCAGTGTCCAGCTCCTCCTGGCAGTACACGCTTGCCGGTAGCTTGGAAGCTAACAATCGAGCCGCATTAGCCGGTTCCGAGAATGCCGCATCCTTACTGCCCCTGACAATCATGCCTGGCGTTCAGTTCTTGTCCAGGGTTGCAACTGTGTCGGCTTTGAAAAGTTCGACCACCGATATTTGAACTCAAAGCTCAGCTGTTGGTATCGCGCAGCCGACATACCGACATACCGACATACCGACATACCGACATACCGACATACCGACATACCGACATACCGACATAACCAGTCATCAGGCATATTGGGCTTCGCCATTACCCAATGACCAATTTTCCTTTTTGACTTCGACTACGTTAATGAACACATCTTCACGGCGCAACCCCAGACGTTCGTGCAAACCATCCGCCAGAGCCTTGTAGTACAACTTTTTCAGATCCAACGTCGCTCGCCCTTCGTTGAGCGTGACCTGGATGATGATCGCGTTTTCGCTTCTGTGAATGCCATAGTAGTTTGGGTCAATCAGCAAATTGGTGCTTGCGTGTTCGGAAATCACATGGAATCGATTGTCTCTGGGAACATTCAATACGGTTATCGTTGTGTCGTATACGACATCACTGACGGTACGACGATATTCGGCTGATTTGCCTTGCGGAACGTCGATACGAACGAGCGGCATGAGAAAACTCCTGGTGAGGGGTGGAAAATACCTGGATTCTGTTCGGAAGCTGTGTCATGTGGTCATCACCAGCAAATGATTCCCACGCAGGCAGTGTGATCGTACGGTTCGGACCCGACAACTGACTTTTGTTGATAGATGGAATAGAATAACTATTCCATGAAAAATCTTCCGCCACTTCGGTCACTGGTCGCTTTCGAGGCTGCGGCAAGGCACCTGAGCTTTGCCAAAGCTGCCGGGGAACTGTATGTGACGCCAGGGGCAGTGGGGCAGTTAATCCACAAGCTGGAAGACTGGCTAGGCGTCAAACTATTTCATCGGGAAGTGCGGAAAGTCTCACTGACTGAAGCCGGCGCCGCTTATTTTGGGCGCATCAGTACCGCCCTCGGCCAGATTTCGCATGCCAGCAGTGTGCTCAAGCAGCGGTGCAACGAGGTACGAATTTCGATGCCGCCCAGCTTTCGAGGAAGTGGTTTGTTCCGCGCATGGCGCAGTTCATGGACCTTCATCCTGAAATCAGCCTGAATATCGATGCCAGCGCGGCTTTGGTGGATTTTGACAGCGAATCGACTGATATTGCGATCAGGCATTTCAAGCCGCAGGAGAGCAACCGGCTGGATGTTGAATTGCTTTTTCTTGATGAGCTGCGGGTATATTGCAGCCCGGGATATTACGAAAAACTGGAACTGAGGCATTCAGAAAATTTAGCCAAAGCGACGCTTCTGGCAACCAGGATTCATCCTTATTGGGAACGCTGGCTGCTGCAATTTACCAAGTTGTCGGGACAAGAAATTGCCGATATTCCCACCATCCACTTCGATGCATCCCATCTGGCAATTGATACTGCCAGGCGCGATCAAGGGCTGGTGCTGACCAGTGTTTCGCTCGTGGAGCAGGAAATGGCAAGTGGCGAGTTGATCGAGCCGTTTGAAGGCCGGCTTCGCGTTGATGAAGGCTACTATCTGGTTGGCCCCAAAGGCTCCTTCGCTCTGGGCGGTGCGGTTGAGGCGTTGAGGTTTTGGCTGAGACGAGCGTGTCGCGTAACTTAGTAAGCCCTTTGTAGGTATCTAAGCCATCGTCTTTTTCGTCCCCGGCCCACAGGGCAGCTTCGGGATGCAATTCGAGCAAACACTCGCCATGTCAGCCCAATCTGCCTACCAGCAGGTTCAGATCATGGCGGCCGACAGCGACGCTTCGACCGTGATGGGCGCGGTGATGGGCAAATAGTCACCGTATCTATCGGGCCAGGAAGTCAGGATCTCGAAGCCGATTTGTGTCACTGCCACCATGTGCTCCCACTGCGCGGACAGGGAGCGGTCCTTGGTCACGACCGTCCAGCCGTCAGCCAACTGTTTGGTATCCGGTTTGCCGGCGTTGGCGGGGATGGCCTTCAGTCCATCGACAATATAGTCGTAGCAAATCCTGTCGAGTTCGTCCGTGGTCATGCATTACCATGGCGTCGATTCGGTTGCAGAATGGCGACGTTCAGATAAGCCGAAAGTCGGCCCAGAATCGGCAGCGGCCATAGACACCATAGACTAAAGAGGGTTTTAAATGGATCACGGCCCTGAAATTTTCTTTTGAAAATGTTGCCGAATCTATCGGTGAACTCTTCCTACAAATGCTGTAAGAACACTCTGTTATCCGGGCGATTTTGAGAAAAATCAACCGACTCAAACAGCTCGCGTGATCCTATCAAGCCATGTCCAACCCCTGTGCCGAAATTTTTACGGAAAGAATGTATGCCTTCAAAATCTTGCGCACCTTCACGTACCAATCATGTTAATTCGCAGCCAGCCGTTAAATCGAATCGTTATGACGTCGTCATGAGCGCAATGATTGAACTCGCGCTCAAGATCATGCGACATAAGAGTGCATTGGATGCAGCACACTTTCTGACTGTGGCAGGCGTGCCAGTGCGGGTTATTTCCCGGGTCCTGCTGCGTCCGGATTTGCGCAGGAACCTGAAGCGCCGGCAAACCGCCTAGGTTTAGGAAGCTATCAGCAGCTGTGCCATGCCAGCGCGTGGCACGGGGACGATGCTTCTGCGCGCGCGCCGGCTACCTTTGCATCGGCAGCAATGAATGCCGCATCTGCAGTCAGGATAGTTGCGCGGCCGCCCGGCGAAACTCCATACGCGCCATCATTCGCGTTGTCATGTTGCTGGAGAAGTATAGAGCGAACCATTTTTCCTTTGGATCCACGAACATGGTGGTTCCGCTGATACCCGACCATGTTAATTCTCCTGCTGCACAGGGCATCGCACCCGAGCCCCGGTCAAGACGAACGGCCAAGCCCAGCCCAAAACCAAATCCGGGGCCGGTAAACGCTACCGGTCCGGCTACGCCTTCCGGCAGCTGGTTACACGTCATTTCAAGGAACAGGTTTTCCGACAGCAGTCGCTCGCCGCCGACACCGCCGACGCAGCCGCCATTGGCCAGCATGCGGGCAAAGCTGGTAACGTCGGCGAGTGTGGATACGAGGCCGCCGCCGCCACAATGCATGAAGGCGTGACTTGGCTGACGCACCCCGAATTTGGCAACAGAGGCATGCCAGGCGGCATCATCAGGGTACGCAGACGACAGGCGCGCCTGCTCCGACTCCGGTACCTCAAAGGTGGTTTCGCGCATGCCCAACGGCTCCAGGATCCGGGCCCTGAGGCATTGCGCAAGTGGCATGCCCTCGATCTGTTCGACAATCATCCCCAATACGTCGGTGGCAAACCCATAATGAAATGCGGTGCCGGGTTGGGCGGCCAAGGGCAATGCCGCGAGTGCCTTCAGGAATTCACTTGCCTCACAATAGGGCGCCTGTGTCAGAAACGTTGCGTTAAGGTACTTTTGGCGCACGTCACTATCCTGGATGGCCCAGCCATAGTCGACTCCTGCGGTATGACGCATCAGATCTCGTACGGTAGGCGGGCGATGCGGACGCTCGCCTGACGGCATGCGCTGATCCTTCAGCGCCGGCAGATAATCGCCAACCGGCGCGTCCAGCGCAAGCTGCCCCTTGTCGATTTGCATCAGGGCTGCGAAGGTGACGATCGGTTTGGTGAGTGACGCCAGGCGGAACAGTGCGCCGTCGTGCATCGGCACATCACTTTCCGGCCCAAGCAGCCCGGCAGCCGTATGCGCCAACACCTTGCCGGCTCGCTCAACGTGTACTACAGCGCCTGGACAATGAAGCGATTGAATTTGGTAATCGAGTAAGCGGTCAATGCTGCTAGACATAGGATCTCCAGGAGATGGATGTTCAATCAGTCTGATTTATTCCCAAAAGCATACATGACGACCAACTATTTTTGTGGAAAAGCCTAACCGAGCTTTTTTGATACAGGAACACCGCATGCGTACTGAGATCGGCCGCAATGTAAACAGTGAAAAATAGTAAACGTGGCCATGCAATCGGCCGCACCAAAGGAAATGAATGGCAAAAGAAGATAGTGTATAAATATAAGGTATAAAAAGTGAGATCCTTCGAGACCTCCCCTGGCGCAACATTCATGGTCGAACTGAAGAGTCGACACAAAGTGTTTGGCCACATTTCAGCAAAAAGGCGCAAGAAATACAGCTTGATTTTGCCTGGCAGTAAAAATGACGGTGAAACTGATGCCGTGCGATCTTGCCAGGGACAGAACTTTATTCCGCTTCAAATAGTTCGAAAAGGAAACCAACCAGACTATGTTCAAGAAAAGTAAAAGCGGCTCCAGTTTTAAGAGCAGCAAGGCAACATCCGGAGGAAGCGGGAAGAAGGAAATTCTCGAGGGCCTGGGCTACGCATTTGATAGCGTGACCAAAAAATCTGGATGGAACTGGGCTACATCGATTGCGCACTCTGATCACAATCTTCCGGCGGAAGGGGAGGTAATTGAAGACGCGTGGCGCGATGCCGGGGAGCGCACCCAGAATGCCATGAATATTCCCGCCGATACTTGGCAACGTATGAGCGTCAAGGAACAAACTGAACTTATTCAGGAAGCCTTGTCCGGCCCATGACTGCTTTCCAGGGGCTTATGCGCAGTATGCATGCACGCGTGCTGGCCGACTTTTTCCCTACAGAATCGGCCAGAAATGAATGTTCGAACGACTCGGACTTTATTGGGTATCCAGTTGTCCAATCAGCCGGGAGTTGATTTGATCCATTCATCGGATTCGGCTTCTTTCAGGATTCGGCTTCTTTCATAAGATTCTTATTCGCGAACGACGATTGCTTCGATTGCTATGGCTTCACACGACATTTTCCCGTTCGTTTGGCTAAAGCAATAAATGGCAATTAAAGGCGGTAATTATTTTCGGCGAATGGAATGTCATGTACGCAATGATCGCTCGGCATTTGGCTGATTGCTGTAGATCATAAACATTTCAAATGTTGTGGCACTTGTTGCCCACGCAATTATGTCAGCGTTATCTCACAAGACTTTAAGTGCGTCGCCGATACTCGATCACGCCAGCTACCGCGATAATTCACAAGCTCCCTGAATAAAGACGGGCGTCAGAATCCGCGTTCCAACCACTGCGAGAAGCGCCGCTGACTGCAACAGTCGCGCAACAGCGCCAAATACACCTTATGAGATCCAATATAAAAAGCTTCACTGGTTCAGGCGACGTTATTTCACCGCCTGCCGCGGGACCTGGGCAATTTAGTGCAAAATCCCTGCATGCTGCATTCATGGACGAGGCTGATTTGCTCAGTCACGCGGAGCGTAACCACTATCGCCAGCACGCGCGCGCATTCTTGTCAGAGAAGTTGGCGGCGGCCAGTACTTTGCCTTGCGACTTGCCGGCGCGGCCGGCCGCACTCGCCGCTTGGATCGAACGAAATTCCGTCAAGGTCGGTGAGCAATACCGAGACTACCTGAATGCCCGTAAGACAGGTTCGGCAAGGCAGTATTTTTCGGGCAAGTCACATGCATACTATTTTTTGAATGCAGTGGCACCAACCAAACTGGTCGACGGCGCCTGGCTATACGGTCTATGCAAACGCTGGGATGACCCCAGATTCTCATCGTTGATCCGAATTTATTTGGAAGAACTGGGGGAAGGGCTTCCAAATAAAAATCATGTGCTTCTGTACCGCAAGCTGCTTGCCATGCATGGCAGTGACCGCTGGCATCGCTTCGAGGATACCTATTTTGAGCAAGGCGCGATACAAATTGCGCTTTCAATGCATGCGGCGGATTTTCTGCCAGAAGTAATCGGTTTTAACCTTGGTTATGAACAGTTGCCGCTGCATCTTCTCATCACTGCTTATGAATTGGATGAACTCGGCATCGATCCCTATTATTTCACGCTCCATGTCACGGTCGATAATGCCGCGACGGGCCATGCACAGAAAGCGATGCAAAGCGTCTTTGATGCCATGCCGCAGGTGGCAGATCGCGAAGAATTTTACCGTCGCATAATGAATGGTTACCGACTCAATATGCTCGGCATTGATACCTTGACGGCAATTCGCTCCTTCGACCTGGAGCGCGAATTACTGGCGGTTATGGCAGAGAAGGCAAAGCTTGGCTCTCAATTGCATTCCGATTATTGTCGCGTCGCTGGGCGAACAATTAACGACTGGCTTGCTGAACCTGGGCATTTGCCAGAGCTCCTCTCGAATTTACAGAAAATGGGATGGATTAACCGCCACCAACACCCACAGAACAGCCGATTTTGGAACTTGATTCATGGTGAACGTGCCCCGATGTTTGGTGTTTTTAGCGCATATGAGCAGCAGTTGATTTGGGACTGGATCGGCGGCGATTGGCTGACAAAACGCACCGGTAGCGAAGGCGGGCCACCGCGAGAATTAGCCTTTCGTGCCAGGAAGCGGCTCTATGAGGCGCTCAACCAAGGTCGACGTTATGCACATCCGAGCATTGGAACGCGTGGCGTGATCCGCACGCATGCGGATCACGACAAAAGCAACGGTGAAGATGACTTTAATGCGGACCTGCGGGAGCTGGAGCGGAAATTGAGCGCGTTGCCGGGTCGAGAAGAAGTCATGGCCGAACTAGTCGAGCTGATGTCGCCCGCCAGGCACCATACGGCAGCGGGCCTCATGGCCACACGCATTTTTACGCGGATGTTGCAATCTACCTGATGGCACATGCGTACGCAGACACACACAGGACATATGAATGATCGTTAGCGATGAGCAGCGTGGGGAATCTGGCACCTCTCTGGGCGAAATACATAATGCCGCCGGCGCTGCACTTTATCGAATTGGGCAATGGCTGCAGGATCAGCAATACCATTTCATTACAGTGACGCCTGCCACCCATGCAAGGGTCAATTCCCGAGTGGGAAATGAGTGGGCCGCCAGGATTGAAGACGTGTTCGGCTGGAGTCGGCCATTCCGCGCCGGCCTGCTGCCGCCGGCATTATTTGAATTGCTTCAGGCAGCGAAAGTCGTTGAGCCCCAGGGCGATGGATGGCGCAGCCTGATACGGGCATCAACCCTCAATGGACGCATTTACCTGCATTCTGCGTTCCCGACTACGGCAAGTGACGCCGTATTTTTTGGGCCGGATACTTACCGTTTCGTATCTGCGCTGGATGACGCTTTGACGCAATGTGCTACGCCGATCACGCGCGCAATAGACATCGGCTGTGGCGCAGGTCCTGGTGCCATCGCTATTGCGTCAAAAAGACCAGAGGCTGAAGTGATCGCGGCCGATATCAATGACAGGGCCCTGCGATATACAGCCGTCAATGCAATGCTTGCCGGCGTCAAAAATGTGGCCGTCTCGGAAAGTGACCTGTTGTCGGGCGTTGACGGCAATTTCGATCTGATCATTGCGAACCCACCTTACCTGTTAGATCGGTCAGAGCGCGCCTATCGTCATGGGGGGGGCGCGCTCGGCGAAGGCTTGTCTTTGGCGATCATTAAGCAGGCGCTGAACAGACTGCATCCTGGCGGCACTTTGTTGCTTTATACCGGCATAGCAATAATGGACGGCGAAGATTATTTTCTATCGCTGGTGCGCAAGCTGCTGGCCAATGCCAATGCATACTGGGACTATCGTGAGATCGACCCGGATGTCTTTGGAGAGGAGTTGCAGGAAGATGCCTACCATGCAGTAGACCGCATCGCTGCAGTAGTATTGAAAGTGGTTATGCAAGGCCGCTGACGGTGCGATAGCTGATTATTTATCAGCATGGCGACGCATCAGATGAAGGGGTCGGGTAAATCTGGACAGAAGGATGGTTTTTTAGCTGTCATGTTCCGTTCAAGGACAAAGGGCTGCAGATTGCCCAGCTGGTCAATTGTCAAAGCCGGCATGACGCGGCAAGCAAAAGAATTCATATCGCCATCGTGCTATAAGGAGTAGGGCATGGCGGAATTCTGCATCTCGCGACGAATCTACAAATGAATCTAAAATTGTTTCCAAATAAAAATAAATGGAGCCAGTAAACATGCGACTTTCCCAGATGTGCGCTGCCGTCGCCCTGATCAGCCTGCTTTCAGGCTGTGCCGTGGCCGATGCTCCCGCCTTGCCAGTCGAAGCCGGCATGGGGCCGAACCCGCAGTTGCCTCAACCAGAAAAGAACCTGATTCCCACGGTCAATATCGCACCGGCCAAAGGCTGGCCGCTGGACGCCAAACCCATTGCGCCGCCAGGCTTCACAGTATCCGCCTACGCCAGCGGGCTGGATCACCCGCGCTGGATGTACGTGCTGCCAAACGGTGACGTACTGGTTGCAGAAACCGATGCGCCGGCCAAGCCGGACGACAAGAAAGGCGTCAAAGGCTTCGTGATGAAGGAAGTCATGAAGAAGGCGGGCTCAGGGGTGCGTCCGAGCGCCAACCGCATCACGCTTTTGCGCGGCCTGAATGCGGATGGCTCGGCGGCGATGAAAAGCGTTTTCCTGTCGAACTTGCATTCGCCATTCGGCATGGCCCTGGTCGGCAATCACATTTACGTTGCCGATAGCGATGCTATCCGGCGTTTTTCATACAAGGCGGGTCAGACTGAGATCAATGAAGCGGGCGTGAAGCTGGCAGACCTGCCAGCCGGTTCGATCAATCATCACTGGACCAAGAACATCCTTGCCAGCCGGGACGGCAAGTTTCTGTACGCCACAGTGGGATCGAACAGCAATGTTGGCGAGAATGGCATGGATCAGGAAGCAAGCCGCGCAGCCATCCTGCAGGTGGATCTTGACACCGGCAAATCGCGGATCTACGCCTCGGGCCTGCGCAACCCCAATGGCATGGACTGGCAGCCGCAAAGCGGCCAGCTCTGGACCGTGGTGAACGAGCGCGACGAACTCGGCAATGACCTCGTGCCCGATTATCTGACTTCGGTGAAGGATGGCGGTTTCTACGGCTGGCCTTACAGCTATTACGGCCAGCATGCCGACCAACGCGTGAAGGAAAAGCAGCCGGACCTGGTGGCCAGGGCGATCATCCCCGACTATGCGCTTGGCTCTCACACGGCACCGCTTGGCCTGGTTTTCTACGACGGAAAGCAATTCCCTGCACAATACGCTGGTGGCGCCTTCATCGGTCTGCATGGTTCCTGGAATCGCAAGCCGCTTAGCGGCTATAAGGTCGTATTCGTGCCTTTTGTCGACGGCAAGCCGAGCGGTCTACCGAAGGATTTCCTGACCGGCTTCCTGAGCGATGGCGGCGACGCCTATGGCAGACCGGTCGGGGTCGCGGTCGACAAGAGCGGCGCTTTGCTGGTGGCCGATGATGTCGGCAATGTCGTATGGCGGGTGGCACCCAAAGTCGCCAGTCAGCCGAAGTAGATGTATTGTCCCGTTTCCCGTGAATAGTATCCCAATAAGTCGGCAATAATATGCGAAGCTTGAACGTTCTCCTGCGCAAATGCAGGATTCAATGCGAGTGTACTCTTCCGATAATCAGGGAGGTAATGCCTGACTTCATCGCCCTAGGAAGAAACGGATGAGGCAACATGTTTTCTATTTGATTTTATATATTACGGCTTATTGGCTGGCGCCATTACGCATCTGAGTCGAAAGTCGAGTTAGCCGTCTCTCCAGAATCGGCACTACTGATTTCCACCAAAACCTGAACGTCGGAACCTTGCTGCCATCCGGTGCATCCCAGATGCTGGCTTGGGCATTGTATGCACCTAAAGCCAAATAGAAATTTTGTGCCAGTTGATTTGCTTGATTGACCGATAGGTATAACCCTTGACCAGGGCACCTTTGCGCACATATCGAAGCGACCTCAACAAGTAGGGCTGTCCCAATGCTTTTCCCTTGATGAAACCGAGCGACATGCAGGTTTTCCAGATACGAACCCCACTCGACATGCTCGCCAACAAAAGCACAGGCAAATCCGACTACCTTATTGCCTTCTTCAGCTACTAAAACAAGTTGGTTTTCTTTTGGATTTGCGAAGCGTGCTTGCCATACAGCTTGGCGTTCTGCGGGAACAGTATGCTGCAGATATTCAGAGGTTAAAACGGTGCTGTACGTCACGTTCCAGCTTGACGCATGCAAAGCTGCAATTTCAGTAACATCTCCTTGTTTGGCAAATCGGATATGCATGATGGCTAACGTAAAAATGACTGGACCACCAACACTCGCGGCGAAGCCGTCTTCTGCTGTCGTGGCTCCGTGTCGATTGACATGTTAGAACTGGACTCCGGGATTTTTCATTGAAAGCACGGCCTTGTAGCAGCCAACCGAACCTTCGGCGAAAGAGCGATTTGAAGCGAGCGCACTATACTTCCGAAAAGCGACACTCTGATAGATTGCGATGAGTCTTCCGCGATCTTCCTCAGACCATCCTTCGAAATTTGGTTGCACCGGGCGCAGTTGTTCAATTGTCTGCAGCATTACTTCCTGTGATTGTTTTAGCAATCGCACACCAATAGGCGACTCAAAAAAGGCGGCCACATCGACTGCGTCGCCTTCTGAAATGTCGTGCTTCGAGGCCAGAAAAGCTAGACATGGTTTAACCGATTCCAAGTCGGTCTTCGCCACGTACCCCATGAACTCGGCATACTCTCTATCGCTGCCTTGCGCCCTCGCTCTGAAGACGCGAGCGGAAACTACCGCACTCGCCTGGTAGATTTCTACGTACTTCGCCGCCTGAATCAATCTCATAAATGCCGCCGGCACTTGGCGTGGATCGGGCAGCATCGCTTGTGCGTAGGATTGCTGGCAGAACGCCATCGCTACGATAGCCAAAAGGTACTTGTGAAGTCGCTGCATTTTCAAGTTCTAACCCCTGAGCTCACCGTCGCGTAGTGTCGTGGTGCAACGGCGTGATACTGATTGAGGCCCCACAGTCCGCGGGCTTGGCAAGCATCGCTTACCATCCTAAGTGTGACTAATCACGAGTGGAAAGGGAGCCCCACATGCAATTCTATACTACTGAACACGACTA
>JAKFBY010000002.1:0-77629 GCA_036677325.1 Paucimonas sp.
GCAATTGCCCATGATGACATCCTGCACCTGGTTCGGTTCCAGCCCGGCGCGTTCGATCGCTGCGCGGATGGCGACGGCGCCCAGTTCGTTGGCCGACAGGGAAGAGAAATCGCCCTGGAACGCGCCCATGGGGGTACGGGCCGCACCGACGATAACGATAGGATCTTGCATGATATTGCCTCCAAACGGTTAAGCGCTTCGGACTGGATGCATTGGGCCAGGTTGCAATCGGTTCCCTTCGCTATCTCGACAGATGCGCAGAATAGGGCGTGACCGGATGAATCACGCCATCTTGCAACAGCAAACATTCAGGCGGCATGCACCGTCGTCTCCGGGCTGCGGGCAGCCTGATGCACGAGAGGCTTGGGCAGCGCGTCTTGCACGGCAGGCATCGCGGCTGCAGGCCGATGCCGGGAGGCCCGTTCATCTTCCACCACCAGCGTGAATGCATCGTTGTTGCGAGGTAGCTGACGCGCCAGGTTGGCAAGGTAACGGTAAGCGGCAAAACCGATCACGGCAATGGCAAGGATAGTAAGCAGAAACATTTCAAACTCCTTTTCGCACATGTGTGCGAATAATGGTCAAAAAAAACGATCTCAAACCTCTCACTCAGACCCCGGCAACAGCGGCTTATCCGAGGTAATCGAAGCTGCGGTAGGTCGAAATCAAACGGGCATAGGCACTACGCATGCGTTCCTGGGCCTTGGCATCGCGCAAGAAGCGCGCATCATGCATCAGACCCACGATCAAGCTATAGATCTCAAACACCAGCTGTTCCGGATCGGTATCCGGGCGCAGCTGTCCTGCCTCGAGTGCCTGCATGACAGTGCGGCGCAGCGCCGCCCGCCACCGCAACACACCTTCCTGCAACCGGTCCCGCAACGGGCTGGCCACGTCATCGAACTCGAATGACCCGGCGGTATACAGGCAGCCATGAGTCGGGCCGGTCAGGCAGACGCGTCGAATCCAGTGCTCGACAATCGCGTTCAGGCGCGGCAAACCGCGTGGCAGCGCCATTGCCGCCTGAAACACGTCGGCCGCAAAGCGCCGGTCGAATTCATCCAGCACCGCCTGCTGCAACGCTTCCAGCGACCCGACCCGGGAAAACACCCCGCTTTTACTGATGCCGACATGTTTGGCGACTTCACCCAGCGACAGGTTGCCGACGCCTTCGGCTGCCGCCAGATCCAGCGCCGCATCGACAATCGCGGCAAAGGTGAGTTCGCTTTTACTGCTGACCGTATCCATGGCTACAATTTAGCACGGTCATGCGAAATATGCAAATTAAGTTTATGGACCGTGTGAATTCCCTGACTCACGCATGAAAGCGCCAGTCGCAAATCGGCAGCTGAACGTGAGGCAAGGCGACACCACCCTGTGACATCCCGCCAACCATCAGGGGTCGGCCCGCTGACTTGTACCTGACTTGTACCTGACTTGTGCCTGACTTGTGCCTGATTTGTACCAATAGCCAGCGACAATAACAGCGCGTTGAATGAACAGGTCAGACAACGACCCAGCACGCCTCAGCAACCAATCAACATAATTAACTTCAGCACAGGACGATCTTCCGTTGCAGATTGCAGAATCGCATGAGACGGTCCAGATATCCAGACTCGCCAGGTCATAGACGGCGATGGCAACTGCGCCTGGCAACGTTCCCTCGCCACCTGCGCAACTTCTTGAAATGAAACAATGCTTTAAAAAAAGTTCATGGCGGCAGTTTGCTACTCAGGCTCAGTCGTGACTCAGTCGCGCTAACGCGCGAACGAACTTAACGATCACGGGTATGGTCAATAAACTATTGCATGAAAAAAGAATCACAAGAGCGAGACAACATTGCGTGACGCGATGGTGCCTTGCATTCCTGAACGACTTTTCAGCTCAAACAAGAGCAATCATCTGGAGGAAATATATATGTTGAATAGACTAGCTACTGTTGCCGCGATCGCTGTCGGCGGCGTCCTGCTTTCGAGGCAGCTCAATAAATCGCGACGCTCCGGCATGGGCTCGTCAACCGAAGCAACGATCGATGTTAACGTGCCGATCAGCACCGCATATAACCAGTGGACCCAGTTTGAAGATTTCCCTCAGTTCATGGATAGCGTGCATGAAGTGCGCCAGCTGGACGATACCCATTTGCGCTGGCGCGCCGATGTCGCCGGCAAGGAAGAGCAATGGGATGCCGAAATCACGGAACAGGTGCCCGACCAGCGCATCGCCTGGCGCAGCACCAGCGGCGTGCCCAATTCCGGCGTCGTCACTTTTCAGCGGCTGGGCGAAGACAAAACCCGTATCAAGCTGCGCATGAATTACACGCCACAAGGCATGGATGAACAGATCGGCGATGCGCTGGGATTCGTGAAAATGCAGGCGAAAGGTAACTTGAGTAAATTCAAGCAAATGCTGGAAAGCCGCGGCAGCGAAACCGGTGCATGGCGCGGTACTGTCCAGCATTAAGCGTAGCGATCTTGCCAAGCCGAGCCAGATTTTGAGATGGCGACGCAAACGCGGGCTTGCAGCTTACAGGAGCTGCAAGCCACCGCTTTAGCTTAAGCTTAAAATACAAGCATCCAGAATGTCGGTTAGTAATCCGCACTAGTAATACGTTGTTGATTTTTTTTAAGAGCAGAATTGATGGCGTAACCCATCAGAGTGGCGGCACGAGCTTGCGCACATGTAATGAGAGATTTGAACGTGCAGCACTGCATTGTGGCAGTCCTGGGTTTGATAAGTCTTGTCGAGGCAATCGATGAAATACGCTATGTCCGTTGAATGGATGCCGCCCCAGGCAATCTCCATGAATACCGAAATATCGAATACCGAAAAACATTGTTAAAAATATTGTTATTGAGTTGACCGTCAGGCGGGCGCCGCCAGGGAAAATCCGTGAACCGCTTCATGTTTGCCACCGGCATCGAGAACAGCTATCCGCTGATCCGCACGCCCGATGGCGGCAGCAAGCGCGTCGATGAAATGGACAAGACCGGGCACTACCGGCGCTGGCAAGAAGATCTCGGTCTGGTGCGGGAACTGGGTATCGATGTGCTGCGCTATGGGCCGCCATACTATCGGGCCCATCTTGGCCCAGGCCAATATGACTGGAGCTTTGCCGACGATGCATTCGCCGAAATCCGGCGCCTGCGGATTACCCCGATCGTCGATCTATGCCACTTCGGCGTACCGGATTGGCTCGGCAATTTTCAAAATCCGGAATTTGCACCTTTCTTTGCCGAATATGCGCAAGCCTTTGCACGGCGCTATCCATGGGTCGAATTCTATACGCCGGTCAACGAGATCTACGTGGCAGCAAAATTTTCTGCCCGGCTTGGTCTATGGAATGAATGCCTGTCCAGCGAGCGGGCGTTTGTCACTGCCACCAAACATCTGGTCAAAGCCAATATCCTTGCCACCGAAGCGATCCTGCAAGTCCAGCCGGCGGCAAAATTCGTCCAGAGCGAGTCATCGGAATATTTTCATCCGGTCAGCCCGGATGCGAAAAAAATCGCCCGCCACATGAATGAACAGCGCTTTCTGGCGCTGGATTTGAACTACGGTTTCGATGTCTGCGCCACCATGTATGAATACCTGCTTGACCATGGCATGACACGCGAGGAATACCATTTTTTCCTGGACCGTAACGTCAAGTCGGTCTGCATCATGGGCAACGATTATTACGCCACCAATGAACACATCGTCTATCCGGATGGCCAGACCTATGTCTGCGAAATGTTCGGCTATTACGTGATAACCAAACAATACTATGACCGCTACCGGTTACCGGTGATGCATACCGAAACCAATAATCGCGATACCGGCACCAGTGAAAAAGATGCGCGCGTCTGGCTCGAGCGCCAATGGTCGAACCTGATTCGCCTGAAGGATGACGGTGTGCCGATCATCGGCTTTACCTGGTATAGCCTGGTCGATCAGGTCGACTGGGATAGCCTGCTGGCCGAAGACAATGGCACCGTCAACCGGTATGGCCTGTTCGATCTGGAACGCCGCATCCGCCCGGTCGGTGAAGCATACCGTCAACTGATCCAGACTTGGCAAGGGCAGGTCGCCACCGATTTGCTGTGCCTGGGATAAAAGGAGCGCAGCATGGAGCTGCAGGATAGAGTGGCGGTCATCACCGGCGGCAGTTCCGGCATCGGCCGGGCAATCGCGGCACGGTTCATCGATGAAGGCGCAGTGGTGGCCATTCTCGGCCATGACGATGACGAGGGGCGGCGCGCCGAGCGTGAACTGCAGGCGCGCGCAAAAAGGCCTGACGTGCCGGCATGCCTGTATCTGCATGCAGATGTGGCCGATAGCAGCCAGGTGCACCAGGCGATCACCGCCATCACCGCGCGCTGGCACCAGGTTCATATCCTGGTCAACAATGCCGCGATCATGAAGAACGGGCCGCTGGTGGAGATGGATGAGGCGGACTGGGACCTGACCTTTGCAATCAATTTGCGCGGGCCATTTCTGCTGGCCAAGCATGCCATTTCAGCCATGCCACCCGGGAGCGCCATCATCAACATCTCGTCGGTGCATGCAATCGCCACCGACGCCCATAGCGCCGCCTATTCTGCCAGCAAGGGCGGCTTGGAGGCGCTGACACGTGCGATGGCGCTCGAATGCTATGAGCGGCAGATCCGCGTCAATGCATTGCGGCTCGGGGCGGTCGATACCGGCATGCTGTGGGATAACCCGGAAGTGCAGTCCGGCGCGGAAAAAATCGACCCACGGGAAGTGGCGCAACCGGAACAGGTCGCCGAAGTGGTACTGTTTCTCGCCAGCCAGCGTGCCAGCTTCGTGTCTGGCGCCGTCCTGAATGTCGATGGCGGCCGCTTGCCGATCCTCGGCAGCCATGCCGGATGACAATTTCGCCTGGTGCCAGCGAAATACCGGACCAGCGCATCTCAAGCAAGCATTGCACAAACCATGGCCGATGGCCAGGCACATCAAAGTGATCTACTGGACATCATTCAGCGCGGGAAAATGCCTGGGTTTTACCTTGCGCTTGAGGCTGGTTTGCCGAGCACTTATGCGCGCAAACAAGCTTTACTCATGTGTCGCTTGGCTCACGCTTGAATCGGCATTTTTCATCACCTAGTATGAAACAGCTTTCATGCATTCATCAACAAGACATTCGCCAGAAATGACAGCCATAAACAGCCAACGTTGTTTATGGCTGTCATTTCAGATCATATCTGTGGCTATTTTCAGTGGAACGTACCGGCCCGGATCTGCTGTCAATCAAGGAGAAAGTGCAATGCATATCGCAAAAGAACAGGTGCCGGTCAAAATCAGCGCACCTGGCGCAACCGCGCGCCAGCAAGTCGATTTTGGCGATGCCACCGGTTACGGCAAGATCAGCGGCGAATATTTTTCGCTTCCTGCAGGCATGGATATTTCACCGCTGTTGCAGGGCCTGGAAAAAAACCTGTGCCAGGCGCCGCACTGGGGCTATGTGTTGGACGGAAAACTGACCACGACCTATGCGGATGGCACGCAGGAAGTTACCGGCGCCAGCGACTTGTTTTACTGGCCTCCGGGCCACACCGTGAAGGTAGAGGAAAATGCGGAATTCGTGCTGTTCAGCCCGCAACATGAACACACGCATGTGATGGACCACATGCTCGAAAAGATGAAGGGCTAAATCACCACGTATTGCAGCCAACCGTGATTTCTGGCCGGATTGACCAACCTGCAGCAGGGAGGGCTGTGACCCGAACCGGTGGCCGCCTTCCATTGCTTTGCCGGGTACACAGACCGGATACATAAATAATGCCAGGCCCATTTAACAGGGCGCCAATGCACAAGGCTGCCGGTTACACCATCGTCCAGGTGATGCTGGTCGTGTTGGTTCTGGGACCAGTGACGTGCGCCGGTCTGGTGAGCTGGCCGGTCAGGCGGTAGGCGGCCGCTTCACCTGGAGCCCGATTTCTTCCTGCCTATCCGATCGTTCATGCTCAACGGAAAATGGGGCCTTGACCGCGACAATAAATGCCTACCAGGGTAGCGCCGGCAACAGGGTGGCTGAATGCGCAGTCAGTGCAGCGGCGACAGCGCCGTCAGTTCCGCCGTCATATTGGCGCGTGCCTGCTGCTGGTACAGCGCGGCAAAATAGGCATCGGGATACAACTGTCCGCTTGCCACCAATCCGAGAAAATGACGCAGCACCCGGATCCGTGCCGCCCGGTAGCCCTGTTCATCCATGCCGGCGTATTCGTCACGCACGTTGCGCGCGTACGCTGCATAGACGGCAGGCGGCTGCCCCAATATCGCCAGGTCGGCGCCCAGCATCACCGGCTTCAGGCGATGACAGGCAGCGTGTTGCTGCAGATGATCGGTGGCGCGGATCAGGTCGGCGACTCCCGCATCGTCCCGGGCTCCGAGCTTTGCCGCCAGCCACAGGCGCGCGCTTTGTTCCTCATTGGATAGCCCGTCCTGCCTGCCGTCATACATCGCATCATGGAACCAGAATGCCTGCTTGAGCGTCGCGACGTCGTCACTGCTCGCGCCGGTATTGGCGGCCCAGACCGCAATTTCGCTCAAGCCATGCACCAGGTGGTCGAGGTTGTGATAATGGCGGTGCGGCGCGCCATAGGCCGATTCGCCGACCAGCTGGTGGAACCAGCGCTGCCGCTCGGCCGCCAGCGCCGCATCGGCCGGCCGGTCTTGCCACAGGCTCTGCCACTCCTTCTGCAGCCAGTGCCGTATCCAGGCCGCATAGGCCGGCCCCGGCAGGAATGCCCGCATGTTCCAGTGCCAGCCGACCGGGCCCTGTAACGCCCGTACGAAGCTGGAACTGACTGAGCCTAAATCGCGTGGCGGCATCACGAATAGGGTTTTTGCACCCTGCAGCACATCGACATTGGCTTGCTGGATCAGGTTTTCATAATCGAAGTCGGCGGTATTGCGAATGCCGCGGATCAGATAGTCGATGCCATGCCGCTTGGCCGCGCGGACAGTGTAATCACCCCTGACCAGCATCACGCTGACATTGGACCAGCCGCGTTCGGCCAGACTTTGCTCGACGATCGCCTTGCGCTGGTCAGCGCCGAAATGCGGCTGCTTGAATGGATTTTCAGAAATGAAGACCACTACTTCATCGGCCAGCGCGCGTGCTTCGCCGATCACCCACATATGGCCGTTGGTGATCGGGTCCAGCGTGCCGGAAAAGGCGATTTTGTTCATGCTCGCTCCCAAAGCTTTTTATACTGCCGGTCCAGCCCCTTTACATGCTGCTGCAGCTCCTGCAATGAGCCGTCGTTGTCGATTACATCATGCGCCGCACTGACATACGCTGCGCGCGGCAACTGGATCGCCAGGATAGACCGGATCTGTTCAATCGGCCAATCCGGGTTTCTTGCCTGTATGCGGGCGATCCGGGTATCGTCGCGGGCATCGACCACCAGCACCCGGTCGGCCGGTATATTTTCATCCAGGATCAGTGCCGATTCCCAGATCACGTAGGGCGCTGACTGGGCACGGGTCCATTGCCCGATAGCCGACATCACGTATGGCTTCAAAATCTGCTTCAACTGCGCATTGGCCGCGGCATCGATCGCAAACCGGGCACGCAGGCTGCCGCGATGCAATGTGCCGGCCGGTGTCACCGCATCGGGAAAAGCGCGGGCGATCTCCTTGTTGGCAGGATGCAGCGGGTCCTGGTGAATCGCTCGCGCCACTTGATCGGCGTCGATGCCGGGCACGCCCAGCGTCTCGAACATTTTTCTGACGGCAGACTTGCCGCTGCCGATGCCGCCAGTCAAGGCCACCACGCGCGGGACAGCGGCGGCCAGATGCCCGGATTGGCGATGGTCAGGTTCAAGAGGCGCAACAGAGGTCATGATCCGGCGAACCCGATTAAATTTGGTTAATCAACCAATAATGTCAGGTTAGTGCAGGGAAAGCGAGAAAGCAAGTATAATTTGGTCAATCAACCAAATTAATCGAGGCCGGCATGTCGAGACGACCGAATTCGGAACAGCGCCGCAGCGAAATTGTTCATGCCTTGCAAACGGTGATGGCCGAGCACGGCTATGAAAAAGCGACGATCCAGCTGATCGCGCAGCAGGCAGGCTTGGCGCCAGGCCTGCTGCACTATCATTTCAAGACCAAGGCCGAGATCCTGCTGGCGCTGGTTACCACACTGGCCGAGCTGTCACAGCAGCGTTATCTGGCCTTCGCCGAGTCTGCGGCAAGCGCAGAAGAAAAGCTGCATGCCTACATTAACGCCCGGCTTGGCAAAGGGCCGGGCGCTGATCCCAGTGCGGTGGCCGCCTGGGTCATGATCGGCGCCGAAGCGGTGCGCCAAACCGAAGTCAGGCAGGTTTACCAGCAGGCGGTCGGCACCGAAATGGCCTTGATCCAGGGTCTGTTGTCAGCGTACCTGAAAGACCAGGGCAAGCCGATCAAGAATGTGCGACGTCTTGCAGCCGGCTTGCTGGCGTTGATGGAAGGCGCGTTTCTGCTTGCCTGCGCCGCACCGGAAGTGATGCCGACCGGGTATGCGGCGTCGCTGGCAATCCAGCTGATACAGCGCCATGTCGCAGCCGAGCCGAACCGGTAACATTGCGCCGTCTGTTCAGGTAGCGGCCAACGGCCGACCAACAGCCGGGCAACAGGGATTGCGATCCTGAACCGCGAGTTGAATCGCGATGTTGAAAATTGAAAGCGGCGCATGACGACAACAGAAACAGGCACGGAAACATTGCAATCCCTGCTCGCACTCCAGCAGGCGGCGTTTGCACAAGGCGCTCCCGATTATGCGCGCCGCATGCAGGCGCTGGCGGGCTTGCGCGACGGCTTGCGCTCCCATCAGGCCCAGCTGCTGCAGGCGGTATCCGAAGATTTCGGCGGGCGCGCCGAGGCGGAGACATTGACGCTGGAACTGTTTCCGCTATACGACCAGATCCGCCATGCGCGGCGCCAGCTGAAACGATGGATGCGCAGGCGTGAGGTGGGTAGCACATGGTACCTGCAGCCGAGCCGTGCATTTGTACAATACCAGCCGCTTGGCGTAGTCGGCGTGATCGGCGCGTGGAATTACCAACTGGTGTTGACGCTGGGGCCGCTGATCGATGTGCTGGCGGCCGGCAACCATGCGATGGTCAAGCCTTCCGAAATGACCCCGCGCTCGGCGCAGGTGATCGCCGACATCATTGCCGAGCGCTTTGCGCCGGACTATGTCAGTTGCGTGACCGGCGGCGCGCAAACAGCGGCTGCATTCAGTGCCTTGCCATTCAATCACTTGTTCTTCACCGGCTCGACCCGGGTCGGGCAAAAAGTCATGCAGGCAGCGGCAGCGAACCTGACGCCGGTAACGCTGGAGCTTGGTGGCAAGTCGCCGGCGATTGTGCATGACAGCTACCCGCTCGGCCTGGCCGCATCGCGCATTCTGCGCGCCAAGCTGTACAACGCCGGGCAAACCTGCGTGGCGCCCGACTACCTGTTGCTGCCGCAGGGACGCGAAGCCGAATTCGAGGCCCATGCCGCCAAAGTCGTGACCACACTGTACCCGACGCTGCTGAACAATCCCGACTACACCCGCATCGTCAGTCATCCGCATTATCAGCGTCTGCAGGCACTGATTGACGACGCCGAACAGAAGGGCGCCCGAGTGGTCCGCTTCCATTCGGATGATGCGCAGGCAATGCAGGACAACAAGCTGATGGCGCCGATGCTGGTGTTTGGCGCCACCGATGCGATGCTGCTGATGCAGCAGGAAATTTTTGGGCCCATATTGCCGGTGGTATCCTGCCAAACACTCGATGACGCGATCGACTACGTCAATGCGCGCCCGCAGCCGCTGGCACTGTATTACTTCGATGAAGACATGCGACGGGTCGATGCGGTGCTGGCAAAGACGCTGTCAGGCGGCGTCACCGTCAATGACTGTCTGGTTCATCTCGGCCAGCACAATTTGCCGTTTGGCGGCGTCGGCCAAAGCGGCATCGGGCATTACCATGGCTTCGATGGTTTTGTGACTTTTTCCAAAAAACGCGGGGTGATGGTGCAGCGGCGCTGGGCTGCCACCGCACTGTTTCGCGCCCCGTACAACCGGCGCATGCGGGCCATGCTGGCACTGCTGGTCAGGCTGGTTACCCGTTGAGTTATCCGATCAGGCGATCAGGCGATCAAGCGCTCAAATATCAAACGGATAAGCTTGATACGTTTCGATAAGCGGCAACGAGCTTCGGCAAGCGGCGACATGCGCCCTGTTGGGTGCTGAGACAATCAGCGCGCCGCGGCCGCCTGCGCGACGATATGAAAGCGCAGCTGCAGCCGGTCTTCCACCGCAATCGCGCCGCCCAGCACCGCCATCGGCGTGATCCCAAATTCGCTTTGCAGGATATCGAAGCGGCCGCTCGCAGCCAGCCACCGCTCGCCGTGCCCGACCTGCACCGGCACCATGATGGTTCGGGTGACTCCATGCAGCGTAATCGTCAGTTGCATAGTCGAATCAGTTGCCGCCAGCTGCACGGCGCGCAGCACGACCAGCGGAAAGCGCTGCGCCTCCAGCACCCGGGTCAGCATATTCTGGCGGGTGCCATTGATTGCCTCGGCCGGCAGGTCCGGCTCGAGTCCGGCATCCCGCCGCAAGCCCGGCTCGTCAACCGTCAATTCGTCAAGCCGGAATTGAAAATCCGCCTGCCCGTCATCGGCTGCGACAAAGCCGAACAGGTTGCGGCTGGCGACGACATGGTCGTGCCCGAGCCGCGCCAGCCTGCCGCCGCGGCGCACGGTGACGGCAATCAGCGATTGTTGCGGGTCGATGCGCAGGATATTTTTGCCGGCGGATTCAGCCTGCAAATACCACGCAGCATCAACGCCGGCCACTGCCGCAGTCGGTGCCGCCGGTGCGCGGGCCGGGGGCGCAGTGCAACCGGCTACCAAAGCAAGCAACAGCAACCATTTCATCATGACTGATCTTCCATTCGGGTTACATCATGCGCGAGGCCGGGCCGATGGCGCAGACATCATCGTGGCGATCGCGATCATTGCGACAGGTGCCGGGAGCGCCGGTACATAATTCCGCCAGAAGCAGCATGCTAATCGAGATAATCGATATGACAAGAGATGATAAATGAGGATGATAAGTGAGGAGGGTGCCGGCCGAGTGATTATTTGTCGGCGAACATGGCAAGCAGTTGCGCCGCCGTCAAACGTACCGCCGGCACAGACGCGAGCTCCGGCAAGCCAGGCTGACGGCGGAGCCGCGCCAGCCAATCGCACCGGCCGGGCAAGGCCTGGGGAGCGGTTTTGTTTTACGAATCACGAAAACGAAACGGTAATTTGCAGCGACAGCATGAAGAGCCTGGCCGAGCGCCGGGTCAATTTTTTGCTGCGCTGATCAACCGGCTAAGGCCTGCGCGGCAGATAGCCGCGCAGCCGCGCCGGGATTACTTATCCTTGGCAGGAGTGACTTCGACTTTTGGCACGTCGATGGTTCGCTCTTCGGTTTTTACCGTCGGTACTTCAACCGTGCGTTTTTGCTCGGTGACCTTGACGTCAGGCGGGGTCACATCGTACTTGGGCACCGTGACATTGCCTTCCTGGGTCTTGTTGACTTCATATTTCGGCGTGGTGATATTGCCTTCCTGCGTTTTATCGACATCGCATGCCGACAGGCCCAACGCAAACAACGATACCGACATGACCATAATGGATTTTTTTAACATGGCTTCTCCCGTTTCAATAAAAAATATAGATGAGCTCTGACGAGCTGATCCAGGTAATCGTTCTGACCGGGTTGGCGCAGGCAAAGTTTGATGGATTTGCCAATACATGGCGATAACGCAAGTTCTGCGATTAGTTCCATCGTAAAAGATGATTTTTGTCATACAACTCGCTGATCAAGCCAGGACAACCGCGGTCATTATCCATCCGGGTCATCGATAGCGCATCGCTGCTGTTGCATCAGTTTGGCGGTCTGCTGTCGCATCTGACGCTGGCATTACCGGTTTTCATGGCCGGATGGCGTGTTGTCCGTCTGAAGATGCTGCATTAAAAAAACAGGCACCCAGAGCACCGTGCGCCATGCCGGCGCCGAGTTTATTGCTTAGTCTGGCAACTTGGTCAGGTAAATAGCCCCATCACCGATGTTGTCAATTCCCGGGCCGGCACCGGCCGGCTGTACAGATACCCCTGGAATGCGCGGCAGCCGTGCAGGAAAAGAAAGTCGCGCTGCGCTTCGGTTTCGACGCCTTCGGCAATGACTGCAAACCCCAGGCTGGCGCCCAGCGTGATGATGGTGCGTACGATGGCCGCGTCGTTCGGATCGGTCAGCACGTCGCGCACGAACGACTGGTCGATCTTGAGCTGGTCCAGCGGCAGGCTTTTGAGGTAATACAGCGACGAATAGCCGGTACCGAAATCATCCAGCGAAAACTTGACGCCCCGGCTTTTCAGATGCGTCATTTTTTCGATGGTCAACTGCATGTCTTCGATCAGCAGGCTTTCGGTCAACTCCAGCTTCAATTGCCGGGGATCGATGCCGCTGGCGTCGAACACGCCGAACAGATGATCGACAAAGGATGGGTGACGGAACTGGCGGGCGCTGACATTGACCGCCACCTTCAGATGCGCACTCGCCGGCTCTGCCATCCATGCCGCCAGTTGCCGGCATGCCTCTTCAATCACCCATTGGCCCAAGGGCACGATCAGGCCGGTATCTTCTGCCAGTGGAATGAATTCGGCCGGCGAAATCATGCCGCGCACCGGATGCAGCCAGCGCACCAGCGCCTCGGCACCGGTAATACTGCCTGTCTGGTCGACCTGGGTCTGGTAGTGCAGCACGAATTCGTGTTCCTGCAATGCCCGTCGCAAGTCCGCTTCCAGCGCCGAGCGGGCGCTGGCGGCGGCCTGCATCGCCGGATCGAAAAAACGCAATGTGTTGCGCCCGGATGCCTTGGCCTGGTACATCGACAGATCGGCCTGTTTCAGCAAGGTGTTGACATTGGTGGCCGCGCCGTGGAACAGGGCGATGCCGATGCTCGCCGCCGTATAGTGTTCATAGTTGGCCAGCAGGTAGGGCTGGTTCAATATGCCGAGCACCTTTTCGGCGACGGTCTTGGCTTGTTCGGCCGCATCGTCGATGTCGGCGCTCAGGCTTTCCAGTATCACCACGAATTCATCGCCGCCCAGGCGTGCCACGGTGTCGCTATCGCGAATGCATTTCGAAATCCGCCGCGCAACTTCCTGCAGCAGCAGGTCGCCGACATTGTGCCCGAAGGTGTCATTGAGGTTTTTAAAGTTGTCGAGGTCAATGAACAGCAAGGCGCCTTGCGATTGATTGCGGGCATTGGTGGCCAGCGCATGCTGCAGCCGCTCGGTCAGCAACAGGCGGTTGGGCAGCTTGGTGAGCGGGTCATACAAGGCCAGGTGAAGATTTTCGCGGCTCACCCTCGCCAGGTCGCGTTCGGCGCGCAAGCGCTCGGTGACATCGTTGGCCAGTACCAGACGCGCCGACTTGCCGTTGAAATCGATCGCGTCGGAAGAAACCTCGACCTGGATTAATGCGCCATCTTTTTTCCGGTGCCGCCACACGCGCGTACTGGATCGCTCCGGGGTAAGATTTTTTACAACCGATTCCAGTTCCTCGATATCTTCGGTGGGCCGCAGTTCGCGAATCGTCAGCGCCAGGAAGGCTTCCTCGGCATAGCCATAGTGCGCGATCGCCGCCTGGTTGACAGCCAGGATACGCAGGCTGGCAATCTCATACACCCACATCGGGTGCGGATTATTTTCAAAAAGAAAACGATATTGTTTTTCCGATGCGCGCACCTGTTCTGCGGCACGATTGCGCTGGATCACGGTGCCAAGCGATTCGGCCAGGATTTGCAGATTGGCGCTGTCGCTCCCGGTGAAGGCACGCACCTGACCGGAGTGCACCACCAAGGCGCCAATCAGCTGCTCGCCGGAATGCAGCGGCGCGACAATCATCGAGCGCACGCCCACTTTTCTGCATATCGCGCGGTCGACCCGGTCGTCGGTTTCGGTATCGTCGCATGACAGCACGGTTGCGCACGCCATGGCCAGGCCCGACAGACTGCCGTCGCGCGGAAACCGCAGCCCGACCTGATTGGCCGCCGCACCCGATGCGGCAGCATAGACCATGTCGTTATTGTCTATAAATTGGACGGCGGCACCGGTTGCGCCGGTCAATTGCTGCGCGCGCTGCGCAATCAAATCCAGCACCGCCGGCATGCTCAGGCTGGCCGAAGCGATTTCCTTTTGCGCTTCAACAATCTGCAGCTGTGCTGCCGCGGCCCGGCTGGCTTCCTGCTCGGCTTGCTTGATCGCGGTGATATCGGTAATGAATCCCTCCAGCGCAATTGGCTGCCCGGCCTGGTCCAGCACCGTGCTGCCCTGTTCCCACATCCATTTCTGGCTGCCATTGGCTGTGCGGATGCGATAGGTGACTTGAAACACATGACCGGTATGCAATGCTGCATCGACCTGGCGCTGGACGAAAGCCAGGTCATCCGGATGAATCAGGTCTACAAAGCGCAGTGTCTTGCTGTCGGTCAGGTCTTGCGCCTGGAAGCCGGTCAATGCATGGGCGCCGTCACTGACGAACACCATGGTCCAGCAACGATCGTTCAGACAGCGGTAAGCCATCCCCGGCAAATTACTCAGCAAGCGATCCAGGGAAAGCTGGGTTGCGGCGGTGCTCATATACGAATGGCCTGGCAAAATTAAATCGGCGACAAACCAATCATAGGTGATATCTGTCGCATCCGGCAAATCGGCGTGCCTGATTTTCTACGGCTGTGCGGCGCTGCATCGTGCCATGCCTGGCGCGGCAACGGCAGCACGATTGCCGCTGCGGATCGGTCGTCAGGCATAGGCAAATACCAACACGGATTTTTTAAACTCGAAGCATGATTCCGTCCGGCATGTCTTGCAGCAATCGACCCGAACCGGCCGATTGAAACCGGCTCGACGCGTTACCCGGTTTTCACAAACAAGGTCACCAGCGGCCGGTCCCCAAGCTGCCGGCTCCAGTGGCCATGGATCGCGGCATCGAAACTCGCGCCTTCCGGCAAGACATCGGCAGAATAAAAATGCTCGCCCGGGCCAAAGATGCGTGAGCTGCCATCCTGCAGGCCAATTTCCATTTGTCCGTCCAGAACGAAAAGCCATTGGGTCGAGGTGGTGCAATGGAATTGGCTGCGAAATCCTACCGGGCTGTGGCGCAACTGATAACCGGCGCACGGATACACGGCCGAGAGCATGGCCTGCGGCGAACCTTCCGGCAAGGCGATCTCCTGTTCCCGGAATTTGGCGCGGCCATCGGTATCCGTGTACAGGATGGTTTGTTTAAATGTTGTCACAATCAATTCCTTCGAACAGAAAGCCAGATAGATTAACGCATTGTGGCGGCGCAGTCAGCGCACCGGCGCCATGTTCGCCTGCGCCCTCGACGTAACCGTGGGTTGGCGGACGATTGGCGGGGCCGACAAAATAAAACTGCTGCCAATTACACTGGCAGCAGTCTTTTTACGCTTTTCAACAACACTGCATTGATTGACATCGGCATCGGCCGAAGTCAATGAAGCAGGGGCCTTACAGGTTGCTGTGAACAGCGACGCCCGATTTGGTGGCTACCGCGCAGTAAGCCGCATCGGTTGGTTTGGTCGCCACTGCGCAATAAGCCGCATCAGTGGATTTGGTCGCTACCGCACAGTAAGCTGCATCGGTTGGTTTGGTCGCCACTGCGCAGTAAGCCGCGTCAGTCGGTTTGGTGGCAACTGCGCAGTAAGCCGCGTCAGTCGGTTTGGTGGCAACTGCACAATAGGCTGCATCGGTCGTTTGAGTGGCCACCGCACAATACGCGACATCGCTGGACTTCGCGCCTGCATTGCCTTTCGCAGTCGGCAAGGTCAGTGAAGGGCAGGTTTCGCCGAAGGTGGCAGCATACATCGCATGCATGCGCGTGGTGCTGTCAATGCGTTGTTGCTGATCGTCTTCGCTGCCCAAACCGATATAGGGAAAATGGTGCAGAAAATAGCCGAAGATCTGTTCGCAATCCTGTGCATATTTGCGGGTATCGAGAATATGGTAATGCCAGAAAATGTCGACATCCTTTGAACAGGCGACTTCCTCATCCGGAAAGCGCTTGGCCAGCTCCAGGAACCGACGATACTCGCCCTCGACAAAATTCACCCGGGCCAACGACCAGCCTTCACCGGATTCCACGTGCATCAACTTGACTTTAATCGGCTCAAGATTCAATTCCAGAATTGCATTTGGCATGGTGTCCCCTTTTTATTTGTCTATATAACAATCATTACCCTGTCGCCGTCGAATCGCGACAGCAATTGTTGCACGCTAGCATGTTTTTATGGGCCGCTCAAGCTAGCTTCGCCTGTTCCGGTGTTCATCATTTGACAAGATTGTCTGTGCTCATCAACACGGTTACGTGCGTGCTAGCAGCGGGAAACAAAACCAACAGTTGGTTTCAGGGGAATTGACGCATGTCGATTGAATGCTGCATAAAAGCAACATGTTGCTCAAAGCAAGTGATTGACGACCTACTCTTTGCTTTAAAAAAATTGCATAAACCTATAATGCTGATTCCCGTAAATATGATCAAGGCACGCTAGATGCAGTTTTTTCGTCAACCCGGAAGCATCCGATACATCGGTGCCGGGCTGTTCATGGCCAGTGTTGCCATTTCAGGATTCCTGTATTTTGCTGTTGAAAAAGCGGTGGAAACCGCAGCGCAAAAACAGTTTGAATACGATGTCAACCAGGCCCAACTCCAGATCGAGAGCCGGATCTCGGATTATGAAGAAGTGGTACGCGGCTTGAGAGCGCTGTTCCAGACCGCCAGCCCGATTACCCGCCTGGATTTTCGCCGCTATGTAGCGGGACTCGAATTGCAGCGCAAATTTCCCGGCATTCAAAACTTCAACTATGCCGAGTATGTTCCCAGGCAGGACCGGCAGGCGTTTGAAAAACGCATCCGGCAAGACACCAGCATCCACCCGGGCGGCTATCCGGACTTTGCGATCAAGCCGCCGGGCGAGCGCGACGGGTTTTACGTACTGACTTACATCGAACCGTTCGAGTCATTCAAGAAATGGTTTGGCGACGATATGGGGGCCAAGCCGAAAGCAGTCGAGGCCTTGATGAAGTCGCGCGACAGCGGCGAACTGACCTCGTCGGGTCGGCTGATCCAGGTCGGCGATGCTGAAAAAAAGCGCGTCGCGCTGGCCATGCGCCTGCCGCTGTACCGGATCGGCATGCCTACCGCAAGCGTCGAACAGCGGCGCGCTGCCTATTACGGTTCGGTCGGCGCCGGCTTTGACGTGCGGCGCCTGATGGAAGGGGCGATTGCCGATGCCGCGCTCAACAAGCTGCGCTACCGGCTGTACGATGTCGGCATCAGCAAGGGCGATGAAGGCCGCGTCAAGATCAGCGAGGAGCGGCTGCTATTTGAAAGTGCGCGCCTGTCGGCGGCGCAGCGCGCCGGTGACGACACGTTCTTTACCGAAGTCAGATCGATGGAATTCGGCGGGCGCATATGGGAAACCCATTTCAGCGCCAGCAGATATTCGATGATGACGCAGTTCGATCGTTACTTGCCGCTCAGCGCTTTACTCGCCAGCCTGCTGCTGAGCATGCTGCTGCTCAATTATGTATACGGCCTGACCTCTTCGCGACGCCGGGCGCTGGAAATCGCCTCCGGCATGACCAAGGATTTACGGCAAAGCCAGGCGCTGCTGGAAGATTCCCAGCTGATGGCGCATCTGGGCAACTGGACACTGGACCTGCCGAGCGGTGCGATGACCTGGTCGGCGGAGGCGTGCCGCATTTTCGGGCGCGACGCCACCATCCGCAATTTGCAGTATGCCGTGTTCCTGGGCCACCTTCACGAACAGGACCGCGCAAGAATCGATGCCGGCATCCAGGCTTTATTTGCGAACGGCGGTGAATTTTGCGATGAATACCGGATCGTCATCGGCAGCGGTTCGGTGCACTGGGTTGAAATGATTGTCCGCAATGCCGACCTCGGACAGGCCAAAGTGATTCGTGGCACCGTCATGGATGTCACGGTGCGCAAGCGCCTGGAAATTCAGACCGGCATTGAATACCGGATCACGCGTCTGGTGGCCGGCTCGGAAGATATCGATGTGGTGCTGCCGAAGTTCATTGAAATTCTCTGTGCCGGTTTTGGCTGGCAAGCCGGCATTTACCGCGCCGCCGCCAACGGCGACCAGCAGCTGCAATATAGCCATCACTGGAGCCGCGGCACCGCGAGCCTGCAAGCGTTCGTCAGCCAGCAGCAGCAACATGAGGCGCCCGCCTACCGCGCGCAGTCGGAGCAGGCTCGGACCAGCCAGGAGCCAATCGTCATTTATCGGTCGGATATCCCGGGCCAACCCGATCCGGTAGACGGGGAAATCGCTATGCCAGCCATCTGCATCGCGTTTTCAGTCAGGTCGGGCGAGCGGGTGTTTGGCGTGGTGCAGTGTTTTGCCGACGATCTGGGCGTATCGGTCGCGGAACTCAAGCAGTTTCTGCAGATTATCAGCAACCTGATCGGCCAGTTCATCCAGCGCAAAGCTGCCGAGGCGGCGCTGACCTATATTGCCGCGCATGACTCCCTGACCGATCTGCCCAACCGCAACATGTTCAACCAGGCGCTGGACCATGCGATCGTGCGCGATGCCCGTTACGGCGGCGGACTGGCGGTGATGTTCATCGATCTGGACCGGTTTAAACTGATCAACGACACCAAGGGCCATAGCGCCGGCGACCAGGTGCTGCGGGAATGCGGACGACGGCTGCGCGAAGCGCTGCGCGACAGCGATATCGTGGCCAGGCTGGGCGGCGATGAATTTGCAGTGCTGCTGGAACAGTTCCAGCAGCCGGCCGATCTCGGCGCCGTGGCAAAAAAGGTGCTCGAGGCATTCAAGCGACCGTACTGGCTGGGCGGCGAAGAATTCATGATATCGGCCAGTATCGGCATCAGCACCTTCCCGGCGGACGGCAGCGACGTCGGCACCCTGCTGCGCAATGCAGATGCCGCGATGTACCGCGCCAAGGAAGCCGGCACCGGCTACCAGTTCTATTCAATGGAAATGAATGAACACAACCAGGCGCGCTTTGCGATGGAAGTCAATTTGCGCCATGCGATTGAAAAAGGCGAATTCCTGCTGCACTATCAGCCGAAGATCGACCTGGGCACCAGCCAGGTGGTCGGCCTGGAAGCGCTGATACGGTGGCAGCATCCCGAAATGGGCATGATTTCCCCGCTCGACTTCATTCCATTGGCTGAAGAAACCGGCGCCATCATTGAAATCGGCCACTGGGTACTGCGCGCCGCCTGCGCCCAGGCGCAGGCCTGGCAGCAGGCGGGGCTGGGCGAACTCCGGATCGCCGTCAACCTGTCGGCGCGCCAGTTCAATCACCAGAGGCTGTTGCAGGATATCGCGCAGACGCTGGCCGACACCGGCTTGCCCGCCGCCAGCCTGGAACTCGAGCTGACCGAAAGCATGGTCATGCAAAACGCCGAGCAGGCGATCAAGCTGCTGGCCGAGATCAAGGCGCTGGGCATCTATCTGTCGATCGACGATTTCGGCACCGGCTACTCGTCGCTGGCCTATCTGCGCAAATTCGCGGTCGACTGCATCAAGATCGATCGTGCCTTCATCAAGGATATCCCGGCCGAAGCCGACGATATGGCAATCTCGGAAAGCATTATCAGCCTCGGCCACAGCCTGCGCCTGAAAGTGGTGGCGGAAGGCGTCGAGACAATCGAACAGCTCGACTTCCTGCGCGAAAAGCACTGCGATGAAATCCAGGGTTATTACTTCAGCAGGCCGCTGCCGGCGGCTGACATCCCGGCATTCTTACAGCGCTTCCGCCAGCAGAATAACATCAGCGCGCCGACCGATTGATGCCCGTGACCTGCGCCGGGAGCCGTTAGCGGAAGCCGTCATCGGGCGCCGTTACCGGATGCGTTCGAGGATGCGCGCGACGCTTTGGGCAATCGTCGAGCAGCCGGTATCGATCACCAGCTGCGCAGCTTCAGGCGCTTCGTACGGCGCCGAAATGCCGGTAAATTCGGCAATCTCGCCTTGCCGCGCCTTCTTGTATAAGCCTTTCGGATCGCGCTGTTCGCACACATCAAGGCCGGTGCTGAGATGGGTTTCGATAAAGCGCTGGCTGCCGATGATCTGGCGCGCCATGTCGCGGTCCTGCCTATACGGTGAAATGAACGAGGTGATGATGATCAGGCCGGCCTCGTTGAACAGCCGCGCCACTTCGGCTACCCGGCGAATGTTTTCACTGCGGTCCTGCGGCGAAAACCCGAGATCACGGCTCAAGCCATGGCGGATATTGTCGCCATCCATCACAAATGCCAGGCGTCCCTGCAGCAGCAGCTGACGCTCAAGCTCGAAGGCCAGGGTCGACTTGCCGGAGCCGGACAGGCCGGTCAGCCAGATGGTGCTGGGCTGCTGCGCCAGCAGTCCGGCACGGTCGGCCAGCGACACCTTGCTGGCATGCCAGGCGATGTCGCCGCTGACCTGGCCGCCGGTTTGCTGCGCCGGTTTGGATGACAATTTGTTTGGCACCTGTTTGGCCATTCATATTCCTTTATCGGTGATATCGGTGATATCGGTGATCAGCATGGTGCCAGCCGGCGCAATGCGTTTTGTCTCGCATGCACGCTAGGCCGACTCGTATGGAATCCGGTATTGCTGCCGCACGAAATCCAGGCGCGCATCGACTTCCTGCGCGGTGACGCCGAAATCTTCCAGCTGATAACGATGCCCGCCGTGAAGGTTGTCCGCTTCGCTGTGGCGCAGCCAGTCGGCCATCGCCTGTCTGGCCGGCGCCGTCAATTCCAGGCCGGCGAAATCGTAAATCCGTGCCATCACGCCTTGCCAGTCACGGTTCATGTCGTGATAGTGGATATCGAGCTGCTGGCCTGGCGCCATCCGGCTGCGCGCGGCGATTGCGCGCCGCGCCATCTGTTCGGTGAAATCCAGCCAGGTATCCCGGATCGTGATGCGGCAGGGTGCATCGGTATGCTGCACCGCGTAATGCCACATCAGCGACATCACCGAGCCGGCCGTCTTGATCGGGTCGCGGTGGGTCAAGATCAGCTTTGCATCCGGGAATGTCTGCAGCAGCGTATCGAGATCGAGCAGGTGCTGCGGATTTTTCAGCACCCAGCGCTTGTCTTCCGGGTCGCCGCGTACGCTTGAAATGATGCGCATCAGATCCGCCATGTGCGCATAGGCGAAATCCTTGTTGGCATCGAGGAACCAGCGGTAATAGTCTGGCACATGATAAAACCCGAGCGGTGAAAAACCGGCGAACGACTGGTTCAGCAGCAGCATTTCTTCCTCGGCCGCATCGACTTGCATCGGATGCGCCAGGCAGGCATGCGGGTACAGGCGCTGACGCACCTCGAGCATCTGCCGCACCTCGTCATGCCGGCTGGCCGCGTCCAGCCCGGCGTCATCCTGCCGGGGTACCGGATTGAATCCTTCCCAGGCGCGCAGATGCTGCAGCCGAGCATCGCTGGCAAGCATGCGCTGCAAGCGGGTGGTGCCGGAGCGATGCGGGCCGATGATGATGATCGGCGCCACAATCTTCCGGTGGCGGATTGCCGGATGCCGTGCCAGGTAGGCCTCGGCCCACAGCTTGTTTTTAAGGGCGCGCAGCGTATGGCTGCGCAATACATGGCAGCCAAACGGATTCAATGCCGCATCGGTTTGGGCCGACTGCAGCAGGATCGTCATCGGTGTCAGAAATGCATCATTGCCGAAATCACTCAGGCCGGTCGCTTGCCGCGCTTCGGCCACCAGCTGGTCGGGCGACAGGCTGAGGCTGGTTTGCCAGTGCGCATCGGCTGCGCGCATCTCGGCATTGAATTGCTGAACCGGGACCGAATGATGGTGGCTGCTGGGAAGGAGATCGAGTGCCATGAAATGTGCGCAGTGACGGTATCAGTTTTGTCAGTCGTTAATTTAACAGAATGTTCGGCAATAAATTTTTATTCATTGCACGAATTCGGACAGGAACCCCATATCGCCATCGCATGTGCCAAAGGATCCCGTCAGGTGCAGAATATTTTTGCCGACAAAAGAATTGTTACGATTGGTAAAAAAATTGTTACAACGAAAACTGAGATAAATAACCAATTGCGTCGACATGCGGCGGGCAAGACCGATCATGTCAGTGCCCTCCTACGCATGGCTCGTCAGTTCTGACAGCGCACTCAGAGCTTGTCCGATTGTGAAGGCGAAATCAAGCCGGCATACTTTGCCCGATTGCCCTTGTTTCCCATGCCCAGGCGTCATGCGCGGATGGAATGTGCCGACGCATAAATTTACCGGGTGCCACCTGATCGGCTGATTGATGTTCTCTACTTCTATTCCGGCAAAACAGATCGTGTATCAGTTGAAGGAGCCGCAGTCATCGGTGCCGGCTGCGGCATTCCCGGCATACAAGCTGTGGTCGAGTTTGAAGGATGTATGCGATCTGTTACGGATTGCCGCGACGCCATCGATCGAACAGGAAACGCTGCAATTCCAGCATGTGCGCTATCGGCGCGGGCAACGCATCTATACCATGGGTCAGCCGTTCAAGGCCTTGTATGTGGTGCGCGACGGCGCGCTGAAAACCGTCGTCGTTGACGATGCCGGGCAAGAGCAGATTCTCAGCTTTCCGATGCGCGGCGACATGATCGGCATCGACGGCATTTTTCCGCGCCTGTATTCGTCGGAAGCGATCGCCTTGTCCGACTGCGAACTGGTTTATTTGCCGTTCAAGCAATTTGCCGCGCTCGGCAAATCCCATCTCGGCCTGGACAGCGCGATTTATTCAGTGATGAGCGAGGATTTGCTGCGTGAGCAGTCGGTCATTCGCATGCTGGGCGCGATCGGTGCCGAAGCCCGCGTGGCCCAGTTTCTGGCCTGGATGTCGAAACGGTTTGATGAAATCGGCCAGGGCGGGGCGGCGTTCAGCCTGCCGATGTCGCGCATTGAAATCGGCAGCTATCTGGGCTTGAGCCTGGAAACCGTCAGCCGGGCATTTTCGCACTTTAAGAAAGCCGGCTTCATTTCGGTCGACCGGCGCACCATCGACATCCATGACTGGCAGGCGCTGGCCGGCCTGCGGCATGCGGCGCCGGCCGGCAGCCAAAAGCAGCGCGATGCACGCAAGAGGTCGGCATGAGCGGATTGATTTGGTTAGGCCGACATGATCGGATAAGCACACCCTGCACGGGGATGGCTGGACACGAACGATGCGATCGATTGCATTGCTTGAATCAGCCGATCATCTGAAGCGCCCGGCTGGGCCATCAGAAATGCTTGCGCAATGCCTCGATCGCGTGCAGCAGCTGCTCATACGTCAAGGCTTTGGCGGATTGTTTGCGCGGCGTGAAAGCGGCATCGTTATCGTCGATCATGTCGATCGCCTTTGCAAGATCGGCCAGACAGGATTTCAGGCATAGCCGGGTCGGCTGACGCGGCGAATGGACGTTTACCGACAGCGAACCGATTGCATTGGTAAAGTGCGCCGTTTGCCAATAGCCAAGCGCGTGCCGCTTGGCTTCCAGATGATGTGCTATCAGGTCGGCGATGCCGGTACGGATCTCGGTCAAATCGCCATGATGGTCGATCAGTTGCAGCAACGTGGCGATATCACGCATGCTCATGCCGCCTGTTGCGCAGGAACTGACTGGCTGTGCAGCCATGCCTGTGCAGAGGATTTCTTGCGAAATGCCTGGATCGCGATACCTTCGGCATCGAACAGCAGCATGGCGGCGCCCGCATCCATCTGCGAATGATGATTGCTGCCGTAGACATGCGCGCAGCACTGCAAGCCGGCAGCATGGATGCGCGGCAGCCAATCGAACACCAGCCATCGCAGCGCGCCCGGCCAGCAGCCTGCGGCCCGGCTGGTGTCGTTCAGGAGGCGATAGATTTGTTGTTCCTGCATGATCGTCAACAGGCTTTCGCAGCCGGCCCGGGTGCTGGCCTCGGATTGTTCGCCCACCCACTCGAGTGACAACCACGGTTCGGCATCATCGCTGGTGATGATCAGGAAGCTTTGCTCGAAGTGGGTTGTTGTGGTTTTCATACAGTATGAAACGTGTTCTGACGCGAGACCGGCAGACTGGCAATTGACAGTCGAATCAGCGATGGTAACGGTCTGGCGCATCCGGATACAGATACTAGTGCGCAACAATTGATATTGATCAATGGCTGGCGGTAAACCATGTCCCGGGTTTTTTGTAACCGGAGACAAATATTGTTTTTTTAATATGGGCAAATTGTCCCGGTTGCATTTGGGATCAGGCAAACCGGTCAAACAGGTTGTTGTCGGTGATTGTATAGCGGAAGCGCAGGCAAAATCGGCTGCCAAAGCCCGTTTGAATCAGGCAAAATTATTTGCGTTGAAGTAACTATTTTAATTCAGAGGAACTAATTGAAGAGGGGGAATGCCTACCAAAAGGTACCGCCCCCAACTTGTGACGAGATGTTTGCAGAATGAATAATTTTAAAAAGATACCCAATAAAGCCAACAAAGGCGGTCGACCGGCAGGGTCGGGCCAGCAATTAAAGCCTGCCGCCAGATTGCAAAAAAGCCGCCAGGCGCGCGCCGCCGCCGGCGCTGCCAGGCTGGATATCACGCTCAATAACCTGACTGCCACCGCGCTTGAGCAATTGGTCAGCCACTGGGGCTGCAAGACGCGCAAGGAAGCCATCGAGCGCGCGATTACCACTGCCGCGGCGATGATTTCACGCTGATGTCAATGTGGCGCCGGTCGCTGGCGGGATCGTCAGCGGCAAAAATAATCGGCAACGATCAGTTCCCTGCTGTTGCTCGGCTGGACCACGGTGAAGGCATCGATGCAGCGCGTCGCCGCGTCGCGCACGCCGTAGACCATGATCGAGGTTTTGAGTGCCGGCTGGCCTGGCACGCCCATCGCCAGCGGTGCCGGGCCGTATGCTTCGATCAGCGAGTGATAGGGCTGGCCGCGCCACATTGCCTGCAGGGTGTGCTCGCGCTGCAGGTCGGGACTGCCATCGACCCATCGGCTGCCTGATTCAGGCGGCACGACGCAGGCGCTCAGCAACATCGCTGGCGCAGCAAGGGCAAGGCTCAAACGCAGTGAAGCTGCAAGCATGGCAAAAAGCGGCGGATCAAATCGAAAAAACCTCGCACAGTCTCGCCTGCAGTCGCAGGCGGGAAGGTTGGCAAGTGCGTGCGGCGCGAACAATTGCCGGTGCGCCGCAATAGCATGATCATCCCAGCAACACGGCAGCCGTGCCTTATCGTGAGTCAACGATTTTCAATGACAGCGTGGCTGCGGTGCGGGCGAAAATTCGGTGGGCGGCGGCCTGCGCCAGGCAGTCTGCTAAAACTGTGCCCGGGTTTGCCCGGCCTGTCACCTGTGCCTACGTGTGGCTAGGTGTGGTTATGCGCCGCATCCTGCGGCGGCACGGCTTGGCTTGCGGCCGCATCGAAGCGTGGCAGGGCAATCGCAAACCGGCTGCCCTGGCCGGGGCCGTCGCTACGGGCCTCGACCCGGCCGCCATGCAATGTGACGATGTTTTTCACCAGGGCCAGTCCCAGGCCCAGGCCGCCCTGTGAACGGGCCAGGGTGCGTTCGCCCTGCGTGAACAAATCGAAAATCGTCGACAGCAGCGACGGCTCGATGCCGGTGCCGTTGTCGGACACGCAAATCATGACCTCCGACTGCCGTACCTCGAGCGCCAGCACGATCTTGCCATGCCGCGGCGTGTACTTGGCGGCATTGGTCAACAGGTTGGCCACCACCTGCACCAGACGCGTGCGGTCACCCTGCACCCAGGCCGGTCCCGGCGCCAGTTGCAGCAACAGTTGGTGCTGCTTTTCTTCGATTAACGGCTGCGCCTGTTCAATTGCGCCAGGCAGGATCGTCTTCAGGTCGATGTCTTTTTTTTCCAGGCTGACCAGGCCGCGCGTGACCCGCGACACATCCAGCAGATCGTTGATCAGGATCGTCATGTGCTTGACCTGGCGCCCGATGATGTCGCTGGACTGGTATATCCGCTGCTGATCGACGCCGGGCATTTTCAGAATCTGCGCCGCAGTGCTGATCGGCGCCAGCGGATTGCGCAGCTCGTGCGCCAGCATCGCCAGGAACTCATCCTTGCGGTGACTTGCCGCCATCAGTTCTTCTTCTGCCTGTTTCTGGGCATGGATGTCGGTACAGGTTCCCATCCATCGGATGATCTGGCCGGATTCGTCACGAACCGGCAGCGCCCGTCCGAGCACCCAGCGATACGCGCCCGAATGGTGGCGCAGCCGGTATTCGATTTCATAGGTCTGGCCAGTCGCCAGGCACTGGCGCCATCGAGCCCGCGCCTCTGGCTGGTCGTCTGCATGGAACATCGCATTCCAGCCATCGCCGTCGGTCGTGCCTTCCGGCGCGCCGGTATAGTCGTACCATTGCTGGTTGAAATAGTCGTGATAGCCGTCGGGGCGGGTCGACCACACCATTTGCGGCATCGCGTTGGCGATGGTGCGAAATTTCGCTTCGCTTTCCTGCAATGCCTGCTCGGCGTGCTTGCGCTCGGTAATGTCCTGCGTTGCGCCATGCAGGGCGATGACCTGATTGTCCTGGTTGCGCATCGCCTCGCATTTGGCACTGATCCAGATGGTGCGGCCGTCGCCGTGATTGACTTGCAGTTCCAGATCGTAACCTTTGCCGGTCTGTATCGCCTGCTGCGCGGCGGCCTGCACCCGCTCCCACGACTCGACGCTGAGCAAGGTGCCCCGCTGCAGCGGAAAAGGCGGCACCTCGCGTCCGTACATTTCGCGGATCGATGCCGACGACGTGACTTCGCCGGTGACCAGATTCCAGTGCCAATTGCCGAATTTGGCAAGGCGGTGGGATTCGGCCAGCTCCGCTTCGCGGGCCTGCAGCGAGGAGGCGCGTTCCTGCAGCAATGCGGCGGCGCGCCCGATCGCCAGCGCGACGTCGGCGGCTTCCTGAATATGCACTTTTGGCATCGGTGCCGCACTGCCATTGCCGAGCGCAGTGGCGGGATCGGTCAGCGCCTTGACCGAATGCGCAATGCGCCCGCCCATGAACCAGGCGAGCAGCAGGCCGATGCCAAACAGGCTGGCCACACCGAAACCGAGCATGGAAATTGGCCGCACCAGCGCCTCCTGCAGATTCTGGCGCGGAATGCCCAGCGCCACCCGCCAGCCGGTGACCGGCGAGCGGCTATAGTATGAGGTGACCGGATCGCCTTCCTGCGAAATTGCCTCGACCGCGCCTTCCGGGAATTGCAGCATCGACCGCAGCAATTTGTCAGTGGCTTGCTTTCCCACGAATTGTTCCGGTGACTGGTTGCGCCCGACAATCGTGCCGGTGCTGTCGAGCACGGCAGCGATCCAGCCCGGCGGCAGATTTTGCGCGGTCAGGATCGCATTGAAATGTTCCGGCGGGATACCCACCCCCAATGCATAGGCGACTTTGCCGTTCAATATGACCGGCACATCCACACTCATCACCGGACGTTTCAATACCGGGCCGATAAACAGGTTCGAAACAGTCGGCTTTCCAGTAGTAAAGACAGCGCGCACCTGTTCCGGGGCGGCACGGCTCGACAACGGTTGGCCGAATGCGATTGCGGTATTGAGTATTTGCCGCCCGGCTTCATCCCTTAAAACAATATTGGTGCCCAAGCCGGCGCGCTGCATGGTTTCCTGTGCGCCCCGGTAGAACCGGGCCAGATCGTGTGTGGTCAGGGCATCGGTAGTGGCAAGCGCTTGTGCGAGTGCCTGCCCGCGCAGCAAATGGCTGTCAACCGCCTGCACCAGGGCGCGGGCGGTGCTGATCATGTCACGCTCCTGCCGGGCGCGGCTTTCGCGGTACTCGTGGACGAATAACGCAATAGCGCCAATGACTCCTGGCAACAGGCAGGCGAGCACCAGCCAGATCAGGAAGGTTCGCACCGACCAGTGCGCGCGCGAGGGCGGCTGTTCGGTCAATGACTTGTCCGGAAATGCATCGGGTCGAAATATCACGCGTGTCTGGTTTTATAGGGGCGCTTTTTTTAGGGGTACTGCTTCACACTCGGCGCAGCCGGTGCTGGACAAGGTATCCGGTTCGACCACTTCCTATTCGAATAATTCCGGTTGCCGGCAGCAGCACGGAGGATCAAAACGGACAGCGTGAAAATCGTTCGTGCCCGATTAAAAGCATTGCATCCAGGCACCATTGCGTTGACAGAGCCGCCCGGCATTGTTCAGGTAGGAAGGGTGGTTGCCGCCGCCGTGATAACGGTTGGCGCCGGTATCCCAGCAACCGCCGGGGTCGCAACCGGTCAGCGGCTGCGGCTTGTCGGGTTGTGCCGGTTGCGGCATGACCGGGACTGGTGCCATGCGTTGAGTGGTGGTTGGCGATGAAGCCACGGTGCCGCCCGGCAAGGCCGGCACCCGGCGGCGTTGCGGAGCTTGTTGTTCCTGAATTGGCTCGGCGGCAATGCCGGACCTTTCTGCAGCCTGACTATGCATCGGCAGCAACAGGGCAAACGGGGCCAACAGAATGACGGCAGGGAAATGCATGGCAGCGCCGTTTCAACAGGTCAGTCGATATTCGACCATGTTGCCGGAGCAGCGTTCTGCGCGCCAATTGCCGACGGCTCAGGTGGCAATTGGTCACTATTCACAGTCGAACGATCTGCATGCAGCGATTGCCGGCTCAGGCAATATGCTCGCCCAGCCGCCGCAATGCAGTGTGGCGGCGCTCTTCCTGTTGCGCGCTATCCTGCATGCTTTTGCGCACGAATTCGATGTGACTGCGCGCCGCGCGCGCGGCCGCCTCCGGCTTGTGCTCGCGGATCGCTTGCCAGATCGCCCGATGCTGCGACTGGACCTGGCTCCAGCGCTGCGGCCGTTCCTGCAGATGATTGAGGTTGCGCGACACCTGGCCGTGGATCACTTTCATCAGGCTGGCGGTCAGATGCCCGAGCACGACATTGTGGGCCGCTTCGGCAATTGCCTGATGAAACGCGACATCGGCATCGATGCGCACTGTCATGTCTTCGCCATCGAACGCCGCTTCGAGCCTTGCATACACCGCATCGAGCCGCTCGATATCGGCGCTGGTAGCACGCTCCGCCGCCAGGGAGGCAGCCTGGCTCTCCAGCATCTGGCGAAATTCCAGCAAGTCGGTTTGCAGCGCCGGATGTCCCGACAGCATCTGCTGCCACGGGTCGGCGAAATGCGCGCCCAGCCGATCGGTGACATAGGTGCCGTCGCCATGCCGGGTGCACAGCAACCCTTTCGATACCAGGCTCTGGATGGCTGCGCGCAACGACGGACGCGACACGCCCAGCTCCAGCGCCAGATCGCGCTCGGCGGGCAAGCGGTTGCCCGGTTTGAGCGAGCCCTCGAGAATGCGTTTTTCCAGTTCGCCGGCGACGGCGTCGGACAGGCGGGTAGTGGGACGGGCAGGGATCATGGTGTTTAAATTGGTCAGACCAATTTAATATTATTGACCACGCAGCCATCTGTCAACCAGTATTAATCGTTGACAGCCTTATTTTGTCCGTTTATATTGATTTTAATTGGTATGACCACCTTACCAGGCTAGTCGACTCTGATGCAGTGCGGGGACAGGATGCTGCGGCGGTGGGCCAGGCAGGTGCCAGGAACGCCGCCCGACATCAGTCTGTGAGCCTGCAAACCGGCCTCGGTCTTGCTGCGCAAGCCAATCGACCATCTCCAGGATAGATTATCGTGAGTCCACTGATCCAGAGCCTTACCCGCATCCTGCCCGAGCGGCAAGTCATCACCGACAACCTGCGCCGGCTCGCCTACGGCACCGATGCCAGCTTTTACCGGATGATTCCCGAAGTGGTGGTGGTGGTCGAATCCGAACAGGAAGTCAGTGCCGTGCTGCACGCAGCGCGTCTGCACCGCCGCCCGGTGACCTTCCGCGCCGCCGGCACCAGTCTGTCGGGGCAGGGTGTCACCGACAGTATCCTGGTGCTGATCGGCGACGGTTTTGCCACCTGCGAAATCGGCCCCGATGCGGCGACGGTGCGCGCCGGCCCCGGCATGATCGGTGGCGAAGTCAATTACCGGCTGGCCGCCCAGGGCCGCAAGATCGGCCCCGATCCGGCGTCGATCAACACCTGCAAGATCGGCGGCATCGCCGCCAACAATGCCTCCGGCATGTGCTGCGGCACCGCGCAAAACAGTTACCGCACGCTGGCCGGCATGCGCGTGGTGCTGGCCGACGGCGCGGTGCTCGACACCGAAGATGCCTACAGCGTCGCCGCCTTTCGCGCCAGCCACGCGGCGCTGCTCGATGCGCTGCAGCGTCTGGGACAAGAGACCCGCGCCGACCGCGCGCTGGCAGAGCGCATCCGCCACAAGTTCAGAATCAAGAACACTACCGGCTACAGTCTCAATGCGCTGGTCGACTATGGCGACCCGATCGATATCCTGTCGCATCTGATGATCGGCTCGGAAGGCACGCTCGGCTTCATTTCAAAGATCACTTACCGCACCGTCGCCGAAGACCCGTGCAAGGCCAGCGCACTGGTATTTTTCCCGACCATCGACAGCGCATGCGAAGCCGTGATTGGCCTGAAGCCGCAACCGGTGTCGGCAGTCGAATTGCTGGACCGGCCCGCATTGCGCTCGGTCGAGGACAAGCCGGGATTGCCGGCGATTATGAAGACGCTCGGCCACGATGCTGCCGCGCTGCTGATCGAGGTGCGTGCCGAGAATGCAGCGCTGCTGCAGCAGCGCATCGATGCGGCGCTCTCGGCGCTGAATGGCGTCGTCACCATCGAGCCGCCGGTGTTTTCCACCGATCCGGCCACCTGCGAGATGTACTGGAAAGTGCGCAAGGGAACCTTCCCTTCGGTAGGCGCGATGCGCCGCACCGGCACCACGGTGATCATCGAGGATGTGGCGTTTCCGATCGAGTCGCTGGCCGCGGCCACCCTCGACTTGCAGGCGCTGCTGCGCCGGCACGGCTATGAGGAGGCGATCATCTTCGGCCATGCGCTGGAAGGCAACCTGCATTTCGTGTTTACCCAGGATTTTGGCGATGCTGCCGAAGTCGAACGCTACGCCCGCTTCATGGACGACGTGGTGGCGCTGGTGGTCGGAAAATACGACGGCTCGCTGAAAGCCGAACATGGGACCGGGCGCAACATGGCACCGTTTGTCGAAGTCGAATGGGGCCGCCAGGCCACCGATTTGATGCGCACGATCAAGCGCCTGTTCGACCCGGATAATCTGCTCAACCCCGGCGTGATCCTGGACGACGACCCGCACGCGCACCTGAAAAATTTAAAGCCCATGCCGCCGGCCGAAGATATCGTCGACCGCTGCATCGAGTGCGGTTTTTGCGAGCCGCTGTGCCCGTCGCACCGTCTGACATTGTCGCCGCGCCAGCGCATCGTCAGCTGGCGCGAACTGTCGCGCCGCGCCGCCGCCGGCGAGGAAGCGGCCGATGTCGGCGTCGACTTTGCCTACTTTGGACTGGATACCTGCGCCGGCTGCGGACTGTGCTCGACTGCCTGCCCGGTCGGCATCGACACCGGTGAATTGACACGCAGGTTGCGCGGGCGCGGCATCGGCAACGTTGGCCGCCAGGCCGCGCAACTGGCCGCCGACCATTTCGGCAAGGTCACCGCAATCTCGCGCGCCGGCTTGTCGGTCGGTCATGCGGTGTCGGCCGTGGTGGGAGACAGTCTGCTGTCGAAATTGTCCGGCAATGCCTGGAAAAAAACCATGCCGCAAGCCGGCCGTGCGCCGGTTGCGCGGCATGGCAAGGGCGACCCGGTGGTGTACTTTCCGACTTGCGGCGGGCGCATCTTCGGCGCCAATGCGGCTGGCGAAGCGACGCTGCCGGAAGTCGTCATCGAACTGCTGACCCGGGCCGGTTACGCGCCGATCTTGCCGCAAGGGTTCGATAAACTGTGTTGCGGGCTGATGTTGGCCAGCAAGGGCATGGCAGACGAATCGGCGCACATGGCGGAAACCGTGGCGCAGGCGTTGCTGAAGGCGGCTGACGATGGCCGTGGCGGCACCTATCCCGTCATCATGGATGCAAGTTCCTGTTCGGCGCACATGCACAAGCACCTGGCCGGGCGGATCCGCTTGCTGGACTTCCATGAGTTCGCCCATGATGCCTTGTTGCCGCGCCTGCGCATCGCCCGCAAACCGGGGCCGGTCGCATTGCATATCAATTGCAGCGTGCGCCGCACCGCCAGCGACGCCAAGCTGCGCGCGCTGGTGGCAGCGTGCACCGAACAGATTGTCGAGCCATACGGCGTGACGTGCTGCGGCTTCGGCGGCGACCGCGGCTTTGTGGTGCCGGAACTCAATGCCCATGCCTTGCGCAAGATTCACGATGCGCTGCCACCATCCTGCTGCGAAGGCGTGTCGACCAACCGCACTTGCGAGATCGGCCTGACCGAGGAAACCGGGCGCGCCTATCGCTCGGTGGCCTACCTGCTGGAGGAGTGCAGCCGCGACAATGCGTCGATGACCTGTTGATGCGGTGCAGGCTGCGGAAAGTGACAGAACGCAGCAACACATTGACGACAGCCAAACGCCCGGCCCTGCCCGCATGTGGCCGTCCATGCCTTGCCCTACGTTGGCTACCGCACGGAACCCAGGGGCCAATTCCACTATCTTCAATTCAAACAGCGGGCAAATTCATCTTCCCGCAGACGCTGCACTGAATTCATATCGCAGCATTTTCGCGACGCCGAACGCCAGGCATTCGACAAGTGGAACAGGTGCCAATCGATAGACCGTCCCGCGTTACGTCACCGATACATCTGGTTACGTCGGTTACCGATTCAGTCTAGTTAGACACCATTGCTTCGTATGTAATACAGACATCAAACCTGCAGACCGGGAGATTTATCATGAAAAACCTTGGCGACGGTGTGCCCGACGGCTTCGACAGCCGGCCAAACAATCCCTGTCGCAATTAAGAATGGGGCTGTTATGAAAGCCTTTGACTGAATTGCGCATCAAGTTGTATCTCAATCCATTAATAAACAGGATAAATAATATGAAATCGAAATTGATCGTCAGTTCTTTACTGGTATCTGCCTTGTTTGCGAGCATCGGCTTGACACCGGTCATGGCGCAAAGCACGAATACCGCCCGTATCGATCGCACCCAGCAAGAGATCGGCGTACGCATTCAACAGGGCGTGGCATCCGGGCACATTACGCAAAATGAAGCGCAAGAACTGTCGCGCCGTGAACGCGAAATCCAAATGCGCGAAAATCGCTTCAAGGCGGATGGATCGGCCAGCCCGCAGGAACGTCAGCAGTTGCGGCAGGACCTGGATGACTTGCGCGCCGAAGTGGAGCGCTACATTGCCAATCCGCGCGTGGCTGGCCAACCGTCAACCAACACACCCGGTATTGATCGTACCCAGCAAGAGATCGGCGCACGCATTCAGCAAGGGGTAGCATCCGGCCACATTACGCCTTCCGAGGCGCAAGGCCTGCTACGGCGTGAACGCGAAATCCAATCGCGGGAAACCCGCTTCAAGGCTGATCAATCCGCCAGTCCGCAAGAGCGCCAGCAATTGAGGCGAGATCTGGAAGCCTTGCGTGCCGAAGTGGAACGCATCATCGCCCAGCCGCGCGTCGTGGCACAGCCGCCTGTCACCGACAATCGCCAAGCCAGCATCGGCGATCGGATTGACGCAGGTGTGGAAGCTGGTCGTATCACCCAAGGTGAAGCGCGCCGATTCGATCGCAGAGAGCGTCAGATCGAACGCAATGAAGTCCGCTTCAATGCGGATGGTGTCCTGACCCGGCAAGAAAGCCGTCAATTGAGCAGTCAGCGCATGGCGTTGCGAAATGATGTGGAACGGATGATCCGCAATAATCGCCGCAATCGCTAATAACGACACGGAGCGGGCAGGCAGCCCGTAGCGGCTCGCCCTCGACCCTTGATTCGTTGGCCGTTGCAGATCCGATCGGTCACACGGGCTTACCCGTGATCGATGGGGGGTTGACAGAGATGGCACGGCACTTGAAAAATCTCCGGCGCTACCGAGCGTCTCGTGTTGGTTGATCGTTACAAAGAAAAAGAGTTGCCGGCCTGGGCCGGTAACTCTTTTTTTTTGCATCTTCTTGCAAGTCATGGCGGTGCCAACCGGCAAAAGCATGCCCGTTGCTGCCTTGGTCTGCGGTCAGCGGCCTGCGGCAGCGGGCGTGTAATCGGGGAAAAATTCCTGCATCAGGAATCGCTGCAATGCCGCGTCATCCTGCGGTCTGGCACTGAGCGTCAGCAGCTTGCCGAGCCGGCGCGACTCCCAGGTAAAGTCGCCTTGTCTTTCCTCGCGTATCACATCAATCATTTTCTTGACCACGGCCGTCTGCAAATCGGCTTCGGCACCTTGCTCGACGCTGATCAGGCGGGTGCGGTCACGGTTCGCATTCGCGCTCCAGCCACGAAAAAACACCTGGGCATCGCGATAGCCCATGCGGCGCAGCTGAAACATCCCGCCGGAAGCAGCCGGGTCGTCGCGCCTAGCGCGTTGCATCGATGACGCGATATTGGCCAGCGCGATGCGATTGTCGTTGGCTGCTTCGGCCGGCGCTGACGCATCCTGTTCCGGCAGGCCGGCCTGCGCGCGCGCTTCGGCGCGGCGTTTTCGCGCCGCCTGCAGGTGCGTAAACATATCATCCGATGGCGCGATCCTGGCCTGCGCTTCTTCTTGCGCCGAGGTCGTCGTGGGCGGAACCGGCGGCGCTTCCGCCAGCTTCGGTGGCTCGCGGTCGATGTCCGGCACCGGTTTTTTGGCAGGCGGTCGACGCGCTGCAGGCTTGGCTGGTTTGTCTGGCTTCGGAATCGCCGGTGCCGGGGCGACTGGCTGCGCAGACGGCGCGGCAGGCGGCGCAGCCAGACTGACCGTCAGCCGTCCTTCCTCGCCCGACGGCGGCGTTTGCACCTCGGATGGCGGGTGCGCAATCAAGAACCAGAATCCGAGCGCATGCAGCAGCAGCGACAGCGCCGCGCCAATCGCGATCGATTTCCGGCTGTTCGATGGAGAACGGGCGCCGTGACTCGGCTGGTTGCCCAAAGAGTTGTTTCTAACCATGTACTGATTGCACCATGCTGCCAGGCAGCCTTATTGAAACAGACTGCAATTGTTCACTTTAAAATTATTCACTATTTCCAACCATGTCTGGGTGCGCTCGCATACCGGCGCCTGATCTGTCGACGTGATTGACCGTTTCATCGGCATGCCTGGACACCAGACTTGAAAACGGTGCCATTCGAGAAAATGCATGCCAAAAACCTTGCGCCGGCAACGGTATTGCAACCGCTGGCCTGGTGTCTGAAGTGCACACCCATTACGGGTGTCATTGAAATGGACTGCCATCATCGCATAAAAATCCGCAACCGCCGCTTACTGCGGGTTGCGCCAGTCTGCCGAAAGATTGCAACCGTCTCCCAAATGCCTGCTCCAAATGTGAATATTGCATTGCGGCTATTACAGCTTATTACATTTAATCGCTGGCATCGCATCTCGTTCGGGTTTAAGGTGGAACAAAGGAAATTTTCCCAGGCGTGCCAGAATAAAAGGAAACGAAATGCTGTTTCTGAATTGCACTGCTTTTATGCATCCCGGCAATACACATGCAATATATCTGCACCACCGGGCGTCGTAGTTAACACTGTCTGATATGGGTAATAAGGCGATCACGCGCAACTAAGCAGGCTGATCTCGGTCCTATAAGGCTTCACTGCATGATATTGCATTCAAGAAATTTCTCGGCAAGCTGGTGCCACAGCCAGCGGTCCGATCCAGGGTGTTGTGCCCGATACAAGCAGGATACAAGCAGGAGACATGCAATGAGAAATTACAAGTTCTGGAATTGGGCATTGGCAGCGATGTTCGTTGCCGGTTCGGGGTTGGCCGGGACTGCAGCAGCCCAGGAAGCGCCCGACGTGCTGGTCAAGCGCGTCAGCGAAGAAATCATCCAGATCGCCACCAACGATAAGGAAATCCAGGCCGGCAACCGCAAGCGGATCCTGGCGGTGGTCGAAGAAAAAATCCTGCCGCATGCCGACTTCCAGCGGGCTACCGCGTTGGCGGTCGGGCGCCACTGGCGCAATGCAACACCGGAACAAAAACAGCGGGTGGTCAATGAATTCCGTACCTTGCTGATGTATACCTATGCCGGCGCGATGTCGCAGATCAAGAAAGGCTATCCGCTGGAATTCTTGCCCTTGCGTGCCGAGCCGGACGCCACCGAGGTGGTGGTGCGTTTCCAGGTGCGCCGTCCGCAGCGCAGCGCCGAGCCGATCAGCGTCAGCTATCGCCTGACCAAGTCGCCCGACGGCTGGAAAATTTACGACGTCAATGTACTGGGGGTCTGGATGAGTGAAAACTACAAGAACACCTTTTCCGCCGAAATCAATCGCACCGGCATGGATGGCCTGATCCAGGCGCTGGCCGACAAAAACAGGCAACTGGCCACGCGCGACAGCGAGGCCGCCAAGGCGCTGTAGCCATCAGCTCTGCCGGCAACGCTGCCGCAGGATTTGTCCGCTGTGCAGCACAGACGCAGGATACAAGCGCACCCTACCAAACGCCGGCTTTGCCGGCGTTTGGTTTTTGGCGGACCATAAGGGCACCCGTGCATCGGCATGGGATTGCGCTGCGACCGTGTCAGCGTGCCGCGCAAAGCGGCAGATACCTCTAAAAAGATAATCTTGTAAAAAAAGTGAATCCGCTTTGGCGGGCGCGGCGTATATCTCTATGCGATTACGCACCCGACTCACTTTGAGAAAGAAACCATCATGAAAAAATTCAGCTATGCACTCGTTCTGACCACAGCCCTGAGCGCTGCCAGCCTTGCCATCGCCGCCGACGCCGTCGTCGTCGGCGGCCAAAGCATGTTCCCTGCCAAGGACATTATCGACAATGCCGTCAACTCGGCCGACCATACCACGCTGGTGGCCGCAGTGAAGGCTGCCGGCCTGGTCGAGACACTCAAGGGCAAGGGACCGTTTACCGTGTTTGCGCCGACCAATGCCGCATTCGGCAAGCTTCCCGCCGGCACCGTCGACAATCTGGTCAAGCCTGAAAACAAGCAGACCCTGACCAAGATCCTGACCTACCATGTGGTCCCCGGTAACTACGATTTCAAGGCGCTGTCCAAGGCCATCAAACAGAACAATGGCACAGCGGAACTGGCCACGGCCAGCGGCGGCAAGCTGAGTTTTGCAATGAATGGCATGCATAACATCCGGGTCAAGGATGAGGGCGGCAACAGCGCCAACATCAGCACCTACGACGTGTACCAGTCCAATGGCGTGATCAACGTGATTGATTCGGTGCTGATGCCGAAGTAACCTGCACATTGAAAGTGCACACCGCACCCTGCCTGCAGCGCAAGCCGCAGGCAGGGTGCTTGTTTTGCGATCTGTCACCCGCCGGATTGACGGCGGTGGCGCATCGCCGGTATCGGCACCATCGCAATCACGAGCCAGTCACTGTCAGCCACCGATTTGTGCAATCTCTGCGCAATGCGGGGCACACAGCCTCACGCAGGATGATCCGATGTCCGCAGCCCGTGCCACCGCCTTGCCATCACGATATCCGCCTGGCCCGATAAAATGAAGACGTCCTACTCTGCGTATAATGTCCGCTCCACGAGTCGGATGACAGCCAGAGGGATCGCCGGGTGTCCAGGTCCTGCTGCAAATCCTTGGTTAAAGACGGATGACAAATTGGCGACACCAGAACCGCAACAATTAAAAATTTGGCTCAGTGCCATTGCCAGACAAGACCGGCAGGCATTCCGGCTGCTGTATGACGCGACTTCATCGAAACTGTTTGGCTACGCGCTGCGTATACTAGTTAAGCGCGAAGTTGCGGAAGAAGCGCTGCAGGAGAGTTTTGTCAGTATCTGGAACAATGCCGCGGGATATCAGGCCAGCCTGGCCGCGCCGATGACCTGGATGACGACGATCGTGCGCAACAAGGCATTCGACATGCTGCGGCGTGTCGACCATACGGTCGAGATCGATGCGGACAGTTTCAAGGAAGGCGGCATGCAGGAAATCATTGAAGCCATGGAAAGCACGGCCCCCGGCCCAAGCGAATCGCTGCAGTTGAGCGAAAACGCGGCAGCGCTGGCCCAATGCTTTGCTCGTCTCGATGGCTTGCACCGGCAGGCGATCGCAATGGCGTTTTATCACGATTTGTCGCATAGCGAAGTCGCCGACCAGATGCACCTGCCGATCGGGACCGTCAAGACCTGGATCCGTCGCGGTCTGGAAAAGGTGAAGTTGTGCCTGACCCGGCTGGAGGGTGTATGAATATCCGGCACAATGACGCATTGCGCGAAAAACTCGCCTCGGAATATGTACTCGGCACCCTGAAGGGCGGCGCCCGGCGCCGCTTCGAATCCTGGCTGCAGGACGATGCGGCCCTGAGAAGAGCTGTCGCCGAATGGCAGGATCGCCTGTGCCCGCTGGCCGAGATGACGCCAGCCATATCGCCGTCCGCACAGGTATGGCGGGCAATTGAAAAGCGGCTCGATCAGTCCGGCGCGCAAGCTGCGCAGCTGCAGCCAGGCAAGCGCACCGGCTGGAAAGACAGCCTGGATTTCTGGCGCCGTCTGGGCGTGGCATCGACTGCACTTGCCGCCATGCTGATGGTGGTGCTGCTGGCGCGCGACCCGGCAGTCAACCTCGCCGCACCCACTTCGATTGCTGTGTTGACCGACGACCAGGCGCGCACGGCGATGGTGATCACCGGCGACGCCCGGCGCGGCCAGCTGACTGTCAAGGTAGTCGCTCCACAAACCGTCGGCAGCGACCGCAGTCTGGAACTGTGGGCCTTGCCGAAAGACGGTGCGCCGCGCTCGCTCGGCTTGGTGGCGGCAAACGCGGTAGTGACCTTGACGTTGCCAAAAAACATGTCGCCGCAGTCGATTCCGGCGCTGGCGATATCGCTGGAACCCAAAGGCGGCTCGCCCAACCCGAACGGGCCGACCGGCCCGGTGCTGATGAAAGGCGCATGGGTGCAGATTTAACGCCAGCCAGGCCTGGAGCTAAAAAGGGCAGGCCGGCGCTTTATTCGCGGCGCACAAGCCCATGAGGTTCTTATGAGGATCTTCCGTGCAAAGCGTCCAGTCTATGAATAGAGATGACTATCCGCACAGGAGCCGTCATGCCAGTTAATGTCGATGTTTCAGATGTGTCAGGCGCTGTCGGTGCTGTGCCACCTGCAGCACTGGTTTACCGGCATCGCTTGCCGGTACGCATCATGCATTGGGTAAATGTGGTCTGTTTCATCATTCTGTTCATGAGCGGTCTGGGCATCTTCAACGCGCATCCCGGACTGTACTGGGGCGTCTCATCCTATACTGGACGCCCGCCGATCCTCTCGATTGCGGCTGAAAACAACCAGGGAATTTTGCGGGTGGGCGACCATGAATTCAACACCACCGGTTGGCTCGGCGTGTCAACGCGGGCCGACGGCAGCAGCAACCAGAATGCCTTTCCCGACTGGATGACGATTCCCAGCGCTTACTCGCTGGCAGACTCGCGCCTCTGGCATTTCTTTTTCGCGTGGCTATTTGTCATTAACGGCATGGCCTATGTACTGTATGCAATCGGCAGCGGCCACCTGAAAAAAGATCTGGCGCCCGACCGCGCCGACCTGCGCGGAATCGGCGCGTCAATCAGGGATCATCTGCGCTTCAAGCATCCGCAGGGCGAGGCCGCCAGGCGCTACAACGTGTTGCAAAAGCTGGCTTACCTGAGCGTGATCTTCATCTTGCTGCCGCTAATTATCCTGATGGGCATGGCAATGTCGCCGATGCTCGATACCGTCATCACCGGCTGGGTCGACTGGTTTGGCGGGCGCCAGTCGGCTCGAACCATTCACTTCATTGTCGCATGGCTGCTGGTAGCGTTTGTGCTGGTGCATGTATTTGAAGTCATCATCAGCGGCTTGTGGAACCAGTTGCGCTCGATGATCACCGGCTATTACAAAATTGGTGCTGGCACCGACCAGGAGACCACGCGATGAACATCCCTGATCCGCGCAAGCGCCGCTTTTTGACGCGGTCGGTCGTCGGCCTCGGCACGCTGTTGCTGGCCGGCTGTGACCGCCTGAATCAAACCCCTTGGTTCGTTGGCATGCTGCAGGCGGGCGAGACCATGAGCCGCACGGTGCATAAGACACTGATTTCCCGCAAGGCGCTGGCGCAGGAATTCACCGAAGCCGACCTGTCGCCGAGTTTTCGCAGCAATGGCACTGACAATCCGCGAAGCGCCCAGTATCAGGCGCTTGCCAGAACCGCATTCGCCAACTGGTCACTGAAGGTCGATGGGCTGGTTGAACAGCCGATGCAATTTTCTCTAAGTCAATTGCGTTCGCTGCCGAAACGCACCCAGATTACCCGCCACGATTGCGTCGAAGGATGGAGCGCAATCGGCAAATGGACTGGCGTGCCATTGAGCCAGGTGCTGGCTGCAGTCAAGCCGACGGCGGCGGCCCGGTTCGTGGTCTTCCATTGTGCCGATCCGATGGAAGCGGATGCCGCATCGCTCTATTATGAAAGTATCGACATGGATGATGCGTATCATCCGCAAACCATTCTTGCCTACGAATTGAATGACAAAATTTTACCAGTCGCCAATGGTGCGCCGCTGCGGGTCCGCGTCGAGCGCCAGTTGGGCTACAAGCATGCAAAATACCTGATGCGTGTTGAACTGGTCGACAGCCTGGAGAAAATTCGCGGCGGCAAGGGCGGCTATTGGGAAGACGGTTATGGTTATCAATGGTATGCCGGTATTTGAATTTGACCTGATGAATTTGATTGCAGGGACTGGGGTTTGTTTTTATGTATGCAGACTAAAACGCCTTGTGTTGTCCGGCGCTGCAGCGATATCAGACCATTGCAAAAAGCCTGCCGGCAGCTTTACTATCCTGGATACAGGTAAATCAATACAGCAGGTTCCACAGCCTGCAGGAAGACTGCCATGAACGATACTTTGCACATCGTCTGCCCGCACTGCAATGCGGTCAACCGATTCCAGGTTGCAAGGCTGCATGATCAGCCCGATTGCGGCAAGTGCGCGCGTGCGCTGTTTGCGGGCAAGCCGGTCGAGGTCGACAGCGCCCGCTTCACCCGCCACATCACCCGCAACGACATTCCGGTGCTGGTGGATTTCTGGGCGCCCTGGTGCGGCCCGTGCCGGATGATGGCGCCGGCCTATGAAGAAGCGGCGCGCCAGCTCGAACCACAGATCCGCGTCATCAAGCTCGATACCGAACAGGCGCAGGACGTCGCTGCGCAATACAATATTCGCAGCATACCGACGCTGGCCCTGTTCAGGAACGGGCGCGAAGTGGCGCGCCAGGCCGGCGCGATGGATGCCAGGAGCATCGTTGCCTGGGCACGCTCGCACGCACTCGCCGGGACCGTCTAGGCAGGCAGGCCGAAAGCGCGCCGGAAAACGCCGCTGGCGACAATGGCGCATCCGCTTAAGTTACATGCTTAACTGCGTATTTAAATGCGTACATGAATTGCGTGCATTCATCGCGTTCATTGCCGAATATTTAACATGGTTGACAGTGCGCCCGACTGACACAGCCGTTGCCGCGGCCGGCAGGGGATTCTTTCAATCAATCAATTAATCAAACGTACGCACGCACGATCCGGTATCGATCTATGCCATGATTCGGGCTAGCGCTGCGAGCTGGCAATCGAACTAATGAGACCCCATGCAAGAAATGAAATATCTGGCCGGTTATCCCGACGACTTGAAACAGCAAGTCCAGGGCTTGATTGCGCAGGAAAAACTGGCCGGCGTGCTGCTGAAAAAATATACGGCGGCACATGACGTGCGCACTGACAAGGCGCTGTACCAATACGTGCTGGACTTGAAGGGCGGCTTTCTGCGCAATGCGGAAGCGATCAGCAAGGTCGGATTTGACAACAAGATCCAGGTGCTCAAGCATGCGCTGGGCACGCATACCTTCATCTCCCGGGTGCAGGGCGGCAAGCTCAAGGCCAAGCACGAAATCCGGATCGCGTCCGTATTTCGCAATGTGCCGATCGAATTCCTGCGCATGATTGTCGTGCATGAACTGGCGCACCTGAAAGAGAAAGAACACAACAAGGCATTCTATAAACTGTGCGAGCACATGGAGCCGCACTACCATCAAATTGAATTCGACCTGCGGTTGTATTTGACCCATGTCGATCTGGCGGGCGGCAGCTTGTGGGGCGGGTAAGCAGCATTTTAATGTCAGTAAACGCAGGCTGACGGAAAATTGCAGCCTGCGTACAGACACCTGCGGCGTCTGAACAGGATGTTTGATGACAGAATGATTAATTGCAAGACGGCATTAAAAAATGACAACGCCGGTTCGTCCGGTTGCCCGCTCAATTCCCCGTTGAAAAAAAATTAGGCAGACCGCTGCCGATAGCGGCCACTGTGACGGCATCCATCGAGACAGTTATCTGCGTTTGCTCATGCTCAATATCATCAAGTACCAACATTTATCGAACTTGCCACTTATCTTTCAGTCAATCATTGTGAAGCCGAACTATTGGTGGCGCGAATTGGCTGGATGATTTAAAAAAATTGCCCGGCGGGTACAGGGATTGATCGGCACCTGCGATGCATTTGACAAGAATCTTTCATTCGAATCTTCGTTCATTTGTTAATGCAATCGGATTGCCCTGCCGCCGATCTGCTCATCAACGCGCAATGCATTGATGAGCGGATCGGCGCGGGAACACAATGCGAGCGGCAATCTTTACGGCAACAGCCTTGTTGCATTTGCTCACCACGAAACGGCTGGCACGCTTGATCGAAGCAATCAAGCTCACTCCTGATGACCGTCGCCACCTGCGCCGCTTGTCGGGGGATGCTTAATTGCTTTCGTCAGGTATTTAATCAGTCTCAAAAAGCCCACGCTGCAGCCCATTGGCAATGCTCGATGCGGTTCGGCAGCATTTAATGAAGAGGTGCGTATGCGACAGTATCAAAAATTATTGACCTTGGCAGCGGTTGTTGCGGCAACGGCGCTTACCGGATGTGCGTCCCGGCAACCCTCTACATCGGTCGTCGTGGTGCCTACCACGCCATCAACGCCAACGGCGCAGGCAACCACCGGCGTTCGTAGCGGCAAAGTAGTGGCGATCCAAAATACCAGCGCCGCCGGTGCCAGCGCCAGCAGCCAGGGCACCAGCAGCACCGGTGGCACCGCCGCATCCGGCGCAGCGTCGCCGGGGCAACTGTTGACGGTGCAGTTCGACGATGGCCAGATCCAGTTCTTCCAGGTTTCCTCCAGCGACACGCAATTTAAAGTCGGCGATAGCGTGACCGTCAATGCCACACAAGGGCCTGCCATCATTTCGCGTTAATTTGGATGATGCTGTACGTCTGAAAACTAAAAGCCGGCTGACGCCGGCTTTTACTTTTACTTTTACTTTTTTATTCCCTTTGCGCGTCACCGGCCATCAGCAGGATGCATTCGCCCGGGCAATAAAAGATGCAGCGCCGGCATCGGCCATCATTCATCCAATGTCGAATAGGTTTTCCGGCGCTCGATGATTTCCTCTATCTTTTCGACTTTCGGCGAACCGTTCAGGTCGGCGATCAGGGCGATGTAATAGGCACTGCCGACAATGGTCTTTTCCGGCTTGACAACTTCGAAATCGATTTCGTAACGCACCAGCGCCCGGTCTGACTCGGGATCAGGAATAATCGAATCGACGCCGGCCAGGCGATAGGCGCGAAATGGCCAGCGCTTGCTGAAGTGCTTAACATCCTGCGCAATGCGCGCTTTGCCGACCACGCCCTGATCGTAATACTCTGCATTATCGGCAAACAATGCCGCCTGTTCAGCCGGCGTCTTGTCGGGATCAATGAATCTTTCCAGAAACCTGTGCACCTGCCGGATTGTCTGTTGCGATGCTGGCATATCGGCTTGCATCGTGTCGCGCGCGATCCCGGCAGCAGAAGCCAGGGATGGTAATGGCGAACAGGCGAGCGCAATAATTGCAGGCACAACATATTTAAGTGTAAGCATTGCGGCCTCCTGTACCGGAAATCGCTTTCAGTTGGCAAGCTAGGATAGTTTCGATCCCGGCAAGTTCCTGAGCGAGTGACACCTGCAGCGCACTGTCACGATGCATCAGTGTTCCGGATTGCATGCAACAGGAACGTCTTGTGGATTTTCAAGGAACTTCACCGCCAAATATAATTCTCAATTTTTGTTGATGCCCACATGCTTCAGGAGGCGTTGATGCAAGCGATTGACCTGCTGTAGCTGACCCGCATTACTCGGATTCGGTCGTGGCGCCCGGTAATCGGGCTGAATGGGGGCTTGTTAGCGGCATGCAGTAACAATGACATCGAATTGGATGCACTGCAGTTTTGTGCGGCACGTTGCGCCACCGTTCAGTGCTGCATTCAGTGCTGCATTCAGTGCTGCAGTTTGTGGCGCGACCGCGTTTCTTCATGACGGCAAACAAGTCGTCGAGTCAAGTGGTTCCGCCTGCGGTGGCGACGGAGGCTAAGATGGAGCGGCATGCGCACAATGTTTCACCAATAATCGCAATAATCGACATCCGATGAAAATCGCCCAGGTGTCACCGCTGTTCGAAAGCGTGCCGCCCAAACTGTATGGCGGCACCGAGCGCATCATCTCTTACCTGACCGAAGAGCTGGTAAGGCAAGGACACGATGTGACGGTATTTGCCTCGGGCGACTCGGTCACGTCGGCGAAGCTGGTGCCGGTGATAAACGAGAGCATCCGGCAGGATGCCACCAAGCAGTCATGGCTGCCCTACCATATGGTGGAAATGGATCTGGTATCGGAGCTTGCGCACACGTTCGATATGATTCATTTTCATACCGACTTCCTGCATTTCCCGATTGCGCGCCTGCTTCGTACCCCGCATGTCACTACCCTGCACGGGCGCCTGGATTTGCCGGAGCTGGTACCGCTGTACCAGCATTTTGCCGACATGCCGGTTGTCTCCATTTCCAATAGTCAAAGATCTCCGCTGCCATGGCTGAACTGGGTCGAGACCGTTTATCACGGACTGCCGCCCGACTTGTATGCCTATGGTTCCGGAGCGGGCGGCTATCTGTTATTTCTGGGACGCATATCGCCGGAAAAACGTCCTGACCGCGCGATCGACATTGCGCGGACCTGTGGCATGCCGCTGTATATTGCCGCCAAGGTTGACCAGGCCGATCAGATCTATTTCAATGAAATCATCAAGCCGATGCTGAGCGACCCCAACGTCAAATTTCTCGGGGAAGTGGGGGAAATCGAGAAGCGGGCCTTGCTGCAGGATGCGCATGCGCTGCTGTTTCCGATCGACTGGCCGGAGCCGTTCGGGTTGGTCATGATCGAGGCGTTTGCCTGCGGCACGCCGGTGGTTGCGTATCGCTGCGGATCGACACCCGAAGTGATGGAGGATGGCTTGACAGGTTTTCTGGTCGACAATCCGGAACAGGCGGTCCGGGCCACCAACGACATCGGCGCGGTCGACAGAAAACGCTGCCGGGAAGTATTCGACCGGCGCTTCACGGTCGAACGGATGGCCGCCGGGTATTTGCAAGTGTATGAGCGTGCGATGCGGATGGAAGGCATTCGGCACCACCGGCACGCTCCCGGCTGAACGGCGCGCACAGGGCGGGCAGCATCGCGGCTTTATTCGCGGCATATTGAATTGTGCAGAATGGAAATTAAGAAAACTGGCAAGCCGATGAAAACTTTTTTGCTTGCTCAGGTCTTAGCAGAGTCCGCTTGAATATTGCCAGCCTGATCAAGGCGCGCAAGTTAATCAAATTGATTCAGGGCCGGCCATCCGTCCGGCTGCAGCCTCTTGAATGAAGGAATGCCCATTCTGCCGTTACAGATTCCGCAAAGAAAGAAATGGCGTGACTTGCGCGATGACGGTGCGATGCCGAAATACTGATCACCCAGGCCTGGGGTGCTGCAAACAGCGGTACCCCAGGCCGACTGGAGAATCCTATGGTTGACAAGATCCGATTAGGCGAGCAATGGTACATTCTCGCCACTGCCTCGCCCGCTGACGAACGGCGCCGCGTTCTCAAGGATAACGATACCTTCGCGATCTTCGATCGCTTTGGCGATATCCAGCCGTTCGGCCTGGGTGAAGAAGGCCTCTATCAAGGCGATACCTGCTTTCTGTCGCAACAGGAATTGCTGGTGGAAGGCGTGCGGCCGATGTTTCTCAATTCGACGGTCCGGGATGACAATGGCTTGCTGACGGTCGAACTGATGAATCCCGATATCCATCAGGCGGGGAAAAAACCGATTCTCAAGGGTACGCTGCATGTGTTCCGGGCCAAGCTATTGTGGAATGATGCCTGTCATGAACATATACGCCTGACCAATTTCGGGCTGGACCCGATCGAGGTCACGCTGTCGATCACATTCGATGCCAGCTATCCGGACATCTTCGAAGTGCGCGGGTTCAAGCGCAGCCGCCGCGGCGACATGCTGCCGCCGCAAGTCACGCAGCAGGAATCGCTGCTCGGTTATCGTGGCCTGGATGGCACGGTGCGCAAGACCCGGATCGCATTCGACCCGACCCCGCAGGCACTGACGGCGACACGCGCCGATTTCAAGCTGCGCTTGCCGCCCAAGGAAGAGGCGCATGTCTATCTCAATATCGGCTGCGAAATCGGCGAGCGCACCCCGCCGCCGCGCATTGATTATTTTTCGGCATTCACAAAAAACAATGAAGCAATGGCCACGCGTCTGGAAAACCGCTGCCGGATTTCCACCTCCAACGCCCGATTTAACCAATGGCTCGACCGCTCGACCGCGGACCTGGTCATGCTCACCACCACCAAGGCCGAGGGCGTCTATCCGTACGCCGGCCTGCCGTGGTACTCGACCACGTTCGGGCGCGACGGCATCCTGACCGCGCATGAATGCCTGTGGCTTGCCCCCGGCATGGCCAGAGGCGTGCTCGCATTCCTGGCCGCCAGCCAGGCAAGTACATTCGACCCGGAGCGCGATGCCGAGCCCGGCAAAATCCTGCATGAGGCACGCAACGGCGAACTGGCCATGCTCAACGAGATCCCATTCCGTCAGTATTACGGCACGGTGGATGCGACGCCGCTTTTCATCGGGCTGGCCGGCGCCTATTACGAGCGCACCGGCGACCTCGATTTCATCCGCAGCATCTGGGACAATATCCTGCGCGCGCTGGAGTGGATCGACCGTTATGGCGATCGCGACGGCGATGGCTTCGTCGAGTATGCGCGCTATACCGAGACCGGCCTGGCGCAGCAGGGATGGAAGGATTCGGAAGATTCGGTGTTTCATAGCGATGGCCGCCTTGCGGAGGCGCCGATCGCTCTGTGCGAAGTGCAGGGCTACGTGTATGACGCCCGGCGCCAGGTGGCGCGCCTGGCCGGTCTGTTGGGGCACGACCAATTGCAGCAGGAGCAGGAACGCGCCGCGCAGGCGTTGAAGAAGCATTTCAACGAGGCGTTCTGGTGCGAAGAGATCGGCATGTATGCGCTGGCGCTGGATGGCAAGAAGCGCCAATGCAAGGTGCCGTCGTCGAACGCCGGGCACACGCTGTGGAACGGCATCGCCACCCCCGAGTACGCGGCCAAGGTGGCCGAGCAACTGGTCAGCGACAAATTTTTCTGCGGCTGGGGCGTGCGCACGATTCCGACCGGCGAAGCGCGCTACAACCCGATGGCTTATCACAATGGCTCGGTCTGGCCGCATGACAATGCGCTGATCGCCGCCGGCATGGCACGCTACGGCCTGACCCACAACGCGATGAAAGTGTTTACCGGCCTGTGGGATGTGATCCAGTATATGGACCAGCACCGCATGCCGGAGCTGTTCTGCGGCTTTGCAAAACAGCCGGACGAGGGACCGACCCTGTATCCGGTCGCCTGTTCACCGCAAGCCTGGGCCGCGGGCAGCGTGTTCTATCTGCTGCAGGCCAGCCTGGGCCTGTCCTTCGATTGCGAAAAACCGGAAATCCGCTTCCGCCATCCGCAGCTGCCGCCATTCCTCGAATCGGTAAAAATTCATGACCTTGCCATCGGCAATGCGATGGTTGACCTGCAGCTGCAGCGTTATCCAAACAATGTCGGCATCAACATCCTGCGCCGGACCGGCCGGGCGGAGGTGGTGTCGATCGCCTGATTTTCAGGTGCCGGCTGCAGGCAATTTTGGAAAGTACAGGAAGCGGGCCAGTTCCGCTCGCAGTGCCGTGTGCGGCGCAGTATCGACGGCACAATCCTTGGACTTGGCCTCCTCCTCTTGATGTGCCCAATACATTTCTATCAATTTCCAGTACTGCCGTAACCGATGCAAGTGCTTGCACGGTAATTTACTTGCGGGCTTTTATACTTCGCTTGCCCCAATACGCAAACTCTTCGGCATAGCAGCTTATTTCCATTTCACTTGTCTTTTCCTGCATATACGCCTGCGCGTCCGCGATTGCCTGGTTATATACGCTCGGTCCGATTTCTTCCAGAATAAATCTTAAAAACATCTGCGCACGCAGCTCGCCAAGTTCCTCGCCTTCTTCCTGTTTCCAGTACCGGCGCAGGGAGCCGGTCAGCTGTTCCTCGACCTCTTTTTTCAGTTTGATTTCCATCTTCACTCCATTGATCAAGCGTTTTTTCCAGTCGCGCATCTGGCGGCATATTTTACCCGCCGCACCGATGCAGCTCACAGGACTTTGGTTGAAGCTCTCTTCTAAAAAGATGCGACAGACCGCCGGTTTTTTCAGGGTGTCACGCCGGTGCCAGGAATTTCCGGGAATGCCTCCTGGCCTTGATCCAGGTTAGAGCAAGTGCATCCCGCCAGTTCAGGCGGATCAATAACTTGTTATCTTGGTCAGGTCTGACCAGGTTGAAAATCGTTTGGCGAACAATGCTGTCCCGCATCTTTAATCTCTATTCTCAAGGAAAATATCATGGCCTACGTTGATGGATTTGTGTTGCCACTTCCCAAGAAAAATATCGAGCAGTACCGCGAGATTGCAAACAAGTGCGGCGCGATCTGGCGCGAGCATGGCGCGCTGCAATTTCGCGAATGCATTGCCGACGATGTCAAGCCGGGCAAGCTGACGTCGTTTCCGCAAAGCGTCAATCTCGAAGCCGAGGAAACGGTGATTTTTTCCTGGATCGTTTATGAATCGCGCGCGCATCGCGATGAAGTCAACGACAAGGTGATGAAGGACCCGCGCATGGCCGAGATGATGAAACCGGAAGCGATGCCGTTCGATGGCAAGCGCATGATCTATGGTGGGTTTGAGATGCTGGTGGATCTGTGATGGCGGACGACGCCCGTGTCTGTTAATCAAGCGGAACCGGCGATCGAGGCGCTCAGCGCCGTGACCCTGTCAACCGGTGACATGATGCGTGCTGTTGGCTTCTATACGGCGCTCGGATTTCCGCTGAAGGCGGGCGGCGCGCACGAAGCCTTCACTTCATTTTCTCTGGGGCAGTCGTTCCTGAACCTGATCGCCGAAACGCATGGGCCGGTCAACTGGTGGGGGCGGGTGATTATCCATGTTTCGGATGTCGATGCGATGTATCAAAAAGCGCTGGCTGCCGGCCTCTTGCCCCAGTTCGCGCCGCGCGACGCTGCCTGGGGTGAACGCTACTTTCATCTGACCGACCCGGATGGTCACGAACTGAGTTTCGCCATGCCGATCGGCCGGACGCCGTCGCCGTAATCGCTGTGCAGTCCTGTGCGGCCCTGCCACGGCACGCAGATGCCGGCGACTGACCTGGTTGCAAGTGGACTGTGGCGGACGTCTGAACTCTGTTCCATGCAGGTACCGTATAACTTTTATGGCCGCTCACTCACGCGACTCACGCGACTGGCGCGCGGCCGAATGCAGGCTGTTAGTCTTTCTTTTCCCGAAATTCAACGTCGATCACCGTGTCAGCGGCAGTCTTTGCGGAGCTCTTTGGGTGGTTTGGCTCGGATGGCAATTTGAACAGGGATGAAAACGCCCGGCTCAACATGGCCTGTCTGATCCATCGATAGGTGAGTAAAAAGGTCGCGGCAAATCCCAGAAACAGCATCGGTACGATTTCGGCCCGGTAGAGAAAGTTCAGCAGGCAGAATGCAAGCAAGGCAATCATGACTGGCAGCCGGGCGCGTTTAGGCAATACACCAACGGTGCGCAATTTCCCTTCGCGTATCCAGGGCAGCCTGGCAAAAAGGCCGCCAAGCAGCAGGCCAGCCAGGAAACGGCCAGTGCCGAGGTGGTCAGCGACAACGCCGACCACAAGGTAACCGGCATACGTCATGCTGCCAGCCAAAGCCGCGAGCGCCAATAATGAAACAGCGATCGCCGCTCTTGGCATACGCACTGCCGCATTTACCAAATAGCCTAAAATATGTTTACTCCTGCAAATGGGTATCGACGACAGCAATGCCGAATTGTTCGGATCGCCATGATGCAAAAATGTTCACAAAGCTGCCGCATTGCGTTTTCTGATCCAGCGACAACATCAAACGTTCTAACGCCAAACGTTCCTGTCCAGTTTCTCCTGCGCCATGCAACGTTCGGGATGCAGGAAGGTGAGAGTTTGCAATAGGTCGGGAGCGCAGATGCAATATTATGCAGTCTGATCAGCATTAATCAACCTGGAAATCAGAATGCGGCATAGGAAGAAGGCATAATAGATGAAAAATTTCCGAGGTAGCAATGTCTAAAGACGGTAATCTTTCATCCGAAGGGCTGGACGCACTCCAGAAGCGTTTTCAGGAGCATTCGCGCAAAGCCCAGGCCTATTACGCGATCATGCATCAAGTCAAAGACATGGTAGGAAGCGATGATGCTGCCAGTGCCTGGATGAATCAAGCCTTGCCGGCGTTGGGTGGAAAAACGCCGGCGGCGCTGCTAAATGAAGGCGGTGAAGAACAGGTGCTGGCCTATATCAGCACCTTGAAGGCCTGAACTCTAAACCAGAAGTCATTTAACCCATGGATAAATGATTTCTGCACAAATGGTGAAGGTCCGTAATCGGCGATAACAAGCGGTCGACGCTGCAATGACGTGCACGATTGCGGCCAGACGCCGGTTTTTCGCCGAATGTCACGCTGAAGGTGTCAATTCAGCATGCCAGAATTAACGCGCCACGCGGCCCTGCTGACGACATGCAATGATTGTCAATTCAGCCGCAAGCTCATATCCCAGGCTTTGGTCACATCCTGTTTGTGCGCCCCATGGACACCCATCAATTCCCAGCTTTGCCCGATGATGGCTACCTGGCCGGTCTGCGCCATCCATTCGCACTCCTTGGCGACCAGCGCTTCAAACAGCTCGCCGGCGGCACGCCAGCGCCGCCCGATCCGCTGCAGCCCATGATCTGCTTCCTGCAGGCCCGCATCAAAGCGTTCCTGCGTCGCCGGTCGCTTCTCGCCGAACGACAGCGCCAGCATGAATCGCGGGAAAACTTTTTCTTTCCAGATGCCGGCGGCCGCCTGGATCAGGCTGGCAGCACGGGCCCGTTCCATTTCCGTCATCGCTTCGCCACCGGCAGCTTGCCGCTGGCAGGCTGCCGCAATATCTTCGTCCTCAAATGGCATAATCAGATTCGCGCAGCACGACAGCCAGCCGGCATACGCTTCCAGGGCTGGATCGCTGCCACTGTTGATGGCGCCGTTGCGCCGCCCCAGCAAACTTTCTTCGAGAACGGCATGGGCATTTTGCAGCGCGTCCTGCACCTCCGGCAGCCAGCGGCCGTGCGGGCCGGCCGCTCGCGATAGCGCGCTCTGGATCAGGGTTTCGAGCTCGGTGGTGCCAAGCGCCTGCGCCAGGGTGATGCCCAGATACAGCGAGCGTCCTTTAACAACTTGCCCACGTGGCTCCAACAGAAATGTGCCGGTTTCCAGGCGCGCACCGGGCTGCATGCCGAGGATCAGGTGCCGCGGGGCGCTCACTTGCAGCCGCTGGCATGCGCGCTCGACCATCAGCCAGATTTCCGGTGCCTCGTCAGGCTCGATGATTTTGCCGACCACGAAGCGCCGGGTCTCGCGCAACATCCGCCATATCGTCATCGCATGCGGACCCAGGCGGCAGATCGCGAATACCGCCAATAGCGCTGCAAAGCTGGCCGATTCCTTACCCCACCAATATTGCGGCAGCCACCAGACGGCGACCACCACCATCGTGCCGCGCGCCGCGACCATGACCCAGGTCACGATCAGGCCGACACCGGTTAAAAACTTCGCATGTCGCAGTACGCCGATGCGGATTGATTTGGGTAATCTTGGCAGTGCCGCGCACAGGCCCAGCAGGATTTTCAACGCCAGTAAAATACCCACTGCCAGCCCGAATGCGACCTGGATCGGTTGCCTCAGCTCGCATTGCGCGATCCCGGCCGGGTTGAGATTGGCGCTCTGGCATGCCTCGCGCATGGTGAGCGTCGTGCCCGGGTTTTGGCGGGCGAACTGCACATCCATGTCGCTTAATGCTTGCTGGCTCAATTGCCAGGCCATAAACGGTAAAAATGCCAGCAGCATCAGGTAGCGCCAGATGGAATAGGGTGTTTTTAGACTAGGCATGTGTCGTGTCTCCTCACAGGGTAGGCCCTGATTTTTGTGTATTTGAATGCTTGTGCCTGGTGCTGTGTTTCAGCTTCCTGTATTGCGTACCTGGAGCGGGCAAACCGGCTCCAGGTTGCGTCAAGCGTGACGGATTTGCCAGTGCATGAAAGCGGATGGTAGATAAGCTCGCTTACGGGAAACTTAAGAAATGCGTGCTGGATGAAGCACTGCGAGGCCTGGGTGCCAGGTGATTTTGTCGTGATAGCTCGCCTTTCAAATTTTGATGGAAAGGCGCCATGGAAAGCAAGACGGCTGGATCATCGAAAGAAAAAAATATTTCTAGATGGCTTACAATTTTCCAGGCCAGTGATGGGCGACCACCTCTAAAGAATTCATGGCGACATTCGCCGAGGTTCGGTTGCAGTGGCCTGATTGCTTGATCGCCGTTGAAAGGCGCATCCATGTTCCATGCCGGTCGGTCATGTGTACTGGGCTAAATATGCGAAAACAATTCAAACGATGATCGGCGCTAGCGGGAATTCATTCAGCAACTATTGATGCTCAACAAAAGGTAAATAGTTAATGCCCTAACTTAAACTAAACCGGGACACTATTTGTCTATCGTGACACCGCCAAGCACGTCCCTATTCCCTATTCCTACGCGTTATTACCAGGCAAGGTATTTCCAATGAATTATTCCACCAGATTGCCCCAACCCGGAAGACCTCGACGACTGCTTGTCCTTGCTTGTAAATTCCTATGCTGACCCAGACCCAGCCGATTGATATTTCCACTCGCACTCCCGCCAATAATATGGAACGAACACGCCGTCCCAATCTTTTTGCAAGTAATGCCATCAATTATTTTCGCCTGCTGTTCAAGCAGGCGCCGGGCTTCATTGCCTTTCTATCCGGGCCTGATCATGTCTATGAAATGGTCAATGATGAATACATCAAAATGGCAGGCGGCAGGGACGTCATTGGCAAATCGATGCGGGAGGCATTGCCTGAATTGGCAGAGCAAGGCTACGACAAATTACTTGACCAGGTTTATGCAACCGGCGAACCCTATATTGGCAAGCATGTCCGCATTCTATTACCGGACGGCTCGGATGGCGGACGACGAGAAGTGTATATCGACTTTATCTACGAGCCGGTCCGCGATGACAAAGATACGGTCATCGGGATTCTCCTGTTCGGCATCGACCGCACGCGCCAGATTGTGGCCGAAGGCGAATTGCGGATCGTTAATGAAAACTGGAAAAATATTCTGGAATCCACCGGCGAGGGTGTCTGGGAATGGAATCCCGTGACCAATGCCGTTCACTATTCTCACAACTGGTATGCAATGCTTGGCTTTAAGGCCGAGGAAATAGAACAAACCTATGCGCAGTGGGATAAGCTGGTGCATCCGGAAGACAAGGAGCGCGTGCTTGCCGACGTCATGGCATGTTTTTCCGGTAAAACCGCTTTCCTGACGACCGAATACCGGATGCGACGCCATGATGGAAAATGGGCGTGGCTACTGAGCAGGGGCCTGGTGACCGCCAGGGACCTGCAAGGTAATCCGTTGCGGCTGATTGGTACCAATACAGATATTACCGATAAAAAGATTGCGGAGAATAATATCTGGAACCAGGCCAATTTTGATCTCCTGACCGGGCTACCCAATCGTCGCTTGTTTTACGACCGGCTGGCGCATGAAATCGTGCATGCCAACCGTAGCGGCACCTCCATTGCCTTATTTTTTGTCGATCTGGACAATTTCAAGCAGGCGAATGACTTGCTCGGCCATAAAGCGGGCGACGTCCTGCTATGCCAGGCCGCTGATCGCATTGAGGCATCGATTCGCCAGTCTGATACCGTGGCACGACTGGGCGGCGACGAATTTACCGTGATCGTGACCGATATTAATGACACATTCCATGTCGACAGCGTTGCACAAAAAATCATTGAAAAACTCGGCGCTCCCTTCGTATTGGGACCTGACACGGTTTATTTGTCCGGTAGCATCGGCATCACCCTCTATCCGCAGGATGCAATCGACATTGACGCCCTGTTAAACAATGCCGACCAGGCCATGTATGCGGCCAAAGGATTGGGCAAGAATCAGTTTTGCTATTTCACGCATGAAATGCAGTCAGCAGCGCAGGCAAGGTTAAGGCTCACCAGTGACCTGCGCTCCGCATTGGCGAGCGGGGATCAGTTAAAAGTCTATTACCAACCGATCATCGATTTCTCGACCGGGAAGATTGCAAAGGCAGAAGCATTGGTGCGCTGGTTTCATCCTGATCTAGGCTTGATTTACCCGACGGATTTTATTGGCATCGCGGAAGAATCCGGTCTGATTCATCAATTGGGCGAATGGGTTTTCCGGGAAGCTGCAGGGTGGTCATTATCCCTGATGAAGTCCGGTCACGACCTGATCCAGGTAAGCGTCAACAAATCGCCGGTGCAATTTTCGACATCAAGAAACGATTTGAATTGGCCGGCTTACCTGGCAGAAAGCGGGCTTCCCAGTGACCGCATCGCGATCGAGATTACCGAAAACATGCTTCTCAAAGGCGGCAATAATGTCGATAAAAAATTGCTTCAATACCGAGACGCCGGTATTCAGGTGGCGCTCGACGACTTTGGTACCGGATTTTCGTCGATGTCCTATCTTAAAAAATTCGACATAGACATTTTAAAAATCGACCAGTCATTTGTAAAAGATATCGTCACCAACTCGGATAGCAGGACCATCGCCAAGTCGATTATTCTGATGGGGCATGAATTGGGCTTGAAAGTGATTGCCGAAGGCATTGAAACGCAGGCGCAGCACGAATTCCTGCATGACGCGGGCTGCGATTTCGGACAGGGTTTTTTATTTTCCTCCGCAGTGTCTTCGGTTGAATTTGAAAGACTGTTGGCGCAAGCCTGATTTGCAGGGATGCATGGCCCCATGGCCATGAGGCGGCAAATACCAGTACTGCCTCAGTGGCCGAAAACGCGTCCCATCCACAGAGATCATCAGGCTACAAACAGATTGCCCGCCATCAATAAAGCAATGTAGAGGGCAGGGTTAGGTCTACACAGGTCCCGTTACACTCCACTAAAGTTCTCGTAGTCAGTATTGTCAACGGGATGGCACGGATAAGCGTTTTCCCGGCAGGCACTCCGCCTGTACCGTAAAGGGAATTCGTCATGAAAAAACTCATCCTGGTTGTAGCCAGCATCATCTTTTCGCTGAATCTCGCCCATGCACAGGCCCCGGCAGCAGCGCCGGCCGCCAAGGCAGAAGCGCCAAGTGCCGCAAGTTGCGAAGCCAAGGCGGTCGACAAGAATGGCAAGCCGCTTGCAGGCGCTGCCAAGGCATCGTCCATCAAGAAGTGTGAAGCCGGCAGCAAAGCGGCCAGCTGTGCGGTCAAGGCGGTCGACAAGAATGGCAAGCCTTTGGCCGGTGCTGCGAAAAATTCCTTCATCAAGAAGTGCGAGAAGGATTCCCCGAAATAAAGCATCCGATCTGCAATGGCCGGCAGCGCCGGCCATTGCCCTGCTACCCGGCGATCAGCTTGTAACCAATCCCCATTTTTCAGGCACTGCGGTAAATCAGCTGCCCCTTCCTGCTGCGGCAGCACCGCAACCAAGGGAAACCAGGGGATTAAGATTCAGAGTTGATGAAACAAGCGATTGCATAAATGATTGTGGCCGCTTGAAAAAAGTAATGCCAGCTCAGCCTCGACATCCAGCTAACTGCGGGGCTGTTGAACCGTATCATGCAAGAAATCGGCAGGCCGCCTCATTCAGATAGCCATGCCGCCGCTTGCATCGTGGGCGCCATCTGCGGAAATGTGCTTCCTGGTTCATTCAAGGCGAAATCCGCCCTCAATGGGAACGCTTCCGGTCGATGATGGTGGTGGCGGTGGTGCAGGCGTTGGTGTCGCCGAGGGTGAGGTCGGTTGCGGTGGCGCTGGTATGGGCACGGGATCCTTCGACAGATATATAGATAGCAGCTTGTCTCTGGTGAGATTCGTGCCGACGATACCCATGTTAAAGGTCCCTGGCTGGCTGGCACTTTCGCCTATCGTCAGTAGGTACGTAGCGGAATCGTTTCCGAAATCACACCGTGGCCCGGTGAAGGTAATCGATACCTGATATGGATTTCTATCTGGAGAATACTGTGCGGCCGTGCCTGCCAGTGTGCAGGTTGACAGCGACGCGCTCAGGCTAGGACAGCAAGCCGCTGTGCAAGCATGCTATTTTGGTTCATCACGAACTGACGCAGCATCGATGGATAAGTAACGCTCACAGCGCTTCTTACAGAGGGGCGCTCTGACAAAGCAAGCCGCCATGCGCGCACCTTTGGCGCGTTTGCAAAAAATGTGACGCCGCTTATCTCGTCAAAAACATCAAAATACCGGAACGCCGGTGCAAATGCCGCATCAACTAATGAAAAGCTTTCTCCGCCAAAGTAAGGCCCATCCTGGAGCACGCCTTCAATTTGAATGAAACGCTGAATCAGTGCATTGGCTGCATCAATGTAAGCCCCTTCGTCTTTAGCCATATAGAAGCTCCATATATTGGCTAGTGTGGCCGATGCAAACTCGATCCAGGCACGATGTTGGGCACGAGTCAGCGGATCTTCCGGGTGCAACGCAGGTTTAGCCGTGTCCTCAAGATACTCGCAGATCACGGCGGATTCGAAAATCGGCTGATCATCGACATTGAGCACAGGCGTCTTACCAAGCGGTGACATTGCCAGAAACCACGTAGGTTTGTTGCCCAGGTCAATATCGATTCGTTCAAAAGGAATATTTTTCTCATTCAATGCGATGGCTACTCGTTGCACATACGGGCATAAAGCATGGCTAATTAGAGTGAGTTTCATGATGGCCTCAGAAAGGATGTCAATTCATTGGTGCAGGCATAAGGCCTGCACCAATGCCAGTTACTTCAGCAAGCCTTCTGCTTGCAGCGCGGCGCGCTGTGGTGCAGATGTTGCCGCTGATTTAACAGCGAACACGCCGTCACCTAACAGCACGTGGACAAATGAGGCCGCAATCAGAAAAACCGGATATTCCCAGCCCCCATTGGGCACGCTGAATACCCAGCCATTACCGATATGTGCCGCAGTTGCGCCTACCAGTACCGGAAATAATGCGAGCGAGGCAATCCGGCCGTGCAATCCAAGCAAAATAAGGGTGCCGCCTGCCAGCTCCATCAGTACAACGGGCCATGCCATAAATGTCGGCATGCCTTGGGCGGTCAGGAATCCTTGAAAGCCCGGCATCGTAAATACCAGCAGCTTGAGCAATGCATGAGAAATCCACATCGTCCCCAACGACAGGCGAAGCAGGAAAGCGGCATAGGGGGCATAGCGTTGGTCAATCATGGTGAAACTCCTTTGAAGTGAAGTGAATGTGGTGATACTCTATCTATGCTATAGCGCAATTAAAATAGGCAATTATGAAAACATCCTATGCAAAGATGCATAGCTCGTTGAGTCTGTCCGATTTGGAGCTGCTGCTGGCCCTGATACGTGGGCGTACGCTCCTTGGCGCGGCAGAGAAGCTTAAGGTCGATTCCTCGACTATCTTTAGATCGATCAAGCGACTCGAAAAAGATCTGGGCGAGGTATTATTTGATCGTGGACGGCAGGGCTATATACCAACAGAGCTGGCTCAAGAGCTAGCCGTCTATGCGGAGCGCATCGAATCGCAATTGCATGAAGCGCGTGAAGTAGCCCATAAAAAGAGGATAGAGCCGTCTGGTGTCCTGCGCATCACGACCACCGATACGGTGCTGCATAGTGTGCTGTTACCAGTGTTGGCGAGGTTTGCGAAGACTTACCCAAAAATCGACTTTGAATTGATTGTGTCGAACGCCCTCGCAAATCTGAGCCAACGCGATGCCGATATTGCTGTACGCGCAACGCGCAAGCCTCCGGAACATTTGGTGGGCGTGAAACTTGGCACATTGCGTGCTGCTATTTTTGGCAGTAAAAATTATTTGCGCAGTTTCGGCGAAGCGACGTTGCCTGAAGAAATGGATTGGATAGCGCTTGACGAATCCCTACCCGATCATCCATCCCAAAAGTGGCGCCGGCAGCATTATCCAAAACTTAAACCGCGTTACCGCGTCAATAGTGTGCTGTCTACCGCCGGTGCTATCGTAAATGGGTTGGGCATCGGTGTCGTTCCGCTTATCGTACTGCAAGACAATCCACAAGTTCAGATAGTCGAAGGGCCACTTGAGGACCTCGATACGGACTTATGGGCGCTGGCACATCCGGATGCTCGCCACCTTCAGCGGGTAAAGATGTTGTTTGACTTTATGCGGCAAAGTATCCGGCTTCCCTGAGATCGTGGCGCATCGGAGGCAGCCGCGCAGCGCAGGAAAAACGCGACATTCCCAGTGAGAGCGGTTATTCGGGGACAGACCACGATTATGCGCAATACTTTATCGTGGTCTGTCCCCTATTTATACAAGCGCTCAGCCACCACCGGCGATAATTTTGACGGGCGTCTTTCGTAATGTTTCTGGCCCAGACCGACCACGCCGTGTGTTTCCCGACTCTTGATCCAGCTGCGCCAGCGCTTGCTCTATCCCGATTATGTGCGGAAGCGTACGGTTGCAATCGGATACGGATGTTACAAGTTAGCCGTATCGGGACTGGATTTTCGGGAATACCATGAAGCGTCACATTGAAACGCGTGCGCCGTATTTCATCGCGAGTCTCGGGAATGCAATCCGTCTCATTCTTTCTGCGTCCAGCAAGAAAACCAAACACCGGCGTAGTGAGCTTGCGCTATCGAATGACTAAAAATCCACTATCGTATTAAGGAATTGCCATGAATATTCGACGTAAGTTTTTAGCGTCCCTGATGTTGCTTGTTACCTTCGGTTCGATGGTAACGCTCACCCAGGCTGCTCCAAAAGCGCCTTTACCGAAAATCGATGCCGTATCGCTTACGCCTTCCGGTCCGTTTAGCCCCGGTACCGACCTTACATTCACGGTCGAAGGCACACCGCGTGGCAAGGCAAGTATTCGCATCGCCGGCGCGAAAAAAAGCGTCTCTCTCACTGAGATCGATGCCGGCGTATACGAGGGCGACTATACCGTTTCCAGTCGCGACCGTTTCACGGCAGCCACGCTGTTGCGCGCCACGCTCACCGTGCGCGCACGTTCGGTTTCCATGAGTCAATCGATGGGCAGGGCTGCAGGCGCGCCGGTAGCGGCACCGGCACCTCCCGCGCCGCCGGTACAGGCAGCGCCCCTGGAAATTCAGCGCTTTGTCGGCAAGCCGATTGCGCGCATCGAAGCGGGTGAGGAACTGCATTTCATGCTGACCGGCACTCCCGGCGCGCGGGCATCTTTCATCATCGACGGCGTGTCCGACAAAGTGGCGATGCAGGAAGTGCGTCCCGGTCAATATGAAGGTGTCTACGTGGTGCGCCGACGCGATCAGATCCCGCCGGCGGCAAATGTGGTCGCCACGCTTGAATCCGGCTCGCAGCGCATCACCCAGCGGCTGAATAACTCGGTGGTCGATGTGCAGGCGCCTTCCTTGCGCAATATCTCGCCACGCAACGGTGAAATCATTACCGCTAATCCAGTCGTTATTTCAGGCACATTCGGCGACCGTCGCGGTGTCGGCGTCGATGTTGCCAGCGTGCGTATCAAACTGGGTGGCAACGACGCCACCGGAAGCGCGACCATTACGCCGCATCTGTTCACCCTGCGCACTGAACTGCGTCCGGGAAATTACCCGGTCGAAGTTACCGCGCGCGACCTGGCCGGGAACGTCATGCGTGAGGCCTGGGCCTTTACGGTTGCCGCCTCCGGTGCGCCTTTGGCAACTGTACTGCCGCTGGACATTACCAGTCACGCGGATGGCGCAGAAGTCAGGGGCGGCACCATCGCCATCAACGGCCGCACTGCGCCGGATGCCCGGGTCGATCTGCAAATCAAGGAAACCGGGCGCTTTTCCGGGCCGCAGGCAATGAATTCGCAAAGCGCCAACCAGACGACACGCGCCAATGCAAACGGCTTTTACGCATTCAGTTTTGCGCCGCAATTCGTCATGCCTGGCAACCGGTATGAAGTAACAGTCACAGCATCGAAAGGCGAGCAGCAGAAAGTCTCGCAAATCATGCTGTATCAACGCTAAGGCGCGGCGTCCGGAAGGCTCCGCAGGTATGCGGAGCCATTTTCATGGCGAATGCCCGGTTTATCAAAGACGCCCCTGGCGCTGGGTGGGAGCAATGCGAAACCTCCACTTGGCGCTGGGTGGGAGCAATGCGAAACCTCCACTTGGCGCAAGCATCATTTGTCTCCGCGGCGTCATTGATAGAAGTAATAGCTTATCCGTAAATTAAATTTGGTTCGTCAAGCTGATGAATCATGCGGAAGGCGATGATCGCATTCGCGAACATCACCAGAGTCCATTCCCCGCTTCATTTTGTACGCCTTTTCCGGATCGTGTTGATGCTGCGGAATTAGCGGCGCTACATGGGCCAAAAATTCGTTCGAAACTTGCCAGCTAGCTAGACGGCCTACCTCATCACCTATCAAAGAAAATGACGCATTCTCTTTGCCATCGGTTTTAAGGATAAGCACTTAATTCATGTCAGCACCGTAAAAAAATCAGGTGAGGTTGTCCTCGGACGGCGAGATACAGCATTAAGGTAACCAAAAGTTTCCATTTTTTAACTTCAGCAGTACAATCTACCTCGAGTTCCGGCATCGATATGCGGCGCTGTCAGAGCGAAAAAGACGCGATTTATACCCGTAGATTGAGCTTGACTGACTACCAGGAAAACACGACACAGGCAAGACGGGTGTTAAAGGAAAACAGTCGACCCAGTAAAAAGTTAAGGTACTTCTCGGTAATTTATTTAGCCGAATATATTGCTAACGACTTGTTTGATTGAGGTGATGTGCGTAGTCGAGGACCTTATGGACGTATCAGAGAAAGAACATGGCTCTACGCGTGAGGAGATGGAGAAATACCGGCGCATTTTTTATGCAATGCCCGACTATGCGACATTCACCAATCTTGATACGGGCATGTTTATCGATGTTAATCCCGGCTTTGAACAGCTGATCGGTTATACCCGCGACGAAATCATTGGCCAGACTGCTGCCAGCATCGACATATGGGTCAACTATGACGACCGTGATGCCATAGTCGAAGCGTTGAAACATAGCGAAAAAATACTTTACACAACACGCTTTCGCAAGAGAAACGGCGAAACCGTGCTGGTCGAGCTGTCGGCGGCCACCTTTAAAGTGCAGGATGAAGTGCTGCTTGTCGCGGTAGCGCGCGATATCACTGCGCGTCATCTGGCGCAACAGGAAATTCTGCAGCATCGCCACCATCTGGAGAAACTAGTCGCGCAAAGAACCGCGGAACTTGAACAGGCAATGCAGCGGCTACAAGTTCTGACGGTGCACGACGAACTGACAGGTGTTGGAAATCGCCGCGATTTGAAGGACAAGCTGGAAACAGATCGTGAATTGTTTCATCGAACCGAAGTACCGTTTTGCGTCGCGGTGCTCGACCTGGATGGGCTCAAGGCGGTCAATGACCGGTTCGGCCATGTGATCGGCGATGAAGTCATCAAGACCTTCGCCAATCTTATCGGCAAGCAAAAACGCGACATGGATTATTTTGCGCGTTACGGTGGTGACGAGTTCGTCTTGCTGCTCAGGAATTGCACTGTTGAAGCAGCGACCGTACCGCTGCAACGCATCTGCGATGAGGTCGTTGGCTACGAGTGGAACGGGATTGCCGAGGGCATCCGAATGTCGGCCTCGGTCGGCGTTGCGCAAATCCAAAAAAGCGAAACCACAGACGCAGTCTTCAGCCGCGCCGACGCTGCGTTATACGACGCAAAGCTTGCCGGGCGAAATCGTGTCGTCAGGGCAAAAGATTAGCGTTATTTTCGGGGGCAGACCACGAATATGCGTAATACTTAATCGTGGCCTGTCCCCTGAAGTCCACTGGATGTTCTTGGTTGCGTAGTGAAGTAAGCCGAAGGCAATAGGACATGTTGACACGGAACATTGGCAAAGCAATATCAGATTCGTGGAATGTGCGAACGTCCGCTATTGCGACGACAGCAGTCGATCTTCAAGCTTCAAAGTTTGGCTGAAGCTGACAGCCACTAGCTGGAAAAGTCTGGTTTCTACACCTTAACGGTAGCGGTTGCCTGCTAGTAGTTAATCTTGGTCTGTCACCGCTAGAGATTGTCGGTCAGGCCATCGCAGAGTGCTTCGATGAGCCTGCGGGCATGTTCAAGGTCAAGGCCAGATTGCTGTGCGAGCAGCAAAGGACCGCCGGTATCGGCTTGCGGTAGCAGTATCGCCAAGACGGGTTCAATGGATTGTTTATCCAGTAAGTTTGCAATATCGCGCCCAAGCAATCGTGCACCGGTTGCTTCGTGGTCATAATCGTCGGTGGTGAATAAATCGCTGTGGTCTTGTGCCGCGCGATCATAGTTGTCGCAATCCATGTAATGTCGCGCATAGAGCAACAAGTCGCCCGCATCGCGCCCGGGATGGGAATGCTTGCGGTCTTCCCAGGCGGTGATCTTCAGCAGCGCCAGGGCAGGAATGGATGCAGCGCGCAGTGTCACATTATTTGGCAGTTGCACCGGGATGCTGGCTTCGAATGCTTCCCTCGCGCCAAAACAATCGAATACGGTGTGATGGTCCGGCGGCCAGCTGATCGTGCGGTCCGTATTTTCAATGCCGCCGAATGGCACGATATCCAAAGGCAGGCCAGTTGCCTTGTGGCGCAGCTTGTGAATTGCCGGACCGGGTTTTCCAGAGAACTGGTCTGAGCCAAGCAACGCAGTGCGCAGCGATTCAAAGCTTGGCCAGTCCGGCACGCTCACGGCAAAGTCCACGTCCTCGGTCAAGCGGGACGGTGCGATATTGTGCGCATGCTGCAACATCAAGTCGCGTGCTGCGGCACCCATCAAAAAATAATCAATTCCAAGTGGTTGTGCGACACTCTGCAACGCCTGCACGACGGTAGCCAGTGGAATGAGATCAATCTTCTGTGAAAAGTCGAGCGACATGGACGTCATAAATCATCTTTGCAGTTTCAATACAGCGTGCGTCACCGGTTGCCAGCAGGTCGGCGTAGACCAGCAATGGCGGGACCATGTTGCCATGTTCCGGATCGCCGGGAAAATTCCAGAAGCGCTTGCGCACTTCCACCGCGGCCGGATGGCGAGGTCCGGCTTCCTTCATGAACTTTTGCCGCGCTGCCAGCAGGCCAGGCATTTTTTCCGCGTACAGCGTCAGTTCGCCGGGGCGCAGATAGTCGGTCAGCATTGCGGCGGCAGGTTCGCCCCCCCAAAGGGCTTCGTATTGCGCAATCGGCCAATTTTTCCAGCCCTCGAAGCCTGCCACATAGTACCGGCCGATCAAGGTTCGCGGTCGCAGCACGCGAGCATAGGCATCTGCCCATTGATTTAACAGGCGTTCATGCTCAAACAAGCGCCGGGTGCCGCGCTTGCCTTGCAGGTCGCGCACAAAGCCGAGCTGCTGCAAATCCGGCATCACCCATCCGACGGTGCCGTGCGCCACGCCCGCCATCTTTGCCAGTTCACGATAAGGCAGGTTGACCGCCTGCGGATTGCACAACAAGGTAAAAATCACTTGCAGGCCGGTCGGCTGGAAAGCGCGTCCAGGGGTAACGACGGTCGCCTTGGCGGCGGGCTTTTGCCCTTTTATCCAGATCAGCAGGTTTGCCTGCTTGATATAAGCGTTGCCTGCCGCATCCAGAAAAGGGATGCCGCGTTGCTTCAGTTCATCGGCCAGGTCGGGCGCAACGTAATCGGTGATCAGCATCGCCGGTTGGCCGAGGCGGTCCATCTGGTGCAGGGTGACGCCAAGCGTGGCAGGGCGCAGGGTGCGTTTGCACTCCACCAGATACAGCGTTTCTTGTTCGCCCTGGCGAACACGCGCTACTGCATCGGCTTGAGGATGGGTTGTTTGGGGCGCTTCTTTGATCAGCTCGATTGTCAAGCCGTGGCGCTGCGCCGCCTTGATGGCGGTACGCAGCGTTTCTTTCTCGGCGGCAGGCGTTTTGTCCATTTTTGTTGGCTGTCCATTTTTAGTGGACATTTAAATATATTGGACAATACTAATTGATTAAAAGAAGGGATGTCAATATTTGTCCAATAACTAAGTTTGTCCAATATAGATGGACAAACTTAATTATTGGACAAATTGACTTGCACGAACAGGTGGGCGCCTTCTTGTCGTACTGACTTGTTACAAAAACCTGGAAATACCCCCTTGTTCGTCAAATTGAAGTGCTGCCGTTGAAAATATAGTGATGATTGTATTCATGTACGTCATTGCCAACTTCAACTTGGGCGGTTGAATCCGATGAAAAACAGGGACTATTATCAGGACCTCGGCGTCGAACGCACGGCATCGACTGCGGACATCAAGAAGGCGTACCGCAAGCTTGCCCGCCAATTGCATCCTGATGTTTCCGACGATCCCCAAGCTGAGGAAAAATTCAAGGTCGTAGTGCTTGCCTATGCGACGTTGAAGAATAGCGAGAAACGTCAGAAATACGACAAGCGTTACAAGCCTCCCCTCGCAGAACATTTTTCGCCACCGCCAGACCGGCAGCAACGACATGAACACCGTGCCAAAGACTTCGAAGATTTCGGCACTGCCGATCCGCCGAACCCTTTCAAGTCAGGTGGTCGTGGCGAACAGCGCGCGCAAAAGCAGGCGCCGCCGCCGGTGCCCGGTGAACACCATGTCGTGTCCATGGCGATCACGCTGGAACAAGTTTTTAATGGTGGTAAAACGGACGTTACTGTGGAGGCGTCAGAATGTGACGCGCGCGGCTTGTCCCGTCGCATGTCGCATACTTACCAGGTAAGCATTCCCAAGGGAATAAGGGAGGGGCAGCGTCTGCGGCTTGCCGGCAAAGGCGGAGCAGGCCGAAACGGCGGTGGACCAGGCGACCTGTACCTCGTCGTGACGATCAAGCCGCATTCCCACTATCGCGTTCAAGGGCGAGACTTATACCTCGATGTGCCACTGCTGCCAAGACTGGCCGCGCTGGGTGGTACCGTCGAAATCCCTACATTGGCCGGCAACGTTGCACTGAATATCAGGCCAGGCACTTGCTCTGGAAAGCATCTTCGCCTTGCGAAGCGCGGCTTGCCGTCGCTGCATGGCGATGTGGGTGATTTGTATGCAGTTGTGCGAATAGTGGGGCAGAAGGATGTGCTCACATTCAAGGAGGAACTGCAAGCGCAAATTGCCGCTCTGTCAGCCTCGAAGGCGAATGCGAAGAGGGCCGCATCGTTTTGAAGATTGAAGCGATGCTGATCCCTTTTGATTGTTTAATTGACAGGCTATTCAGAAGCGATAACAAAAGCTATGATGCCCAATCATCCTAACATTCGGAAAACCTGAAATGACTCCAGACCAGATTCTTGCATATGTGAACACGAGCGACCTGGGACTCGTTCCAGGCAAGCGCTCCGACCCGGATGGATGGGCGTTCTGGCTGACTCCGCCAATTAGTGGGGTTAATTCGAACCGAATCTTTCGCGCTGTAAGAAGTTCGCCTGACGCCACCACCAGGCTTAAGTTAGCGGTAACGTCGAGGCTGAGTGGGGAAACAGACCTGGATTTTACCGGCGATGAAGCAGCGCTTCGGGATCTGATCGAGAAGGAAATCGCCCTCTACCGCGCTCACTACGATAAGAACTGAACCTAATCTCACCGGAAAAAGCGAAGAGTGCTTCGCAGGCGTCCACGATTTTTCTGAAATGATTAAAGCCCCGGAATCGGGGCCTTAATAGGTGGCGGAGCGAGAGGGATTCGCCTACGTTCCGCAGGCCGCGGTTCGGCTGGTAAGCCTAACCCTTCGAATCCCCCGCGCACGCATGCGTGCTTCTCTCCGCCAAAAACGAAAAAGCCCCGTTTCGAGAGGGGGAGCCTAATTATTGATGGAAAGCCGCATAAACATTGGGTTTGTGTCTGTGTAAAAATATTTATGCCCCAAAACATGCCCCCAAAACTTTAGCCTGCACCTCTATATGTCGCCAATATTGCAGCGCATTTCTACTTTTTTTGGTCACGTTTATGACAAGGAAAGAAACCGAGCGGTGTCCCGATATGAAGCGCTTAACTTTTAGCCCGCCCCACGCGCGCGCACGCGGGACATTTTGTGGGTTAGCTTTAAAACGAACCTTACAGGTCGGTTTCCCAATATGAAACATCAGACTTCTTCCCCGCCCCATCCCGGCCAAGCTGAGTAGCCACCAGCGCAAACAGCCCGGCATTAGCGGGCATTTGCTGATTTGAATTATTTAAAGAGGATGATATTTTCTGTGCGTGAGAAACAGTGCGGTTTCCGCTAAGCCGATGCGCCAGACTTTCAACCCGCCCCTACTCGTCTGTAACGCCACGTTAACAAGCACCGTATGGAGACCCTGCTTAGTGACGTTAGAAATGGCTGTAAAGAACATTATTTCGGTACCGCTATTATGTAACTCACTTGCCGTTCTAGAACCACCCCAGGAGTATGTTTTTCTTTTGAATAGGTTCCAAGCGTAAAAGTAAATTTCTCATCATTTACGAGCACATTCCACATCATAGGCCACTGTCCTTCTGCAAAGAATTTTTCAATATCAGGAAGCTTAATGTGTAGTACGTCGACTGGGGCGCCAGAATGAAAGAAGCGATTAATTATTAGATAATCTTTACTTTGCCGCCGTACTGAAATAATAAAGCTCTGATTGCAAACTACAACATTTAGACCAGCAGGAGCCAATTTTAAATTTGATTGATGCAACGGAATTGGATGACCACTTGTAGGAAAGAGCGTATAGCCTACCAATTGTTGAGACCCTCGGTCGCCATAATGGTACGAATGCTCGATTCGATCGAGGACTCCTTTACAGTTTTTGCTTCGATATCCTGCCCCAGTCAATTCCCCCTGTGCCTCGAGAAATTCATTTGGGGAGATTGTATTAGGCGAATCCGAAGAGCTTTGTATTTGTGCTGTTAGTTGTCGAGCATTTGCTTCTCGTTTAGTAATTTCAGCATTTGCTGCCTCCATTTGCACATCAGGCAATGGATGAATTCGAGCACACGATTTTTCTTTACTTGCATAAAACTTGCTGGATTCTGAAATAGTCTGTCCAGCCTTGGCCCCTCCCCAGGTTATGCCGCTTTCAAGTTCTAACTTTACTGATGGAGTAATGCGCCTGTTTCTGTACTCATCCCAGTGTCGTATTTCATGAGTACTCCGCAGTAGATTTACTTTCAAAGTCTTAGGAACGTCAGTGATTGGAATCCGGACCCAAGTCCCATTACGATACCCAAACACCACAAGGCCTTCCTGAGGGAAATCGTATTTATTGCATGGCCCCCATCGATATACAGGCATAACTAAGATTGGAATGCCATTCACAAAGTCGAGGATATCAGGCGTATAGGGAATGGGCCATTTATCGTCGTTTTCCCATTTAACCTTCTTGCCGTTGAAAGAAAAGCGAATCGACTGATTTTTTAGCCCCCCCTTACCAGATTGTCCCCATTCATTAGGGCCAAAGGTTAATTCCCGTTGAATTGAAAGCTGCTGCCCATTTTCAAGCAAAACATCCTCATTCCATACAATAGTTTCTGACATGAAAGGGAGTCCAGCTTTTGCACTACAAACTGTACAAAAGAGAAGCATAAAAACGATTAAGCGAGTCAGCGACAATTGTTACCTCTAAAGTTGCGTTGAACGGCCGGCATTATTGAAAGTCATAAGGCAGGCATTGTTTATATTTTTGACAGTCATAGTCGACGCCTGCGCCTATCTAAGTTCAACAAAATGTAAGGCTTATTTGTAAAACTTATTCACAGGAACCGACAGGGAAAACACCAGTTAAACATAATGTGCCCATTGTGGATGTAAGAAAAATCGGCGCACTGCACGCAATAGCGATTACCAATAGCGGAACCCGCGCTACCTTTGAAAATTTTTTGCGCAGGAGTAGGTAAATAAGAAATGGGGAAATAACAGCGCAGAGCGCAATTACGAAATAATGAACGACCGCATTAGATCGCAAAGTTTGCGAAGACGCGAAATAAGCTGGAAGGAATAAGGCTAGCCAAGGTAAAGCTGCACCCAATGCAACTAATGGAAATATCAATGCGTGAGGAATGGTTTTACTCATCAGAATTTGATAGGTTTAGCGCCGCAATAACGGGCGCACAGCGTCCCTGTTGATTAGCAAGTTAGACCGCAGAGCGCACATCATCGCTGAGCGCCAAGCGCCTTGGTCACAAACGCCACGTCAGCTGCCTTATACTCGGCAAAACGTGGCCTGCTTGCAAGGGAAGGCCGCAACGGCCCAATGCCTGCTGACGCGTATCCGCAACTTAGATATTCGAAGTCTTGATCGCCGCCGAGCAAACGTAGATACATGCCAATGACACCTCCGCCAAAAATTAGGTCAGATGCTCTACCTATTACATTGCCCGACTTGATTTCTTTAACCAAAATATCCGATACAAAGATGGGTGGCGACCACCAGTAATGAACCCGCTTCGCCGGTACCAAATGGACAGCGAACTCACTTTTTATAGAGGCGTGCTGTGAGCATTTCGATGTAATTGGGAACGTGGGTGACCGCTCGTGCGGCTTAACACCTATGCACCTACGCCGACCTTCTATATCGACGAACTGAAAGGAACCAGTTTCCAACAGTGCGCTCCAGGAGAACGCATGTCCCATCGAAGTTGACCTATCGCCATAGAGCAGGAAGCCAAGGGGTGGCGTAGAAGGTGGAGCAAGCACTTCGATCTTGGAAGCAGTTCTGCAGTCACGCTTGAAAACGAGGTACCCCGCGAGCGCCCAAGTCAACACTGAAATTAACAATGCTGCAGGCAATGCCCATCGAAGGCCGACGCGGCGAGTAAGTAGGCCTATCCTGAGACCTAGCCGTTCGGCGGCGAAGAACGGCAACAACGTGAATCCGATAAACGCAGCAAGTGCAATCAGACTGACTGCACCGAAGATTAAGACTTCCATCTGTCATTCGCTCCGATCATCTGCGGTCTAACTTCCATTTAGATGGAAGTTTTTTCTGTCTAACTCGGCGCCTGTCTGTATAACCAGGGAGCCAAATGTTTGAAGAACCGTACTACTGCTGGCTTTGTTGATTCTGTCCGAGTTAGACGTCAAATAAAAAACCGTGAAAGGCAGACAGCCGAAAAAGGCAGTGTATGGCGGAATTGACCTTCTGGCAACAAAATGCTTTGCCGCCCTATGTCAGCCAGCCCTTTTGCTCCCGCAATGCTCGATTCAATTCCTGGATAGCCTGCCGCAACTTGGCCCATTCCCCGCCTGCGTAGGCATTGCCAGACATCTTGGCCTTACCGTGGGCGCTTCGTGGCCCGGTGGACTGCTCCCACGGCTTCCAGCGCCGGATTGCTTCGGCCTGCCGCTGTCGTTGCTCCGGTGTCCAGGTGCGTGCGCTCATGGTTTTGATCCTCTAATAGTTTGTTTTGATTGATTTGTTTTTCTTCCGCGTGCGCGAGCGTGCGCGTATTGCTCCGATTATCGCCGCCGTTATTCACCTGTTGCGGCCCGTGACTGATATTGGCCTGCTTTACGAAAGCGACTTGCCGGGGATATTTCAATTCCACCACTGCCTGAATCGTTGCCCGGCTTTGCGATTGCGCTTTCAATGCCAGCGCCAGAAATGACTCAAATTGCCTTAGGCCCTCCTGCGAATGGGCTCGCCTTGCCAGGCTGGTAAAAATGGATTGCAGTGCCGTTGCTTGCCCTATAAGCATCTGTTCCAGCCGCGACAAATCGCCTTCTTTGGACTTGCTGAAAGTCTCGCGCAAGCCTTCCGTCAATTCAGCAAAATCAACATCCTTGCCAACGATGTTGCCCTGATAGGTTGTCATGACTACCGCTGCGTTCACGGAGGGCATCAGCATTGCCTGCGCACTCTTTTGCCCTTTCGTGCGGGTCGGCACTATAGGTCCAGCCACTACGGTTTTTGTTTTCTTGATCATGCCTTTACGCCTTCAATCAATTTCGCCACGTGCCTCCAAACTGCTTTAATGCTTGCTATGGATTCCCATACTGAGATGGTAAATCTATAGAGGTGTACACGTGACGTACTATACGAACCCGGAAAAGATACGATTTAGGTACACCTGGCGTACCTACAGGGCTTCATATCTAACCATCCGGTACACGTGGCGTACCTAAATCGCCCATTTTTATTGGCTTAGGTACACCTGACGTACTGGAAGATTTATTCGTTATTAGCTGAATCGGCCCTATCCAAAGATTGATCGGCTTGGTCGTTGCCCGCATGTCCAGCTTGCCGCTGCACTCGTCAATCGCCAGCCAGCCCAATGCGTACAGGCTGCACTGATGCAAGGAACCTTGCCGGGTCTGGATGATTAGCCCAGACTCGCGCAATTCCCTTAATGCCTTATGCAAGGTTGCCTTAGATCGCCAGCCACGTGCCCGCAGGACGTTTTCAAATGCTGCGCTGGCATCGCCATTGCGCCCTAGCTGCCACTGGCTTGCAAGATCCAGCAGGAGCTTTGCCGCATAAGGGGATAGATTGGCAAGAGCCTGGCTGCGCAGTACATCCAGGCGAAACGGTAAAAACTGCCCGCCGCCTCTTGCCTCCTTTGCCGCTTTCAACGCCCGCTCTTTTCCCCGGCTCATGCGGGGAACCCATCAAGCAAACCATCAAACAGCGGATAGGAAGCCTTGCCGCCATAAACGTAGCGGCCAACACGATGAATCGGCCCGCATAGGCTAGGCTCATAAACCCAGACCAGGTCGATGACATAACCAAGTTTAATTAGGTCGCGCTTACGTGCTGGCGGGTGCAGTATGTCGAGATAGCGGTAAGCTTCCAATGTGGAGATGCTGCCAAGCGACTGTGCGGCCTCCAGAAAGCGTTTTGTTTGCGTTTCTGCGTCGCTGCCGCTATGCTTGTTGCGAATCGTTTGTAAGGCCTCTATGCGCAAGCTGGGGGCTTTTTTTTCGTCCATAGCGCCCCCTTAGACTGCTTTGCGTGAAGCTTTGATGCGGGAGTCGATAAACTCCGAAACGTCGCTTTCTAGCCAACCTACAGCACGCGCACCAAGCGATATAGGAGCATTGAATTGCCCTGTCTTGATAAGCGCATATATTGTCGAGCGGGATAAGCCAGTACGCTCTTTGATTTGTTGAAGTCGTAAAATTCGTGCTTGATTTGCAGATTTAAGAAATTCAGTCATTTTCTAACCAATCCAATATGATCCCCGCAAAGCTAATGCGGTATATGGAAAGGTTAAGCGTTGCTATGCTATAGCAAAATGCAATTGCACTAAATTTTGCTGCAATTGCACTAATCTGTGCGGATCATTTTTATTGCTTTCGACAGCTTATCTTTTAAGTTGCGCTCGCTTAGTCCGGCATATCCTCGATAAGTATCGAGTGCTGCAATAATCTCTGATTGGTTTATTTTGGCGCAATCTGGTTTTACTTCTCGCCAGTAAAGATCACATAGAGCGCCGATTATATGAAGATAAGCGGTTTCTGATTTGCCACCAATTTCCTTTTCCTCTTGTACATTCTTATCGTTGCTTGGTGTTCCCGCTCCGTTTAATAAAGTTGCCGGTAATTGAATTCCTTCAGACATAAACCAAGCTTCTAAATCATCAAATCGGACAAGGTAGTTACCCTTATAAGCACTTAGCTGATTTGTTCCGACTCTCAAGAGCGACGTTTTGTCATAAACCGGTAATTTATCATTGCTGATATCAGAGTCTAGTTTTCCCATTATTGATCTTAGCGCTTCATCGTTTTCATTGAGGAGTTTATCGGCCTCTTCTGATGTTTGTATGTCGCGCACAGCCAATAATAAAATTGAAGGAACGTCTCTAACTACGATCAATGCTGGAACGCTATCAACGTCATCATCAGGAGCTACATAATGATGAATTCCCTCGGTAGCGGCAAGTGCAGCGTATCGCCACATTGAATTCCGCCTAATGTGCGGTATTTTCATTTCGTGCGTCCCTATTTCGCCCTAAAAATGAAAGCCATGCCAGCCGGGTAAGGGTTGCCCGGTTTTCCCGCCGTCGCGGTAGGCATGGCTAAACTAGTTCTATGCTGCTTTACCAAACTTCCCGGCAATAACCTTGCCGCTTGCAGCTGTGTCCAGGTAATCGGCGTATTGCTGCATCATGGTCTTTCTCTCTTCCAGAAATTCTGCCCGGTCATAGGCTTCGCCGTAAGCATCACCTGACATGTGCGCAAGCTGGCGATTCACGACATCATGCCGATAGCCTAGCCGCTCCTTAATGACGCCCATCGCCAGTGCCCGGAAGCCATGCCCAGTGTGCTTGCCTGCATAGCCCATGCGTTTTAATGCCGCTAGTATCGCACCATTGGAAACGGGTTTGGAGGGGGCGCGCAAGTTCGGGAAAAGGTGCTGACTGCCGCCCGTGAGTGCGTGAAGCTCGCGCAATAGCGTCCAGCCTTGCCGGGGCATATTCACATGATGATCGGTCTTGCGAGGGTTGACCTTCTTTTTCCCCATCTTCATGCGCTGCCAGGGAATTACCCACTGCTCGTTTTCCAGGTCGATTTCTGCCCAAGGGGTTTCGATCAATTCGCTGGTACGCACAAACACAAGCATCATCAGCCGCATCAATATCCGGGTCGGGATGTACATCCTTGCTTCGTTCTTTTCCAGCGCCTTGAGAAATTCCGGCAATTCATCCGGGGTGATTGCTGCATGATGCCCTTTGACGCGGGGTTTCATTGCGCCGCGCAGATCGGGCACCGGATTGTATTTGGCTAGCCCAGAAGCAATCGCATAGCGGAATATCTGGCTGCATATCTGGCCCAGCCGCCCAGCGATTTCCAGTGCCCCGCGTTTTTCAATCTGCCGCAATACGTCCAGCATGACTGGTGCATCGATTTCCGTAATGGGGCGCTTGCCGATCAAGGGGAAAATATCCTTTTCCAGCCGGTTCATGGCTTCCTTGGCGGTGTTTTCTTTCCATGCTTCCAGCTTGTTGGTGTGCCAAGCTCGCGCGATGACTTCAAAGGTATTTGAGGCGGCAGCAGACTTGCGCAGCTTCTCCATGCGCTTGGCTTGCGCCGGGTCGATGTCCTTGGCTTTTTGCTCCCGGACTCTGGCGCGTTCGGCCCGTGCTGCCGCCAGGGATATTTCCGGGTAGCTACCCAATGCCAAGCGGCTTTCCTTGCCATTGGCCTGTTTGAATTTCATGCGCCACAGCTTCGAGCCCGTGGGCATTACCTCAAGATATAAGCCTCCACCGTCAAAGAGCTTATAGGGCTTGTCTTTGGGCTTGGCGTTCTTGACCTGTACATCACCCAGCGGGGTTACGATTTTAGGCATTTTGGGGGCATCTTGTTTTGGGGGCACGCGAATATGCCCCCAAGCGTGCCCCCAAAGTAACCGGATGTCAATGGACGTTAAAACCGCTTAGGCAACAAAAAACCCACGTAACTCGTTGAATTAGCGTGGGTTTCTGGATGTTTCTGGACTTCTTAAAACTTGTTTTTGGCGGAGAGAGGGGGATTCGAACCCCCGGTAGGCTATGAACCTACACACGCTTTCCAGGCGTGCGACTTAAACCACTCATCCATCTCTCCTGCATGTCGCCGGCTGCTTTTTGGCGAAGCCGCAGATTATAACAAATAATTGACCCGCCAATCGGGATATTGCGGCAAGGTAATGGAGTTTGTGTGCGCTGCCGCAAATGCCATCGATGCCGCAGATTTGCTTTTGGCAACAGTTTTGGCAAACCTGGCCGCCACGCCGACGTTCAGGCCGGAGTGATGATGACCTTGTACTTGCCGCCGAGCCGGTCGGAGTCGCCATGCACCAGCAGGCGGTGGTTTTCATCGTCGTAGTCGTAGGCGTGCCGGGGCGGGGAGAAATCCAGGTGCGGAAAACCGGTAAACAGGCCCGGTTCGGCTTGCAGCGAGATCTTGCCTTGTTCCTTGCCTTGCCGGCGTCGGATGCGCACCACGGTCGAATGGCGGTCGGATACTGCCGGCGACTCGTATTCGACCAGCGCGAGGAAGGTCGAATTGCCGAACAGGTCCACCAGAAAACTGGGCCGGTCGCGCCAGTGATCAATGAAGCTGTCGAGTGCCTGAAAATTTTCCATTGGATGCCATGTGGTTTAACCCCTGATTACACGCGAAATGCAGCCGCTTGGGTATCCCATAAATATGGGATATGGATGATAAAAATGGCTTTTTATTAATGCAGGAGTGTCGGGTAATCTGGTCAGGTTCGTACCTTGCTGCAGCGCCGTAACACGCCTGTTTACTGGGTGTGCGGGGATTTCTGTCGTTAAAGAAATACTTGCAAATCAGAAAATTAGGTACAAAATGGAAATAGCAGATCTGCCTTTGCGGGTCTGCGCAGGGCGTGCCGTGGACCGAAGGGGTGCCGGCATGACTCAGGGCAAACCCATCGAAAGGTGGGGACGCAAAGCTTCCGGGCTTACGGGCAGTGAACCGCATTCACACTGTCTCAGCCAGCGGGGCCGCCAGCAGTAGACTTTGGCGTCGCGCCGCCGTTTTTCCGTGAGTGCAGATCGGGGAAAGGTGTGACTATGACGACCTTCAATTACCTCCAGTCCGGCGCACTGATGCTGGCTGCCAGCACGGCCTTCACACCGGTGATGGCCGACGATGCCAACCTCAATCCTGAAGCCGGCGCCGGTTCATCGGCTGCCACGTCATTTTCCCTGTCGCGCACCAGGCTGCCGCAATTCGGCTCGGCAGTGACTTCCGACGCATTGCCGATTGACGCCGCGACCGGTACCGGATTCGCGCGGCCGGCGTCGATGTCGCTGGACCAGGTGTTTGGCAATTTCGAGCGGCGCCTGCAAACCAGTGAACAGCATGCCGGCAATGGCAGCAGCATGGCGCTGGCGATCGATTCCCGACCCTATTCCGCTTATTCGATGCTGGCGTCAGAGGCCGAGTCGGATGGTGCGCCGCAGCTGACGGCGTTTTCTCTGAAGTCTCGGCGCGCCAATGGCCAGGATTATTCCGTGGGCGTTGGCGGGCTGGCGGGAAATTATTTCGGTGCCGGCGGCCTGGATCTGGCCGCGCCCGGCACCGTCAGTGCGGTCGCGGCCTTGCGCAATCCCTATTTTTCCCTGGCGCCGAGCGCGTCGCATGCCGGCATTTCGCGCGAGGTGGGCGGCATCCGGATCAAGTTCGGCGTATTGAAAACCGGCTTGAACCATGCGATGGCAACCCAGGCGTTTGATCCGGAGACGCTGTCGCCGGCATTGATCACGGTGCAGCCGCGCATCAATTCCCGGGTGCTGGAGTTTTCCAAATCGTTCGACAGCACCGCCGTGTCGTTTTCGCTGATGCGCAGCAAGGAGCGCAATCCGGCATCTGGTGCGCCGCGCAGCGTGACGGCGTTTGGTTCGGGCGCGGCCAGCAGTTCGGCGCAGTTGACCGGGGTCTGGCTGCTGGCCCCGAAAATCGCGCTGGCGGCCCAGGCGTCGTACGGGCGCTCGCCACCCAGCATGGGCGGCACCGTCATTCGCAGCAATGCCTTTGCGCTGGGGGTGGTCGCGTCCGACCGTTATCACCGGGGCGACCGGCTGAGCATATCGGTGTCGCAACCGATCCGCGCCTACGGCGGCGAACGCGATCCCAATGCCGCTGGCGGCGCTGTCGATGTCGACAACCGGCATCTGGCAACGCTGGTGCCGACCGGACGCGAATTGCTGGCCGAAATGAATTATGTGGCGCCAATTGGCGCCACCACTTATGCCGGCTGGACCATGTCGCTGCGGCGCAATCCCAATAACATTGCCGGCGCCCCGCTCGAAAAACTGCTTGGCGTGCGGTACATGCAGCAGTTCTAAATTCCGAACCAGCTTCACCTGACGTGCCCCGCCCGGCTGTGCCTGGCACCGCTGGGCGGGGCTGCACCTTTTGCGTTGTGCGCAGTCGTATATGATGCTGATTCAATCCAGTTTCGGCATCGCTGCTGTTCGCCACGCAACCAGGAGAGGCTATGGCCCTGCAATTAACAACTTTTTCGACTGCCGAGGAAGCCGCACGAGCATTGGCTATTGCGGTGAGTGGGGACTTGCATCTGGCGTTGAGCAACAGCGTTGACCCGCTCGCTGCGCGCGCCTTGCTGCTGGTGTCCGGGGGGCGCAGTCCCTTGCCTTTCTTTGCTGAACTGGCGCAGCAGGCTTTGCCCTGGCATAGAATCGATGTGTCGCTGGTCGATGAACGCAGCGTGCCGCCGGGCCATCCGGATTCCAACGCTGCGCTGGTGAGCGAGCATTTGCTGCGCGGTGCTGCCAATGCTGCTTCGCTGCTGCCGCTGATGGCCAATGATGCCGATGAAAGCGATCCCTGGGGCTGGGCGCAGCATTCGGCTGACGCGGCCAATCGCCAGCCGGCACTGGCGCAGCCGGCGGCAATTGTTCTCGGGCTGGGTACCGACGGCCATACCGCTTCCCTGTTCATCGATGCGCCGCAATGGCAGCAAGCGATCAGCACCGAGCGGCGTTATGTTGCACTGCAGCCAAAGCAGGCACCGCATCCGCGCGTGTCGCTGTCGCTGTCGGCGCTGGTGGCGCAGCGCGTCTGCTATGTCTGGTCGAATGGTCCTGCCAAGCTGGAGGTGATCAAGCAGGCGCAGGCGCTGGTGGCAGCAGCCAACGAGGGTCTGGTCGACGCCGCCGCCCTCGCCGGCGCCGGCCCGATCGCGCTGCTGATCGGTCATCCGGATGTCACGCTGCGGGTGTTTCACAGCGTTGCCTGACATGTGCCCGGCTTGCCGTCTGGCCACCCATACGCAGCATCCAACCTGAAATCAGAGAAACATGCCACCCGAGGCTTCAATCCGCTGGCCATTGATCCAGCGCGCATCGTCCGCCAGCAGCAGGCTGATCGCGCCGCCGATATCGTCCGGCATGCCGACCCGGCCGAGCGCCGTTTGC
>JAKFBY010000003.1:0-2022 GCA_036677325.1 Paucimonas sp.
GAAACGGATAAAGAAGCGTCGGCTGTCTGAGCGCAGCGAGTTTCCGACGCTTCCCGTTTCAGTCCCTGGCGGCGCGTGCAGTCAGCGCGCAGCGCTGACCGCCGTCGTAGGGGCCGCCTTTTTTGCCCCACTTTTTTGGCGGAGCGGTGTGTGTCAAGGTAGTTGTCGCCTAAGCTGTTATGCAGCCATTGGTTGTAGGGCTGGCAAAGCCTGCTTTCGATCAGGGTTCAAATACACCACGTCGTCCAACTCCCAATTGCGGATTGCTCCTGACCAGCGTTCCGGCTTGCTGGCTCTGGCAGCTTCATAGACCGCCCTGCGTTGAGCCAGCAAACTGTCTGCCTGGCCACGATGCCGCTGGTCCGGCGTGATGTATTTGAGGCCGCTATGGCGATGCTCCTCGTTGTACCAGTGCACGAACTGATGCACCCATACCCGCGCCTCGTCGAGCGTGTCAAATGGGCGGTCCGGCCAGAGCGGACAGTATTTGGCGGTCTTGAACAACGCTTCGGCATAGGCATTGTCATTGCTCACCCGCGGCCTACTGAACGAGGGCATCACGCCCAATTGCTCCATGCTTGCCAGCATCGTCGCCCCCTTCATCGCCGTGCCGTTGTCCGAGTGCAGCACCAGCGGCCGGCCTGCAGTCTGCTCTTTCAGACAGCCCCGTTTCAATAGCGCACTGGCATGTTCCGAGGTCTCACTGTCGTGCACCTCGTTGACCACCAGCTTGCGACTGTAGATGTCCTTCATCATGTACCAGTAGAAGAAGCGCCCCTTGACCGTCGTGGGCATCCAGGTGATATCCCAGCACCATACCTGGTTGGGGCCATCGGCCCGGTGTGTGGTGAGTACCTGCTTGCGCGGACTTTGGCTGCGGCCGCGCCGGGCGCCCTGACCGGCTGCTTTCAGGACCCGGTAAAACGTCGATTCCGAAGCCAGATAGATCCCTTCATCGGCCAGCTTCGGCACGATCTGATGTGGTGTCAGGCTGGCAAAGCCCATACGGTTGGCAGCATCGAGCACGGCGCGCCGCTCCTCATGGCTCAGCTTGTTGGAAGGCGCCGGGCGCAGTGCCTCAGGTCGTCCATCGACTGCCTGATGCTGCCAACGCTGCAGCGTCCTGGCGCTTATTCCAAGCTCCTCGCATGCCAATGCCTGGCGCGCTCCAGCCTGGCGTGCCTGCTCGATCAACATCATGGCTTCCTGGCGATCCGGGGCGCTGATCATTCTTCCTCGTCCTTGCCCCAGATCGCCTCGGCTTTTTTTCGCAGCACCAGCAACGCTCTGGCTTCGGCCAGATCACGCTCCACTTGCTTGAGGCGTCTTGCCTGTGCCTTGACTGCCGCCGGTGGCAGACCTGCCGGATCGAGCATGGTGCCATTGGCCAATTCACATGCCTGCCGCCATTGGGCAATCTGCTCGGGATACACACCCTTGCGCCGGCAATACGCCGACAGCTCCGTCTCGCTTAGCAGGGCTGCTTCCAGCACCATCTGGAATTTGTCGCTGCTGGACCAGCGCGCTCCAGGCTTGCTGCTTCTTGCCATGATCTTTCCTTCTGCTCTGGCTGCGCCTTGCCAGGCACGCAATGTAAAGGGTGTCACGCCGGTTTCCCTGGCGAGCACGACGACTGCCCGGTTTAGCGGTGGCATCATCTGCGTCACCGCCCACTCCCGAAACGCGGCAGTGTAGCGAATCTGTCCGGATTGCTTGCTAACAGGGGAGGCCTGCGCCTGCGGCGCAGGCCTGACATTGTGTGGCAAGGGTGCGCAATGCCTGGTATTGCTGTCGGGGTTGAACTGCGCCAGGAAAGCCTTTTTCCATAAACGTAGGGCTTCGGTCGTCACGCCGAGCTCAGAGGCTACCTCGGTCATGCTGCGTCCAATAGGCAACATGATTTGCTGTATTGCCCACTCCCGGACTGCTGCCGGATGTCGTTTCTTCATTGTTCACTCGCTATCGCCCTCCGGGTTGATAAGGAAATCAACTGAGGCGACAACTATCCTGACATGGAGGGCG
>JAKFBY010000004.1:0-9600 GCA_036677325.1 Paucimonas sp.
CATTCGCGTGCCTTGGAAGCAGCGATGTCGGCCTTGTTCAGGTGGTCGGCGACGATGAATTCGACTTTCTTGCCGTTGATGGTACCGCCGAAGTCGGCAATGGCCATGCGCACCGATTCAGCACCGTTGGGGCCGTCGACGTCGGCATACACGCCGGACATGTCGGTGATCAGACCAATCTTGATCGTGTCATTGGTAAACTGTGCCGACGCAGGTGCGGCAAAACCCATCAGGGCGGTGGCCGATACGGCCAGCGCCATTGCATTCAGTTTCAACTTCATTATTAGTTTCTCCTTTGGTACAAAACGTGGTGTTTTTTTAAATTACTCTTATACGCCGAGAAGTGTATTCAATACGGGCATCTTGGCTTCCAACTCGGATGATTCGAAGGTCTCGACGATCTGACCATGCTCCATCACGTAAAACCGATCCGCCAGCGGCGCGGCGAAACGGAAATTCTGTTCGACCATGATAATGGTGTAGCCTTTGGATTTCAGCGTGGTGATCATGCGTGCCAGCGCTTGCACAATCACCGGGGCCAGACCTTCGGAAATTTCATCGAGCAGCAGGATCTTGGCGCCAGTGCGCAAGATGCGTCCGACCGCCAGCATTTGCTGCTCGCCGCCGGACAGGCGGGTACCCTGACTATTCTTGCGCTCTTTCAGGTTGGGGAACATGTCATAGATCTCATCGATCGACATGCCCTTGTCCGTCTTTGATACCTGCGGCGGCAACATCAGATTTTCTTCTGCCGACAGCGAAGAAAAGATGCCACGCTCTTCCGGACAGTAGCCGATGCCCAAATGCGCGATCTTGTAAGTTGCCATGTCAATTGTTTCGACACCGCCAACCTTGATCGAGCCTTTGCGCGCACCGGTCAAGCCCATGATCGCGCGCATGGTGGTGGTGCGACCCGCGCCGTTACGACCGAGGATCGTGACCACTTCACCGTAATTTACTGACAGATTTACATCATGCAGGATATGCGATTCGCCGTACCATGCGTGGAGCTTACTGATTTCTAGCGCTTTTTCAGCCATTATTAATGCGCTCCTTCCATAGCGCCGGAGGTCGTACCCATGTACGCTTCCATCACTTGCGGGTTATTCGATACTTCGGCATAGGTGCCTTCAGCCAGCATGGCGCCGCGCTGCAGCACTGAAATCTTGTCGCAAATACCGGATACCACGCTCATATTGTGTTCCACCATCAAAATGGTGCGGCCGGCCGACACCTTCTTGATCAATTCGGTCACGCGATGCACGTCTTCATGGCCCATGCCCTGAGTCGGCTCATCGAGCAGCATCAGTTCCGGGTCCATGCCGAGGGTGGTGGCAATTTCCAGTGCACGCTTGCGGCCATAGGGCAGATCAACCGTGATGGTATCGGCAAATTCCGTCAAATCGACTTCAGCCAGCAGTTGCATGGCGCGCTCGTTCAACTGATTCAGGGTCTTTTCGCTTTTCCAGAAATGGAAAGAAGTGCCGAGTTTGCGCTGCAAACCGATGCGCACATTTTCCAGCACCGACAGATGCGGGAAAACTGCCGAAATCTGAAATGAACGGATGATGCCCTGGCGGGAAATCTGTGCGGGCTTATCGGCAGTAATATCCTTGCCGTTAAACAGGATCTGACCGGAAGTCGGGATCAGAAACTTGGTAAGCAGGTTAAAACAGGTCGTCTTGCCAGCACCATTTGGACCGATCAATGCATGGATATGACCCCGCTGCACTTGCAGATTTACGTCACTCACCGCGGTAAATCCCTTGAATTCTTTGGTGAGGTTTTTTGTCTCTAGGATGACAGGGGTCATCTTCTCTCCTTCTTGCTTAACGTCGAGCATCTTACTACAAAATTTTGCGAATAGTACAAGCTCTTATAGCAACAAACAATACCGTACTTTTACGTTTTATTAAGCAATATCAAGTCTTCTTGTGTTTGCGAAAACCTGGGGGTGTTTTTTTGTTGCGCTGCAGTATGTGCTGATGGATTCATGATCCAGTCCGCCGCCAGTTCGGCCAGCATCACTGTCGGCGAATTGGTATTGCCGGAAGTGATGGTCGGCATCACCGATGCATCCACCACTCTCAAACCCCTGATTCCCTTCACACGCAAGCGGCTATCGACGACCGCCAGCGGATCGTCCAGCCGTCCCATTTTGCAGGTGCCAACCGGGTGAAAAATCGTCGTGCCAATTTCGCTGGCAGCCAGCGCCAGCTCTTCTTCGGTGCGGTGATGGATGCCTGGCTTGATTTCATTCGGCGAAAATTGCTGCAGTGCGGGAGCCGAAACTATTTTTCGCGTCAGCGATAAAGATGCAGATGCAACACGCCGATCTTCGATCGTACTCAAATAATTGGCAGTGATTTTTGGCGCGACCGATGCATCGCCGGATGCAATCCTGACATGACCGCGCGAAGTCGGGCGCAAATTGCACACGCTTGCTGTAAATGCCGGAAACGCATGCAAGGGCGCACCAAAACGCTCGAGCGACAGCGGCTGCACATGGTATTCCAGGTTCGGTGTTGCCTGAGTGGCATCTGATTTGGCAAAGGCACCCAACTGGCTCGGTGCCATTGACATCGGGCCACTCTGAAACAACATGTATTCCAGCCCGATCTTCATTTTGCCAAACCAGTTATTGGCCATGGTATTCAAGCTTTTGGCGCCCTGGATCTGAAAAATCATCCTTAATTGCAAATGGTCTTGCAGATTTTCACCGACCCCCGGCGCATCGACGACCACTGGAATGCCATGCTGCTGCAGCAAGGCGGCAGGGCCAATACCGGACAATTGCAAAATTTGCGGCGACCCGATTGCACCGGCTGCCAAAACCGTTTCACGGGACGATTCGGCAAACCAATGCGTGCCCCCGCCGGTGAATTCAACTCCGGTACAGGTCTTGCCGTGCTCAGTCGATTCAAACCGCAACCGATTGACATGACAGCCAGTCATGATCGTCAGATTGCCACGACGGCTGGCCGGTTTCAGAAATGCCCTGGCAGTGCTCCAGCGCCAGCCGCGCTTTTGATTGACTTCGAAGTAACCGCAGCCTTCATTATTGCCGCGGTTGAAATCGTCGGTTTTCGGGATCCCGGTTTGCATCGCCGCTTCCCGAAACGCATCCAGGATTTGCCAGGACAGCCGCTGCTTTTCCACTCGCCATTCGCCGCCGGCGCCATGAAAGGCATCGCCGCCGCCATGATAATCCTCGCTTTTTTTAAAGACCGGTAACACCCGTTCCCATTTCCAGGCGTCGTCGCCGGTCAGGTTAGCCCATTCATCATAGTCGCGCGCCTGGCCGCGCATATAGATCATGCCGTTGATCGAAGAAGAGCCACCCAATACCTTGCCACGCGGGTAAATCAGGCTGCGTCCGTTCAAGCCGGCATCAGCTTCGGTACGGTACATCCAGTCAGTGCGCTTATTGTCGATGCAATACAGATAACCGACCGGAATGTGGATCCACATGTAGTCGTCCTTGGCACCGGCTTCGATCAGCAGCACCTGCACTGTCGGGTCTTGCGTGAGCCGGTTCGCCAGCACGCAGCCGGCCGAGCCGGCGCCAATGATGATGTAATCGAATTTGCCTGCTGATTGCATACGCTCGTATCCCGCTTTTATTTATGGTTCAAGTCCGAAATGTCCAATTCCGACATACCGGGGCGATTTACTTTGCCACCGGCATCGTGAATTCCGCGCCCTTGTCGATCGATTCCGGCCAACGCTGCATGATCGACTTGTAACGGGTATAAAAACGCACGCCTTCTTCACCGTACGCATGCGCATCACCAAACAGCGAACGCTTCCAGCCGCCAAACGAATGCCAGGCCATCGGTACCGGAATCGGCACGTTGACGCCGACCATCCCGACTTGAATATGGCGCGAGAATTCACGCGCGGTATTGCCGTCCGACGTAAATACCGAGACGCCATTGCCGAATTCATGGGCATTGATCAGACGAACCGCCGACGCCAGATCCGGCACCCGCACCACGCATAATACTGGTCCGAAGATTTCTTCCTGATAGATTTTCATCTCTGGCGTGACCTGGTCAAACAGGCTGCCGCCCAGGAAATAGCCATTTTCGTGACCAGCGACCTGTAGCCCCCGGCCATCGACCAACAGCTTGGCGCCGGAACGCACGCCATCTTCGATATAGCCTTCGATCTTTTCCTTGTGCGCTGCGGTCACCACCGGCCCCATTTCCGCATCGGCTTCCATGCCATTCTTGACCTTCAAGCCTTTTACACGCGGAATCAAAGCTTCGACCAGCTTGTCAGCGACATTGCCAACCACAACCGCCACCGAAATCGCCATGCAGCGCTCGCCGGCCGAACCGTAGGCGGCCCCGATCAACGCATCGACGGCCTGTTCCAGATTCGCATCCGGCATCACCACCAGATGATTTTTCGCGCCACCCAGGGCTTGCACCCGCAATGGATAGGGCCCCTTGCGCTTGGCGCCTTCTGTATAGATATATTCGGCAATCGGTGTCGAGCCCACGAAGGAAACCGCCTTTACATCCGGATGCTGGAGCAATGCATCGACTGCGACCTTGTCTCCCTGCACCACATTGAACACGCCTTCCGGCAAGCCGGCTTGCACGAACAGATCGGCCAGCATCAGGGATGGCGATGGATCGCGCTCTGACGGCTTCAGAATAAAGGTATTGCCGGTGGCAAGCGCCATCGGTGCCATCCACAACGGCACCATCACTGGAAAATTGAATGGCGTGATGCCGACCGTGACACCGAGCGGCTGGCGCATTTGCCAGTGATCGATGCCGCCACCGATATTGTCGGTGAACTGGGTTTTCAATAATTGCGGCGCGCCACAGGCAAACTCGACCACTTCCAGGCCGCGCATCACTTCGCCTTTGGCATCCGAAAATACCTTGCCATGTTCGCGGGTGATCGCTGCAGCCAGCGCATCCTGGTGCTTTTCCATCAATTCCTTGAACTTGAACAGAATCCTGGCGCGCTTCAACGGTGCCATCTCGGCCCAGGCCGGCGCAGCTGCCTGGGCGGCGGCAACCGCAGCATGAACTTCTTCGACACTGGCCAACGCGACTTGCCCGGTTACTTCGCCGGTGGCAGGATTGAAAACAGCTTGCTGGCGGCGGCTGGTCGAGGCGAGCAGGCGGCCGTTGATGAAATGTTCAATGCGGGGCACGGACAGGTTTGTCATAAGATTTCCTTAAGTGAAAACATCGATTTCACCAGCATAACCAGTTCAATGTCGTAAATCCAATCAGTTATTATCAATATGGTATAAAAATAACTTATAAACAATCGGCTTATTTACAGAGATCGCCATGCTCGACTTTACCCAATTACGCGCTTTTATCGCAGTCGCCCGAGAAGGCAACCTGACTCGTGCGGCGGCGGCGCTGCATCTCACGCAGCCAGCAGTAAGCTTGCAGATCAAGTCGCTGCAGGCAGCATTGGCAGTGCGGCTATTTACCCGTACACCCACTGGCATGAGCTTGACCGATGACGGCGCCAAGCTGTTGCCGCTGGCAGAACGGATCTTGTCGGGCGTCGCTGAATTGCATCAGGCAGCCAATGCGCTCCATTCGACATTGGCCGGATCCCTATCGATTGGCACCATCCTCGACCCTGAATTCACCCGGCTCGGTGCTTTCCTGAAGCGGCTGGTGGAAACTTATCCGCAGCTGGCGACACGTTTGCAACATGGCATGTCCGGTAGCGTGTTGCAACAAATAAAAAATGGCTTGCTGGATGTCGGTTATTACCTGGGCATACCCGGCAAGGAATTCCATTCCCTGATCCTGACCCGCTTTACCTACAACGTGGTGGCGCCGGCAGGTTGGAAAAACCGGGTCGCGGGCAAGGATTGGACAGCACTGGCCAAGCTTCCCTGGATCTGGACACCACCCGACTCTGCCCATAATCGCTTGCTGAGCAATGTTTTTTCCAAATTAAACGTCGCGCCTCATACCGTCGCCCTGGTTGATCAGGAACCGTCCATGCTGGATTTGGTGAAATCCGGTGTCGGGTTGTCCCTGGTACGCGAATCGATTGCATTGCGCGAAGCGCATGCCCATGGCCTGGTGATCGCTGACGCAGTGGATTTGAGCATTGAATTGTCATTCATCACACTGGCCAAGCGCAGGAATGAACCAACTATTGCAGCCGTTTTTGCATTGCTGGAAAGCGTCTGGAAACAATAAGCGACAGTTATTCAAGATAAATCCGGATGGACGGGGTTTATCCCCAGGGGCTGTGGATAAGTGTTGGGATATCCGTGGGGTAATTTGTGCATAAGCCACGAATTATCCCCAGGTCAATTTGTTATCCAGATCTTGTTACGCGCAGGTACAGGCCTTATGCAGAGTTTATGCAATTCCTAACAACTTGAATACATTCAAGGTTTACCACTTATCCACAGAAAGTGACCTGTGTTAACTATTACTACTAAACATATATATAAATAATTAAATAAAACCAACCCCCTTTTACAAACCGCGATTTCCCTTTTGAATACCAATACGTTAATCTCTAAAAATTAACCAAAAGAAACAATGTTTCGCATTAATGGAGAAGAAATGGCAGATACACGCCTGGTGATCGGCTTGATCAGTGCGTTACATCAAGAGCAAGATGGACTGATTGAAAAGATGCAGGACCCACAAACGATCCGTTGTGGCATGCGTAACTATGTAAAAGGCAAGTTATGGGAAACCGATTTCATTTGCGTATTGTCCCGGCTTGGCAAGGTCGCAGCAGCGGCCACTGCCGCGACGCTGATCGAACGCTTTGACGTTACCCATATTGTGTTCACCGGTGTGGCTGGCGCCATCGACCCTGAATTGCGGGTTGGCGACATGGTGGTGGCAGACAGTCTGATACAGCACGACATGAATGCCACGCCGCTGTTTCCGCGCTTTGAGGTACCGCTGAGCGGCTTGTCACGTTATCCTACTGACAAGTTTCTAAGTGACCAGTTAATCAAGTCGGCACAGGATTTCATTACCAATGATTTACAGGAAAGTATCACCAGTGAAGACCGTGCATTGTTCAAGCTGGATGCGCCGCGCGTTCACAATGGCTTGATTGCCAGTGGCGATGAATTTATTCACAGTGAAGTGAGGCGCCTGCAATTGAAGGAATTGTTGCCGGATTTACTGGCCGCCGAAATGGAAGGTGCCGCAGTCGCGCAAGTCTGTTTCGAGTTCGGCGTACCATTTTCAGTGATTCGCACCATTTCCGACTCGGCCAATGAAAGCTCGCCCGTCGATTTCATGCGCTTCATTGAACGGGTCGCTGCACGCTATGCTTACCATACGGTCAGGCGCCTGTGTGGCGCCGGCACCCGGGAATAGTCCCGGTTATCGATCCTTACCAGCCTTAACCAAAGCCGCCAGAGGCGGCGCGATCATGTTTGGCTAGTCCGGGGTGCCCGGCACACCTTGCGATAGCGTGAGCAGGCTGTAGCGGGCCGTAACGGACCGTACCAGGCAGTCGGGGCCCTGGTCAGGGCCAGGGAATTACAACTTCAAGGCGCCGCTGCCAATCGCAGCATCGGTGGTCTCGGCTAGTTTGCCACGCAGCCATTTATGCGAAGGGCTGCGCGCATCACGTTCATGCCACAGCATATCCACATGCACTTCAGGCATGTCAAACGGCAATTCCTTGGCGATCAATTCACTGCTTTTGCCAGTCGATGCAATCAGATGATGCGGTAAAACGGTAATTAAATCCGAATTGGCGACCACGGTACCGGCCGTAAAAAACTGGTTGACCGTCAGCAGGATGCGGCGTTCACGATGCAACTGGGCCAGAGCATCGCTGACCAATCCATGGGCGCGACCGGAAAAGCTCACCAGCAAATGATTGGCCGCGCAATAGCTATCGAGCGTCAATTCCTGCTTGGCCAGAGGATGATCCTTGCGCATCACGCACACGTAACGGCCGGTGTACAAGCGTTCGTGGCGGATCGGGGTGCTGGGTTCGGTCGCCATCTGGCTGACAACGCCCGGAAAAAAACCGATGGTCAGATCTATATCGCCATGCAAGAGCGTCGGCCGCGGGTCGCGCGTGGTCAGTGGCACCATGCGTACATTCATGCCGGGTGCTTCCCGTTCGATCGCCCGAATCAGGGTCGGCAGCCACAGGGCGGCTGGCGCATCGGCCATGGCCATCCGAAAAGTGGTGTGTGTTTTGGAAACATCAAAGCTTTCCGGTGTCACCGCTGCCTCGAGTTCAGCCAATGCATTACGCACGCTCGGCCACAATTCTTCGGCGCGCGAGGTCGGCCGCACGCCATGAGCAGTTCGAATCAGCAATTCATCGCCGATCGCATCACGCAAGCGCTTCAATGCATTCGATACGGCCGGTTGCGTCATCGCCAGCCGGCTGGCTGCGCGGGTCAGATTTTGTTCGGACATCACGGCATCGAATACCCGCAACAAATTTAAATCAAGTGTAAGAAAACTCATGGCATTAGTGTAATCAGCGGATTGTTGTTATTGATGTTTCCACAAATCAAGTTATTCACCAAATCGATAGTTGATATGAAGAATCAAAATTGGATTTGTACCATAGCGACTCCTATACTGCAATGCAGCAAGACCAAAATTGAAAGGAAGAAATCATGTCTACCCTCACCATCGCTACCGGTACCCAAGCAGACCCAGTGGTCAAAGCGATATCGGGACCCCTCACCCTCGTGCTGCGTGCAGTCCGTTTGCTGATGAAACAGCATCGTGCAGCAGCCCAGCGCGTGCAAGGCATTTGCCAAATGCGCCGCTTGGCTCAGAATTTCGATGAAACAGATCCTGCCCAGGCAGAAGAATTACGCTGGCTCGCCGGCCGCGGATAGTCCGCCACTTCACTACTGCCGACAAGCTTGATGCCGGCAGTCGGCCAATTTGCAGGCAGATCCGTACCGTCGCAGCATTCGTTTTTTCATCCTGCAATCGAAGGATATATACCCCTCAAGCAAAAGCTTGGCGGGGCAGTTGGGAAAGTCGCTAGCGGCGCTTCGCAAACATGCCTAGCAAGACTGCCTATTCCAACCCGGTAATCAACATCTGGGTATCGATCACCCGGACCTGGGCGCGTACCATCTGATCGTGTTCCTGATACCAGCGTTGTACCACGAACGCTCCAAATCCGGTTTCCTCGCGAATCGCGAATTGGAAAATCGCATCCCATTGCTTATCCTGAGGCATGATCCAGACAATCTGCCGCCCAATATCGGCCTGGATGCCGGCATGGCGCAAATTGCCGCGGATACGCTCGGCGCGCTGTTCTGGTGTATCACCATATGAACCATGCCGGTCCGGCAGCGGCAATACCAGCGGTACTCGCCTTTCCGACAACGATGTCCCCCCGGTCTTGAATTTTGCCCACGGCCCGAGCAGCGCCTGCTCGACGAACAGTCGTTCATCCGCTGCTAAGGGTTCGTCGAGATAATAACAAGACAGAATCGATGTCATCGGCAAATGATAACGCGAGCCGCTAAATTACGGTAATTGCGTATTCGCATGAAAGCAGCTAGCAATTCGCAGGCAAATTACTCCAGAACTTTTTTAGTATTTGTGGCGCGTCACCTACGATGATTCAACAGTA
>JAKFBY010000005.1:0-1824 GCA_036677325.1 Paucimonas sp.
GAGCGAGATTGCCGCGGCCAGCGCCGAGCAAAGCAGCGGCATCGAGGAAATCAACAAGGCCATCATGCAAATCGATGGCATGACCCAGCAAAATGCAACGCTGGTCGAGCAAGCTTCGCAGACGGCGGCCAGCCTGCAGGAGCAAGCCGTCACGCTGTCGGAAGTGGTGTCGATTTTCGCGCTGGGCGCCCGCGAGTTCGGCACCGCCGAAGAAGCCGAGGAAATGGTCAGGCAAGCCACCGAATTCGTGCGCAATCACGGCCGCGAACGCGGCATGGCCGAAATCAGCAACCCGCAGGGACAGTTCATCGACCGCGACCTGTATCTGGGCATGTGCGACAAGACCGGCAAGATCATCGCCAATGGCGGCAACCCGCGCGTGATCGGCGTCGATGGCACCAAGGTCAAGGATATCGAGGGCAAGTTCTTCGTCGTCGACATGATGAAGATTGCCCAGAGCACCGGCAATGGCTGGTGTTCGTATAAATGGATCCACCCGGTATCGAAGCAAACCATGACCAAGACTGCGTATGTGGAAGCCGTCGGCGTCGATGGCTTGTTCATTTCCTGCGGCTTTTTCCAGTAAAGCGCACCCTGCATCAATCAAAAAAAGGCGCTGCGGCGCCTTTTTTACTGATCCTATACGGCAGCCTGGATCACTGTAGCGATGCAATAGTTTCAGCAACTTGCAAATTGAGTATTTGTTAAGGCCACCGGCCAATCTGTGGACGGGATTGGCAGCATTGTTGACTTGCAGGCGGAGATACTGCAGCGACATCTCACCCATCCAGCGGGCTCGGACATTGACTTTTCCGAGTCAGTTAATCATTGCAAGCCCGGATTCTTGGCCGATTCATGGAAAGCCATTACTCCTATTAATAATCTCCCGATTTTGTTTTGACTAGAATCATGACGATCATCATAATCAATAGGCTCATCGCGATGAAATGAAATGACCCTAAAAATGCAAGACCGATCCTTCCCTTTGTCATGCCAAGATTTCCTGCAAACCAGGGATCAGACACAATAAAAAATACACTTGCAAATACCATCGCCAATCCCGCAAGGCCCACCAACAATGTTTTGGTCCTTGAATTGCCGGATCTTCGCATTTTCTCAATCATCATTGCCTTATCAAAATCGATTAATGTCACGCTCAAGACAGCGACAATCTGTATAGGAAACAGGGTCCAGGCTACTGCGAAAAATGCCCCCGTTATTTGAGACAAGGGCGATGCCTGCATTAGTCCATTCAAAGCTGGAATCAGTGGCATCCAAAAATCCAAAAGCCTTTGTAAAAAAGGCGCCAGTACCAAAATATTTTCTGGAGCGAAAAGCGCTATAGACGAAGTAATAAAGGCCGGCACGATGACTAATAACGTCAAATGCTTTATGGAGGGCATCATGACTTCCTATCCTGAATTAACAAAGTTTAGTTGCATCACGCTCAAGCCCCCTCTTGTGAAACAGCCGCGTGGGATCTCGGTGCAAGAAAGTAAAGATGGCGCTCACTGTTCGTCGAGGAACATTTCAAGCCGTGCATTGAAGGGCGCCGCCTGTTCCTGAAACAGTACATGCCCGGCGTCGGCAAAGACGGTCAGCTGCGCCTGCTCGCCGATGCCTTTTTGCAGCGTATGCGCATTCTTGACCGGCCATATCTGGTCGTCTTCGCCATGCAGGATCAATACCGGAACCCTGATCTTGGCCAGCCATTTGTAATACGGCCGGGTATCCTGCGCTGCCTGCAATTGCGACTTGGTGGCATGCATCGGCTGGGCGCCGATCGTTGCATACAGCGCCGCCGCCTCGGTAAATACTTCCGGA
>JAKFBY010000006.1:0-435047 GCA_036677325.1 Paucimonas sp.
CCAGCATGAACTTGCGTGATATCGGAAATTTTACGGCATTGATCATGGCTGGGCTCCCTTGATGACAGATAAGGCCACTGCCAGCATTCTTGAATTGAGTTTGAGGCCGGACTTTTCCACTGGGTCGAGCGCGACTTCGAATCGTACCCGTTCATCGACCATCTTAAAGTTGATCATGCTGCCCTGCGCCAGCGCCCCGTCAGTTTCGGTAATCAGCAGTTTCGGCTGCAGCTGCAGCTGTTTTAATAGCTGTGCCTGGCGTGAGCGCTCGTTCTTGCCGATAAACAGGACATGGATGCCGTTGAACGGCTCGCCAGGCTGCAGCCGCTTGACGATCACCCCGCGGTTATTCATGGTGCGCCCTGCGGCGATCCTGGCCAGTTCGTCAGCGACTTCATCGGCGCTCAGCACACCGATCACATAAGGTGAATCCGGCTTGTCGAATGCATTCGCAGGCCATTCGACATAATTGAGAAACTTGTAGATGGAGACGCCTTTTATGCGCTCTTCGCTGGCCGCCGCAGTGCTATTGACGGCCGGCGCCTGTGCCAGTGCCGCCAGGTGCAGCGAACACAGGGCCAGGCACAGCGTCAGTGCGCCCAAAAACTGCCAGCGCATATGCACCTGCTTCGGCCTCGACCAGAGCCGAGACCGCGCCAGTGGCTGCGGCAAGTATTGAGTATTTTTCATCTATGCGGTCTCGACGATTGGCGCCAGTTCTTTACAGGCGCCAGAGCAGTTTGGCAAAGATGCTGCGATCAAATTCACTGCGCCCTGGCGCGGCCGCGAATTCAGGGTGCGAGTCGTCCAGCAGGTTCTGGCCGATGATCGACAGCTCCGCATTCCGACCAATTTTCCAGCCATAACGCAGGTCCACCGCCGTGTAGGCAGGCACCGCGGGCTGTTTCAGGCTGCCAGTATGGCGCACAATTATGTCCACTTCGTGGCCGGGAGCGAGGTCATGCGACGACCGCAGTTTCCAGTAATTGCTGGGGTCGCTGGTCGCCAGGCCGGTGGTCCCGGAGGCGTCCCGGCTGCCCGGCTTCAACGAGGTTTCGACATGCTGCGTCACCAGGCCGCCGGCGAGTCGCCATGACGGCATGACTTGCCAGTTGCTCCACATTTCAATGCCGCGCGCAATCCCCTCGCCCTGATTACTGAAGACTGAGCCGGCAGGACTCGGCTCAAGCGTGCGCAATTTGTCATAGCGGCTGTAAAACGCGGTCGCCGAAAAGGTCAGGCCCGGCGAAAGTCGGGCGCGATACCCGAGCTCGGCGACATTGGCGGTTTCCGATTCAAAATTGGGTCCGCCGCCGATCACATATCGTGGAACACCATTGACCACAGTTGGGTTGGTCGGCGCAAAAAAATCCCGATCGATGCGGGACGGCGCACGTACCGCGCGCGATGCCGAACCCCAAATCAGGTTATGGGCAGCTGGCCTCCACGAAATGCGCACGGTCGGTAGCCATTCCATCCCGGTGTAATTGTTGGATTCGAGTTTCAAGCCGGTAGTCAGCCGGACATTGTCGGTCAGCGCCAGATCGTCTTGTATAAATACATTGCCCCAATACATGTCCAGTGATCCTGGAAGAAAGGAGAATGACCGGGAATTCCGTATCCGGTCAAAAGCCTTGCGATAACCGCCGCCCCATACGAGCGCATGCGATTGGGCGAGATTGACCGACTGCTGGAGCTGGATATCGAGCGTATTCAGGTGCTCGATGAACGCATTGGGCTGATTGCGCTCGGTATAGTCCCAGTACACTTGCACGCCGAGGTCCGAGCCGCCGGCCAACCTGGTATTGATGCGGCCGGTCAGATTCGCACCGGTAATGCTGATATCGTTGGTCCCGGCCTGATGCAATGCGCCCTGATAGGCGTCACCCTGCAACGTGATGCTGCGATGAGCGTCTTTCAGGTCGGTGCGAAATCCGGTTTGCGCCCGGTGCCATCCGGTCGGACTGATTGTCCCGTCGGCGCGTTTGGTATCGTCATTCTCGGCATGCTTGCCATAGATGCGGTAATGCCCTCCGTTGTCGAGCGCGCCACCAAATCGGACCACGCCATTCTTTTCATGCTTGCTGGCGCCGGCAGCGACCAGGCCGCCCTGCGTATCGCTGGCAGACTTGGTGATGACATTGATGACGCCATTGACCGCATTGGCACCCCATAGCGTCGCGCCCGGTCCGCTGATGACTTCGATCCGGGCGACGTCTTCCAGTACCACATCCTGGGCATCCCAGAATACGCCGGAAAACAGCGGGGAATAAACGATGCGGCCATCGATCAGTACCAGCAGCTTGTTTTCAAGAACGCTGTTGAAGCCCCGGGCCGTAATCGCATAGTTTCTGGCATCGGCACGCGCTACCTGCAGGTTCGGCGCCAGACGCAATGCTTCGGGCAGGGTTGTTGCGCCGGAGCGACGAATATCTTCGCCAGTGATCACAAAAATGGATGCCGGGGCGCCAGACAGTGCCTCGGATTTTTTTGAAACCGAGGTGACCTGGATGTTGGCCAGTTCTTCAAGACTCAGATCAGCAAGATCCCTGGATTGCGCTAAATCTGCATGCGCCGGCACAATGACAAGTAGCGAAAAACAGGCCAGACAAGCAGTCAGCAAGCGGTTTTTTGCAGGAGCGAACACGGATTGCGCACGACAAAAAGAAATACTGCTGCGGCTGTGGAAGCTGCGGCTGGCCATCATGAAACCTCGTGCAAAATTTGATAGAAAAGAGGTGCCGGCTTGTTACCGATTGTCGATGGCCTGACAAAAGCGACCGGGCAGCTGTAAGCGTGAAATGCTACACGAATTACTGGTCTCTAAGAAATATTATTGATAGGGTCATATGTTTCAAATAAGCAATATCTAATTGAAATGCCGCTACTGTGCAGCACGCATCGCATCCATACGCTGTTGCAGTGTTGCAGCGGATACCTCGCCTACCCGGGTATCAACCAGCTTGCCATTTTTATCAAAGAAAAATGTGGTGGGCAGCGCGATCGACCCGAGCTTGCGCGGCAGGTCACCCATCATGTCGAGCAAAACATTTTCCATAGCCAGCTTGTCTGCATCGAGGTAGCGTTGCACTGTCTCGGGCGTCTCGCCCTGGTTGGCAAACACAAAAACGATATCCCGATTCGCCTGCTGGGCATCCCGCAATACCGGCATTTCGCGCCGGCACGGCGGGCACCAGGTCGCCCACAGGTTGACGACCACCGGCTTGCCGCCGAACGACGTGATTTCCACCTTTTTGCCATCCAGGCTGGACAAGGCTAACTGCGGCAGACCCTGGGCCTGCGTCAGTGCCGCGACGATCGTCGATACGCCAAACCATATTGTCACGCCAGTGGCCATCGAAACCAGCAGCGCTTTGCGCCAGGCGCGCTGATAGTAGGCCAGCGTGGCAGTCATCGCAATCGCACTGCCTACTGCAACAAAGGTACTGAAGCCACCATCACGGATATCGAAAATCGACCATGGCGCGCTCAGATACACGTCGCGATACATGACCACAAATGTGAGGCGGGACGCGACCATGCTCGTCACCAGGATCAGCCACAGCGCGGGCTCCACCGTTATTCCGCTCTTGCGGGCGATCCGGTTGGCGATGAAGAAAGTCAAAACGACAACCATCACCAGCAAGATCATGCTGAATGAAAATGCAAACGGCCCGAGTTTCAATGACTGCAATGAATACCTCTTTCAATTTAAGCAAGGTTCCAAAAGTATGTGGAAGGAATACGATGGATGCGCCTGCGGCCCGCACATCTGTTGGGCGGAATGCATTTTACTTTGTCAGGGTTAATCTCGCCTCCTCCCTGGTTTTTTTGCTCGATGTTCTGTCGGCGCAATCTGGCTCGCATCCCGGATGGCGTGATGCGCCGTTTTGTGTCAAAGACAGGCGGCATAGTCAAGCTGACACTAGCTCGAAATCGTTGGTGAAAACGCCAGCATGCCTGTCTGCGGCGACATGATGCGCTCATCGCGTTACGGCTTCGGTAACTGCAAGCCACGATGACAGCTGCGCTAGCTGCCACGCTCGGCGCAGCCAGTCAGGCTGTCCGGCTGCGTGGTGAAATGCGCTTCAAGTGTTGCAATGGGGATTGCAGGCGGTCTCGTCGATCAGGATACCGACAGGAATCGCCAGACATGAATGGCCCGACTATAAGAGACGTGCATCAGGATTTGCCTCTACTTCGCCAGACACGCCACCCGTGGCTAACCCTGATCGGGCTGGTCGGGCTGGCCGGCATCGCTGCCGTCATTGGCCGTCACTTCATCTTCCTCCTTGTCGGAACGCACCGCCGCCATGCCAGCCGCCGGTATCAGCCCTTCCGCTGCTGCGTGGGCCGCTGCATATTCGCTGTCCGGAGCAAGTATCAGCTGGGTGCCGGTCAGTCGCACCTCGGCGATCAGCCGGTCGATGGCGTCGATCCTTGACGGGTCCGGATTGACATTGCGGATATAAATGATGCGGATTGCCTTCGGATGCCGTTTAACCACTTCGGCGTAAATTTCCGGATCGTGTTCACCGCTATCCCCGATCAGGATGAATTGCAGGTGCGGGTAAAAGCGCAGGATGTTTTCAATCTTGTCGAGCTTGTGGCCGCGGTGCCGTTCCTGCCCCAGCACCTTGCGAAGGGCAAGTTCCTTGAGCATCAGCGGGCCCAGCGGAATATCCTGCACCTGCATGAACTCGACCAGCGGTGCAAACAAATGCCAAGGGCTGCTGGAGACATAAAAGATAGGATTGTTTTCGCCGCCCATTCCCTCATGCAGTGCACGGTAAAACGCTGCAACACCCTTGAACGGTTTGCGCGTATGGGCATTCGAGCGGGCCATCATCAGCATCATGTTCAAGCGGTTGGTGACATTGGTCCACAGAATGGTGTCATCGATATCGCTGATCACGCCGAAACGGGCGGTTGGCGGCGGCACCAGCACCTTGGCCGATGCGCGCAGCGGCGTCTGGCCGGCTGGTTTCGGTGAGATCAGTTCCAGCTCCAGCGGCAGCCAGCCGGTGGCGCTCAATGGTGTCGGATGTTCGATTTCAAATGAAAAATAGCCGCCCTGGTCTGTGACGGCTTCCTGTTCTACGCCCTGAAAGCTTGCGCGCACGCGGGCGCCGACCACTTCGTCGGATTCCAGCCTTTTATACAGTTCGACCAGGTTTTGCCAGCGGCTATCGTCCGGTCCCTGTGCAGTAAAACGCTCATTCTCCAGAACACGGCCGCGCAGCGTAATGCGCTGCGCATTGCCGTAGCCGATGTATGGAATGATCAAAAGCGATTCGCCGGAGCGCGACAGATTGCGCAGATAACCCAGTGCCCGTCCGGCCAGATCACCGGCGCCATCGATCAGCCGGTGACGCAATGGCTTGACAATCGCCTCCGATGACAGGCCGGGTGATGCATCCGGACTTGGTGCTGGCGCAGCCGGCCCGGCAATTTTTGCAGGGTGTTCAACCCAGAGCGGATTGCCGTTCTGCTGATCGATGAACCTGATGACATCCTGCACTGCCTCGGGCGCATCCGGATCGACGGCGAGCGGCAACATCCGGACCTCGGCGCCCGATGCCTGCAGCTCGGCGACTTCGCCAGGCAACAGCTGGCCCGGATTGAGGTACACAAGCGTGCCGGGCGTCATCGCGCGCACCCGAATGTCGTTCAGCCCTGCCCGCGTCAAGATCAAGAATTGCATGCTGGAAGAATAAGTAGTGGAACCAAGCGTCGGCCCAGTGGACTGATTTTAGCAATGCGCAACCAGCGGGCATTGATCTGGATTAGCTGGGCAGTTGCAAACTGTCGCAAATTGGCTGGCCGGAATGCGGCTGGACTGATATCCAACCACCCCCCCGGTTAACCCTTCACCTGGCACCCGGATATAAACCTTGCCTGTGACCGCTTGACCTAAAGCCTACTGCACCAGTCCGATCAGGACTGAGCCAATCTGCACCAGGCAAGGCTAGCAATTACCTTTCTTGGCCTGTCCGGGTGGGCAAAATCCGCGCTCCTCATTCGGGGTGCAGTTGCCTTTCTTCGCTTGTCCAGGCGGACAGAAATTGGATGAGCGTGGTTCCTCGACGACGCCAACCGGAACCACGACACAGCCGCTAACAAGCAAGCCTGCGGCGGCGAGCGAGACGATTAATTTTTTCATGACATTTCCCTGAGTGAAATTATGATCATAACCCCATTAGCAAATAAAACAGGCAATGTGCAGATTACTTTCATCATTATAAAAAACAAAGCGGGCTGCAGTTTCAATTCTGCAGCCCGCTTCATTTGCCGCCTAGTGCTGCGGCCATGGATTGCCTACTTCAGCTATTACGGCGTCAGTGTGAAGTTGACGGCAGTCTGATCCACCGTGCTCAGATCAACCGATGGCGTGGTTTTTGTTGCATAACCAGTTGCACTCGCCTCAACCAGATATTTTGCGGTACCAGGGGTGGTATTGGTCTGGGTTGTCAGCGTGATCGGCAAGGTCGCGCTGTACAGGCCAAACTGCGGGGCGGCGATCGGCAGGTTGGCCAGGGTGTATGCGCCATTGGTAATGTCGGCGCCACGATATTTCACCGTGACTTTCGGGCCTGCAGCAAAGCTTTGCTGGGCAGCCACGTAGGCGACTTCCGTCGTGCTCGATGGGCTCAATTGCGCCGTGCCGCTGATGGTACGTACCGCGGATGTCTGCAAATTGATCGGTGCGGCCAACGTGCTTACCGCAATCCTGCTGGTGGTGCTGGCGACCGGTACGGTACCAATTACCGCAGTTGCGCGGCTGTTGGCGGTGAAAACCACATCATAGTTACCCGGCACCAGGCGTGACAGGGAAAACTTGCCGGTAGAATCGGGCACCGTTGCACTGACGACCACGCCGTTCTGCTGCGCCGATACCATCACGCCGCTTGGCAGAAGCGTTGGATTGACATATCCGTCGATGCCGTTCAGGATTGTCGGAATCACCTTGATCACCGGTTTTAATGCATAACCGCCATTGCCTTTGGTGACGATCGATTTACAGGCGTCGAAGTCCAGCACCAGATCAACCCGCTGGTCGGACAAGACATCGAATTCATTGTTAAGCTTGATTCCGCTTTGTACCGCGCTTGGCGTATCGAGCGAGATTTGCGTGGTATTGGCGGGCTCAGTCGTCAGAACTACGGAGTTGGCCATGCTGTTGCCATTGTTCGGATCGAGCACCAGGCGCAGCTGCGTGTAATGGCCGGCTGGCAGCGATACCTGGCCGAGTTCTTCCAGTACGCCATTGGTCAGGTCAAGCAGATTGATCTTTTTCGGCACCGGCAACGTGATATCAGTCCAGCCGCCTTCGCCGTCACCGGCCGAACTGCTTTGGTGTACACGTACCTTGCGCACCGTGACATAGACGGCGTCATAGCCGCAGGCCGGCGCATCCGTCATCGCAACGCTCAGCGTGCCGGGCGCCGCGGCACCGCCGCCGCCCCCGCCGCCACCACAAGCGGCGAGCAGTCCGGCAGCAGACAGACTGGCGACGAGTGAAAGAGTGCGAAATGATTGATGCATATAAATCTCCTTGGTTGAATCCGGTCAGGCGTACCGACGGTAAGTCGGTGAATGCGCCTGACTTTTAATATGTAAATACAAATATTTGACAACCGGCGTGCAGTGCAAAAATGCACGCGCAGGATTGCCTGATGGTTTAGTTAACCGGTGAACCGGATGTCAAGCCGGAGCACAGTACAACCGCCTGAAAACATCCTATTCGCCGCGCCAGACATGGTCTGTGTCTTACCGAACGCTCTCTTGTACATTTGGAATATAGGCGGAAGTTTTGTACCAGGAGGAAACTGTTTCAATTTGATACAAATTGAAAAAACGATCGAGGTGCGCGGTGCGGCTAGCTGCAGATATGGTCTGGAACAATGCTCGCACGATCTGCGCTCCTGCCAGCAAGTCATTTCGTATTACGATCATTGCAACAAGTGTTTTAACAGGCACAGAACTGCACGGCACTCAATTGATCGAACGCAAAAAAACGATTGAAAAAGCTGAAAATATCGAAGCAGCTGCTGCTGATGGGATGTTGCCCCGTCAGCCGTGCGCGCCAATCGAGGCCTGTCTTTCCAGAATCAATCGGATGCGCAGTGGCTGCGACACAGATGACTGGCCGTTCACATCCGACATTGAAAGTTTAGCCAAGATCAAACATGAGGTGCCGAACTTATTTATTGTCATGTAGTCTAGATAGCGAGCTTTACAACCTTTTATTGAAAGGAATGGATATAAAATGAAACATACTTCAAGAGTTGTATTAGCCGCAGCGATCCTGAGCGCATTTCTGGTTGGCTGCCAACGTGCTGGCGAAGCTGGCGGCGGTTCGAGTGGAGCCAGCTCCAGCGGCATGTCGAGCGGCGGTTCGTCGGGCGGCACTTCAGGCGGCACAGGCTCGTCGGGTGGTGGGACATCAGGTGGGACTTCGGGCGGCGCATCGAGCGGTTCGTCCAGTGGCACTTCCGGCGGCTCGCCAGGCAGCGGTGCACGTTAATCAACTGACGCCAGCCACCATGTGAGTGAATGACGAACGGGTGACTGGTGTAATTGCCGCCGCACGCGCGGTATGGCGCTGAAAACAGCTATCTTGCAGAGAGCGGTTTTCAGCGCTGTTTTTGTTTCTGTATTCCGTTTTCTTTTTCTGCCATCTGTGAACGGGCACCTTTCTCGCTTCAGCACACTGCTCCATGCAATTTTTGCAGAACGCACCGTGTCAATTTAAGAAGTCGCTAAGTTGCTGTAAATTTCATCTCTGGTTCGATGCCGGCAACACTGGAATATTCAGCCGGCCATGAGTACCGGCAGCTGGCTTTCTGGCGTTCAAAGTCTGGGCCGATGCGAGCTTGGCGCCGCTAGGCAAGGCTATGGTAAATTTCCTCTTCCTGACTGAAATGCAGCCGCAATATCGCGCCGAGTGCATACAATGTTCGCCGCAATTCCTGCAAGTCGGCGTGATCGATTTCCCGGGATGCGAATTCGGCGGCCAGCCGGTTGAGTGTGCGGCTAAGCTGATAGATTTCACGGTGGGTCCGGCTCATCGCACCCATCGGGTCTTCGCCGCCGATCAGGCGGGCCACCCATGGATAGACCTGTGCATCATCCTGTCCTTCGTGCGGCAGGATATCCTGGCTTAGCAATCGATTCAAACTGTCGATTTCCGCCCTGACTGCCACCGTCGGCAATTCCGTCAGCCGATCGGCCAGGCCGCTCAACCGCTCGACAATCGGCAACAGCAATGTATGTTCATTGCGAAGCCGAGCCAGTTCGCCGGCCGGCATCATTTCTTTGGCGGAGCTGCGCTCCAGGCGCAATACCCGCAATGCATTAAGGATGACCGCAACATCGATCACTTCCTGGAGAATCGCGCCGGCCACCGGCGGCAAGTAACCTAATGCTGCGGCAATCATCGCAATGATCGACAATCCCATCCCGGCAACCACGCTTTGCAGCGCGATGCGGCGGGTTTTTTGCGCAATGCGCAAAGCAAATGCAAGCCGGTCCAGGCGGTCCACCAGCAACACCACCTGTGCTGCCTCAGCAGCAGCGGCTGCACCGCGTGCACCCATCGCCACCCCGACATCGGCCGTGGCCAGCGCCGGCGCATCGTTGACGCCGTCACCGATCATTACTGTCACGCCGTGCTGGCGGGAAGCGGCAATCGCCGCCAGCTTTGCGCTTGGCGTCTGCTCGGCCAGCACCTGATCGACCCCCAGCGCACGGCCGATGGTATCGGCAATTTCCTGACGATCGCCGGTCAGCATCACCACGCGCTCGATACCGGCGGCGCGCAACAGCCGCAATGCGCGCGGCGTCTCAAGCCGGATTTCGTCGGCCAGCTGCAAAGCACCGGCCAGCCTGCCATTGATGCCGACATAGACGCCGGAAGCGCCCTCGTAGCCGACGCGCTGATGAAAGCGTTCCAGCCATTGCGGCCTGGCTGCTGCGCCTGCCACAAAGTCATAGCCGCCAACGCGGATCTGCCGGCCGTCGATCACGCCGGCGATCCCGGCACCCGGCTGTTCGCTGATATCGGCCGGGATCGACAACACCAGGCCGCGTTCGCGGGCGGCGTTGACAACTGCCTGGGCGATTGCATGGCTGGACATTTGATCGACAGATGCGGCCAGCTGCAGTACCGATTCGGGACTGACCGACGGGTCGGTATCGATTGCAGTCAGGTGCGCCTGTCCGCCGGTCAGCGTGCCGGTTTTATCGAGAAACAAGGTCTTAGCCTGCCCCAGCTTTTCCAGCGCGCCGCCATGCTTGATCAGCACGCCGCGCTGGGCACAGCGCGACATCGCACAGACGATCGCAACCGGCACCGCCAGAATCAACGGGCAAGGGGTCGCCACGACCACCACCGCCAAGGCGCGTAACGGGTCGCCGGTGACCAGCCAGGTCAGGCCGGCAATCACCAGGGTCAGCGGCACGAACAAGAGAGCATAGCGGTCGGCCAGGCGTGCCGCCGGCGCCTTCGTTTTCTGAGCGGAGCTGACCAGCTTGACAATCCCGGTAAAGGTACTGTTTTCGGCATTGCTGACAGCCAGCAGGTCGAATGCAGATCCGGCATTGACTGATCCGCTTTGCAGCAAGGCGCCACTTGCATAAGTGACCGGCAGCGATTCGCCGGTCAGCGTCGATTCATCCACCACCGCCAGCGGCGACAACAGCTTTCCATCCACCGGAATGCTTTCCCCGGTTCGCACCAGCAGGCGGTCGCCAGGCTGGGCCGATTGCAGCGGCACTTGCATGAGCAAGCCCTGCTGATAGCGATTGACAGTACGCGGTACCTTGCTCAGCAGTGCAGCCATCTCCTGCTGTGCGCGCATTTCAGCGAAGCTTTCCAGCAGGCGGCCGCTGGCCAGCATCAATCCGATCACCGAACCGGTCAGATATTCACCGAGCGCGGCCGAGCCGCCGATCGACAACAGCGCGATCAGGTCAAGCCCGGCTTCCCTGCGCGAGAGCGCCGCGACGATATCGGCCAGTACCACCAGCATGACGACCAACGATCCGGACAGCCAGAGCAAGCCGGCAAGGTCTTTCATGCCTGAAAAAAATGCGATCCCGCCCCCAACCAGGGTCGCCGCCGACAGGAGGATCAGAAACAGGTTGATGCGGCGCTTTTTATCATCCATGAGGATATCGGGCAATTTGAATCCGCGGCAGCGGATGCAGGCCTCCATCTTAACAAAATCATGCACCCTCACCGGCAAAATACGGTGGCGACTGGCTATAGTGATGTATCCGAACAGGAACCCGGTTTGCTTGCTGGCGGCGGCACGATCCCGGCAGCGTGCGGCAGGTTTGTTGGCTATCAAACCAAGCAGATCCAGCATCGACAAGATCGGCTCGCGGCTGTCAAACGGTGAAGTCTGACCGAGCGCCATTCCATGCATAATTTTTTGCGGATCTGCACTGTCATTGTCCTTGTGGCTCCACCCATTGCCACGGCGGCATCGGCCCGGATAGAGACCGGCAATGCCGGCAATGTGTACTTGAGTGGCAGCAACCTCCAGGTCGACCGCCCGGTCAGCGCAGATCTACTGGCCGCCGGCGGCAAGATCCGTATCGACCAGAACATCGGTGCTGATGCGGCGCTGGCGGGCGGATCGATCGATATCCGTGCCGAAGTCGGCCAGGATTTGCGGGCAGCCGCCGGAACACTGGATATCGGCGGCAATATCGGCGGTGAACTGGTTGCGGCTGGCGGCACCATCCGGCTGGATCAAGGCGCCATGGTAAGTGGCGCCGCATGGCTGGCAGGTAGCGACGTAGTGGTGGCCGGCAGGATTGCAAATGGTGCAAAAATTGCGGCCAACAAGATTACCTTGTCTGGACAAATCGATGGTGATACGCGCTTGTATGCCAGGGAAATACAGTTTTTGCCCGGCGCTAAAATTATTGGCAATCTGACTTATGCCAGTCCGACCGCGCTCGAACCCGCGCAGGCCGCCCAAGTGCAGGGCACGGTCAGCCGTGACGATTACGCCGATCGGCATGATGATGCCGATCGCGATGCCCCAAACGTGTTCTGGCTTTTTCCGGTATTCCTGATCAGCATGTTGCTGGTAGGCGCCCTGCTCTATCGGCTTTTTCCGAACGCAATCATTGGCGTACAACAGACTATTCGGGAGACACCGTTACGCAGTCTTTTGATAGGACTGGCACTATTGTTTACCGTGCCGCCGGTTGCGATACTGCTGATGGTGACAATCATCGGTATGCCGATCGGCGTGTCGCTGTTGATGTTGTACCCACTGATGCTGATGCTCGGTTTTCTGGCGAGCGCTTTTTACCTGGGCCGGCGTGCCGCCGATGCAATGAAACAGCCGCGGCAGCTCGGATTCTGGCGGCAAATATTGTTTCTCGGATTGGCGTTGATCGTGTTGCTGTTGCTGATCACCATTCCTTTTGTCGGCATGCTGGTATTTTTCGTCGCGCTGGTTGCCGGCATCGGTGGCTGGGCCGTGTCGCTGTACCGGCGGCAGGACGCGGCCAGTCTGTCGGGTCCGGCATGATGCCGCGATAGCGAACCTCGCTGCCGACCGATCGATTTTTCGATGAATTGACTTCGATGAATGATGAATTGACTGCGGTGACCGTGTAAAACGATTGAAGTGCAGTGGTAGCGGCAACGCACTGCCGCTACCACTGCGAGATCAGGCAAGCCGATTGCCGCGGTCGTGTCGCCAACCGCAGTTGCCGATCCGGCCAGGCATCGCCTCGCCAATCTTAGCAGATGGCCTATTGGACCGTCAGCGCCTTGCCACCGGCACCGGGCTTTTTCGGCAGCGTCAACTGCAATACGCCATTTTCATACTTTGCCTCAGCCTTGCTGTCGTCGACTTCCTGCGGCAGCGTAAAGCTGCGATATTGCTGGCCATAATAGCGTTCGCTACGAATCATGCCGCCGCTGCCGGTTTCCTTTTCCTGCTTGACTTCGGCTGACACGGAGACCTGGTTGCCGCTGATTTCGACCTTGATATCTTCTTTTTTCACACCCGGTATCTCGGCTTTCACCACGTAATTCTGTTCGGTTTCCGCCACATCCATCACGATTGGCGGTGCCGCATCGGCTCCCCGCGAACCAGGCAGCATGGAAAACTCCCGGAACAATTCATCGATATTGCGGAATGGATCGAACCGCGCCATTTCACGCATCGGGTCAAAACGCATCAAATTCCTAGCCATAATCAACCTCATCTGTATAACAACCATGGTTACGGGGAATTCGCATCCAGATCACCATCCTTGGTTACCTTTACAAAAAGAAATGACAAGGCAATCTGTCACGCACCGGTCCAAACATCTACCCCTGTGTAAAGCATAGAAGCCGTTCAAGCTGAACGATATGACACACCTCAACTGCTTACGTCCTAAGTATTTTCCTATGTCTGCTCATGCCTGGTTGTCTGTTACTGGTTGTTACTGTCTGTTGCGATGCATTGCAACTTCCGTATCGATTTGCATGTGTGAAAAAAAATGCGATTAGGCGACGCTACCCGACCGCGCGCTCCGGAACCAGAACTGCCGCGCCGTCGATTCGGCCAGCGCGCACTGCCGCCAGAGCCTGGTTGGCATTTTCCAAACTGAAAATCACTGGCACGGTTTGGATCTCGGCTTGCTGGGCGATTGCAAAAAAAGCTTCACCGTCGGCGCGCGTTAAATTGGCAACAGAACGCAGCACGCGTTCGCCCCACAGCAACGCGTATGGAAAACCGGGAATATCTTGCATATGGATACCGGCGCATACCACTGTTGCACCTTTGCAGGTAGCAGCCAGCGCACGCGGCACCAGCGCGCCGACCGGTGCAAAAATGATTGCCGCATCCAGCAATGCCGGCGGCGATGTGTCGGCATCGCCGGCCCAGATCGCACCGAGCGATAAGGCAAATTTCTGCGATTGGCTGTCGCCGGGCCGGGTGAATGCATAGATTTCATTGCCTTGATGACGTGCGACCTGGGCAATGATGTGGGCTGCAGCACCAAAACCATACAGGCCGATGCGGCGGGCGTGGCCTGCCATCGCGTACGCACGATAGCCGATCAACCCTGCACAAAGCAGCGGCGCGGCATGCGCATCGTCATACCGGTCGGGAATGCGCAGACAATATCGTGCATCGGCCACTACGTATTCGGCATAGCCGCCGTCCCGGTCATAGCCGGTAAAGATGGCTGAATCGCACAGGTTTTCACGGCTGGCGCGACAGTATGCACATTGCTGACAGGTGCCGCCCAGCCAGGGAATGCCAACCCGCGCACCGATCTCGAAGCGCTCCGCTGCCCGGCCGGTTTGGACGACCGTTCCAACGACTTCGTGTCCCAATATCAGCGGCGCTTTGTGCGGCGCGAGTTCGCCATCAATAATATGCAAATCGGTTCGACATACGCCGCAGGCACCGACCCGGATTAATACCTGATTGTCGCCCGGCACCGGAATCGGCAAACGTGCCTGGCGTAAAGCCTGGTGCGGCCCGTCCAGCACCATCGCCTGCATGGTGCCACCATGACCCATGGCCTGGTTCAAATTATGCATAATTCAATCATTACCGATTCTGCCGCATTGCGCGGATTGCTTCGTGATCGCTTCTTCTTGATCACTGCTTCTTGATTGGTTAAGTGCAAGGTCGCGCATGCGGCGCAAACCAGTTCCTATCCTGGTTTAGGCATCAAAAACTGCAGAATCGTTTATTAATTTTCGCCGAACTGATCCGCTAGCTGCGGCCGATTGAAAGCGGTTTTGCGCCCGCGCAAAACAGGCGGGAAATCGATGATTAACGTAACAGAACGATGTCTGCCATTTCCGACCCCTCGATCGAATCCAAGGTGGCTTTTCTGCGGCAGCCGATGAGCTTTCCAGAGGCGACTTATCGGGTGGAAGCGATCGAGACGCACATGTCATGGATCTTCCTGACGGATGGCTATGCATACAAGTTAAAAAAGCCGGTACGCAACGCGTTTCTCGATTTTTACTCGATCGACGCGCGCCGCTATTACTGTGAAGAAGAAATACGCCTGAATCGACGTCTGGCTGCCGATGTCTATCTTGGCATGGTCGCGCTATCGCTCGATGCGCTTGGCCACATGCAATTGGGTGAAGACGGTACCATCATCGACTGGCTAGTCAAGATGCGCCGTCTGCCGGTCGGGCGCATGCTCGATTACGCGATCGTCCATGGAAGCGCAGATGCACAGGATATCAACCGGATAGCGGCCCGCCTGGCTGCGTTTTATCGCAGCGCCACGCCGATAGCGATCGATTGCAATAGCTACCGAGAAAGGTTTCAATTCGAAATCGAATGCAATCAACAGGAATTGGCGCGGCCAGCCTACTGCCTTCCGGTCAAGCAAGTGCAGACCCTGTGCGCCGCGCAGCGTGCGGTGTTGTACACCCATCAGGATTTGCTCGACGCCAGGGCGCAGGCAGGCAGAGTGGTGGAAGGCCATGGCGACTTGCGCCCGGAGCACATTTGCCTGGAAAGCCCGGTTGTCGTCATCGATTGCCTGGAATTTTCGGCTAGCCTGCGCATTATCGATCCAGCCGATGAACTGGGATTTCTGGCACTGGAATGCGAACGGCTCGGTGCGCCCGAATTCGGCGCGCTGCTACTGCAATCTTATGGTGAAGCATCCGGCGACTGGCCGAATCCGGTGTTACTGCATTTTTATCAGAGTTTCCGGGCCAGCCTGCGGGCCAGAATCGCAATCAAGCACCTCGATGAAGAAAAATTTCGCTATTCATACGAATGGCGACGACGGGCACAGATTTACTTGCGGTTAGCGGAAAGCCACCAGAAATTCATTGCTAATTTAAATTGATCCAGCACAAGCCTTTGCAACTTAGTACGTAGCCAGACAGGCGATTTCTGGACTCGTTTGACGGGGTGGCCTACGCTGAGGATGGCATGACAGCATTCAAAAATATTTGTTCCAACCGTTTGTGACAGCAGGAGTTCCATATGTCTTATAAGACCATACTGGTGCATATAGGCACCTCAAACAATGTGGATCAAAGGATTGAGCTTGCGGCGCAACTCGCCAAACGCGTCAAAGCCCATTTAATCGGGGTTGCAACCACCGGTGTATCGAGCATCGTCTATCAGGCAGCAGCCTATGGTGCAGTCGACCCCGGCATCACGGCCTTTTTGGAACCCTTGCGCAAAAATGCCCAGATTGCATTGGGTAAATTTGAACAAATTGCACAAGCTGCCGGCGTACCTTCATATGAAACATACCTTACCGATGATGACGCGGTGACTGGCATCGCAGTACAGGCGCGTTACTGTGACCTGGTGGTGATGGGCCAGATCGCGCCAGACGATGCAGCCAGCACGCCGGAAGCAGATTTGCCGGAAAATATCGTACTCAATGGCGGCGGCCCGGCATTGATCGTGCCGTATGCAAGCTTGAAGAAAGATATTGAAGGCCGGGTATTAATTGCCTGGAATGGCAGCGTCGAAGCCAGACGTGCGGTGCACGATGCACTACCAATCCTGCAACGTGCGCAGGCCGTCGATGCAGTGGTGTTTCAGCCGGATACCGAAGGCGAACACCATGGCGAAAAACTTGCGCAGTTCCTGGGCCGGCACGATATCCGGATTAATGTGATTAATGAGACGGCGGAGCAGGATTTTGGCGATGCCTTGTTATCGCTGGCGGCTAACCTGAATGCCGACTTGCTGGTGATGGGTTGCTACGGCCATTCACGTTTTCGCGAAACATTGCTCGGTGGCGTCACCCGCACCGTGCTCAAATCGATGACGATTCCGGTATTGATGTCCCATTGAGAAACCTGCAAGCTTCATTCATAAACAACTGTCATTGCGGTCTACAGTCAAGGCAGAAATCGCGGCAACTGTAAAAGCCGTAGAAATATCGCTATGTGGTAAACGTGGTTACCATCACTTTCAGGATGAATTACCGTGACTGACACGCCGATTCACGATGCACAGGAATGCATGGCCGACAATGGGCTGTTGTTGCAGGCCTTGAGCTGTGCGGCCAATGCGATCATGATCACGACCCATTTCGGTAAAATCATTTGGGTCAACCAGGCATTCAGTCAAATCAGCGGCTATTCGGCAGCCGAGGCAGTCGGCGCATCACCGGCCATTTTGAAATCGGGCCGTCAAGGCGATAATTTCTATGGCAAGCTTTGGCAAACCATTCTTGCCGGCCTGGTCTGGCAAGGCGAAGTCACTGAAAAACGCAAGGATGGGACGATTTATACAGTGCAAGAAACCATTACACCGCTGTTTGACAAACACGGTGTGATTACGCATTTCATTGCGATACAACACGATATCTCGCTGCAGCATCAGCAACGGGAGCGCGACCACCATCTCGCATTGCATGATGTGTTGACCGATCTTCCCAACCGGCTTCTTTTTCAAGATGTGCAGCACCAAGCCATTTCACACGCCCGGCGCATGCAACACATGCTGGCGATCCTTTATCTGGACCTCGATGGTTTCAAACAGGTCAACGACAGCTGCGGTCATGCAATCGGCGATCAATTACTTGTTGCCGTAGCCGAACGGTTGCGATCCGCCATGCGACAGGAAGATACTGTCGCGCGCTTTGGCGGCGATGAGTTCGCAATCCTGTTGACCGACATTGAAAAAATCGAGCATGCCCAAGCGATTGCGGAAAAATTGCTTGGGGTTTTTTCGTCCCCCTTTATCTTGCGAGGAAAGCAGTTCAATATCGGTGCCAGCATCGGAGTCACCATTTACCCGATCGACGGCGATGACCCGGAAACACTTTTGAACAAGGCCGATCAGGCAATGTATGCTGCCAAACGTGACGGCGGACGCGGCTATCGCCTATACCACACGGCAGATTAGCCAGCATGTTGCATGCGGCCAGGGTCGGGACCGCTCGTTTTCACCGCTGTCAACGCCTGCGGTATTGGTGCATGAAAAATGGCTGATCGGCCGGATTTTTCCCGATACGCGACTCCTATCGAAACCGGCATTCGGTCGCAGGCAGCCATATTCGAACGAACAAGTCATCCACTGGTTGTGTCTTCAACGCTCTACCCCGAACTTCGCAGCAGGCAGGCACTCTATCTTGACTAGAAACTAATGAAATGGAGAGACGAGATGAATATCCTGATGGTATTGACGTCGCATGATCAACTGGGTGATACCGGTGAGAAAACCGGTGTCTGGCTGGAAGAGTTTGCCGCCCCCTACTACATCTTCAAGGATGCCGGCGCCCGCATCGTCCTGGCTTCCCCGCAAGGAGGGCAGCCACCGCTTGATCCGAAAAGCCATGAAGCCGGGTCGCAAACCGAGGCAACCAAACGCTTCAATCAGGATAACGAGGCAAAAAAGGCCTTTGCCGATACCGTACTCTTGTCGAGTGTGTCGCATGAAGAATTTGAAGGCGTATTCTATCCGGGTGGACATGGACCGCTGTGGGATTTGGCAGAAGACCGCGATTCAATCACGCTGATAGAGAGCATGCATGCTGCCGGCAAGCCGATCGGCGCCGTCTGCCATGGACTCGCCGCTTTGCGTCATGCCAAGCGGCACGATGGCCGACCGCTGGTCGATGGTAAAAAAGTGACCGGCTTTACCAATACCGAAGAAGAAGCGGTGCAACTGGCCAGGATCGTACCGTTTTCGGTGGAGGACATGCTCAAGCAGCGCGGCGGCATTTTTTCAAAGGGACCGGATTGGGGATCGTATGTCCTGGTCGATGGCAAGCTGGTGACCGGACAAAATCCGGCATCGTCGGAACAAGCCGCACGCGCATTGCTGCAACTGGTATCCAAAGAGCCGGAAAGTGGCGACTGGGACATCAAGCATTAATACCCGATCCGCATCCATGCCCAGTAGTGTGGCGAATCAAGATTACTGATTCCCGCACGACCCTGATGGGTGCGTGATGGGTGCGCCATTCGGCATAATAATTGGCGGATGCACAGCCGCACCGATGACGACGTGCGAATAGTTGTTGACCAAAAGCAACTGATATCCCCGATTCCCCTTCGCGCCACAGATCGATCTGCTCCGGAGCTTTTCAGGTGCGGGTGGCAAGGCCAACCGTGCATCGATAAAAATCCTTGAAATCCGGTGAAAAGAGCATACGCTTGCTTGAGTGATGCACGTAGCCTGACGGTCGCCGATTTCCCTTTTTACTTGACCTGGATCATTGATATAAATACATCTGACTACTACTCTGAAGCTGGCTGATAGCGGCGACCCATCAATATTGCGACTGTTGTCATATCCATTGCTTACGTGCGACTGCTACGTGCTGAACACAATGTCCGGCCAACTATAAATGCGTTAAACGTCTACCCGCAACAAGAGTCTTAGTGAACCAAGCTGACATCATGGATAGCAAGCCTGACTTAGGCAGCACGGTTGATCCGTATTCATTGAACTTAACCAGCAGCTGTCGTCAGAAGATGAACCAATCAAATGGCTGAAAACGGCCAAGGAGAACACCTTGCAAACAGTTAATTGGTCTCAGGAAATGGAATTGGGTGTACCCGAGATGGATGACGCCCACAAGGCATTGCTGGAAGAATTGACGCGACTGTCCAATACCCCGGACGATCAATTCGCGACCGGCTACTTTGCATTGATCGCCGCACTCGAGCAGGACTTCCGGGAAGAAGAGCAGTTGATGGAAAATATCGATTTTCCAGCGCTGCACAGCCACCGTGAACAGCATGCGCGGGTGTTAAGCGGATTGCACCATGTAGTGCCGGATGTGATGCAGGGCCATATCGACCCCGGCCGGGAAGCCATTGCATTATTTCAGCAATGGTTCCTGTTTCATTTGTCGACGATGGATCTGGCGCTGGCGGTCGATCTGGACCTGGCAAATGTGCCAAAGGAATCGATCTCGCCGCTGCTCACGCGCACCGACCTCGATAGCATGGTGAAAAACATCATGCGCTGATCGGTCAATCAATTGATCGATCAGTCAGTCAATCGGCTGGCCTGAAACCGGGCCAGGCTGCTCTGTTGCGCGTCGCCTGTTCATGTTCGCGCTACCATGCGGCATTGAACCCGCAAAAGCAATATCCAGCACAGCAGATCGGCACGGGCTTGTGTCGGGTCCCATGCGTGCGACCCACCCGGTGCCTGCATCAACGGCAAAGCGGCCAGGCCAGTTGCCGTTCAGACTGACTGGCCTGGCCGCTTTGCCGTGTACCGGAGCAAGAACAGACTTACATTGCCAGCGCCATCAGGTTCACCACGTCCAGTCCGGCCAACGCCTGATCTTTTTCGATATCGCCAACAAAGGCGGCCCGGCTAAATGGTTTATTGTGCAGCCAGGCCGCAGCTGCCGCCTTGATCCGGTCCGCCGTGCATTGCAGGACACCGGCCCGGTACTGGCGGCGCATGTCTTCCGTGATGGCTTGCCGTTGCTGCTCCCAGGCCCAGATCACTTCCGCATACGGGGTGCGCGGCTTGTCCAAATCCTGAATTACGCAAATGATCGCTTCCTCGATGTTTTCCGTTTTTATATCAGCATCGACCACCCAGTCGAGCGCCCGCGTGAAATCGTCATAGGTCGCAGCCAGGCGCGGATCGCGGTACGACATCATCACGAAGGCGCCGATGGCCGGATTGTAGCCGGCTTGTCCGCCGTAGGCACCGCCCTCTTCCCGCAATGCCTGATGCAATACCAGGTTGGTCAATATCTCGCCCAGCACCGCCAGCGCGGGCGCATCGGGATCGGCAAAGCCCGGTACGGTCCAGGCTGCGAAACAATGATTGACCTGGGCCGGCGCGTGCAATGCCGTATTGCTCAGTGCCGGCGCGTTCGCCGCCCGTGGCAATGCATGGTCGACGGCAGCAACCGTGGCGGCCGCCGCCTTTGGCGAGTTTGGCAAATCGAGCATGCCGGCCAGTGCCTGCGCATCGGCCTCCATGCCGGCAGTGATGACGATGGCCTGGCAACCGATGATGCGCTGGTGCAGCGCCGTCAAACGGCGTGAGATCTGTTCCAGCCCTGCTTCGGTCTGTGACTGCTGGTGCAGGCTGCGATAGAACGACAGCGATGCGGCGCCCTTGACCTGGTCTTCAAAGCGGCGCATCGGCGACAGCGGCGCGGTCGCCGCTAGTCGGGCATAGTTGTCGCCTTCTTCCGACAGGTCATTGCGCATATCCTGCACCGCGCTGTCGATCAGGAATGCCAGGCGTTCATGCTCGTCAAAGCGCGCGTCGCGCACCGATTTTGTCAGCACCTCGGCAATTGCCTGATTTTCTTCGCGCAGGCCCTTGGCATAGAAATCCACATGGATGCGCAATGGCTGTGCACTGTCCTGCGTCTGCAGGCTGCACAGATTGATATCGAAAAACGGCACGCGGTCATGCCGCCAGGCGTCGGCCAGTTCATAGGACAGGTCGCCCAGGCCAAGTTCGGGCAACATGTCGACATACAGCTGCAGCCATGGCCATTCGCTGGATTCGATGGCCGACACGTCGAACATCACGCGCGCATACGAGATGCCGTTGGACGCGATCGCCGCCATCCGCGCGCCATCCTGGGGGTCGGGCAAGGCAAAGGCCGGGCGTGGCAGCCGGCTGACGTCGTCAGGCCGAATCCGTGGCAGGACGTCATTGTTGACCGGCTGTCGCTGTCGCTCCAGCAGTGCCGCTGATTCAGTCTTCAGTCGCTCCAGGTCGGCGCCGGACAGCGAATCCTGCAGTGCCGCCAGGCGCTGGCCTTCGATCGCGGTGCGTTTGTCAAAGTATTCCGCGTCCGCAATGACGGTGGCATCGAGCCTGGTGGGCGCATCGAGCAGCTGCTGCACCAGTGTCTTGAAAAAGGCCGGATCGGCGATTCTGGTCTGCAGCTGTTCGAGAATGGCTTCGCCATCGAAGCCATTCATGATATCGCCGCCGTACATCGCATGCGGCATGGCGCGCAGCAACCGCTTCAATGCGTGCGGCATATGCCCGCCGCTGATCTCACGCTGGCCAAACCGGATGTCGCGCAGCGTCGCCTGCAGCAGCGCATGCGGCACGCCGGTTCTGGCGGTTTTTTCCAGGGTCGACCAGATGCGCTGACGCGCCTCGCTCACCTGCTTTTTGGTCAGCCCTTCCATACCGAGATGGAACACAATCTGGCGGCCGTCGGCATCGGTGCCATTCATCTGGGATGGGCGGCCAAAACCGGCCGACTCCATCGCATACGCCAGTGGCGCCGAGGCATTGCTCAGCAAGCCGGCTTCCAGTAATTGCGCGCAATAATACGATTCCGGATCAACCGATTCACCCATCAGCCAGGCCAGCTGCACGCCATGTTCCTGGGCCGGGATATCGATGGTGACGGCCTGCGGCGCGGTCCACACCGGTGCCAGTTGCGGCAGAATCCGGTCCATCCTGCCTGGCAGCCTGGACAACACGCGCTCCTGGATCACGGCTTGCACTGCCAGCGGATCAATTCGCCCCGCGGTCATGAATACGGCTTGCGAAGGATGATAATGCGTCGCGTGAAACTCTTTTAATGCCGCGTGGGTGAGCGTCGGAATATCGAGCGGATCGCCGCCCGACTCGATTGCATAGGTGGTGCCTTTCATCAGTGCCGCACTGATGCCGCTGCTCAATGCCCGCACCGGATCGGAAAACGCACCCTTCATTTCATTGAAGACGACCCCGTGATAGGCGAGCTTGTCGCCGTCGACCGCCAGACGCCAGCCTTCCTGCAGGAAGTCGAGATAGTCCAGGGACGGAAAAAATGCCGCGTCCAGATACACATCCAGCAAATTGAAAAAATCGGTCTGGTCGGTACTGGCGAATGGATAGACGGTTTTATCCGAATAGGTCATCGCATTCATGAAATGCGCAGTCGAGCGCCGCAACATCGAAAAAAACGGGTCGCGCACCGGATAGCGGGCACTGCCGCACAACGCCAGGTGCTCCAGGATATGGGCACGTCCGTCACTGGTGTGCGGCACGGTCGGAAAACCGACCAGAAACACCAGTTCGGGATCATCGGTCGCCAAGTGGATATGGCGGGCGCCGGAATTGGCGTCTTCGTATTCTTGTACGACGGCTTGCATTGCCGGTATATGGCGGCTACGTAGCTGTTTGAATGACATTGGCGGTGGAAGTGGTAAAAACCATCAAAATATAGGTTCCGATAGTGTCTCACACTACGAAGATTGGCGTTGTCAGCCACAGGTACGACCGGCAGAAATCGCCGCACTGCCCGGCGCGCATTCAAGCGCGTCCCAGCATGAATTCTAAAATGAAAAACGAGCAACCCCGCCGTAGCGGGGTTGGATTGGTTCCCAATATATTGCCTTAGGGTGCGGCTTAAAGCCGATCTCAGTGTTTCAGGCGATTCCATTCGGCACGGGCAGCATGCTTGGCATGCTCCCAGTCCAGACGGGAATTGCCGCGCACAGTGTCATACTCGCCGGCCAGATTGACCTCGGCATCGTCGAATGACTGATCCGGATAATTGGCGCGCGACTCGGCACCAAATCGATACGCCGGGCCATAATCGTCGTAAGTCATATCGGACTGGTAGTACGATTCGGCCTGATACTTGTCGCGCCAGTGATCGTCGATGACGGTCGGGTCGAGCCGTTCGGCCACTGCCTTGCCGCCCAGGCCGCCGATGATGGCGCCGGCCGCCGCGCCGATTACCGCACCGACCGGACCGGCCGCGAGTGTGCCGGCGACCGCGCCCGCGGCAATGCCGCCGGCCGCAGCACCGATGCCGGTACCAACCGGGTGTGATCCGGGTGCGCCGGTAATCGGGTCGCGATTTTCATGATTGTCGTGATTTGCCATGTAAGCCTCCTTGGTTGTGATCTACCGCTGAGTATGGCGTGCCGATGCAGGTTCATCTGTGCGACATATCGCTTACGCAGCCAATCCGCCCCCTTGGTCGACTGGAACCTGGCTCGTCTGGCCGCGCCGGCTACGGCCGCATCGATACCCCCGGGTCCCCGGGCCATGGTCCCGCTTCATGGCCTTACTTCAGCGGGATGGTTTGCCCGGCCGGCATCGGCACCGCGGTAATGCTGTTTTGCGGGCTGCCTTCGATCACCCGGTCCGAATAGACCAGGTAGACCAATGCATTGCGTTTGGGGTCGACCATGCGCACCACCTGCACCCGCTTGAATAACAGCGATGCCTTTTCCGAAAAGACCTCTTCCTTTTTAGGGATCGGTCCGGCAAAACTGATCGCACCCACTTGGCGGCAGGCAACCGATGCCTCGGCCTTGTCCTCGGCCACGCCCAGTGCCCCCTTGATGCCGCCAGTCTTCGAGCGTGACAGGTAGCAACTGACGCCACCCACCTTGGGGTCGTCAAAAACTTCGACCACGATCTTGTGGTCTGGTCCGATCAGCTTGAAAACGGTATCGACTTCGCCAATCGGTTCTGCATGTAAACCTGAAGCAATAAGAAATGCCGCAGCAACGGTCAAAAGGTTTTTATTCATGTGTGATCCTTTTCAGTTAAAGCTGATTGAGTCAGCATACCGGTATCCTCCCCTGACGTACTTGACATTTCAATCAAGTCATTACTACGCAGGGCCTAAGTCATTACAATAACCGATCAGCATTCTATTCAGTCGACCGATCGCAATGAATATTCCTTCGAAGATACTTATTCTGTTCGCTCATCCGGCGCCGCAACGCTCCCGCGTCAACCACCTGATGGTCCAGCGCGCCCGTACCCTGCCGAACGTTACGGTGCGCGACTTGTATGAAATGTATCCAGACTTTGATATCGATGTGAAGGAGGAACAGGCGCTGCTGGTGCAAGCCGATCTGATCGTTTTCCAGCATCCGATTCAGTGGTACAGCATGCCATCGCTGCTCAAGGAATGGGTCGATGTGGTGCTGGAAGCCGGATGGGCGCATGGTGCTGGCGGCACCGCATTGCATGGCAAGGATTTCTGGCTGGCGGTGACTACCGGTGGATCGAATCAGTCGTATCAGGAAACCGGCTATCACGGCGCTGCCTTTTCCACGTTTCTGCCGCCATTCCAGCACACGGCTGCACTGTGCGGCATGCACTGGCTGCCGCCGCATATTCTGCACGACGCACACCATCTCGACGACGCGTCAGTCGCCCGGCACATTGATCACTATGTCGCGCAATTGGCGGCCTATTCGGCTGGCAGCGGATGGGCGGCCAAAGACGAGTCCGACCACCAGCACGCACTGTCACACCAGTCGCACGCACCAGACCTGCGCTAGAGCCGACCAACCACGTCACGGATAATCCATGGAAAACAGCCTGTTACTGAACGCACTGGTCTATCTGGCGGCAGCGGTCATTACCGTACCGCTCGCCAAACGGCTGGGTCTGGGTGCCGTGCTCGGTTATCTGGCCGCCGGCATCGCGATCGGGCCATGGGGCTTGCGACTGGTAAGGGATGTCGAGGATATCCTGCATTTTTCAGAGTTAGGGGTCGTACTGCTGCTGTTTCTGATCGGACTGGAACTGGATCCGAAGCGATTGTGGTCGATGCGCAAGCCGATCTTTGGCTCCGGCAGCGCTCAGGTCGGCATGGTTGCCGCGGCCCTGTGCGCGGTTGGCCTATTGCTGGGGATCGACTGGAAGACTGCGCTGATTGCAGCGCTTGGCCTGTCCCTGTCGTCAACCGCGATTGCGCTGGCGACCATCGGCGAGCGCAATCTGATGGCAACGCCGGCTGGCTCCGCCGGTTTTTCAATCCTGCTCTTCCAAGACATCGCCGCCATCCCGATGATCGCGATGATTCCCCTGCTGGGCATGGCATCCGGCACCGGCGACGCACAGGGCTGGTGGAGTGCCCTGAAGGTGATCGGCGTGGTGACGGCATTGATAGCAGGCGGCCGTTACCTGATTCGCCCGCTGCTGCGGATCATTGCCAAAACCGGATTGCGGGAAATATTCACCGCGTTCGCCTTGCTGCTGGTGATCGCCATCGGCTTGCTGATGCAATGGGTGGGCGTCTCGATGGCGCTGGGCACGTTTCTGGCCGGCGTGCTGCTGGCCGATTCGGAATACCGGCATGCGCTTGAATCCGATCTGGAACCGTTCAAGGGTTTGCTGCTCGGGCTGTTTTTCATTGCAGTGGGCATGTCGGTCGATTTCGGCGTGCTGATGACACACCCGTTGTTGATTCTGGGCCTGGTCGCAGGATTTTTGTTGATCAAGACCGGTATCCTGTATGGCCTGAGCAAGCGCATCGGCATCCCGCGCAGCCAGCAATCCCTGTTCGCTTTCCTGTTGTCGCAAGGCGGCGAATTTGCATTCGTGGTCTTCGGTGCCGCTGCAGCAGCGCGTATTTTTACGCCTGACATATCATCGATCCTGGTGCTGATGGTCGCGTTGTCAATGCTGCTCACGCCCCTGCTTCTGCTGTGGCATGACAAGGTGATTGCGCCACGCTTCCAGGCAGAAAAAAACCGGCCTGCCGACCGCATCGAGCAGCAGGAAGATCATGTCATCATTGCCGGCTTTGGCCGGTTCGGCCAGATTGTCGGTCGTTTGCTGCATGTCAACCAGATTCGTTTGACGGTACTGGACCATGACCCGGACCAGATCGATTTATTGCGCAAGTTCGGTTTCAAGGTGTTTTACGGCGATGCGACCCGGATCGATTTGCTGCATGCAGCCGGCGCGGCAAAGGCGCGCGCGCTGGTGGTGGCAATCGACGATGTCGAAGACAGCCTTGCATTGATCAGCGCCGTGCGCGAGGAATTTCCGGATTTGCCGATCCTGGCGCGGGCCCGCCATGTGACACACTATTACGATTTGCTGGACCGCGGCGTGACCATGATCGAACGTGAAACTTTTGAATCGGCATTGCGCCTGGGCCGTCAGACATTGCAAACACTCGGTTTCGGCGCGTACCAGGCACGCCAGGCGGCAACCAAATTCCGCACGCACAACATCAAGTCGCTGCACGCGGTCTACCCGTATTACAAGGACCAGGATCAATTTGTATCGATGGCCCGGCAGGCCCGCGACGAACTGGCGGAGATGTTTGCGCGCGATCGCGAAACGCAACAAGAGGTACGGCCAGACGGCTGGGATTGACGCCGTCGACTTAAACGCAGCCTTGTGCGATCGCTTCAAGTTCCGCGGTTATTGAACTGGCGCGAAAAAAATCCATGGTGCCGACAACCTCGCCGCCACAAAGAACATTCACGCTATGCACATTCCCTGGTTCGTTATTTTTAAAGTTCGCCGAAACATTTCACCAAATTGGCTTGCTAAAACAGCAGGAAAAACAGCGCAGCCACCATGGTCGGCAACAGCGCCCCCAGCAGCAAGCCACCCAGCCCGATCGACTCATCATTGAAGCCGTCGCGCAGCAGTGCCACGCCGGCCGGATTCGGTGCATTGGCAATCACGGTCAGGCCGCCACCGGCCACCGCACCGGCCACCAGGCTGTACTTGGCTGAATCGGTCATGCCCTCGATCAGGGAACCGAGATAGGTCAGTGCCGCATTGTCGGTAATCGCCGTCAATCCCAGCGCGCCAAAGAACAACGCAGTCGGCTCCAGGCTGGAGACGATTGGCTGCAGCCACCATTGCTGCATCCCGCCCAGCACCACCAGCCCCGCCAGGAAAAAGCCGACCAGCAAGCCTTCTTTCAGGATCAGCGGATTTTGATGTTTCGCATAGGCCTGGGTAAAGCCGAGAAAGAACAGGAAAATGCCGACGAAGATCACCGTATGGTGTGCAAAGATGACAATGCTGGCCAAAAACAGCAGGTGGATCGCCTGCACCAGCCAGGGAACCGGCTGCGTGGTGTCGGCAACCGGCGGCCGGCCGGCATCGGACACATGGGTGCGCAACAGATATGTGACGACGGTCGCATTGATCAATACCGCGATGCTGGCTTTCCAGCCAAAATTCATCAGCATGAACAGACTGTCCCACTGCCAGGTCGCTGCCACCATCAATACCGGCGGCGCGGCGAACGACGTCAGTGTGCCGCCAATCGAAATATTGACGAACAAGACGCCCAGCGCCCCGTATTTCAACCATTCCGGAATTCCTTGCCGAAACACTTGGGGTGCCAGCATCAGCGCCGCCAAGGTCATCGCGGCCGGCTCGGTAATCAATGAGCCGATCAGCGGCACCAACGCCAGGCAGAGCCAGACGCGGGCAACCGCCGTATTGATGGGCAAAAATCCCGCGACTTTGTCCACCAGGCCCTTGATCGCTTCCAGAATCGGCCTGGATGCCGCCACCACCATAATGACGAATACGAACAGCGGCTCGGTGTAATGGCGCGACTCCACATACGTGATGGCTTCCTGGCCGCCGACAACCAGCGCCATGATGACCAGCAGAATCAGTGCCCAGAAGCCGAACACCACTTCGATTTCGCCGAGCAGGTGAAACAGCCCGGCATGCCTGGTATGGCGGTCGGCCAGGCGTTCGAATGATTTTGCGGCAAAGGTATGAATAAGCGCACACCCGAACAGCACGGCCGCGATGATATTGATGTTGTCCATATGCCTGGGCCAATGTGAATTGCCCTATAGTAGCTGCTTGTGCCAGGCATGACAAACCGCCCATGCGCCGGCACAGGCAGTGCACCCGACGTCAGGCGTCAGGCGGCTACCATCATCCTTCCTTTGCGATTTGCCGATACACCTGCAACAGGGTCGCTGCCGCCGCATCCCAGCTGAAATTTTTCTGCATGCCGCGCTGCTGGATCGCTTGCCAGTCCTGCTTGCTGGCATACAGGGCGAACATGCGGTGAACTGCCTCGGTGAAGGCGGCAAGATTGAACCCCTCGAACACAACTCCGGTTGCGGTTTCATTGAGAATGTTCTGCTGTGAACCGTCGACTACGGAGTCGGCCAGCCCGCCGACCCGGCGCACTAGCGGCAGCGTGCCGTAGGCCAGGCCGAACAGCTGGGTCAGGCCGCACGGCTCGAACAGCGATGGCACCAGGATCACGTCGCTGCCGGCGATGATGCGGTGCGATTTCTGCTCATCGTAGCCGATCTGTACCGACACCGACTGCGGCCAGGTTGCGGCGGCGGCCCGCCATGCCGCTTCCATCGCGGCGTCGCCGCTGCCCAACAACACCAGCTGGGCGCCGCGGCTGATCATTTCCGGCAGCGCCGCCAATACCAGGTGCAATCCTTTTTGCTCGGTCAGGCGGCTGACCACGCCAAACAGCAATGCATCATCCTGCAGCGTCAGGCCGGCTTCCTGCTGCAGCGCGCGCTTGCACTGGCGCTTGCCTTCCAGGCTGACTGCATCGTAGCGGGCGGCAATCGCGGTGTCGCGGCTCGGATGCCATACCGTGTAATCGACGCCATTCAGGATGCCATGCAAATCGCCGGCCCGGCTCTTAAGCAGTCCGTCCAGGCCGCAGCCCTGCTCCGGCTGCTGGATCTCCAGCGCGTAAGTCGGACTGACCGTGGTCAGCTTGTCGGCATAAAACAGCCCTGCCTTCAGGAACGACACCTGGCCATAGAATTCAAGTCCGTACATATTGAAGAAGTCGCCCGGCAAATCCAGTTCGCCCATGACGCCGGCATCGAAGCAGCCCTGGTACGCCAGATTGTGGACCGTGAAGATGCTGCCGGCAGAGCGCTGATTCGCAACCCGCGCAGCGGCTGCGAGATAGGCCGGCGCCAGACCAGCATGCCAATCATGGCCATGCACCACTTGAGGCGTCCAGTGCCGGTCCAGTCGTTCGGCCAGCCGTGCGGCGATCCAGCCCAACAGCGCAAAGCGCCGGTAATTGTCCCAATATGGCTGATTGTCGCGATCGGCATAAGGATTGCCGGGCCGGTCATACAGGCCGGGAGCGTCGATCACATAGGCATCGATGCCGCCCAATTTTCCCAGATAGAGGCGAATCGAAGCGGCATGAAAGCGTGCCGGCAATTCGGCGAGCAGCTCACGATTGGCAAGTTGATCGATAAAGGCGGGAAAGCCGGGCACCAGCATCCGGTTGTCGCAGCCGAGCCGCGCCAGCGCGGGCGGAATGCCGGCGGCAACGTCGGCCAGGCCGCCGGTTTTAAGGAACGGATAAATCTCGGCGCAGACATGCAGTACGCGCATCATCAGGTCCGATTCGGCTCAATGCACGGCCGGGCCGAATGCATCCGGTGCGATAGCCGGTGCTGAAGTTGCAGCATTGCGTTCATAGTCTGGCCAGCATCTCGCTGGTGACCAGCACCACGCCGTTATCGGTGCGGTAAAAGCGCTGTGCGTCGAGTTCGGCATCTTCACCGATCACCATCCCTTCCGGAATCATGCAGCCGCGGTCGATCACGACCTTGGTTAGCCGGCAGCCGCGCCGGATTTCAGTGCGCGGCAAGATGACCGCCTGGGCGATCTTGCAATAGGAATGAACCCGTACATTGGAAAACAGTACTGCCTCGGTGATATCAGAGCCGGAGACGATGCAGCCGCCGGAGATCAGGACATTGGCGGTTTCGCCATGCCGGCCGCTATTATCGGGGACGAATTTCGCCGGCGGCAGCTGTTCCTGATAGGTCCAGATCGGCCAGTCGCGGTCATACAGATTCAATTCGGGCAAGGCCGACGCCAGGTCCAGGTTGGCGGACCAGAACGCGTCCACCGTGCCGACATCGCGCCAGTACGGCTTGTCGCGGCTCGCATACGGCACGCTCGACAGGTTCAACGGGTGGGCCAGTGCCCGGCCTTCGGCCACCACGCGCGGGATAATGTTCTTGCCGAAGTCATGTTCGGAGCGCTCGGCGCCCATTTCCTCGTCGAGCAGCTGGTACAAGTAATCGGCATCGAACACATAGATGCCCATGCTGCCGAGCGAGGAATCAGGCTTGCCGGGCATGCCGGGCGGGTCGGCTGGTTTTTCCAGGAACTCGGTGATGCGGCGCTGATCATCGATGGCCATCACGCCCAGCGCCGATGCTTCGCTGCGCGGCACTTCGATGCAGCCGACGGTGCAGCCTTTGCCGTTTTCCACATGGTCGAGCAGCATCAGCGAATAATCCATCTTGTAGATATGGTCGCCGGCGAGCACGACGATGTATTCCGGATTGTAGGAGCGCAATATGTCGATATTCTGGTACACCGCGTCCGCGGTGCCGCGGTACCAGTAAGCTTCATTGACGCGCTGCTGGGCCGGCAACAGATCGATGAATTCATCGGCTTCGCCGCGCAGAAAATTCCAGCCGCGCTGCAAATGGCGCAACAGCGAATGCGACTTGTACTGGGTCAGCACGCCAATGCGCCGGATACCGGAATTGATGCAGTTCGAGAGCGCAAAATCGATGATGCGGAATTTGCCGCCAAAATATACGGCCGGCTTGGCGCGCCGGTCAGTCAAGTCCTGCAGGCGCGAACCGCGTCCGCCGGCCAGGACCAGCGCGATGGTTCGTTTCGGCAACAGCCGCGCGAGGATCGTCTGGTCTGTTACCGGGTCCATGCCATTACTTTTATTCTGCATTATATTTCCGACCCTCATTTTTTTACTGTCACTATCCAGTCGAACATACGAGTCGATCCGCCTTGCATGGGCGCGCCACCACCGCAACAGGCACCGTGATGAATCCTCGCAGCAATATCTGATCCCGAACGGAGCAGCTTTTACGGTAATTAGAGCGGGCCCAACCATTCCGGTTCGCAGCACTGATTGCGATAATCGACAATTGCAGCGATGTAAGGGCGGGCCGGTTAGCCGGTAAAAAGATCGATTGCCTGCCGGCGTAGCGACGGCGGTCGGACGTCAAGCCCGGGGAAGATCGGGGCAGTTCCAGTTCGAGTCGATGCCGGAAAGTTGCTGCTCCGGGATAGTTGCTGTCGCTGGCTAATAGCTATAGCTGCGGCGCGCTGCAAGCGTTTGCCGGCAACGCAGGACGGCGTGACGACGCCCTCGTCTCACAATTTGCCAGCCCACTCGAGTAAGAAGCCGGTGGTGTCATCACCAGCTGTCAGATCACTAGCTGGCAGATGGCCATTCACTGAATGGAAATGGTATCTCTTCAGTAGTAAACGTCAGAAAATAGACGATTTGCTGCATATAGCGCCCGAGGCTGCGTCCAAACGCCAGCAAGTGCGGATTCGGCGTCTTGTTGACCAGCACCAGGATAAACTGAATGACCGCAACCACGCACAGCACGGTGCCAGCCACTTGAATCAGCATGCCCATCAGCAGCATGAACAAGCCACGGACCCAGATGCCATGTCCGCTTACGATGACTTCACGGTTTTCCGTCATATTGCCCTCTCAACATACCAGACAAGTCAAACCGGCGTGCCAATCACCAGCGATATCACCACCTGTCAATCACATCGTATCTGCCGTCAGTCAGCCGGGCCGCCATTTCAGTCAGGTAGATGGGGACTGGCGGTCCAGAATCCAGAGGGATTTTCAGATTGGAGTCAATTCAGTCGTGCAACTCATTTGTGACCAAGCAGGTCGAGCCGCATGAAGCTGGTGTCTGCCTGGCTGATGGAATCGATCTCGAACCCCAGTTTGAGCGCCAATTGCAGAATACGTGAATTACCGCGCAAGCATTCTCCAACCAGTTGCCGGGTACCGCGGCTACGGCAATAGTCGATCAGGTAACGCATCAGGATCTGGCCTAAGCCCTGCCCCTTGAGATCGGAGCGCACGATGACCGCGAATTCCGCTGAAATGTTATCCGGGTCGGCGATCGCACGTGCCACCCCCAGCGTTTCAGGTTGTCCGTCTTCCCTCATCCGGGTCGCGATGAACGCCATTTCGCGGTCATAGTCGATCTGCGTCAGTCGAGCCAGCTGCGCCGGTTGCAACTGGCGGGTGCGGATGAACATGCGGTAGCGGACGTCTTCCGGATCCAGCGCGTTAAAGAAAGCGATATGCGCGGCACCGTCTTCCGGCTTGACCGGGCGCAGCAATAACGGCTTGCCTTGCCAGCTAATGGTTTTTTCCCATTCCTGCGGATAGGGGCGGATGGCCAACCGGTCGACGCCGGCAGCAAGCGGCGACGGCGCTGCAACCCGGATTCTGGCATCCAGCGCGATCACGCCGCGGCTATCGGCCAGCAACGGATTGATATCGAGTTCAGCCAGTGCCGGCAGATCGGCCGCTAGCTGCGACACCTGGATCAGGGTGCGGCACACCGCGTCAAGATCGGCTGCCGGACGGTTGCGATAGCCGGCCAGCAGTCTGGCCACCCGGGTGCGCGAGATCAGGTCGCGCGCCAGTACCATGTTCAGCGGCGGCAGGCCGACGGCATGGTCATTCATGACTTCGACTGCAATCCCGCCCTGCCCGAACAGGATCACCGGGCCGAATACCGGGTCGGTGGTGATCCCGATGATTAATTCATGGGCGTCAGGCCGGCGTGCCATCGCCTGCACCGCAAATCCCTGCAGCCTGGCGTCGGGCTTGAGGTCCTGCATGCGCCTCTGCATCGCCTGCGCCGCCATTGTGACTGCATCGGCCGACTCGATGTCCAGCACGACGCCGCCGACATCCGACTTGTGGCTGATATCCGGCGACAGGATCTTCAGCGCAACCGGAAAGCCGATCTGCAGCGCCGCCTGCCCGGCCTCTTCAACTGTGCCGGCAATCCGGGTGTCGACCACCGGGATGCCGTAGGCGCCGAGGATTTTTTTTGCCTCCGGCTCCGACAGCATGGATCTGCCGGCTGCCAGCGCCGCATCCACCACGGCCTGGGCACCGGCGCGGTCCGGCATGAAATCCTGCGCCAGTGATGGGGGCACCTCCATCAGCAGTTCCTGGTTGCGCCGATAGCGGACGATCTGCATGAAACCGTGCACCGCATCTTCCGGCGTCGCGTAAGTCGGGATCCCGGCATCGGAAAACAGTTGCCGCGCCTGGGCAACACCTTCCGCGCCCAGCCAGCAGGCGACGATGTTGCGCCCGGTTTTCTGTGCCAGCGGCGCCACCTGGCGCGCAATCTCGCTGCTGGAGACGATCGCGGTTGGCGCATGGATGAACAGGACCGCGTCGCATTGCGGGTCGTCCAGCAACACCTCCATTGCCTGCACATAGCGCTCGGCCGGTGCATCGCCGATGATATCGACCGGATTGCCATGCGACCAGGTCGATGGCAGGATCGCATTGAGCCGATCCAGCGTCGGTTGCGACAGGCTGGCCAGCTTGCCGTGACTTTCGATCAGCGCATCGGTTGCCATCACGCCGGGTCCGCCACCATTGGTGAGAATCATCAAGCGCTCGCCGACCATCGGCCTGGCCCGGGCCAGCGTCTCGACCGCGTCAAACAAGTCTTCGGTCGACAATACGCGCAGCATGCCTGCGCGCCGGATCGCCGCATCATAGACATGGTCGGCACCGGCCAGCGCACCGGTGTGCGACGCTGCCGCCCGCGCGCCTTCCGGTGCACGGCCTGCTTTGACTACCAGCACCGGCTTGCTGCGGGCTGCGGCCCGTGCCGCCGACATGAATTTGCGGGCTTGCTGGATATCCTCGATGTAGAGCAGGATCGCATGCGTGTGGGCATCGCCTGCCAGGTAATCCAGCAGATCGCCGAAATCGATATCCGCGCTGTCGCCGATGGAGATGAATTTGGAAAAACCGATTGCGCGCGACCTGGCCCAGTCCAGCACGCCCGTCACCAGTGCACCCGATTGCGACACGAATGCCAGCCTGCCGGGCAAGGCGCTGATATGGGCGAAGCTGGCGTTGAGGCCGATCTCGGGTACCAGCAAGCCCACGCAGTTGGGGCCGAGGATGCGCAACAGATGGGGCTTGGCCGCCGCCAGCATCGCCTGCTTCAGACTGATCCCATGCCGATCGACCTGAGCGCCCAGCCCGGCCGTCAACACGATTGCAGCCCTGGTGCCACATGCACCCAGGTCCTCGATCAAGCCGGGTATGGTCGCCGGCGGCGTGCAGATCACGGCCAGGTCCGGCACCGCCGGCAAATCGCCTACCCTCGCATACGTCTTGCATCCGGCAAGGATGCGGTATTTCGGGTTGACGGGGAAGATCGTTCCCTTGAAATGTCCTTCCGACAGATTGCGCAACACAGTCGCGCCGACACTGGCCGGGCGCTCGGACGCGCCGATCACGGCCACCGAGCGCGGCGCGAACAGGCAATCGAGGTTTCTGATACTCATGATTTCGATCCTCTGTACCGTTGCCACGCTGCGGTTACGCAGTGCATTGGCCTACAGAACGAATGGAGACTAAAAGATCATGGATTCAAGCATTGCATATTTCACTCGGGCGTTCAAGACAGTCTACGAGTACTGGCGCGGTATGGTGATTGACGCGGGACAAGGATTACAAGAGTAGCTTCCAAAGCCTTTGGTGCCGCTTGCAAGTCTGATTACCACCTTGCCAGGATCATGGGTACGGTTTCCGCCAACGCATTCGCTTACTTCAGGGACTTATTCCTGCGCTTGGGCGCCAGCATGGTGCCGGCACAGTTGGGTGAACCACAGTGGCATGGAAAAGCACGCTTGATGGCAGCAGTATGCCTCCCTTCAAAAATCAAGGCATAGTAATAGGTCAGTTCTTCGCCGCGTTCAATTTCCATCAGCGAATAAATATAAACGCGGCCATCTTCATGTTCGAGCGGTTCACAATTCGGCTCGCAGGAATGGTTGATAAAGCGCGCCTCGCAGCCCTGGCTGGCGCCATCGATCACGCGTCCATCCGCCAGACTGAAGAAGAAAGTATGGTTGATTGGCCCGCCTGCCGCTTCGGCGCGGCACTGCGCCTCTTCCCAGTCAATCCGTTCGCCGCGGTACTCGATAATGCATTCACCAGGTGCAATCTTGCGCCTTGCAAACAGGCCTTTGCCGTCAACCTCGGATGATTTCAGGATATAGGGCGGAGTTTTTTTGGGTGCCTTGGCGCAAGGCGGCAATTCATGCTGCATGAGTAGATATCCAATAATGACCAGTTGCTGGCAACGATGCCAGACAGATGATAGCGGCAAGCCGGCGATAGTGATTGGGCTTTGACAGTATCCGATCAATTAATCGCCGCGCGCGGATCGACTGCGATTGCCACCGTCATGCCGAACCATCATTGCGCGCATGCCATCGCCAGGCAATTCTTGCTCCCATCGCAGCGAATCACTGCCGAAAAACAAGACAAGACAGCCGCTAATGCCTGAAGGGAAATAAAAAAACACCGGAACTAACCATTGTGCAATGCATCACAAATAACACTGTAGTCCTCGATACAAATTCAGTATCGCCCCTACCTGCAGCCATGCTTGCAGCCTGTGTGCAACCTACAACCAAACCCGCAGGGTCAGCGCGAACCATAACGAATTGCGTGACCAATGCGAGGAACCGACTTCATTTACCATTTAAAAAGGAATAACTTGATGAGTAATTCATTGCGCTATCGCAGCAATCAGGCATGCTCGCACGCCCGTGCAGACGCTTCGGCGATTGAACGCCACGCACCGCTATTAATCGGTGCCGGCATTGCATTGGGTGCGATGGCGGCGTTTGTCCAGTACCGGACCCGGCAAGTTGAAAAAGACAATCCGCCGACCGGCAAATTCATCGAGGTTGATGGCGTGCGCTTGCATTATCTCGAACGCGGACAGGGTCAGCCGGTAGTGATTTTTCATGGCAATGGTGCAATGGCGCAGGAAATCGATCTGAGCGGTATTTTGGACCTCGCTTCGCAAAAATACCGCGTGATTGTTTTTGACCGGCCCGGCTACGGCTATAGTGATCGCCCCCGCAGCACGATCTGGGGCCCGGTTGCGCAAGCCAAACTATTTCACCAGGCACTGCAGAAAATCGGCGTCAACCAGGCCACCGTGGTCGGCCACTCCTGGGGAACGATGGTCGCGACTGCCCTGGCCCTGGAATATCCAAACGATGTACAGAGCATGCTGCTGCTGTCGGGATATTACTATCCGACGCCACGCCTGGACGCGCCCTTGTCATCCCCGCCCGCAATCCCGATTGTCGGAGACCTGCTGCGCTATACAATTGCGCCGCTGATCGGCCGCATGATGTGGCCGGCCATGGTGCGCAAGCTGTTCAGTCCGGCCAAGACCACTGCGCGCTTCAAAAAGGATTATCCGATCTGGATGGGGCTGCGTCCCTCCCAGATCCGTGCCAGCAGCGCAGAAGGTGCAATGATGATTCCCTCGGCATACAAATTGAAGTCGCGTTACCAGGAATTGCGCATGCCGGTCATTATCATGGCCGGAGCCGGCGATTTGCAGGCCCTGCCAAGGCTGCACTCGGAACGCCTGCATCGGGACATACCTCATAGCGAATTGTTGCTTGTGCCTGAAACCGGTCACATGATTCAACATTCCGAACCAATGCAGGTACTGTCGGCGATCGATCAGGCAGTGGCCGCCATCCCGACCCGCCGACCTCTTGCGCAACCGCCTGCAGTCGAGCCAACCGCAACCGCCGCGCACGCCGCCTGAAAAACGAAGATCCTTCAGGAGCCGCGCAAGTTTGCGCCACATCGGGAACGCGCGACCAAACAAGCGTTACCGATGTGGCAGGCTGGCAGTCAGGCTGAGAAAAATCCTATGCCTGCAAAGCATAGGACCAGGCATCCACCTTATCGCGTCATCAACACCAGTTCCGATCAGGGACCTTTTGCAGCCGTTTGGCGGCATCGACCACATCCTGCAATTCGACCGGATCGCTGAACGGGTCTTCATCGAGGATGGTGACGCGATTTAACTCCTTTTGCCAGCGGCGCAATTCGTCGATGTATTCCGGGTCGGGTACCCGTTGCAGGTTGGTGCCATCCGCCACCAGGTCGCACAAGCCATTGTGCAGCCATTCTCCGGTATGCCAGTCGGGCATGTCGGCGGCCGGAAACAGACAGATCCCCTGCAGGTCCATGCCGCGGTTGACGGCAGCCAGCGATTCTTCCATCACATCCTTGAGCCAGGAGGCGCGCCCCTTTCCCATGCCGCTGGTCTCGCCGATGATCATCGGCCGCTGATAGCGCTGCCAGACGGTGGCCAGCAATTCGCACAACGGTTCAATCCTGTCGTCGTTCGGCTCGAGCGCGGCGTGCGGTCCGCTCTCGCGGTATTCCATCTGCCCGAATGAATAATTATTGACGCCGACAATATCGAGAATGTCTGGCGCGCCGCCCAGTTCCGGATGCGCCATGCCGTACAGGATATCCCAGGCCAGGAAGGTATCGACCCGGGTTTCATGGCGGGCGGCTTCGATCTGGTCCGGGCGGTCGCGCGGTGCGACCACCTGCACCAGCGGGTCGACATGCACCATGCGTGCATCGGGATCGATTTCACGGATTGCCTTGACGCCGGCGATGGCGGCACGACACAACGCCAGGCGGAGGCGCTCGCGGTCTGCGCGCGTATTGCAATATGGCGCCACCCAGCCCCACTCGCCACCGCAAAATGAGAAAAAGGTGATCTCGTTGATAGGCGTAAAAAAGTGCGGGCCGCGCACCCGGGGGAGCACGTACGCTGCTGCAGCCCGGCAATAGTCAGCGAAGCGCGCGCAAAATGCATCGGAAAACGGATCCAGGTCATCGGGATAACCGTAATGGCACAAATCCCATACCGGTATGACCTTGGCTTCGTTCATTGCCAGGATGACTGGATCGAGCGAGGTAAAATCGGTTATGCCATGCTGGTCCACCAGCGGCCAGGCAATTCCTTCACGCGCTACCGCAATGCCAAGATCATGCAAGATCCGGTAATCTTCGCGAGCATGCAGATCGTGCTGTGTTTCAACAATCAAATTGCGCCGCTGCCGGTCTTTCCAGAGAAATGTCGAACATTCGAATCCAGAGAGAAAGAAGGTCGGGAAGATGCCGGGGCGTTGCGCCATATTGGATCCTTTGGAATTGACAGTCGCCGTGACAGGAGCAGCACGATTAAAGGGACGGACCGGCGCAGACGGCTGAAGTTGCATCCCGCCTATTGGCGGCAAGCCCTGGCAGGCAGATGACTCCTGTCCCGATTTTCATCTTCTTGAATCCGAAACAGTGGCAAATAGCAATTTCCGCGCTGTATTCGCCAATGATGTCATCCGGTTCCGGTCGTTTCCACTTCATCAGTCCGTTCGCCCGACAACTCATCAGACATCATGCGGCTTGAACGCATAATGAATCAGATACGCACGGCGACCGTAAATGACTGCGGTACACCGTTCGATACCATCTTCGACATGCACGATACTGATATCCACGCAATCCGGCATGCCTGATGGCAGCGCCTGACAGGCATTCAGGTAATCACGCCGCATGGCAGGTGCCGGCATTACCCATTCGCAGACCGGCAAACTATCTTGCCTGATGGCGGGAATATACGGCGACTGCGGGAAAATTACAGACATAAAGACTCACAAAAAATGCACGGAGGGTCGGAGCATCGGCTTGTCGGATGGACCTGTCTGGTTGCAATGGCTTTTAAAAATGAGTGCCTGCATTTAAGGTTGCAGCATGCTTCAGGCTGCTGGCCGGCAAGGGCTGGCAACCAGGCTTGCTTGCTGGATGCGATGTTATTGGGCAGCAGAATGCATCAATTTGTTCCAGCCATGCCATTCATTGCTGTCACAGCAAACCTGGTTTGCAGCGGCGCCCCATCTGCTTATATGTGTTTGCTATGTTAATATCGAACTTAAACCCGGAATGAATGTCCGACTTATACATAGAAGAGCACTGATGCTGGTTTATGCCAGCAACTTTTTACTGCCTTTTCAGATCCCGCCAGCGGACAGCCGACTCCACTGCCTCCCCCTCTCTAAAGACCGCTTTCAGGTCGAAATCGACGGCTAACAACAGTTCCCGACTGTTGACATCGTTTGTTTCCTCGTAACGCCCGACCGTTTTGAAGGAAACGCCATGCCTATCACCTTGAGTGAATTGCGCCTGTGCCCTAATTTTTTATTGGCTAAACTCTCAGACGAGTATTTGCAAACCCTGTTGCCACGGCTTGAAAAAGTGCATACCAACGCAAAAGACGTGATCTACGAACGCAATCAGCCGATCCCGTATGTCTATTTCCCTTGCACCTCGGGTATTTCATCGCTGATTTTTATGGCTGATGGCGCCGCAGTCGAAGTCGGCACCGTGGGTAACGAAGGATTTACCGGTGTCGAATTACTGGTCGGTGCCACGCTCGCTACCGAAAGTTCGGTATGCCAGATCGCCGGCAATAACATCCGCATGAAAACATCCGATTTCCAGAATGCGACAGTGGGTCAAACGCCGCTGCGCCATGTGACGGAATGCTATTTTCAAGGTTATCTGTCCCAGGTTTCCCAGTCTGTCGCCTGCAACCGGATCCATGCGATCGAAGCACGCTTCGCTCGCTGGTTATTGATCACCCATGACCGGGTACAGGGACACGAATTTCACCTGACCCAGGAATTTCTCGCCAATATGTTGGGGGTGCAGCGCCCGAGCGTCAGCATCGTGGCCGGGGGATTTCAAAAGGCCGGCTTGATCGAGTATAGCCGCGGGAACATGAAGATCTTGAATCGTGACGGACTGGAGACGGCCGCCTGCGAATGCTACGGCGCAGTCCGTGCCCAGTTCAAGCGCCTATTTGGCGTGGCCTATGGATAACGCCGGCATCGCCGCGAGCTGACCGGCTGCGGCCTATTTGGAGGCGCCGGCCTTGATGGTCCAGGGCTTTTTCTTGGGTTTTTTTGGCTTTTTCAGCACCTGGCCGTTCGGATCGGTCAGCGGCACCCGATGTTCCGGCTCGAAGTCCGCTTCTTCCACGCGCGGCAACATTTGCCGGGTCAGTGTCTCGATCGCAGACAGCAGCTGCACCTCGTCGGCGCACACCAGTGAGATAGCCTGGCCGGTGGCGCCGGCGCGGCCGGTGCGGCCAATCCGGTGAATATAGTCTTCAGCCACGATCGGCAGGTCAAAATTGACCACCTGCGGCAAATCGTCGATATCCAGCCCGCGCGCGGCGACATCGGTTGCCACCAGAATCTGTACCTCGCCTGCCTTGAACCGTTCCAATGCGCGCAGGCGGGCCGGCTGCGGCTTGTCGCCGTGGATCGAGTCCGCGCTGATGCCCTGCTCCTGCAGCGTGCCGACCAGCTGTTCCACGCCCTTGCGCGTCTTGACGAAAACCAGCACCTGCCCCCAGCGCTTTTTCTGCAACAGATAGACAAACAATTCCGCCTTGCGCTTCTTATCGACTGGCACCACCCACTGCTTGATGCTCTTGACAGTGGTATTGCGTGGGCTGACTTCAATACTGAGCGGGTCTTTCAGCAGCAGCGCCGCCATGGCACGGATCGGATCGGAAAAAGTCGCGGAAAACAGCAGCGTCTGCCGCTGTTTCGGCAGCGCGACGAACACCGCGTCCAGTTCGCGCGAAAAGCCAAGGTCGAGCATGCGGTCGGCTTCATCCAGCACCAGGGTTTGCAACTGGGTGAACTTGACCGCGTTTTGCCGGTACAGGTCAAGCAGGCGCCCCGGTGTTGCCACCAGCACGTCAAGCCCCTTTCGCAGCTTCATCATTTGCGGATTGATGCTCACGCCGCCATACGCGACATGCATGCGCAGCGGCAGGTTCCGGCCATATTCCTGAAAGCTTTCATGCACCTGTTCGGCCAGCTCCCGGGTCGGCACCAGTACCAGCACCCGCACTGAATTGCTGGCCACTTGCGGTCCTTCCATGGTCAGCCGCTGCAACAGCGGCAGCGCGAAGCCGGCGGTTTTGCCAGTGCCGGTCTGGGCCGCCGCCATCACGTCCCGCCCTGCCAGCACTGCTGGAATGGCTTGCGTCTGTACCGGTGTCGGCGTTTTGTAGTCGAGCGTGTCGAGCGCGCTCAGCAGCGCATCAATCAAGCCTAGGGAGGCGAAACTCATCGGGATACCTGAAAACGGAAAAGAAGAAACGGAAAATAGCCAGAGTGTAGCCGTTCAGGCGTCCGAAAGACAGGTTTTGTCGCCGTTGGCGCTGCGAGCTGATCTGCGCCCACCTGAACCGTGTGAACACAAACAATAAAGCCAGTCGGCGTTATGAACGAATTGTTAGGCGGCACCTGCAGCTGCCCACACCAGGCCTGCGACGATCGCCAAGGCGATCCAGCCCGGATGGCGCCCCCTGGTGCCGACCAGCACCAGAAGCGAGCCGCATACGTTCGCAGCGATCACAGCACCGATGAACAACCTCAGAAGCGGTGTCTGCGGCGACAATGCCAGTTGGAAAAGCACTGCTGCGAAGGCCCAGCCAAAAACCGTCGCCAAGTGCCACGTTGCCCACAGGATTCGAATATTACGCTCCCGGAGCGGCGGTGCGCCCAGGGCTGGAACCAACGTCCCTTGACGCAGGTGCCGAAAGATCAGGATTTCACCTATAACAGAGTGGGCGAGTCCGGTGAGAACACTCAGAATGGCGGCTGCTAAGAAGTAAGTCTGCATTGATTTTCCTTGCTCTGTGAGAGGCGGCTAACGCATTAGCCGAGCCTCGAGGCGGCTTTGGCGTAGATGAATTGTCAGGCTGCTCATCCTCGACGGTGGATTGCTGCCGGTTTGGGCGAGTGATTGCTTTTTAATGATGACCAGACGCCATAAGTCTTTCATCACCGCTACTGATTAATGGTGCTTGCTTGCCATTTCCGAGGTGTCGACCACTAGTGGCTGGTATCGGTGACATATGTTTGGCGGTGCCGAGGATAATGTCAGCTGTTTGCTCGATCGCTTCGGTACCAGTCAGTCGTCTAGCCATGATTCGGCAATTTGTTTTGACTGATTCATCGCGCAGCAACTGATCGAGCTTTTTGGCCAATAAGCGTGGCCGATAGCGAAACGGCAGCAATTCATCCCCTATGCCAAGGCGCTTTACATTGCTTGCATTGTCGAACTGATCGTAGGCGAATGGTCGAATCAGTTGCGGCACGCCTGCATACATTGCCTGGCTGGTAGAGCCAATGCCGCCGTGATGCACAAATGCGGCTAACCTCGGCAATAGTAAACTGAACGGTACATAATCAAAGTGGGCGACGTGATCTGGCAGCGGCGAAGGAAGCTGATCTGAAAACTTCGTCAGCAAAATTGCGCGACGACCGATGCGTTCACAGGCTTGAATGGAAGTCGCAAAAAAATCTTTCACGTTGGCCGTGGCAGTTCCTGCGGTAAATGCAATCGGCGGTGGCCCGGCATCAAGAAAAGCTTGCACCGCGCTCGGCAGACCTTGCCCCTGCCGATGGTCATACAACGGGAATCCCGTCATGCAAAGATTGGCTGGCCAGTCTTCCTGCGGCTGGGTAAACCAAGGCGGGAACAAGCCGACTAACGCATCCGCAGCATGAAGCCATTGATCGAAGAGCCTCTTGACCGGTGGAAGACCAACTTCTTTTCTGTGCTGGTTTACCGCATTTCCCAAATTCGGATCAAAGAAAAAGGTGTCGAGCGCATAATAAACCAGGCGCCTAACCCATGCCGGCGCCTTGTCGGGAGGAGGCAGCGGCGTAGCACGTGCCTGTTTATAGCGCGAGCGAAAAATCGTCGAGTGTAAATGCACAATGGTGGCCGGGATACCGTATTTTTCCTGGATCGATCGCACAGAGAATGCTAGCAGCGATCCAACCAGAATCGTGTTGCCTGGCTCGAGGTCGGCTTCCAGCGCCCGATACGATACCGGCAGTATTTCTGCGAATGCCTGACCAAACAACCGGAATCCCTTCAACGTATTTTCAATATCGGGATGACGAATTAGCCGATCGTATGCGTCGGCAGAGGCAACTGCCTGGAATGGCAACCCAGCTTCTGCCGCATACCGTTCAAAATAACCCGTCGAATAAAGCTTGACGTAATGGCCACGCCGCTGCAACTCCCTGCCAATTGCAATAAAAGGAAGTACGTCGCCGTGGGAGCCGAATGCTGTAATCAGTATCTTCATTTATTCAAGCCGATATTGGATATGCAAAATGAACCATGTCGAGTGCATTATAGGAATGAAGATCGCACAATACTTGTACCGACACGACATTCTCGCTCACCTTTAGTCAAGTGAAACGCAGATCCGGCGATATTGGTCTGCTGTCATTTGATAAAACCAGTAGGCAGGGTCCTTGCCCTCCATTTTTTTGACAAGCTGAATCGGCGACATTCCGCACCACTCAATGAATTCACGGTGCATATGCGGCTGGTCGTAATAACCAGATTCATGCGCGATGCCAGTCAAGTCTCCATGTAATGCTGTGTCTTTGAATAGCTTTTCAAGCGTTAAGACAAACCGCACAATACGTCGAAAGCAGCGCAGTGACATTCCCACCTGGTGGCGAACACGACGTTCGAGCTGCCGCTCCCCGACTCCGACAAAAAGTGCGAAGTCAGTCAGGGGCAAAAATAGTTTGTAAGATACGTCTTGATACGCCTGGCGGATTCGATCCATTCCGCTACATCGGATCGCCGCAACCAGGATGCTTTGGAACTCGCAGATGATTCGCGGGATATCCGTATCGGCGTCGATACACTGGGTGATGTCGGACACGGCCTGGTGCCCAAGCACGGCAGCCAACTCCATATGTTGATCGATGATTTCGGCAGGAGATATTCCTATGGTCGGCAAAATTAAGCCGATCCGAAAAGGCAAAGCGAGCGCCAGCGTTCCGGGTTCTGAAATCAATTCACTCGGTGCCAAACGTGGACCAATCAAACTCAGCCGAGGATAGTACATGCAGGTACCGTCTTGTTGGATTAATTTGGTTGAGCCCGAAATATGAACGAGAAGCACCGAGGTTGCTCGCACCGGCATAAAATATCGCCCGCAATCAAATTGCAAAACCATTCCATCCAAGAAAACTGACTGCAGTCCAGCGGGCGGGGAAAATGTTTTAATCAGCATTCATTGTTCTCGCTCTGATGACTGCGTGCGCAAAGCTGCGCCAAATCTCGATATGCAAAAATAGCCGTGTGATTGGACAGATAAAATCCGTGAAGGCAGACAGCCTGAACTAGACCAGTGTAGAGCTATCGTGTCTTTTATGCAATTCTGCGCATGAGAATGGTTGCTAAATGAGATTAGTTAATTAGAATTAAAAAATGCAGGCCGGAAAATTTTGGGTGAAAAAATGCCCATGAAATCACGGTTTGTACGACACCATTTTTAACTAAATCTAGTTATATGAATTACAATTATTTTATAGACGGAAAATTTTGTAAGGCGACTATTGAAAGACAATCAATGGCGGGGGTTCTGGAAAACGCAGTTTTAATGCTGAGCTGACCGGCACGCTTGCCTGACAGCGTCCAGCGACGTGTTATGTGTTTGCACCGTAGCTCTCCAAATATTTTTTTGCGTCCTCTAATGAACCCATAAGCACTTTGGTATTTTCCTTGTTCCAAAGCGGCATGGACCATTGATGCGAGGGCTGTTTTACATATGAGAACGGCATATATCTACCATCCTTACGCTCGTACACAATGAACAGCTTATCCAGTTCGGGAGAATAGATTTCACTGACGACTTTTGCGGCGTCATCGTCATCAAAGTCTACCCAAATAGCGTCGTGCTTCTCGATCATAGTAATGACACATAACGCCGCGTTGACCAGCTCGCAATATGCGCCGCGAAGCGGCAAGTTTTATATTGCGTGTCTGAGTTGAACAATGAGTTAAAACACATCGCATGAAAACGCAAAATTAGTCATCTGAAACCCTTGCACACGAAGCAACGTGAAGAAAAAAACCAATAACGGGCAACCAAAATGGAGCCCATAAAGTAAAAAAAGATAGAAAAACGATCTTTTTTGCATTTTCTTGAACCCCGCTTGGGTTGATTAGCCAGCAGATGACTAAAAATGCAATACAAACAACTGGGATAACCAGCCAATTGAACTTCAGTAATATTTGAGCCTTTGGCATCCCACTATAAACTGTTAAAACTAGGCTTATGCCGAGCGTCATTCCGAACCATACGTTGCCATTAAAAATAGCAGCTGACGGATAGCCAATGAGTGCTGCCAACGCGAAAGAAAAAAATGCTGCGGTTCCAATATAACTGCCGTTTGGAGTCATAAGTTTTAACGCCGCGATAACGGGCGCGTAGCGTCCCAGTTGATTAACAAGTTAGACGACGCTGACCCAAGTAGCATAATCATCAAACTCTTACCGTAAACGTAAAAAGTAATTGCCTTGATAGTTTCGCAGCACGTTTTCATGAGAATCAAACTCAAATACAACCGTCGGTAGCTTTGAAAAGGAGTATGGATTTTTCGCAGCTTCCAAGCGGTCATTAAACAAAGTCTCAATCGCCACTGTTGTACCGTCCATACGGCACTTCGCAAGCTCACTGTTATCCTCAAAGAAAAGCCAGATACCAAGCGTCTCATCCCATTCTTCTGAAGTAGTCACGACTTCTGTATGACGAACGCGAACGCCACGTACTTTCATGGCATCAAGCACGTCTGACAGAGCTTGCTCAATTGCAGGAAATGGCGGGTATGGCTGTTTCATAAGTCGTCTAACGCCGCGTTGACCAGCGCGCACCATACGTCGCGAAGCGGAAAGTTTGCTGGTGCGTGTCTGAGTTGAACATCGAGTTAGCTTTCATAAGCGAGTTTATACACGTTTGGTTCGGAAAGCCTGTAGGCGAGCCTATCAAAAACTCGCTCCGCATTGAAGCTTTCGTAGAAGGAAATTCCCCTTGCGTTCGATGCTTTAACGGGCCAGTCGATGCGGCGGCAACCATTCTCATACGCATACCGAGCCACCCATGACATGAGCGCTTTTCCTACCCCTTGGCTTCTCGCCGATGCACTCACATAAAGCTCTTTTAGTTGGCATTGCTTGCGTTTGTCCGTTGCAAAATCGACGAGCGAGTAGACTAATGTGATGGCTGCCAAGCCAATCACGCTACCGTTGTCTGCGGAAGCCACTATCAACCGATGGGGCGACTTAGGTCCTAATAGGTTTTCGAGAAGGTGTTCGCGCACGATCTCCCGAGATACCACAGAGCCTTCGTTGTAATAGGTATGCAACTCGCACAGCAAGTCTATCAAAGACTCATACTGAGACTCATAAACCAATCCAATTCGCATACGGTTCCCTTGAGGGCTAACATGAGCTGACAGGCACGCGTAGCGTGTCAGCGTCGAGCGTTGTGTTAGCCGTGTCATAGCTTACTTGCCTCACGCCATACTTGCCCGCGACCGATGCGGCGCTCCCATTCGCTGTACTTGGCTACAAATGGTCGTGCGTAGTCCGGAAGATCGTAATCTGGTGGCTCACTGATAAAGAATGGCATGCCCTCAATGAACCACAGCGGCATGAAGTGCATGCGAATAGCCCCAAGTTCCTGAGCCTGCGCCATGTGAATGAATTCATGCTCCACCAAGTATGGCACCCATGATTCGGGCGCAATGATGATGCCGAGATCAAAGATGGTCGCAGCCCTTTCCATGCCCCCACCGAACGATTGATAACACGCGCGTGTAGAACAGAAAACGGTCAGAGGGGGCTTGTTGAGCGTCACCAATTTTTTAGACACTTGTGCAAGTGCCTGACGATACAACTCTTTTGCTTCCGAAAAGCGGTTAGGTTCTTCAACGCAAATAGTGCCGTCACAGGTAACTCCATTGAACGTAGGAGCCACAATTCGGCTGTACTTAACGAAAGCCCAAGCCAAAGCAGGCGCGCTGAGAACCAGCAGAAGAGCAATACGTTTCAGCATGCGGGTATGTGTCATACAGGGCTAACGTGTGAGCTCACCTGCGCCGCAGGTGACAGTGTGCAGCGTCATGTTAAACATCACGCGCACTCCCAAATACTTTCTTGAACCAATAAGCCTCTGGCGACCTGAACCAAGAAGCATTTGACGGTCTTTCAAACTGCCCCAGCTCCTTCATGTTTCCGCCATATCGCGCATACAAGGCGATGAATTCGCGCAACGCTGAGGCTGACAAACGGCTTGAACGCAGCCTAATAACCAGCTCCCTACCTTTGCCTTCGACTGAAACCACACCGGGAATTGATTTCAGCCAGCCAAAGAATGCCGCCTCGTCTGTTGGCGAGTAGTACCTCATTGGAGCTGTCCAGATAAGCTGAGGCATCTTGATGTTTAACTGTGAATTATACGGACAGCATCCGTCCGGTATGCACGGGCATCGGCCGCTAAGCACGGAAGCCTGCCCCTTGAAAAGCCGCACCGGGTCTGGATCTTCATATTTTGGTCGAGTTATACGGACAGATAAATTTCCGTGAAAGGCAGACAGCCTGCCGGAACCTTCAGGTAGTCTATCTGCCCTCATTCAAAGTGTCTATAAGACAATAAAAAAGCCGCGATGCTGTTGCAATTGCGGCTTTCCAGGCAGACTTTATTGTTGGCGATTACGTGCTCCGTGTCGCCGCAAGAATGAATTGCCATACATCACACACCCAGTAAGGCCGCACGGCAGGTCTGCGTCATAAAAAAATCACTGTTTGCCTGGTGCAAACGTGAACCAACCGGATGTGATTTTGCCTGAATAGTAGTCATATGATGATGGAGGCTGGATCATGAACCAGGATCAAGACAAAGACCGTGCCGCTCAGCCAGCTGCCGAAGGATTGAAGAAGCATGGCGACCCGCTCGAAAAACAAGTCAGGGATGCAATGACTCCACCCTCGCCTGCGCCGCATGGTGAGCATGGGAAGGTCGTGCCGGATAAGTAAGTCATTGACAGCTTACTGCAGCGAACCGGTAGCGCGGTTTGCCATGCCGGCAGCGATTGGCGCATGTCTGCGGGGTGCTGTTGCGCCCGGCTTTAATCCTAAAGGCTGATAAAAACCGCGATCAAGACACTGATTCAGGGCATCGAAGCGAGTCCGGCGGAAATGATTTTTTTGCCTTATTCAGGGTGATGCGATCATTTGATCTGATCACATCACCCCTCGGTACGGCATGATATTAACCGGGTTAAAACGCCCGACGCACCAGTCGCAGTATCAACAACAAGACAATTGCGCCGACGGTCGCCACGATAATGGTGCCGAGCATGCCGCCACCGGCTGAAATGCCCATCGCCTGGAACAGATAGCCGCCCAGAAATGCGCCAACGATACCCACCACGATATCGCCGATAATGCCGAAACCGCCGCCCACCAGCACGCTAGCAAGCCAGCCGGCAATCAATCCCACTACCAGTAACCATAGTAATTCCATTTTGCTCTCCTTAAAAAAAATCGATTTCTTCCCTGAATGTGCATTCAAGATATTTAATTAGATGAATTTTAATGTTGGAGTTTCAATTATTAAGGCTTCAATTGATATGCCGCCATATTGTTGAATAGACAGGCCGGGTCCCTTGTATTTATCAGGCATCGAGCGATGAGTTTGCTCAGGTTTGTTATCTTTACCGATGACGGTAAGCTTTTCATTTTTGCCAACTGCATTGTCACTATATGGATTTCAGGATTGGTTCAATCCAGAAACTCATTGCCTGGCAGTTGCCGTGATTGCAAAAAACGTTTGCCTGCTCCGCGCTGATTATTTGAACCGGGCTTCATCTGCCCACCGACAGCGAGCCTGACTGACATGCTGATGAAAATGCCCAATTTCTGCTTAAGGATTATGGTGTTGCTATCGCGTTGCAGCGATTTGCTTTCTGGAGCGAAAATCATGTCGGGTGGTGGTGCAAAGCTTGCTTGCTTTCTGCTCCACCTCATCTATGGAAGGAGTATTCTCGTGAATATAAAACTCACTGCTATTGCCACATCGCTGGCACTCACCTTTGCCACCGGTGCTTATGCACAATCATCTGCTACCAGCGCCGGCTCGACAGGTCAAGGTAGTCAGGCTCAACAGTCATCCTCCAGCAGCGCAGCAAGTTCCGGGCAGGTTTCCCCGAAGCAGCAAATCGACCAGCAATACAAGGCTGCCAAGGAGCAATGCGATAGCATGAAGGCCAATGCCAAGGATATTTGCAAAGCCGAAGCCGATGCGCAAAAACACATTGCTGAAGCCCAAGCCAAAGTAACCGAACGCGATACCCCGAAGAATCGCTTCGAGCTTGAAAAAGCCAAAGCCGAATCTCAATACAAGATCGCCAAGGAACAGTGCGACGATCAGGTCGGCGACGCCAAAAAGGCATGTAACCAGGAAGCCAAGGCAGCACGCGACACCTCATTGGCACAAGCCAAGAAGCAATCCCAGGAACAGTCCAGCAGCTCGGGTGCCGCTGCCGCCGGCAGCTCGTCTTCCGGCGACTCGTCATCCGGTAGTTCATCGTCCGGCAGCGCCGCGCCTGGCAGTTCGTCATCGAGCGGTGCAATGCCTGGCAGTTCGTCTTCCGGCGGCACTGGATCGGATAGCGCCACATCCGGCAGCATGACTTCGGGTTCCACTTCGTCGGGCGGCGCAGCTTCGGATAGTGCAACCACATCGGGCGGCACGACTTCCGGAGCCATGCCGTCAGGCGGCGCTTCATCCGGTGGGTCTGGATCGAGTGGTTCTTCGTCAGGTAGTTACGGCTCTGGAAAATAAGCGGGACGGGTTCGCTGCGAGCGAACCCGTATAAGGGCCGGCGCACACCAGAAACCAGCGGCATGCGCCGGATGCGGCGCATGCCTGTTGCGAGCCGGGCCGCGTGCGCCAAGCCAGATACTATTCCAGCTCGGAGCCCGGCGTCGCGTCCAGCGCCGTGTCCTGCGCCACATCAGGTGCCTGCCGCTGTGCCGTTTCATGGACCATGGCGGCAGCGGCAAGCGCACTGGCTACTGCCGGCTGCACTTCCTTGCGTTCGCTATAGCGGCTGGTCAGATAATCGGACCGGTCGCGCACCAGCAGCGTGAACTTGACCAGTTCTTCCATCACGTCGACCAGGCGGTCGTAAAAGGCCGAAGGCTTCATGCGGCCATCGTCATCGAATTCCTGGTAAGCCTTGGCCACCGACGACTGATTGGGAATGGTCACCATCCGCATCCAGCGCCCGAGTATGCGCAATGCATTGACCGCATTGAACGACTGGCTGCCACCGGATACCTGCATGACTGCCAGCGTGCGTCCCTGGGTCGGGCGCTGGCTGCCGATTTCCAGCGGCAGCCAGTCAATTTGCGACTTGAAGATGCCGGTCAGGGCGCCGTGTCGTTCCGGACTGCACCATACCTGCCCTTCCGACCACATCGACAATGCGCGCAGTTCCTGCACCTTCGGATGGTCGGGCGAGACACTATCGACCATCGGCAAGCCGTGCGGATCGAATACCCGCGTTTCTGCGCCAAGGTGGCGCAGCAGCCGTTCGGCTTCCAGCGTCAACAGGCGGCTGTAGGATTTTTCACGCAATGAACCGTACAGCAACAGGATGCGCGGCGGATGCGACGACAAGGCGACCGGCTCGAGCAGAGTGCGGCTTGGCAGCGCCAGGTGCGCAGAGCTGACGTTGGGCAGATCTTCCGTCTGGTCCATCGGGTTACGCCTTGCCGCCTGATCGCACCGGTTGACCTTGGGCGTCGATGACGGCTTCGCCGTCTTCCTTGGCAAATGGCCCCTGTTGCGGCAACGGCAAGATCTCCAGCACCAGTTCGGATGGCCGGCACAGGCGCACGCCATGGGGCGTCGTCACAAAGGGCCGATTGATCAGGATCGGATGCGCGAGCATCGCGTCGAGCAACTGGTCGTCGCTCAGTGCCGGGTTGTCCAGGCCAAGCTCGGCATACGGCGTGCCTTTTTCCCGCAGCGCCTGCCGTACCGTCAGCCCGGCGCTGGCAATCATGTCTTTGAGCGTATCGCGGCCGGGCGGATGGCTGACGTACTCGATCACTTCCGGCTCGACGCCGGCATTGCGAATCAGGGCCAGCGTGTTGCGGGAAGTACCGCATTGCGGATTGTGATAGATGGTGACGTCCATAGCGTGTTTAAACCTTTGCTTCATACCATTGTTGTGAACGGTTCACGATGCCAACCACCAGCAGCATCACCGGAACCTCGATCAATACCCCGACCACGGTCGCCAGCGCCGCCCCGGATTGAAACCCGAACAGGCTGATGGCTGTTGCCACCGCCAGTTCAAAAAAATTCGAGGCGCCGATCAGGCTGGATGGCCCGGCCACGCAGTGCGGCACCTTCAGCTGGCGGTTCAGCCAGTATGCCAGACCGGAATTGAACAATACCTGAATCAGGATCGGCACCGCCAGCAGCGCGATGATCAGCGGCTGGGTCGTGATCGCTTCGCCCTGGAAGGCGAATAGCAGCACCAGCATCAGCAGCAGCGCCGAAATAGCATAGGGCTCGAGCCGCAACACCGTGCGCTCCAGGGTTGTCGGGCCTTTTGCCAGCAGTGCCTGGCGAATCAGCTGGGCCAGAATCACCGGAACAATGATGTACAGGCCAACCGAGACAATCAGCGTGTTCCAGGGAATCGTGATCGAGGCCAGGCCCAGCAGCAATGCCACCAGCGGCGCAAAGGCCACGATCATGATGGCGTCGTTGAGCGCCACCTGCGACAGGGTGAAATACGGGTCGCCCTTGCACAGCTGGCTCCAGACGAACACCATTGCCGTGCAGGGAGCTGCTGCCAGCAGGATCAAGCCAGCCATGTAGCTGTCGAGCTGATCCGCGGGCAACCAGTCGGCAAACAGGTGGCGGATGAACAGCCAGCCAAGCAACGCCATCGAAAACGGCTTGACCAGCCAGTTGATGAACAAGGTTACGCCGATGCCGCGCCAGTGGCCCTTGACCTGCGACAGCGCGCCGAAGTCGATCTTGATCAGCATTGGAATGATCATCACCCAGATCAGGATCCCGACCGGTATATTGACGCGCGCCACCTCCATCTGTGAAATGGCCTGGAACAGGCCGGGAAACAGCCGGCCCAGCAGGATGCCGGCGATGATGCACAGCGTGACCCAGACGGTCAGATAACGCTCGAAAAATCCGATCGCGGGTGCGGCGCCGCCGGCGACGGCGGTGGTGTGAATAGTGGTCATGAATAAGAGGCGTGCAAGGTGAGTGTGAAAAATCGGTTCGCGCGTGTGCTGTCATCCGGTGGCCGGGTATGGCGGCCAGGCATCGAACAACGCAGGATAGGTCGTTCAAGGCTCATGCCGTGGCGTCCTGATTTGCCGGCGCGGGCTGGCTAACCGGGGTGCATGGATTGCCGCCGCAACAGTTGTCAGTCAAAAAACTTACCAGACCGGTCATCGTCTTGAAATTGGCGGCATAGATCAGCGAGCGCCCAATTTTTGTGTGGGTCACCATGCCTGCATGGCTCAATTCCTTGAGATGGAACGACAGCGACGAAGGCGCAATATCGAGCGCCTCGCCGATCTTGCTGGCAGCCAGCCCTGCCGGACCGGCCTGCACCAGCAGCCGGAATACCGCCAGCCGTGAATCCTGGGCCAGTGCGGCCAGCGCCGTGATCGCTTGTTTGGTTTTCATGATGTCTGAATCATAACCGAACTCGCCAATTAATTCAATATTCGTTGAATTATCGAATCTTAGTAGCAGTCAATGGTGGCAGGCGTTGAAGATGGTACGGATTAAGGCTGCTGGGTCAAAGAGGATCGCGGTTCAGGATAAGCACCGAAGCCGGCGCCCTTTATCATATGTGGCATCAGTGCCCTGCTAGCCACGTGCGCCGGTCGCGCATCCCTGTCGACCGCGCAGCTTCGGCAGCTGCACTGTGCGCGGGCCGGGACAAGTTAGCCTTCATGCATTGTGTAAATCGGCCAGGATCGGCGCACAAGCGTCGTGTACCGCCTCCAGATCCGCTGCAAACTGACTGTCGATCGACACCAAATGTCTTTGTTCATCATCATCCAGCGGATCATGATTAGCCAATTGATGTGCCAGCACCGCAAGGTTGGCTTCGGATGGATCGACGCCGGATGCCGATCGAGCGACAACTCTTGACTGCAGCGTGGCATGGTCGGCCGCAATCGCAACGATGAAAAAAGGCACGCCGAGTTCAGTCGCCAGCCTGGCAAACCGGCGGCGCTGGGCATGCTTTAGAAAGGTCGCATCGACAATGACCGGCATGCGGGCTTGAATCAATTGCCGAGCCAACAGCTGCAAGCGACTGTAGGTTGCATCGATGGCTGCCGATGAATACAGATCCGAGCCAGCCTGGCCGGCCGCCCCGGGCGGCGTGCCGTCGGCGTTCACCGGATTGACCGGGGCAACGGCATGCAACCTTTTGCGTTCCACATCGGAGCGGATGCGCACCGCGCCGGCAAGCTCCAGCAGGGTCTGGGAAAAAACCGATTTACCGCTGCCGGAAAAGCCGTGCATGATGATCAGCGCCACCGGTGCCGTCTCGATGCTGGCACGTGCAAATGCCAGATAGCTTGCCGCCTGCCTGGCCTCCTGCGCCGCCTGCAGCGTTTGTGGACAGGCTGCCTGCCGGTCATTTGCCAATTGGCCGGCCCGCAACTGCGCGACCTTGCAGCGTACCAGTGCGCGCTGCGTCTGGTAATAAGCCAGCACGGCGACGCCATCATAGTCGCCAGTCAATTCAAGATAGGTGTTGCGCAATCGGGCCGCCAATCCCGCCAGACCATGAAAGCTCAAATCCATGCAGATGAAAGCCAGATCGCTCATCACATCAATCCAGCGCAAGCCCGGGTTGAACTCAATGCAATCGAATACCGCTACCGCACCGTCAATGGTGATGATATTGGCGCTATGGAGGTCGCCATGGCATTCACGCACAAATCCTCGGGTTTTTCTCGCATCGAATTCGCCAGCCAGTGTTTGATGCGCGCTGCATTGCCAGGCCAGCAGTGCGTTGACCTGCGCAGTTTGTTCGGCATCCTCGACCAGAGTGGCAATTGCGCCGAGGTTTTCACTGGCGACTTTCTGTACCGCCTCGGCACCGCTCCATGGACTGTTCCTGTCGGCGACGGCGGCATGCATGTGAAAGCTGGCAAGCTTATGCGCCAGCTCATCGATTTCAGCCGCACCTAGATCACCGGATCGGATTCTATTGCACCACAATGCCTGCTGAGAAAAAGCCCGCATCCTGACCGCATATTCGATCGGTGTGCCAGCAGCGTCGAATGAAGGTTGCGTTGCCGTACCGGTAATCGTGACCACATCCAGGTAAATATCCGGCGCCAGTCGCCGGTTCAAACGCAACTCTTCCTGACAATAGAAATGACGGGCGGCCAGGGTCGACGTATCCAGGAAGTCAAGCCGCACGGCTTTCTTGAACTTGTACGCTTCGTTACCAGCCACAATCACCCAGGAAATGTGTGTCTCGTACAGCTGGACCGGGCCAGTGCGCCGTTGCAGATCAGCCATAAGGGCGTGAATCAGAATGTCCTGCTCGCTTGTCATGGTTATCTCAGTCAATTCGCCGTTGCAACCTGCTGTTTCAATCTTACTGTGCAATCTGCATGGCTTCAGCATCACCATAGCAGAGATGTGCACACCATCCTTGGTCCGGATCCAACGCTGACCCGGCCCTGCTTCGATGTTTGGGCCGGCAGGACTGCATCGTTGAATCATCGCTCTTCATCAATTCAATGGCAATCATGCAATTATTTTTTCTACTTGACATAGATCAAGCGAATTTTTGAGATTGTTTGAAAGAATCATGCCATCACGAAAATTTTGCTGCATGAATGAAATGAGGTTGTCCGAATGCAAAACGAACGGATGAAGCACCATTCCGCCGCAGCGCAGCAAGGACGCCAGTCAGATCAGATGCGACGGAAATCTTTAAGAATTAGCAACATACGTAATTAATTAATATAACGAAGGAGTTGGTGATGACATACAAAACTATTCTGGTGCATGTGGATTCGAGCAAACACTCTGCGCCACGCGTCAATGCCGCAGCCGCACTGGCATTGGCACAAGACGCGCATCTGGTTGGTGCCGCCACCACTGGCATTTCGCCATATAGCGCCGCCATGATTCCAATCGTCGGCGCCGATCTGTTCGGCAATTTCGATTTGCTGCGTGAACGCACCCAGCAGGCTTTGAGCGTATTTGCCACCACAGCGCGTCAAGCCGGGGTCGCCACTTCTGAAAAACGCATGGTGGAAGAAGAATCCAACGCCGGCATGTGCTTGCAGGCGCGCTACGCCGATCTGGTGGTACTGAGCCAGACCGACCCCGAAGAAACCACCAACGTGTCGCCGGAATATGTCGCGATGAATTGCTCGCGTCCGGTGCTGGTGCTGCCGCATTCCGGCAGCTTCAAGCAGATCGGCAAGAAAGTGCTGATCGCCTGGGATGGCAGCATCGAAGCCACCCGTGCCGTCACCAATGCGATTCCGCTGCTGCGGCAAGCCGACCTGGTGCAGGTGGCGATTTTCAATTCGAAGTCACGTGCCGACGCGCATGGCGCAGAACCTGGCGCAGACATTGCGCTTTACCTGGCGCGCCACAAAGTCAAGGTTGAAGTCGTCAAGCAGGAAACCGAAATCGATATCGGCAATGCATTGCTGTCACTGGCCCACGATCTGAGTTCCGATCTGCTGGTCATGGGCGTCTATGGCCATTCGCGTTTCCAGGAAATGCTGCTGGGCGGCGTTACCCGCACCATCCTGAAATCGATGACCGTGCCGGTCCTGATGTCGCACTAAACCCGGTCACAGGTCGCTGCGCCGGGCAGGTGCGCGCAGTGATCTGTACGCGTTTCAAGTCAGATTGTTGCCAGGGCCGCAGCCAAGCGGCCCTGGCTTCACTCGGCAAACAGCAGCCCGACTGACCTGGTCCGCTGGGTGCTTGTTTTTGGCTCGCCGCACGCTTATTTTTGTTTAGGTTGCGGCTGCAGCATCGCGACGATCCGCCGGTCGCGCTCAGCCGCGTGGCTGGCCAATGGCGTGCCGGCCGCAGCCTGTTTCACCCCTTCAATAATGCGCTGCTGAACCTCTTGCGTCAGTTGCGGCGCGCCCAGATCATCCCACCAGCTCTGCATCGGCCCGGACAGATGGTTCATGAAATGCGCCAGCCCGCCTTCGCCGCCGCCCAGATGAAACGTCATCGACGGACCAAACACCGCCCAGCGCAGACCCGGCCCCTGAGTCACGGCGGCGTCCACGTCCTCGACGCTGGCAACGCCTTCCATCACCAAATGAATCGCTTCGCGCCACAAGGCTGCCTGCAGCCGGTTGGCCACGTGGCCGGGCAATTCCTTGTGCAGGCGGATCGGATACTTGCCAAGTTCGCGATAGAACGCCATTGCCTGCTCGATGGTTTGCTCCGAAGTCAATTTGCCGCCGACCACTTCCACCAGCGGAATCAGATGCGGCGGATTGAATGGATGGCCGATCACGCAGCGCTCGGGGTTTTTGCAGCGCACCTGGATCTGGCTCATCATCAGGCCGGACGAACTGGATGCAATCAGCACCTCGGGCCGGGTCGCGGCATCGATGCGGGCAAACAGGTCGATCTTGAATTGTTCGCGCTCCGGCGCATTTTCCTGCACAAAATCGGCGTCCCTGACTGCCTGCTCCAGGTCAGGCTCGAACGACAGTCGCTGGGTGTCGGCAGTGGCCACCACCTGCCCCAGCGCCTCCAAGGTCGGCCATGCGGTTGCCACATAGGTGCGCACCATCGGTTCGCAATCCGGCGCCGGGTCGCTCACCACCACGTCGAAACCGCGCGCCAAAAATAACGCTGCCCAGCTGGCGCCAATGGTGCCGGCGCCCACGACTGCAATCTTCGTGATCTTCATGTTGTTGTACCTTCAAGTGATGATGAATGTTTGCCAAAGCAATGCGACGATCCGGATCGCACAGAGTTTATGTCCGTACACAGGCTCGCGCTTGCGCCTCGCACTTGCGCCCCGCGCTTGCGCCTCGCTTCGGCGGACTCTGCAATTTTCCCATACGACAACTTGGTTCAGCGATATAAATGCCTGGTGATGATGAGATTTTTTGTATTCCACCCAATATTCATGCATCAGCCAGGACCACTTTCCGCCAGGCTTTCGTCGAAATTTGATTTCTTTGACACCAGTTCTTTCATACGATCCTTATAACTGGCAAAATTTCCTTCCCCCGTCTGCCTCCACCCGGCGGCCTCCACTACAGTGCCGCCTTGAAAATGCGATTGCACCGACATGATTGAAGTACAGCCGCACTGGTTTCTCTTTAGGCGGCACAGGCACGGCGATTTCCCGAATGACCTGGCGTGAAAGAGTATTGATTATTCCAGTTTCTGTTGACTCACCAACAAGAGAATGATCGTTTATTCTTTCATGTTAAAATGACGTTTTCGCGTTGCGCTTTGCAGCGCTTCCCCTTGCCCCTTCCCATTTTCAGAGGTCTTTATGCTGTTAAAACAACCCTTGCCACATGCGGCCATTTCCACACTGCTGTTTGGCGTCATGCTGGTCGCGGGTTGCAGCAAAAAAGACGCGCCGCCGCCGGCGCCTCCCCCGTCGGCGGTCACGGTCGTGACCCTGAAAGCCGAACCGGTCACCCTGACCCGCGAGCTGCCCGGACGCGTCAACGCCTTTCTGATTGCCGAAGTGCGCCCCCAGGTCAGCGGCATCATCAAGCAGCAGTTATTTACCGAAGGCAGTCAGGTCAAGGCAGGTCAACCCTTGTACCAGCTGGATGACGCCAGCTATCGCGCCAATTATGCCAGCGCCAAAGCTGCGCTGACACGTGCACAGGCCACCCTGAAATCGGCCCAGCTGAGCGCCCGGCGCTCGGCCGAACTGGTGCGGATCGATGCCATCAGCAAACAGGATGATGAAAATGCGGCCGCCGCGCTGGCGCAGGCGCAAGCCGATGTCGCAGCCGCCGAAGCCTCGCTGCAAAGCAGTGGCGTAACCCTGGGCTATGCCCGTATCACGTCGCCGATCAATGGGCGCATCGGCAAGTCCACCGTCACCCAGGGCGCCTTGGTGACAGCCAACCAGCCGGCACCGATGGCCACGGTCCAGCGACTGGACAAGGTGTATATCGACCTGACCCAGTCCAGCAGCGAGTTGCTGCAACTTCGCAAGGAACTGACGGCTGGTACGCTCAACCGCTCCGGCGACTTGCCAGTCCAGATCCTGCTGGAAGACGGCAGCCGTTACCAGCATCCGGGCAAGCTGGCATTCACCGATGTGACGGTCGACCCGACCACGGGCAGTTATTCGCTGCGCATCGCAGTCCCCAATCCCGACAATCTTCTGTTGCCCGGCACCTATGTGCGGGCACTGGTCGGCAGCGGCACCCGTCAAAATGCGTTGCTGGTTCCGCAGCAAGGCATCACCCGCGACCCGAAAGGCAATGCCACGGCGATGGTAGTCAATCAGGAAGGCAAGGTCGAGCCGCGTGCCGTGCAGGTCACCCGCACCATTGGCGACAAGTGGCTGATTGACGGCGGTCTGGCCGCGGGCGACCGGGTGATCATCGAAGGCTTGCAGAAAATCGGTCCCGGTGCGCCGGTCACCGTCACCGAAGCGGCGCCTGCCGCCAAACCTGCGGCCAATTCCGCAGCGCAACCTGCAGCCGGTGCAGCATCCGGTTCGGCACCTGCGCCTTCCAAGCGCTAAGCGGAGATTTATTCATATGGCACGTTTCTTTATCGACCGACCGATTTTTGCATGGGTGATTGCGATCATCATCATGCTGGCCGGCGCCCTGTCGATCACCCAGTTACCGATCTCGCAATATCCATCGATCGCCCCGCCGACCGTCTCGATTTCTGCCACCTACCCCGGCGCGTCAGCCCGGGTGGTCGAAGACTCGGTGACGCAGATCATCGAACAAAACATGAAAGGCCTCGACGGCCTGCTGTATTTTTCCTCGACCAGCGAAGCCAACGGCCGCGCTGCGATCAAGCTGACCTTTGAAAACGGCACCAACCCGGATACCGCACAGGTCCAGGTACAAAACAAGCTGCAGCTGGCAATGCCGCTGCTGCCGCAGGAAGTGCAGCGCCAGGGTGTCAGTGTCAGCAAGTCCAGCACCGGCTTCCTGATGGTGGCTGGATTCGTGTCCAAGGACGGCAGCATGGCCAAGGATGATATATCCGACTTTGTTGCGGCCAACATGGTCGATCCGCTGTCGCGGGTGCCCGGTGTCGGCACGCTGCAGGTGTTTGGCGCCAAGTACGCAATGCGCATCTGGCTCGACCCGAACAAGCTTGACACCTACAAGCTGGCGCCATCCGATGTGATTACCGCGGTGCAGGCACAGAATGCGCAAGTCGCCGTCGGCCAGCTCGGCGGCACGCCGGCAGTCGAAGGCCAGCAGATCAATGCCACCATCACCGCTCAGAGCCGCCTGCAAACGCCGGAACAGTTCCGCCAGATCGTCTTGCGCAGCAATCCGGACGGTTCGGTGCTGACGCTGGGCGAAGTGGCCCGGGTCGAACTGGGTGCCGAGAATTACGACTTCATCAGCCGCTACAATGGCCAGCCTGCCACCGGCGTGGCCATTTCGCTTGCGACCGGCGCCAATGCACTCGACACTGCTGCCGGCGTGTTGTCCACGCTAAAACAGTTGAAGACCACCTTTCCGCCGGGCCTGGACGTGGTGACGCCATTCGACACTACCCCATTCGTGAAAGTCTCGATCAAGGGCGTGGTCACCACCCTTCTGGAAGCCATTGCGCTGGTGTTCCTGGTGATGTACCTGTTCCTGCAAAATTTCCGCGCCACACTGATCCCGACCATCGCAGTGCCGGTGGTGTTGCTGGGCACTTTCGGCATCCTGGCCGCACTTGGCCTGTCGATCAACATGCTGACCATGTTTGCGATGGTGCTGGCGATCGGGTTGCTGGTCGACGATGCGATCGTGGTGGTTGAAAACGTCGAGCGCCTGATGAGCGAGGAAGGCTTGTCGCCGCTGGAAGCCACCCGCAAATCGATGGACCAGATTACCGGCGCGCTGGTCGGCATCGGCCTGGTGCTGTCCGCCGTGTTTGTGCCGATGGCATTCCTGGCGGGGTCGACAGGCGTCATTTACCGCCAGTTCTCGGCCACGATCGTGTCGGCGATGGGACTGTCGGTGCTGGTTGCGATCGTACTGACGCCAGCCTTGTGCGCAACCATGTTGAAGCCGATTGCCAAGGGTCACCATTATGCGGAGACTGGCTTTTTTGGCTGGTTCAACCGCACCTTCGAGCGCAGCACCAGTCAGTACCAGAGCGGCGTGCGTGGCATCGTCTCCCGCAGCAAGCGCTTCATGGCGATCTTTGCCGCACTGGTGGTGGTGATGGGCCTGTTGTTCATGCGTCTGCCAAGTTCATTTTTGCCGGCCGAGGATCAGGGCATTCTGTTTGCGATGGTGCAGGCACCGGTCGGGGCAACTCAGGAGCGCACCATGCAAACCATTGAAAAAGTCGAGCAGCATTTCCTGCAAAATGAAAAGGCAACGGTCGAATCGGTATTCAGCGTGCAAGGCTTCAGCTTCGGTGGCAGCGGCCAGAACAATGGCATGGCCTTCATCAAGCTCAAGGACTGGAGCGAGCGCACCGCGCCCGAAGCCAGTGTGACAGCGGTGGCCGGCCGCGCGATGGGAGCGTTCAGCCAGATCAAGGATGCACTGGCGTTTGCCTTTGCACCGCCGGCGATGCCGGAACTGGGCACCGCCGCAGGGTTCGTGTTTTACCTGAAGGACAATGCCAACCTCGGCCATGAAGCATTGACCGCGGCGCGCAACCAGTTTTTAGGTGCCGCTGCACAGAACAAGCTGCTGACCAATGTACGCCCTAACGGGCAGAACGACACGCCGCAGTTCAGCCTCGATATCGATACCAGAAAGGCCAGTGCGCTGGGCCTGTCGACTGCCAGCATCAATTCGACGCTGGCAACTGCCTGGGGCGGCCAGTACATCGATGACTTCATCGACCGCGGCCGGGTGAAACGTGTGTTCCTGCAGGCTGATGCACCGTTCCGGATGGTGCCGGAAGACTTCAACCAGTGGTCGGTGCGCAATAGCCAGGGCCAGATGGTGCCGTTCTCGGCCTTCGCCAGCTCCCACTGGGATTTCGGTTCGCCACGGCTGGAACGCTATAACGGCGTAGCGGCAATGGAAATCAACGGCGAAGCTGCATCCGGGATCAGCTCCGGCGATGCGATGGCCGAAGTCGAGAAGCTGGTGGCGCAATTGCCGCCGGGCGTGGGCATCGAATGGACCGGATTGTCGTTCCAGGAACGCCAGGCCGGCTCGCAAACGCCGCTGCTGTACTCGCTGTCGCTGCTGATCGTGTTCCTGTGCCTGGCTGCGCTGTACGAAAGCTGGACCATTCCGACTGCGGTGTTGCTGGTGGCGCCACTGGGTATTCTCGGCACGGCGCTGGCGGCGTCATTGCTGGGTATGGAACGCGACGTCTACTTCCAGGTGGCGATGCTGACCACCGTCGGCCTGACCAGTAAAAACGCCATTCTGATCATTGAATTCGCCAAGGCCAATCTTGAAAGCGGCATGGAACTGATTGCGGCCACGCTGCAAGCGGTGCGCGACCGGTTGCGCCCGATCATCATGACCTCGCTGGCATTCGGCCTCGGTGTGCTGCCGCTGGCGATTGCCAGCGGTGCCGGTTCCGGCGCGCAGCGGGCCATCGGCACCGGTGTGCTCGGCGGCATGATCGCCGGCACCCTGCTCGGTATTTTCTTCATTCCCCTGTTTTTCGTCGTGGTCGAGAAAATATTTACCCGCAAAAAACCGGCCGTCCCGGCTGCCGGCGCAGCCCCAGGATCACCAGGAGCCCCATCCCATGACTAAGCCCTTATTGCTTCCGCTGATGCTGGCTGTAACGCTGGCCGCCACAGGCTGTGCCAGCCTTGAGCCCAATCTGCCAGCCGCCAAGGCCGAGATTCCGGCTGACTGGCCGCTGCCGCCGAGCACTGGCGCGACTGTCCAGCGGCCAGCAGGCGGCAAAGCCGTTGCAGCAGCCAGCACCGAGAGCGAACTAGCCGCTCTCGATATCGGCTGGCGCGACTTTTTTGTCGATACCCGGCTCGAACAGCTGATTGCGCGCGCACTCGACAACAATCGCGACTTGCGGGTGGCGATCCTGAATATCGAACGCGCCCGTGCCCAACACAATATCCGGCGCGCCGACCGCTTTCCGTCGCTGGGCGCCAGTGCCGCATTGAGCCGCAGCGGCGGCAATGTCGCCACGCCTGGCGAGCTGTACAGTGCATCGGTGGGCGTTGCCGCTTTCGAGCTGGACCTGTTTGGCCGGGTGCATAACCTGAGCCAGGCGGCACTCCAGCAATACCTTGCGCAGGAAGAAGCGCGCCGCAGCGCGCAGCTGAGCCTGATTGCCGAAATCGCCAACGCCTACCTGAGCCTGGGCGCCAATCGCCAGTCGCAACGGGTGGCGCAAGCGACACTGGACAACCAGCAGTCTGCCTACGACCTGATCGTCAAGCGGCACCAGCTGGGAGCGGTGTCCGGACTTGACCTGAGCCAGGCGCAGACCACGGTCGAAACCGCGCGCGGCGATGTCGCGCGTTTTGCCGGCCTGGTGGCGACCGATACCAACGCGCTGCGCCTTCTGGTCGGCGCGCCGGTCGAGCCGGCCATGCTGCCGGACGACTTCAATCTGGCGGTTTCTGGCCTGGGCGCATTGCCAGCGCAAATGCCGTCGCAGGTGTTGCTGCGCCGTCCAGACGTGCTGCAGGCCGAACATGTGCTGCGCTCGGCCAATGCCAATATCGGTGCCGCCCGTGCAGCCTTCTTTCCGTCAATTTCGCTGACCGGCAGCATCGGCACCGCCAGTACCCAACTGTCGGGCCTGTTCGAATCCGGCACCCGCATCTGGAGCTTCATGCCGCAGATTACCTTGCCGATCTTTCAGGCTGGCCGCCTGCGCGGCAACCTGGATGTCGCCACCGCCGACCGCGATATCGCGCTGGCCCGCTATGAACAGGCGATCCAGACCGGCTTTCGGGAAGTTGCCGACGCGCTGGCACTGACACGCACGCTGGGTGAACGGCGCCAGGCCCAGCAGGCACTACTGGAAGCGGCAAGCCGCACTCATGAACTGTCGAAGGCGCGCTACGATCGCGGCCGTGACAGCTTCCTGAGTCTGCTCGATGCACAACGCACGCTGTACGCCGCGCAGCAGGGGCTGGTCGCCGCGCAACTGGCCGAACAGGCCAACCGGGTGACCTTGTACCGGGTACTGGGCGGCGGCTGGCAGGAGCAGAGCCGATGAATGCGCAAAATTCCGGCTCGCCCAAGGTCGCCGAACGTGCACAGGTCCAGCGCGAGCGGATTCTGTGCGCTGCAAAAAAATGTTTTATCGAGCATGGCTTCCACGCCGCCGGCATGGCCTTGATTGCCGAAACCGCGGACATGAGCCCGGGGCTGATTTACCGCTACTACGACAGCAAGAATGCCATCATCCTGGCAATCGTCGAGCGCCAGCTTGAAGAAGCCCGCGCCGGCATTCGTTCCCTGCATGATGCGCCAGATTTTGCGGTGGCGGCATTCGATGCCTTCAACCACTGGCGCAGCGCCGATCCGTGCCTGATGAATGCGGCATTGTTTCTGGAAATGAGTGCCGAAGCCAGCCGCGATCCGGTGCTGGGGGCTGCGCTGCGCGCCTCCGACGTCGAAGTGCGCAAGGAAATCAGCCAGTGGCTGGCCGCCAGCAAGGAGCTGGGCGGCAAAGGATTGCCGGCCAAGGTTGCGCAAGTGCGTGCAATCGCCCTGATGTGTTTCATGGAGGGTCTCGCCATCCGGGCTTTGCGCGAACCGGATCTGGCGCCGGCCGCATTAAAAGCTGCGGTCGTGCATTTTGTAGAGGGCCTGTTTGCCGGTTGAGCCGCTGCTTGTAACACGTATGGTCTAGAATAGTGCAGTTTTAACATGACCCTTCCATGGCTGGCAGGCGCGCCTGTTTCATTCTGTTCGACGCGCCTGGGTATCGCCGTGATTGACTCTTTAGCTATCGGAAAACAATATGACCAGCAATATCGTGATCGTCGGCGGCGGTGCCGGCGGCCTGGAACTGGCTAGCAAACTGGGAAGAAAATTGGGACGCGACCAGGTCACCTTGGTCGATTGCCGCCTGTATCACGTCTGGAAACCTTCATTGCATGAAGTCGCGGCCGGCACCCTCGACATTCACCAGGAAGGCTTGTCATACCAGATGCTGGCCCACGACAATGGTTTCACCTTCGTCTACGGCGCCCTCACCGGTCTCGACGCCGCCGGCAAGCGCATCACCGTCGCGCCCGTCCATAGCGAATCCGGTGAAGAGATTATCCCCGAGCGCCAGCTGGCGTTTTCATCGCTGTGCATTGCGGTAGGCAGCGTGTCGAATTATTTCGGTGTGCCCGGCGCCAGGGAAAATACCATCTCGCTGAATGCAACCGAGGATGCCGAAGGGTTTCGTCTCAAGATGTTGAAGCTGCTCACCATGGCAGAGTTGCGCAAGGAACGGCAACCGGATGCCGGCCTGGATATCGTGATCATTGGCGGCGGCGCGACCGGCGTGGAATTGGCGGCGGAATTGCGCGAAGCCAGCAGCGTCTATGCGGATTACGGTTTTCGCCGCTTCGACCCGATCAAGGATGTGCGCATTACCCTGCTCGAAGGCGCGCCACGGATCCTGGCGCCTCTGCCGGAACGGGTATCGACGGCGGCCACCAAGCTGCTGGCCAAACGTCACGTCGGTGTCGTGACCGGATGCCGTGTGGTGGATATTCAATCCGGCAGCGTCACGGATGCGAACGGGGTAGCGTACCCGGCCGACATGTGCGTATGGGCCGCCGGCATCAAGGCGCCCGATTTTCTGGCAACACTGGGTCTGCCGACCAACAAGGGCGGCCAGATCGACGTCACCGACCACTTGAACGTCACCGGTTTTGCCGACATTTTTGCGTTCGGCGATTGCGCCGCCTGCCCCGGCATTGACGGCAAGACGGTGCCGCCGCGCGCCCAGGCCGCGCACCAGCAAGCCGACTACCTGCTGGAAACCCTGTTAAGGCAGGCCGCCGGCAAACCGCCGCTGTCAAAACCATATGTGTACCGCGATTACGGGTCGCTGGTGTCGATCGGCCAGCAAACGACCGTCGGCAGTCTGATGGGTTCGCTGAAAGGCCTGAGCTGGTTCGTGGAGGGATTGTTTGCACGCATCATGTATGTCAGCCTGCACCTGATGCACCATCAGGCCATCCTGGGCACGGTGCGCACCGCCATCCTGGCTGCCGGCCGCTTCCTGGTCAAGCGCACCACCCCGCTGGTGAAGCTGCACTGATTGTCATGTACGTCATGTACGTTGTGCACGGCGGCCGGCCATCGTGCCCGGTCGCCGTATGTACCTTGGATTGCCTGGTAAGCCAATTCCTGCGGCCGCATCGGCTGGTGCGCGGCAGGCATGGGCGGTGATAATCGGTCAGGCTTTGGCCGTCCTTTGCCGCAATTCCTTGCGCACCCTGGCTTGCGCAAATCGCCGTTCCTCGTCGGCGCCTGCCGGCACCAGCGCCTGCACCGCAGTCGGCTTGCTGGCCTGATCGACTGCCACCATCGTGAAAAAACAGCTATTGGCGTGGCGTACCGTGCGAGCCTGAATATTTTCGGTAATGACCTTGATGCCGACTTCCATCGAGGTCGTGCCGGTGTAATTGACTGCGGCCAGAAACGTGACCAGTTCGCCGACATGGATCGGCTGGCGAAACGTCACCTGATCGACCGACAGCGTCACCACATAACTGCCGGAATAGCGGCTGCCACAGGCATACGCCACCTGATCGAGCAGCTTGAGAATCGCGCCGCCGTGGACATTGCCGGAAAAATTGGCCATGTCCGGCGTCATCAGGACTGTCATCGCGAGTTGATGAAGAGGCAGGTTCATTCGGGCATCCTTTCAGGTTACAGTCGGAATATGCCGCCCTGTCCGCGACAAGCGGCAATCACGAATTGGGGCTGCGAATCCCGATATTACGATGGCGAACGCCATGCGACAGCTCTTTTTAGCAATTGCGGCCATGGCTGGAACCACTGGTAAAACTTTGGCGTCTCCCAATCGATAAAGTCAATCGAGCGTCGAACCCCGATAGCGGCTCACTTCTACCGCAGATACCGCTGCCGCCTTGTTACCCCAGGCATTGCGCAGATAGGACACCACTGCCGCGACTTGCGCGTCATTGAATTCATGGGCAAATGGCGGCATGCCGTATGGCCGGGGATTGCCGCCTGTGCTGGGCGGATAGCCGCCATTCAATACCATCCGTACCGGGTTGATCGCCGAGGCGGTCGTCAGCGAACGGTTGCCTGCCAGCGGCGGGTAGGCAGGCGGATATCCTGTGCCATTTTCCCGATGGCAGTCCGCGCAATGCTTGCGATAGAGCTGTTCGCCCAGCGCCAGCACGTCTTTTGTTTCCTGGGTATCGGCAACGGCTGGCGGGCTCGGGGGCGAGCCGGATTGCGGCAGCGACTTCAGGTAGCCGGACATTGCCCTGATATCATCGTCAGCGAGGTGTTGCAGGCTTTCCCGCACCACTTCGGCCATCGGCCCATACACCGCACCGCGCGCGGACACACCGGTTTTCAGCAGGTCGGCGATATGCTGCTGATCCCAGTTGCCAAGACCGGCTTCGGCGCCCGATGTCAGCGATGGCGCATACCAGTTCAGAATCGGGATCAGCCCGCCGCCCAGATCGAACTTGATGTCGCTGCCGCCAAGACTGGTACGGCTGGTATGACAGGCGCTGCAGTGCCCCAGACCCTGCACCAGATAGGCCCCGCGATTCCATTCGGCAGACTGGCCCGACTGCGGCGTGAAGACACCGGGGCGAAAATTCAGCGCCCGCCAGATGCCGAGCAACAGCCGCTGATTGTATGGAAAGCGCAATCCATGCCGGCGATTGGGCTGGTTGACCGGCTCCAGTGTTCTGAAATAGGCAAACATCGCATCCGAATCGGCACGCGTGACCCTGGTGTAATTCGGATAGGGAAAAGCCGGATACAGGAAGCTGCCATCCTTCGATTTGCCGTTATGCAGCGCCTGCCAGAAATCGTCCGGGGTCCATTGGCCGATGCCGGTTTCCGCGTGCGGCGTGATATTGGGGGCATAAATAGTGCCAAACGGGGTAGGAATCGCGCGCCCGCCAGCATAGGCTTGCCCGCCGCGGATCGTATGACAGGCCATGCAATCGCCGGCCCGGGCCAGATAAGCGCCCCGTTCCACCTGGCCCGCGACATTGACCACCGGCACGGCAGAAAATTCACGGTCGGGCTCATGCAGCACCTGGTAACCGATGATTGCCCCCGGCACCAGAATCAAGAGCGCCAGCAGGATAAATACAAACCGTTTCATGCCAATCTCTCCCTTCACTGCGCGATGCCGGCAACGCTGCCGCAAGGCATCGGCAGCTTGCCAGGGAGCGTAGATGACGGCGTGCTATCGGCTGGCACCGGTTGCGAAGCCAGCCAGGCGGATACCGCACTGATGTCTTCCAGGCTCAGGCGGGCGGTGATGTCAGCCATGCAGTCGGGCGCGGCAGCATGGCGGGATTGATTGCGCCAGGAGCCGAACTGGGCATTCAGATAATCGCGCGGCAAACCGAGCAGGCCGGGAATGGCTGGTGCCACACCGGTCAGGCGACTGCCATGACAGGCGTTACACGCCGGTATCTTGTTGGCGCTATCACCGGACTCGGTCAGTTGCCGCCCTCTTGCCAGCTGGGCCTGGGATGCATTGATCGCTTGCGGCGGCGAATATGGCAGGCGCAGGTCGGCGAAATGATTGGCAATTTCCAGCAGATAGGCATCCGACAAATGATCAACCATGTAGGTCATCATCGGGTATTGCCTGCGCCCTTCCCGGAAATTGATCAGCTGGTTGTAAAGATAGCCGGCCGGCTTGCCGGCGATACGGGGAAAGAAACCCTCGCTGGTAGCCCGACCTTCCTTGCCGTGACAGGCTGCGCAGGCCAGGGTGCGTTGGGCAATGGTGTCAGCCACGACCTTTTGCGCATGGGCATTCACACTGCACACAGCAGCGGCGCACGCCAGCAAAAAAACCGCCAGCCAGCGCTCATGGTGCCAATTGTGCTTGCCGATAATCGAGGTCACTGCATTACCAGGGCCGAGTTTGCCAATTGTTTTCATGCGATGCACATCGATTCCATTCATTCCTCGTTGCGGGCCAGTTCGGAGACGAGGCGCAATCCGCCCCATCCAGTGGTTGCCAGCGCACTTTGCCATTGACTGTGTGGTTGGCTGCCGCAGGCGGTTTCAGCACGATTGACCGCTTTCGGACAGCAGCCATATTATGCCCCGGGATCAAAAAAATCACAGGCACCGGATACGGTCAGGCAACGAACCAGACACCGGCAAAGATAGCGAACGCACCGGTCGCGCCGAACGCGATTTCGCCGGAAAAATGCTTTGGGAATCTATCTGTTCAGGCAATGTTGCTTGCCGGTGGGTGCGTTGCTTGCCGGTGCGTGCGGCCAATGCATGGATCGGACCGGATTTGCGCAGACATTATTGCAGATCAGCGCCTGCTGTTCTTGATGATCAATACTGCTATCAGCCCGCCGGTTGATCTGGCAGACAATCGAGTGGGCCAGGGATCTGCCAGCGCGCATCCATTCTATGGTCGCAATCCAAGTCAGTAAAAACTTATGCCGGCAAGGCTGGGTATCGGAGCCGATGCGAGACGCTCCCGATGAAAAATAAAACTGGTAGTATTGCTGGTTAGGATTACTTAGTAATAACAATAGTAATAACAGGTGCTGCAAATTTTTCTTAACAAATACGCTGGGAGCCCTCCATGAATATTGCAAACGATGTGACCAATTTAATCGGCAACACGCCACTTGTCCGCATCAACCGGATGGCTGCGGGAGCCATGGCGCAGGTTGTTGCCAAGCTCGAGTTCTATAATCCGGCGCACAGCGTGAAAGACCGCATCGGCCTGTCGATGATCGAAGCGGCCGAGGCCGCCGGCCTGATCAAGCCCGATACCATCATCGTCGAGCCGACCAGCGGCAATACCGGCATTGCGCTGGCGATGGTGTGCGCGGCCCGCGGCTACCGCTGTGCGTTGATCATGCCGGAAAGTATGAGCAGGGAGCGACGCATGTTGCTCAAGGCTTATGGCGCCGAGTTGATCCTGACCCCTGCGCCGGAAGGCATGGGTGGCGCAATCAAGAAGGCGGAAGACATGGTGGCAGCAGATTCACGATACCTGCTGCTGCAGCAATTCAAGAACGCCGCCAATCCAGCCGTGCACCGTGCGACCACCGCCGAGGAAATCTGGCGTGATACCGATGGCCAGGCCGACATCCTGATTTCCGGGATCGGCACCGGCGGCACCATCACCGGCGTTGGCGAAGTACTGAAGGCACGCAAGCCTTCCTTTCAATGTATCGCGGTGGAACCGGATGCATCGCCGGTCTTGTCCGGCGGCAGCAAGGGCCCGCATCCGATCCAGGGGATCGGCGCCGGCTTCATTCCGGACGTATTGAACACCAAGATTTACGATGAAGTCATCCGCGTGAAGAACGAAGATGCCTTTGCCACCGCCCGTCGTGCTGCCCGGGAAGAAGGATTGCTGGTCGGCATTTCCTCCGGCGCCGCGCTCTGGGCTGCGTTGCAGGTCGCCAGTCGTCCGGAAAACAAGGGCAAGCTGATCGTGACGATCATCCCGTCATTTGGTGAGCGTTACCTGAGCACGCCACTGTATGCCGATCTGGTGGATTAATGATTGTTGACCGTACCTGGCGCGCACCGAGCCCCCTTGTAGAGAAACAATAAAGTCTGTCTGGCGACAATAAAGCATGATGGAAAAGCCGCAATTGCACCGGCATTGCGGTTTTTTTATTGCCTTATAGACACTTCAGATCAGGGCAGTTAGACTGCAGCAAGAATCCGGCAAGCAGTCCGTATTTCACGGTTTTTTATTTGACGCCTAACCCGGAAAAAATGCGTAAAGTCAGCACTGGTGCGGCTTTTCAGGCATTCGATTTCCTTGTTAGGCAGACAGGCGCCGAATTAGGCAGAAGAAATCTCCATCTAAATGGAGAGCGATTAAAAAGGAAAAAGCAGGCCATAGAGATGCAACGGTTAGACGCAACGGTTTTAAGTGAATAAAGAGAAAATATTGAAAATAAAATTTAACACTTTTAGTATTAGTAAACCTTGTTATTAGCTCATACAAAAAAGGAGGTTGAGTTTGGATTATGAATGGAAACAGCTTGGTTGGACGATCTATATAAACCTCCTTTTCCTGCTGCCAGCGTGCTTGCTGCTCTGGGGACAGGGTAAGCGTTATGCTTTGCGGCCTGACTCCAATCTTCCTGAGGCTTTATTGCGGGCGGCTGGACTTGCTATCTGCGCATCATGGACCATAGTATTGATTGGTGGTGGCCATGGTGGTGCAGCAATTCCGCTGCCCGCCATCCTCACCGTTTTACTGCACGGTCAAGGGGGGCATATTGGCAGCTGGCCCTCACTCTGGCTTACGCCAGGACTCCCGTTCATCACGTATATCGTTGCCACGTTCGTGACCTGGTATCGGCTGTTTCGTCAGAAACACTCTTAGAGTGCGCTGAGATTTAACAACGAAGAACGAGCTAACAAGTCGTTCGTTCGAGCAGGTCAAGCGGGACAATCGCTTGTCGGATGCCCAAAAATTGCGCGCAGTGGTCCAAGCAAATCCGACCGGCTGCTGCAACTGTCTGGTAAAAATAGATTCCAGCAAAATCATCCGCGCAGACCGGAACCGGATTTTATCGATCGCAGGGTTTATCGATAGTCCCGCTTTGCCAGCCTTGGTTTTCAGCGCGACCTTGCGGTGAGCGAGTCGACATCGACCGCACCAAATTTATCCATGATGTCAGTTGCCCGATGCTGCTGCGCCTCATCCATCACATCCACTGTTAGCATGAAGGCGCTGCGCTTGATGGCACTCGCGTAATTGTTCTTATAGCTTTCATCCTTGTAGTTGCCATTACCAACCGCAAAATTGCCTTCGACTGCCCCTGCCTCGTCGTCATTGACAGTCAGCTGCACATCCGGCGCGTCGAAGCCCGACGCCAGCAGCGCATCGCGCGCATGTTCTGCATGGGAAAAATTGTCGTAAATACGAATTACCATGTTGTTCATTGTCATCTCTCCTTTTTATGGTGCCTTTTACAAATGGACGCTGCCATTGATAAAAGGCTTGTTAAGGCGGTATGACTGCACCTGATGCAATAGGTGCCCCGGGATGTAACATGTGCCGCTATGCAAAGCGGTGGCGGGCTTGAAAACAGTCTTGCCCAGGTTGATCAGGTCGGTTTGGCCACCATCAAGTAAAAAATCGCGACAAAGGCAATGAAGGCAATCCCTCCGAGCGCAATCCAGATCCGCATGTACTGCCAGTATGCTGCCGGCAATGCGTTGCCAGCCGCCAGCGCATGACGCGCCAGATCGCGCATCCTGACCTGGATCCACACCACCGGTAGCCAGCAGGCAATGGCAATGCCATACAGCACCCATGACCAGCTCACCCAGCGCATGGTCATCGGGAACCCTGCCAGATGCATCAGATAAAGGCCGCTCAATGGCTGGAGGATCGCGGTCGGCGTGGTGAACAGCCAGTCAGCCAATACCACATAGCGTGTCACCACCGCAGTTGCCCGGACATCACGGGTCAGACTGATCAACAGCATGTAAAAAGCCGAGCCGATGCCGGTGCCGAACAGGATCGTTGACGACAGGATATGCAGCCATTTGACGATCAGGTATTCCACCTGTCCTCCTCCACTTCAAACAGCAACCAGATCGCGGCCAGCATCGGTAGGTTCTTCAATAGCGGCCCGTACGGATGCAGCCAGAACTCCGGCAGCCGCCAGCTGATGATGGCTGTATAAAAAAGGATCACCGCAACCTGCGCCAGCCATAGCCATCGTCGTCGCCGCATTATCAAGATCGCGATGCCGAATGCCAGATCCATCAAAGCTGCGCCAAACAACATTACCGGTGCCAGCCAGCCAGTGACGCCGACCCGTGTCAGCAAGGCATAGCTGTCGGCCACCGGATACAGGCCGAGCGAGACAATGCCGGTAACAATCCATACCAGGGCAATTGTGATGCGCAATATCGGCAGCAGCCAACGCAGCCTGGCTTGCAGGGAAATCGCCGCCGCCTGATCTTTCGGAATGAATTGCTCGGCCTCGCGCGGCGCACGCCGCAGCAATGCGGTGATTGGCTCGGCGCTGGCTGTATTGCCACGCTCGAGCATTTTCAGGTTTTCCGCATCCAGCAGACTGTTGGGCATCCTGGTGCCGATATTGGCGGCAATTCTCATCAGCCCCATCGGCAGCTTCAGGAAGCGCGCACGGCCGAGCCCCATCGCATGGCGCAGGCCACACAGAAAAGACGCATAAGACAATGGGCGCGGCCCGACCAGCGGCACCCGCACACCGTGCTTCATCGGCGTGGCCAGCAGCGCGACAATGGCGGCGACCAGATCGTCGATATGGATTGGCTGGATTGCCTGCTTGCCCTGGCCGGGCAACACGATTACCGGCAGGCTGGCCAGCATGGTAAACAGACGCGCACTGGCGCCATCTGGTCCAAACACCAGCGACGGCTGCACGATCACCGAGGGCAAGGGCAAACCAGCCAGAAAGTCGTCTGCCTTTTTCTTACTCAAATGATACTTGCTGCAGGCCGCCCGGTCGGCACCGAGCGCCGAAATCTGCAACACTAGGTGGATGCCAGCCTTGGCGCAGGCCGCAAACAGTGCGCACGGCGCGCGGACATGGATCGCATCGAAAGTTTGTGCGCCGCGCTCGCGAATGATGCCGACCGCATTGATGACCACATCGACCCCAACCAGCCGGGGCTGCCAGACGTCCGCCTCGAAATCACGACTGAAATCCGCAGCCACATAGGCAAAGCGCCTATCGGTGGCCTTGTGCGGGGCGCGTACTGCACAGATCACTTGATGGCCTGCCGCCAGCAACGCTTCGGCAAGGTGGCGACCGATAAAACCGCTGGCACCCGTCAGTAACACGACCAATTTCGCGTCCTTTCTTCTTTTCAGGGAACCTGTGAGCAGTTTTCAAAATCACAATTATGCGTAGGGTACGACCGAGCCACCCGGCAGGCAGTTCACTGCGAACGCGGCAATATGGAGGAAAAGCATGAGTACTTGGGGTAACGCAATCGGCAAAGGCATGCTGTCCGGCAGCATTGCCAGCGTGGCATCGACAATCGTGCTGAGCCTGCGCGGCCAGCAGGAAGAAGGCACCGCCTATGCGCCCACCAATGCCACCAGCCATTGGCTGTGGGGTCAACGGGCCATCCGACGGAATGGACCAAGTGCCCGCTACACGCTGGTTGGCTACGCGATCCATCATGCATCCTCGACACTGTGGGCAGTCATCTATGAAAAATGGCTGGGCCAGCAGCCTGTCTGGCGATCCCCTGCCCCTGTGCTTGCCGGCGGCACAGCGGTCGCCGCGCTGGCATGTTTCGTCGATTACCGGCTGACGCCGAAGCGCTTGCGGCCCGGTTTCGAGCAACGACTGTCGAAAGGCTCGCTGGTTCTGGTGTATGGCGCATTCGGGCTGGCGCTTGGCATACGCGGCCTTCTGGCGGCACGCCTAGCGTCACACCGCCAGCACCAGCCAGCGCACTCCAGCCAGGATCGAACAGGCTGATCAGCGATCCTGCCCGGACGAGCTGATACCATCAGGGTTGCCGTTGGACTGGGTCAGTTCTCCTGCGTCCGGCAGTGGCGTATCGACCCGGGTCAGCTGGTCGGTATCGAGCTGGCGCGAAAACGTTTCCACCGATTCCAGCCGCCGCTGCCGATCCTCCGGCAAGGTCGGGCCGCTTTGCATATACAGCGTCAGTAGTTCCGCCAGATGCACCAGTGTCGACAGGTGGGTGCGTTCATAGCCGTGGCTGGCATCGGTGCCAAAACACAATAGCGCGGTACGCACATCGTGCCCGGCGCTGACCGCCGCGCCGGCGTCGGAATGATAAAACCGGAACACGTCGCGATTGCTCGGTATCGCAAATTCCTCGCACAGCCGCAGCAGCCGGCGCGTCAGGTGAAAATCATGCGGGCCGGCCGAATCCATCAGCGGAATCGTCACACCATGTTCGCGTGCGCCCTGGCCATGGGCTACCGGGCCGATATCGACGCCGATCACTTCGCTGACGTCGCGGTCGATCACCGCGCGCGCGCCGGTTCCCACCTCTTCGGTCAGCGTAAAGACCGGATGGCAATCCATCTGCACCTGGGCACCGCTTTCCATCACCGCCTTCAGCGCTGCCAGCAAGGCGGCCACCCCAGCCTTGTTATCCAGATAGCGTGAAACAATGAAGCCATTGTCGAGCATTTCGGGATTGGGGTCGAACGCGACAAAGTCCCCTACTTGAATCTGGCAGGCGCTGGCATCGGCGGCGCAGGCGATCTGTTCATCCACCCGCACTTCCAGCTGGTCCCAGTTGACCGGCTGGGAATCGACTGCTTCGTTATAGACGTGGCCGGACGCCAGCAGCGGCAGCACCGAACCGCGAAAGCGTCCGGTATCGGTAAATACCGTGACCCGTCCGCCCTCGGCCCAGCGGCTCGACCAGGTGCCGATCGGCATCAACGCCAGCCGACCGTTCGGCTTCAGTTCACGCACCATCGCGCCCAGCGTATCGAGGTGCGCGACAATCGCGCAGGCTGGACTGGATTTGCGCCGTTCCGGCAGCGTGCGTTTCAAGATGCCGCGAATGGTGCCGCGCCGCGTCAGCTGATATGGAATGCCGATCGCATCGAGCTTGCCGCCCGTATAGTGCACGATGGCATCCGTCAGCCCGGCCGGGCTGGGGATCGCCAGCAGTTCCAGCAGCGTGGTTTTCAGGTAGTCGACATCGATCGCGAGTTTTTCCATGGTGGTCATGCCATGAAAGGAAACAGCAGATCGATGAAGCGCTGTGCGGTCGGCTGCGGTTCATGATTGGCCAGACCCGGCCGCTCGTTGGCTTCAATGATCACGTACTGGTCGGCGTCCGGCGCCGGCACCAGAAAATCCAGCCCGACCACCGGAATGCGCAATGCCCGCGCCGCCGTCTCCGCCGCTTCGCGCAAGGCAGGATGCAGTTCTGATGTCACGTCGTGAATCGTGCCGCCGGTATGCAGATTGGCGGTCTTGCGCACCCGGATCTGGCGGCCGGCTTCCGGTATTGATTCATAGGTGAGATCCTGAGAAGCCAGGCAGCGCTCGGTTTCGGCATCCACTGGAATCTTGCTCTCGCCGCCAGTCGCAGCGGCGCGCCGTGCACTCTGGCGCTCGATCAGGCGGGCAACCGGCGACGTGCCATCGCCAACGATTTCAGCCGGGCGCCGAATGGCTGCCGCGACCACCTTGTAGCCGATCACGACGATGCGCAAGTCTTGCCCGGTGCAATACTCTTCCAGCACCACATGTCCGCCTTCCTCGGCGGCCCGGGCGATTGCCTCGGCCATGTGCTCTTCGGTGCGCACATCGACACTGATCCCGCGGCCCTGCTCTCCCAGCGCCGGCTTGACCACAATCGAGCCGAACTGGTGCAGGAATTGCGCGTTGGCCGCCGGGTCGGCGGCCACCTGCTGGTGCGGCACGTTCAAGCCGATCGAGGCCAGGCGGCGCAAGGTCAGCACCTTGTCCTGGCACCAGCTCATGGCCACGCCACCAGTCAGATCGGTCAGCGATTCGCGACAGACGATTTCCTGGCCCGAGTGCCGTAATTTGAAGATGCAGGCTTCCGTGTCCAGCACCTCGACACTGATGCCGCGGCGGCGCGCCTCGTCGATAATGATGCGCGCATACGGGTTCAGCCCGGAAAAATCAGTGGTATCGACAAACAGCTTTTCATTGATGGCGTTCTTGTGCTTGACCACGAAACCTGGTGCCTGCTCGAAACCCAGCTTTTGATACAGCGCAATCGCGTGTTCATTATTGTGCAGCACCGACAGCTCCAGATAGCTGCGTCCGCGCTCGGTGTAATGCGCCACCAGCTGGTTGATCAGTGAATGGGCGACCCCGAACAGGCCGGTCTGCGGATCGACCACCAGGCACCAGAAACTGCTGCCGCCAGCCTCGTCGCCAAAGGCAAGCTGGTGATCGACGCCGATCACCGACCCGACCACTTCACCGGTGCGCTCATCCTCGGCGATCAGATACAGCGCCTTTTCCGAGGCACGCTGGGCCCACACTACCCGCGCTTCCATCGGCACCATGCCGCGCATGTTGTACAGGCGATTGATTGCGGCAATATCGGCGCGCGTGGCCAGCGGCCGGATCACCAGGCCGGGGGCGGCGCTTTCCGGTGGCGAAGATGCATCGAGGTGGCGTCGAAATACCAGCGATGGGTCGAGAAAGAGATTGGCCGGTGCCTCGGCCAGCACCAGCTGCGGCGATTCGACATGCATCGCGATATCGCGCTTGCCGGGCGCTTCTTCCAGCAAGGCTTGCGCGACCGCCTTGGGCGAATCGAACGCCGGGCTATACAGCAGGCGGCCCCAGCCGAGCTCCAGACAGGTGCTGCGGGCTGCAGCCGGCGCGTCCGCTTCGTCGGCGCGCGCGTCGGTGCCGATATCGATGGCCAGCATGCCTGCATTCGGCACCCTGGCGCCATTGACGGATGTGTCAAGTGGATAGATGTTCATGTCGAGCGTCCTATTGGCTGATTAACTGTTTAACTGATTAGCGGAAGAACTTGTGGAAATGCGCCGTATTGTTGTCCTGGGTACTGCACTTTTGCAGGCATCTTGGGTGCAACATGGTTAGCTTCCTGTCGCAAAGCACAGTGAAGATCAATGCGAGAAACCGGCCAGAAATCACATTCGCACATTCGCTCTCCCGCCTTCCATGCGGTCGGCGGCCTGCTGCACCAAGACCGCCTGTCCTTCTCAAATGCCTTGCTTTTGCAGCCATGCTTCAAGCAATGCGGCTTGCCACAGCTTGGAGCCGCGCAACGGCGTGATGTGTGCATCCGGCGACTGCATCATCCTGTCGATCGCGGCGCGCCGAAACAGCCCGCGCGAGCGCGCCGCCTGCGAATCGAGCGTGTCGCGCACATACGCCAGAAAATCGCCGCGCAGGTACTTCAGGGCCGGCACCGGAAAATAGCCCTTGGGACGGTCGATCACCTCGGCCGGAATCACCGACCGTGCCGCTTCCTTCAACACGTGCTTGCCGCCCTGCGCAATCTTGTGGCGCGCCGGGATGCGCGCCGCCAGCTCGACCAGTTGATGGTCGAGGAATGGCACGCGCGCCTCCAGGCCGAAGGCCATGGTCATGTTGTCGACGCGCTTGACCGGATCGTCGACCAGCATGACGGTGGTATCGAGCCGCAATGCGCGGTCGATGACGCTGGCAGCACCCGGCCGGGCAAAATGGGATGTGACAAAATGGGTGCTGGAATCTTCAATCACGGCGCCGTCTTCCAGCAGCTCGCACAGCTCTTCATGGCTGCGGTCGAAAAACACCCGGCGGTAGGCGGCCACGCCGGCACCCGGATCGGTCATCTCGGCCAGCGGCGGGTACCAGTGATAGCCGCCAAACACTTCATCTGCGCCCTGCCCGCTCTGCACCACCCGGCTGTGGCGCGAGACTGCCTGCGACAGCAGATAGAAGGCGACGCAATCGTGGCTGACCATCGGCTCGGACATGGCGCCGATCGCGTCCGGCAATGCCTGCAGCAGTTCGGAGCCAGGAATATGGATTTTTTCATGCAGCGTGCCGTAATGCCGCGAAACCAGGTCGGAATAATGATATTCATCGCCGGCTTCCTCATCGACCGCTTCAAAGCCGATTGCATAGGTGCGCAGATCCGGCGTGCCTGCTTCTGCCAGCAGGCCGGTAATCAGGCTGGAATCCAGTCCGCCGGACAGCAGCACCCCGACCGGGACATCGGCAACCAGCCGCCGCTTGACGGACAGGCGCAAGGTCTCGAGCACCGCATCCTTCCAGTCGTCAAAGCTGCGCCGCTCGTCATCGTCGTTGCGGGTAAAATCTAGCCGCCACCATTCCAGGGTCTCGCATTTCCCGGTCGGATGCACCGTCATCCACGTACCTGGCGGCAACTTGCGCACGCCGCGCAAAATCGTGTGGGGCGCAGGCACCACCGCATGCAAGCTCAGGTAGTGATGCAGCGCCTGCGGATCAAGCGAGGTATCGACATCGCCTCCCTTGACCAGCGCCGGCAGCGATGACGCAAAACGTAGGCGCTGATTGTCGAGCGTGTAGTACAACGGCTTGATACCGAGCCGGTCGCGCGCCAGATAGGTGATGCCGCTGTCACGCTCCCACAATGCAAACGCAAACATGCCGTAAAAGCGCTGCAGGCATGCGGGTCCCCACGCATGCCAGGCCTTGACGATTACTTCGGTGTCGCCGCTGGAGACAAACTGATAGCCGGATCGGGTTAATTCTTCCCGCAATTCGTGATGGTTGTAGATCGCGCCATTGAATACGACGCCCAGTCCGGTCTGGTTATCGACGAATGGCTGATGGGCGCGAAAGCTCAGGTCCATGATGCTGAGCCGGCGGTGGCCGAAACAGCGCGGACCGAGGCTGAAAATGCCTTCCCCGTCCGGGCCGCGACGCGACTGCGCCGCAGTCATTCTGGCGACCGCATGGACATCGGCAAACTGGTGATCGAAGCGAATTTCTCCGGATAAACCGCACATAGGCAAGGGAATGAAAAAAATTAGCAAAAGGTTTGATGCATCTGCCAATAGCAAGTTGCATTCCCGATGGCTGTATTACCGCATCAAGGCGATCAATTTGCAGTTTCCGGTCTGCTTTGGACAAAACCATGATTCGCTAACCCAGTCCGCTTGCGACAGTGCCGACCAGCAGCAAGAATTCCATGCTGTTCGCATGAAAAATCGTGTCGATCAGGTTCGCGCCGGCTGCCCCGAGGAAAAAGCGGGAACCGTCAAGGCCTGATGTTCAACAGAAATGTTTTCTGTTTCATTTGAAAAATGAATGGAAGAACAGGCGTAAGAAGCTGCGCGGCCTTGCAAATTTTTCATGATGTCATATCAGGTTCAATCCGAGCCACTGCAACGTTTCATGGATACGCTGCATGCAGAAGCGCGCATCCGGTAAATCCGGTAAAAAATGAATTAACGCTGACTACGTCGCCAACCCGACAGACGATGGATGGGTATTTTAAAGACCACATTTTCCTGGGCACTGATGGCGAGGATGGTCGTGTGCAGTTGAATATATTTGATTGCATTGACAGGCAAGACACGAGGATTTGCCCAGGCCTGCAGTCAAGTTTGCTGAGGCGTCATTGCGATGTGCCAGTTATCGTAATGCGTCAGTTGCGAGCAAGATCAAACTAGGCAATGTGATGACACCCGGTGAAGAAATATTACAAGCCGGTGTATAAAAGTTGTCGAGCCTGGCGTCCTGCCGCAGCGAAGTCTGCCGGAAGATTTCGCCACCAATACTGTAATTATGGAAGAGATATGATGCGTCGCATTGGAACCCTTGCAATTGGAGCAAACGGGTGCAGCCCTGCCACACCCGCAAGCGACGTTACCATGAACGATAGCGCATGCCCGACGACTGAATGCCAACCAACCTGTCGGTTCAACTGAGCGTGCTCAAACTACCATAACGATTTTGCAAAATCTTTTGCAACTGGATTTTTGTTTCTTCCACCTGATCACTTCCCGGCTGATGATCAAACACCAGCGTATGACGCGATTGAATTGCATTGGCATTGCTGCGGTCACGGGTCGAGATTACCGCCATGATCTTGCCACTGTCGATTTCCTGAATTCTCGCCTGTGCTTTCCAGGTTCCGATATTGCATTCTAAAAACTGCATACATTCTCCATTGCTGAGCACGTGCTCTTATATTGTTTTGACGGTGCCGCCGTCTATCGACCATCAAATGATAAAAGGGACCGGCGGCTTGCCTGGTCATCGATGCGTGTTTTAATGCTCTGCATATGGCATCGAACCAGGTAATTACAAGCACTCAGCATGCGTTTTCCTGGGCTGTAAATCTGTGTTGCAGCCCACATAAGAAGGCCTATCTGGAGACTGTTTGACGGCGGTCAGCAAAAGACCGCCGCCAATCGTTCCAGGAGCGGCCTATCTCGGTAGCCGACATCAGCTTGAGGCGATGCCAACGGCATGTTCATCGCCTGTGCCGCGCATATGGGCCTGCAAGTCCGACGAAAGGACTTCAATCATCCTGGCATTAAAGGCGGGCAAATCGTCTGGCATCCGGCTGCTGACCCAATTGCCATCAACAACCACCTCCTGATCGACCCAATTGCCGCCGGCTCGCTCAATTTCATCCTTCAAGCCTGGCCAGCTGGTCATGGTTTTGCCATCCACCAGACCGGCAGATACCAGCAACCAGGCGCCATGACAAATGACGGCGACCGGCTTGTTGGCCGCAGTAGCGCCTTGCATCAACTGCTGGGCCGCTTCGATATGCCGCAGCCGGCCGGCATTGGTTTCACCGCCCGGCAGCAGGAACGCATCGAAGTCTTGCGGATCTGCTTCATCGAACGTCAAGTCGACCGCAAACTGGTCGGCCGGCACCGTGTGATGTAGGCCCTGAATCGTGCCGCGTTGATCGGAGATAAGCTTGGTGATTGCGCCCTCACGCTCCAGCGCCTGTTTCGGCTCGGTCAGCTCGACTTGTTCAAAGCCGTTTGTAGCCAGAATCGCAACATGCAAGCCGTTCAATAGCGGGTCCATGACATCGCTCCTTAAACATAGAAGGAGTAATCGCAATGGGAAAAGTTCTGGTAATAATCAGCGCCGCTGCCGGCCTGCAAATTCAGTGCACATTCATTCGATAGCAGCGCCTTTTCGGCATACTTTTCCAGTGCCCGCCTTCGTCATTTTTTTTCATTATTGAGAACGGCTTGAAAGAAATCGGCAAAGCGTGACTTCGCATCAAATTATTGCCGCTGCAAGCCTGGAAAACCAAGCGCGATCAACACGCACCGCATACAATGGCGGAATGGAGTAAATGCCTTAGCGCAATGTCTGGAATCAGTCTCTGCATGCTTCAACAAGTTTGAACACGTCAGGCAGTCAAGGAACAAGCGTGATTTCTTTGGCAAATAAATTATGGAAAAACATTATCTAACCCCGCTTTTTTCACCGCGTTCGATCGTGGTTTTAGCCGGCAACCGGGATCAACCGGATTCTGCAAGCAACTATGGCCGCTTGATATTTGATCAGTTCGCCCAACCGGGATTTGCCGGTCACGTCACGTTTCTCGACACCAGCGTCAGCGGCACACTCAGTGACCTGGTCCAGTCCGGGGCCGATCTGGCCATTATTGCCTTACCTCACGAGCAATTGATCACGGCAGTCGAATTGGCTGGCCGCATCCAGAGCAAATCGGTGCTGATCGTGTCTTCCGGCGTGGATGCCGAGCTGGCGATGGAATTGCGCGCCATCGCGCGCCGCTACGGCATGTATTTGCTGGGGCCGAATTCGCTTGGCATGCAGCGTCCCAACCTGCACCTGAATGCCAGCGCCCTCGGCAGCCTGGCCCATAACGGTTCGCTGGCGCTGGTTTCGCAATCCGGCGCGCTGACCACCTCCGTGCTCGACTGGGCAGGACGAAACGGCGTCGGTTTTTCGACCGTGGTATCACTCGGCTCCAATACCAGCGTCGATATCGCCGACGTTCTCGATTTTCTGGTCGATGACCGTTCCACGCACAGCATCGTGGTGTACCTGGAAGGCATCCGCGATGCACGCCGCTTCATGAGTTCGCTGCGGGCGGCGGCCCACTCCAAGCCGGTGATCGTATTGAAGGCAGGCCGCAAGCCGTCGGGATCGAAAGCGGCATTGACGCATTCCGGCGCTATTGTCGGCAGCGATGATGTGTTTGATGCAGCACTGCGGCGCGCCGGCGCGGTGCGGGTGCGCTCGGTCGTGCAATTATTTACCATCTCCAAATGCCTGTCGGCGCGGCATCGTCCGCAAGGCAAACGGCTGGCCATCGTCACCAATGGCGGCGGCCCGGGCGTGCTGGCAGCCGACTGGGCCAGCGACCTTGGCCTGACGTTGATCAGCCTGCCGCTGGCGGCTATGAACGAACTTGCGCCACAGTTGCCGGCGCTGGCGACTTATGATCCGCTGATCGATCTGACTGAGGACGCCAATGCCGCGCATTATCGCGCCGCCGTCAGTGCCTGCGCGGCAGGCCATGACGTCGATGGCGTACTGGTGATGCTGTCGCCCAAACCGGGGCTCGACAGCGCCGCCGTAGCGCAGGCGCTGGCCGACTTGCAGCCGACTCTTGGCAAATTGATCATCACCTGCTGGATGGGCGACGAGCAGGTGGTGCAGGCTCGGGTGGTGCTCAACCAGGCGATGATCCCGACCTTCCGCACGCCGGAAGCCGCGGTCGATGCGTTCAGCAAGATCGCTTCGTTTCACCAGAACCAGCAATTGCTGCATCAGACCCCGCCGCCCCTGACGCAGTTGGCCAAGCCGGATATCGAGGGCGCGCGCATCCTGATCGAAAGCGTGCTGGCCGAACGCCGCAATGTTTTAACGGAAATGGAATCGAAGGCCTTGCTGTCGGCCTTCCATATTCCGGTCACCAAGACCATCCTGGCACGCTCGGCCAATGAAGCCATGCTGATCGCCAACCAGCTCGGCTATCCGGTCGCACTCAAGATCGACTCGCCCGACATCCCGCACAAATCAGATGTGCAGGGCGTGGTCCTCAATGTCCACAATGCCGCATCGGTGCGCGATACCTGGCAAAGCATGATGGACGCCGTCAAGCGGCTGCGCCCGGATGCGCGCATCAATGGCGTCACGATCCAGAACATGTCCGGCAAGCCGAATGGACGCGAACTGTATATCGGCATGACCACCGATCACCCGTTCGGCCCGGTGATCTCGTTTGGCGCCGGCGGCAGAATGATCGAGCTCATCGCCGACCGCGCCATTGAGTTGCCACCACTGAACCAGTTCCTGGCGCAGCGCCTGATCGAGCGGGTACGCTCGGCGGAAACGCTGGGTATCTGGCGCGGCGCGCCTGCGGCCGACCGGGCGGCACTGGAAATGATCCTGCTGCGCGTATCGGAAATGGTATGCGAATTGCCGCAACTGCGCGAAATGGATATCAATCCGGTCATCGTCGATGAAAACGGCGCGCTGGCGGTCGACGCCCGGGTGGTGATCGACCAGGCGCCGGCCGAAGCCGGTGACTACAGCCATCTGGCGATCCTGCCCTACCCTGCGCACCAGGAAAAGGAATGGCCGATGCGCGGCGGCGGCTTTTACACGATCCGCCCGGTGCATCCGGCCGACGCCGACATGATCCAGACCTTCGTGCGCCAGCTGTCGCAGGAAAGCCGCTATTTCCGGTTCGCGTCCTCGATGGCCGAGCTGTCGGACCGGATGCTGGCGCGCTTTACGCTGATCGATTACGACCGCGAAATGGCATTGGTGGCCATTCACACCGACCGCGTCGCCAGCGCAGAAGAACCGCCCGTCGAAGCCGAGCATATCATCGCGATTTCGCGCTATATCACCAATCCGGATTCGAGTACCTGCGAGTTTTCCCTGGTCGTGGCCGATAAGTTCAATGGTCACGGGCTCGGAACACGCATGATGCTGTCGATTATGGATGTGGCGCGCAGCAAGGGCCTGTCGGAAATCGTCGGACTGGTGTTGAACAAGAACGCCACCATGCTGAAACTGATGCGCAGCCTCGGCTTCGAGGTCAAGCCGTATGAGGACGATCCGGATTTCCGTCTCTGCTCCAGAAAACTGTAATATCGTCTGACGCGGCACCCCGCCCGCGCCAGGCAGCGGGGCGCGTCAGTGACATGTTTCAGGAATGACATGCCTTAGGAATGTCACGGTGTGCCGCGGCCATGTCCCTGCGCGTTGCAGGACGAGCCCGTCCGCCGCCAATTACAGATCCCGGCAAACCTCATGCACCTGCTGGCGCAGCCATTGATGCCCGGGATCTTCCTGTGACCGTTCGTGCCAGTACTGGCCGATCTGGACGGTCGCCAGCGCCACCGGCAACTTCAATACCTGCAATGGAAAATGCCTCAGCAATAACGCCGCCAGCCGTTCCGGGCACGCCGCCAGGTAGTCCGACGATTCGAGCAAATACGGCGCGGCCAGGTAAGTCGGCACGCGAATCGCCACCCGCGGCGCGATCGGCACGCCATGATCGTCGGTCAGATGCTCCCAGGGCAGCCAGTTCCCATAGGGATTGACCAGCACATGCGGATACTGGTTCAGTACCGCCAGCGTCGGCCAGCCGTTCATGGCCGGATGATCACGCCGCGCCAGCACCACATTGCGTTCTTCGAATAAGCGCTGCTGGCGGGTTGGGCCGCTCAGAAATACCAGCCCGCCCAGTGCAAGATCGGACTCGCCCTGGGCCAGCGACTGCGCAAAATCATTGCCGTCATGCTTGGCGATCACGTGCAAGGTGACCTGCGGCGCCAGCTGCTGCACCCTGGCCAGTACCGCCGGCAAAATTACCGAAGCCGAATAGTCGCTGCAAATCAGCGTGAAGCGACGATTCGACAGACGATAGTTGAAGGCGGTTTCCTGCAGCGTGCTGCGCAGCATGGCCAATGCGCGGATCACTTCCGGCGCAATCGACTCGGCATACGTGGTCGGTACCAGGCCCTGCGCCGAACGCACGAATAACGGTTGTCCAAGCGCATCCCGCAGGCGTCCCAGCGCATTACTGACCGCAGACTGGGAAATGCCGATCAGGCGCGCGGCACGCGACAGGTTGCGCTGCGCATAGACCACTTCAAAGACCAGCAACAGGTTCAAGTCGATGCCCTGGATATTCATGACGTAAATAGTTGTTATTTATCTCGTTGAATGTTGTAAATGATTATGCCATGCTCTTGCATCGTGAAGGAAGCTTCAACATGTGGCAACAAATCGACGGCGCAACGCGCCGCCAACTGATCTTCGTGCTGGGCCTGGGCGTGCTGTACGGCTGCGTGCTGGGTGCGCAGTTTTATGTGCCGCGCCTGGTCAACGGCCTCGGCGGCACGGCGACCATCGCCGGTTCGCTGTTGATGCTGTCGCTGTTGCCGGTATTTGCCGCGGCCTGGTTTGGCAAGCAGATTTCCCGCCGCTGGTCGGCACCGCAGGTATTGCGCGCGGGCCTGGCTTGCCATGCGATCCAGTTGCTGCTGCTGGCCTGTGCACCCAGCCTCTGGATGCTGGTGCCGGCGATGCTGTTCGGCGGTTTCGGTTACGCACTGACGTTCGTCAACCTGCTCAACGGCGCCACCGCGCTCACACCCAAAGCCCATTACACTCAGGGAATATCCTACCTGACACTGTCGACCCAGCTCGGTATCGGGCTGGGCAGCCTGCTGGCGGCGATGACCGAATCCGGTTTCGGTACGCAAGGCATTTTCTGGATCCCGATGGCCCTGGCATTGATCGGCATCGGCGGCGCCTATCGCCTGCCGGCGGCAACTGAGGACGAACCGGCGCCGGCGCAGCCGATTGCCGTGAAAGGTCAAGGCAATTTGCTGGAAGCATTCATCCTGATGGGCATGCTGGGACTGGCGTTCGGGTTGCCGCTGCAATTCGTTCCGATGTGGCTCGCCACATCCCCCGCCACTGCATTTTCACCGGCCTATTTCCTGACCACCAGCTTCTTTACCATCATGCTGACGCGATTGCTGTTTAGCCACTGGCTGCATGGCAAGCGGGAATCGCGCATGGTGCCGGTATGCTTCAGCTTGCTGGCGCTGGCGATCGCGCTGCTGGCACAAGCCGGTACGCCGCTGCAATTTGCTGCCTGTGCGGTGGTGTATGGCGCCGCCTACAGTCTGCTTTATCCCAGTTGCACAGCGTATCTTCTCAAGCAAGTCGGTGCCGCCGACCGCAACGGCTGGTCAAACTGGGTCTTGCTCGGGTATGAGGTCGGCACCCGCTGCCTGCCAGCAGCATTTGGCCTGATCGCCGACTGGGGTGGTTTTCCCCTGATCTTCCGGCTGCTGGCAGGGTTGGTTGCCGTGGTCGCCGTGTGGCATGTGATGCGGCGCCGGCAGCTCCTGGCGGGCGCACCACCTCTCCAAACTGACGCTCCCACCTAAAGTGTTTTCCATTCATAGCCGGTAACTCAACCGGTAACTCAACCGGTAACTCAAGCGATGCAGTCCCGACCATGCAGCTGCTGCCTGAAGGACGGATATACGGTTAACACTGACCCACCGCCACTTATCCGCCGCCGATACCCTCGATGATTTTGCCGCTGCCACCGCAATTTTGGCATTCGCCGCCGCTGCTGAGTTTGCCGGTGCCATGACACACCGGGCAGATATCTTCACCGGTACCAGGCGTACCCGGCTCTGCGTCATCACCTGGATTGGTGGGTGTATTGGATGATTGATTCACGATAATCGCCTATTCTCATGTCCTGCAATGAACCTGCAGTCGCTAACGATAATATATCCCGCGTTTGAAAAGGTTTGATCTTTACGTATTGATAAGTTCAACCAGCCTGTGTACACCGGTCAAACCGTGTATAACTATGCAGTGCATGTGACTGCACGCCACGCTGTCGCGGGCTTGCGGGCTAGATAACGGTGTTTCCATACGATCAGTCTTACAGCTCATGTGGCTGCTTTGCGTCGCGTACAAGCAATACTATGCGCAACTAATCAGCGCGTTTCTTGTCGAATTGGAACGAGATTTGCCAGCGTAGCGGTCTTGCCACCATTGCTTCTGTTTCACAATTTATTCATACCAGCGTGGCCATCATTTGAAAGAATGCTTCATGTATCGACAACGGGCATTGCTTTTAATTAATCGACAAAGCCGGAATGGCGCTGCGGAATTGGATGCAGCATTACAGGTATTCCAGGAAAGCGGGATTGATATCCTGACCGAGTATCCAGAAAATCCAGACGATATTCCCGGCTGTATTGCGCGCTATGCACAACAGATCGATTATGTGATTCTTGGCGGCGGTGACGGCACCATGAATGCCGCCGCCGGGGCGCTGGTCGAGCATAAATTACGCTTTGGCATCCTGCCGATGGGAACGGCAAACGATTTGGCCAGAACGCTGGAGATTCCGAACAGGCTCGCCGATGCCGCTGCCGTGATCGCCGCCGGCGTGAGCCGCTGTATTGATCTTGGCTGCGTCAACGATCTCCATTTTTTCAACGTTGCCAACCTGGGCCTGGGGGTCCAGGTCAAACATGAACTGACTGCCGAAAGCAAACAGCGTTGGGGCATGTTGTCCTACGCAAAAGGCTTGCTAAGCGCATTCAAGAAAAATCGCCCGTTTACCGCCATCATCACTTGCGACGGCATCCGTAAAAAAGTTCACTCGATCCAGATCGCGGTTGGCAATGGCCGTTACTATGGCGGCGGCATGGCGGTGGCGGAAAATGCAGCCATCGACGACCACCTGTTTTCGCTGTACAGCTTGAAGCCGGTCAGCCTCTGGGCACTGTTTCGCATGTTGCCGGCCTTGCGTGCCGGCCAGTTTCATGCCGTTGAGCCGGCACTCGTATTGCATGGCCAGCAAATCAGTATCGAAACCCGCAAGCCGATGCCAATCTCGATGGATGGCGAGGTGCGTACCGCCACACCGGCCCGGTTTTCAATGATGGCCGATGCTGTGCATGTTTTCGCGCCGGCCGTGCAGCCGTCCGCCAAGGAGAAGGAATATGTTGATCAAGAGCGACAAGCAAGTTGCGTGTGACCAGGTCAATCAATTGTTGCGCCTGTCCGCTGATCAGTACGACGATGCGTCAAACCGCATCGCCGATTCAGCATTGGCAAACTGGTTTGCAGAACTGGCCGGCGCGCGCAGACAATTTTCCGAACAGCTGGAAGACCAGATCCGGCAAGCCGGAGAATTGCCGAGCCGCCCTGATCCCGACAAGGAACTGCTCACCAATTTGCTCGTCGGCTTGAAGGAAGCTTTTTTCAGCGACCATATCGCCCATGAATTGCAACAGCGCGATGCGCTGGAAGCCGAACTGGCCGAAGCCTTGCGCCAGGCGCAGCGCTTGCATCAGGAACCCGGCATGGCAGGCCTGCTTGCAAAGCTCGCGGAGCACGTCACCACCGTGCGGGCGCAGATCGAAGAGAAATTGACGAAGTGAAGTTGTAGTCGATGAGCAGTTGATTTGCAGCGCTCGTTTCAAGCCGCAAAACACGCCAGCCGAATTAAATCCATATTCAGGGAATAATCTTCATGACCGAACCAACGAAACCGACCGCTGTTTCCATGCACACGCCGCCTGAAATTCCGGTAGTGCCAACACCGCAGCCGGATACCGAGCCTGGCCGCCAGCCGGTACCGGAAATCGATCCGGCGCCTCGTCCGGAGCCGGAAATTCCGGATTTGCCTGCCGACCCGAGCGCACCATTCGAGCCGCAACCGCCGGAAATCAACCCGGAATCAACCCCGCCGGAATTGTAGCGGACCAACAGGCTTAGCGCCCACAGGCAGAGATTCCGGTTTAACCGTGAAGCGTAATCTGTTACTGGATCATTGCGAATGCGGCGCTGCTGGGTATTGGCCGACTGAACAGATAGCCTTGCATCGCATTGCAATGCCAGTTGCGCAGCAGGCTGACCTGGGATTCGCTTTCCACGCCCTCGGCGATGACTTGCAGGTTCATCGTGTGCGCCAGCGCGATGATGCCTTGCGCAATGGCAGCGGCATCCGGATCCAGCGTAATGTCCCGGACAAAGGATTGGTCGACCTTCAATGCATGGATCGGAAAGCGCTTCAGATAACTGAGGCTGGAATAGCCGGTGCCGAAATCATCGATCGACAGCGTAATGCCCATCGCATTCAAGCGCCGCAAGGTCGAAATCGTTTCTTCCGCATTGCGCATCACGCTGCTTTCGGTAATCTCCAGTTCCAGCTGGCCCGGCTGCATGCCTGTATCGACAAGAATTTGCGCGATTTCCTCGACCAGGTTTTGCTGCCAGAACTGCCTCGGCGATAAATTGACCGCCATGCTCAAGTTGCCGTATCCAAGATTTTGCCAGGCGACCAGCTGTCTGCAGGCGGTCGATAGCACCCAGCTACCGATGGCAAGAATCAGGCCGGATGCTTCCGCCATCGGAATAATTTCATCCGGGCCGATCAAGCCGCGCACCGGATGGCGCCAGCGCAGCAAGGCTTCAAAGCCCAGTATGCGCCGGTTGGAGATTGCCAGTTTCGGCTGATAAAAGACTTCGAATTCGTTTTTATCGAGCGCGCGCCGCAGATCGTTTTCCAGCGTCAGGCGTTCCAGCAGTTTCGCATTCATTTCAGGCGAGTAAAAGCACATCTGCTTGCGTCCCAGCTCCTTGGAACGGTACATCGCCGTATCGGCATTCTTGACCAGCTGCGAAATATTCTGACCATCTTTCGGAAACATCGCAATGCCGATACTGCCGCCCATATAGAATTCCTGCTGTCGCAATGCCACCGGCAGCTCGAACGATTTCATGATCTTGTTGGCGATCTGGATCGCATCCTCTTCAGACTCCAGGTTTGGCAAGACAATCACGAATTCATCACCGCCCAGGCGCGCGACCGTATCACTGGCGCGCACCATTTCCTGCAACCTGCCCGAGACAATGCACAACAGGATATCGCCCTGGTCATGGCCCAGGCTATCGTTGACCATTTTGAATTGGTCGAGGTCGAGAAAAATGACCGCCACCATGCGGGATGCGCGTGCCGCATGCGTAATCGCATGGCTCAGGCGGTCTTCGAAGAGGTTGCGGTTTGGCAAACCAGTCAACCCGTCATGGGTAGCCATGAACACCAGTCGCTCTTCATCCTTTTTGCGCAGGCTGATGTCATTGAGGGTGCCGGCAGTACCGATGATGCGCCCCTGCTCATCCAGGCTCAGCGTCATATCGGCTTCCACCCAGCACAGGTCGCCGCATTGCTTGCGCATGCGTACTTCGGTGCGGAAGCTGTCACGCTCGCGCCGCAGCATCTGATCAAGCAATTCCTGATATTGTGCCCGGTCTTCAGTGGCGATGAAATCGAGCAGCGGCTGCTCGATACAGGCGTCAACCGAAAAGCCGAGGATTCTGCTCCAGGCCAGATTCAAGAAAGTGAAGCAACCGACGGGATTGATATGGAAGATTACTTCGCGCACCGAGTCCACCACGGAACGCAGCCGATCCTCGCTTTCGCCCAGGGTCTTTTCAAAATGTTTGCGCTCGATTGCATAACTGATGGTACGCGATAGCAGTTCGGCATCCACCCTGCCCTTGCACAGGTAATCCTGAGCGCCGGCTTTGACTGCCGACAGGCCGAGATTGTCATCATCGGTGCCAGTCAACACGATGATGGGAATATGCGGCGTCTGCGCATGGACCCTGGAAAAGGTCATCATGCCAAAGCTGTCCGGCAGCGACAGGTCGAGCAAAATCAGCGAGATCGTATTATTTTGCAGATAATCCAGTCCACGCGCCAGACGGTCCATGCAAACCAGAACAGCTGACGTGCGCTGTTCCAGCATGTCGGCGATCAGATCGGCATCGCCTGGGTTATCCTCAATTAATAGAATGGTGATCGCATCATGCATTGTCTTGTTCGCCCGGCAGCGTAACAACTTTTACCCAAAAATGATCGATTGCCTGAATTACCGCCATGAATTTATCGAGGTCGACCGGCTTGGATACATAGCAGTTGGCGTGATGCTGGTAACTGTGCAGGACATCCGATTCTGCTTTTGAGCTGGTCAGGATGACGACCGGAATTGCCTTTAACTGATCATGCGACTTGATAAAAGACAGCACCTCATGCCCGCTTCGGCGTGGCAAATTCAAGTCCAGAAAAATTACATCCGGACGCGGCACATCGGCAAAGGGCGCGTCCTTTTTCAAGAACGCCAGTGCTTCGTCACCATCCTTGACCCAATGAATGTCATTGGCAACTTTGCCGTCCATTAAAGCTTCCTTGGTGAGCAGTACATCTCCCGGATTGTCTTCCACCAGCAGGATTACCACTTCATTTGCCCTGGTTTGTATACTCATGTCACCTTTCGAAGCGTAAAGTAAAAGCTTGTGCCTTGGCCTTCTTCCGACTCGACCCAGATGCGTCCCCCATGACGTTCAATGATTTTTTTACAGATCGCCAGTCCAATGCCAGAGCCCGGATAATCTGATCGTCCATGCAATCGCTGAAAGATAATGAAGATCCGCTCAAAATGCTCATGATTAATACCAATGCCATTATCTTTGACAGCGAACAACCAAAAATCGTTCTCAGTTGTAACTTTAATATCAATCTGCACGTTTTTACCGCTATTGAACTTGATCGCATTACTGAGCAGGTTTTGAAATAGCTGGGTCAGCTGGACTGCGTCTCCCATGACTTGAGGCAATGGATCGAGACGGATTTCGGCGCCGCTTTCACGAATTGCCGGTTTCAAGTTCAGTAGTGCCGTCTCGAGCGGCCCCTGCACTGCAACCGGCACCAGTTCCTTGCCGCGGGTGCCGACCCTGGAAAACATCAGTAAGTCATCGATCAATTCCTGCATGCGTTTTGCACCATCGACGATGTAGTGCAAGAAAGTCAGCCCTTTGTCATCGAACTTGTCCTTGTAGCGTTTTTCCAGCAACTGGGTGTAGGAAGCGACCATGCGCAAAGGTTCTTGCAAGTCGTGCGAGGACACATAGGCGAATTGCTCGAGTTCGGCATTGGAGCGGGCCAGTTCGCGCATATTGCGCTTGAGCGCATCCTGCGCCTGCCGCCGCTCGTCGATCTCGGACTTCAATGACTGATTGATTGCCAATAGCCTGGCTTCCCGGTCTTCGATATGGTCGAGCATTTCATTGAAGGCGGCAGTCAGAGCGCCGATTTCATCACTGCCCTGCTGTCTGGCACGCAGCGAATAATCTTTTTTATCGATGACCGACTTGGCAACCGCCGAGATATCGAGAATCGGCGTCGAAATGATGCGTTGCAGCCGATTCGAAAACCAGACCCCGATGCCGAGTGACGCTAGCGCAACCAGCAAAATGATCTGGGCGTAATCGATCAGTCGCGGCAGTTGCGCGAGCGGCGCGCGCAGATATACGGACCCGATCGCCTGCTCATTCTGCATGATGGTTTGAAACAGGACGATGTCGCCATGTTCGATCCGATGGCCGGCCATTTCAGCCTTCGGGAAGGCGCGAGGCAAGCCATCCTTGCTATAGGTGGCGAATATTTTTCCTTCCTCATCATAGAACGCACCGGCGATGATCGTTGGCTTGGCCTGCAGCGCTGCGAGATACTCAGTCGCGGTCGCACTATCGTTGAATGCCAGCGCTGCAGTACCGGTTTTGCCGAGAATCTGTGCCTGGGTCTGCAGATCGGCGATCTTTTTCTGGGAAAAATCGACTGAGTCATAAAATAGAATCGCCGCCATTGCCAACAGCAAGGTGACGCCGCTACTGAGCAGAATCAGGCCCAGTAATTTGGACCGCACGGGCAAATCGGCAAAGCGTCTCATGGCTTGAGTGCTCCCCGAACCTGTTTTGCGACGCCAAGCAGCTTCGAACTGACCTTTAAGCCTGACCTACCGATTGGCTCGAGATCGATTGCAAAGCGCACCCGGTTATCCTCGATGACAAAATTAATCGCCACGCCCGGCTGATCGACGTCGGCAACCGTCAGAATATTTTGTTCCGACAACCCGCTTAAACCGACCGGCATGCGCGCTTTGTCGGCTTGCGAGATAAAGAGAATATGGGCTAGATTGACTTGGTCGATTCGTGTAAAGCGGCGTATCGCAATCGGTCTGCCATAGACATTCTGGCCGGCACTGAGCTGCTCCAGCTTCGGGCCGAACGGATCAGTGCCGAGAATGCCGATGATGAATGGCGTATCGGCAGTCGGAAATGCTGCGGGCGGCCAATCGACAAACGACGCGAATTTGATTAAAAATGCCCCTTTCACCGCGTATTCCAACTCCTCGCCAGTGCTCGCCGCCAGACTGCTGCCAGCGATGCCAAGCCAAAGCACAACCCAGAGCATGCGTCGCATCATTTGCGCCAGCATGACCGGCATCAGGCGGGCGGGCTTGCAGGAAGTCAGCATATCTGGCTGACTCAAAAATGGCTGACGACTTGAAGATTCACGCGGCGTTCCAGCTCACTTCTGGTCGACGGGTTGGCATATTCAGCATGGGAACCAAGCAGATTTTGCACGGCAAGCGACACCTCCAGATCCTCACGTGGCTTCCAGCCATAGCGCATTCCCAGTGTGGTATAAGCCGGCACGGCCGGATTTTCGAGCTTGGACACATGACGCAGGGTGATATCCAATTCGCTTTGCCTAGACAAGTCGGATGAAGACCGAAGCATCCAGGTATGTGCCGGATTGAACCCGGTAATATTTAACGCCGCTACATCGGTGCTGCCGGATTTGAGTCGCAATTCTTCTTTAAGTGCCGTATACCCGGCACTCAGTCGCCAGTTTGGCGTGGCTTGATAACTGCCCCAGGTCTCGATACCGCTGGCCTTGCCTTCCATCCGGTTGGCGAAAACCACCTGGGTACGAATGGGGGTAAGTTCCTGGGTACGCAGATCGTCATAGATATTATGGAAGGCCGTAACCGAATACGACAAATCGCGGGTCAGCCGCCCCCGATAACCGATTTCAAACACCTTGGCCACTTCAGAAATAGTTTGCGGGCCGCCAGCCAGCAAAAATGGCGGAGTTCCGGGCAGGTAGGCATCCCGGTCAAGGCGAGAAGGCGCGCGCACGGTGCGCGACATCGCAGTCCATAGCAAGTGATCGGGCGCGACTTGCCACGCCAGCCGTGCATTGGGCAGAAATTCATTGCCGGTATAGATATTGCGTTCAATGCGCGCACCAAGAGTCAGGCGCACATCCTCCGTCAATGCCATCTCATCCTGAGCGAACAGGCTCGACCATCGCTGGTTGACCTTGGCCGGCAAGAATGCAAAATAGGAACTGTTGCCTATGTGGTCCTTGCTGTACCGGTAATTCGCACCCCAGGTCCATGTATGCATGCCGATTGGCCGCAACAAATGATGTAACTGGATATCGACAATGTCGAGTGTCTCGCTGAATGTCGGCGGCACCGACCGCTTGGTCCGATCATAGTAGGTTTGCAGATTGAGGCTCGATCCTCCATCCAGCAACCGGCTCCAGCGGGCCAGCAGGTTGACTCCCGATACCGGCACATCGCCCAGGGCAAGGTTGACGCCTGAAATGGCGACTGCACCGGGCGCCGGCTGCCCCTGCATGCCGTCGTAGACATTGCCATGCACCGCGATCTCGTCACCCGAGTGCGCCCAGTCGAGTCGAAATCCAGCTTGCGCCTTGTGCAGCGCATCGCTGACTGGCGTCCCACTTTCCGTGAAGGTATGCTTGCGGTCCACATACCTGCCATATACGCGGTAATGGGCATCTGCACCCAGCGTTCCACCATGGCGAAATGCCACATTGGATTCACTGTTTCCGATACCTGCTGAAACCAGATTGCCCTGCGTATTTTTTGCAGTGCGGGTGATGATGTTAATCACACCATTGACAGCGTTGATGCCCCACAAAGTACCGCCGGGGCCGCTGATGACTTCGATCCGTTCGACATCTTCCAGCATCATATCCTGCACATCCCAGAAGACGCCGGAAAATAATGGCGAATAGACTGAGCGGCCATCGATTAACACCAATAATTTATTGGGTGCACTATTGTTACTGCCATTCAAGCCGCGGGCGCTGATTGCATAGCTGTTGGCATTGACTTGTGCGACATGGAGATTAGGTGCCAATCGCAGCGCTTCCGGCAGGCTGGTGACGCCGCTGCGACGGAGTTCGTCGTTCGTGATGACAAATACCGATGCCGCCGCATCAGCCAGTCGTTCAACACGCCGGGAGACTGAAGTAATTTTGATTTCAGATAATTCTTCCAGACTCAGTTCCCGCAGCCGTTCCGCCCGGAGCCCTGGGCCAGGGGAAATTTGCGCGATCGCATTTGTCGCAATCGACGCATTGAATAGCCCAAGCAGCGATGCGATTAAAACTGCCGGTGCGCTACGTTGCGGCAATCTGCTGCAACGACAGGAATGCAGGCCTAAATTTGTACCGCACTTCACCATGCATTACCTATGTAATTTAATGCTGAGACATTGTGATGCTGTGACGGCGGCGCTATCCAACATGCGCATAATCGAAGTATCGACCGATCAGATCGCCATGTTAAGAGTGGATGGCATCGGCATTCCGAGCCCGCAGATGATTGAAATGGCGCGCTATTCACGGTAATCCTGTCCGGGCTGCTATCAGAGTCCGAATACTGGAAATGGGTTTCAACTGTAACTTTCAAGCAAGTCACGAGCTGTTTATTTGACGAATTAAGATGCACTGTAGTACGGGAAAATTTTACGAGATCTGCGTTTTATCAAATATCGTTGCGCGCAAACAAGTAATTCAGGCGTGGTGAAGAGGCGCTGAAATCGCGGTTTGAAATGGAATTAACACATCATGAGAAAAGCAAGCCCATCCGAAATGCAATGAGCTTGCAGTCATATTGTCACGATAAAAAAATAAAACTATCGGCTAAGCGGATACATTTGATAAATCGCACCGGCATAGTCATCCGACACCAGAAAATTACCTTTTGAATCGGCAATCACATCCACTGGTCGGCCCCAAACGGTCCGTGCATCCGGATCTATCACAAAACCGGACAGCAAGTCGATCTCGGCACCGGCATTGCCTGCCGCATCGAATGGGAAATAAACGACTTTATAGCCTGCGCGTAAGCTCGAGCAATTCCAGCAACCATGTAGTGCGACTGCCGCACCATTGCGATATGCCGGTGGAACTGTGCTGTCTTGAAGGAAACTAAATCCGAGCGGTGCCGAATGGGCGCGGATGCCTTTTGATGCGCGATCGACCGTCGCGCAATTGAGCTGTGAGGAATTGGGATTGAAATCAAAATCCGGAAACAGCTCGAGATTGGTCATCGCAGCATTAGCCAGATTATTGCAGAACGGCCAGCCATAGTGGCCACCGTCGCGTACTTTGGTAAATGGCTCCGGTGGATTGACGTCAACAAATTTCGGCAGTGCTTTACCCAAATCAATTGCGCCGTCCGCATCGAAATCGTTATTAAAAGGATAGCGAATTTCATCGCGGTTGTTAACAGCCGCCCACAAAATGCTGGTACCCGGAATAAAATCCAATCCTTCGGCATTGCGCAATCCGCGTGCAAAAAGACGACGATTGCTGCCATCGGCAGCAAATTCATAAATCGCACCACGTTGCGGATCGCTCTGGGTATCTTCTACGCAGACATTACAAGAAGAGGCAATCGATACATAAAGTTTGTTATCAGGCGAGATGGCAATATTTTTCAGTTCATGAAAATACGCACCTCTTAATTCAGTATTGGACGCGTCCGGCAAATTGGCTACCACCACTTCACGGCTCCTGCTTTGCGTATCACCTGCGCCATACACTGCCCGGGTCACACGATTGGATTCAGCAATATACAGATAAGTGATCGTGCCAATTGTATGAAATACCATATCGTGTGGTTTTTGCATGCCACTGGCAAATTCAAATGTCTCAGGAATATTGTTGGCGCGTTCACGCAACAGAAATATCTTCCCCGAACCAGGGTGAGAAACCAGGACGTCACCATTCGGCGCCAGTGCCATGAAGCGCGCACCGCCTACACGTGCCCACAGGCGCACGCCATAGCCAGGTGGCACTGTCAATTGCCGCTGAGTATTAAAAGGGGCCGCATTCAGCGCAGTGGGCACTTCCAGATTGACTTGTACCGTCGCAGCTGTGGGGGCGCCTTGCGCAGCAGAACTACCAACGTTCGACTGATCTGGCGAAGCAGTACTTGTCGCCCCACCGCCACCACTGCAACCCGCCAAATGAAGACCAAATGTCAACACCGCCAACCGTACAAGGCCGCGTGCCGCACCACTAGGATAAATCATGATTGATCCTCTGTAAATTTATAAACGAATGCAAGAAAAACGCCAATAAATCAAAGACACGACACAGCGTTTATTTGGTCTATAAAAATGTAGAAGAATCTATCGAAAAAAAGTTCCAAAAGGTAAAGCTCTCTGACAGACAGTCACTGAACCCGGCGCACATTTGCACGTTGTTATGCGAACCATAAAGCCTGCAACATGTGGTGTTTATAATTGTTCTAATGAGCAAACAGTGAAATTAAACAATGTCCGTAGCAATCCAACAGACATCAGTCTCAATACTTGGCAAGCGGTTTTCCCACCTACGTCCATACTCGATATGGCTCTAATCATGCCGCATTTGCGCATCCATGCGAAAACCACGCCTTCATCCTATTTCGCATATCAATTTGCCAGCAGCCGATCACTGTGAATGGGCGGTCGGCGCGCTGCCGCTTCATTCCGAAGCCAACCGATGCGAACCATTACAGATTTGCTCGACGCCATAGCTGGTGCTGGCTGTTATCACAAGTCGATACGGTCAGCACGACCCCGGCGCCGGCGGAATTTGGCATGCCAAGACACAGTCCTGATGATTTTTCGAGCAAGTTAATCGTGCCGGATCCGGCCTCACGCACCTTCCATTTCTGATTATCTGCGCCATTGCAATCGCGGCTGCCGGTGCGCGCGCCGGATGTCGTGCCAATCGTCTGCAGGCACAATCCATTGGCACGGGAAACTATTTGGAAATGTTCCTGGTCTGCCAATAAGAAGCGCCATTGGTTGGTTTTTGATCTGTCTACTGGACCCATATCCAGAATCACCTGGCCGCCGCTCAGATCGCCGGCTGGTGTATTCATTTGCAGCGAGCTTGCCACATGAGTCAGAGTAAGCAGATTATTTTCACCGATTGCGTTAAAGAGATTGGCTGAGAATCTCTGGGCAATCGGGTCGGTATAGTCGCTGCGCAAATTATTCGGTATGAAATTATCCAGGCCCCAGCTCCACTGCATGGTGCCTGTCGCAAACACCTGCGCTGACGACGCATCCACATAATAGGTGATATGGCTGGCATAGCCGTTTGAGACGGAGTGGGCCAGAATTTTTGTTTGCGGAGGCGATATATCAGCGACGTGTGCATTGATTTCATACCCGAGCAAGCCCTTTAGCACGGTATCCTTGCTCGCTCCCGTACCGGAAAACAACCAATGACTGGCGTTGCTCAAGGTCACGTCGCCAACAATCGGGTCCTTTATATACTGGTTGCCAATCAACCCAGCTTCCGGCCGGCCAAGATAGCGAAACTGGTTGGTAGTGAGGTTATTGTCGGTGACTGGGTCGCCGCCGGCACGATAACAAATCATGGTCCGGTTTTTTTTCGATGAGCCATAGACGCCGTCATTGAACCGAACCTGCCAGTAAATCTGGTTCGCTGAAAAAAATGCCAGATTGATGCCCGCCAATTTAGCGCTGACCAATCTATCCCACATCGGCTTCGAATAATATTCGTCATGGCCAGTAGAAATGAAAGCTTTGGTTTTCTGTAGCACCGCGCTATTTTCATGCAGGTCCAGATTGGTAATGTACTTCAGATCGTAACCCTGCTTTTCCATCCAGCGCACCATGTTGTAATCCCATGCGGCGTTACTGATTTCGTAACCGGCACGGGCCGGTTGCACATTCGTGATGAATTCACCGGCACCGACGCCGGCAGCCGATGCTGGATTGGCGCCTCTGCCGTAAGGGCGATTGAATGAGACCGCATTCGATTGCCTGGCGCCGTCGGCACAACGCCAGCCCGCCTCCTGCACTTCGCATCCGGTGTAGAGCGATTTTCCACCCCAAAAGTTGTAGGCCTGGTAGGTCGTGACCGGCAACTGGGAGACGTACGTTGCCGGACGCTCGTCATCACGCACAACGAAAATAATGTAGCTTTCTTTTGCCGGCGCGGTATTGGCGCTTAACTTGGCGAGATAGATGCCGCTGGCCCAATAGTTCAGCGATTCCGGGTTATTTTCTGCAGCCGGGATCGTTAGTTGGTGGCTGACCGACCAGTTGCATTCAATGACATTGTTCGGGCTCAGGCAGGGAACCACCTGCGGCTGGCGCTGAAAGTTGGGCAACGATTGCATCAACCTGGCGCCGGCGCCACCGTAATAGCCCATGCGGTAAATATCGATATTGTAGGTAGATGAAGATGTATTGACATACAGGTCGATACTGCCGCCACGATTGACACTGGTAAGCGATGCATAACCTTCGATTTCATGATTCTGTGCCGGATTGGACAGCTTCCAGTCGTGGGTGCCGGGTTTGGCATTCTCGATTTCGATTACGCTACGCAGCACTTGCGGCACCTCGTCACCAGAGTTTTGGGCGGGGAGCGCGCCGATCTGATCACCGGACCCACCGCCGGAGCAACTCATGACAGTCAGCCCTATCAACAGCAGGCCAAGTAAACTGCGAAGAAAAAAACAGGTTATGTGTCGCATAAGATGTATAGAAAATGATGCTTGACGCTATTGCCTCGATTACCGGCATAAACCCGGCCCGCTTGCTGCCGGAACTAATTGTTCGCAAACCATGTGTCCTAATTTTTATGCCATGCCATGCCTGGAAGCGCCAGTCCGCCAACCTGATGGCTGCATTGACGGCGGCTTTCAGCGTGAGCAGGAATCTGCGAGCATTTGCATGGAAACTTGTGGATACATCGTGGTTGCATTTACTGCAGCCATCCGGATCGTATGATTAGTTCGTTTAATCAATGTGCGACTAAGTCAAACTTTCTTGATATGTGATTCTCCCCACATTGGGCTTTTGATATTTCGCAAAACTAATCCCGCAATTTGATCCCTCGCAAACCATTCTTCCTACTTTTACTAAGGATGTCGCATCCATATTGCCGAAAAATCCGCCAATCAAATCGCATTGGTTGGTATTTTTTTTCGAAAAAATGTCATAGCACGGCAGGCCCACATTTTGCGTGAAATTTTCATATCAGCTGAGTTCTAGGTGCACAGAGCTTGTTGGCCCGTTTGATCTATTCGACATGATGGCATGCAGGTGACCTTCGTATTGAGCAGGATCATTCGTTGGAACTAACTGGGTATGTAAAGAAAGCGAACGTTTATTGAGCTATGTAATCTTATTGAAATCGCATTTGCCAGATAATTTGAATACAAGAGATATGGTTTCTTCGGAGGCATATCGTCATATCGAACACTTATTTTGCAGGACTTCTCATGCGCATTTCTCAAACAGGTTTTAAACGTTCCGCCACGATGATGGCAGCCTTGCTTTTATGCGCTGCATGTGGCGGCGGGTCGTCTTCCGGCCAGCCTGGTACCACCACGACCACCTCGACGACTTCCCCATTCCCGCCAGACAATCCTAATACAGGTCCTGGTGGCACGCATACACTGTCGTACTGGAGCGGCGTAATCGACTTGCCGATCGTGCCGGTGGCCGCTGCCAATCTTCCGAACGGAAAAATTCTTACCTGGTCGGCGTACGCTCCCGACGCTTATGGCGATGAAAACCAGTGGGGGAAAACCTACTCTGCCATTTTTGACCCGGTTACACAAACCAGCCAGGCGCGCGTCGTCGATGAAACCGGCCATGACATGTTTTGTCCAGGCACAACCCTTCTTGCCGATGGCAGGATTCTGGTCAATGGCGGCAGCAGCAGCCAGAAGACCAGCATCTACAACCCGGCGACCAATGAATGGGGTACTGCGCCATTGATGAATATTCCACGCGGTTATCCAGGCAATACCATTTTGTCGGATGGCTCGGTACTGACGCTGGGTGGCGCCTGGAGCGGCGGTGCTTCCGCCAAAAATGGTGAAGTCTGGTCCGCTACAGGATGGCGGGTCATGTCCGGCATTCCGGTCGCGCCCTTCATTGGGCCTGATCCGCGCGGCACCTATCGCGGTGATAACCATGCCTGGTTATTTGCCCAGGAAAATGGCCGCGTCTTTCACGCCGGCCCGAGCGCTGACATGCACTGGATCGATACCAGACAAAACGGCACCGTCACCAATGCCGGAACCCGTAATGACGATGGATACAGCATGAATGGCAATGCCGTCATGTACGATATCGGAAAAATTCTCAAAACCGGCGGCGCGCCTGCGTACGAAGATGCCAACTCAACCAGTAGCGCCTATGTGATTGATGTAAATTCCTCATCGGCACGCAAGATCACGCCAATGAACTATGCGCGCGCCATGCATAACAGCGTGGTACTGCCAAACGGCCAGGTGGTGATCACCGGCGGCCAGACATATGTGAAACTGTTTTCCGATGATCGATCAATCCTGATGACAGAATTGTGGGATCCGAAGACGGAAAGTTTCACCAAACTGTCGGCGATGCGGATTCCCCGCAATTACCATAGCATGTCCCTGCTGCTGCCAGATGGCCGCGTATTGGTCGGCGGCGGCGGATTATGCGGCAGCTGCACCACCAATCACGCCAACGTTGAAATCCTCACGCCCCCCTATCTGCTGACTGCCAGTGGTGCGCTGGCCACCCGGCCTGCAATTACATCGGCGCCTGCCACCAGCAGCTATGGTGCAGCCATGCAGGTGGCAACCGATTCGCCAGTCACTTCATTTGCACTGGTGCGGCTTTCTGCTGCCACGCATTCGGTCAATAACGATCAGCGCCGTGTTCCACTTCAATCGAGTTCGGCGGATGGGCGCAACCATTCGCTCACGATTCCAAATAATTCCGGGATTGTTCCCCCCGGGAATTACATGTTGTTTGCGATGAACGCTAATGGCACTCCGAGCATCGCTAAAACTGTTCAGATTCGCTGAGTCTTTTTACACGGTGTCTGGTTGAATCCGGTGCGCCTGGTTGCTTTTGCAACCAGGCGCACTTTCATTTGGAGCAATAATTCGATCGAAAGAATTTGTATTTGGAAACTGAGCAAATCGCTTGATCTGCGTGCCTACAATATCTCAGCGCTTGACGCCCACGCTCAGCGTCCTCGAGACCAAGAAGCAATGTACGAATTATCACTCTGCGCTGAGCAAGATCGAATTAAAACGAATCAACACGCAACCAATTAAAAAACAACAAATATTTTGATGCCCATTCGTTTTCACCTTTAATAAATTTAAAAATTAAATATCTCTACGTAAATCATTTGCGCAACTTCAATAGAACGTTATATCACCCCTCCAATATTGACAAAAGTCACTCCTGTAAAAAATCAGTCTCGTACATTACATCCATGGATTGTGATTACGGTTTGAAAAGCAATTTCAACATCGTCAGATGCAAACCATTTTTAATTCCAGGCAAATTTGCCTTGATTCTTGTTGATTCTTAGGAGGCACCACATGCGTAATTTTCGTCCAATTTCCGGCCAGGCCCTGGCTGTAGCAGCATCCCTGGTTTTGTTGGCTGCCTGCGGTGGCGGCGGTGACGATGCAGTAGCAGAAGATCCAACCGCGACTACGACTACGACCACTGCTAGAGCTTCCACCACGACTACTGCAGTGGGAACCACCACCACCACAACAGTTCCTGGTACTGTCACCATCAACGGCGCACAGTTCGTGAATTCCAATACTGCTTCCTGCCTGAGAGAAGGTACCCAAGGATTTGGCACGGTTGGCGCCGCAACGCAAAATACTTGCTTTACCAATGGTGATCCAGCGCAGTACTGGAAAATTACCCGGTATGGCACGACTAACTTCACCATCAGCAGCAACCTGAGCAATAAGTGTTTGGCAATCACTGGCGGCAGCACCGCAGATCTGGCGCCAGCTTCAGTGGTGACATGTGACGGCTCTCCAGCAACGATGTGGACCATGCCAGCATCTGGCGCTGCGCCAAATGCTTATAACTTGAAGAATGTCGGTAGCGGTAAATGCCTGGAAGTGATGAACACGAACAATGTTCCTGGTGGGCAAGTTACTCAATTCACTTGCGGAGTGGCACAACCGAACCAGACTTGGACTCGTAACGTCATTACCCCGTAATTTTTACCTTCCAAATTTTGCGCTAAGAAATGAAAAGCCCAGTCATTCCTGACTGGGCTTTTTTATATATTTAAAATTTGAAAAATGATTGTTGGGCCGTACCGGCCTAGCTGTTTGTTTATGAGGCCATGCACGAACGGTAGATCCTGTTGCCAACGTTGCAAACCAACGACGGATGCGATTTCGCTGCTCTACGTCACTTTGTCATCTGTGCAATCTCCTTGACCAAAGTCATCTTGAAGTCTTGTTGAAAGACCTAGACTAATTTCATAGGCAGGATGGCAAGATTGATTCACGCCATCGTCATGTCAGCATGCAGAATTTTTTTCCGGAGATCCTCTGCTTTCGGTCCACTTTATGTTTTTCTCAAAAAAATTGATTCAGCGCCTGTGCTCCGTCCTCGTGCTTCTGGGCATGAGCATCTTTTCTCAGTCCGCCACAGCCCAAACCAGTTACAGCACGGTCACTGCCAGCCATAGTGGCAAGTGCGCCGATGTCGAAGCGGGCGGCTGGAACACAGGCGACCGGGTAATTCAGTACGCCTGCCATAACGGCGACAATCAACAATGGACGCTGGCTGCCTATAACGGTTCGTATCAGATGATTGTCAAACGTACCGGACAATGCTTGAGTGTCGCCGGCGATTCGTCGCAAGCCGGTGCTCCCGTGGTTCAATATCCGTGCGGCGCCTATACCAACCAGCTATGGGATATCAAATACGTTGGCAATACAGTGCAGATGCTGGCCAGGCAGACCGGCATGTGCCTGGCGGTACAAAATGGTTCACTACAGGATGTCGCGGCATTGGTGCAGCAACCGTGTGCCGGCGTCGCCAGCGAGCTGTGGAACTTTACTAATACCGCAGTGCTGCCGCCTGCGACACCGCCACCACCGCCCGGCCCCGCCGGATATAGCACCATCATCTCATCGCCAAGCGGCAAATGTGCGGATGTCGAGGCTGGCGGCTGGGATACTGGCGCACGCATCATTCAATACGCTTGCCATAATGGCGATAACCAGCAATGGACACTGACGGCTAACAGCGGCGCCTACCGAATTGTCGGCAAACGTCTTGGCGAATGCCTGACGCCCAGTGCCGGCGCTTCCCAGGCCAATACACCGATGGTGCAACTGGCATGCGGCGCCTACCCAAACCAGTTATGGACTGTGAAGTATGCAGGCAATGCGGTACAACTGATCGGTGAGCAAACCGGCATGTGCCTGACTGTTCAAAACGCCTCGCTGCAAGACGCCGCGCTGCTGGTACAGCAGCCGTGTCAAGGCACCCCGTCTGAGCTCTGGAACTTCAGCAATACGAGCGTGCTGCCGCCCCCAACCACGCCGCCATCGGGTACGACCACCACCATTGTCGCCGGCCACAGTGCGAAATGCCTGACGATTGCCGGCTCCCAGAGTGCGGCTGGCAGCCCGGCTTCCCAGGCGTCCTGTGACGGATCGGCGGCCCAGAGCTGGAAACTCACCGCAGCGGGCGACGCCTACACGGTTGCCCTGAACGCCAGCGGCCTGTGTCTTGCCATCGAAGGCGCCAGCCAAACGCCGGCCGCCGCCGCTGTGCTGGCGGCCTGCAATGGCGCACCCGATACACTATGGACGCTCCAGCAAAGCGGTGCAACGGCATCGCTGGTCGCACGGCACAGCGGCCAGTGCCTGGATATTTATGGCAGCAGCCAATCGGATGGAGCTGCTGCCATTCAGTATCACTGCAGCGGCACCGCCAACCAGGCATGGACCTTGAGCGCCCCGCCACCGGCGAGTGCGCCGCCGACCGTGTGGAGTCCGCTGATCCCGTTCCCGATCGTGCCGGTGGCGGCGGTCAATCTGCCGGACGGCAAAGTATTGACCTGGTCCGCCTATGCACCGGACAACTTCGGCGACGATAATCAGTGGGGCAGAACCTACTCGGCGATCTTTGACCCGGTAACGCTGGCAACCCAGTCCAGAGTCGTGACTGAAACCGGCCATGACATGTTTTGCCCGGGTACCAGTCTGCTGCCGGATGGCAGACTGCTGGTCAATGGCGGTAGCAGCAGCCAGAAAACCAGCATCTATAATCCTGCAAACAGCACCTGGAGCGCCGGTCCGCTGATGAATATCGCCCGCGGCTATCCAGGCAATACGACGCTGGCCAATGGCTCGGTGCTGACGCTCGGCGGTTCGTGGAGTGGCGGCCAGGGCGGCAAGATCGGCGAGATCTGGACCGCAGCCGGCGGCTGGAAAAAAATGCCTGGCATTCCGATTGATCCTTTCATCGGTGCCGATCCGGGTGGCGTGTTCCGGGGTGACAATCATCTGTGGCTGTTTCCCTTCTCCAACGGCCGGGTGTTTCATGCAGGCCCCACCGCGGCAATGCACTGGATCGCCACGGGCGGCACCGGCACCGTCACATTCGCCGGCAACCGCAATGACGATGCCTACAGCATGAACGGCAATGCCGTCATGTACGACATCGGCAAAATCCTCAAAACCGGCGGCGCGCCAGCTTACGAAAACGCCTATTCGACCTCTGCCGCCTATGTCATCGACCTGACTTCCGGCACCACGCGCAAGCTTGGGCCAATGCATTATGCTCGGGCCATGCACAACAGCGTGGTGTTGCCCAATGGGCAGGTGGTCATTTCCGGTGGCCAGACCTATGTCAAGATATTTTCCGATGACCGCTCGGTGCTGATGACGGAATTATGGGATCCGAAAACTGAAGCCTTTACCAAGCTGTCGGCAATGCAGGTGCCCCGCAACTATCACAGCTTCTCGCTGCTGCTGCCGGATGGCCGGGTATTGATCGGCGGCGGTGGCCTGTGCGGCGCCTGCACCACCAACCATGCCGATGCCCAGGTACTGACGCCGCCCTATCTGCTCAACGCGGATGGCTCGCCAGCACCACGCCCGGCCATAACCTTTGCACCTGCCAGCGGCACGGCTGGCGGCACCTTGTCAGTGTCGACTGATACCGCCGCCAGTTCTTTTGTGCTGATGCGTTTGTCGGCGGTAACCCACTCCGTCAACAATGACCAGCGGCGCGTGCCGTTACAAGTTACTGCGCAAAACGGCAACAGCTATACCCTGCAGCTGCCGGCGGACCGCGGGATTATTTTGCCCGGCAATTACATGCTGTTCGCGTTGAATGAGCGCGGCGTGCCGAGCATCTCGAAAACACTTCAAATTCGTTAGGCGTCCAGTATCATTATGTCTGCATTCCTTCACCTTACACAGCGCCGACTGATTGCCCTGCTATTGACCGGCGCAGTCGTCGTCGGGTCGGCTACCGGCTGCACGCAGGACGCCGGACACACGGACCGGCAGGCGCTGGTCGATCGCGGCCACCGGATCTTCATCGGCACGGAAGCCATCACAGGCAAGATCAATGGCCACCAGCAGCCGCTACCGCCCCAGGTCGCGAAATGCGCTACCTGCCATACGCCATCAACGCGCCCTCAGGACAGCGACCAATTGGCGCCACTCCTGAATGCATCCTGGCTGCAGCAGGCACACCCCCGGCGCGGCGGACCGGCGTTTGCCTATACCAAGGACAGCCTGTGCCAAACCATGCGCACCGGGATGGACCCGGAATACGTGATCCTCAATCGCACCATGCCGCGGTTTGACATCAGCGATGAGCAGTGCCGTGCGCTGTGGGCATTTTTTACAGAAAAGACAGAGAAACCAGCCCATGACAAGAAATAATGATTCACCAAAGGCCCAATCCCCTGCTGCAGATACGGCAGCTACGCTGTACGGGGCAAGAGCAGACCGGTCTGGGCGGCACACGCAACGTGCTTCACGGCGCATTTTTCTTCGAAGCCTGGCGGGTGCGGCGCTCTTGTCTACCCTGCCCCGGTTAAGCTACGCGCATGCGGTGGTCGGGCCGGTAAGGCCGCCATTTTCTCTGCCGGCAGTGACGGTGACCCGGCAAGATGGCGTGCAAGTGCCGCTGCAATCGATTTTGGCCGGGAAGACAACTGCTTTGCAGTTGATGTTTACAGGCTGCAGCCAGACTTGTCCGCTTCAGGGTGCGCTGTTTGCGGCCGTCCAGAGCAAACTGCCGGCGCAGTCGCGCGACAGTGTGCAACTGGTATCGCTGAGCATCGACCCGCTAGGCGACGATGCGCGCGCGCTCACCACATGGTTGAAACAGTTCAACACGGGCCGCAACTGGATCGCAGCAGTACCCACCGTCAAGGATCTGGACCGTTTGCGTGCAGCGCTGCAGGAATCGAAAGACGGTCTGGATAACCATACCGGCCAGGTATTCCTGTTCAATCGCCAGGGCATGCTGGTCTGGCGCACGGAAGATTTGCCACCGGTCGATGTCGTGGTGCGACAGTTGACCAGAATCGCCGACAGTAAATAGCGCCGTTTCCCGAAGCTGGTTCTTGAAGCTGGTTCTTGAAGCTGGTTCTTGAAGCTGGTTCTTGAAGCTGGTTCTTGAAGCTGGTTCTTGAAGCTGGTTCTTGAAGCTGATTGTGCGGGCAAAAAAAGTGGCCGCATATGCGGCCACTTTTGACATTACAACTGCAGTATCAGTCAGTTGGAGCGATACGGTCAGTTCAATGGGGGCGGATTCTTGCGGATCTCTTCCAATGTGGCGCCGTATGCCTTGTTTGGCACCAGCATCGACGACGTACGCCAGTCGTTGGTTGCCTGCAGCATGCGGCTATTGCCCATGCCTGGCGCGTAGCCGAGGCTCCAGTCACCCTGACCATTGCCAGGCCAGTAATCACCACCGGTGTCGACAACGTATTTCGCACTGGCGCGATCATCCGGCTTACTGGAATCGTCCACCGCCAAACGGAATTCCATCGCCACAAATACCGCACGCACATCTTGCGGGCTGATTTTCACGCTATTGCCGTATCCATGATGGAAGTTCGGATATTTCGGCTTGATCGAAATGCCACCCGAGGATTCATTCTTGACACCGCTGCTGCCGCCGGCTGGCGCAAACGGGTACTTCCACAAGTCCACCGCAGGTGCTGCCTTCACATCAAAGTGTTTCCAGGTACGGGTTGATTCGGACAACACATAAAAGCGCAGGTTCTTGATCTGGACGCGGGAATTGGTCGCCGCATTGCCCTGCGCTTCATACGCGGTAAACCAGGTCAACACATTATGCGACCAGGTCGGGCGGTTGCCGGTCCACCAGCTTGGAATCAGCGCGCCGGCAGGCGAGTACATCGTGATGGCGGGCTTGTATTGCCAGTCGTAGCGTGGATCGATCACCATCGCTTCGCTCGCCGCGCTCGTGTCGGCGATCACTTGATCGATGGTCGTCAATGCACCATTTGCGGCAGCCGGTGCAGCGGCCGTGCCGGCTGCAGTCGGTGTAGTGCCGGCAGCAGTGCCTGCGGTCGTGCTTGGGTCCGACATTGAAAGCGTGGCGAGCGTATCGGCGGATGAATTCGTATTTGCGCCTTGGGCCTGGGCCGTGGTCGCTGTTGGGTCGCTTTCACCGCCGCCTCCGCCGCCACAGGCAGCCAAGGTGAGAGAAAGAACCAGCATGGAAGGGATGGCAATGCGTTTCAAATCGTTACTCCTAGAATTGCGGATTGGCGATTATTTGCACTAACGCAAGTTGGATGGCAAATAATCCTACTAAAACAAAAAAGTGATTCTGATCACTCAGTCATTCGGCGAATGTCTTTTCCGGCCGGAAAGTCCAGATACAGACCTTTCGCTTTGGAATTAAGTTCCGATGGGATATAAATTACCATCAGAAATTTTTGCCGCGCGTGAAGGAATTTTTATCTCCTGCCAATTGATCGCAGGAAATTTTGAAGCGTTCGGAAAAGGTGCTGGAATCAGCCTGGGAAGAACAACGAATTACGGCAATCTACCTATGAAATTACAGTGCCTGATGGCGAAAAGTGCGCACGATAACCGTGTCGAAAAGCGAATGCCGTCAGCTGGACAATGCAGTGAAAATGCTAACGAATCTAAATGCACCGGGGCAATTGAAAATAATTTTGATTTTTTTGTCGCATCAAGGCTTCACATCATACGGTTCCGGCTTTTTATTTGACAGGAAGCAAAATAAAAATGCCAAGAGCCCCTATCGTATAGATGTGCCAACGACATCATGCTTGGAGTACGAGTCGGCATGTTTGCAGATCACTCAACAGGGAACCAAATTATTTTCTTCCGGCGGCTTTATCCAGATTGGCAGCAATCCAGTCAGCATCTTGCAGCGCTTGCAAAGCTGCCATTTCAGGGCAGGCCAGATGATTTTTTCGATCATGCCGAATTGGCCAACGCACTCCGATTGCAAACGCGTCATATATGTATACGTGCGTTGCAGCAAATGCCGCACAGCGTAATTGATGACTGTCTCGCCAAGAAAGCGTGGCGAAGATACCGTAAGGCAATCTGCACAACATTACATAAGGACTTGTCACCCATTCCATACACGCCTGAACGATTACAGGAGAAGTGCGCACCACAGTCACTCATCAGTAACAATTACGTAATTTTGCACTGAAGAAAATGACGGCAGCGTATCCAATATTTTTCCAGGCACACTGTCACAACGTCAGATGCAGACGGCTTGGCGCAACGGTTTTGCGAATGAGCCTTAGTCAGCCAACACTACAAAAAAGGTAATGCGTTTGAGCACTCTTTTATCAATCAATAATTATTTTTACCGTCGTGGCGGTGCCGAAACAGTCTTCCTTGAACAAAATCGCCTGTTTGAAGAAATCGGCTGGAATATCGTGCCATTTGCGATGCGCCATAAAAATAACTACCCCAGCCAATGGGATCAGTATTTTGTGGATGAAATCGAATACGGGGAAAACTATAATTTTTTGCAAAAAGCGATCAATGCTCAGAAAATCACTTACTCTTTCGAGGCCCGCCGCCAGGTTGCACGTTTGCTGGATGCAGCCAATCCGAGCATTGCTCATGCCCATAACATCTATCATCATCTGTCGCCATCCTTCCTCGGAATAATCAAGGCGCGCGGCATTCCGACCGTCATGACGCTGCATGATTTGAAACTGGCTTGTCCTGCATACAAGATGCTCACCCATGACGGTATTTGCGAGCGCTGCAAGGGCGGCGCCCTTTGGAATGTTGCACAGCAGCGATGCATTAAAAACTCTCTTACCTTGAGTGCGGTGGTAATGGTCGAATCGACGGTTCAACGCCTGCTGGGCAGCTACTCGAAGGGGATCGACCGATTTGTCGTGCCGAGCCGGTTTTACCTGGAAAAATTTGTCGAATGGGGCTGGCCGCGTGAACGGTTCACTTACATTCCGAATTTTGTCGATGTCAACCTGTTGCAGCCAAAGGACACGCCCGGCGACGCGTTCGTGTTCATCGGACGTCTGGGACCGGAAAAAGGATTGCCGACCTTTGTGCGGGCTGTCGCACATGCCAAGGTCAAAGGCTGGATCGTCGGCCATGGTCCAGAAGAAGACAAATTGCGCGCGCTGGCGAACGAGACTGGTGCCGATATTGAATTTCTCGGCTACCGAACCGGCGATGCGCTGTTTAGCGTGCTGCATGCGGCGCGCGCGCTGGTCCTGCCATCCGAGTGGTATGAGAATGCACCGATGAGCGTGATGGAAGCATATGCGCTCGAACGCCCTGTCATTGGCGCAGATATCGGCGGCATTCCGGAACTGATCCGTTCAGGTGAGACTGGCGCATTATTTGCTAGCGGTGATCATCTGGCACTCGCGGCACAGTTGCGCCGCTTTGCTACGATGCCATCTTCCGAGGTGCTACAGATGGGTCGAGCCGGTCGCAACTGGATGCAACAAGAATTTACTGCAACGCATTATCGCCAACGACTGTTGGATCTCTATAGCAAAATGGGAGTCGCTGCATGAAAAAATCATTGTCCATCATGTGGCTCGGCTTGCGCGGGTTTCCCAACGTCCAGGGCGGCGTGGAAAAGCATGCCGAGCACTTATGTCCCTGGCTGGCCGAAATGGGCTGCGATGTGACCGTCATTGTTCGATCAGGCTATCAGCCGGCAGCCGCCGGCAGCGAATGGCACGGGGTAAAATTCCATTCGATCTGGGCGCCGCGTTCCAAAAGCCTGGAAGCAGTGGTGCACACCTTTCTGGGCGTCTTGTATGCCGCGATCAAGCGGCCGGACGTGCTGCATATCCAGGCAATCGGTCCCGGCTTGATGGCACCACTGGCGCGCCTGCTGGGCTTGCGCGTCGTCGTCACCCACCACGGCCCCGATTACGATCGTCAAAAATGGGGCCGGCTTGCCAAGCTGGTGCTGCGCATGGGCGAGTATTGCGGCATGCGTTTTTCCCATGCCAGGATTGCCATCTCCGAAGTAATCCGGAACATCGTCCGCAATAACCATGGCGTCGGGTGCTCCCTGATTCCCAATGGCGTCGATATTCCCAGCCGTCACGGCAGCATCACCACGCTTAACGAATTCGGGCTGACGCCATCCCGCTATGTATTGCTTGTCAGCCGGTTCGTTCCCGAAAAGCGTCATCATGATTTGATCGAAGCCTTTGCGCATGCCCGCCTACGGGACTGGAAGCTGGTACTGGTGGGCGCTGCCGACCATCCGGACGGCTATACGCAATCAGTTCTTGATGCCGCCAAGCTGTCGCCCGATATCGTCTGCACCGGCTTCCAAAGCGGTGAAGCCTTAAAGGCGCTGTATGAACATGCCGGCATCTTCGTGCTGCCGTCGTCTCACGAAGGCTTGCCAATCGCATTGCTGGAAGCGATGAGCTACGGCTTGCCGGCGATTGCAAGCGATATTCCGGCCAACCTGGAAATCGATTGCAGCGACATCGATTATTTTCCGGTGGGCGATATCACGTCCCTGACCGCGTTGCTGAAAATGCGCGCCGATGAAAAGCTGGAACAAGGGCGGCGCGAACGCCTGCAGCAATTCGTGCTGGAACGTTACAAATGGCGCGATGTGGCAACCAAGACCCATGAAATCTATCGCCATGTGGTCGCCGGTACCGGCAAGTGCGAACCCGAACCACGTCTGACCGAAAGGTTGTATCGGAGGTAGTCTTGGGGCCTCGGGACTCGCCCAGTCAACTCCACTTACCATTGATGGACTGCGTTGGCGCAGCGGGGCAAGGGTCGTGCTGGACTGGGCGTCATCCAGAACAGGTCAAGAGCAACCCAACAGCGTCCACTTTGAGCTGACTTATCGCACCAGTTCAAAGTAGGTGGTGGGCCCTTGCTCGAGTTCCGCAATATCCAGGGAAATATCCAGCTTGTTGCCGGATCGCTTGAGCGGCACTTCGGCACCGCGCTCGCCATTGAGCTTTAACGCAAAAAGACGCAGCTTGGCGGGGTCACTGTGCTTGAGTTCGAAGCGGATGCGGGAGGATTTGATTACCACCGGCGCCGTACCGAGTTTCCGCAACACCTTTTCTTGCGAATCCGAAAATTCCATGCCGGTGTTACGTGCATCGCTGGCGAAAATTACCAGCATGCGTGCACTTTTTTCCAGTATCGCGCCATCCAGCGAAGAAATTGCCAACAAGGCAGGATCGGAAAATTCCTTGATTGTCAGCCTTGGAGACGCCTGCGGCAGGTTGCTGTTGAACGCGACCGCATCAGTCCTGTCAGTTGATACCCTTAACGTGCCGCCCACTGCATCCAGTACGATCTGGCCTGTGTCGCTTTGCAAGATTCCAGATTCGGCATTGGTCGCATTGCTGGCAGGCAGGATGCTGGCCTTGCGCAATTGGCCGATGCGTTCTTCCCAACGATTGCCAGGATCCTTGCTAAACAGCTTGCCGACTTTCCGGACGATTTTGTCAACTGTGGTACTGGTGCCTTCCAGCGGCTCGATCACCAGATCGCTTTTGGCCGCGGACTTGGTAGCAGTGCTATTCCAGTTCACGCCCAATCCGGTCAGCAAGCCGATTTGATTGATGTCGGCAGGTAAAAAGCCGATCCCGCCCTGCTTGCCAAACACATAGTCAGGCGACAGATTGATCGTCACGCGATGCTGCGCCGGCTTGACATCCCTGCGCAAAAACAGCAAGGCTGCCAGGGTTTCGGCAGCGCGTGCCACGGGATCGGTACCGATCGCGTACGGATACAGATACTGATGACGGGAACTGGGACGACTGCCGTACGCCAGTTGGATCGGCCCGCTTGCATGGCGGCAGATCAGATCCCAATCCTGCAGGCCGGCATAGGCACTCATTGCCAGGCCGGATTCGAACCGATGCCGGTTCCAGAATGGCTGATCAAATTCGGTCACCGCAAATGGCTTGTTCCAGTAGCGCCCTGCCGCCAGCTCGCGAACATACGGCAGCTTGTCCGGCAGCGAGCTGACCTGGTTGATGGTAGAACCGGCACTGACCCACGCACTCGGTTCGTCAAAATAAGCATGCGTCGCCACCAGGTCAAGCCTGGAACGCGTGGCGATATCCTGCAGCGTGAACCAGTTGTCATACGATGAAATAAAACCCTGATAACCATGGCCGCGCAAATGCGCAGTCATCCACTGCAGCGTGGCAGACTGCAGCTCGAAGTAGAATCGTTGTGCATCGGCCATCTTGGATGAAGCGCTCCATTCCCGGTGCGGCAACAACACCGGCCGCTCGGTCGTTGCCACCCCCCCCCACTTGCTGGCCGCCTTGTCAACCGAGCCGTATTCGCGGGCCAGCCAGTCAGCGAATTTTCGATTCAATGCCGGGCTCGGCTGGTGATTGAGCAAGCTGTTGAGTCCGCCCTCGTTGACCAGAATCACACCAGCCAGAGCCGGATCCTGCAGCGGACTGATACCGGTATACGGATTTTTTTTTGCCAGCAGCAAGTCGACCAGCTTGCGCCAATGTTCCTGATCCTGCGGATTCAGATACACGCCCAGCTTGACGTTGCGTTTGTCTGCCCAGCGGTCCGGTCCAACATCGCCATAGGCGCCGTTCCAGGATGTCAGCGCATCGAGCATCCAGTAAATGCCCTCGCGCTTCAATGCGGCCATGAAATAATGAAAGCGATCCAGTTGTTCCGGATCGAAATCGAAATCCTTGCTGCGCCCGCTCATCAAGACATTGTCGACGAAGTGAAAGCGCGCCAGGTTGTAACCATGCAGACGCAACTGCCGCGCGTAACGGTCCGCCGTGTCATGATCCGGAAAACCTTCTTCCACACCATAAGGCTGGGAGGCACAAAAAAAGCGCTGATTCCTGGCCGGCTGCCCGGCAAAGCGCATGTGGCCATCGCTTGATGCGATCAGACGGCCGTGCTTGCCGGCCGGGCCCGCCTCTACCAGTGAAGAGAAATCCAGTGCACTGCCCGCCTGTATGCTCAAGTCCTTGTCGACGACTGCGCGCCAGTCGGCCTGCGCGCCATGCGGAAAGGCGGCTGCCAAGCTCAGCACGATTGCCAGCCGGATGCCGCGACGGCGCAACATGGCCGACAGATTCCGCTCGCCCGGGCGCTTCATGACCGGGGCGGGCTTTTTACTGCAAAAAACCGCTGGTAGGTTTGGGCGACTTGCCCTGCCAATATATCGTAGCTGCGTGCAGCCCGGACATACTGCTGGCCTGAAATTGCCATCTGCCGGCAGCGACTGGAATCGGCCAGCAGGCTTAACAAAGCCTGGGCAAATGCCTGTGGCTCCAGCGTGACGCAAATGCCCGCTTCACCTTCGCTCACCACTTGGGCCTGATCCGGATTGTCATTGCCGAGCACGGGTAAACCAAATGCCATGTACTCGATTGCCTTGGTGGGTGACCCGCAGTCCAGCAGGAAACCGCGCGGAATCGGCGACAGCCCGACTTCCGCTGCCCGTACATAGCGCCAGGCCTGCTGGGTCGGCAGCCAGCCGGTCCACAGCACCGCATCGGCCACCCCCAGCCGCTCGGCTTCGTTCTTGAGCCAGGTACGGTGCGTCCCATCCTGGGTATCGCCCGCCAACACCAGCAGGATATCGGGCGTGTGCCGGCGCACGATTGCCAGCATTTCAAACAAGGTTTCAATATTGCGCGCCTGATCCAGTGCCCCCAGATAAACCACCACGCGCTTGTCCTTCAGGCGTGGGTCATCGCTAGGAATAACCTGGTCAGGCCGGGCGACTTCGAGGTCGACGCCCATCGGCACAGCTGTCATGCGTTCGGTCGCAATACCATGAGCGGCCACATCCTCCAGCATCTTGCGGGTTTGTACGAACACGTGATCGGCGCGCGGCAAGACAATCCGGTACAACAGCCATTTGCCGATGGTGCCCTGTATCAGGGGAAACCAGTAACGCATGCCGGCCGCAGCGCCGCGCGCCTTGGCGCGGGCAATCTGCCCTTCCGATTGCGGGAACGACATCCAGTAGAAAAACGGTATGCCCTTGAGTCTGGCAGCGATTACGCCAACCAGGGCAGCAATTGGCATGTCGCGTACCTGGATGCCGTCATATTTTTTGGCATCGACAGTCAGCAGCGAACGAAAATTGTGCCAGGTCTTGGCAAAATACTGGCCGGCGCGGCTGCGCGGAACTTGGCACAGCAGCGCCTGGCCACCACCCCAGACCATGACTTCCTGGCTGGCGTCAACCTCATGTTCGGTCACCAGATCGCTGGTCACATGGTAGCGCGGCAGATATTTGCCGAACAGTACTGCGACGTCGGGCCGAAACGTCGGCCAGGACTCATGCGAGACGAACAGCAAGTGAATTTTTTTGTCTGGATTCATGCGGTTTGGTGATGTCATGCCGAATAATGAGAATGAGAGGCGTGCGGTGCACGCACAGGGTTAATGTCGTTTGCAGCGTGCTTATATAAAAACCCAAGATAGCCGAGCACTGCCGCAATCAGTATTTGGAATGGCAGCAGGTTGACCGTGCTGCTGCTGTAAAACAGGAATACCACGAACACGGCGATGGCTGCCTGGATCGCCAGGGCATCGGCACGCACCCGGACATCCTGGGTGCGCCGCCACAAGCGGTTAGCGGCGATCCAGGCAGCGATGAAAATCGAAAAGTACATCGCCACGCCAACCAGTCCGGTATCCCACAACAGGGTGGAAACCGTGGTCAAGTCGATGCTGTAACGAGGAAAATGCATGCCGACATGGCCTGCAATCGGATTGTTCGGTGCCCAGAACGAGCTGCCGATACCATGCCCGAACAGGAAACTGAGGGGGTCGTACCAGCCATGCCGATCCCACCAAAAGCTCAATACGGTGGACCGGTTCAGTAACGCGTCGCCATAGCCGACATGTTCCAGGTTGTAGCGCAAGGTGTCGTTCAGCACGTGGGTAAATGTGCTGTTCATCATCACGACCACGTAAATATAGGCTAGCAGTGCGGTCAGCGCGGCAAACACCAGAATCACCGGCAGATACCGCAGTGGCGACTTGAAGAAATCCTTGCGCAACAAAATGAACGCGACCATCGGCAGCAGCAGCACCACGATCTTGGTTTCACCCAATCCCAGCGGAATCAGGCAGATCACCGTGCACAGGAAAAACGGCATGGTGCGAAACAGCCCGGCGCGCCAGCGCATGGTCAGGAAAGCGACCACGATCAGCAGGAAAGCTGCCATTTCCGCATTGGCGCTGCCGCCGTTGAGATTGGCACCGAATGTGCCGGCGACCACGTCCAGCGCCTGGCTGCCCGCCGCCAGGCCACCGCGCAGCGGCACCAGCATGAAGAATTCGTACAGCGCAAACGGCAGCTGCAGCAGCGCGACAATCAATACCAGTTTCTGCCAGCGGCGCACGTCCTCCCCGACAAATGGCAGGGCTGCCAATGCGAACAACAAGCCATAGGCTTGAAAATAGCGCTTGAAGCCGGCCGCGAATTCCGATACCGAGTACCATTCGATAGCAGTCACGCCCATGCTGATCAACACAAACATCAGCGCCAGCCAGACGAACAAGGGCGTGTGCTTTTGCTGCAGCATGTTCAACAATGCCATCGGCCACAACAGGAATGACAGCAGCGCGATTGCCCACGGCAGCTTGATATACTCAGGACCGGCAATCGAGATCAGCGCGCCGGTCGACAGGCTCAACGCGATCACCAGCCAGACCACCAGACGCGGCGCCGCCAGCAGGAAGGCACCGCATACCAGGCCAAGACCAATGCCGATCATCACAAAATCGGCAGTTGTGGCCAGCAAGCCAAGAAACAGCGCGGCAATCAGCATCAGGGCGCCGATGCTGGCCCAGAGCGAGGTTTGATGCGAGCTGCGGCCTGAATACGATTCGAATTGATTGATGTTCATGATCTCGCGATTTCCCCAACAGCGTTTAAAAATGCCGGTTCAATCCGGTCCCAGATATATTGCTGGCCACTTTCACGTGCCATGCGCTTCATCTGATGCAATTCGGCGCGCTGCCGCCAAAGTATCTGGATGGCATTCGCCAGACTTTGGCTGTCGTAATTGAAAATCATGCCATTGCAGCCATTCGTCACATACTGGGTATGGGTGCGAATATCGCTGGCCAGCACCGGCAAGCCTGCCACCAGGTATTCGAACAGTTTGGTCGGCGGATTGAAGCGCCACCAGGGCTGGTCTTCCCACAGACATAAGCCAAGATCGGCATGCCGCAGCAGCGTGGGAATGGCGGCACCGGCAATCCGGCCCTGCACCCGCACCGCATCGGCAATCCCGAGACGTTTGGCATAATCGTTGCAATACGCCAGCTCGTCATCGCTGGCGCCGATCAGGGTCAGGCGCGCAATATTGCTCTGTTGATTGGCCAGGCTGATGGCGTCAAGCATGACATCGCGCCCACGTGCCTTGCTGACTGTGCCGACATAAATCAGCTCCAGCGGCACGTCGTCGCGGCTGCTTGGCTGCTTGATCGCCTCCGACGCGAAGGCCGAATCGACTCCCATGTAGATCAAGCGCATGCGTTGCGACCGACAGCCATGCTGAATCAGGTCTTCGCTATGGGCTTCCCCGATTGGCATCACCAGACTCGCCTTGCGTGCTCCCTGAAAGGCGAGCCAGCGTGACACAAAACGGATCATCCGCTTGAACGGTGCCATGGTCTTAGGCGCTTCGGCAAAATGGGTTGGATGTTCATTCCAGTACAGCGCAGTCGACACGCCGCCGGCAAACAGCGCCACCGGTGCAACCGATGAATGCAGCAGCACTGCGCAATGCGGATTACGCTCACGCAGCAATTGCGCGCATCGCCAAATATAGCGCAGCCAGTCGGCGCGACCATCACCGCCCGGCAAAATGAGATACTTCACTCCCGGCATTTGCAACTCGGCTTGCGTCAAAGGGAAATTACTGACAACGGTCACCCGGTAGTGCTTGGCAAGCGACTTGATGCGATAGGAAAAATCCAGAAATCCGGGCTGTTCGCGGGAAAACCGCGTAATGACAATACAGTCCTTTACCAGAGGGAATGCCGCGTCTTCCATCATTGCTCCCCAGGCGCGCTATCCAGCGGGACCGGACGTTTCATGCCCAGAGCCGAACTACCGGCAGCATGTCCGGCGGCCTGGCTTGAACGCTGCGCGATCGACTTGATTGCCTGTAAAAATTCGGGCTCGATCCGGTCCCAAATATATTGTTCACCGCTTTTGCGGGCGCCATCCTTTAACACCGGCAGCGCAGCACGGCGTTGCCAGCCCTGCAGAATGGTCTCGGCCAGGCTACGGCTGTCGTACTGACAAATAACGCCGTTATACCAATTGGATATATATTGTGTATGAGTACGAATCTCACTAGCCATAACAGGAACGCCCGCCACCAGGTACTCGAACAGCTTGGTTGGCGGATTAAAACGCCACCAGGGCAGGTCTTCCATGAAGCATAAGCCGAAATCGGCCTGCTTCAATACCTGGGGAATTTCATGTCCCGGAATGCGGCCACGGATAGTCACCGCATCGGCAATTCCCAAACGGTTTGCATAATCATTGCAGTAGTCGATTTCCTCTTCGCTCGCACCAACCAGTGTCAGACGCGCGACTTGTTGTTCGCAATTTGCCAGCGCCACCGCTTCCAGCATCACATCCCGTCCGCGCAATTGATTGACCGTGCCGTTATAGACCAGCTCCAGCGGTGCATCAGGCTGCTTCGCAACAGAAACTGGTGGACTTTGCAAGAAGGAACTGTCGACCCCCATGTAAATCAGCTGCACCCGGCTCGGCCGGCAGCCAATATGGATCAAATCGGCATAATGCGCTTCGCCAATCGGCATCACCAGATCAGCCCGCTTGGCTGCATTCATGAAAAACCACTTTAAGGCAAGGTTTCTTGCCCAGCGTTTCAGCACTGGGTGGCCTGGCGGCGAAGCAGTAAACCGGCTCGGGTGCTCGTTCCAGTACAGCGCAGTCGGCGTACGGCCGGTCAGCCAGACCAGTGGCGCCATAAGGGAATGCAGTAATACGGCGCAGCCCGGCTTGCGGGCACGAATCAGTCGCGCGCAGGCAAGCATATAGAAAATCCATCCGGCCCTTTTTTCATCATAGGGCAGCACACAATGTTCCACGCCGGGAATGGCAAGCTCCGGCTGGGTCAGTGGATAAGGACTGACCAGCGTGGTGCGATAGATTTTCGCCAGCGACTGGATGCGATAGGCGAAATCCAGAAATCCAGGCTGATCCTTCGCCATCCAGGTAATGATGATGCATTCTTCCTTCACGTATACCACCTCACTGATGCGTCAACGTTTCCGTTGCAATAGGTCTTTCAAGGTTTCAAAATCGCGGCTGTCGGCGATACGCAGCAGTGCCGCAATCAGGCCGAAGACCACAAGAGAAATCGTGCCTGCCATTAGAATCTTTGCAAGCGGCAAATCGATTGTGTCGATCGCAAACAACGCGCAGCCATAAGCGACGACGGTGGCGACGATTAATTTGCAATGGAAGCGCCACTGCGGGTCATACCGGGAACCGGTTTTAGCCAGCGCCACCACGGCTACAATATTGTTGGCCAGTTCATAAGCCAGCGGCGCGCACACCAGCAGCTCCACCCGCCCGGTTGCCAGTACCGCAGCAATTGCAACACCCATTGCCGCCAGCGCAGCGCAGCCCGATACCGTCAGGATCTTGCTCTTGCCGACGGCGTTAATGATGATTTGAATAATCGTGGCATGGCTGCCCAACGCAATCTGCAAAAGCAGTACCGGAAAAATCCAGGCGTATTCGGCAAACCGGCCCCCGGTCAGCAGCGATGTCAGTTGCGGCGCAATGGCGGCAATCCAGGCCAGGGCCGGCATGAGCAGCAACAGGTTGAATTTATAAAGCAGCCGGCTATGGTGGCAAAGACGCTCAAAGTCCCGGTCCTTCACATAGCCGGCAATCAGCAATGGTTCGACCAGATTGAGCATGAACTGCAGCGGCAAATACTGCTTGAGCCGATCCAGCACACTGATATAGAAGCCGTAAGCGGCAACGAACGGCGCTGCCAGAAAGGCTGCAGCCAGAATAATCATGGTTGAACTCTGCGGCAACGCTGCCAGCAGGTTGTAGCCATAGTTATCCAGCGCCAGGCGCCGGACATGCGGCCAGGATGGCCATGCATGCGGTGGCGGCGACTGTATAGCCTGGGAAGGCTCGGGTTGGTTGGCCGCCTGCACCTGCCGTTCATGCACACCGACCAGATAGCGCTGAATCACCACCGCCAGGATCACGGCGCCGATAGCGTCAGGAACCGCCATCAGCCAGAGCGCCTGGTCCAGGGTGATCTCGGCAAAGCCCGCAATCAGCAGCAGGATCAAGCCGAGCCGGCCACCCCACTGAACCACCAGCACCCGGGTCAATGTCTTTTGCTGAACGAGGGCTTGCATCACGGCGGATAGCAACTGGAACATCGCAGTTGCCAGCAGCAGCAAGCCCAGCGCCGGCGGAAATTTACGGGCAATATCGAAACTCGAAAAGTTGGCAGCAATCAGCGGCCAGCCCAGATAGAGCATGCCGATAATTGCCACCATCACCAGCAAACGGATCAGACTGGTAACCCAGATGAAGCGGCCCAGTGCTCGGGCACCGTGGTGCATCAACCCTTCCGGAATAAACCGGGTAAGAGCGCGCTCCATGCCCAGCCCGGCCAGCATGCCTGCCATCATGGTCAGGCCAAAAATGGCGGTATACGCAGCATAGTCGGTGACCGCCATATGCCGCACCAGCAGGATGATCGTAAAGAATCCGGCTACTGCTGACAAACTGCGGCCAAACAGGTAATGGACGATCCCCTTTCTCACATTTTCACGTGAATAAGGAGCAGCGCCCATCAAACTGATGCTGGCAATGTCCGGTGTGGGAGTCGTCATAAATTCTACGCGTAATTAACAGGAAAACGCAGGCAGGAAACGGGCCAGACTTGGGGTCCAGACCTGGGTTCCAAATCCCCCTCCTCCAACCGCATCACTTGCTTGCTGCAGGTGGGCAACGCCAACCTGAGCGGCCGACGTTGCTGGCTAAACAGCCGACGAAAGCCGACGCCACCGCTTGGGTTGGCATGCAACATGCGCAGATAGCGGTGCATGTTGCAGCCGTGCAGCACCCAAACTTGCACCAAGCTCGTGACAAGATTGCGAATGGTTGATCCATCCGACTGTCGTTGCAGCTGGCCGACTGGAGAGGGTTGCAGATGACAGGCAATACCCATGCATACTGCTGATTTCTGAGCAGTGGTGTTTGTCATCTGCCGGGCATTTAAAAGTCGAGCAGTACCGACCCGACCATTTCCGCACCAGTGCGCTTGATTTTTTCGCGCACCGCATTGAGTTGGGCGAAATGCGTCTGGTTTTTCCTCGCAACCAGCACCACGCCACCAACACTGGCGGCAATCGCCAGCGCATCGGCACCGCTTGAAAATGCCGGCACATCGATCAGGATGGTGCTGAAATGCCGGCTCAGGTTTTCACTCAGTTCCCGGAAACTTGGCCGAAACAGCAACTCTTGCGGGTTTGGCGGAATCGTGCCAGCGGGCAACACGGAAAGATCTTCAAAGTAATCGATTCGGGAAATCGCATGCATGCCCGAACGGCCGGCCAGGATTTCCGACAATCCTTGCCGGCCTTTCAAGCGAAATATTTCATGCTGCTGCGGACGGCGCATATTCGCATCGACAATCAGGGTCTGTTCACCCAATTGGGCAAATGCCACACCTAGATTGGCGGTAAACATGCTGGTGCCTTCGCCGGGGCTGAGGCTGGCGATCACCAGTGCCTTATTCCCTTTTGAAAACCACTTCTGTATCAGCTGGCCGCGCACTGCACGCAGCATTTCCGCTTCGTCGCTGAATGGATCGTATGCGGCGATCAGCTCGGAAGGGTAATCGCCCTGCCCTGGCTGCAGGTAGGAAAACCCGAACTGATTGGCCAGCACCTGCTGCACATCTGACTCGGTAATCAAGCCCAGGCACTGGGCCGCTTCGCCGAACCGCATGCCTTGCTCACGCTGCAGGCGCAGCACACGCTCAGTGTCGGTCGCCGTGATCTTTCCCTGATCCAGCAGGATCCGGCCAATGCTGGTATCGCGGTTGATACTGACAGGTAGGGTCGCCATCGGAGGCACACGTTGGTTCATGAAAAAACCTTTCTCAACTTTCTTAATTTGTCAGCAGTGGGCGCTGCATGAACAATTTTGGTAATTTAAAGCGCTCCTGCTTCTGGTGGTGGCCCCAGTCAATCACGCCAAGCACAGGCGCATCCAGCACATCGACCAGATCATTGACGGTACGGACACGGCGGTCTGCCATTTCAGCCAGCACGCCAATCGCAATGCCGAGAATCGTGCCCAGAATTGCGGCCAGCAGCGTATTGAGCAGCACTTTTGGTCCTGCTGGCGACGTCGGCGGCACAGCGACGTTCAAAACGGAGACATCGGTCTGGTTCGCCTGCCCTTCCATGCTGGTCTGGGCCAGTCGCTGTGCCGTTGTGTCATAGGCACGCCGGGCGTTTTCCACTTCCCGCGCCAGCAACCCGATTTCATCACGGGCACGATTGAGCTCAAGCACCTTTGTCTTTTGCTGATTGAATGCGGCACGCAATTCACCTTCGCGCTGTTGCAGGATGCGGGCATTGTTGGCCACACTATTGGAAATCGATGACATCTGCGCATTCAGGTCGGACCGCAGCTTGTCGACTTCTGCTCTGGCCGCCAGATACTGCGGATGATTACGACCCAGTCCTTGTGCAGTTTGGGAAAACTTCGCTTCGGCACGAGCCAGATCTGCCTTGAGCGTCTGGACCAGCGGATTGCTGATCACATCCGGAGAATCGCCACCACGTCCCATGGCACCGGTGCGGCGAGAAGTGGCCTCCATCAGTTGTCCCTGTGCGATCACCAGCTGGCTCGACAATTCGTTAAGCCGGTTGGTTTCAACATCCATCCTGGTGTCGGCGTTGACAATGCCTTTTTCCTGCTGATATTTGGTAAGCCGATTTTGCGCTTCTTCCAGATTCTGACGCAACAATTTTGACTGGTCATTGAAGAAGCCTGATACCTTTTTCAAGGGCTCGGACTTGAGTTGCACGCCGGTTTGCTGGTAAGCCGTCGCAAAGGCATTGGCAACCGATGCGGCAAATTGCGGATCCGCACCCTTGAAGGTGATATCGATGACGCTGCTTTCCCGTGAAGGCACCACTTCGAGATTCTTCAGCAGCAGCCCGGCCAGCCAGTCCCGAATCGAACCGCGGCCATCCATCGCATCCATGAATTGCTCCTTGGCCTCTTCACCCTTGTCCAGCTTGAGATCATCCACCACCTTTAATGCGACATTTTTGCTGGTGATGATATCAATCTGGGTCGCGATGTAACCAGGCATGAGCTGCGCTGGCAAGGCGGCGCCGTTGACCGGATCCACCCCACGATAATTCAGGACCAGCGAGGTGGTGCCCTTGTACACTTTGGTCTGTACCAGGCTAACTGTAAAGGCAGTCAGCACGGTGACCAGCAACGTCAGCAAGATAATCTTTCGCCGACCACGGATAATTTGCAAGAATTGGTAAAAATTCATCGATACACTCTCAAGGTTTTCACACTATTGATTCATTCCTGCACCACAATTGCGGCAAGGTAACGGTGCGAATGGTTCAGAACAGGCTTTCCCTGACATATACAACATCATCAACTTGCACGACATCATCATGCTTGGCAGTGATTTCTTTCAGATTGCCCTGGGCATCACGACGTTTCAGACGCACACCACGATCGGTACCGCGCGGGCTGAGGCCACCACCGACTGACAAGGCCTGCAGCACTGTCATGTTTCGTTCGAGCTTGTAAGTGCCAGGATGCTGCACTTCGCCATAGATGTAGAAGCGCGGTGCCCGTTCGACATAAATTACGTCGTTGGTCGCCAGTTGCAGATTTTTCTTCATGTCGCCGTTCTGGACCATCTGGTGAATGTCCATAATTTCTTTGATCGTCTTGCCATTGCGGGTACGCACCAGCGTCACCGTGTCACTGGCATCTGGTGTCATGCCACCGGCCAGTGCCAGGACATCGGTCAGACTGCGCCGACCATCGACTGGATAACGCCCTGGTCGGGTGACTTGGCCGAGCACCGAAACCTGCTGGCTCTGATTCTGTGCAACTGCAATATTGACCTGTGGCTTGCGCAGATAACCGCCCTTTTCCAGCATGTCGGCGATTTTCTTTTCAGCTGCGGCCTGCGACAATCCACTGACCTTGACTTCACCGATCAGCGGATAGGTGATGTTGCCGGATTCTGCAACCCGTGTTTCAAGCGACAGATCGGGATGACCGTATACAGTCACCCGCAAGGTATCGCCCGCGCCCAAAGCAATATCGGTCGCACCTGCGTTGGTGAAGAAAACCGACATGAATAATACGAGTACCCACTTGATATAGCTGTTCATTTTGCATTCCCCATCTTTATGTCATCAACAAAGGCATTACCTACCATCCGGTGCCACTGGTTTTATTGCATCTGCAATTTACTTAGGTACGACGTGCCAGCACTGGAATAACCTGCAGGCCGGGTATCGGCAGCTCCTGCCGCTTGCGCGGTTTGAGCAGCACTCCGATTCAGATATTCCACACTGGCGACGGAGCGCAGCCGTGCAACTTCAGCCGCGCCATTCTCACGTAGCTTCTGATTGATCAATTCACGCTCGATCTGCGCCGTCGCCGCCGCGATCGTCACCGGACTATCCTGGATATCGACCAGGGCGAGCAGCCAGGCACTAGCGCCATCCTTAACCATCCACATCTGTCCCTTTTTCATATCGTCCAGCTTGCTGGCCATCGCCGGCGGCAGGTCGCTCATCATCCGCATCTGCTTGCTATGGGTGTAAGCAATCCGCTGACCTTCCAGCCAGGCAGCCACATCATCGAGCGACCGCGCCGCATCCATCACGGCGTTCAACTGATCATTGACATGCGAGGCTTCGATCGCGATTTCATTTGTTGCGAACAACTTACGCTTCGAAAACAATTCCGGATGCTGGTTGAAATAAGCAGTCACGTCCGCTTTTGAAGGCTTGGCAACACGCGCTTGCCGGCTTTGGATATAAGCCTGCGCCAGGATGTCAGCCTTGGCACTCTCAATGGCCAACCGCACCGACGGGTCGCGATCAAGCTTATTGCGCACCGCCTCACTCTGCAGCAGCTGGCGATCAATCAGCCTTTCCAATACCTGCTGTGTCGATGCGCCCCGAGAGCTGTCTGCCTGCAGCAGTTCGCTGCGCAAATGGTGTGCCGTAATTTCTTCACCATTGACGCGCGCCAGAGATTCTTCCATTGCAGGCCGCTGCCGGTCACATGCGGACAGTCCGAAGCCCAATATCACCAGAACCAGTGCGAGCTTTTGCCGTGACAGCATGCAGCGCATCGGACTCTGTACAGAAATATCGCGTCGGACCAAGGGGCACTCCTTCTGCGTTGAACAAAGTAACTTGAAAATTAAGGACGCGACATCTTGCCGCGGTGCTTGCTTCAATTTGCGCATCAGGGAAATTCAATTGATAAGCGCATCAATAAATGCCTGTTTGCAAAATCATTAGACCTTTTATCAATCCAATTCCATTTGATTTCTGACAATCTTGGGTAACTAAAAAAGCTTCTTTGCGGCTACATAAATAAGATGATGCGAATCATCAAACTTTCCGACATACAAAACTTTTAAAAGAAATCTGTTGCACGAAATTGCTATGAATACAATGTAGCATTCACTGAAACAACGACCTTGTTTTAGCGCAGGGGATGTATCGCAAGTGGAATATCTGCCACCAATCGCAGCTGGTGCGTGGCCAAAAAACCTTGTTGCCGAGCGCCAGAAAACGCCTTAGCAGAGAAAAAATTCGCTAATCAGATATGCAATAAAAAAGGGGAAAGAAACCTAAGTTCCTTTCCCCTCCATTACTGCCTGCAAACAACGGATTAAGCTGCCGCCCGCTGTTTTTTTATTTCCATCTGACAAGTAGGTGTCAGGTCAATCAGGTGAAAAACTCGATGCTTAAAACTCGTAACGCGTGCCGAGACTGACGCCCTTGTTGCGATATGACAAGATTGCTGGGTTTGAATTCTGCACTGTTTGATAGATCGAGGTTTGAATCCGCAAGTTACGGATAGGGAAATACGTCAGCATCAACGACCCATAGTTCAGATTATCTTTACGCGCCAGGTTCGCTTCGGTGTAATCGCGCTTCTCATGCTGATAATAGGCATCAAGCCGTAACTTGGCATCCATCTCCCAGCCAGCACCGAGGCTGATACCATTATTCAGGGAAAACGCGGCGGTCAAATCATCCAGCGCACCGATCTCGCGCCAGATACCGGCATTGACCGTAATTTTATTGGTTGCCCGCCAAACGGCATTCATGCGGCCATTAAAGCCGGAGAAATCCTGTGCCGGCGCGGTATCGTGATCCCGGTTGACCCAACCGGCCAGAAATTGCAAATCTGTCTTGCCGGTCAGCTTCCAGTCAACCTTGGCCTTGAATTCATCCTGACCATAGTTATTATTCGGACTAAACGGGAAGTCACCCTCTGCGTGGCGCACCTGCAGGCCAACGCTGCTACCGCTTCGCGCCAGGTAATCGATGCCGACTTCACCATCGTTGATGGTGCGGTTGGAGGTCTGGAATCCCGGCTGGTCGTAATCCAGTTCGTAACGGCTGATGCCGCCGCGCACTCGCCAGCTTGGATGAAACCGCCAGCCACCATCGAGGTACTGGCGATCCTGGGAGCGTACATTTGGCAGCCGCGACCGCAATCCGGTGACGCCGAGCGAATCCTGAACCGATGTCAGCGCCCGCGTGTGGGTCACGCCGACATTGCCATCGAATTGGCTGCCGACATGCCAGTTCCAGTTGGCGAGGATGTCGCGGCCGTTGTAATCCAGATTGTTAAAACGGTTAAAACTGGTGCGATCCAAATTGATATTGGCGGTCAGTCGTTGCTGGCTGATGGTCTTGTCGACCATTAATCCGACTTCTAATCGCCGCGCGGTATCGGACAGCTTCGGCGTGCCAGCGGCAATCGCCGCATTGCTGATACCAAGAATATTGTCATCATGAGTCATCGAAAACCCGACATAGGGCCGCAACACATCGCCCTCGTCGGCCAGCGCCGGTGTGCTGTAAGCGACCAGACCCGAATTCAGTAGCAGAGGCAAAAGCCATTGCCGGCGTAAGGAGGGGAACCATGCTGCTGATTGCTTGCGCCTCATAAAATCATTCCATATAAAAAATTAATAAACTGGGAGTCTTGCGACTTATCGATGCTCCGGACAAGACACCATGCGCCTCAGCAACAAGTCTTCGAAAGCATGCAAAAGAAACGGCGGCCCTGATTTGTCCGCCATCATAAAAATCTAGCATAACTTGCGCCCAACAGATTTGCATTCAGTCAACGCAAATTTATTATAAACCAGAATCCTTGCGTTTAAGGCAATTCGCGACTACCACAGCAACACCAGGAACATTCGCCTGCCATGATCGCAAGCACGCACGCAAACCGGCTGCCGAACGCCTCTAGCGAATCGTGAGTCGCCGAGTACGTCTTTCAGCGCCGCGAAACAATGATGCGTTCTTGCCACCAACATGTCCTAACGGAATTCGTTGCAGCCAAAACGCGACAGTTATACGTTTTTTATCAAGCTTTCCTTTGTCAGTCCGTCTACATCCGAAGTCCCTTGAGAGCTATCAAGAGTAGACAAGAAGACATTTACTACTATGTTTTTGCAACAGTGCTTTTCCCACGTCACTTATAAGCGAGGGCAGGTAGTAATTGTGCGGTTGGGAATGCATGTCGGATTTATTCGGCAACGCTGATCCAACTTTCTTGCCATGCTTCATTTGTAAATGACGTGCCAATCATGCCTCTATATTACGTTTCGGAAATGACATGAAAGATATTTTAATCAACAACTCGTCTCGACTGGAATTTTCGATGCGACTGGTCGATGTGGCGGCAATTATCGTCACAGCCAAATTCGCTGGATTTCTTCATTTCAATGCCTCGCTGGATGCGGTGGCCCCGATCCATACGATGCTGATGTATTTTTGCTGCGCGCTCGCCTTTTTCCTGTTTTCACAGCTGGGCGTGTATGAATCCTGGCGTGGCCGCCCGATGTTCAGCATGTTTGGACAATTGACTGCTTCCTGGGGCGTGGTCACCCTGCTCGGACTGTTTTTCAGCTTTTTGATCCATCATGCCGGCAATGTATCGCGGGTCTGGCTGTTTTATTGGTTCTTCACCGGCACCTTGCTCTTGATCAGCCACCGGATCGTCCTCTATTCGACGCTGCGTCTTTTGCGCGGAATGGGGCTCAATAACAAGAGGGTGGTAATTGTCGGCTATGGCAAAACGGGCCAGGAAATGCATCGCCGGGCACGCCAGCATGACGGTTATGGCTATGACGTAACCGCAATTCACGCCGACGAGGAAGATATCCGTCACCTGAAAGACAGCACAATCGATCGCATTGCTTCGCTGGATGAAATTCATGATTACGTATTAAAAAACCAGATCCATGAAATCTGGATTGCCTTGCCGATGGCTGCTTCGGCAAAAATGCAGGAGTTGCAGTATCTGCTGCGCAATGCATTGGTCGATATCCGTTGGGTACCTGATATGGCCGGCATTCAAATGCTCAGCAATAAAATGATCGATTTCCTGGGCGTCAGTGCAGTCGATTTAAACTCGCCGGTATCCAGTGGCATGGGCGGCGTGATTAAATTTCTCTTTGACAAGATATTTGCCTTGTTTGCCTTGGTGCTTCTTGCGCCGCTGTTCATCGTAATCGCCCTTGGCATCAAATTCACATCCCCCGGACCAGTTTTCTTCCGGCAACCACGTTTGGGACTAAACGGTAAAAAAATCAAGATATTGAAATTTCGAACCATGAAAGTCCATCAGGAAGGCGGCGACGTGGTGCAGGCGACCCGTGACGATCCACGCATCACCCCATTTGGTCAATTTCTGCGCCGCACTAGCCTGGATGAATTGCCGCAGTTCATTAACGTCTTGTTGGGTGATATGTCAGTTGTGGGTCCCCGGCCCCATGCTCTGCAACATAATGATAAATACAAGGATTTGTTGGAAATGTATATGTTGCGTCATCGCGTCAAACCAGGCATAACCGGCTGGGCACAAATCCACGGTCATCGTGGTGAAACAGATACAGTCGACAAAATGCGGAAGCGGGTGCAGTTCGACCTGTACTACATCAAAAACTGGTCGTTCATCATGGATATTAAAATTATTTTCTGGACAACCTTCAAAGGATGGACTGGCGCTAACGCTTACTGAGACTCGGCCAGACTCTTCTTTGCAGCGCGGCGAGCCGATGCCAGATCCTGGCCGATTGCTCGCCGCACCGTGTTCCCCTGCACGGCGCCTGCTGCTCCGTGTTCGCGATCTCCCCTCCTCCTTTAGCGGATCTAACCTTCCGGGCGCATTGATGTGAATCTGCTACGGTTACCGATTCGATTGAGCGTGAATTCATCAAGCGTCAGTGTCAGTTTGACCGTGCACGGCAGCGTCAAACGATTGCACTTGAACGCTTCCCATACTTGAACGCCTGCCAGAAAGCCCCGCAACCGATTCGGGGCAATTGAGTCAACTTTGAGTCGATTTTCTGTGCAATGAGGCGGTGCCGTACCTGACTGGCCGCGCCTGCGTTTGATTGATCGCCAAAACCAAAATGAAGCGGCATCTGCGAAATCAGTGAAGCAGAAACCCTGCAGTCGAATCGCAGACACTTTTATTTTGGAAACATCGCAGTCCATCGTGTGAACTGTCAACCGCCAACGCAAAGTAACCGAATTTTACATTTGTAAATTTAGTTGCTATAACGTATGTTTTATAGAGGAATTCGCGCAATAATAAGAATACAAAATAGTTGGAGACAGTGCAGTGTCATATTATTCAATTGCAGATAAATGCGCTCTATTAAAAAAAATCAATAGCAGCTTCGAATTGGCGACTTTACTGGATTTGTTTGGCGAACAAATCGAGCGCTTGGAAGTGATCGACGGTTACCTGATCAATCTGGTGGACGCGACAGAAGAATTCCTGATTAGCCGCAAAGTCCATTTCACAGGCGAGTTTCAGTTTTTGGAAGAAACGTACGGCGGTTATAAAGTGGCGTTGCAAGCCGCCGTTCCCAACCTCAGCGCGATGGCATTTAAAGAAGGTGCAACCATCCAGGCGGATATTGCCAATGCCACTGGTGAAGTCAAGAAATTGCTGGGATTGTGGAAACTTGAAGGCATTGCAGCCATCCCGATGCGAGTGCTGGAAGAGGATAAACAGACCAAACCGGTTGGTACCGTGGTGCTGCTAAAACAACAAGGCACAATCGATCACGAGTTGCTGGTCAAGATCGATGAATTGATTTCATTGTTTTATGCGCCATTATGCAACGCCTTGGAATACGCTGACCTGAAGGATTATCAAACCCGTTTTGAAGCAGCAGCAGCAGAGCAATCGCGGTTTTTACAGTTCATCGTTGAGATGAACAACATGACGTCCCCGGACCGCATTTATGACATGTTTTCGCAGGAATTATTTCATAAATTATCTTTTGACCTGGTTGGATTTTTCCTTTTGGAAAACGAAGTATTGGTCAGCAAAAAAATTGCAGTGACTAATCCCCGCTATGAAGCGCGGCGCGCAAAATGGGAACAATTTCTTCTCACGCATCCGTACCAGCAAAATTCCACCGATGGTGGCATTTCCCATACGTTCATGCGCAACAGTCATTTCATTTTCCCGGATGTGCAAAAAGTCCGGCATTTGCCGATGTCGCCAAATGATCAGGCGACCATGAAAATTCTGGGTTCGGTACGAACTCTGGTGATGATTCCGATCCGTTTCCAGAACCAGCCGATTGGCGTGCTAACCCTATTCACGTTTACCAATACGCTGGAAGTCACTGATTCTGACCTGATCCTGCTGAACAACCTTTCATCATTCCTCGGCACGGCCATCATCAATGGCCGGAATTATTTAATGAACCTGGAACAACATCGGGAAATCGAACGCCTGAATCTGATTTTGCAAGACAAGGTCAAGGAATTGGCGGAACAGGCGGCAACGGACAAGCTCACCGGCTTGTTCAATTTCCGCACATTTGAGCTGGAATTAAATCGCCGCATCAATGAGTTTGAGCGCCAGTCAGAAAAAAATGGCCTATCGATTGCAGTAATCGATATCGATCATTTCAAGAAATTCAACGATACTCATGGACATAATGCCGGCAATATCGTACTGGCCGGCGTGGCCAGGGAGATCGGCAAGCTGGTACGAAAAATGGATCTTGCCTGCCGCTACGGTGGCGAAGAATTCGTCGTGATTCTGTCGAAATGCGATCTTGAAGGCATCAGGATTTTTTCAGAGCGCATGCGCAGTGCGATTGAAACAGCGGTATTTGAAACGGATGCCGGCCTCTTGTCGGTCACAGTCAGCATCGGTTGCACCACGCACCAGGCACTCGACAGTTACGATACATTTTTCACCCGGGCTGACCAAGCCTTGTATCGCGCCAAGGAAAACGGTCGCAATCGCGTCGAAACCGGTTAATTTCCCGCCGAATCCGCTAGCGTCACGGCCACCTGCCACCCCACCCCTTCCATGGGCTCTTCTATGGCAGCGGGTGCAACGGATACAGAACAGGCTGCTCCCTGTCTGGCAACACCAGGATTTCAGCCGGAATGCCATACGATGTCGGCAACCATCCAATAATCGCCGCCGCACCGGTCGCACAAAATAAAAGCAAGGCAATGACCGCGATGGTCAGGCGTACCAGCCGGCTATTTTGTTTCTTTTTTGCAGTCATCGACCTCTACCTTTCAGCGCAATTCGATTTGAGCAGGAATGACCGCATCAGTATCACCGTCGTGCAGTGTTATTTCTGTGCGCTATCAGGCATTTGACCTGTCAAATTCACGGTGTGCCCACATTGCTTGACCAGAATCGAGAGTGGCGCAGGCGGTCATGGCACCATCATGCAATCATCCAACCGTTGAACTGGGGCCTGCCGACGATCGGATGCGCAGCACCGTAATTCCGGCTCCGGGCCATGCTGACCGGGATCAAAATAGCTTGCGATTTAGTCATTTAATCAACGCAAACTCCCCTGCGCACGGCAATATACGAATCTGAAACGATTTGCCGAGACAAACTTTGCTAATTGCCAGGTAGAATAAAAATGCATTATCGGTATGGCGCCCAAGACCAGTTCGACCGCACCAAGGATTCCTTGAAAAATCCGGCTGCGGGCGTATCGTCCAAACCGCGAGCGCTGCTCGATGCAATGAACTATGCCGGCAGCTTTCCGGGCTTTAGCACCAAAGTCAGATTCCGCTCCAAGCAAGGGGAAAATCTCAAGATCGGTACCTCGCCACTGTATGCGCGCGCGACTGACTCGCTGATCCACTATGTCGAAGCGAGAAAGCCGCTGGCCACCGGGGCACTGCACATTCCTGATCCGGATGCGAACCCGACCGGGTCGCATGCCTTGCCACCATCGATGACGGCAAGCCTGCCCGGCTTGGCATTCATGGATGACCAAGCCGCTGTCAAGCAGCGCCAGCCGCGCCTTTCGACCCCGGCGTTAAGCAGTTTGCTGGGCATTATTGTGGCAGTGGTTGTGGGTCTTGCAATCGCCAGCGGCGATTCATTCAAAATCAGGACGGTGGTCGACACCGCCGGCCCGGCATCAGCCTCCGCCGTTGGGCCATCGACCGCGCTGGTGGCGCCACCGTCTGCCAACAGTCCGGAACGCTTGGCCGCGCCGGCCAAGCCAGATACGCTTGCCAGGCCGGTTGTGCCATCCGAACCGGCTCGTGTACCGATGGCCGCAGCACCGGTGCCGCAGATTCCGCCCGTTGAGCCTGCCACTGCAGCCAATGCGGCAGCGCCAGCCACGCCAGTACTGGCGACCAAACCGGCGCCGCGCCAAAAACCACCTGCCGCACTGGCAACCGACCAATCCGATTCAACGCCGGTATCACAGCTGCAGCCAAAAAACCGCGTTCTTTCAAAACAGCGTGCCAAACCGGCCACCAGTACCGCCCAGGCACACATACAAGCTCCGCAACAGAGCAGCTCACATACCGCGAAGAAAGTGCGCAGAAATGCCCGTTCTGCCGAGTCGCCATCCCGACAAGCGCCTGCCAGGCGGCCCTACTCAGACCAGGAACCTGCGTATACAGCGGAAGCTCGTCCGACAACCCGAACCCAGTACGCACGGTGCAGCCAGGAATCTGGACTGTTTCGGCGCGAACGCTGCAAGTGGCGGGTATGCGATGGGAAATGGGGCCATGATGGTTGTCCAGCCTACAAACACAAGGCCACGCCATTCATAGGTGCCATGGCACTTAATAATGATCAACGCCAGCTGCCTCTGGCACAACAGAGTCCGCTCAGCACCACTTATCACAGCGGTGCACCCACGCTTTTCTCACCAGACGCTGACAATGTCTAAGCCGCCCGCATTGGGCACAGGAAGGCTACCGTACCGGTAAGCCAGCAGGCTTATCAAGCGTATTTATGTCAGCCAGCTCAAAATCCGATCTTTCGCCTGCCGCCATCGGCCTTCAGACGGACATCTTCCGGCAACAGCGCAGTCCGGCGCGCAGCCACCGCAAAGCCTAAGCCATCCAGCAAGGCCTTGCGCATTTCACGTGGCGACACCTCTGCCATCTTTTGCATCACGTTATCAGTCAATTCCAGATCAAAAGTGTTCAGACGCAACTCATTCAACAAGTTGGTATAGATTTTCTGTGCAATCGAAGCGGCTTGCTCGGCGGTCGGTGGCGGCACTTCATAGACTGCCATGCGGCTAAGCAAGGGCTCCGGAATACCTTCCGCACCGTTGGCAGTCAGCACCCAGAAAACCTTGCTGGCATCGATTTCCAGGTCAATGAATTCATCCCGGAATGCGCAGGAAGTTTCCGGTTCCAGCAATTGATACAGGGCCGCCATCGGATCGGATTGGGTCGAACCGGTCGCTTTTTCGACTTCATCCAGCATCACGACCGGGTTGGCGAATTGTCCCCGCACCAGACGTTCGGCAACCTTGCCGCATTTGGCGCCTTTCCAGCTTGACGAACTGCCGGTGATCACGAACCCGGCCGACAGCGCATTCATGCTGATGAATTCGAATTCCGTGCCGAGCGCAGCCGCCAGGCGCTTGCCGAAATGGGTTTTACCCACGCCAGGCTCGCCCAACAGCAACACCGGCATCAGATTGACACTGCCACCACCGGCCAGCGCCAGCCCGAGATAACGTTTCAAGTCATCCAGTACGTCATTGAAGTTCGGGCAATCCTCATACAATGGATTGAACGCATCGGTGGAAGATGGCGTGGTAATGAACCGCTCCGCTCCCATGCTCAGCATGTTGTCGTAAAAGGCTTCCAGCTCGGCAGAGTGATGGGCACGGGCCCGCTCCTGAGCGGTGTGCACCGCGTTCATGTCGTAAATGGGATGCGAATGGGCGATGGCAATCGTCATGGTGCCGGCTCCTTCAAGTCATGCGCCCAAAACAATCTGCGATCTGGCCAGTCGCAGCAAGCGCCCTTACCTGACAACTTTCAAATTGCAAATTACAAATTGCAACTCTTAACTTTTAACATACAACCGTTAACGACTTCCATGTGAAAAAGTTGATCAGAATCAGGAAAATAGGCTGGATGATGCACACATGTAGCTGTGATCGTATCAAGCATGGGGTAAGGCATGCCTGTCCCTGCGGATTTGCGGCAGGCGGTTGCCACTTGCAGGTGATGACGAGACGATCAGGCATGAGACCGCCTTATCCAGTCCGCGCAGTCTGGCAGGCTGACGGCGATGGCTTGCGCAGCTGGAATGACTGCGTCCGGATCGCAATTTGAATGTCAGTCAGGCAACGGTATCAATGTTTTGTCCCAGATGAGCGGGCAGATTGACTGCGCTCACTGGCGGCAGTGCTTCCAGCAGCGCAAGTGCATTGGCGCTCTGTGTATCCAGCGCTTTTTTGAGTACCGCAATGCTGATTGCCTGACCCGTTTTGGCCTGTTCAATGTCGGTCGCCATGCCGGCGATTGCACTCACATCCATTTGATTCTCCCGATGACCTCTGTCTGCCTATCTTTGTTTACGGCACGAAATTTCATTTTTTTAGGGTGACACACTGATTGACGAACTAAAATCGCGCCGCCCTCTCTGATGCATCGCATCATCTGCACCGGGCGGCGCATTTGCATGGCATCAAACGAGGCACGGATGCCGGAAAAAATGCTTGCACATATTTTGCTACTTGTACTAAACATGGATGAACAGTCCATCGGACGCGTCGAGATGTGAAGCGGCGACTATCACGACTAATGATGACTATTACCTGCTGCAAAGATGCATATCACTCGATCAGACAATTGTGAATGACGATGCTTTTTGACTGCGCCAGCCTTGCCACGGCAGAGCAAATATCTGCTGCGTTTTGCTGGCCGTTTTTGCTGGCTGTAACAAGGGAGTCGTATTGAATCACAGTCATGCCGATTAAATCTGCCACAGGAAGAACATTCAATGTTTTTCAATGTCCATCAATCAAATCCATCTACTTCATCAGGAGCGTAGTGTGATGAATCAAGATAATGCTATCCATACTGAGCAGCAAGAAAATTTCTTGAAAAGCCTGGTTGCGTTTACCAAGGATCATCGTGCGGTGCATTGGTCGGGTACGCTCGATGATTTTCTCGAGAAAGTGCTGCCGGTCGATCCACAAGGCGTTGCACGGACGTCGCATCAGTACATGTGGGACATGATCCGCTGGACCCGCTCGGAAGATGTCGACGGCAAGATCCAGTGCCGATTGTTTCAGGACGAGTTGTTTGGCGTCGATGAATCGATCGAGCGCGTAATGGACTATTTCAAGGCAGCTGCTGCCGGCTCGGAAGTCGGCCGCCGCCTGCTGCTATTGCTGGGGCCGCCTTCCGGCGGCAAGTCGACGCTGGTGATCCTGCTCAAGCGCGGCCTGGAAGAATACAGCTACACCGAAGCCGGCGCCATGTATGGCATTGCCGGCTGCCCGGTGCATGAATCGCCGCTGCACCTGATTCCGCATACCTTGCGGGCCACCTTCCGCGACACCTACGGTGTAGAAATCACCGGCGAAGTCTGCCCCTATTGTCGCGCCCGGCTGGAGCAGGACTTTGGCGGCGACTTCATGAAAATGCCGGTCGAGCGCATCTTCATTTCCGAAGCCGGCCGCAGCGGCATCGGCACCTATGCGCCGCATGACCCGACCACGGCCGACCTGGCCGACCTGGTCGGCTCGGTCGACTTGTCCAAGGTAGCCGAATTCGGCGATGAGGGCGACCCGCGCGCCTGGTCCTGGTCCGGCGCGGTCTACGCCGCCAGCCGCGGCATGCTGGAAATGATCGAGATCCTGAAGGTCAAGCGCGAATTCCTGTATCTGCTGCTGACGCTGACCCAGGAAAAAAATGTGAAGGTATCGCGCTTCCCGCTGATCTATCTTGACGAGACCATCCTGGCCCACACCAACCTCGCGGAATTTCGCAAGTTCTTGCAGGAGAGCGAAAACGAGGCGCTGCTCGACCGCATGGTCATCATCCAGGTGCCCTATACGCTGAATTACAAGGAAGAAGCGCGAATTTACAAAAAGCTGATTTCCTCGGCGGCCCCGGCATTTCGCGAAGTGCATCTCGATCCGCATGTGCTGCATGCGGCGGCCGTGTTCGCGACCTTGACCAGGCTGCAGGAAGGCGAGGAAAAAGAAACCGAATTGATGAAGAAAGTGCGCGTCTACGCCAACGAGGAAATCGAAGGCGTCAACCGCGCCGAAGTCGAAAGAATGAAGCAGAAGATGCCGGAAGAAGGCCTGGCCGGCGTCTCGCCTCGTTTCGTCATCAATGCGCTATCGAACGCGATCATCCAGTCCGATGCCAAAAGCCTGACTACCATGGATGTCCTGCTGGCGCTGAAAGATGCGATTGAAAACGATGCCCGGATCGATCCAAAGAAAAAACGCAAATGGATCGATTACCTGGTTTTGGCACGCAAGTACTTTTATAACCGCTGGGTCAAGGAAGACGTGCACAAGGCGTTGTTCGTATCGTTTGAACAGGAAGCGCAGGACCTGCTCGACAAATACCTCGATGAAGTCGAAGCCATGCTCGATAACCGGCAGGTCAAGGACCCGATCACCAACGAGGAACGCAAGCCGGACGAGCGATTTTTGCGCACTGTCGAAGAAAAGATTCACATTACCGATTCAGGAAAGCAATCATTCCGTCAGGAAGTCGTGCGCAAGGCGATGGGTGCCTACAAGCGCGGCGAGAAATTTACGCTCGACAGTCATGCGCAGCTGCATGATGCAGTCCAGCAGTATCTGTTCGAGCAACGTCGCGATGTGTTGCGCCTGGTGAGTTCAAGCACCCGCCCTGATGAAGAAGTACGCCAGAAAATTTCTGTCGTGGAAAAACGTCTGATGGATGAGTATGGCTACGACACCCATAGTGCGCGTGAAGCGCTGAACTATGTGACGACCCTTCTGGCACAGGAATGATTAACATGAAAAATTGTCCAATGTTGCGCCAAACAGCACGATGGTAAATGCAGCAAAGTCGTTGTCCGTGGCGCCTGGCTTTTTTGGTTGATAGGATGAGAAATGACCAATCACATCAGGATTTCCATGGAGACGCCTTGGTATGACCTGTTTTCCCGCGGCGCACGCGACTGGCTGCGTCACAATGAAAAAGTGCGGGAAGGGGTACGGGACAATCTGGCCAATCTGATCGCCGGACCAGACCTGATCACCGGTCCCCAGGACAAGACCGTGCAGGTGCCGGTGCGGCTGCTGGAACATGCGCGGTTTCGCCTGGCCGAGGCACGCGAGCCGCAGTCGGCAGCCGGCCAGGGTAGCGGTCAGCCTGGCGACGTATTACGGCACATGCCGCCGATGCCTGGCGACGAAGAAGGACAAGGCGACAATAATGAAGGCGAAGTCAAGCTGCTGATGGAGTTGAAGATCGACGACATCATGGACTGGCTATGGGAAGAAATGAAGCTGCCGGACCTGCAGCCAAAGCGCAAGACCAATATTGAAGAAGACGAATATGTGCGCGAAGGCTGGGACAAGCACGGCGCCCGCGCCCGCCTCGACCGGCGTCGCACAGTCAAGGAAGCGGTCAAACGGCGCGCCATCCAGCCCAACGCCGTACCGTTTTCCAACGAAGACCTGCGCTTTCGCCAGCTGGTCCACCGCAAGAAGCCAGCCACCAACGCAGTGGTCCTGTTTGCACTGGATGTGTCGGCCAGCATGTCGGACGCTGAACGCAAGCTGGCCAAGACCTTTTTCTTTTTTGCATTGCAGGGGATCCGGCGCAAATATGCCAAGGTGGAAACGCGCTTTATCGCGCATACTACCCATGCCTGGGAATTTACGGAAAACGAATTTTTCCAGGTCACCGGCACCGGCGGCACCGGCGCGTCGACCGCATTCAATCTGGCGCTCGACATGCTTGCTTCGGAGTACGATCCGAGTCAATACAATATCTATCTTTTTTACGCGTCCGATGGCGAGAACTTCACGGAAGACCGTAGCGCGGCAACCGAGGCATTGACCAAGCTGCTCGGCATGGTCAACTATGTCGGCTATGTGGAAACCACACCGGGTTCGCTGCGCACCACCGATACCGAGATGAAAATGATTTGCAGCGCATTGGAACGCAGCGGCTTCCAGATCGGTACCAGTGTACTTGGGCGTTCCGAAGATGTATGGAAAGCGATACGAAAATTTTTCGTGCAACAGACCGAACCCGCCGAGGTCGCATGATGACTGTCTCTTCTGAACGACTACAGGATTACTCCCGCCAGATCGAACAGCTGGCAGTTAAGCTCGGCCTGGATTTTTATCCGGTCGACTTTGAATTGGTGCCGAACAATTTCATGATGGAAATTGCGGTATATGGCTTACCGGTCCGGATGCCACACTGGTCGTTCGGGGTACGCTACATTCATCAGTTGATCCAGCAAGGCATGGGCCACTCCCGGATTTTCGAAGTGATGTTCCCGGGTGATCCCTGCCACGCGTATTTGGTGGATAACAACTCGCTGCCGGAAAATACGCTGGTGGTCGCCCATGTACTGGGGCATGCCGATTTTGCGAAAAACAACCACCTGTTCAAGAAGTTCATGGAAATGGCTGGCGGCCATATTCTCGAACAAGCTGCCGCTCGAGCCCACACTATCGAACTGGCATTGAATGAGCATGGCCAGGAACGGGTCGAAGCCGTGCTCGATGCCGCGCTGGCACTGGAGCCGCATATCGATGTCAATCGCGAATTGCATCGCTCCCCTTACCCGCCGCACCGTGCCGCCGCGGCATCGGCGCCGGAACCGGATCGCTTTCAGCGGCGTTACCAGAACCTGCCGGGCGAATCCGCCCCGCTCGCCCTGGAACCGATGGAGATCCGGCACAGCATGCCACCGCAGCCGGAATACGACTTACTGTGGTTCATTGCCAATTATGCCCCGGAGATGGCAGGCTGGGAGCGGGACATTTTTCTTGCCGTGCGCGAAGAGTCGTTCTATTTTTACCCGGTGTTTGCGTGCCAGATCATGAATGAAGGATGGGCGTCGTACTGGCATGCGCGGCTGTTGCGCGAAGCCGACTTCCTGCCGCAGGATGTCTACCTGTCCGCGATCAAGGCCCATTCCGACGTGGTGCGCCCGTATGCCGCCGAACGCCAGTTGTCACTGGCAGTCAACCCCTACCATCTCGGCTTTTCAATGTGGGAAGACATTATCGAAAAGCATGGGATTGATACTGCTCGACGGATTTGCCGCGAAGAAGACGATTTCGGTTTCATCCGCAATTACCTGGATGACGAGATGGCGGAAAAACTGGACCTGTTTGTGTATGAAACCCACGACGATGGCGACATCCGGATTGCCAACAAGGATATCCACGCGATCCGGGAAGCGATACTGGCACCAAAATTCAATTATGGCGCGCCCCGGATTGCTGCAACAAAACTGCATCACGATGGCAGCCTGGAACTCACTCACGACCACCGCAGCGATGGCCGTGGCCTCGATATGGGGCGGGCCGACCGTGTCATCGAGTATATTTCACGCGTATGGCGGCGGCCGATCACGCTGCACACGGTGGATGACCGGAATTACAACCGCGATATCGCCACCAAGAAAAAATACTGAATGAGAAAGATTGAATGTGCTCCCAGCAAGCGCATGCGTGCCGATCTAACTAGCAAACCGAAAAATAGGCGCCCAGACATCGCTAAAGTGATTTAGCAGGATAAAAACGCACAGCACTGAATATACGATAAACAGGCAGATCAGCCAGAGAGGATAATTTTTCTTCATATTATCCGCTCCTTGCCGGTTAAAACAAAAGACACCGTGCCGGCACAGCTTCAACCCTTCCCGCAATTCGCCGGCCATCATCCGGACGACTGGGTATTGCGTCCTTTTGACTTGTCGCACGAGTAAAAGCTATTTTCATTGATCACGCTTGCAATTTACTTTCCTCTTTGAGACTAGGTGATTTTCAAAGAAAGTAAAGAGTGCAACGCCACTTTCAGGCAAGTAAATGCGCTATCTGTTTCAGAAATAAAGTACTCATTTACGCGAGGTAACAGCGAATCACCGATGGCGCCTGACGTAACTTTGCCAGCAGCGCATCTGAAATGATCCCATCCACATCGGTAATCACATAACCGATCGGCCCACGCGTTTGCAGGTGCTGCGCGACAATATTCAAGCCGTTTTCTGCAAAATCCGCGTTCAGGCGCGCAATCACGCCCGGTTCATTGCGATGCACATGCAGCAACCGGCTGGAGACTTCTTTCGCGGTATGGCGAATTTCCGGAAAATTGACGGCAAAGCGGGTCGTGCCGGACGTCAGAAAACGCACCAGCTTGTCGGCCACTTCGCGCCCGATATTTTCCTGGGCTTCTTCGGTGCTGCCGCCGATATGCGGCGTCAGGATCACATTATCGAGTTCACGCAATGGCGAAATGAATTCTTCCTGCTCGTTTTTAGGCTCGACCGGAAAAACATCCAGCGCCGCACCGCCCAGCTGCCCTTCTCGCAATGCAAGGTTCAGCGCCGGGATATCGACCACCTTGCCACGTGCGGCATTGATGACCACTGCCGAACGCTTCATCAGCGCCAGCCGTTCCGCAGTCAGCAGATTTTCCGTCGATGCGCCGCCAGGCACATGGAACGTGACTACATCGGCTTTCTCGAGCAGCGACTCGAGCGATGCCAGCGGTTTGGCATTGCCTAAAGGAAGCTTGCTCTCAACGTCGTAGTAACAGACCCGCATGCCAACACTCTCTGCCAGAATGCCGACTTGCGCACCAATATTGCCGTAGCCAACAATGCCCAGCAACTTGTTGCGCACTTCATAGGCACCCTTGGCATTTTTATCCCAATGGCCGCGATGGGCGCGGGCATTTTTCTCCGGGATCCGCCGCAACAATAAAATTGCCTGGGCAATCACCAGTTCGGCTACCGAGCGGGTATTGGAATACGGCGCGTTGAATACCGGAATGCCAGCGGCGGTCGCCGCCGTCAAATCAACCTGGTTGGTGCCAATGCAAAAACAACCGATGGTCCGTAGTGCCGGCAACTGGCTCAGCACGTCTGCAGTGATATGGGTTGCCGAGCGTATGCCGACTGCCTGCGCATCCGCCAGGGCATCGACCAGCTCGCTGCCGGTCAGGGCGGTCGACAATTGAACGATATTGTCGAACCCATTTTCCTGCAGGTGCGCAACCGCGCTGGCATGGATTTTTTCGAGCAGCACAATCTTGGACATGACAAAACCCTTCTGTTTGAATGTCTTTACTATGGCAAAATCAAATGTAATTCATTAATTTCATTATATCGATAGTGGCCCTTTGATGTTTAACACGCTCCAGCCTACGGACAAGGCAACGGTTGAAGTGATCACCGATATCCATTACTGGACGCCGTCGCTTTACTCATTCAAAACCACCCGCCCCGAGGGTTATCTTTTCACCCCTGGCCAGTACGCCCGGCTGGGCCTGTGCGCTCGGAATGGGACGCCGGTCTGGCGCGCTTACTCGATTGTCTCCGGCTTGGCCGAGCAGCATCTTGAATATTATGTGGTCGATGTGCCGGGTGGCGCATTCACGTCGATGCTCAAGCAATTGCAACCGGGCGACCCGATATTGCTGGAAAAGCAGAGTTATGGTTTCATGACCGCCGACCGCTTTACCGATGGCGACGACTTATGGATGCTGTCGACCGGCACCGGGCTCGGTCCTTTCCTGTCGATCTTGCGCGACGCCCCAGTCTGGAACAAATTCCGGCATTTGATCCTGGTCCATTCGGTGCGCCACGCCACTGAATTCGCCTATCAGCAAGAGTTACTGCAGTTGCAGCAGCAATTCGCCGCTTCACCGGCGAGGCTACACATTGTCCGCACCACCACCCGCGACCCGCAGGCCGATCTGGCTGCCAACTGCCTCCACGGCAGAATCACGACGTTGCTGGAAAACGGCAACATGGAAAGGTATCTGGATTTGCCCCTGCAGCCGGAGGGTTCAAGGGTGATGTTGTGCGGCAACCCCCAAATGATTGAACAGACCCGCAGCATTTTGCACCAGCGCGGCATGCGCCCCTGCCGGCGCATGATGCCGGGGCACTTCGTCACCGAAAATTACTGGTAGCTTGCCCGGATTGGGCTCAGCTCAGATTCAGCTGAATTTAGACTTCCAGCCATTCCTGGCGCACCAACGCATTGCTGCGCAACGCTTGCGGCGTACCGGCAAACACGATCGCACCGTGCCCCATCACATACACGCGTTGCGATATTTCCAGCGCAATCGCCAGCTTTTGCTCGACCAGCAGCACCGATACGCCTCGTTCTTTCAGCTCGATCAGGAATTGCGCGAGCAATTCGACCACTTGCGGCGCCAATCCTTCAGTCGGCTCATCGACCATGATCAATTCCGGGTCACCCATCAGGGTGCGGCACAGCGTCAGCATTTGCTGCTCGCCACCTGACAGCACGCCGGCCGGCGCCTGCGCGCGTGCCTTTAAATGCGGAAATAACCGATACATGTCCGCTAATGCCCAGCGCGACGGCTTGCCGCGTTTTTCTCCGAGCAGCAAATTCTGTTCGACTGTCAGCGTTGGAAATACATCGCGGCTTTCCGGCACATAACCAAGACCGCGCTGGGCGATTTGAAACGGTTTCAAACCAACCAGCTGGTTTCCCTTGAAGCTGATCGATCCGCTTGCCTCGACCAGTCCCATCACCGCTTTCACAGTGGTCGAGCGGCCCGCGCCATTGCGTCCGAGCAGGCTGACAATTTCGCCGGAATTGACATGCAGGTCAACGCCCTGCAAGACATGGCTCTTGCCGTAATAGGCATGCAGCTTGTCGATCGCCAGAAGCCGGCTCATGCCTGCCCTCCGGCGCCAAACTTGCCCAGATAGGCTTGCTGCACGGCCAAATTGGCACGCACCGCAGCCGGGGAATCGCAGGCGATCACGTCGCCCGCCACCAGCACCGCAATCCGGTCGGCCAGCCCGAAAACCACGCTCATATCGTGTTCGACCATCAGCAGCGTCTTGCCCGCTGTGATGTCGCGAATCAGTGCCAGCGTCACCGCCGATTCGGCCCGGCTCATGCCTGCGGTCGGTTCATCCAGCAAAATCACGTCGGCGCCGCCAGCGACCGTAATGCCGATTTCCAGCGCCCGTTGCTCCGCATAAGTCAGCAAGCCCGCAAGCACATGGCGGCGTGATTGCAGGCCGATCTGTTCCAGCACCTCGTCGGCACGCATCCGGGCATCTTTCAAGCCGTTGAGGCGGTGCCAGAACGAGTAGCGGTAACCAAGCGACCACAATACCGCGCAGCGCAGATTTTCATAGACCGAGAGCCGATGAAAGATATTACTGATCTGAAAGCTGCGCGACAGCCCGCGCCGGTTGATTTCAAACGGTTTGAGTCCGGTGATCGGTTCGCCATGCATCAGGATGACGCCGGCATCCGTTGGCAAGCGTCCGGAGATCAGGTTGAACAAGGTCGACTTGCCAGCGCCGTTGGGGCCGATCAGCGCCATGCGCTCACCCGGGCGCAACGTCAGGCTGAGATTGCCAATGATGTCGGTTCTGCCGAAGCGCTTGCGCACATTTTGCAGTTCGAGCGCCGCCGTCATGCCCGTTTTTCCTGTTCAAGTGCCGCAATTTCGGCATCGATCCTGTCCCATTGCCGCTGAAACGGTGCTTTGGCAATCAAAAACCCGCTCAAACCGGCTCCGAGCATCACCACCCCGATCAGCCAGGGGATCGGCGCCGCAGTATCGACCATGATGCCAAGCAGTTTCATGCTGCTGCCCTGGGCCGACTCCAGCGAATGGTGATACAGCATCTCGATCAAGATGGCCAGACCGAGGAAGGCCAGCACAGCAGTCGCCGTGACCGCTGCCAGCGGACTGGCAATCGAGGCGGATTTGCGATGCCGGATTACCCGCAGCACCATCAGCACCAGGCTGGCGATACCGCCGGGTGCCACCATCACCATCACGACGAAAATGGTGCCCATATACAGTTGCCATGCTTTCGTGTATTCGGACAGCACTACCGTCAGCAGCACCCCAACGATGGAGCCGATGATCGGACCGAAAAAAATACCGATGCCGCCAATGAAGGTTGACAGCAGCACTCCGGCCGAGCGCAGCGCACTGACATTTTCAGCAGTGACAATCTCAAAATTGACCGCAGCCAGACCGCCCGAAATCCCGGCGAAAAATGCCGACAGAATCAGGGCCAGGTAGCGTACCCGCTGCGTATCGTAGCCGATGAATTCGGCCCGCTCGGGATTGTCGCGCACCGCGTTCAGAATCCGGCCCAGTGGCGTGCGGGTGAAGGCGAACATCGCCGCCGTACTGACCCACAGCCAGAACGCAATCAGGTAATAGACCTGGAATTGCGGGCCATAGCTGACCCCTAGCACCGGCTGGCCAATCACCCGATTGGCGGAAATACCGCCTTCGCCGCCGAAAAAACCGGGAAACATCAATGAACACGCAAACACCAGCTCGGCCATGCCCAGCGTGATCATCGCAAAGGTGGTGCCGGACTTTTTGGTGGTGACGTAGCCGAACACTATCCCGAACACCATGCCGCCCAAGCCGCCCACAAGAGGGATCAAGCTCACCGGAATTGGCAATACGCCGGCAGCTGCCAGATTCAGGGCATGGATCGCCAGATAGGCACCCAACCCCGAATACACCGCATGGCCCAGCGTCAGCATGCCGCCCTGCCCCAGCAGGATATTGAATGACAGCGCAAACACGATGACCGTGCCCATCTGCGACAGGATCGACAATGACGCGCCACTGTCGAATACCAAGGGCGCAGCCAGCAACGCCAGCGCAAATCCGCCCCAGACCAACCAGCGCCCCGGATTCGATCGAGGAGAAATCAGGCTCGTCATCGGTTCAGCTTTCCCGCACGCCCATCAGGCCGCGCGGCCTGAAGATCAGCACCAGCACCAGCAGCAAATACGGCAGGATCGGCGCCACCTGAGCGATCGTCAGGTTCAGCAACCCGGGTTCGGCCAGCGCCGGCGCCAGATTGATCCCGACAGCTGACAGAACGCTGTTGAAAGAGTAATCGAGCGCCACCGCAAAGGTTTGCAGCAGACCGATCAGGAGCGACGCGACAAATGCACCGGCCAGCGAGCCCATGCCTCCCACCACGACCACCACGAAAATGATGCTGCCGACGGTCGCTGCCATGGCCGGCTCGGTCACGAACGCATTGCCGCCAACCACGCCCGCCAACCCCGCCAGCGCGCAGCCGCCGCCAAACACCAGCATCATCACGCGTGGGACGTTATGGCCGAGCGCCTCGACCATGTCAGGATGCGTCAATGCGGCCTGGATCACCAGGCCGATGCGGGTTTTCTTGAGCAGGAGATAAATCGCCAGCATCATCAGCACGGCCAGCAGCATCATGAAGCCGCGGTACGCGGGAAATGTGGTGGTAAACAAGGTAAACATCGGCCGGTCGAGCTGGCCTGGCACCGGATAGTGCACCGCCGACCTGCCCCACACCAGTTGCACCAGTTCGACCATCACGAACGACAGACCGAAGGTAAACAGCAGTTCCGCGATATGGCCATGCCGGTGCACCGCCCGCAGCGCATGGCGTTCCACCAGCGCGCCGAACAAGCCGACCAGCAGTGGCGCAATCAACAGGGCCGGCCAGTATCCGAGCCGGTTGCTGATTTCATAGGCAAAATAGGCGCCCAGCATGTAAAAGCTGGCATGGGCAAAATTGAGCACGCCCATCATGCTGAAAATCAGTGTCAGGCCGGCTGACAGCATGAACAACAGCAAGCCGTAGCTCAAGCCATTCAGCAGATTAATGAGGAAAAACTCCACGATGGTGCACGCCAGTCCGGTAAAGGCCGTATTCTATCGGATGCCCGATTTGAAGCAATAAAACAATGCCGCGCAGGCGGCGCGCGACATTCTCGGCATCAGAGGCTAACGGCTGCAGCTAGCCCGGCCGCTTCATCTGGCAAGAGGTAGGCTGGGTCGCGACATAGGCTTCGATCTTCTGATCCGTTTTCCAGCCATAGCCGGTATTTTCCTGGTCATACCTGACATCCCTGCCATTGGTCCTGGTCCAGGTGACGATATACAGCGGCTGCAACAGTTGGTGATCGAGTTTGCGCATCTCGACATCGCCATTGAGGCTCTTGAATTTCATGCCTTCCATTGCGGTGGCAACCTTGACCGGGTCGACCGACCCGCTTTCCTTCATCGCCTTCGACAGCATCGTCACCCCGGTGTAGGTGGCCAGCGCGTAGAAATCGTCCTGGTATTTACTCTTGAATGCATCGACGATTTCCTTGCCCGCAAAGCCTTCATTATTGGCATGCCAGTAGACCACCATTTTCATCCGGTCGGCACCGGCTGCGCCAATTGCCGTCGGCACGCCTGTCGTGGCCGCATAATACGTATAGAAATTGGCTTTCAGGTCTGCATCCCTGGCTGCCTTGACCAGCAAGGCCAGGTCGGCACCCCAATTGCCGGTAATGACTGCATCGGCGCCGGATGCCTTGATCTTGGCCACATATGGCGAAAAATCCTTGACCTGCCCGAGCGGGTGCAGATCGTCGCCGACAATTTGCACGTCGGGCCGCTTGCGTTTCAGATACTCCTTGGCGGCGCGCGTTACCTGATGACCGAAGCTGTAATTCTGACCAATGATGTACACTTTCTTCAACTGCTTGTCGCGCGCCATGTAGGTGGTCAGCGCTTCCATTTTCATGTCGGAATTGGCGTCCAGACGAAAATGCCAGAAGCTGCACTGGGCATTGGTCATGTCGGGGTCGATCGCGCCATAATTGAGGAACACGACTTCCTTGCCGGGATTGCGCTCATTATGCTTGTTGATTGCATCGATCAGCGCCAGACCGACACCGGAACTGCTGCCCTGGGTGATATAGCGGTAACCCTGGTCGACCGCGGACCGGAACTGGGTCAGCGCTTCCTGCGGACTTCCCTTGCTGTCGAACCCGACGAATTCGAGCGTATGCGCACCTGCCCACTGGTTGCGATTGGCCAGCTCGGCCATGCTTTGCCAGCTTTTCAAGATATTTTGTCCGATTGGTGCAAACGGCCCGGATAAAGGATCAATAAATGCAACACGAACCTGTGCAGCCAATGCGGGCGGGCAGACCATTGCTGCGCCGAGCACCCAGGCGGCAATGATGGTTCGGATGGCTATTCGGTTGGTTAACATGCCAATACCTGATCTTTTGTTAATGTTTTTACAGAGTAACGATTGCGCACGTGACTGTAAAGCATATTAAAACCATTAGTTACAATCACTTGGCCGGCATTAGTGGATAGCAGCAGATAATTGGTTTTTAACCATTGCCATGACCACCGCCAGCGCCTTTATTTACCACAAAGCAATCCTTGAATAAAACCCGCGCTGCCGTAATTAGGCAATTGTGAGCCAGCCGAAGCCAAATTACTTAATTCTGTAAAATACACAGACATGCTCCACACCCAAGGTATCGATATGAACTCCCCCGGGCTCCCTTTTAACCGGCAACGCCTGGACCAGCTATCTTTTACGCATTCCTTTGCTGCCTTGCCGCCGGCGTTTTATACGCGCCTGCAGCCGACGCCGCTACCAGCCCCGTATCTGGTCTGTGCAAGCGAATCCGCTGCCGAATTAATTGGCCTGGACCCGGGTGAATTTGCCAGTCCCGACTTCGTCAACGCCTTTGCCGGCAACCGCACCCTGCCCGGATCAGAGCCGGTCGCAGCCGTCTATTCAGGCCATCAGTTCGGCGTCTGGGCAGGTCAACTTGGCGACGGCCGCGCCATTTTGCTGGGCGAAGTTGCAGCGCGTAACCCTGCCGCTGACACGCCGTGCGGCACGCTGGAAGTGCAGTTGAAAGGAGCAGGCCTGACGCCCTATTCCCGCATGGGCGACGGCCGCGCGGTATTGCGCTCCTCGATACGGGAATTTTTATGTTCCGAAGCGATGGCGGCACTCGGCATCCCGACCTCGCGGGCGCTGTGCGTCGTCGGGTCCGATCAGCGCATCATGCGCGAAACGCCGGAAACATCCGCCGTCGCCACCCGTCTGGCGCCGACATTCGTGCGTTTCGGTTCGTTCGAGCACTGGTTTTATCAAGACCGCACAACCGAACTCAAGATGCTGGCGGATTACGTGATCGACCGCTTCTATCCGGCGCTGCGCGAAGCGGCCAATCCGTATCAAGCGCTCCTGACGGAAGTCACGCGCCGCACCGCCCACATGATCGCCCATTGGCAAGCAGTCGGCTTCATGCACGGTGTCATGAATACCGATAACATGTCGATTTTGGGCATCACCATCGACTACGGCCCGTTCGGTTTCATGGATGCGTTCGACGCCCATCATATTTGCAACCATACCGACCAGAATGGCCGCTATACCTACGCAATGCAGCCGGAAATCGGCCATTGGAACTGCTATGCATTGGGACAGGCATTGTTGCCATTGATCGGCGAAGTCGATGACGTCCATGCGGCGCTGGCTGTCTACCCGACCGCCTATGCCGATAAGATTGGGCAATTGATGCATGCCAAGCTGGGCTTGCAATCGACGGAGTCGAACGATGTTACATTAATTGATGCGATGTTTACTCTGATGCAAAATAACCGCGTCGATTTCACCTCGTTTTTTCGTCGTCTCGGCGAATTGCAGGTGCACAGTCCTGACACCGATGCACCGCTGCGTGACTTGTTCATTGATCGTGCTGCCTTCGATGCCTGGGCAAGCCAGTATCGGCACCGGCTGCAGCAGGAAAATAGCAGCGATGCCGCGCGCCGGGTTACCATGCATGCCGTCAACCCGAAATACGTGCTGCGCAACTATCTGGCGCAAATCGCCATTGAAAAAGCGCAAAACAAGGATTGCTCAGAAATTCAGCAATTGCAAAAAGTGCTGGAACGTCCGTTTGACGACCAGCCTGAAAATGACCGCTATGCGGCGCTGCCGCCGGACTGGGCCAGCCAACTAGAAGTGAGTTGCTCATCATGACAGACAAGATACAGAAAACCGATGCCGAATGGCGCACGCAGCTCGATCCGATCGAATATCAGGTCACGCGCCATGCGGCAACCGAACCGGCATTTACCGGCCGCTATTGGGACCACCATGAATCCGGTATCTATACCTGCGTGTGCTGCGGCACGCCGTTATTTGAATCCGACGCCAAGTTCGACTCCGGTTGCGGCTGGCCCAGTTACTTCCGGCCGCTCAATCCCGAGCATGTCATCGAAAAAGTCGACCGCTCGCATGGGATGATTCGCACCGAAATCCTGTGCCAGGTATGCGACGCCCACCTCGGCCATGTGTTCCCGGATGGACCAAAGCCCACCGGTCTGCGTTACTGTATCAATTCCGCTTCCCTGCGTTTCGACCCTCAACCTCTTGTTACGAGTCACAAAAATCCATGAAGAAGTTTTTATTCGATCTTTTTCCCGTTATCCTGTTTTTCGGTATTTTCAAATGGGGGCAAGGCAATCCGGATGCCGCCCAGGCACTGCTGACGCAATACCTGTCCGGCTTCATCTCGGGCGGTGCAATCCAGGCTACCCATGCTCCGATCCTGCTGGCAACCGCGGTGGCAATTCTCGCCAGTTTCGCGCAAATCGGCTATATGCTGGTACGCGGCAAGAAAGTCGATACCATGCTTTGGATCTCGCTGGCGATCATTACCGTTTTTGGCGGCGCCACCATCTACTTCAACAATCCGACCTTCATTAAATGGAAGCCGACCGTGCTGTATTGGTGCTTTGGCGCCGGCCTGTTAATCAGTGAAATGGTATTCAAAAAGAATTTCATCAAAAAAATGCTGGGTGCCCAGATCGATTTGCCGGAACCGATCTGGCTGAAGTTGAATTGGTCATGGGCGCTTTTCTTCGTCGTGATGGGCATCGTGAATCTGTGCGTCGCATTCGCCTTCAATTTCTCTGAAGCGACCTGGGTCAATTTCAAGCTGTTTGGCTTCACCGCGATGATGATTATTTTTGCCGTCGGCCAAAGCCTGTTCCTGTCCAAATATGTGAAGGAACCGTCATGAGTCCACGTGAACAGCGTATGATTGCCTTGTTGACTGAAACTTTCTTGCCACTTGAATGTCAACTAGACGATGAATCTGCATTGCATGCAGGACATGCCGGCGCCGCCTCTGGCGCTGGACATTACCGATTGCGCCTGGTCTCGGCCCGTTTCGAGGCCCAAAATCGCATCGCGCGTCACCGCCTGGTGTATGATTGCCTTCATGAAATGATTCCTGCGGATATACACGCAATCAACATCATTGCATTGACGCCCTCAGAAGTTGGGAAATAGGCGTCAAGCGTTTATAATTTGTCCGTTTATAAATCCCTCTTAACTTCCCTTTAGGAAAAAGAATGACATTCAAACCTGCTCGCTTGCTGGTTGCGATTTTTGCAGCCGTCGCATTGCCAGTCCTGGCGCAAAATATTGCAGTCGTCAATGGCAAGGCCATCCCTTCTTCGCGTGTCGATACCATGGCCAAGCAAATGGCGACCCAAGGTCAGAAAGACACGCCGGAGCTGCGCGCGATGATCAAGGAAGAATTGATCACCCGTGAAATCCTGATGCAGGAAGCCGACAAACAAGGCCTGTCCAACAGCGTCGACGTGAAGAATCAGCTCGACATCGCCCGTCAAGCCATCGTGATTCGTGCCCTGATCACCGATCACATGAAAAAGAATCCGGTGACCGATGCCGATATCAAGGCCGAATATGACAAGTTCAAGGCCCAGGCCGGCGACAAGGAATACCTGGCACGCCATATCCTGGTCGAAAAAGAAGATGACGCCAAAGCCATCATTGCCAAGCTCAAAAGCGGCGGCAAGTTCGAAGAACTGGCCAAGCAATCCAAGGATCCAGGTTCGGCTGCCAACGGCGGCAGCCTCGACTGGGCTTCGCCAAGCGCTTTCGTGAAGGAATTCTCCAGCGCCATGACCTCGCTGCAAAAAGGCCAGGTCACCGAAACACCGGTCAAGACCCAGTTCGGCTATCACGTGATCAAGCTGGAAGACGTACGCACCGCCAAGGTGCCGACGCTTGAAGAAGTCAAGCCACAGATCGCCGAATCGCTGCAGCAAAAGAAACTGCAGGAATTCCAGAAGAATCTGCGCGCAAAAGCAACCGTCAAGTAATTCCGGCCTAGCCAGTAAAAACGGCGCTCCTCGGAGCGCCGTTTTTTTACTTACTTTTTAACTCTTTCTAATCGCGGTAAATCGGGCATCAGCCAGTACCCATGGTGCACCAGCTGCGTCGCTACTGTCCCGAGTTACCGCTTATCCCACCCACTTGCGCGCGTTCCTGAACATGCGCATCCACGGCGAATCCTCGCCCCACGATTCCGGGTGCCACGACTGCTGCACGGTGCGGAACACGCGCTCGGCATGCGGCATCAGCACGGTAAAGCGCCCATCCTTGGTGGTCACCGATGTAATGCCTTGCGGCGAGCCATTCGGGTTGTATGGATAGCCGTTGGCAAGCTGTCCCTGGTTATCGACATAGCGCATCGCAACGATCGCGTCATTGATATTGCCAGTCTGCGAAAAATCGGCAAAGCCCTCACCATGGGCAACTGCAATCGGTGCCTGGGTGCCGGCCATGCCGTCAAAGAAGATCGACGGTGATGCCGCTATCTCGACCGTCGCAAACCGCGCTTCGAACTGTTCCGACTTGTTGCGGGTGAATTTCGGCCAGTCGTGGGCGCCAGGGATGATCGATTTCAGATTACTCATCATCTGGCAACCATTGCAAATGCCCAGCGCAAATGTGTCGGGGCGATTGAAGAATACCGCAAACTGCTCGGCCAGCCTGGCATTGAACAGGATGGTCTTGGCCCAGCCTTCGCCGGCACCCAGTACATCGCCGTACGAAAAGCCGCCGACCGCAATCACGCCCTTGAAGTCGTCCAGCCTGGCGCGCCCGGCGATCAGGTCGCTCATGTGTACATCGACCGCGGTAAATCCTGCCTTGTGCATCACATACGCGGTTTCGATCTGCGAATTGACACCCTGCTCACGCAGGATCGCCACTTTGGGCCGCACACCGGTGGCAATGAACGGCGCCGCCACATCGGTTTGCAAGTCGAACGTCAGCTTCGGACTGATGCCGGGGTCACTGGCATCAAGAATGCGGTCGTATTCGGCATCGGCACATGCTGGGTTGTCGCGCAAGCGGGCAATCCGCCAGCTGGTTTCGCTCCAGGCACGCTGCAAGGCGCTGCGCGGCTGGCTGTAAATGGTCTTGGCATCGCGCATGAACTCGATCACGTCGCGATCGTTCGGCTTGCCGATGATATGGCTGCAGGCGCCCAGATTATACGAACGCAATACATTCATCACATCCGACTTTTGCTCGGCCTTCACCTGGATCACCGCACCCAGTTCTTCACTGAACAGCGCGCGCAGGGTCAGTTCATTGCGGCGCTCGGCCACCTGGGTGGTCCAGTTCTTTACTTCGCCGCTGTCGAATGCATGCTCGGCTTCCATCGCCAGGATATCGAGGTTGAGCGACAAGCCGGTGCGGGCGGCAAACGCCATCTCGCACAGCGTGGCAAACAGACCGCCGTCGGAGCGGTCATGGTAGGCCAGCAGCTTTCTTTCATTATTCAATTGCTGGATCGCGGCAAAGAAGCCTTTCAAGTCTTCCGGGCTATCCACATCCGGCGTCTCGTCACCGATCTGCTGCATCACCTGGGTAAAACAGGACGCGCCCATGCGGTTCTTGCCGCGGCCCAGATCGATGACGATCAAAACCGTGTCGCCGGCGTCTTTCCTGATTTGCGGCGTCAACACCAGCCTCACATCCGGCACCGCCGCAAAGGCGGACACAATCAGTGAAACCGGTGCAGTCACTGACTTGTCGCCGGTCCGGTCCTGCCAGGTGGTGCGCATCGACAGCGAATCTTTGCCAACAGGAATACTGATACCGAGTGCCGGACACAATTCCATGCCCACCGCGTGGACGGTATCGAACAAGGCCGCATCCTGGCCCGGCTGGCCGCAGGCGGCCATCCAGTTGGCCGACAGCTTGATATCCGAGATATCGGTGATCGGCGCTGCAGCGATATTGGTGATGGCTTCGCCGACTGCCATGCGGCCGGACGCTGCGGCATTGATGACGGCCAGCGGCGTGCGTTCGCCCATTGCCATTGCCTCGCCACGATAGCCCTCGAAACTCATGGTGGTCACCGCACAATCGGCCACTGGCACTTGCCATGGGCCGACCATCTGATCACGCACCGTGGTCGCGCCGACCGTGCGGTCGCCAATCGTGATCAGAAATGATTTATCCGCCACCGCCGGCAGGCGCAATACCCGCAGCGACGCTTCCAGCAAATCGATGCCGGTCAAGTCCACTTTCGGCAATGTCCGCTTTACATGGACAACGTCGCGATGCATCTTCGGCGGCTTGCCCAGCAAGACATCCATCGGCATGTCGACCGGATTATTGTCATGTTCCGGATCGATCACTTTTAACTGACGTTCTTCGGTTGCCGTGCCCACTACCGCAAACAGGCAACGTTCGCGTTCGCACATGTATTGAAACAAGGGCAGCGAATCCGGACCGATCGCCAGCACATAGCGTTCCTGCGACTCATTGCTCCAGATTTCCTTGGGCGCCATGCCGCTTTCTTCCAGCGGAATCTTGCGCAGATCGAACAGCGCGCCGCGCTTGGCGTCATTGGTTATTTCAGGAAACGCATTCGACAGGCCGCCGGCACCGACATCGTGAATCGACAGGATCGGATTGTCCTCCCCCATGGCCCAGCAGGCATTAATGACTTCCTGTGCTCGGCGTTCCATTTCCGGGTTGCCGCGCTGAACCGAATCGAAATCCAGGTCAGCAGTATTGGTGCCGGTTGCCATGGATGAGGCGGCACTGCCGCCCATGCCGATCCGCATGCCGGGACCGCCCAGCTGGATCAGCAGGCTGCCAACCGGGAGAGCATTCTTTTTGGTGTGCAGCGCCGAGATACTTCCGATACCGCCGGCAATCATGATCGGCTTGTGATAACCGGCTACCTGCCCGCCGACATTCTGCTCATAGGTGCGAAAGTAGCCGCCCAGGTTGGGCCGGCCGAATTCATTGTTGAAGGCAGCCCCGCCCAGGGGGCCATCGATCATGATCTGCAGCGGCGACGCGATGCGGTCGGGCTTGCCGTAAATCTCGGCATTGCCATGTTCGCGCTGGGCCAGCGGCGTGGTGACGTCGCGGGCATTTTCCCAGGGCTGGACCGCATGGGTAATCATCAGGTTGGAAACGGTAAAACCGGTCAGGCCTGCCTTCGGCTTGGCACCGCGCCCGGTCGCGCCTTCGTCGCGGATCTCGCCGCCGGCCCCGGTGGAAGCGCCCGGAAACGGTGAAATCGCGGTCGGATGGTTGTGCGTCTCGACCTTCATCAGGATATGGGTCAGTTCTTCCGAGGCTTCATAGACATTGCCGTTGGCCGCGCCGCGCGGATAAAAACGCGATACGGTGGCGCCCTCGATCACGGATGAATTGTCGCTGTAGGCGACAATGGTGCCCTTGGGCTGCAACTGATGGGTATTTCTGATCATGGCAAACAGCGACCTGTCCTGGCGGACGCCGTCGATGGTCCAGTCGGCATTGAAAATCTTGTGCCGGCAATGTTCGCTATTGGCTTGCGCAAACATCATCAATTCCACATCGGTCGGATTGCGCGCCGCCTGGGTAAACGCATTGACCAGATAATCGATTTCATCATCCGACAGCGCAAGACCCAGGTCGACATTGGCCTGCTGCAGCGAGGCCTTGCCACCGGACAGTAAATCAACGAACGCCAATGGCTTGGCTTCCAGCTCGGTAAACAAGCCAGCAGCGTCACTGGCGTGGCGCAGCACGCTTTCGGTCATGCGATCATGCAGCAAGGCGGCGACACTATCCGGGTCGGCCAGTTTTTTGGCGCCACCCAGCAAGCCGGATTTCACCTGCACCGCATAAACCACCCCGCGCTCGATACGCCGGATTTGCCCCATGCCGCAATTGCGGGCGATATCGGTAGCCTTGCTGGCCCACGGTGAAATCGTGCCAAAGCGCGGAATCACGACAAATTCCTCGCCTTCGGTCTTGCCCTGGAAAGCATCGCCATAGGTCAGCAAGGCTGTCAGGCGCCCGATATCATCCTGGCCCGGGGCCGATGCCGCATCGATAAAATGCAGATAACGGCCCGACACGCCGACAATTGCCGGATCGACGGCTTGCAATTGTGTTAAAAGACGTTGGGTACGAAAGGCAGACAGGGCGTTGGAGCCCGGCAGAATCAGCATGGCGAGAGCGAAGTTGGGGCGGCAATCGGCCGGTTTTGGCCAGAAATGCAGCGGGTTAAATCAGAAACCGTGATTATACCGCGATGCCGCCCTCAGGTCGCCGTTCGGCAAGACGACGTCATTGCCGACGGCTGGCCGGATGCCGCGGTATTGGTACTGCCTGTACTGCTTGTACTGCTTGCAATTCTCGCGGTGCCTTGCCGATTTGCTGCGCTGGCAGTTGCGGGCATGCAAGCATGCCATGCTCCGCGATCTTTTTTTACAGGCATCCAGTCGAACTCATCTTGTTTCCCGGTGTCTATGATTTTCCCGGAAATGAATCTGGTCACCGCCAGCTGGGCAGTTCGCAACAGCTGCCACTTCTTCGGTTTAAACACAGCGCCACCGCGTGCTATAGTCGCGGCTCTCTTACCGGCGAGGCAGCCGCCGGCAGACCATAGCAGACCCAGATAATCAATTGACACATCAAAAGCAGATCGCGGTAATCGGAGGCGGCGTCATTGGCGTCTGCACTGCCTATTTCCTGGCGCAAGCCGGGCACCAGGTGGTGGTCATCGAGCGGCTCAGCAACGTCGCTGAAAAAGCCAGTTTCGGCAATGCCGGCGTGGTAGCGCCCGGTTATGTGATGCCGTGGGCAGCACCGGGAATGCCCGGAAAGATCCTGTCGTCCCTGTTCAAGACCGAAGGACCGGTGCTGTTGAAGCCGACCCTCGATCGGGCACTCTGGCGCTGGATCAAGTTATGGGTGGCAGAATGCGAACTGGACCGCTTTCGCATCAACAAGGAGCGCATGCAGCGCATCGCCACCTATAGCAGGGATGTGCTGGAACAATTGCGCGACCATTATCAACTTGATTACGAACAAACCAAAGGGTATCTGCAACTGTTTCGCACCGAACGCGACAAGCAGTTGGCCGAACCCGCCCTTGCCTTGCTGGCCGAACAAAATGTGCCGCATCAAGTGGTCGACCCGGATCAGGCGCGTGCGATCGAGCCGGCTTTGTCTGCCAGGACCGCTCTGGCCGGCGGCTTGTACCTGCCAGAGGATGAAGCTGGAAATTGCCCGCTATTTACCAAGCAGCTGAAAACCATCGCACAGTCGCTCGGGGTCGAATTTCATTTCGGCAGCACCGTGACCGCGATCGAACCGCAAAGCGACCGCATCGGCTTTCGCATCGATGAGCGCCAGTTCAGTGCCGACGCGGTGGTGGTGGCTGCCGGCATCGACAGTACCCGTTTGCTCGCGCCGCTGGGCATCCACCTGCCGCTGTATCCGATCAAGGGCTACTCCGCCACTTCCACTATCCGCAATTTCGAGGAAGCGCCACTGGCCGCGCTGATGGATGAATCATACAAGGTTGCCATCACCCGCATGGGCAGCCGGGTGCGCATTGCTGGACTGGCTGAACTTGGCTCGGTCACCAGCGACTTGCATGAAGTGGCATTGCGTACGCTGTCAAAGGTCGGCGAGGACTGGTTTCCGGATGCCGCCAATTACAACGGCGCCACATTCTGGAGCGGCATCCGGCCAATGTTACCGGACGGCCCGCCAGTACTCGGTGCGACCCCGATCAAGAATCTGTACCTCAATGTCGGTCACGGCTCGACCGGCTGGGCGATGGCGGCCGGTTGCGGCATGGTGCTGGCCGATATTCTTTCCGGGCGTGTGCCGCAAATCGACATGGATGGCTTGACCTTGGCGCGCTACGGCTAAGCAGCGCCTGGCATCCAGCGTCGAGGGCGATCATCACAGGCCGCATCCGTAAAAACCGATCAAATTGGCCATAGTTGAGTGACATGGCATAGAATCATTCCATACATGTCACCTGACTGCTGCTGACCTTGTTGCCGACTTTGTCATACCATTGCCATGAGCCCGCTATATTCCGTCGAGGAAATCCGCCAGATCGAGCAGGCTGCCTACGCCACTTTACCAGCCGGCATCCTGATGCAACGCGCCGGCGAAGCCGCCGCGCAATTGGCACTGGCATTGATCGGTTCAGGTTCGGGCGGTTCATGTCCGACCGGGTCAGGCACTGCGCACAAGGTGCTGGTTCTCGCTGGCCCAGGCAACAATGGCGGTGATGCTCTGGAAGCAGCTTACTTGCTGGATCGGGCCGGGCTGGACGTCACGATCGCGTTGTATGCCAACCCACCCGCACAATCCCGGGATGCCCAACAGGCATGGCAGCGTGCCAAGGGTGGCACTGCCCGCTTTGCCGATCCGGATGCAGTTGCTGGATTCGAAGGACAAGCCTGGACACTGGTCATCGACGGCCTGTTTGGCATCGGCCTGGCACGCCCGATCATCGGGCCCATGCACGCCGCCGTGAAATTTATCAATTCGCTTTGCTGCCCGATTCTCGCGCTCGACGTGCCCAGCGGCTTGAATGCGGATACCGGCACCATCATTGGTCCAGGCGGCATCGCCGTGCGTGCCAGCCATACCCTGAGTTTTATTACCGACAAACCGGGATTGCATACCGGCCATGGTCGCGACTGTGCCGGCCAGATACAGGTTGCGATGCTGGGTATTTCCCCCACCCTTTTCCCGTCAGCGCATACCCATTTGAACGATCCGCAGCTGTTCGCCGGTACGATTCACAGGCGACCTCATGATTCGCACAAGGGCAGTTTCGGCGATGTGGCAGTGCTCGGAGGTGCCGAAGGGATGCAGGGGGCGCCGCTTCTTGCCGCCCGCGCCGCGCTGAAATGCGGCGCGGGACGCGTATACGTCGCTTTCATCGATGCCGCACCCGCCTACGACGGCACGCAACCAGAACTGATGTGCCGCCGCGCCGACGGATTTGACTTTTCCAACGCCATTGTAGTGGCCGGACCCGGTGCCGGGATGTCGGATAAGGCCAGCGCTCTGCTGGACCGCGTAATCGATTGCGACCTGCCAGTCGTGCTCGACGCCGATGCACTCAATCTGGTCGCAGACGAACCTGGACTGCAACACAAGCTGGCGCGGCGCCAAGCTGCCACCCTGCTTACCCCGCATCCGCTGGAAGCAGCACGCCTGCTCGGCTTGTCGGCAGCAGAAATCCAGGCCAACCGGCTGGCAGCGGCACGCAAGCTAGCCGGGCAGTTCAATGCGATCGTAATATTGAAGGGTTCCGGCACAGTGATTGCCTCGCCGGATGGAGCTGCCGTCATCAATCCTACCGGCAATCCGGCGCTGGCCACCGCCGGCACCGGCGATGTACTGGCGGGCGTGTGCGGCGCGTTGCTGGCGCAACAATTGCCGCCCTGGCAGGCCGCGCTGGCCGCAGTCTGGCTGCACGGCCATGCAGCCGACCTGCTGGTAACACAAGGGATCGGGCCGATTGGCTTGACGGCCGGGGAATTGATTCCGGCAATCCGTTCGGCACTCAATCTGCTGGCAGGATCGCCGCCAGCGTCGACCAGTATCGCTTAACTTAGATCAGCCGTCCGGCCGCAATCGTGATGGTGCGTGCGCACCGCAATGCAATCGATGGATCATGCGTGACCAGGACCAGCGTCGAACCGCGCTCCTGATTCAGCTCGAACATGAGCTGGATGACCGCTTCGCCGGTGGCGGCATCCAGGCTGCCGGTCGGTTCATCCGCAAACAGCAGTGGCGGCTCGGTCACGAAGGCACGCGCCAGCGCGACCCGCTGCTGCTCACCGCCGGACAAGTATTTCGGATAGTGCTTCAGGCGACTGGCCAAGCCGACTCGCGCCAGCATCGCTTCCGCCTTTTGCCGGGCAAGGCTCTCGCCGCGCAACTCCAGTGGCAGCATCACATTTTCCACGGCATTCATGTGGGCAACCAGCTGGAAAGACTGGAATACAAAGCCCAGCTTGTCTTTGCGCACGCCAGCCCGGCCGTCTTCATCCAGTGAAAAAATATCCACCCCATCGATTTTCACGCTGCCCGAACTCGGCGTATCGAGGCCTGCCAGCAAGCCCAGCAAGGTGGTTTTCCCAGAACCGGAGGCGCCGACGATGGCAAGCGTCGCCCCCGCTTGCACGGTAAAATGAATGTCATTCAGGATAACTAGTTCGCCGGTTGCGTCTGCCACGCGCTTGCACAGGCCCGATACGTCAATGGCGGCAGGCAAATTAGAAGGTTCAGTCATGCAATTTAATTATTTTTCAGGATCGGGCAGGCTGCGACACATGTTGCAGGTCCTGGTGTTCTTCGTCAGCGTGGTGTGTGCGGCGAGCGCCTATTCTGCATCAAAAACCGTGCTCGTGCTTGGCGACAGCCTGTCGGCCGAGTACGGCCTGATGCGGGGCACGGGATGGGTGACGTTGCTGCAAAATCGGCTGCAGGCAGAAAAAATCGATACCGCCATCGTCAATGCCAGCATCAGCGGCGAGACAACCAGCGGCGGCGCAACGCGCCTGCCGGCTTTGCTGAAAAAACACCGGCCGGATTTCGTGATCATCGAATTGGGCGCCAACGACGGTTTGCGCGGCCTGTCATTTGCATCGGTGCAGAAAAATCTGCAATTGATGATCAGTGCGGCAAAGGCCGCAAATGCCAAAGTCCTGTTGATCGGCATGAAATTGCCGCCCAATTACGGCCCCGATTATGCGGAGAAATTCTCATCCTTGTTTGTCAAGCTTGCCAGAGAAAACAAGGTCGCGCTGGTACCGTTCTTCCTTGAAGGCTTCGCCAACCGGCCTGACATGTTCCAGGTTGACCGGATCCATCCAACCGCTGATGCCCAGCCAATCATGCTCGACAATGTTTGGCCGACATTGAAGCCGCTTCTGCTGAAGAAATAATTCAATGAAATATCCCGCACTGCTGCCCTTCCCGGAAATCCTGCCCCAGCTTGACCAGTTTGATGCGATCGTAGATGTCCGCAGTCCGGCCGAATTTGCCGAGGATCATATTCCAGGCGCAATCAATTGCCCGGTGCTCGACAATGAAGAGCGAGCCAGGGTCGGCACCTTGTACAAACAAGTCAATGCCTTCGAAGCCAAGAAAGTCGGCGCAGCCCTGGTTGCGCATAATATCGCGCACCATGTCGAAACACTTTTTCATGACAAACCGCGCGACTGGAAACCGCTGGTGTATTGCTGGCGCGGCGGCAACCGCAGCGGCTCACTCGCGCATATCCTGGCCAAGATTGGCTGGCCAGCGATCCAGCTTGACGGCGGCTACAAGGAATACCGCCGGCACGTCAATACTGCCTTGACCGAGTTGCCCAGCCATTTTTCATTCAAGGTCGTGTGCGGCACCACCGGCAGCGGCAAAAGCCGCCTGCTGCAGACACTGGCAGCCATGGGCGCGCAAGTGCTCGACCTTGAACAACTGGCGTCGCACCGGGGCTCGGTACTGGGCAATCTGCCAAGTGAGCCGCAGCCAACCCAAAAAATATTCGACAGTCGAATCTGGCACACCCTGCGTCACTTCGATCCATCCTCTGTCGTGTTTGTCGAATCGGAAAGCAAAAAAGTCGGCAATCTGCGGGTGCCCGATGCACTGATGGATAAAATGCGCACCTCGCCTTGCATATCGTTATCGCTTTCGACCACCGATCGCGTCAAATTGTTGATGCAGGATTACGCTCATTTTGTCGTCGACCCGGCAGGTTTAAACCAGCAACTCGATTGCCTGGTCCCCTTGCATGGACGTGAAAAAATATCACGCTGGCAAACCATGGCCTCATCGAATCAGATGGAATCGCTGGTCGAGGAATTGCTGGCCAACCATTATGACCCAGCCTATCTGCGCTCGATTCAAAAAAACTTTATCCAGTTCGCCCAGGCACAGCAGCTTGTCTTGAGCGACATTTCAGAGCCGGCCTTTTTCGATGCGGCACACCATCTGCATAATCCGCAGTAAGGCAAATCTACAGGTGGACCAGCCTGAACAAGCAGCCCAGCGTCACTGTGGGGGACATAAAAAAACCGCTCCAAGGAGCGGTTCTTTTATCAATCAGATGCATTAGTACGACTTAGCGCGCATCGCCATCGGTCTTGGGTGCAGCCTCTGGATTGCTGGCAGCTACCGGCTTCAAGATCTTGACCTTGGCTTTTTGCTTCAATGTCTCGATATACGCGGTAGCCTCCTGTTGCGCCAGCACATTGGCGATCTGCTGCTGTTCGGTCTGGCGGCGGGCCTGGTCCGACACTGCCGGCTGCACGACCTTGCCGATCCGGTAGATTGCATATCCCTGCTGCGGCAATTCGGTGCCGACATAGGCTGGCAATTTGCTCACATCCGCCTTCATCAACACCGCAAAACCGGCCGGATCGATGCCTTCGCTCTTGGCTCTGGAGACTGTCTTGGTGGCTCCAAATCCAGCCGGTTCATCCTTCGCCTGCAACGCTGCCAATTTGGCCTCGCCAGCCTGCTTGGCCAGTTTGGCCGCTTCAATCTGCACCACCTGTTCGCGAATGCCGGCTTTGACTTCCTCGAACGGCCGCTTGGATGCCGGCTTGTACTCGACGATGCGGCCTGAAATCAAGGTATTGGGTGCTACCTCGACAGCTTCAGTATTGCGCTTGTTTTTAATCGTGTCATCCGAAAACAGAGCGGATAAAAACTTTGGATGATTGTATGGCGCAGTTGCGGCAGGTGCCTGGCTCGGCTGGCGCGTCAGATTGGCTGTGGTCTCGATTTTCAATTTCAGCTTGTCCGCCACCGGCTTCAAGCTATCGGCTTGTTCATAGACGGTATCGGTGAAGACTTCAGCCAGTTCGGAATATTTCTTCGCAAACTGCTGCTTCTTGATTTCGGCTGCAATCTCGCTTTTCACTTCATCCAGTGGCTTGACGGCACCCGGCTTGATATCCGTGATTTGAATGATGTGATAGCTCGTGTCAGACTGGACAAGGTTGCTGATCTCGCCATTTTTTAATGCAAAGGCTGCATCACCAAACGCCTTGGGCACGCCATCCTTGCTGATGATTCCCAGATCGCCGCCCTGCGCAGCCGAGCTGGCATCCTGCGAATTTTCTTTTGCCAGCTTGGCAAACGCGGAAGGATCCTTGCGCAATTGCGCGAGCAAGGCTTCAGCCTTGGCTTTGGCAGCCGCCTTTTCGGCATCCGAGGCGCTCTTGTTCAGCTTGATTTCGATATGGCTGGCACGGCGTTGCTCCTCAACCGAGTAGCGCTTCTTGTTCTGTTCATAATATCCGCTGATATCTGCATCGGTGACATTGAGTTGCGACGCGACTGCATCGGCATTTAACACCACATACTCTGCGCTGGCTTGCTCGGGAATTGCAAACAGATTACCGTTTTTATTGTAAAACTCAGTCAGCATGCCATCGGTTACTTTGACCTGAGCAGTATAGTCAGATGCCTTGAACACCAATTGTTGTACTTCGCGCTCCTGCTGGGCTATGTCGGACAGGCGTGCTGCAACAGTTTTTGGCGCGAAGGCACTGTTTTGGACGGCGGAATTAACCTGTTGCAATAACAGATCCTGCCGGACACTGGATTCGTACGCGCGTGGTGTCAATCCCTGCATGGCGAGCAGCGATTTATACCGGTCATTGTCGAACTTGCCATCTGCGCCAGTCAATCCCTCCATGGCGAGAATGTTTTGCTGCACAGCCTGGTCGGTTGCCGACAACTTGTTGCGCGATGCTTCGGCAATCAATGCCCGCTGCGCGATCAGTTTGTCGAGTAAAGTTTTTCTTGCTTCCGGGGTATCAAACATCTTCGGATCAAACTGCGCTCCGAGCATCTGGCGGAACTGTTCGGTTTGCTGGCGCTGCGCCTGATCCCATTCTGCCTGCGTGATCGGCTGTCCTGCAACCTTGGCCACGGCGTCATCACCCTCCTGAAATCGGGTATAACTTTCCAGCCCAAAAAAAGCGAACGAAGGAAAAATAAACAGCAGCAGGATAAACTGCATCAATCGTTGATGGGTGCGGACAAATTCAAACATGGTCAACCTATCCAGGATAGAGCGCGAAATGGCATCGCATAAGAAAAAAGGCGAACTCGCGTTCGCCTTTTTGGTGTTGGCGGAGTGGACGGGACTCGAACCCGCGACCCCCGACGTGACAGGCCGGTATTCTAACCAACTGAACTACCACTCCTAAACTGCATAAACTTCTTTTTGCACTTCATGCTTGACTGTTGGTGGGTGCTGAGAGGCTCGAACTCCCGACCTACGCCTTGTAAGGGCGCCGCTCTACCAACTGAGCTAAGCACCCCTGCATTGCCTAACCAGTCAAACTTGGGCGTTTGTCACCACGCCGCAAAGAACAATATTCTACAACATCTCAAAATAAGTTGCACTAGTTAACTGCATCTTTTAATGCTTTGCCCGGCTTAAATTTCGGAACCTTGGCTGCCTTGATCTTGATTGCGTCACCGGTCTGCGGATTGCGGCCGGTACGCGCTGCGCGCTTGCCTACCGAAAACGTACCAAAGCCAACCAGCGTCACAGTGCCGTTTTTCTTCAACGTTGTCTTGACCGCACCGATCACGGCATCCAGCGCACGTGTTGCGCCAGCCTTGGACAAGTCAGCAGACTTGGCAATATGATCGATTAGTTCAGATTTATTCATTACGCCCCCTTACTTAAATAAATTTCGCAGCCGTGTTGCCATTCATTCTCGGTCTTGCACGAGTTGCGAAATACCAAAAAACTGCAGCCCGTATTAAACAAGTCGCCACGCCTTGTGTCAAGCGGTTTGCAGGCGGTAACACTGCACATGTGCAAATTCTCATGTGTGCCAGGCCCGCCATGGCGTTTCTCGGTTCGCATTCAGGCAATAAAAAAGCGCTCCGAAGAGCGCTTGAATTCTGCTTAGTCCGATCAGTGCTTGACGACTGTCGTATCGGCAGTAGCATCGGTAGCCTTGGCCGCCGCTGCTGCAGCGACAGCCGCTTCCTCGTCGGTCAATGGCACCGGGTGGCGCTCAAGCGCGATTTCCAATACCTTGTCGATCCAGCGCACCGGAATGATTTCCAGCTTGTTTTTCACGTTGTCCGGAATTTCCGTCAAATCCTTGACATTCTGTTCCGGAATCAAGACCGTCTTGATGCCGCCGCGGTGGGCCGCCAACAGTTTTTCCTTCAAGCCGCCGATCGGCAAAATTTCGCCGCGCAACGTGATTTCACCAGTCATTGCCACATCGGCGCGCACCGGGATACCGGTAAATGCCGACACCAGAGCCGTTGCCATTGCCCCGCCTGCGGATGGACCATCCTTGGGCGTTGCACCTTCCGGCACGTGAATATGGATATCGGTCTTTTCGAAGACATCGCTCTTAATGCCGAGCATCTTGGCACGACTGCGCACCACGGTGCGCGCAGCTTCGATCGACTCTTTCATCACATCACCGAGCGTGCCAGTACGGATGATGCCGCCTTTACCGGGCATGTTCATCGCCTCGATCGTCAGCAGATCGCCGCCGACCTCAGTCCATGCGAGACCGACCACCTGGCCAACTTGATTTTCTTTTTCGGCGACACCGAAATCGAACCGCCGAACACCGAGGAACTTGTCGAGATTTTTCGACGTCACCGGGATCTTGCGCTCCTGCTTCTTATTCAGAAGCAGCATCTTCACCACCTTGCGGCAGATCTTGGAAATTTCACGTTCCAGCGAACGCACGCCGGCTTCCCGTGTGTAGTAGCGGATGATGTCGCGAATCGCTCCCTCTGCAACCGATATTTCGTCTTCCTTCAAGCCGTTGTTCTTGATCTGCTTGGGCAGCAAATAACGTTGCGCGATGCTGGTCTTTTCATCTTCCGTATAGCCCGACAGGCGAATGACTTCCATCCGGTCCAGCAATGCCGGCGGGATGTTGAAGGAATTCGAAGTCGCCACGAACATCACATCAGACAAATCAAAATCGACTTCGATGTAATGATCCGAGAAAGTGTGGTTCTGCTCCGGATCCAGCACTTCCAATAGCGCGGACGATGGGTCGCCACGGAAATCCATGCCGAGCTTGTCGATCTCGTCGAGCAGGAACAGCGGATTGCGCACACCAGCCTTGGACAGGCTCTGCAAAATCTTGCCTGGCATGGAACCGATGTAAGTACGCCGATGGCCGCGGATTTCCGCTTCATCGCGCACACCGCCCAACGCCATGCGCACATACTTGCGATTGGTCGCCCGTGCGATCGACTGGCCAAGCGAGGTCTTGCCCACGCCCGGAGGTCCGACGAAGCACAGGATAGGCGCCTTCAATTTGTCAACGCGCTGCTGGACGGCGAGATATTCCAGAATGCGTTCCTTGACCTTGTCCAGGCCGTAGTGTTCGTCTTCCAGTACTTTCTCGGCATTGGCCAGATCGTTGTTGACCTTGGATTTTTTCTTCCACGGCAAACCGATCAGCGTATCAATGTAGTTACGCACGACGGTGGCTTCAGCCGACATCGGCGACATCATCTTGAGTTTTTTCAGTTCGCTGGCAGCCTTGTCGCGTGCTTCCTTGGGCATCTTGGCGGCGATGATACGCTTTTCGAGCTCCTCGATGTCTGCGCCCTCTTCGCCTTCGCCAAGCTCCTTCTGGATCGCCTTGACTTGCTCGTTGAGGTAATACTCGCGCTGGGATTTTTCCATCTGGCGCTTGACGCGGCCACGGATGCGTTTTTCCACCTGAAGAATATCGAGTTCGCCTTCCAGCTGACCAAGCAAATGCTCGTAGCGCTTGGCGACGTTGAAAATCTCGAGGATTACCTGCTTTTGCTCAAGCTTGAGCGGCAGATGGGCAGCGATGGTGTCCGCCAGGCGGCCAGCGTCATCGATGCCTGCCAGCGACGTCAGAATTTCTGGCGGGATTTTCTTGTTCAGTTTGACGTACTGGTCGAACTGCTGAACGATGGCGCGGCGCATGGCCTCGACTTCGGATTCGTCACCCATCTCGGACTCCACCGGAGAAAGCTCTGCGGTGAAGTGGGTATCGAGTTCACTGATCTGGTGAATGCGGGCGCGCTGCGCACCCTCGACCAGCACTTTGACCGTGCCGTCCGGGAGTTTCAGCATTTGCAAAATATTGGCAATACAGCCGATTTCATAAATATCGTCGGCGGATGGTTCGTCTTTGGCTGCTGCCTTTTGGGCGGCTAGCATGATGCTCTTGCCTTGTTCCATCGCTGCTTCCAGCGCTTTGATGGACTTCGGCCGGCCGACGAATAACGGGATCACCATGTGCGGAAAAACGACTACATCGCGCAATGGCAGTAAAGGTAATTGGGTGTGTTCGGTATGAATGGGTGTCGTCATGGCGAGCCTTATCAAGAATTCTGTTTAATGATGTTGGCACGAACGGGCAAAACACAAGCCCAGGTATCAACAATAGTCATTTTCCCTTAGCACATACATCAATAAAAAAAGCCACACACGAAGTTACCCTCGCGGTGGCTTTACGATGGAAGCCTGGATGATTTTTGTTTCGTTAAATTGTACTGCGTTTGCGTAAAAAAAGATTGAAAACCGTAATTTTCCAACGTGATTTATTGGCTTGTCTTATTTAGCACCAGACACTTTTGGCTGATCATGATAAATCAGTAAAGGTTTGGCACCGTTGGTAATGGTGTTTTCATCAATGACGACCTTGGCGACGTTTTGCTGATTCGGCAATTCATACATCACCTCGAGCAATGCATGCTCCAGAATCGAACGCAGTCCGCGCGCACCCGTCTTGCGTGCCAATGCTTTTTTCGCAATCGCATGCAATGCAGCAGGCCGCACTTCCAGTTCCGCGCCTTCCATTTCGAGCAACTTCGCATATTGCTTGATCAACGCATTCTTTGGCTCAAGCAAGATCTGGATCAATGCATCGGCATGCAATTCGGTCAGGGTTGCGACCACCGGCAAGCGTCCCACCAGTTCCGGAATCAGGCCGAACTTGATCAAATCCTCCGGCTCGGTATCCATCAGTGCCTGGCTGGCATTACGCTCAGTCTGAGTCTTGACGCTGGCAGAAAAACCGATCCCGCCCTTTTCGGAACGATTGGAAATAATCTTGGCCAGGCCGTCAAACGCACCACCGCAAATGAACATGATATTGGTGGTATCGATTTGCACGAAGTCCTGGTTCGGATGCTTGCGCCCGCCCTGCGGCGGCACCGAGGCCATCGTGCCTTCGATCAACTTCAACAACGCTTGCTGCACGCCTTCACCGGAAACGTCCCGGGTAATCGACGGGTTATCAGACTTGCGGGAAATTTTGTCGATTTCATCAATATAAACAATACCCTTTTGCGCACGCTCCACTTCGTAGTTGCAATTTTGCAAAAGCTTTTGAATGATGTTTTCAACGTCTTCACCCACGTAACCGGCTTCGGTCAGGGTGGTCGCATCGGCAATCACAAACGGTACATTGAGCATGCGGGCCAGAGTCTGGGCCAGCAAGGTCTTGCCGGAGCCGGTTGGGCCTACCAGCAATATGTTGCTTTTCGCCAACTCAACATCGTCTTTCTTTCCGAGATGCTTAAGACGCTTGTAGTGATTGTAGACGGCAACTGACAAAATCCGCTTGGCGGTTTCCTGGCCAATTACGTACTGGTCCAGCATTTCGCAGATTTCCTGAGGCGTCGGCAGGTCGGATTTCTGATCGCTGACGGCTTCCACGCTGGAAGCCTCGTCCCGGATAATGTCGTTACATAGATCAATACACTCGTCGCAAATAAATACCGACGGTCCGGCAATCAGTTTCTTTACCTCGTGCTGGCTTTTGCCGCAGAACGAGCAGTAGAGGAGTTTCTCGCCGCTTGAGGATTTTTTGTCAGACATAGGGCAAATTAGGTTGCAATAGTAGTTTGATATTACCTGTGAATCGGAAATCCGTCACGAGCCAGCGCAAGAAACCTGACTGCTGTGACAACACTGTAATACTAAAGTAAAACGCCCGAACGGGCATCGTCCGGGCGTTTTACATACAGATACGGACCCGCGTCAAACACGGCTGGTTAGTACCTTGTCAATCATGCCATATTCGGCTGCCGCTTCGGCTGACATGAAATTATCGCGCTCGGTATCCTTGCTGATCTGCTCCACCGACTGACCGGTCTTATCGGCCAGAATTTTGTTCAGACGTTCGCGAAGATACAGAATTTCGCGTGCCTGTATTTCGATGTCGCTGGCCTGGCCTTGGGCGCCGCCGGACGGCTGATGAATCATGATACGGGAATTCGGCAACGAGAAACGCTTGCCTTTCGCACCTGCTGCGAGCAGGAATGCCCCCATCGACGCCGCCAGACCGGTACACAAAGTCGAGACATCCGGCTTGATGAATTGCATCGTATCGTAAATCGCCATACCGGCCGACACCGAACCACCCGGTGAGTTGATATACAGCGAAATATCCTTGTCCGGATTTTCGCTTTCCAGGAACAATAGCTGAGCGACGATCAGGTTTGCCATATGGTCATTGACCGGACCAACCATGAAAATGACGCGCTCCTTCAACAGGCGCGAATAAATATCATAGGCGCGTTCACCACGCCCGCTCTGCTCGATCACCATTGGTACCATGCCGAGCATCTGCGGTTCGAATGCGGAATTTCCAGTCATGCGTGTCATTTGCCTTCCTTTTGGAGCGGGGCCAGCTTTACGCTTGCGCTGCGTTACCCATCAATTCATCGAATGCAACCGGCTTCTCGGTTACCTTGGATTGTCCCAGTACATAGTTAACGACGTTTTCTTCCAAAACAAGGGCTTCGACTTCGGCCAGACGGTTGCGATCACTATAATAGTACTTGATCACCTGTTGTGGATCTTCGTAACTTTGCGCGAAATCCTCGACCTGCGCTTTGACCTGATCAGGGGTTGCCTGCAAATTGTTGGTTTTAACTACTTCGGCCAGGATCAAGCCGAGGCGCACACGGCGCTCGGCCTGGGTCTTGAACAGTTCCGGCGGAAACGGCATGTCTTTGACATTCATGCCGCGTTGCGCCATATCCTGACGGGTCATCTCAGCCAGCCGTTCCACATCCTGATTGACCAGCGCATTCGGCACCTCGAGCTGGGCTACCTTGATCAGCGCATCCATCACGCTATCCTTGGTCTTGGCCTTGGCACGACCCTTTACCTCGCGCTCCAGATTTGCCCGGATGTCGTCACGCATCTTGCCCAGATCGCCATCGGCAATGCCGAGCGATTTGGCAAATTCGGCATCGACTTCCGGCAGATGCGCCCATTCCAGTTTCTTTAATGTAACGGTAAATTCAGCAGTTTTACCTGCCACATCCTTGCCATGGTAATCAGCCGGGAAAGTCAGCGGGAACGACTTGGATTCACCAACCTTCAAACCGACGGTGGCGGCTTCGAATTCCGGCAGCATGCGGCCTTCGCCGAGCACGAATGGATAATCTTCAGCCTTGCCGCCTTGAAACTCAACACCATCGATCTTGCCGACGAAGTCGATCGTCACGCGGTCGCCGTTCTGGGCCGATTGATCGGCGCCGCCGTCACCGTGCGCACCCTGCTCGCCTTTGACATGGTAATGCACGCGCTGCTTGCGCAGGATATCGAGGGTTTTGTCGATTTCGGCATCAGTGACCGGCGAAACGACTTTTTCGACTTCGGCTGTGGCCAGATCACCGACTTTCACATCCGGATAAACTTCAAACGTGGCATCAAAGGCGATGACGCCTTCAGCGACGCCGTCGCCCGACTTTGGCTCGATCTTCGGAAAACCGGCGACCCGCAGATTGTTTTCATTGGCAGCTTCGCTGAACGCACGGCCAACCTTGTCATTCAATACTTCCGATTCCACCTGATAGCCATACTGTGCAGCAACCATTTTCATCGGCACTTTGCCAGGACGAAAGCCCGGCGCCTTGGCAGTGCGGGCGCGCGCTTTCAGGCGCTTTTCCACTTCCTGCTTGACGTCGGCCAAAGGCACGGTGATGGTGAGACGTCGCTCGAGTTTTTCCAGGGTTTCGACTGCAGTTGCCATGTGAATCGTCCAAAAAATTAAAATGACTGTGGTGCGAGGAGGGGGACTCGAACCCCCACACCATTGCTGGCGTCAGGACCTAAACCTGGTGCGTCTACCAATTTCGCCATCCTCGCGGGAATATGCATGAATGTTACCCAAAAGCAAAGGGCGACCCTGAAGTGAACTTTGGTCGCCCTCTCGGAGCTGCTAACAATGCCAGGAACTCGCTGCCTCTGTTAGTGGCTCTTCAACTTCAACCCGGCATTTTACTGGATTTTTCCAGCGAATGCCTGATTTTTGAGCGTTGGCGTGCTGTTGCTTGAGGCTCCAGAATACATCCCGGGTCCCCAGGCGCAACAAAAGGCCGAGACCTGCGTCTTACCGGCTGACCCGCTCCACAGGTTTCTTGACCCGGAACCAGGCGGCATACAAAGCCGGCAAAAACAGCAAGGTCAATGCAGTCGCGATAATCAAGCCCCCCATGATCGCCACCGCCATCGGTCCCCAGAACACCGAGCGTGACAACGGGATCATCGCCAGCACCGCAGCGGCCGCGGTCAGAATAATTGGCCGGCAACGCCGCACTGCCGACTCGACAATGGCAATCCATGGCGGGTTGCCGGCCGCGATATCCTGTTCAATCTGGTCAATCAAAATGACCGAGTTGCGAATGATCATGCCAAACAAGGCAATCACACCCAGTTGTGCGACAAAGCCAAATGGTCGCTGCAACAGCAACAAGGCCATCGCAGCCCCTGCCACACCGAGCGGTCCGGTCAGAAACACCAGTACCGACCGGGAAAAGCTGTGCAGCTGCAGCATCAGCAAAGTAAAAATGATGAAAATCACCAGAGGCACATTGGCCGCAATCGACGCCTGCGCCTTGCCACTGTCGGCTGCTGCGCCGGCAAGATCGATCCGGTAACCGGCCGGTAAATCGGCGCGCAATGCGGCCAGTTGCGGATTGATCTGGGTCGACACGGTCGGCCCCTGAATGCCGTCGATCACATCCGACTGTACCGTTATCGCCCATTCCCGTCCTTCGCGCCACACCACGCCCGGCTCCCAGACGAACCGTGCCCGCGCCAGCTGCGACAGCGGTACCGTCTTGCCGCTCGGCGTTTGCAGGTTCGCTTCATTGAAGGCACTGATGGTCGAGCGCTCTTCGAATGGCTGACGCACCACGATATCGATCAATCGTTCATTTTCACGGAACTGACCGATATTGGTGCCTGATAGGATGGTATTGGCGGCACGCATGACCGTCTGTGAACTGACGCCCAATGCGCGCAGCTTGTCCTGATCCAGGTCCAGACGTAATACCTTGACTGATTCATTCCAGTTATCGTTGACGCCGATCGCGTTCGGGTTGGCACGCATGATTTCCTTGACCTGGTCGGCAATCACACGCACTTTCGCCACTTCATCACCGGTGACGCGAAATTGCACCGGATATGGGACTGGCGGGCCGTTCGGCAGCAACTTCACCCGGCCACGCACTTCCGGAAAGTCATTCTTGAATGCGTCGACAATTTTCAGACGCAGCGCTTCACGTGCTTCCAGATCCACCGGCAGCACAACGATTTGGGAAACGTTCGTTTGCGGAAAAATCTGGTCGAGCGGTAAATAGAAGCGCGGGCTGCCCGTACCCACGTAACTGGTCACGCTTTTGACGCCCTCCTGCTTCTGGATAAACGTTTCAAATTTTTTGGCCTGGGCTTCGGTCGCCTTGAACGAGGAACCTTCCGGCAACCACAATTCGACCATCAATTCCGGCCGGCTCGAATCAGGGAAAAACTGCTGCTCAATAAAGCGAAACCCGAACACCCCCAATCCAAACACGGCCAGCGTCAGCGCGATGGTGGTCTTGCGCCACTCCACGCACCAGTTCACCAGCGCCCGAAAGCGGTTGTAGAAAGGCGAGTCGAATAATTCATGATGGCCATCGGCATTGGCAGCCGGTTTTACCTTCAACAGGATATAGCCGATATAAGGGGTAAACAGCACGGCGGCAAACCAGGAAATCAAGAGCGCCAAAGCGTTGACTGAAAACATCGAAAAAGTGTATTCACCGGCGGCCGACTTGGCCAGGCCAATTGGCAGGAAGCCCGCTGCCGTGATCAGCGTGCCTGTCAGCATCGGCATCGCGGTCGAATCATAGGCAAAAGTCGCGGCATCAAAGCGCGACATGCCCTCTTCCATCTTGCGTACCATCATTTCCACTGCGATGATCGCGTCGTCGACCAACAACCCCAGTGCAATGATCAGGGCACCCAGGGAAATCTTGTGCAGATCGATCTTCAGGATGCTCATGAACAGGAAGGTCACCGCCAGCACCAGCGGTATTGTCAATGCCACCACCAGGCCCGGACGCATGTCCAGCCGCAAGGGTTTGGTGTGCAAGCCGAGCGCGACAAAGCTCACTGCCAGCACAATCAGCACGGCTTCCGCCAGTACTTTCATGAATTCGCCAACCGAAGAGGCGACAATTTCAGGCTGATTCGAGACCCGCTGCAGTTCGATCCCGACCGGTAGTTTGGCCTTGATATCGCCCATGCTGGTTTCCAGGTGACGGCCCAGCTGAATGATATCGCCGCCTTTTTCCATCGATATTCCCAGACCGATTACTTCGCGGCCATTGAAGCGCATCTTGTCCTGTGGCGGATCCTTGTATTCGCGCTTGACGGTTGCGAAGTCGCCCAGACGGAAGCTGGTCCCGTTTGCCCGTAACTCAAGATTTTCCAGATCGCGCGTAGTATGCAATGCGCCGCTGACACGGACCTGCAGATTATCCGAAGGCGTTACCAGTACCCCGGTCGACTCCACCGTATTTTGGGCATTCAGCTGGCCGACGATGGCATCGAACGGAATACCGAGCTGGGCAAACTTTTTGTGGGAAAATTCTATATTGATTTTTTCATCCTGCACCCCATACAGTTCAACCTTGGCGACCGATGGCACCCGTAACAGTTGCTGGCGCACGAAATCAGCGTAGTCCTTGACTTCAGCATACGTAAATCCGTCACCGGACAAGGCAAAGATCGACCCGTAGGTATCGCCGAATTCATCATTGAAAAAAGGCCCGATCACGCCAGGCGGCAGGGTTCCCCGTATATCGCCGATTTTTTTTCGCACCTGGTACCAGGCGGCCGGTGTTTCCTTGGGCGGAGTCGATTCGCGCAATTGCAGGATGATGACCGTCTCACCCGGCTTCGAATAGCTGCGGATGATGTCGATGTACGGCGTCTCCTGCAACTTCTTTTCCAGCTTGTCAGTCACCTGGTCCGCCATTTGCAGCGCAGTAGCACCAGGCCACATGGCCCGCACTACCATCGCCCGGAAGGTAAAAGGTGGGTCTTCATCCTGCCCAAGCTTGCTGTAACCGAGAATGCCGCCGATTAGCAACACTACAATCAGATAGCGCGTTAGCGGAATGTGTTCGAGTGCCCAACGTGACAGGTTGAAGCCACCTTTCATTTCGCGCCCCCGGCAGCGACTGCAGCCGACGCTGCCGCGAGTTCGGACTGTGTCGCTGGTGGTGTGAGCGGACTACCCAGAATCTTGACTTTCTGACCGGGCTTTAACAGATTGACGCCGGCGGTCACCACTGTTTGTCCCGGCACGATGCCGCCGGCAATCACGATGTCGTTTCCGGCCGGCCCAGCCACCTGCACCGGCACCAGCCTGACGGCACCCTGGTCGACCACCCATACTGCGGTGGCGTTCTTATCCTGCAGCAGCGCCGTCATCGGCAGCTTGACCACTGGCTGGGCGGTCTTGTCCGCGAAAGTGACGTAGGCAGTCATGCCCAGCTTGATGTCGCTGGTGGCGTTTGGAATCGCGACCTTGGCGGTATAGGTTCGGGTTGCCGGATCGGCAATCGGCGAGATTTCGCGGATCTTGCCTGCCACGATGTCATTCGGTTTGGCCCAGATGCGCACCCTGACGTCGGCGATACGGCGCAAAGCTTCCACTTTGTCCTCAGGAATGCTGATGACGATTTCCTTTTCGCCCAATTGCGCAACCCGTACCACAGGTGTACCTGCGGCAACCACCTGCCCGACTTCACCATCAATTGCCGTGACCACCCCATCGACGTCTGCCACCAGCATTGCATAGCCGGTCTGGTTGGATTGATTCTGCAATGCCGCGCGTGCCTGGTCATACGTGGCGCGCGCCGCCTGATAAGCCGCAGCCTTGCCATCCAATACCGCCTGGCTGACAAAATTCTTTTCGCGAAGTTCCTGGTAGCGGGCCAGCTCTGCCCCGGCCAATTCATGATTACTTGCTGCCGCCTTCAGTGCGGCGTTGGCTTGCGCCTGGGCCAGTTGCAGATCCTGCGGGTCGATTTGCATCAGAACCTGGCCGCGCTTGACCAGCGAACCGACATCCACCTTCCTTGCAACGATCTTGCCGCCCACCCGAAAGCCCAGGCGCGATTCGATACGCGGCCGGACTTCACCAGGAAATTGAGCAATCACATCGATATTGTCCGCTGCCACCTGCACCACTCGCACCGGCCGGACATCTTCCGCTTTGGGTACCGGTTTGGAACAACCGGCGATGCCGCCGGCCAGAATCAGTACAGACGCCACAATATGCCTGCGTCTGCCAAAGCTGTAGGGAAACGGATTTATCATGTTTGCCACGATTTTTCCTTTACTATGCTGGCTGAAAAAGATGCAAAAGTCATAAAAAGGCAATTGCAGCAGGTAGTCAAACAGGATGTTTTAATTACTGACTTGTTAGTTATTAATTATAAACATGGCTATCGATTTTTGTATATGACTTTTTAGTCAGTTAATAAAATAATGTCAGTTAATCACTACGAAAACTTCCCGGTCGCCTCTGTTTTATTACCCAAAAGGCTGCGCCCGGCGGTGGCAACCATCTATGCTTTCGCCCGCAGTGCCGACGATTTCGCCGATGAGGGGGATCTGCCGCCGCAGCAACGCCTCGACGCCCTGAGCGGCTATGAACATGAACTCAATATGATCGCCAACAGTGAGCCGACCGAGAGCAACTTGTTTATCGCGCTAGGTCAAGTCATCCGGGAATATGCGTTACCGCTGCAGCCATTTCGCGACTTGCTATCAGCCTTCAAGCAAGATGTCGCGACCACCCGTTATGCGTCGTTCGACCTGCTGCTCGACTACTGCGACCGTTCCGCCAATCCGGTCGGACGCCTGATGCTGCATCTATACGGCCAGGCAAATCCGGACAATATCCGGGATGCCGATGCAATTTGCTCTGCATTACAATTGATCAATTTCTGGCAGGATGTCGCAATCGACTGGGACAAGCAGCGAATCTACCTGCCGCAGGAAGACTTGCACCGCTTCGGGGTACCTGAAAGTCACCTCAACAGCCAGGCCGTGACTGAGCCGTGGCGGGCGATGATGGGTTTTGAAGTCGATCGCGCACGGACCATGATGTTGGCTGGCGCGCCACTGGCGCTGCGTTTGCCGGGCCGCATCGGCTGGGAATTGAGAATGGTGATCCAGGGTGGACTGCGCATTCTGGAACGGATCGAGCGCAATGACTACGATGTGTTCCGCAAGCGTCCAACGCTGGGCAAAGCCGACTGGTTCAGGATCATATGGGCCAGCCTGCGCATGCGCGGGGTGTAAATTCAGTTTGTCCGCGACAGCCAAGTTCGGCTAGCATAGCGGCTTCCTTAACATGTCCCTGCCATTGACTGCCTATGTCGCCCGACGAATATTGCCAAGAAAAAGCCGCACAGAGCGGATCAAGCTTTTATTACAGCTTCCTGTTCCTGCCGCAAGAGCGTCGTCGGGCAATTACGGCACTGTATGCATTCTGTCGGGAAGTCGATGATACGGTCGATGATTGCACTGACGTCACGATCGCCCGCAACAAGCTGATGTGGTGGCGCAAGGAAATCGCATCGATGCTCAGCGGTGCGCCGACCCATCCGGTAACCAAGGCGCTAGAGCCGCACCTGCAGCCGTTTTCCCTGGATAGTAAACATTTGCTGGCGATTGTCGATGGCATGGAAATGGACCTCGACCAGACCCGCTATCTGGATTATCCGGGTCTGCAGCGCTATTGCTGGCATGTGGCCAGCGTGGTTGGCATTCTGTCGGCCAGCATTTTCGGCTTTACCCAGCCGCAGACATTGCAATATGCAGAAAAGCTCGGCCTGGCCTTTCAATTGACCAATATCATTCGCGATGTCGGCGAAGATGCGCGCAAGGGCCGGATTTACCTGCCGATCAGCGATCTGCAGCAATTCAATGTGACCGCCGCCGATATTCTCAATGCACGGCACAGTGAAAATTTTGAAAAACTGATGCGCTTCCAGGTGCAGCGTGCACAGACCATCTACGATGAGGCGTTCGCTTTGCTGCCGGCAGCTGACCGTCGCACCCAGCGTCCGGGCCTGATGATGTCGGCGATTTACCGTACCCTGCTCGAAGAAATCGAGCGCGATGGCTATCATGTGCTGACACAGCGGATTTCACTGACCCCGATCCGCAAGCTCTGGCTGGCATGGAAGACCTATGTGCGCGGATGAGGCGGCAATGGTCACGGCCGGATGGAAGCATTAATCATTGACTGATCCTGCCATCCCGATTCGTCACGCCATGCCGATTAAAAACGCATCGAACTCGCGAACTGTTTCTGGCCGAAAAATTGCTGTGGTCGGTGCAGGCTGGGCCGGTTGTGCAGCGGCAGTCGAATTATCCCGGCGCGGCCACCAGGTCAGTCTGTTCGAACGTGCACGCATGCTGGGCGGACGCGCACGTGCAGTTGAACTCAATGGCATGCTGCTCGACAATGGCCAGCACATTCTGCTGGGCGCATACGCTGAAACCTTACGCATGCTGCACACGGTCGGGATTGCAGCAAGCGACGTGTTTCTTCGGTTGCCGTTGCAGATGCGCTATCCGCAGCAGGAAGGCGGCATGGACTTTGTCGCGCCGCGCCTGCCGGCGCCTCTGCACCTGCTGGTGGCGCTGTTGCGCGCAACCGGCCTTGGCAAGGAAGACAAGCTGGCGCTCGCCCGTTTTTCGACCACCGCGCGCTGGATGGATTGGAAACTGCATCACGACTGTACCGTTTCCGAATTGCTCGAGCGCTTTGACCAGACTGAACGTCTGACGCGCCTGATGTGGCGTCCACTGTGTATCGCTGCACTCAATACCGTGCCGGAACGGGCTTCAGCACAGGTGTTCCTGAATGTCTTGCGCGATAGCCTGGGCGCACGCCGCGCCGCATCCGACATGCTGCTGCCGCGAGTTGACCTGACGGCGCTGTTTCCGCAATCTGCCGCAAACTATATTCTTCAGGCTGGCGGCGCCATTTTCACAGGTTGCGCAGTGCGTGATATCCAGGCCGGCGATGCCGGCTGGGTGCTCCACGTTGCCGACGAAACTAACGCCGCGCGCGCCTTTGACGCCGTCGTGCTCGCGACCCAAGCCGACCACGCCGCAGAATTGCTCGCGAAAATACCGGGTGCACCGACATTGCCGGTATTTGAATACGAACCGATTACCACCTGCTATTTGCAATACGATCCGCAACTCACCCTGGCGCAACCATTTCTGGCCCTGCTGGATGATGCAGCCAGCAACCACTGGGGACAATTCGTGTTTGACCGCGGCCAGCTTGATCCTGGCCAGGCTGGCCTGCTGGCGGTAGTGGTCAGCGCATCGGCTAATGCAATTGAATTGGGACAGCCGACACTGATTGCATCGCTGTGCAGGCAACTGGCACAGTCATTGCAAGATCCGGCACTGGCGCAACCGCGCTGGAGCAAAATTATTTCGGAAAAGCGCGCTACATTTTCCTGTACGCCATCGCTTGCTCGTCCGGCAGCTGGCACCGGACTTGATAACTTGGTGCTGGCAGGCGATTACGTTGCCGGCGACTACCCAGCCACACTGGAATCAGCTATCCAGAGTGGCATCCAGGCCGCTCGCCTGCTCGATTCCTGAGCTGCCACAATCGCAGTAGTCACACACCAGGGGCCGTTTTGCCGATCGGCCGATGTTGGAACGATAGTCATCCAGCAAATTGCGAAGACCTTGCGGCACCTCCCCCCTCGCATGCACTCCTGCAAATAACCAAAAGTAAGATTGAATGATTTGCATCAATCTTTCGCTTTTCATCAATGCTATAAAAGACGAAATTCTCTTCTGTTGCACGTGCCGTCGGTGCCGGCAATCTGATCGGTCGGCTTGAAAAGTTACATTCCCTCTCCTTAATTCGGGACGATATGAACCAGAAAACCTGCCTCTTCTGCATCGGCACCGCTGAAGAAACGATCCGGGTGATGCCCTTGTATCGGCTGCTGAAGGAGCAGGGAGACACGACTTGCATCTTGCAAACCGGCTGGCAGGACCCAGCCGTGCAAATGCTGCATCAGATCTTCGATATGCCGGCCGATGCCACTGTTGAATTACCGCCCGAATCCCTCCATCAGCCGACGACAGCAGCACTGCTTGACCAGGTCGACCGTGCGATTGCAGAAGCCGCGCCAGATATGATCCTGGTTGCAGGCGGTTCCGCTACTGCGCTGACAGCGACACTGGCCGCCTACGCACGCAATATACCGGTTGCCCATTTGAACGCCGGATCACGCACCTATGATGAAACGCCGTCGACCGAAGAAAAAAATCAGGAATTGATCGCCCGCCTCGCGCACTGGCATTTCACCGCGACCGAGCAGGCGATGTGCAATCTGCTGGAAGAACGCATTGCGCCGACCCATGTCTATGAAGTTGGCGATACGCTGATCGACGCTGCCTTCTGGACACGCGAACACTTACATGCCGCTACTGTCGGCAAGCCTTATTCAGTGTCCGTGGAATTGCGTGACTTCCTGTTTCAATGCCGGTCGCGGCGGCTGATCCTGGTGGCAATGGAACATCCGGCAACCAGTGAGGAGCAAGTGTTCCATCTGATGCAGGCGCTGGTCAATAGCCTCGAGCGCCATCCGGAATCCCTGGCAGTATGGTTGAGCAGCGCTGCCGTGCAGCCGATGGCAGAAGCAGCATGGATACAATTTTGTCCGAATGGAAATGCGCGGCTCCATCGAACCGGCCCGCTAGCCTATCCCGGCTTGGTGGATTTGCTGGCGCGATGCAAGCTGGTCGTGACCGATTCAGAACACATTGCGCACAATGCATCGGCTTTTGGCAAACCAGTACTGTTTAACGGCCGCCATGGCGTCGGTCAGGAATTTAAAAACAATGACAGTAGCCGACCTGACGCTACCCTGTCTACCGACATCGCAGGAAATCTGGAGGCTTTGCTGCAGGATAGCGAAAAGCTGCGCAGCATACTGCTGCAGAACAGCCCTTTGGGTGACGGAGATGCGGCCAGTCGCATTGCCACGATTCTTTCAGCCGTCAGATAATGCGGCTGACGACCGCACTTCATTCATCGCAATATATTTATCGCTTTGAACACAAGGTTTTTATCTATACGGCGGCATCACGGATTTTTTCCAGCGCTTCATCAATCCGTTCGACGCCGATGATGGTCAAGCCTTCGATTTTTTGTTTTGGCGCATTCGATTTTGGAATCATGGCAATCGAAAACCCGAGCTTGGCCGCTTCGCGCAAGCGCTCCTGACCGCGTGGTGCCGGCCGGATTTCACCGGCCAGCCCGACTTCGCCAAAAACGGCCAGACCGCGCGGCAGCGGCTTGTTGCGCATCGATGACTGGATTGCCAGCATTACCGCCAGATCGGCTGCCGGCTCGGTGATCTTGACGCCGCCGACTGCGTTGATGAATACATCCTGATCAAAGGCCGCCACCCCGGCATGGCGGTGCAGTACCGCCAATAGCATTGCCAAGCGGTTCTGTTCCAGTCCGACCGACAGCCGGCGCGCATTCGGCACGTGCGAAGTGTCGACCAGCGCCTGGATTTCAACCAGCAGGGGCCGGGTGCCTTCCTGAGTCACCATCACGCATGAACCCGGGACCTGGTTATCGTGTTGCGACAAAAATAGCGCAGAGGGATTGGATACGCCTTTTAAACCTTTTTCCGTCATGGCGAACACGCCGAGTTCATTGACCGCGCCAAAGCGGTTCTTGAACGCCCGCACCAGGCGAAAGCTTGAATGGGTATCGCCTTCGAAATACAGTACGGTATCGACGATGTGCTCCAGCACGCGCGGCCCTGCCAGTGCGCCTTCCTTGGTCACATGGCCGACCATGATGATGGTAATGTCGTTTTGCTTGGCAAACCGGGTTAGTTGCGCTGCGCATTCTCGCACCTGGGCAACCGACCCCGGCGCTGAAGTCAGCGCATCCGAATACATGGTCTGGATCGAATCGATGACAGCCACGCGCGGTTTCTGATCGGCCAGGGTATTGAGGATTTTTTCAAGCTGGATTTCCGCCTGCAGCAGCAAGTCCTTGGCATCGACCGCCAGCCGTTTGGCCCGCAGCGCGATTTGGGCACCGGATTCCTCACCGCTGACATACAAGACTTTTTTGTCGCGCGACATGCTGGCCAGCGCCTGCAGCAGCAAGGTCGACTTGCCGATGCCCGGGTCGCCGCCGATAAGCACCACGCCGCCGGCCACCAGGCCGCCGCCCAGCACCCGGTCAAATTCCTCAATGCCGGTAGTAAATCGCGGCACATCGACCGCCTCGATATCGGCCAATGTCAGCACCGGCGCGGTTTGCGCCAATCCCTGCGGTTGCGCGGAATAACGGTTGCCGACCGTCTCCACCAGCGTTTCCACCAGCGTATTCCATTGACCGCAGGCCGGGCACTGGCCGGCCCATTTGTTGGAGACGCCGCCGCATTCGGTGCAGGTGTAATTGGTTTTGGGTTTGGCCATCGATCGTTTTATCTGAAAATCCGCTTAGCGTTCCATCACGCGCACCCGGGGTGCCAGCGCGCACATCAATTCATAACCGACCGTACCGGCTGCCTGCGCCACCTCGTCGATCGGCAAGCCCTCGCCCCACAAGGTCACGGCACTGCCGATGCCGGCATCGGGCACGGCTGTCAAATCGACACTGATCATATCCATCGAAACATTGCCGACTATTCCCGTTTTGATGCCGTTCACCAGTACCGGCGTGCCGGTCGGCGCATGGCGCGGATAGCCATCGGCATAACCGCAGGCAACTACACCAAGCGTCATTGGCTGCTTGGCGACGAAGCGGCTGCCGTAGCCGACTGCCTCACCGGGTTCAATATGTTGCACGCCAATGATTTCACTGGTCAGGGTCATCGCTGGTCGCAAGCCAAATTGCTGAGCACTACGCACGCCGGGTGTGGCACCATACAGCATGATACCGGGCCGAATCCAGTCCGCCTGGACTTCCGGATGCAGCAGGCTGCCGGCGGAATTGGAAAGGCTGCAAGCCCCCGCCAATCCCTCTACTGTGTGCGTGAAGCGTCTGACCTGCTCTGCAAATGGCATGCCCGGATTGTCAGCATCTTCGGCATTGGCAAAGTGGGTCATCATGGCGATTTGTCGTACCATCGGGTGCGCCCGCAATCTGGCATAGGCGGCGCGATAGGCATCGGGTTTGAAACCGAGGCGGTTCATGCCGCTATTCATTTTCAAATGAATATCAACCGGCGAGGTCAGCCTGGCCTGCTCCAGCATGGCGATTTGCGCTTCGCTATGCACGGCAATTTCCAGCCGGTGTTGTGCCACAACCTGCATGTCGGCCAGCTCGAACACGCCTTCGAGCAGCAGGATCGGCTTTTGCCAACCCAGTTCGCGCAGCTGCACCGCACCCTCAACTTCAATCAATCCCAGGCCGTCGGCATCGGCAAACCCACGCATGCTGCGCATTAAGCCATGGCCATAGGCATTCGCCTTGACGACCGCCCATACCTTTGCACGTGGCGCGCACGCCTGGGCAATGGACAGGTTGTGCTGCAATGCGGAAATATCAATAGTGGCGAGAAGCGGTCTAGGCATGAATGCAATTTTGACGAAAAGAAAAAAGCCGAATCAACTGAAGATTTGATCGCTGCCGGCAGACGCCAGCCTGCATGAAATCGACCCTATATTTTACCGGACACAATCATTTCAGTACGGCTCAATTCTCGGTTTAGCGGGTTTTTCATGGTATAAAGCAAGCCAGAGACAAATCGTAATCATCGACATGCGAATGAATCGCGGGTTTTACACCATCATGGCAGCGCAGTTTTTTTCGTCGCTCGCTGACAATGCCCTCCTGATTGTTGCCATTGCAGTATTGACGGTCATGCAAGCACCGGAGTGGATGACGCCGTTGCTGAAACTGTTTTTCGTCCTGTCCTATGTGCTGCTGGCTGCCTTCGTCGGCGCATTTGCCGATTCGCTGCCCAAGGGCCGGGTCATGCTGGTCACCAATCTGATCAAGATATTCGGCTGCGCGATGATGTTCTTTCACGTCCATCCGCTGATCGCCTATGCGGTGGTCGGCCTCGGCGCTGCCGCTTATTCTCCCGCCAAGTACGGCATCCTGACCGAATTGCTGCCGCCGGAAAAGCTGGTTGCCGCCAATGGCTGGATCGAAGGTTTGACCGTCACCTCGATCATTCTCGGCACAGTCCTGGGTGGCGCGCTGGTCAATCCGAAGATTGCCGATAAATTGCTCGATTTCCAATTTCCGCTGGTACAAGGCGGTTTTGCGTCTGCCGCCGAGGCAGCGCTTTCCATCATCATGCTGGCTTATGTGGTTGCCTCCATTTTCAATATCAAGATTCCGGATACTGGAGCACGCTATCCATACCAGCAACGCAATCCGATCAAATTGATTGCGGATTTTGCAGGTTGCTTCAATTTATTATGGAAAGACAAGCTAGGTCAGATTTCTCTCTCGGTCACGACACTGTTCTGGGGCGCTGGTGCCACACTGCAATTCATTGTATTGAAATGGGCAGAAAGCTCATTACAAATGCCGCTGGACAAAGCAGCCGTACTGCAGGGCGTTGTGGCAGTCGGCATCGCAATCGGGGCGATCGGGGCTGCCCGTTTTATACCGTTGAAAAAATCCCTGTCGGTGATGCCGCTTGGTGTGGCCATGGGTGTGACCGTCATGACCATGACAATGGTCAACTCGGTATGGCTGGCTTACCCACTATTGGTACTGGTTGGTGCACTGGCCGGTTTCTTCGTGGTACCAATGAATGCTCTGCTGCAGCATCGCGGACATGTGCTGATGAGCGCCGGGCACTCAATTGCGGTCCAGAATTTCAATGAAAACCTGTCCGTCCTGACCATGCTGGTGCTGTATGCGCTAATGATCAAACTGGATTTGAATATCAACGTTGTGATTATTCTATTTGGCCTGTTTGTCGCTGGCATCATGCTGATCGTCATGCGCAAACATGCAGCCAACCAGCGCGAACACGATTCACTCTCGTTAATTGGCGAGCACAAGCATGAGGAAGAACTGCCAGTCAAAAATTAGGCGCGGCAAAACAATATCATCGGCCAATACAAGCAAGTCGTACGGCTTGCCATAGGGCCTACCTATCCTGATGATGTAGTCCCAGGCGGCGAATTCGCTCCCCGGCGCGCGTGCGCCAGTCATTTGGCACGATGAATCCGCGCTCAACCTCGATGGCGGTATCGCCCCGAGATTGCAGCGTTGCGACCAGAACCGGCATGCTGTCTTGTGCAAAATGCTCGATCAGCATGGCGTGCAATGTATCCTGGTGCAATGCATCCTGCATGGCAAGTTGAGCTGGTGCAAGCCAACTCAATCGGGGCAAAATGACGGCGTATTCCATGTCGATTCGGGCAAATTCTGCCAGTTCACACCAAAAACCGCGACAATGGCGCGTCGATACACCGGGTGCCTGGAGGGAATGGGCATCGTTACGGTGATAAAACAGCCAACCTTTGATCAAGGCTTGCGCTTGTGCGACCGGTTGCGGCAGGTACTGCTGGGCCGCCGGATGTTGCGCCAGCTTCAACTGTTGATCAAATATCTTGTGCATTTTTGCACCAAGCGTGTCGGCCAGATTGGGGCCGACAAAATAGTCGGCACTCTGCCCCGCTCCACTTGGCTCCAGCAGATAGAACTTGGTGGCAAATTCCCAATGCAACAAAGACGTGCCCTGCTGCAGCAGGAAATCGAATTCGCCAACCGTGTCATTTTTGCTGGCGCGCACCTGCACCCCATGCGCGCGCAGGATTCCCTGCGCCTCGAAATAAAATGCCATCAGCTTCTCGGCATACCGCCCAAGCCGGGTGAATGGCTGGATTGCCAGGTAGGCATGCAGTTGCGCCGGAGCCTGGTCCAATTTGGCCAGCCATGCCACCGTTAAGGCGGACAATGGCGAACCGATGGTGGCGACCTGCCCCAGCCATTGGGGGGCAGCCGGATCCAGCAGATCCGGCGCGTCCAGCAGCCATGCCAGTGCGCGCACATGAGGGTCCTGCAGATGCTGCCAGCGCTGGTGGAACTGCGTCTGGTGAATATCAAGCCGGTGCACTGATGCCCGCATCGGTATTCATTGCCAGACACAAGTCGCGCCAGACCTTGTCCTTATCCTCGGGTTTACGCAGCAGGTAGGCCGGATGGTAGGTAACGACCAGCGGCCGGTCGGCATGACGATGCACGATGCCCCGCAGCTTCGATACCGGGGTGTCGGGTGGCTGGCCCAATAACGCCAAGCCTGCCGTTTTGCCAAGGGCGACGATAATGCTTGGCTGGATCAGTGTGATTTGCCGCTCCAGATAAGGCTGGCAGGCGGCGGCCTCGTCGGGTTCGGGCGGCCGGTCGCGGCCACTGGCGTCGGTCGGTCGGCACTTGACGATATTGGCAATAAACGCATTGACACCACGCCGCAATCCCATCGCTGCCAGCATATTGTCGAGCAGCTTGCCGGCGGGGCCAATGAAGGGCTCCCCTTGCAAGTCCTCGTTGTAACCTGGCCCTTCGCCGACAAACAGCCAGCGCGCTTTCGGTGTGCCGGTCCCAAACACGGTGTGGGTACGGGTTTGGCACAAGCGGCATTTGGTACAAACAGCCACCGCTGCCTGCAGCTGTTGCCAATCCATTTGCGCAATCTCGGCAGCGCTCGGTGCAGTCGAGATTGCCGCACTCGGCATTGCCGACATCATAGAGGGCGCCGGATCCGGTGCGGCTGCCGGCCAGGCTGCCTCGATGGTGCCGGCATCCGCCATCGCCGGCACGGCAGTTTCAGTTGGCGTGGCAGCCGCGGCCACCTGTTCAACTGCTGGCGCAACGTGTCTTGCACGCAAGGTCCAGCTCGGCCCGACACCCATCTCCTCCAGAAAGCGGGCGCGCCGGTTATCGTTTGATGATGTCATAAGCTGAGCCTCATTACGATCGCGTCTTCGCGCACATTGTTTGCCGATGGATAGTAAGCCTTGCGCAAGCCGATCTGCACAAAGCCGTAGCGCAGGTACACGTCCAGCGCACGCAAGTTGGATGGCCGCACTTCCAGCAGCACGGATGACAGCTTGCTATCGCGCGAAATGGCGACCACCCGGTCCAGCAACTTGCGCCCGATGCCTTGACCGTGCAAATCCCGGCGTACGGAAATATTCAACAGATGCATTTCGTCGACTGCCGGCATCGCCAGAAAATAACCGGCAAGCTGGTAAGACGGCTCGCGCACGACCCAGCTGTGATAGCCGCCATACAGCGAATCCAGAAAATTCCCGCGTGACCAGGGATGGGGATAGACGCTGTTTTCGATTGCCATGACCGGCTCGATATCCTCCAGTTGCATCAGCTCGAAGCTCAATTGCGCCAGACTGACCGCTGCCGGTTTGATTTGTGGCGCCGAACTCACCCTGCCGCTCCAAGCGATTTTGCCAGCCGCTCACTGGTGGTCAGTGCGACCTTGTTGCGCAGGTACAGCGGCTGGGCTTCATGCGCCGCCAGCGTGTCGCCGCGCGCCAAGGCAACTTGTGCAAGCTGCGCGATCTGCGCGGCGTGCGGCATGACGTCAGGCAGGGTGCCGCCGGCAAAGGACTGATCGGCAAAGGCTGCGGCATACGCCAGCAAGCCATTGCCGCACGCCGTCACCGGCCCAACCGGACTGACTGCCGATGGCAGTGACAGGACTGGGGGCACCACCGTATGCCAGCTGCCGTCAAACCGGTACTGCGCCCAGTACACTTCGCCCATCCGGGCATCAAGAATTGCGATGACATCGTTGGCCGCACTTTTTTCACGGCAAGCCTGCGCCATCGCTTCCAGCGTCACTACCGCTACAACCGGCCGCGAACTGCCGAAGGCCAGCCCCTGCACCACCCCGGCAGCAGTACGTACGCCCGTAAACGAACCGGGTCCGCTGCCGTAGGCTAACGCATCACATTGATCCAGACTGATTCCAGCCTGCTGCAATAATTTCTGTACCATCGGCAAAACCGTGGCGGAATGCGTATTGACCCCGGCCGCTTCCTGGATCAGTAATCGGTCGCCCTGCAATAGGGCGGCCGAAGCCAGCTCGGCAGACGTTTCAATGGCAAGAATGATAGACATGCCGTTATTTTACCGCGCCGGACCCGATCTGACGTCGCCATGTTCAACACCCGCTGCGCACTGCGAAATACGGCGCAAGTCTGCTAGCATGTCGGCTTGAGCCACCGAAACAAAACCCGGCCAAGACCACCGCCGAAGCCGATGCAATAATTACAAGTCTGTCAGACCTTTGATTAAATCAACTATGGATCAGCCACCGCAGGAACCAGTACTGTCGCTCTTTCTGGCGTCTTCCGTGCATGACATGAAGAATTCAGTCAGCATGTTGTCCGGATCGCTGGAAAAATTGCTCGGTGAACTCGACCCGAAAACTTTTGCTGCCTATCAGCAAATGGCCCACATGCTGTTTGAAGTTCAGCGTGTCAATGGCAATCTGACCCAGTTGCTGGCCCTGTATAAAGTCGGCGAACAAATGTATCCGTTCGATCCGCAGCCCTATTCGATTGCACAGTTCGCGCTGGAACTGGAGTCGCAAAACCGGGCGCTGTTCGAATCCAAGAACATCACCCTGTATATGGAATCTCCACAAGAACTGATTTGGCACTTCGATGAAGATTTACTCAATGGCGTCATTAGCCACGCAATCAACAATGCGATCCGCTACACCTATGACAAAATCCGGCTGGTTTTTCAGACAAATAATGATTTTCTGGAAATTCGCGTCGAGGACAACGGTCCCGGCTATCCGGCTGCGATGTTGCAGAACCCGGACGCGGCTACAGGCGTAAACTTCCGCACCGGCAACACTGGACTGGGATTATATTTTTCTCGCCAGGTCGCTGCGATGCATCGTCATCGGGACCGGCAAGGCACGGTACGCATGGAAAACGGCGGCGCACTTGGCGGCGGCTGTTTTATCATCGAGCTGCCTTGAATCTAGCCCGCCAAAACCAGCCATGACAACCCCAACCCATCCTGATTGGTCCGCCAAGACTTACCTTGTGATTGACGACTTCAGCATCGTCCATCGCATGTTGCGCGACATGTTGCACAAACTGGGCGCTGTTGCGATCGATACTGTCAAAAACGGTACTGATGCGATCAGTCTGTTGCAACAGAAACAATACGATGTCGTTTTATGCGATTACAATTTTTCGGAAGGACCGAACGGCCAGCAAATCCTGGAAGAAGCCAAGCATCGGGAGCTGGTCGGATTAAGCAGCATCTGGATCATGGTCAGCTCGGAAAAAGCCATGGAAATCGTGATGGGCGCCGCCGAGCTGGCCCCGGACGGTTACATCCTCAAACCCCTGACCGAATCCTTGCTGTTAGCAAGGCTCAACCGCGCTTGGGATAAGAAACAGGCATTTACCGCGATAGACCGCGCCTATGCAGCCCGAAATTTCGAAAAAGCGCTGCAGTTGTGCGATCAGCGGATGGCCGCCGACCGGATCCATGCAATGGATCTGTTGCGCATGAAAGCCAGCCTGCTGTTGAAATGCGGCGAATTGCAGCAGGCGCGCCTGGTCTTTGAAAAAGCTTTGGCATTGCGGGAACAAGTTTGGGCGAAAGCCGGTCTGGCAAGGATTCATTTTATGAGTGGCCAGTATGGCGAGGCCAAGAAACTTCTGCAAGAGATCGTGCTTGCCCATCCCGCTTTCCTCGATGCCTACGACCTGTTGGCTCAGACCCTGCAACATCTGGGGGAATCAAGTCAGTCGCTGCACGTGCTGGAAAAGGCGGCCCGCCTGTCACCTTTTTCTGTTTTGCGACAAAAAAATCTTGGTGAAGTAGCGCTCAAACTCGACGAAGTCGACATTGCCGAACAGGCTTTCAAAATGAGTATCGAAGTCGGCGAATATTCGGTACTGAAGACACCGGAAGCCTATCTCGGCCTGGCACAGGTGTACGGGATCAAACAACAGCCGGAACTGGCTTTGGAAATGCTGGAACGGGTTCGGCAAACCTTCGCAGGCGACCAGATCGACTTGCGTACCAGGCTCATTGAAAGCCAGGTCTATGCAGACAATGGCATGCCCGACAAGGCACGCCAGACCACGGAACAGACGCACCAGCATCTGATGGCGACCAATACCAGCCTGGGGACGGATGCCAGCCTGGAAATGGCACAATTGTTGTCGGCTACCGGCGATGCCGACCTGTCATCTGAGATGATCCGGAAGATCCGTACTGCTAAACCGGAGGAATCCGAGGCCGACACTGTGCAGCCGCTCCACAGCAATGCCAGCGTAGCGGCGCGGCAGGAAACTGCAGATGCATCTGATGCCAGCAATTCAGAGGAATCCAGCGGCACGCCCGACCCACAACCGGTTGCCGGCGATGTGCTGGCGCTGTACCAACGGGCACTGGCATTGATCCAGTACATGAAACGCAATGGTTACAATGCCGTATCGGGGCAAGAAACCCGTTCGATACTGGCAAGAGCGGAAAAATTAGCACCAGGAAATTCACGAGCAGGACAATTGATGGTCATGTTGCAGGCACTGGCATCCGGTCGCCGCTAGACAAATCTGCCGTTTTCAAGCGGCACGGTCAAAGCAGTGACAAGTGCCGGATTGGCGCCGCCATTGACATCGTGGATTCATTGCGCCGTTTGTTGACGGCGGTAGCAGCAGACGACCTAAGTTGATCGAAACTTTTTCAATACATCATGACTACCGTTCTTTTGGAAAAACACAATCGCCAGCAAATCCTGGATTTATTGCGTGACGACGTCTGGGTCGTTGCCTGCCTGTGCGCAGCCTGGTGCGATGTCTGCATGGCGTACCGCACCAGCTTTGATGCATTTGCGGCACAGCATCCGGACAAACAGTTTCTGTGGATCGATATCGAAGACCAGGCTGATCTGGTCGGCGACCTGGATATCGAAAACTTCCCGACTATTTTGATTCAGCGCGGCGACGACGTGGCGTTTTTCGGCACGGTGCAGCCGGAAGTCCGGGTTATCGACCGTCTGTTAGCCTCCTATGTACGACAATCGCCCGTCGAGTTGCACGCTGACGCCAGCAGCAGCGATGAACGACGGACATGGCAGCAGGACTGCAATTTGCGCCAGCGCTTAAGCCAAGATTAATCCTCTGCCAGGCCTGAGTCAGTCAGCCTGGGCAAGCGCAGTGTCGTTCAGCGTACCTGAAGCGATGTCCTCGTCAGGGGATAAATTCAACCTCGACTTCGCGCACATCTGCACGCCCCTCGGCGTCAATGACGCGTACCTGATAGCGACCAGGCGCACCGGGCAGCCAGCCCAGCGCATCGGCGGCCCGGCTCTTGCCGATCAGTCCGCCATTGGCGAACCAGTACAGGGTTGCATCCGAGGCGGTGGCACTGGCGCGCAATGCAATCGGCACCATCTTCGACAACCTCAGGGTATAGGTGGCGCCGCGATTGGGCGACGTCATGCTGGGTGCTTCACCGGCGTCTGCATCGGCGCGATCACACTGCGGCATCGGTGGCGGTTGTCGGCGTGGCATGCCGGCTTCCCGAAACAGCCGCTGCATGTCGCTGCCCCAGAATTCATAGATTTCCGTGCGAATGTGGACGCCTTGCTCGCAAGTGGGTTGGCCATTACGTGTGTCGAAGTTGACCGCCCGATGCAAGCGGCTGATACGGATCGGCGACTTGCCGGGAATGAACCAGGTGTTTGAGCGGTCCTTGCATAAATCATTCGGCAGGTCGCCGCTGGCAGTACAGATTTCGATGCGCGTCACATTATTGGGCTGCGGTGCTTCCACCCACCCTGAATCCAGCTTCTGTCCCCGCAGGCTGTCGACAATCTTGAAGAATAATGGCGCAGCGGTCTGGATGCCGACAAATGCGGGATTGCTACTGCCGTCGAAATTCCCGACCCAGACCACCAATACATAAGGTCCCAGCACGCCAGCGGTCCAGGCATCGCGAAAACCCCAGGAAGTGCCGGTTTTCCAGGCAACCGCTGGCGCCGCTATTTCACCGGTATCGGGACGCGGATTGGTTTTGAGCATTTCCAGCGTAATAAAAGCTGCTTCTTCGGAAAGCAGCCGGGTCTGCTCCGGTTTGGCGGCAACCTGGCTGCCGGGGCGCTGGTAGCGCACCGGCAGCATCGTGCCGCGTTGGGCCAGCATTTGGTACAGCCGCGCCAGTTCTTCCATCGTCAGTTCGCCGCCACCCAATGCCAGCGCGAGGCCGTAATGCTGTTCCGACGCCAGGCGTGCTACACCGGCCTGTTTTAAAAAACCATGCAGACTCGGCTGTTTGAGCTTGGTGGTGACCGCAACAGCCGGCACATTGCGGCTGCGCACCAGTGCATCCTGGGCGGTGACAGGCCCGATAAAGCGGCCATCGAAATTTTCAGGGCTGAACGGCCCGAATGTGACCGGCGCATCTTTCAGTACCGTCAATGGGTGCAGCAATCCCTGGTCCAGCGCCAGCCCATAAATAAACGGTTTCAGGGTTGAACCTGGCGAACGCTTGGCTTGGGTACCGTTGACCTGACCATTGATTTCACGGTTGAAATAGTCAGCCGACCCGACTAGTGCACGCACCTCGCCGCTGCGATGGTCGAGCAGCATTGCACTGACGTTATTGACGCCCACGCCGCGATGGTTCTCGACGAATTGGTGCAAGATGCGCTCCATGGATGTTTGCAAGCGCAAGTCGAGCGTGGACCAGATTTCAGATTCGCTGGCCGTGCGCAACAAATGATCGGTAACATGGGGCGCGCGAAATGGCAGGCCGGCCGTGGACGACAAGTGCACTGGTGCGTGGAGCTCCGTCTGATATTGGCGGTCTTGCGGGTGCATCGCGAGCCAGATTTGGGTTAGGCGCGTACGAGCTTGCTGCAATTCAGGGCGCGGGTTTTTTTCAGAAGTCATGCCGCCGCGCTTGCGCGGATTTTGCGGAATGACCGCCAGCGCCAATACTTCCGGCAAGGTCAGATCCCGGGCCCGCTTGTGAAAATAAATCAGGCTGGCCGCCCCTACACCTTCGATGTTGCCACCATACGGCGCCAGGTTCAGATACGCTTCCAGAATTTCGCGCTTCCCATACCGCGCCTCCAGCCACAAGGCTGCCATCACCTGCCTGAGCTTGCCGCCGGGCGTCTGGCTCGGGATTTTGTACAGGCGCCTGGCCAGCTGCATGGTGATGGTCGATGCCCCCTGCCGCTGGCCGTTACCGTAAGTGGCAATCACGGCACGCACCAGCGCAACCGGGTTGATCCCGGGATGCCAGTCGAACCACCGATCCTCATACAACTGTACCGCTTCCACCAGCCGAGGTTCGATCTCGGCCAACGGCACCCACAAACGGTATTGCTGGTCGGATGCCAGCGCCAGGCGCAGCAATGTACCGTTGCCGGCATAGATCGCGGTTGCGGTCGCAACCGACTGGCGCAATGGCACCGGCGGCCACAGGCGCAGCCCGGCCAGCACGATACACACCAAAGCCGCGCCCAGCAACCAGCGCGGCCGATAGAGTTTTACAAAAGTCTTCGGCAAAATGAAAACCATGATCAAAACAAACAATACAGCCAATCCAGCCAACGCAGCCAAGGATGCCAGTCAAAGCAGCCACATCCTGACACCGCCCGGCTCGGCCATGTCACGGTGCACCGTGCCAGCACCCCGGACCTAACCGGTTATTGCCTGGCCTTGGGCGCATTCACCGTCAGGCTTTGCCCACCCAATGAGCGCGCCTGCACGCCGCGCTCATACATCGATTCGGCATAGGCAGGCGGCACCATGAAACGACCGCTGTTGGTGGCCTTGATGCGGTAGGAAATCTCGCCGAAGTCCTGGCTCACCGTGCCATAGAACACCACCCGGTCTTCCCGCACATCGGCGTATTCGATGTACCAGTTCGAGCGTGCTCCGGACAACCCGGCCAGGGCCGAACCTGCCGGCTGCCCGGTGCTGCCGGTGCTGCCCTGGTCAGGCGCGGCAGGCTGGGGCTCGGACGGTGTATCGAGCACCGGCTCGAAGCCGCCCGGCATCAGGTCAACCAGCGCAACATTCGGGACCGACATGCGGTTGACTGCCCGGAACTTCAGGCGCACCGTGATTTCATCGCCGACCTGGACCGTCGTGACCGGCTTGCCGTCGCCGCCGATAAATTCGCGCAACACTTCCATGCCGGCGCGCAGATCCGTTTTCGGTGCTGCACGGTCGAATCCGGTTTCAGTCACCGCATAATAAGTCGTGATATCGGCGCTGTTTGCCATGCGCAATTTTGCCGTGCCAGCGTTAAACGGCACCCGCGGCACCAGGTTTTCCGGCAGCACCAGCGGACTGGCTTTTCCGGCGGCATCGATTTCCACGATCGATAACTTGCCCAATGCATCCGGACCGACCGCATTGGCATACGCGTCGAATGCCAGAATCAGATAGGCGCTCGACAGGGTATTGAACTGGCCATCGGCGATCGGCTTGACCATCGATGCCATGACTGCCGGCGGCAAGGCCCTGACCCGGGCCGGAAAATGCCGCGACAGCAGATACAGCAGCTGCGCATCGCGGATCAGCGGATCGTAGTAATGCTCATAAGGAAACGCTGCGCGTTGCTTGAGCAATTGCTCGACTTGCTTGTCGATCAGGTTGCCGGCCAGCCGCTCCTGCTTTTGCAGCTGATAGGCCGCTGCCAGATAAGCTCCCGCCAGGTCACCCTGCCATTCCTTCGGATAGCGCTGCTCCAGCGTTTCGCGAATACCGGTCAGAATCGGTGTGGTCACCACCATTTGCCGGGTCAACAGGTAGGCGGCATAGGCGCGCAGGCGCAACTCCCACAGCGAGGTGCCGGGGCTCATGGCCAGTTTCTGGATATAGTCGAGCCCCTTTTGCAGCATGTCGACAGGTACCGGCTCGCCCCGGTCGCGCGCTTCCAGCAGCAGATGCACCGCATACACCGAGGCAAATTCATCGGCCTGTACCGAGGCTGCCCACAGGCCGAATCCGCCTTCGGCATTTTGCCGCGTCCGCAACACCCGCCATGCCTCGTCCAGCGAGCGCGCAGTAGGCAGCTTGCTTTGCGCCTTGGCGAATTCAGGTCGGCGCGCCAGGATCAGTGCCGGCATCGCCTGGCTGATCAACTGCTCGGTGCACTGGTGTGAAAAATTCGCCAGGTAACTCGACAGGCCGCTGGCAAGTATCAGCGGCAGCGGCGACACGCCTGCTTCCAGCTGCCGGTACTGCGCAAACATGTTGCGTGTGACGGGCACTTCCACCGAGCCGGTAAAATTGCCCATGCTGATCTGCGTATAGCGCGGCACAGCCGGGCGCACCGAGACATCGGTGGCCAGGCTGGCCTTGCGGCTGCCCAGACCAGCACTGAAGTTCAGGGTGGCCGAACCCAGCATTGCCCTGGAATCGTCGATAACCTTCAGCCGGAAGGTCGCCACGCTCTCGCGCATCTCGCCGATCTTCAGGGTCTGGCTGGCATTGCCGATTACCTGCAGGTGCGGGGAAGTTTTCAATGCCACTGCCACCGCGGCCTCCTTGCCGGAGCCGGCAACATTATTGGCCACGCCGACGCTGACGTCGAACTCGTCACCCGGCGTGACTGCCAGCGGCACGTTCGGCGACAGGACGAAATCGCCGCGCACCAGCGAGCGGGTTTGGGCCACGCCAACTGCCTGGTCGTTGACGGCAACCGCCATCACCCGCAATGTGCCGTTGAAATAATCCGGCACGGAATAGGTGAATTCCTGCTCACCCTTGAGCTCGACAATACCGGACCAATAGACCACCGGCTTGTCGCGTTTGCGCTTGAATGGATTCAAATGCTTGCCCAGCGCCCCTTCCGCATCGCCGCCCGGCGCGCTCGCCGCCATCAGTTTCTTGAATTCCGGCAAAATCAGGTCGAGAATCTGCGAGGTCCGCACTTCCAGCATGCGCTTCTGGAAAAACAGGCCAAGCGGATCCGCGGTCTGGTAACGTGCGACCTGCAGGATGCCTTCATCGACGGCGAATACCACCACCCGGGTCGGCTGCGCCGCGGCCAGCCTGATTTTCAACACCTGGCCCGGCTTGACCAGATCCGGCGTGGTCAATGTCAACTGGTTGGTGCGCGCCGCCAAGCTGGTGGCAAACGGCACCACCCCGTAACTCAGCGGGCTCATGAAAATTTCATCCGAAGCCGGATCGCGGATGAATTGCACGCTGACGTAGCCATTGCCCTCGAAATCCTTCGGCAAGCGGATTTTCTGGACCGATGCCAGGGTATCGGACTTGAACCACTGATGCGTGAAAACCCTGTCGCGTTCGATCGTGATCAGGCCGGCACCGGCATACGGCGCCTTGATACTGATTTCGATCTCGTCGCCCGGCACGTAATCTTTCTTGTTCAGGGTCAGCTGCAGTTCGGCATTGCGCTCCAGGCTGCGCGTGACATTGCCCTTGCCTGCCACCGCATAATCGATGCGGTTGAATTCGAGGCCCTGCGCATCCCGGATCACATAGGAAAAATTACCCAGCGTATCAGTTGCCAGCGCCAGGCTGTACCCGGCCGCCGGAATGGTCAGCGGCGACTCCTTGAGCATGACTTCCTTCTTGCGCGACTCATACTTATAGGTGCCATTTTGCTGCTTGGTCAGCACCGATACATATTTTCGTTCGACTAACTGCAGGGTCAATCCATCGACCGCGGTCTTTTGGGCTTTGGGATTGATGCCGATCAGCGAGACCGACCGGCTGCTTGCACGCGATACGAAATCCATCGCGCCATCGGCCTTGAAGCCGACCAGATGCGGCAGTTCGGAAACCAGCACTGCCGCTTCGGCCGCCACACCGCGTCCACCCGCTTCAAAAACGCGCGCGACGAAATGCAGCCGGTAGGTGGCTTTTGCATACTTTTCCAGGCCAAGCGCAAATTCCGCATCGCCCTTGTCATTGGTAAACTGTTCGCCTGCCTTGTCGGTATAGCCTTCCTTGGCGCGCTGCGGATCGTAGAAGCGGTAGTCGGGGAACTGCCGGAACGCCGGGAATGCCGGACTGAGCCTGAGTTCGGCGCTGACACGGCGGTTGTCCGCCGGCGTGCCGAACAGATTTTGCGCATTGACCAATGCTTTAAGTTCCTTCGGATTGACCCACCCCTCGGTCGTATCCGCCGAAAACCGTGCCGTGACCTTCATCCGGTCCGGCTGGAATTCCTGCACCTTGACGCTGGTGCTGCCGATCTGCGCCCCTTTATGGCCATCCTTGACCAGATACAGATTGACGTTGTAGGTGCCGGTCGGGGAGGTTTCCTGGGTCGCATAGGAAATTTCCATGAAGCCGCCGGGTGCCAGTCTGGTTTTTTCACGCTTGACGGTCAGGCCGCGTGCATCGAGCACCTCGACTTCCAGCGGCAAGCCGGCAATGCTGGTTGCCCAGTTGGCCGGCTTGACGATCATGCCGACATGAAAGGTGTCGCCGGGCCGGTAAATGCCGCGGTCGCTGAACAGGTAAGCAGACAATTGATCGGCAACAGCAGCATTTTTGGCGCCGCCGACATCGAAGCGCGACACATCGAGTCCGCGATCCGCTTTATTCAGTGGCATGAAGCTCAGGTCGCCTGCTTTTTTCACCAGCACCAGCAAGGGCGCGCGTTCGCGTGCCATGCCGGCAATCTTGGGAAATTTTGCCAGCCCGCTGGCATCGGTCGTTTGCGTCAACAGCGTCAAGCCATTCTTGCCGACAATTTCGACAGTGGCGCCTTCGACCGGCTTGCCGGTATAGATCGACTGGACAAAGATATCCTGCGAGCCATCCATCGATTTCTTGACCAGGATGCCCAGATCCGTTACCAGCACCAGCCGCTTGTCGACCTTGCTTTCCGGCGCTTCATCGCCCTGATGATCCTGTCCGTCACCACAGTCATCGCCGCAGTCGCCAGCTTCATCGCTGGCCTCTGCCGGTGCTTCGCCCGGCTGGCGCTGCTGGCGGGCAAGATTGCGTTCGTCGCGCGCCTCCTGCGCCGGATCGTAGCCGGTCACTGTCAGCAGGAATACCCCGCGTCGCTCACTGCCGTCGCCTTTCAGGTATTCACCCAGATCCACCGCTTCATAGTGGGCACGCCCCTGCTGCAGATGCGGCAACGGCACCTTGCGTTCGAACCGCTCGATCAGGTTATCCGGACCAAACCGATTGTAAAAATCCGGATTGGAAAAGTCGCCGCTCGACTGCGATACCAGGTGTTGCAGCTGCGCCGGCAGCACGCGGCCGATCTCCACCTTCACGCCGGGCAAATCGCGTGCCAGCACTGCCACTTTTTTCTCGCCGCTGACTGCCAGCAGTGCTCCCTGGCTCAAGATCTTCAGCTCCGATGGAAACTTCGGCACCTGCACGATGTGGTTTTTTGTCTTGCCGAGAACGTAGCCACCAAACGAACGCAAGTCCTTCTCGACCTGCACAAACAATTGTGCCCCGACATCGGCCCGGTATTTGAAGCTATGGGTCTGGGTATATTCATGTTCTGCCGCAATCGGCTCCGGCAGCAATCTCGTTGACAGTTTCAGTATCGCCGGTGTTACCTCCGCCACGCCCCAGACGTGCGGCGTATCCTCGCTGCGATTTTCCGGCTTGGTATTCGGATGAAATTTCGGTAGCACCCATATCGACAGTGCTTTTTGCATTTCGCGCTCATGCACTGTGGCCGAGGTTTCCAGCAGCAATACCTGCTCCGGCTCATTGCGTTCATTAGTGACAACTTGCGGCGCCAGTTCATTAATCGCCAGGCTATACAAGCCTGGCACACCGATCTCACTCGTCATGTCTTCACTGAGCGCATTGCCGCCGCGCGCCGATAGCACGCCTTTGGCCAGCGTGAACCGCAGCACCGTGCTGTCCTTGGGAATCGCCAGCGCATCGGAATGGATATAGGCGTGCAGCTTCAGCTTGTCGTAGCTGACAGTAAATTTGGTGGTTTCCTTGCCGATGCCCAGGATGCCTTCAGATTGTTGCGCAAGCTTGAGCTCGATGCGTTTTTCCAGTTCACCCGGATTGACCGGATGAGAAAACTTCAGCTGGACGATTCCTTTTTTCAGCGCCGGGTTGATCGGGTCCTGATAAAACTCGGCGCTGCTGATTTCTGTCGTGAATGCGGCGCTCTGAAAACTGGTCTCATATTCGTTCAACCGCACTTCCGGCACAAACAGGGTTTGATCAAAAGCCAGCTTGAATTCGGTACCGACCGGCCAGTCATCCTTCGGTGTGAATGTCAGAATTTTGTCATCACTCCAGCGCCAGCTGCCCTGTACCGCAGGCGTGACCGTAATGCCTGCCGTGGCTTCCTTGCCCACTGCGGCCAGTGGTGCGACCGAATGGCTGAATTCAACCTGCAAAGGCTTGGGCTTGCGCGCCTCCTCGTCTTCTGCCTCGATTTCGGTACGTTCAGGGTTGGTAACACTGAAAGTGACTTCCAGCGGCTTGGGCTGGGCTTGCCACCACTGGTAACCAAACCACGCAGCACCCGCAAGCACCGCCAGCACCAGCAATGCCGCAATCGTTCGTCCTGGATGGGCGGTTACCGTTGTTGCGATAAATCTCGACGATTTTCGGCTTTGATCGGCAGTCCAGCGCCCCCATGCCGGTGCCTGCCAATGCAGGCTCCCGAACAAGTGCGTCAGCAGCCACCTGATTGGTCGCCATATGGATTTGCCAGCCGAAGCAAAGGCAGCACCGGTAGCTGCCAAAAACGAAATTGCTGCCGCCAAATTGCCGCGGCGTCCGTTTTTTTCGGTCGAGTCCATACCATCCCTGTATTTGTATTTTTATAAATTCCTCGAAAGCATATCTTATTGTCAGGAAATAATTAACGTCTTTTCCAGCAAGGGTGCGGCATTTTCACAAGATGAGACACGGCAAAATAATTATTGCCAATAAATTAACCTTGTGATTAAATAAGTTAATAAATATATAACATTCATCGTATCCACAAAAGGAACCCCTTTTCAATGTCCGAGGCATTCTCAGGCGCAGGTAGTCTCGTCGACCAAATCGCGGCTTTTAGCGCCGATACGCGCCTATATGACATTGATACGCCGCTAGGACCAGGCAAGCTGCTGGTGGAAAGCTGGCTGGGCCGGGAGGCGCTGTCATGCCTGTACGAATGGCATGTCAGCTGCCTGTCGACCGATATCCATATCGAGCTCAAAAGCCTGCTGGCCCAGCAAGTGACACTCACTACCCGTCTGGCGGACGGCAGCCTGCATAGTCGTAGTGGCTGGGTGGCAGAAGCTGCGCAACTGGGTGCGGACGGCGGCCTGGCGCGCTATCGCCTGACCATCGTGCCCTGGCTGTGGCTGGCGACCCAGCGCCGCAGCTCGCGGGTATTCCAGGACAAGACCGTACTGCAAATCATCGAAGACGTGCTGGCAGCCGACGCTCCTCGCAACAACTGGCGCATCACGCTCGACGCCGAAGCCTTCCTGGCGCGGGTGCGCCCGCGCAGCTATTGTTGCCAGTACCGCGAAACTGACTATGCATTCCTGTCGCGCCTGCTGGCCGAGGAAGGCATCGGTTTTTATTTCGAGGAAGACGACAACGACACCAGCCATGCGCATCAGCGGCTGGTATTGTTTGCCGATTCGGCGACTGCCTTCGTCGAGGATTATTCGTCAGAACATGCCAACGGCGGCCGCGGCATCCGCTTTCACCGCGACGCCGCAGTCGAAATCCAGGACACGATCCAGAAACTCGGTTGCGAGCGCGTCTCGCAACCCGAAATCACCACCGTTTCCGGATGGGACTACAAGACCAAGCGCGTGATCGCCGCATCGCTCCCCACAGCCCATCCGAGCATCAATCAGGGCGTACCGTTTGTCGAAACCTGCGACTGGCTGGGACTTTATCCATTCGGCAATCAACAGGAAGCCGAGCATTACGTACGCATCTTGCGCGAAGCCATGGATGCGCGCACCAAGACTTGGTTCGGCGACGGCACCGTGCGCACATTCCGGGCCGGCACCGTATTCGACCTGACCGACGCGCCCTTCACGCCGCAGCCAGGCAGCAGCGCAGAAAGCGACCAGGCACGCCGCTTTGCATTGCTGGGGCTGCTGCATGCCGGCGTCAACAACCTGCCGGCCGGCCTCAAGATCCATCTGGCCGCACGATTGGGGCCGACGCCTCTTTATTACGATGAGCGCCCTGCCCCGCAATGGCGCGACGATGGCATGCATATTCCGGGACGATCCAGCGATGCATCCAGCTCCAAACCGGTAGCCGACCAAGATATCGCCGCCCGCCATCTTTCACGCGCAGCCTGGACGACCCTGTTAGCCGAAGCCGAGACCAGCGGTTATGCCAACCGCTTCACCGGCATCCGCTCTGACATCGTCTGGCGCCCCGCTCTGCTCGATGGCACCGGCCTGCTGCTCAATCCCAAACCCACCGCACTGGGCAGCCAGACCGCGATCGTGGTCGGACCGGACGGCAGCACCGCCAACGCCGGCACCGTCCACACCGACAATCTCGGACGCATCCGCATCCGCTATCACTGGCAAACCAGTGAAGCGCATACCTGCTGGGTGCGGGTGGCGCAACTGTTTGCTGGCCCCGGCTATGGCGCCCAGTTCATCCCCAGGATCGGACAGGAAGTGCTGGTCAAGTTTTTTGACAATGACATCGACCGCCCGATCGTCAACGGCGTGCTGTACAACGGCCAGGGACAGGATGAGCCATCGTCCTTCGGTGCGGCCAAGGATCAGGCCGCAGCCGCCCAGGACAACCGCATCGGTGCCGGCAGTTCGCCTGCCTGGCATGGTGCAGCGGTGGGCGAACACAAACATGCGGGATTTCTGTCCGGCTTCAAGAGCGTGGCGCTGGGCATGGATGGCCTGTCCCGGCAATCGAATCAACTGGTGTTCGACGACACCCGCGGCCGGCTGCGCACCCAGCTGGCAACCGATGCTGCCGCCACCCAGGTCAACCTGGGCCATCTGATCCACCAGGCAGACAACTATCGCGGCAGTTTTCGCGGCACTGGCTGGGAAATGCGCACCGACGCCTATGCCGCAATACGCGCCGGCAAGGGTTTGTTGCTCACGACCTATTACGGCAGCGCGCCCGGCGGACAAATGGAACCAGCCGGCGACAATAGTGCTGGCGCCGCCCTGCTCAAGCAAGCGCAGGGCTTTGCCGACAGCTTCAATCAGGCGGCAACCACCCACCAGACCGTGCAGATGGTGGCGGCCAAAGGCAGCAAGACGTTGAATGGTGCCGACGGGCAGAGCAATCTGGATGATGATTCTCCGCCACTGGCGGCGATGCTGAAGAAAGCCGCAGGCCAGGTCAGCGCACAGGATGGCAGCGAGGATGGCCAGGGTGCCAAGGTGCCGCACAGCTCCGCGCCACTGGTCACGGTGGCTGCACAAGCCGGTTTGGGCATGACGGCATCGGATGGCATGCATGTGGCAGCCGGTGAAGTGGCGCACTTTGCCAGTGGGCGCGACATGCAGATGGCAGTTGGTGAAGCTTTGAGCGTGCATAGCGGCCAGGCCATTGGCATGCTGGCCGGTGCGGTGGGTGCTAGTGACGGCAATTGCGGCATCAAGCTGTATGCAGGACAAGGCGATGTGGAGCTGCAGGCGCAAAGCGATGCGATGACGTTTGCGGCAAAGGAACTGGTGAAGCTGGTGTCGGCCAACAGTCATATCGATTTTGCGGCAGCCAAGAGCATCACGCTCGCGGTGGAAGGTGGGGCCAGCTTGACGATTGAAGGAGGCAATATCACCTTTGCCTGTCCGGGAACCATTTCGATCAAGGCAAGCAGCAAGAGTTTTACGGGGCCCGCGGATCAAGGTTATGCGTTGCCGATAATGCCTCGCACCGTATGTTTAGAATGTCTGGCAAAGCGTGCTGCACAGCGGTCTGCCTTTATCAACAAAGGTGCGTGAAGTGCAAAGCTTTATCGATGCCGCTGCCCACAACCCACGGTGGAACTGGTACGCCATTGCAGACAGTGCGCAACACAGGGATTTGCCCGGCGCACTGACATGCAGTGGCGGCTTAATGCGCTGCCTGTTTGATATGACCCCAGATAGCCCATTAGCTGCTAACGCACCTCATTTGGTTCAGTTAGAACAACCGGATGATGGCGCCGTTGCATGGAGCTGGATAACCCGCAATGCCAGCCGAAAACCATGCGTCACCGTATTGGCATCAGATGTGGACTTTGACACGCTGTATGCACACTTGCGGCAATTTACCGAAGTGTTGCTTCCCGATGGAGACGACATGTTCTTTGCATTTTGGGATCCGGCTATTTTGGGTGTACTGGTGGGCCAAAACGATGACCCCACGCTGTATGTGCGTGGCCCCGTTCTCAACGCCGTGCAGTATGCAACATTTACCCAACACATTGCAGGCTGGTGGTATTGGGATCGCGATGGTGCAATTCGTTCTCTACAAATAGTCGCTGCAGAAAAAGAGCGGGCAAATCTACCCCTACATCTCAACCAAATGCAGGTAGATGACTTGGTAGAGGCCAGCGTGCCAGACCACGTGCTGTATCACATCGATCTCAATCAGCCGCAGCTCTTGAGCGACATTGACCGTGAACAGCGCTATCCTCTGATACGCAAACACCTGCAAGATGCACGTGACATCAAACTCGAAGCAATGAGCGACCTGGTGAATTACGTATGTGCAGCTTTGATCTATAAGGCACAGTTCCAAGTAGACCCGATAATAACCGCGTTGTTGGATCAGGTGAAAATGGGCAAATTGAAACTCACTCAAGCTTTGCAGAAAATGCCATGAAACAGAAATTGAAACCTTTGAATCCTACCCGCCGCATGATTTGTATTGCTACGGCGGGTCTTTTATTTTTTTCAGGTTGTGAGGCAAAACCTATGACAGTCACATTAGATGTAGTTCTTTTTAGCTATTTGGATCGGCCTATTTTTGATGTATTGGTTGGTAAGCGAGATGTAGGTATAGCTGGCGAATATCCGCGCAGTGGACGCGGAACCATGATGGGCATGCAATTCCAGGCTGGCCCACAAAAAGTAACTTGGCGATTAGATGGCCCTGAAGGAACACACCGCAACGGCGAAACAGTTATTGCTAAAAATATTCCAGAGTTAAAAAATATTCCAGCTACAGCTCGCTACCTTGCAATACATATCTATCCTGATGACACGGTTGAATTCATTTATACCGAACACTTCCCGGGATTAAGTGAGCGAGGCGAAAAATTCAATGCTGAATGGGAGAAAAAAAACCATGGCAAATGACGCAATTTCCACATGCATAGCGGCCAATCGCGATGTTTCGAATGCCCCACCTGGGCCATTCCAAGATTGCAGTGATGTACTACACATTTCGGTTTTTTTTGACGGAACAGGGAACAACAAGGACATAGACAACGATGCAAAAAAATGGAGCAATGTAGCTCGCATGTTCTTTGCCTCCGAAGCGTACTCCAAACAGACTTCAAATGACTACCCCATCTACATCTCGGGGGTTGGCACCCCTTACAATGGCAAGCCCGCTAGGCGGCTGTCATCTGCAGGCATTTGGATACAGGACGGTTTTCCAGGCGGTGGTGCTGGCGCTGGCGGCGATCGCAGGCTGGATCAAGGCGACGATGCGGTGAATGATCGCCTGCGCGATGTGCTTATACTTAATGCCAAAAAATTGGGCGGAGAAGTCGGACAATATGCAACGAATAGCAGCAAGAAGACCTTTAAGGAAGTTAGTACAGCCTTGGATAAGCATCGATTGATCAAGCAGATCAACTTGTCAATCTTTGGCTTTTCGCGTGGCGCCGCATTGGCACGCGCTTTTAGCAACCGTGTGATCGAAAATTGCACGCCAAAAGAGGATAAATTATTGTACGACGGCCGCTACCCAATTCGAGTGAATTTCATGGGGATATTTGATACGGTGGCCTCGTTTGGCGTGCCAGCAGCTAATGTGCAATTGCCTTTTGCTGAGCGAGACTTGATAGTTTCTCCAAAGGTGGAGCAGTGTGTACACTATGTAGCTGCGCATGAAGTACGATTTTCATTCCCTGTTGATTTAATACGCAAGAAAGGCATGCTTGCTAATTCGAACTGGATAGAACAAACCTACCCAGGCGTACATTCGGATGTAGGCGGTGGATATAAGCCAGTCGAACAAGGCATCAAAAACAACTACGCACGCATACCGATGCGCGATATGATGCGTGAAGCCGTAATTTGCGGTGTCCGGATGTGGAATTATGACGAAATCAAGAAAGTAAGATTTCAAACTTTCCAAGATCGCTTTGAATGTAATCCTGAGACCGAAACTGCATATCAAGCCTATAGAGCGGCATGTGGTTCATTGAGCGGCCCCGTAGAAAAGCAAATGACTCAGCACATGAAGCTGCTGTATAGCGCATGCGGTACCATGCATCGTACGGGATTGCAAAGTCCTGCGGAGCGCAGCGTGGCGGAAGGTAAGCGTAGTCCAATTGGCTATAGCAGCATGGCCGAGGAAATTAAAATCTACCGTGACCCAGCCAAGGCTGGCAGATGGGTTCGCATTTGGGATACAGCTCGTGGCTACGCTCAATTTGTGAAACCGCAAGACTGGCACATAGCAGCATGGGATACGAATGCACCGAAAGGTGCAGTGGATTTTGTTAGTCAATTTGTGCACGACTCCAAACTGGATATTCCAGAACCATTCAGCTATTTCAAACCACGCAGCGTGGATGAATCAACAGTTAACATATGGCAAGAAGGTGGCAGATGGCTGGGCGGCAAGGCAAAGGCTGTGGGCGACGCAGTAGAGGTTGGTGCAGATGCTGCCGGCAAAACTGTCACCGAGGCTTACAACGCGACTGCTAATGCCACCAACAAGGCTTATGACGCGTCCGCTAAGGCGGCTAACGATGCAGCACAGGCGGCTAAACAGAAGGCGCAGCAAGCAGCTGATTATGCCTCTGAAAAATCCAGACAAGCGTATGACGCCACATCAAAGGCTGCCAGCGATGCAGCACAAGCCGCCCAACGCAAAGCAAACGAAGCGGCCGATCACGCCAAAAAAATGGCTCAAAAAGCAGCCGATGCAGCTGCTAATACATACGACGATGTCGAGGATGGTGCGCAGCGCATATACGAAAAGGGAACGCATTGGATAGAGCAACTTACAAAGGATGCAACAACCAAAGCAAACGAAGCGGGCCAGTGGGCAAACCGACTATTCCGCTGATTGTTTCGCCTTTCTAAATAGCATTCAATTCACACCTCTTCTTTAGAGCGCTATAGTGACCACCCAAACGATTCGTCTTTAGATTCCTAGGAAATCCCTTCATTTTTAATCGGATTGAATCCATCCGTCTTAAAATTCGACCTGACCGCAGCCCCTTCACTTCACAGCCAGGCAGCAGCGCCGAAAGCAATCAGGCACGCCGCTTTGCGCTGCTGGAGCTCTGCACGCCGGCGCCAACAACCTGCCGGCCGGCCTCAAGATCCCTCTGGCGGCCCGCCTCGGCCCACCTCCTGCTGCTGGCGACGAACACCCAGCCCCCGACTGGCGCAACGACGGCATGCAGCTGCCGGGGTAATCCTATATTTTTAATTTCAACCCATTTCATAAATACTGTCGCACTAAAGGTTTATTAAATTTCCTTTATCACCAAAAACACACAAATACCAATCTCCACCACAATTTCAGTTGCCTTTAAAGCAATTCTAGATTATCTTCCATCATTATTATTAAAATAATAACTTAAATCCTTTTAGCCCCGCCGACAGGCTGCTAATTCAGTTTTGCCAGAAGAGACAATATAAGAATGCACAATGATTAATTCAGATTGCATCACCGCATCACCAGAACAAGACGCCAACCAGGCCAACACCAACGGCGTGTTTTTACTGATCGACACTGCCCAGTACCCGGGCATCTGGCGCATTCTGCAATACCGCTTTCGCCGCCTGCCATGGGTGTCTCTGTCCAAGAATGCCAACTCAGCTGAACCCGGCCCGGTGCTGGTACAAGTGACGTCCAATCAGACCCGGACCCTCGCCTGGTTCCTCGAACATACCCAGGGCATGCATTGCATGAGCTGGATCGTCTCTTCTGTCGGCTTGATGGATTTGCGCGAGCATTTGCGCAGTCTGACCCGGGTCGAGACGGAAGAAGGCTTGAAGTATGTGATGCGCTATTACGATACGCGCATCCTGCCGATCTGGTACCAGATGCTGGACCATCTGCAGGAAGAGCATGCGCTCGGGCCGATTACTTCATGGGCCTATATGGACCGTGATGGCATGCCGTGCACGCTGTTCGGCCATGCGCAAACCGCTATTCCGCCCGTACAGACGCTGAAACTGACGGCTACCCAAGGCACCTCGCTGCTGGATGCAGCATTGCCGGATATGGTGATGAAGCAGCTTGAACAGAATGGCAATGCCGACTTGGCAGCAATGCCGCAGGCACAGCGGTATGACTTTATCGCCGATCAGGTCTATAAGGCTACCAAACAATATGGGATCCGCTCGACCCAGGAAATCGTCCTGTTTTGTTCATTGGCGTTAGGTATCGGCAGAAATTTCGATAAGCTTTTGCCGGTTGCCAAGGTACTGCAGAAATTTGCCAGCAACAACTCCATAGGCAATTTCGGCTCTCTGCAAAGCGCCTGACAAACTAACCGCACCACTGGCTGTCCGTTTCTAAAGCCTGCTGCGTTTCCTTCCTGTTCAGACCGGCAATGCCGGTCTGTTTGCATTTTGCCTCTTCCAGAGCATCGCTTTTTTGATGGCCCAGTCAGATTTCACGCCGGGACTATAATCAAGGCGAGATCCGATTAACCAATTCCCCTTCCCGATGAATACGACTTGCAGCCCATCTCCAGACACCACCAATGATGCTCACCCCTGCGAGAACATTGCCGAGGTGCTCAACCGTGAATGCCATTGCCTGAATATCGATCCCGTCGCACTGCGTAATCAGCTCGACCACGTATTGGGGGACAGCCATGTACCGGGCAGCCTGATCGAGGCGCGACCGCATCTGTTTGCCGATTTCGGCGTATTTGCTACCCAATGGCAAGTCGATCAAATGTCACGGTTGATCCGCACCATCGAGCAGGTGATTGCGATGCCGGCGTACCAGGAAGCGGTACTAAAAAATGCGCCGGAAATTGCCCGGCACCTGCCTGGCGCGCAAGGCGTCTTTTATGGCTACGACTTTCATCTGAGCGCACAAGGGCCGCACCTGGTGGAAATCAATACCAATTCCGGCGGTGCCATGTTGAATACCGTGCTGGCCAAGGCGCAGCTGGCTTGCTGCGACGAAGTGCGCGACATGATGGATGGACCGGTCCCGATTGCGCGACTCGATGAGACGCTGTTCGCGATGTTTGCTTCTGAATGGGAACGCTCGGCAATCCGAACTACTCCACTCAAGACCATTGCGATTGTCGATACACGCCCCGAAGAACAATACCTTTATCCGGAATTTTTGCTATTTCAGGATTTGTTCGCGCGGCATGGCGTGCAAGCACTGATCCTGGACCCGGGCCAGCTTGAGATGCGCAAAGGCGCGCTGTGGCATGGCGAGCTGCAAATCGATCTGGTTTATAACCGGCTGACCGATTTTGATCTTGGTTTGCCAGCTCACCAGGCCTTGCGCGATGCTTACCTTACCAGTGCGGCTGTCATCACGCCACATCCGCATGGTCATGCGCTGTATGCTGACAAACGCAACCTGGTGCTGCTGACCGACGCGACAGTGCTGCACAACTGGGGCGTTGATCCTGCATTAATTGAGATTTTATTGCAGGGCATTCCAAAAACGGTGCTGGTTACTGCCGACAATGCCGATGCACTTTGGGCGAGTCGCAAGCAGCTGTTTTTCAAGCCGGCCCAGGGTTTTGGCAGCCGTGCAGTCTATCGCGGCGACAAACTGACCAAGCGCGTGTGGGGAGACATTCTGACAGGAGAGTACGTTGCCCAGGCCCTGGTGGCCCCAAGCGAGCGGCGTCTGCCTGCCGGCACCGAAACCGAAACTGACACAAAAACCAACACGATTGACCTGAAGCTCGATGTCCGATGCTACGTGTATGCCGGTGCTATCCAGTTGCTGGCAGCGCGCATGTATCAGGGACAAACTACGAATTTCCGCACTGCCGGCGGCGGCTTTGCACCAATCTATACCGTGCCGTGCCTGCCGTCGAACGTCGGGTTGAAATCAACGGCTGCCTGAGCAACAAATTAGTTTGATTCGATGCCGGCAGCAATCAGGTGTGCGGCGTGCATATGGATGCTGACAAAGAATAATGAATAATAATGAATGTAACTTGGCTGCACTATTGCCAGCCAGATTCAGAGACTCATACGTATCCAGTCAGCCAGCCTGACTTCATCCATCGCGCCTGATGCTGCTGCCTGGATGGTTTGCGCCGCATCGTGAGGCGACGCTGCCAGTTGCCAGCCATTGAGATACAGGAACAGTCCCATTGCCAGGAAGGCGGCCCGTTCATTGCCGTCGATGAATGGCGCATGGTTGAGGATGCCTACTGCATAGGAAGCCGCGAGATCGGCCACATCCATTTCCTGTTGCGACGCCAGATGCAGCGGCCATGACAAGGCCGCATCCAGCAAAGCCGGCTCCCGCAAGCCTTCCGTGCCGCCATAGGCTTTCAGGCTCTCCTGGTGCAGCAGCACCAGTGCCGACGGATCGATCGAATAGCAATTCATTTGGCCAGTGCGCGAAAAGCGGCATGGTAGTCGCGCATGAATTCATGCCCGGCCCGCAGCTGCTCAACAGTGGCCGGATCGACTGAGATTGCGCTCGCCTCACCGGTTGCCAGCGGTGTGGTGTTCATCGCACCATTCAGGTAGACCATGTCACCTTCCTTGAGCTGGTAATGCTGCAATGCTTCCGGTGACAGCACTATCCCCAGCGAAGAGCCGATCTGCGTGACCTTAAGTGCGAGCATGTAATTACCCTAAAGAAGTTTATTAATGATCATGCTAACCAAGAAGGCTGAAAATGCAAAGCCCTAACGCACCGCCATTATCCGGCATGGACCGTAGTCGGGGATTGCGACGGCTCGCCTAGCATTGCTTCTTTTTCCAAATGAAATGTTGAGATGGGAAGCCGGAATATAGCGTCTTTTGACAGGTATAGCATAACGCCTGCCACCACGATCTATCGCTCAAGATACGACCGTGCGAAATATGCCTCGCCAGATCTTCACGCATAAAAAAGCGCCGGAAAAATCCGGCGCTTTTGGCTTATAAATCGACCTGAAATGACAGGCGTCGCACAAACGCTTAAGCCATCGCTTCATACAAAGGCAGCGTCAGGAACTCCGGATAGTCAGGAGTCAATGACATGCGGTCAAAAATTTCCGCGGCCTGATCGTAGGTTGCGGTGTTCTCACCCTGTGCCGTGACAGTTGCCTTCACCTTGCCCAGTTCTTCGGTGATCATCGAACGCACCATCTCGACTGTTACCTTGCGGCCGTCGTCCAGGATGCCCTTTGGCGACACCACCCATTGCCAGACTTGCGAGCGGCTGATTTCAGCGGTGGCCGCATCTTCCATCAGATTATGGATCGGCACGCAGCCGTTGCCAGCCAGCCATGAGCCGAGGTAATGGATACCGACGTTGATGTTGTTGCGTATACCCGCTTCAGTGATTGGCTGTTCCGGCTGGAAGTTCAGGAAATCCTTGGCACCGAAGTTTTCATCGCGCTGCTTTTCCCACTGGTTCGGACGGTCGCCCAGCACTTTCTGGAATTCTTCCGCGGCGATCGGCACCAGGCCCGGATGTGCCACCCAGCCACCGTCGAAGCCGTCGTTGGCGTCGCGTGTCTTGTCGTGGCGGATGCCGGCCAGCGCCTTTTCATTGGCAACCGGATCGTTCTTGATCGGAATCAGGGCTGACATGCCGCCCATGGCTGGCGCGCCACGCTTGTGGCAGGCCTTGACCAGCGCCAGCGCGTACGAACGCATGAATGGCACTTCCATGGTGATGGCGCTGCGCTGTGCCAGGCAGAAGTCCTTGTTTTTCTTGAACTTCTTGATGCAGCTGAAGATGTAATCCCAGCGGCCGGCGTTCAGGCCCGAAGAATGGTTACGCAGTTCGTACAGGATTTCTTCCATCTCGAAAGTCGCGAGAATGGTTTCGACCAGCACGGTCGCCTTGATGGTGCCTTGCGGCAGACCGATATGGTCTTGCGCCATCACGAAGATGTCGTTCCACAGGCGCGCTTCCAAATGGCTTTCCATCTTCGGCAGATAATAGAACGGGCCGGCGCCGCGGGCGATCTGCTCCTTGGCGTTGTGGAAGAAGACCAGGGCAAAGTCAAAGATGCCGCCGGCAACGCGCCTGCCGTCAACCGTCACATGCTTTTCATCGAGATGCCAGCCGCGCGGACGGATCTGCAGGGTGGCGACCTTGTCATTAAGCTTGTATTCCTTGCCGGCTTCATTCTTGAACGAGAGTTCACGGCGAATCGCCTGGTACAGGTTAACTTGGCCCTGGATCTGGTTATCCCAGTTAGGCGAGTTGGAATCCTCGAAGTCGGTCATGTAGGAATCGGCACCGGAATTGAAGGCATTGATGATCATCTTGGCTTCGACCGGGCCGGTGATTTCGGTACGGCGGCGCTCCAGTGCCTTCGGCAGCGGCGCGATCTTCCAGTCGCCTTCGCGGATCGCCCTGGTTTCAGGCAGGAAGTCAGGCATTTCACCGGCATCGATACGGGCTTGACGGGCGACGCGGGCGGCCAGCAATTCCTGGCGGCGGCCTTCGAAGGCGCGATGCAGCTTGGCGACCAGGGCCAGGGCGTCTGGCGTCAGGATGCTTTCGTAACCGGGTTTGATGCCGCCGGTGATTGCCATGCCGGCTGGTAGCTGCAGTGCCATCTAGTTCTCCTGAATGAGTGAGGGAAAACAAAAAAACAAATCAGTACGTCTTGAAGAAATAAAACCCGGTCAACAGAAAGCCGACCGTGATGATAAAGCGGCGCATCCACAGCGCCGGAATTTTGCGTGCAAAACGCGCCCCCCAATAGCCGCCCAGCATGCCGGTCGCAGCCATCAGCAATGTATATGGCCAGTTGACGGCGCCGGCGATCACGAATGTCAGCACAGTCACGCTGTAAATGACGGCCGACAAGAGGTTCTTGATGGCATTGATTTCATGCACATCATCGTGTCCGGCCATCGCCAAGCTGGCCAGCATCAGGATTCCCATGCCGGCCCCGAAAAATCCGCCATACACCGACACCACTGCATGCCCGGCCAAGGCGCCTGCCGTATTGGACGGCTGCCCGGCGTGGGCGCCGCGAAGCAAACGGGAAATCTTGCCGGAAAAAGCAAACAGGAGCGTTGCAAACAATAACAGCCAGGGAATCAGCCTGGAAAACGTGGCATCCCCCGTCGACAGCAATAGCAAGCCGCCACCGGCACCGCCAATCAGCGACACGATACCCATCGGGATCAGATAGCGTTTGTAGCGTGACAGTTCCTCCCGATAAGCCCATGCGCCGGACAAACTGGCCGGCCACAGCGCCACCGAATTGCTGGCATTGGCAATCACTGGCGGCACCCCGACTGCCAGCAAGGCAGGAAATGAAAAGAAAGTGCCGCCGCCAGCCACCGCATTCATGCCGCCGGCGCAAAAGGCTGCCACACTTACCAGAACAAGATGCCCAATGTCCATTAACGGTATGCCGGTTGATTAAAAGAACCAAGTATATTCAATTTTAATACGCATAAACCACATCATTTATCATATGATTATTGCGTTTTAAACACAGATGAAATGAATGGATGGACCAGTTCAAGCAGATTTCGACTTTTGTGGAGGTCATCGCCAAAGGCAGCCTGTCGGCTGCCGCGCGCGCCGAAGGCATTGCACCCGCCATGATCGGCCGGCGCCTCGATGCGTTGGAAGAGCGGCTTGGTGTCAAGCTGTTGCAGCGCTCCACCCGCAAGATTGCACTCACCGATGAAGGCACGGCCTTCCTGGAAGACTGCCAGCGTATCCTGGGCGACCTGGAAGATGCGGAAGCTGCCGCATCCGAGCGCAGCGCCCGCGCCAGCGGCCACCTGACGATTTCGGCACCGGCCGGGTTCGGCCGCTGGCACGTGGCACCATTGTTGCCATCGTTTTTGGCGGAACATCGCGATGTGACGCTGACCTTGAGCTTGAACGACCGCATTGTCGATTTGATCGGTGAAGGGATCGATGTGGCGATCCGGATCGCCGCAATGACCGATTCCAGCATGGTCGGCGTTAAATTAGCCGATAACAAGCGGGTGCTGGTGGCCTCGCCTGCTTACCTGCAACGACATGGCACACCCAAGTCGCTGGCCGACCTGTCTGCCCACAATTGCCTGGCAATCAGCAGCGACGGCAGCCAGCGCGGCTGGACCTTTCGGCAAAACGGCAAAAATGTCATCTTCAAAGTAACCGGCAACATGGAGTGCAATGATGGTGAAGTGCTGCATGACTGGGCGCTCGCCGGCAAGGGACTGGCCTGGCGCTCGATGTGGGAAGTCGGCACTGAAATCGAATCCGGGCAACTGGTTTCCGTTCTGGATGAATATGCTGCACCGGGCAACGATATCTATGCCATCTTTGCCCAGCGGCGTCATTTGCCCTTGCGCATTCGGGCATTCGTCGATTTCTTGCGGCGTGCTTATGCGCAAGCTGAATATTGGCGCAAGTCCTGATCGGTGCCGGTCATACCCGATTGACTTCCGGGGCCATACTGCAGGCAATGCAATTTTCGACGACAAGCGGCCTGGGAATGGCACGACTATGCAGAACTGCAGTCGCCTGGGGCGTGCGCTACCTGCCCAGCGGGTTTGATATAAGTCAAACTAATAAAAAAACCCGCCGGCTTACAATCAGATGGCTTGATTGAAAGGATCCGTCGTATGCACAGGCCACTTCCCGAGTCTGCTGCTGGCCCGAATACCGGGGAGCTGAGCGCTCGCCAGGGCAAGCCGGTTTTTATCCTGCAAAACGTCACCAAGACCTATATCACGGGCGAGGTGCAGGTCCAGGCATTGCGCAACGTCACTCTTGAACTCTATACCGGTGAATTCGTGGTGCTGCTGGGCGCATCCGGCAGCGGCAAATCGACGCTACTCAATATCCTGGGCGGGCTGGATACGCCCACTTCCGGCACGCTTTCCTACCTCGATCATGATCTGACTCATGCCGGCGACGCTGCATTGACGGCATTCCGGCGTGAACATGTGGGCTTTGTGTTCCAGTTCTATAACCTGATACCCAGCCTTACCGCACTGGAAAATGTCCAGCTGGTGACCGAAGTCAGCCCCAGTCCGATGGACCCGCTAGAGGCGTTAACATTAGTCGGATTGGCTGAACGCATCAACCATTTTCCGGCCCAGCTCTCCGGCGGTGAGCAACAGCGGGTGGCGATTGCCCGGGCTGTTGCCAAGCGCCCTGATCTGCTGCTATGCGATGAACCAACCGGCGCGCTGGACTATCGCACAGGCAAGCTGGTGCTATCGGTGCTGGAGAAAATCAACCGAGAACTGGGCACCACCATTGCGGTAATCACCCATAATGCTGCGATTGCCGGCATGGCGCATCGGGTGGTATATATCAGCAGCGGCGAAATCATCCGGGTTGAAACCAATGCGTCGCGCCTGACGCCGGAAGATATTTCATGGTAGCGCTGCATCCCCTGAACCGCAAACTGTTGCGCGACTTGTGGCGCATGCGCGGCCAGACTCTGGCGATTGCATTGATTGCCATGTGCGGCGTCGCCACCTTTGTCACCATGCGCGGCGGCTACGAAGCGCTGCTGGCATCGCGCACCACTTATTACGACAGTTACCGCTTTGCCGATGTATTCGCCAACCTGAAACGGGCGCCACTGACACTACTGGCACGGGTGCGTGAGGTTCCCGGCGTGAACCAAGTCGATGGCCGCGTGGTATTCGAAGCCTCGCTCGATGTGCCTGGTCTGGAAGAACCGGCGAGCGGGCGTCTGGTATCGGTTCCCAGTCAAGTCGACAGCGGCTTGAATCGGATACATCTTCGTGCCGGGCGTCCATTACAAGCCGGTCGGCGCAACGAGGTATTGGTCAGCGAAGCATTTTCCAAGGCCAATGCGCTCAAACCAGGCGACACGCTTGACGCGATCATCAATGGGCGCAAGGAACGCCTGCACATTGCCGGCATTGCCATTTCACCTGAGTACGTCAGTGAAATCAAGGGTAACTCCTTTCCGGACAACCGGCGTTTTGGGGTGCTGTGGATGGACCATGAAGCACTGGCAGCCGCGCTTGATATGCGCGACGGATTCAATGACCTGGCGCTGACACTCGCGCCGCATGCCAGCGCCGCACGAGTCATCGAACAGCTCGACATACTGCTGGCACCATACGGCTCGCTCGGTGCCTATGGCCGGGATGAGCAGGTTTCTCATCATTTCCTGGAAAACGAGCTGGCGCAAAATCGCGTTACCGCAACAGTGATTCCAGCGATCTTTCTGGCGGTAGTCGCCTTCCTGATCCATAACGTCCTGCTGCGAACCACCGCGCTGCAGCGTGCCCAGATCGCACTGCTCAAGAGTTTTGGCTACAGTAATGCAATGGTGGCCTGGCATTATCTTCAGTTTGCACTGATCACCATCATGGCCGGCGGCGTGCTCGGCATTGCGCTAGGTGCGTGGCTGGGAGAAGGCCTGGCGCAGCTGTATACCGATTTTTATCATTTCCCCCATCTTACCTTTACCCTGTCAGGTTTTTCAGTGACGGTCGCGCTGCTGATCACCTTCCTGTCCGCCATCGTCGGTGCCATCCTGTCGGTTGCCAGAGTGTTGCGCTTGCCACCGGCCGACGCAATGCGTCCCGAAGCGCCCGCACACTTCAAACCGGGGCCGTTGGAGCGGCTTGGCTTGCAGCGTTTCATGCCGCTGCCGGTACGCATGGTGATGCGCAATATCGAGCGCAACCCGGTGAAGGCGATCCTGTCGATCATTGGATTGTCGTTTGCCGTGTCATTGATGGTGACCGGCCAGTATTCATTCGATGCACTCGATGAAATCATCCGTATCCAGTTTCGCATTGCACAACGCGATGATGTAACCGTGACGTTCAACGAGGCCCGCGACAGTTCAGTTGTCCATCATCTTGCATCGTTGCCAGGCGTGCTGCGGGTCGAGCCGTTCAAGAGCACAGCAGTCAAGCTCAAGCATGGACATCGTTCCAAAAAAACTGCGATCATGGGCCTGGGCCCTTCACGCCAGCTGCGCCTGATCCTGGATGAAAACGAACGGCCGATTGCACTACCGCAGGAAGGCATCGTCTTGACCGCCAAACTGGCCGAAATCCTGCACGTAAGCAGTGGTGATACCTTAACCATCGACATTCTGGAAGGACAGCGGCAAACAGTTACCGCACCAGTAAGCCGAATAGTCGATGAGCCGATCGGCATGTTCACCTATATGGATGCCAGCGCGCTGGCCAGGCTGAGCTCTGCCGGCGAAACCGTGTCAGGCGCCTTTCTGGCGGTCGATCCGCGACACCAATCCGAACTGTATCGCACACTCAAGACGATTCCTGCGATTGCCAGCGTCAATTTGCGCGAGGCGACGTTGGAGAGCTTTCTGGCGACCGTAGCCGAGAACCTGACGATCAACACCGTCATCCTGGTCGGTTTTGCCTGTGTGATCGCAATTGGCGTCGTTTACAACTCGGCCCGCCTGGCCTTGTCTGAACACGCACTTGAACTGGGCAGCTTGCGCATTCTCGGCTTTACCAAAGGTGAAGTCGGCGCCATGCTGCTCGGCGAACAAGCCTTGCTGACAGCGATTGCGATTCCGCTGGGCTGTATCGTCGGCTATGGTCTGTGCGCATTACTGTCGGAGCTGCTGAGCCAGGAATTGTTCCGCATTCCGCTGGTAGTCAGCACCAAGACATTTCTAATATCCATCAGTGTCGTACTGGCCGCCGCTGCCGCATCAGGACTTTTGGTGTGGAGCAAAGTACAGCAACTGGACCTCATCGCAGTCTTGAAAACACGGGAATAATTCACTCATCATGGCCACTTCGCCGACACCAGCTCAGCCAACATCGGCAGACCGCCGCGTACACATACGCAAATGGAGCGCCATCATCACGGCTCTACTAATCGCAGCATTACTGCTGTGGTTCTTGTTTGCACCAACACCGATTCAAGTCGAGCTGGCCGAGGTGACACAAGGGCCGATGCAGGTGACAATCAATAACCAGGGTCAAGTACGTGTGCACGATAAATTCATTGTCGCAGCACCAGTCGCGGCCGAACTGGAACGTATCGAATTGCATGATGGTGACCCGATTCGCCGCAATCAGGTAGTCGCCCACCTGAATCCATTGCCGATGGACGCACGGCAAAAACAGGAAGCGACGGCGCGTCTGGACGCCGCCCGGGCACTAGCGCGCGAGGCTGGTTTGCGAGTACAACGTGCTTATACTGAAATGCAATATGCACGCCAGGAACGTGCAAGGGTTGAACGCCTGGTAAAAAATGATTTTGTATCGCCACAGGCAGCAGACAAAGCCGTAACTGCGGAAAAAACCAGTCATGCCGAGTGGGAAGCAGCCAAATCACGCGAACAAGCGGCATTAGCTGACGTCAAGGCAGCGCAAGCTGCTTTATTTGCATCAGAACAAGCAGCCATCGGCGGCAAGCGCCAGTTGCAGCTGCATTCCCCGGTCGATGGCTTTGTGCTGAAGGTGAATGAAAAAAGCGCCCGCACCGTCAATGCCGGCACGCCTCTGGTAACCATTGGTGACCCCGCCCGCCATGAACTGGTGATCGATGTCCTGTCGACCGATGCGGTCAAGATCAAGCCGGGCAACACCATCCTGCTTGATGGCTGGGGTGGCGGCAAGATACTGCGCGCGACGGTGCGTACGGTCGAGCCAGTGGCATTCACAAAAATTTCGGCACTGGGTGTAGAAGAGCAGCGAGTCAATGTGATCGGTGATCCGGTCGATTCCCTCGGTCCGCTCGGAGATGGCTATCGCGTCGAGGCACGGATCGTCATCTGGGCCGAAGACAAGGTCACCAAGGTGGCCGGCAGCAGTCTGTTTCGTGTCGGTGACACCTGGCGTGTATTTACCGTGGAAAATGGCCGTGCCCGCGAGCGCGAAGTCACGCCAGGGCGGCGAAATCAGGAAGAAGTACAAATCCTGTCAGGCTTAACACCGGGAACCAAAGTAGTAAGGTTTCCAAGTAATGAACTCACTGACGGAGCGCGAGTGAAGGCGACCAATATGCCATCAAAGTAAAGACGAAAACAATCGCCGGGCCGCTGCAGTGTCGCTGAATTGGCAGTTAATGATGCGGATCAGGCAAAAAAAATCCCCGGCGAACCGGGGATTTTTGTCGCGCTTAATTCAGCAGCTTGGCGAAACTTAAGCTGGCTGAATGTTCGAAGCTTGCTTGCCCTTAGGGCCAGTCGTCACTTCAAACGTAACACGTTGGTTCTCCTGCAACGACTTGAAGCCGTTGGACTGGATCGCGGAGAAGTGCGCAAACAGATCTTCGCCGCCGCCGTCTGGAGTAATAAAACCAAAACCTTTTGCATCATTGAACCACTTTACAATACCAGTTGCCATTTCATTTCCTATTTACAGTTAAATTGGGCCGAAGCCCGGTTACATCGTTTGAAGCAAGAAGGAATGACAGACTGTTACTGCACCACTAACTCGAATCTCAACGATTACGTCATTATACTAAAAAATGGCGAACCGATTAAAGTTTCTTCCTTCTTGCCACCTTGCAATACTTAATTGAAGATTTTTCTTCTTTTTAAGTACGGCATTCCTTCTACAACAAACTCTCAAAAGTGTTGCGACCAGCGGCTTTGGCGCGATACAGGGCTTCGTCGGCCCGGCGCAGCAATGCCTGTCCATCTTCTTCATCTTCCCGTCTGACCGCAATACCCACGCTAGTGGTTACGGCGACTTTTGTGCCAACCACGTCGAATCGACGCTGCATGGCTGTGATAATTTTTTGCACCACCGAGCGCGCCTCGTCCGCAGCAGTCAAGCCTTCCAGGATGATTACAAATTCGTCCCCGGCCAGCCGCGCCACGGTATCGGTGTCGCGTACACAGGCGAGCAGGCGCTGCGCGAATTCACGCAACACGTCGTCGCCAGCCTGGTGGCCGAGCGAATCATTGATGTTCTTGAAAAGATCGATATCCAGGAACAGAATCGCCATCAGAGTGCCGTAGCGGCGACTGTAGCGTATTGCATCTTCGAGTTTTTCCTCGAACTGGATCCGGTTCGGAATCCCGGTCAAACCATCGAAACGCACTAATTGGCGTAGCTGGGTCTCTACCAGCTTCAGGGCGGTAATGTCTTCAACTAGGCCGAAATAGCCTGCAATTTCACCTTGTCCGTCGATATCGGGTATGTAGCTGACCCGTTCATGACGCAGTGCGTTATCGCGCCATACTTCGCGCTCGAAGTGAGCGGTTTGGCCACCGAGTGCTTCCCGAATATACTGGCGACTTTGGGCGTACACTTCCGGCCCGAGTACGTCCCTCGCGTGCATGCCGAACAATTCCTCATGCAGAATGCCGTAGGCTTCTTCATAGCGGCGGTTGGCGAATGCGACACGCTCGTCCGGCGTCACATAGGCAACCAGTGCAGGAATATTATCGGTAATCAGGCGCAGCCGCTGTTCGCTCTTGAGCAAAGCCAGCTCACCGACGCGCCGTGCGGTGATATCTTCGACGCTGCCGACATAGCCATTTGCCTTGCCGTCGACCATGACCGGGACGGCTTTCAGGCCGACCCAGACCAGCTTGCCGTCGCCATGGCGCAAGCGGCAAATGCCTGTATACGGCTCACCATGATGCTGCTCCCAGCTATGCAACTCCAATAAGATCCTGAACCGGTCTTCCCGGTGGATGCAGCGGCGCCACCGCGTGCCGAGCATGCGCTGAAGCGCCACGCCTGCCATCGCTTCCATGGTGCGGTTGGCATAACTGCAGCGCCCTTTCAAATCGCTGCAGAACAAGCCTAGCGGCGATGCATCGTTGACAGCGGCCAGCTCTGCCTGGCGAGTGCGCAATTCCTGTTCCTGACGACGGCGATCGGTAATGTCTTCAATAATGCCAAGCACATAATCGAGCCGGTTGCCTTCGCCCATCAGCGGCACCGACACCGCGCGGAAAAATCGCCGCTCGCCGTCTGGTCGCCGATACGGCACTTCCGGCAAAATGCTTACCTTGGGGTCGGCCAGCATGGCGCGGTCGAATTGCTCCAGGCTTGAAGCCATTTCGGGCGGAAAGATTTCGCGGTTGGTCTTGCCGATGACCTGCGCCGCGTCATAGCCGGTGATGACTTCTGCCGCCTTGTTCCATACGACCAACTGGTCATGGCTTTCCGGGCGCAGGCTTTTGACAAAGACCAGCACCGGCAGATAATCGATCAGCGATTGCAGAAAGGCGGGATTATTGCGCAACTCCTCTGCATGATGCCGGTGCGGCGACGCCTCAGATAAAAAAGCATTGACGGGCCGGGACAGTTGGTCCGTTACCTGATCTGCGGCCGTACTGTCGATGACTTCTGCGTCTGCCAGGGTTGGCAAGCTTGCGTGCTGAACCGCCGAGCCTTGTTGCTGCAAACGCCGGTACCCATTCTGCAGCGGCGTGATACGCAAGTGAATCAACCACCAGATCAGCAATCCTGACAATCCGGCCAGCACCACAGCCGCGGCCGGGATCATCGCCTCAGCCTGTGCAATCGACGCAAATATTTCCGATTCGGGTAAAACCGAAGTCAAGCTCCAGTTACCAGACTGAAGTTTTTTGGTGATCACCAGATGTTGCGCGTCAGAGAACTCGCCCGCATGTGTCATTGCGGCCGGATCTGATGCAATCCGCAGAATCGGTGCCTGGACGCTGTGGCGATCAGAAACTGTCTTGATGATGTGCTGGGGATTCGAATGCGCCAGAATGGTACCGTCTTCCGCGCTCATATACGCATAGCCAGTCTGTCCAGTCCTGAGTTGGTACAACTGGTCGGGCAAGTTAATTCTGGACAGGTCGATGCTGGCAACGACCACCAGCGCGACCTGGCGGGATGGACCAATTACCGGCATGGTCAACATGATCATTGGCTGACCGCCAGGTTCATCAGAACTTGCAACGCCAACCCGTTCCCGTCCTGACGCCAGGGTATCCCGAATAAAACGGTGACTGACAAAAACCGGCTTGGCAGACTTCGATGGTGAGTAGAGACTGGTTACTAATTCCAATCTGGAATTAATAACATGGATCTGGTCAAAATGCCGTGCCAAACCAGATTGCTGTAACAGAAATTCCTGGATAACTTCCCGGCTTTCTTCTTTTGGCAAATCCTTGCTTACGCCTTGCAGGATGCGCTGTCTGCCGGAAATTTGGCGATCAATCGCATCGGCACTCAGGGTCAATAACGCGCGTTGCTGTTTTTCCAGAACGTTGCGCAAACCGGTTCTGACCCAGGACAAAGCCGAAAAAGCAATGCCAACGGCAACCAGAAATGCCAAAATTGCAACAGCGCTGGCGACAAGTGTTCTGAAACTGATGACGGAGAATAATGAAAAGCGCTCGCCTATACCCATAAATCTGAAACTCGATCGAAACAGACATAGTTCACTGGCAATGCGCCCTTCCGGACCTGCCCCCTAACCCGCCAAATTTTTTCCTCGTTTTTGACTAATCTATTCACCAGCCGCGCCAGGCATCCTGCCGTGTTATCAGAGATTGCATGAAGCGCAGGCAGCGTGACTTGCCATTAAAAAGACCCCCGACATTCCTAGCCAAAAACCTGAGGGTTTCTCCGTGTGCTTCCATGGTTCGCACAACCGGTACCGATTGTGCGGCTCAAGGAGTGCAATGCATTTTTCAGGATGCGAGACCATCAATCAACATTACCTGCTAAAAATTCGGCATTACCGAAGCACATGGCATACCAAAAGTCATCCATGGCGAAGCTTATTATCAAGCAACGCCAATAGTCAGATATGCGGATAATCAATACTGACGTCTGAGTAACAAACATTTATTGCCGCAGAGAAATCGATTCAAATAATTAAAATCCAGATCATGCCTTGACCAAATGGGTGAACCGGTCGAAGATGTGCGCCATTGCAATAGCAGAGTCGACCAAACCGCCCTTCCCCCGCGCCACGCAATGCACAGCCGCAATCGGCGCACGCTTGCAGTGAGCCCTATCCGGGTGAAATAGCCATTTCGATGATTTTTCAAGCGAGCCTATGTCCCAATTGCACAAACTGACACCTGCCCAGACGGCTTCCTATCTGCTGACTGTGCTGTTGCTATGGATCGTTATGCATTTTCACTTGGTCGCCGCACTCTTTTCCGGTCTATTGGTATATGCATTGGTGCACTTGCTGGCGCCGCTTCCTGCGAAAAAATTCAGTAGCGCCGGTGCACGACTGATTGCCGTTGGCGCCTTGGCCACATTGACAGTTGCGCTGCTGACTTTGGCGATTTGGGGCAGCATTGCCTATTTCAGGAGCGATGCCGGCAGCCTCGAGACCCTGCTGCAAAAAATGGCCGATATCATCGAGGCATCGCGCAGTCAGCTGCCGGCCTGGATGATGACGCATCTGCCGGAGAATGTGCATGCCTTAAGGGAAATGCTAATCACATGGCTGCGCCGGCATGCCAGCGAGGCGCGGCTGTTAGGACAGCAAGCCGGACGCACGGTCGTGCATGTGCTGCTTGGGATGGTGATTGGCGCCATGGTCGCGCTGCATGATTCGATCGATGGCCACACCTCGCGTCCGCTGGCGGCGGCGATGCGAGAACGCGCGGCGCGACTGGCCAGCGCCTTCCAGCAAATTGTTTTTGCCCAGGTCCGGATTGCCGCGATCAATGCAGTTCTCACCGCCGGTTATATTTTTATTATTTTACCGGCAGCAGGGATTCAGCTGCCGCTGGCAAAGAGTATTGTTGCGATCACGTTTTTTGCCGGCCTGGTGCCGGTGCTGGGCAATCTGATTTCCAATACCGTACTGGTGATTGCCGGCCTGTCGCATTCACTGCATACCGCAGTCGTGTCGCTGATGTTCATGGTCGTGATTCATAAGCTTGAATATTTTTTGAACGCAAAAATTATTGGTGCCCATATCAATGCGCGTGCCTGGGAATTGTTGATCGCGATGCTGGTGATGGAATCCGTGTTCGGCGTCGGCGGCGTAATCGCGGCGCCAGTCATATATGCCTACCTGAAGCAGGAATTGACGGCGCGCCAGCTTATCTGAGAGCGTCGGCGGAATGAGAATGAAAAAAAAGGCTGGCGCATGACACGCCAGCCTTTGAAATTACAACAAATTACCCCTAGGAGACAAAACAAAACTGCATACTGCATCTTACTTTGCGTTACGCACTGCAGGATTCACGCTGCAAAAATCCGCTTCCAAATTCGAGACTGCCTTTACTGTCTATATTTCAGTTTCTACCGTTACGCGGCGACGATCAGTTCCAAATCAACTCCAAGATGTTTCAATCGAAATTCCATCGCAACCTTCGAGACCCCGAAATGTTTGGCCATGCTTGACAGCGACATGCCCTTTCTTGCCAATTGGCGCACCGTCAGCTCCGGCATCAATAAAGACTGGCCAAAGTAATTGGCAAATACTTCTTCATCACTGTCACTGAATGCCGCCTGCTGCATGCGAAAATCAACATAGCGGTAGCTGTCCGCATCCTGTGTCATCAATTCGACATAGTGGCCAATTTTCTGGGCACAGTTAAAACGTTTATGATCTTCCGTATCAACCTGATTCAGTAAAATGACGGGATCCTTGTCGATATCCTTGATCAGACCTCCCAGTATATTTTCTGGCAAATCCGTCTCCAGCACCTTTACCCCGAGCGCCTTTGCAATCCATTTTGGATCCACTGGAAATCCTCGCCCATTCCAGACGGTATCGAGCAACTGATTGGCCGATTTCTTTGCATCCAGATTGATCGAAGCATGATTCATAAATGAACCTTCAGTTAAAGAACATGGCACCACTGGAACGACTGCAAGAATGTTTCCCTGTGTCAATATATTAGGAAGATTGTTACGTGATGTCAACTATTATTTCCACATAGAAATTTATAGATCATTTATCAATTTCATTGCAAGCAAGGCCTTGCTTTACTACAAGCGAAAGCATCTCTAGATCGAAGTTTTGAATTAAAGCAAGGCTATAGATGCGACACAGGTTTATGTTAAATAACGCACAGAAGATGGCGATTACCGCGCGTAAAGTTGTTATATCGATTACGTTTTTATTTCACTTCTTCACGTCATCGCATTGTTACGCGCTGACGTCATTGCCTGCCTGCTTTCGGCAAGGTGGATGAAACAACAGCTTGCCAATCAAGTCCATTTCAGAACCACATCACCATGCGCATGCTGCAACATAAGCGGTATCTGCTTCAGTACATGGCCTTGCATGGTGATTTCCCCCACCATCCGTATATTCTTTACAGAACCCGCGCATGACAATGCATCCACGCGACTATGCTGCAATACCCGAACCAGACGGCCTTGCTGCCGCTGACAAAACACGTATTGATGACTTGGCGTTGCAGCCAATAGCCGGATTCAAGCCAGCACTGGCAAAGTTGCCGGTTTCAGTGGATGCGCGGGGACTGGCTTTGGGGATTCTGGCGACAATTGCCTCAGTTTATGCATTGTATTGGGCACAAAAGTTTTTCATTCCGCTGGTGTTCGGCATTCTGATCTCCTACATGCTCAACCCATTAGTGAGCTGGCTTGAAAAAATCAGGGTGCCGCGCGCCATCGCCAGTGCTTTAGTGATCCTGACGCTTCTGGGCGGTGCCGCATGGGGGGCGAACACCGTGCGTGTCGAATTTCATTCGATCATGGAAAAGTTGCCGACCGCGACCCGCCAGTTGGCTCGCGCCATTCTCGGCAATAAGAGCGGCCAACCAACCACGATGCAGCAGATGCAGGCTGCCGCTTCTGAGATTGAAAAAGCGACTGGTACTCAACCCAGCACCAAACAGCGTCCGATGGTGATCGCGGATTCCTCGTCGCGCTTGAGCGAACTGCTGTGGCAAGGGTCGGTGGGTGCAATCGGCCTGATTGGGCAAGCCACCATGGTCATTCTGCTGGTATTTTTTATACTGCTCTCTGGCGACACTTTCAAACGCAAGCTGGTCAGGCTGGTCGGACCGTCATTTGCATCCAAGAAAACCACTATCCATATCCTGGATGATATTCACCTGTCGGTGCAAAACTATTTGTTCATGCTGCTGACGACCAATACCGTGCTGGCCCTGTTGATGTGGATTACCTTCCGCTGGCTTGGCTTGGAAAATGCCGGCGCCTGGGCGATCGGTGCTGGCTTGCTGCACATCATTCCCTATTTCGGCCCCCTGCTGATTGCAATTGCTTCCGGCGTCAGCGCCTTCATGCAATTCAATTCGATTTATCAAATGGTGCTGGTAGCCGGCTCGTCGCTCGTGATCGCGACCCTGATCGGGATGCTGATGACGACCTGGATGACTGGGAAAATCGCCAAAATGAATGCAGCCGCTGTGTTCATTATTTTGCTGTTCTGGGGATGGCTATGGGGCATCTGGGGCATGCTGCTGGGGATACCGATCATCGTGATCATGAAAGTCGTTGCCGAGCACCTCGAGGGCTTCGAGACGTTTACCGAGTTGCTGTCGGATGATTAGCTTTGGACAAATTTTGTCTAAAGTAAACATTTGGGAAACTCTGTTGCCATTATTACTGTCATATAGATATGAAACATTGCCATCAAGGCCAATTTAGGACCATTAAGGCTTTCACGCCTTTATAAGGGAAGTAATTTTTTTAAAGAAAAGGATTCTAATTGCCATGAATAAACTATCGATCGTTACGATTTCCACTGTTTTCGTCATTTCTGGTTGCGCCAACATGACACCGACTCAGCGCGGCACAGCGACAGGCGCTGGCGTCGGTGCAGGTATCGGGGCTATCTATGGCGCATCCACCGGCAACACCAAACGCGCGGCCACCGGCGCTGTTCTGGGTGGCGCCGCTGGTGCGGTCATCGGCAATATCTGGTCGAACCGGATGGAAAACCAGAAACGTGAAATGGAACAGGCAACCCGGGGCACCGGCGTCGAAGTCACGCAAACCGCCGACAACCGGTTAAAGCTTGAAATCCCAAGCGACATCTCATTCGATACCAATCGTTCCGATATCAAATCCAACTTCCGGCCAGTTCTGGACCGGTTCGCCAGCAGCCTGTCGCAACACCAGGCGACCACCGTGACGATCGTCGGCCATACTGACAATACCGGCAGCGATGCGGTCAACGATCCCTTGTCACGGGATCGTGCTGAGCGCACCCGCGATTACCTGGCTGCACGTGGCGTGTCGCCTTCACGCTTCTCGGTCGACGGGCGCGGCGAGCATGAGCCGATTGCCTCCAATGCTTCCGAGTCGGGCCGTGCACAAAACCGCCGGGTTGAAATCTATGTCGCCGAACCGGCCAACACCAATCGCTCGTCCGGCCAATAAAACGCCTGACCGCTGGCGCATCAACCGGTGCGCCAGCGAACCTTGCATGATTTAAGCGAGGTTTTTGGCGCCAAGCTTGAAACAATGGACATGGGTAAAAAAATGGCGCTGGCCGTCGGCAGCCAGATCAGCACGGAAAAGCGAGGATTCACCAGACGCAAGGGCCGTACTGTGCGGCCCTTGCGTCTTTCTGGACGCCATTTTTAAGCAGCGCAATCGGTTTTGGCCGAGCGGCTTCTGTTCCGCGGACGGCGCAACAGGGTGCTTGCAATCGTAGATGGCTCAAGTCGGCAGTTGTTGCCATGGTTCGGTTTGCCGCCATGTGCCGATCCACTCTGGCGGCATCACCAGGCTGAGTGCACCGATATCAGCCACCAGCGTGCCGAGTGCGGCACGACGTAGCTGCACGCCCTGTGTCAATGCCGGCAGGCGGCTTTCGATTTCCTGCTGCACTTGCGGCGCCATCGTCTGGCCATGATGCATCCAGACACTCCCGCCAATGACGAAAATGCGGGTATCGAGCGTGGCCGCAAGATTATAGAGCGCCCGGCCGAACCATTGTGCCACTTCGCTGACGATCGCGCGTTCTGCCGGGTTGCCCTGTCCTGCGGCTGCAAAAATATCGGTGGCGGACTGGTTGAAGCGACGCTTGATGTTGCGCCCCGATATCAATCCCTCGACATCGCCACGATTACCACAGCCACACACTGCATCAGATTGGTCAGTCAGCAGCATATGGCCGGCATGTCCAGCATTGCCATGCTTGCCGTGCAGGATGTGTCCATCCACGCATAGTCCGAAGCCGATGCCGGTGCTCCAGGTCACATACACGCAGTTTTCCTCATCGCGCACTGCACCAAAGGTGCGCTCTGCCGACAGTGCGGCGACGCAGTCATTGCGAATCAAGACTTCAGAAAATTTCTCGCGCAACACTGCCTCCAGCGGAATGACTTTCCAGTCGTTCGGCAGGTCCGACGTATCGCTCAAGCCACCGCAAAGATTGGGCGACGACAGGCCAATGCCGCTGTCACTCAAAACAAACGGTCCGCAGGAACTGACACCCACCCTGCCTACCTGGTCCAATGCGACGCCGACCTGCATGGCGACCTGTTCCAGCATGGCCAGCGCCTGGTCGCCTAGTGCCCGCTCGAGGCCGGTACGCACTGTCGGTTGCACCACGCGCGCCAACGGGCCGTCTGGGCCGGCAATCGTGGCGGCGATCTTGGTGCCGCCGATATCCAGTGCGCCGATATAAAGTGATTTCATTTTTAATATGCCTCGTCCCAGGAAATGCTCAGGCGCGTCGCGCACTGGATCAGCCCGACCATGCTGTAAGTCTGCGGGAAATTGCCCCACAATTCACCCGTGTCGGGCGCCACATCTTCCGATAGCAAGCCAAGATGGTTGCGTTTGGCCAGCACCTTTTCAAACAGTTCGCGCGCACGTTCCTTCTGCCCCATCTGCGCCAGCGCCATGATCCACCATTCGGTACAGACCAGAAAAGCGGTCTCGGGCCGGCCGAAATCATCTTCTTCATCATAGCGCAGCAGGAAGTCGCCGCGGCGCAGATGCTTTTCAATCGCGGCAACGGTGCCGATAAAGCGGGCGTCATCGGGCGCCAGGAACTGGAATTCGGCGATCAGCAGCAAACTGGCATCGAGCTTGTCACCACCGAAGGTCGATACAAAGCTGTTCATCTCCTGATTCCAGGCATCCGCGCAAATGACCTGATGAATGGCTTTCGCATGCTCGTTCCAGTAGGCGGCCCGATCCGGTAAATTGAGACGCGCGGCAATCGATGCCAGGCGGTCGCAGGCCGCCCAGCACATGATGCTGGAAAAAGTGTGCACGCGCTGCACGCCACGCAATTCCCAGATGCCGGCATCGGGCACGTTGTAATAGCGTATCGCCTGCTCGCCCAGACGTTCCATGTCACGAAAGATCGACACGTCGGCCGGCCGCTCCAGGCGGGCGTCGAAGAAGGCATGGGTGCTGGCCAGGATTGCCGAGCCGAACACATCGTTTTGCACCTGCCGGTAGGCCAGATTGCCGACCCGCACCGGCCCCATGCCACGATAGCCGGCCAAACCCGGCGCAATATTTTCCTCGAGCGCGGTTTCACGGCGAATGCCATAGACCGGCTGCAATGGCGCGTCGCGGGTATCGGCGATGATATTGAGAATGTAGCCTAGGTAACGTTCCATGGTGCCGGTCACGCCCAGCCGATTCAATGCATGCACGACAAAATAGGCGTCGCGCAACCAGCAAAACCGGTAATCCCAGTTGCGCTGGCTATGCGGCGCTTCCGGTATCGAGGTAGTCATGGCGGCGATCACCGCGCCGGTGTCGTCGAATGCATTGAGCTTCAGGGTAATGGCTGCCCGGATCACCACTTCCTGCCATTCGAACGGAATCGCCAGGCTGCGTACCCAGTCACCCCAATAGCGGCGCGTATTTTCGTAAAACGAACGGCCGACTTCATGCGGCGAGCCGCTGACGGTTTCATCCGGGCCCATCAGCAGCGTAATGCTGTCATACAGAAAAAAAGGCCGCTCATCGGTAATCGCCGACACCGAGGCGTCGGTGGTCAGGCGCATCGGTTGAGAAGCGCAGGCAAATGAAATGTGATGGGCGCCGGCGCGCGCTTCGGCGCAACGTTGACCGTACTCGACAGTCGGACGCATGTGCAGCGCAATGCGCGGCCGGCCTGATACCTTGCGAATGATGCGTACCAACATCGATGGAGAAAACATCCTCCCATGCAAATAGAAACGCGGCGCAAAGTCGACCACTTCAATGCCGTTGCCATGCTCGTCTTCCAGGTGCGTCAACAGAATCGCCGAGTTGCGCTCATAGCGCTGGCTGACTAATTTTGCGCCATCCAGTATGACGCCGATCATACCGTCCCTGGTATCGGGATCGCCAGTTAGCTCCCCCTTTGGCTGACCAGACTTCTCCCCGCTCTGCAGCAAGGCGCTGCACAAGGGATCGCTATCGAAATAGGGATAACACCACCAGACGATCGCAGCGTTCTTGTCAATCAGGGCGCTGGTACGGCAATTGCCGATCAGCCCCAGGTCCAATGTCGCCATGCGTCTCCTTTATGAATGCAGGCCGCTGTAAAAGCAAGGCAGCCGAATATCAGCGCCGATGCGGACCGGCCAGCTGTGCCGCCTTGCCGTTCTGCTGCCGGTGCAAGCGGCCGATCAATTCATCGAGCAGGCCGGCGATATCGACATGATCGGCAATAAAGTATTCGGCCGCACTGTCGGCAAAATACTCGACCCGCACCGACAGCAGATCCGGGCGATGCAGCCGGAACACGTCTTCATCGGTGACGTCGTCACCGACGTAAATGGCACTGCCGGCACCGCTCATCTGCAGCAACTGCACCATCGCCAGCCCCTTGTCGGCGGCGCCTTGCGGCAGGAGATTGAATACGCATTTTCCGGCCACCACCCGCGGCGGCGGATCCAGCTGTTCAAACAGTGCCGACAGCGCTGCCGCCGCTTTTTCCTGGTCCACCGCCCCGCGATAATGCACCGACAGCGAATAGCGCTTGTCTTCAATCCAGATACCGGTATCGAGTTCTCCTGGCTCTTCCAGCCGTACATCCAGTACCGTGCGCCAGGCACGGCAAGCACTCTCATGCCGTGCATGATCGGCATCCCACCCGGGAATGCCTTCCAGGCCGTGGTTACCGACCAGATAAGGCGGCTCAAATCCAAGCCGGGTACGGATATCGGCGATGGAACGGCCAGTCAGCACCGCAATCGGCGTATAGGACGACAGGCATAGCAGGCGTTTTAGAATCGCATTCGACAGCCGAGACTGGTCCGGGTCAGCGGTAATCGGCACCAGCGTGCCGTCAAAATCGAACACGCACAGCACGCCTGGACGCACAATCTGATCCAGGCGGGCCTGTCCTGCCTCGGAAAATAATGGCTGCATCATGATCAGACCACCCGGCGCAGGGACTTGCGGCTGTGCGAATGAATTTTTGTCATGATCCGTTCGCGCTTGCGCAAGCGAGCGGCATCCAGCAGCATGCGACCGGCCCACCGGTACACATTGAAATCCTTGACCAACGCGCGCATGCTGCGCATGCGATCGCGTTGTTCGACTTCAGGCATGGTCAGCGCACGGTATAAGGCTTCGCCGCTTTGTTCAATATGGTACGGGTTGACGACCAGCGCTTCATGCAGTTCCCGGGCCGCACCAGTGAACTGGCTGAGAATCAACACGCCATGCTCATCGTCGCGTGCCGCGATGAATTCCTTGGCCACCAGATTCATGCCGTCATGTAAACTGGTCACCACACAGACATCGGCAGCGCGGTAATAACGGTTGACCTGTTCGGCATCATGGTGCTCGATTTTCAGCAGGATCGGCATCTGGGCGCCGCTGGCAAAACGCTGGTTGATGCGCGCTGCCAGATCACGCACCCGGGTTTCGAAATTCTGGTATTCATCGAGTGATGACCGGCTCGGCGCGGCAATCTGCACCAGTGTGAATTTGCCGACCATGCCTGGATATTGCTCGAGCATGCGTTCCACCGCTTGGAAACGTTCGATGATGCCCTTGGTGTAATCGAGACGATCAACACCCAGGCCCAGCAAATGGTTCTCCGGCAAGCCTAATTCCTGTCGCACTGCGGCGCGGCATTGCTCGACGCTCGGTTCCGTGCCGTCGGGCTCCGGCCAAGCGATCGAAATCGGATAGCTTTCCACCTGGGTCAGCACGCCGCCATAGGAAATGGTGGACGCCTCGTGTTCGATCCGGGTTTCCAGGTAACGATCGACCGTTTCCATGAAATTCTTGCAGTGGAAGGTAGTATGGAACCCGAGGATGGTACTGCCCAGCAAACCTTCCAAGATTTCCTCGCGCCATGGGCAAATGCCGAATGATTCCGGATTCGGCCAGGGAATATGCCAAAAGGTAATGATGGTTGCTTTTGGCAACATATCCCGCACCATGCGCGGCAACAGCGCGAAATGGTAATCCTGTACCAGCACGACCGGGTCGTCGGTATGCGCTTCCTTGACGACGGCATCGGCAAAACGCTGGTTGACTTCCACATACTGGTCCCAGTCGGAGGAACGAAACACCGGGCGCACATGCGCGATATGGCATAGCGGCCATAGCCCTTCATTGGCAAAGCCATAGTAAAAGCCCTGCTCTTCTTCCTTCGACAGCCAGACCCGCCGCAGCGTGTAGCTGGGTCGGGCCGGTGGCACTTGCACCCGGTCATTGCGGTCGACCGATTCGCGGTCGCCCGAGCCGCTACCGTGTGCAATCCAGGTCCCGGAACAGGCCCGCATCACCGGTTCGACTGCGGTCACCAGCCCGCTGGCCGGCCGGTTGACATGCATGCCGGTCTCGGTCTTGACATGAATATACGGTTCGCGGTTGGAGACGACCAGCACTTCATCGCCAGCCAATTCCTCGCGCAACAAAGTACGCAATTTTTCCGGCGTCCATAAATGGGAGGAATCATCGTGCACCCGGCGTTCCCGGTTATATTCATACAGCAATGCCCGCAAGTCGCCTACCAGCGGACGGATATCTGCCTCCGGTGCCTGGCGCTGGGCAAATTGGGAATGCGGCTTGTCATCCCTGATCAACACAACCTTAAGCGCCCGCATCACGCCGCGCCAACTCAGATGGGCGATCAGGATCGTCAGCAATGACATGACCACTGCCAGCACGGCAAACAGCGAGATCACATATTTCCTTGCATCGGCACTGCGGCGCTCAATGAAACTGGTGTCGTGCACCAGAATCAGCTTGCCCAGGTATTGCCCGTCGGCCTGCACCGGACTTTCGGTGACATGCACCGACCCTTGCGGCAACGGCACCATGCTCTGGCGCAGCGTCTGTTGACCGGCTGGTGCAAGACAGCTTAAGGTTTGCGGATAGGTGCGGGTTTTGTACAGCAATTTCCCGTCCGCATCGCAGAAAGCCAATGCAAACAGGCGTTCATCCTGCACGGTCCGGTCGAACAGTTCTGAAATTTTCTTTTGCGACTTCAACGGCACATATTCCTGCAGCGGATTTTGCAAGGCGCTGGCCAGCAATTGCGAACGGGTATCGAGATCGCGCACAAACCAGCGCAAGGTCAGATTATCGACCCAGGGGACGACTGCGTAAGCCAGCAGGCCGAGCACCAGGGCGACCGGAAGAATAAAGCGCAGAGAATGTCGGAAGGAGCCAAATTGCATAGTTATTGAGCCGATCAAAATCAATTCCGGATACTGCCTATTCCATCCGAAACCGGACATGAATTACGGCAAGTAGACATCAGTCATCACGTCACTTTGGAAGCAGCTGAGTATTTTTGCGTGCAGCACTCCCTTTCTTTAGGCGTAACGTAAAGAGGAAATACGCTGAAATGAATGTTTAACGCCTATCGCAACAGGGTCGAAAAAAGCATACCCTTATCCAAAAATTCCATATTATTTTTTATCATGCAATTTGGATGCCAATCTGTATTGGTGGTTCCGACACGGCGGCGAGAGAGCCATTTACGCTTGCATTTAATCGGCATATGCACCGCGAAGACGATGCAAAAAGCAATTGCCCTCTGCAGCTTTGCCATGCCGATTGGCGATGCACCCGCAGCAGATTGAACGCCAAGCCACTCCACGCTGCATTATTGCCCTAGCAAGTCAGTCCGAATCGGGCTGCCAGGACAAAACCGCCAGCTCCTGGCACCGGATCCAATCGATATTGAAGCTGTTGCCTGGTATTGCTTGCTATGTGTAACACTGGGGGAAATAGAATGGAAAATTTGGCGCAATTGCCCGCTGTTGGCAAGGAAAATGCCTTGGCCGGTGGCAGAATTGATGGTTTGCAAATCAGCTCTTCCAAAACCAAAACGAACCATGCTATAATTTCGTTCTTACGCGGCTGTAGCTCAGCTGGATAGAGTACTTGGCTACGAACCAAGGGGTCGTGGGTTCGATTCCTGCCAGCCGCACCAGTAAATTCAAGGGGTTACGTTCACAAGACGTGACCCCTTGTTCATTTCAGCTTCAATTTACCCCTGCATTTACCGCTACAAAGTTTTTACCCCTCCTCCTTACACATCAATCTTTCCTAGCTTCAGTCTCAGCCGCCAGTCGTTTTTCGCCTTTCGCGCTAATGAATCAAAGACGAAAGAGCAGCATATTTTCAAACAACCGACCGCATCGGTCATCTTCTAATGCCGGACGACAGGCTGAAAGTGGCGAATTGTTACGCCTGGTGATATCCATGATGATCGCCTGTCATTTCATAAAACATGACGGAGCGATCACTGCCCTTTCAGATCGAGGTCCTCACATCACCGATTTCAGGAGGGCTCATGCAAAACCATTTCCGGCAATGACGCTGAAAAATGATTCGGCACTTGATATTTCATGCAACGCTCGCATGTTAAATATGGCAAGAAAATTGCCGCATTCAAGCGCTGATTCTGGCTGTAGCAGGCTGATTTTGATGGAGGATAGATGATGAAACTGGATGACCTCAGACAGGGCTTTTCTTCCCTGCTGGACTCTGTTACCGAGGGCTGGCATCACCTGCGCCAGTCCGCGTCCAGCGCCTTGACAGGATTCAAGCCTGGCGACCAAACCAATCTGCCATCCAGGCAGGATGTCGATGATGCGTTCTATCTGCCTTCCATCGGTTGGTCGATGCTGGGCGGCGATGTCTTCGAAGATGACAAGCGGGTGGTTATCAGGCTGGAAGTGCCGGGCCTGGAAAAAAATGAACTGGACGTCGAAGTACTGGACGACACCCTGGTAGTAAAAGGTGAAAAGCGTTTCGAGCATGAAAATACCCAGGGCCGCTATCGAACGGTGCAATGCGCTTACGGCAACTTCAGGCGGGTCATTCCATTGCCGGTTACGGTCCTGGCGGATCAGGCCAGCGCCAGTTACAAGAACGGTGTTTTGCGGGTAGAACTGCCCAAAGCTCAGGTCGAGCAGCCTCGAAAGACCAGCGTTAAAGTGGCCTGATACACGCCTGACTGGCGGCACGCCTTGCGCCGCCAATCAAATTCAGCCGCTTATTGGCACCCCTTCTTTGTTTATCGTAACCAAGATGGAGTCTGTTGCCGACTATATTTTTGCCACCACTGAAAACATGAATCAGGCACAATAACAAAATTGCATTGCATTCATGCGCTCTCTGCCGGTTGATCCATGACAGACAAAAAGACCGATTCCTATCCGCCAGAATGGCTACCTGTCATCATGCAGGGATCGTTCAGCGAAATATATGCGTTTGATTGCAATAGCCTGCGCCTCCTGGAAGTCAATCAGTCGGCGCAAGACAATTTGCAATATACAAGCGAAGAATTATTGGCCATGACGCCAATTGATCTGGCCGAGGATTTGACTGCAGATATCTTTGCGCAAATATTGGCACCCTTGCAAGAAGGGGCCGTCAACCAGGCGAACTTTACTACCATCCATGTGCGCCGCGATGGCTCGATCTATCCAATCGAATTCCGGTTGTTCCATGTGCCATCGGCAAACCGGCCGGTGATTATTGCGATCGGCAATGACTTGAGCGCCCGCTATGAATCGGCACATGCCTTGCGGCTATCCGAGTCGCGCTACCATGCGATCGTCACCAATACCCCAGGCCTGGTGTTTCAGTGCCGGCTGAAAAAAGATGGCACCCTGGCCTTTCCTTACTTGAGCGAAGGTTGCCAGGCGTTGCTGGGCATCGCACCGCAGCAGCTGCATGACAATCCGGCGCTGTTTCTGGAATTGCTCGTGCCCGAGGACCGCCCTTCCTTTCTGGAATCGATGGCCGCTTCGGCGGCTGGCATCAAGAGCTGGAATTGGGAGGGCCGCATCTGGATCGAGCAATGGAAAGATATCAAGTGGATCAACCTGCGCTGCACGCCACGGGCATTGCTTGGTGATGATGTGCAGTGGGAAGGCATCATGAGCAATATCACCCAGAGCAAGCTGGAGGAAAGTGAAATCAAGCGTTCACGCGAACAATTGGCAGAACTGTCGGCACATGTTGAAAAGGTCAAGGAACAGGAGCGCACCCGCATTTCACGCGAAATTCACGATGATCTTGGTGGCAATCTGACAGCCATCAAGATGGCGCTGGCAATGTTGGCCAAACGCCTTCCGGTGGAAGACAGTGCTCTGGTCGAGAAAGCCCAGTATGTAGATTGCCTGGTCGACCGCACGATTGAATCGATTCACCGGATTGCCGGCGATTTGCGTCCCGGCATCCTGGATTTCGGAATTGTCGCGGCAATCGACTGGCAGGCGCGCGAATTTGAAAAGCAGGTCGGCATTCCCTGCACCGTCACGTCCAACCAAAAAGAAATCGATCTGCACCTGGATCAGGCCACTGCCCTGTTTCGCATCTTCCAGGAAGCGCTGACCAATATCAGCAAGCATGCCCAGGCCAGCCGCGTGGAAGTCAGGCTCACCCGCAGTAACCGCAACATCCGGCTCGAAATCACCGATGATGGCAAGGGCATCGCCGCAGGCGGGCAAATCAAGCCAAAGTCATTCGGCATTCGCGGCATGATCGAACGGGCCAATGCGCTGGGCGGTGAATTGACCTTGCAGGCAGGATCTGCGGGTGGCTGTGTTGTAATGATCCGAATTCCACTGACTAGCGCTTGACGTAGCCTATCAATAAGCAATAATGACTACAGGAAACAAATAGCACCAATAAACAGCGTTATTGAACAGCATTAATCAACAGCTTCATTCGCCCTGGTAACGATTGGTATTTCATCAACGATGACATACCTGATCCGATCGAGATGGCATCCAGGAAAACAAGATAAAGAATGACCAACAAGGACACCATCAAGATCCTGATTGCCGATGACCATGCGATCGTGCGCGAAGGATTGAAGCAGATTCTCGCCGATACCAGGGATATCGTGGTAGCCGGCGAAGCGGAAAATGGTCTGGACGCGGTCAAGCTGGTTCGCCAGGAAAAATGTGACGTGCTGCTGCTCGATATTTCGATGCCGGACCGCAATGGCATCGATGTATTGAAGCAGATTAAAAAGGAAATGCCGCATTTGATCGTCCTGATGCTCACCATGCATCGGGAAGACCTGTACGCGATCCGCTCGTTGAAGGCAGGCGCAGCAGGTTACCTGAACAAGCAAAGCGCGCCTGCCGAGCTGGTCAATGCAATCCGTCAAGTTGCCGCAGGACGCAAATATATCAGCGCGACCCTGGCCCAGGAACTGGCCAACCAGATTGGCGATGACCGCGATGCACCGCTGCATGAATGTCTGTCGGATCGTGAATACCAGACGCTCACCATGATTGCCTCCGGCAAAACCGTCACCGATATCGCCAATGAACTGGCGCTCTCGGTCAAGACCATTAGCATGTACCGGTCGCGTTTATTGCAAAAAATGAAACTGCGTCATAACGCGGAACTCACGCATTACGCCATCAAGAACCATCTCGTTGAAGAATAACGCTTTGCTGCTTCGCAGCATGACATATTCGCGCCGCCTCCTTCTCGCTTCAGTGCTTCAACTATCTATCCACTATCTATCCGCTATGGTGCTGTGCGCTGTGCAAGCCGCTCTGCCCTATCGTGGAAAAATTGAACTAAGGAATTGAGGCGCCTTTCGCCGCTTTTTCAGCTGTTGGTGAATGATGTTACGCAGGTATTCTTGCGAAACTAATCATAAACCCATAGGCGCCAAAGCAGCGATGGCCACTCAGTCCGACAATCCGAAAGAACAGAACCCTGCGGATATTGCACGCGAAGCGTTTCGCCGCCTGGCGCTGCGCCGGATTGCGCCAACCCCGGAAGCCTATCGCGAGATTTACGAAGAAATCACCGGCACCGGCGGCAAGACCAATGCTGAAACGATCCTGGTCGCCTTTGCCGACCAACTGGTCAATGCGCCGGTCGAGCTGGCCGATTCCAGCCATCATTTCAAACGTGCCGCCAAGGCGCGTGACTGGGATGAATACAGTCACCACCTGACCTTGTTGATTGAAAAATATACAAGTTTGAGCGTAACCGTGGCCGCCGCCACGCCAGCGCCCGCTTCGGTACCGGCAGTCGTGGCGAAAAAACCGACCCGGCTGGTTGAGGCCGAGCCGCAGGCCGATTTCTTGCGCGATCTGCTGTCGCGCACCCTGATCTTTGCAGTCGTCTCCCTGCTCCAGCATACGCCGGAATTGGCCCAGGAATCCGAAACGCTGGCGCAATCGGTCAAAAATGCGACCACCGATCCGGCCCTGGAAGACGTCGCCGGCCGCTTAAAGCAGTTGTGCTTCAAGATCGAAATGATGAGCGGCGACATGAATGAGCAGCAGGAACTGCTGCTGCGCCTGTTCAAGCTATTGCTGGAAAACGTCGGTGAATTGCTGGAAGACGACAGCTGGCTGCGCGGCCAAATCGACAGCGTACAAAGTCTGCTATCGGGCCCGGTCAATTACCTGGCCTTGCAGGATGCGACCCGCAGCATGAAGGAAGTGATTTACAAACAGGGTTTGCTCAAGCATAGCCTGGCAGAAGCCAAGATAACGGTGAAAAACATGATGATTACGTTTATTGATCGCTTGGGGGCGGTAGCTGCCAGCACCGGCGACTATCACGAAAAAATGGATGGCTACTCGCGCAAGATCAACCAGGCCACCGACATCACGACTCTCAACCGGCTGCTCGATGATGTGATGCGCGATACCCGCAATGCCCAGCTTGAAGCACTGCGTTCACGCGACCAGATGGTAGCGGCAAGGCAAGAAGTGCAGGAAGCGGAAAACCGCATCCATGAACTCGAATCGCAACTGGAGCAGATGAGCGAGCTGGTGCGCGAAGATCAATTGACCGGCAGCCTGAACCGGCGCGGTTTAGATGATGTATTTGAACGTGAAGTCGCACGGGCCGACCGCCGCAAGACGCCGTTGTGCATTGCATTGCTGGACCTGGACGACTTCAAGCGTCTCAATGACACTTATGGTCATATCACCGGCGACCAGGCCCTGATTCATCTGGTGCGAGTGATCAAGGATACGCTGCGCACGATGGATGTCATCGCCCGTTTCGGCGGGGAGGAATTTCTGATGCTGTTGCCTGATACCAGTCTAGAAGCAGCGGTGCAGACAGTAACACGGGTCCAGCGCGAATTAACCAAGCGTATTTTCATGCACAAGCATGAACGCCTGTTAATTACCTTCAGTGCCGGCGTGGCATTGCGCCAGCCCGGAGAAGAGCAAACAGTCTTGATCAAGCGCGCCGATGATGCCTTGTACAAGGCCAAGCATGCCGGTAAAAACCGGGTGGTCGCGGCTGAATAATGTTTTCAGTTCAACTGTTGGCAGGCTACCCAATTCTTGCTGCAAAATTGAAGAATAAGCACCGTGGGCTCCGATAACGAACATGGCAATAGACATTGCTTGACGCAAGCTTGCGCTATCCGGCAGGATAGACCCTTCCGTTTCACATGAGCAAAGCAGCCATCGGCATTATTTCATGCGCTGCCAAGCCTTTAAAACTGTATATATCCAGATACGAAGACAGATGGCATGAATAAGTCAAGGCCACAACCAGTCAATTCCCCACAGCTGCAACTTGCGATTCAACATCATCAAGCCGGCCGCTTGCAAAAAGCTGAAGCAATTTACAAGAAAATGCCGGGCAATGCCGATGCCGTGCATTTGCTAGGAGTGATTTCCTATCAGGCGGGTAAGCATGCGCAGGCAATCGAGTACATCAATAAAGCCATTCGGCTCTACCCGGATAATGCCGATTATTATTGCAATCTCGGCTCTGCCTATCATGCGCTCAATCGACTGGATGAGGCAGTTTCCAGCTATCGGCAGGCACTTGAACTGAAATCTGACTATCCGCTGGCGCACAATAATCTGGGCAATGCATTCAAAGAACAAGGGGAGCTGGAAAACGCGATCATTTGCTATCGCAATGCGCTGGCGCTGCAACCTAACTTGGTGCTGGCATTAAATAATCTCGGCAGTGTGCTGATGGAACTGGGCCGGGTGGATGAAGCGATTATTTGCCTGGAAAACGCGCTAACACTTGCGCCTGACTTTGTTGAAGCACTAAGCAACCTGGGCAATGCCCTGCTCAATAAAGGCATGCGAGACGAAGCCATTTTGAATTACCGTAAGGCGGTTGAGCTGCAACCAGATTTTTTCAAGTTATACAATAACTTGGGCAGTGCGCTGAAGGATCAAGGCAATTTAGAGGAAGCAGTGACTTGTTTCCAGAAAGCGCTTTTGTTGGAACCAAATGCGGAAATAATCCACAGCAATATACTGCTTACGCAACAATACTCACCGACCCTGACCCCGCAGCAAATATTCACCGAACATCTGCGTTTTGCATCACATTTTGAAACGCCGCTCAAGCCGCACTGGCCACGGCATGACAATCTCCACGATCCTGAAAAGCGCCTGAAAATAGGCTATGTTTCAGCAGATTTTCGCAATCATCCGGTCGCATTTTTCTTTGAACCGATGCTTGCCCATCATGACAAATCCCTAATTGAAGTGTTTTGCTACTATAACCATGCGCAGCATGACAGCTTCACCGACCGCATCAAGTCTTATGCTGATCACTGGATACCGTGCGTTGCGATGTCGGATGACCGCCTTGCCGAGCAAATCCGCAGCGACGGCATTGATATACTGATCGATCTGTCCGGCCATACCGCACATCACCGATTGTTGACATTTGCCCGCAAGCCGGCACCGGTACAAGCGACATGGATCGGTTATGCCGGCACAACCGGTCTTGCCGCCATCGATTATCGGATTACCGATGAATTTTCTGATCCATCGGGGCAGACTGAGCAATTTCATACTGAGCAACTGATTCGTCTGCCCCTTGGCGCGTCTTATCAGTCTCCGGCCAACAGTCCGGATATTAACCAGCTGCCGGCATTGAGCAGCGAACGGTTTACTTTCGCCTCGCTGAACAATCTGGCCAAGCTCAATCGAAGCGTGGTCGAGCTGTGGGCTCAAATCCTGGCTGCGGTACCCAACGGAGTACTAATGCTCGGCAACGCCGGCAATGAAAAAACTCAGAGAAATTTAATCGACATGTTTGCTCGGCATGGCGTTTCCGCCGATCGCCTGCTGCTGCAACCGACGATGCCGCTGGCTGATTACCTGACATTGCATCACCAGATTGACTTGGCACTCGACCCGTTTCCATATAATGGGGGCACCACGACCTGCCACTCGCTGTGGATGGGCGTACCGGTCATTACTTTGCAGGGTGAGAACGTCGTGTCACGCGTGGGCAGTGCCTTAATGAAGCGAGCAGGCCTGCCGGAATTTGTTACGGCCAGCACCAGTGAATACCTATCGCTTGCAGTGAAGTGGGCCCATGCATTGCCGGAATTAAATGAAGTAAGACGAGGATTACGCGAACGGATTTCATCGGGCTTAATGCCGGACCCAATCATCATTACCCGCGGCGTTGAACAGGCGCTACGCGATATGTGGTCCCGATGGTGCCAGCAACAAGGCACCGACGAATCATCCAATGGATGAACAGGCAAGCATTGAATGGATCGACTGGGATTGCAAGCCAGCCCTAATGCTGGCCATTGACATACGGCTGCCGCATCAAGCCAAGAATTCGATTCGCAAGTCTAGCCGATGCCTATAGCAACGACTAATGCCTCGCCTCACATTGGTGCAGCAAGAGATTGCAATGCGACACGGTCGATCTTGCCATTGGCATTTTTAGGGAGAAGATCAAGTAGCTTCATCTGCCTTGGCAGCATATAAGGCGGCACGATGGCAGCAACCTGATGCAATAGTTCTTCCGAAGTCAAGGGAGTGCTCAAGGCGGCAAACGCGATTACTTGGCCAAATCCATTCTCCGCCTTTTGGTAGAGGACTGCACACTCCTTGACGCCTTGTACAGTACCGATAGCGGCTTCAATCTCTTCCAGCTCGATGCGGTATCCCATATGCTTGATCTGGAAGTCTGCTCGCCCCTTGAAGTGTAAAAAGCCGCGCGCATCGCGCCGCACCAGGTCACCGGTTCGGTAGCCGAGATCGGCATACCTTGCATGCAGCGGGTTCTGGATAAATGCCCGGGCAGTGCGCTCACGATCATTGTAATAGCCCAGTCCCACCTGTGGACCGCGCAGGAATAGCTCGCCAAAATCCTTGTCAGTGTCATCTTGAGGCAGGATTTCATAGTCAAAATTCTGCGCCAACTGGCCGAGGGTGGCGAGATTTTGCATGTCGTCAAAGTCAACATCGCCAATCGCGTGCGCGGAACAAATGCAGGTGCACTCGGTAGGACCGTATACATTTTCTAGCGTTGTGCGACTGCCGAAAAGATCATAAAGCTGTCGAAGCTTATGCTTTGGAAATCCTTCACCCCCGAAAATTATTTTGCGCACAAAAGGGAAATCCGACGCAGTCATTGCCCGCGTCGTCAACAGATAAACCAGTAGTGAAGGAACTGAAAACCAGACAGTGCAACCGCCCTGGTTGATAAGGCGTACCAGCAATCGCGTATCGCGCGCCTGTTCGGGCGCCACCGGTATCATCGCGGCACCACAAAAGATGGCAGTATAAAAATCAAATACCGAGTTATCGAAATAAATCGGATTCACATTAGACAGTACATCGTCGGGCTTGATGTCGAACCGGTCCCTCCCCCATGCGATGAACCCCAGCAGGTTAGCATGAGAAATAACCGCGCCCTTGGGCATGCCGGTAGATCCGGACGTAAACATGATATAGGCCGGCGCACTGCCAGGAATGACGCTACAGTCCGGCAATGGCTCGGTCAAGGCCGGGTCGGAAAGGTCGTGCAAATTTAAAACATTTAAAAAGCCGTCGGCTGCCAGTGCCGATGCATACGGCAGTTCTGGAAAGGCATTAACGATCAGGCGAGGCGCGCATGTGGCAAGAATTTTACGCTGCCGTTCCCAAGGGCTGTCGGGGTCCAAATTGGTATAGATAATTCCAAGCCGCAAGCAGGCCAGCATCGCGGCAAAGGCAGCAGGCGACTTGTCATGAAAAAAGGCTGCAACCTGCCCTTGTCGCATGCCTTTGGCCCACAGCAAGGCCGCAACTCGGTCTGCCATGGCGGCAAGATCACGATAACTGATTCTTTCCCCAGTCGCTGGATAATGTAACGCAGTGCGATGGGCGTACTGACTGGCTATTTCCTGGAAGGCGAGGCCAAGATTAGAGATGTATGTCATGGTCAGCGATACTGCCTAAATGACCAAGCCACCGTCTACCTCCAGCACCGTGCCAGTCAGGTAATCGTTTTCAATGATGTGTCGAACTGAGAGAAAGATACTTTCTAAATTGCCCAGGCGACGTAATGGTATCTGTTGCTGCAAACGAATTAAAACGGATTCGCTCAATGCCTCACGGGTTGACGGTGTATCCAGAAAGCCAGGCGCGATCGCTGCAAAACGTAAGCCCATTGGACCAAGCTCCTTGGCCCAAGTGCAAGTCATCGCATTGACGCCAGCCTTGGCCGCGGAATAGGCTGTTTGACCTGGGTTGCCGTTGGCAGCGATGGAGCTGATGGAAATGATCACCCCTTTGCGACGCTTGGCCAGCATCCGGTCAACTACGCGGCTGGTAACAAAAAATACCGAGTCGAGGTCGGCTGCCATGACGCGGCGCCACGACTCGCGGGAATGCACCCGGTCGCCACGCGCAAGCATGTTCACCAGGGGTTCACTGTGAATAATGCCGGCATTATTGATCAGCACGTCGAGCTCAAAGCCTGTATCAACTACCTGCTTCAAAGCGGCATCCACCGCATCAGCATCAGCGACGTCGCATGGGTAAGCATAAACATTGCCGCCCCCGCCTCCATTCGATGCGCGCAGTTCATTGCACAGGGCTTCGTCTCGCTCCAGCACAAAAACATTGGCTGACTCGGCCGCCAGTTGCTCCACCAGGAAACGCCCGATACCGCGGCCGCCTCCGGTCAGTAAAATATTGGCGCTGGCGAGATTCATACCGCAGCACCATGGCCTTGCAGCGCAAGCCTGATATGGCCGACTGTTTCCATGTCCGCTATCTCGTCGCCTGTAAATTCGATCCGATAATGTTCCTCAAGGCCGGCAATCAGCATCATGTGCGACAATGAATCCCATGCTGGAATTGCGCGTAATTCCAGCGCATCCACGACAGTGGATTCAGGCAACATAAAAGCATCAGCAAGGATTTTTTCAATGGACATGTCGGATAATTCTATTTGAAATTAATTTACCGGAACTTTACAAACAGCGCTTTCCCGCATACAAACGCTTGCTCAATCCGCTCAGCTTGGCCCAGCACCAATTCATTACCCACACGATAGGGACCGTCACCGTGCGCCCAGATATAATCATCCAGAATCAACCATGATTTCGGCAGCATTCTTCCTAACCACAGCTCACAATCTTGTTTGACACATTCATAATCATGATTGCCATCGATATGAATGAATGCAATGTTACGCAAGTATGGAACCTGGCATGCCCGGGCCGACAAAATCGGCTCACCGCGCGCATAAATTTCGAAAGCAGTTTCGGAGGGCAAGCGAAGATGCGCATGGTCATCAGCACGAAACGGTACCATGTTGATGAAGAAGCCATCACTCAATACATCGAAATCCCACTCGCCCACCAAGGTCTGAATCGAATCTGACGATTGCCGCTGAATCGCGTTACCGGGCATCCAAGGATCGATTGTCAGCACGGGTCCGATACGATAGTACCAGGCAAGATACAGCAATACCGAGGCCGATCTTCCCATCAGAGAGCCGATTTCAAGCACATCCCCGGCCGGCGCACTAGCGGCAACGCCCATCATGGCGGTCAGCTTGTCATCATTGGACTCGCCATAAATCAACGATGTCTGCCGCAACATGCCGGCCACTTCCAGCAGTGACAGACTGGGCGCGCCGTCGGCGCAAAGTTCAACGAATGGAAAAAATCTGCGGGCCCGTGCGATCAACTGGCGATGCTGCTCTACCTGCTGTCGAATCGGCGACTGCCCGATCATTTCAATGTCGAGACAATGCGCAATAATGAATTGCCGCATAAAGTCATGCACGCTGGCAACCGGACAAAATATTCGGCCGATTGAATGCGATTGTACCAACGACAAAAATTTCTGTGGAAAATCGTCATCATAAATGGAGGGAAGCTGCATGACTCCTCCCCATTCCGCGCCAACGTCGTCGCTTACCACCGAAGCGGCACAGACAGTGCGCTCTCCGGTCTGCCTTGCGGCATTCAGATACGCCACGGCCGCCTGGTTGACAGCCGGGAAAACCAGTGTCACGTTCGTGTCCTTAAGGTTTTTCATGAATGCGAAACGCTCATTTCAAACCCATGTCACGTTTGGCGGCCTCACGCACCACATCTTCCAGCCACTGGTGCATGCTCTTACCAGTTTTGGCCCGTGCCTCGTACGCCATTCGCTTGGCTTCTGCTGTTACGCCTTCCAGCTGGCCATAGTAACGCGTGCGGTGCGTGCCACCTCGCACGCCAGGAATCGGGAAGTCAAAATCCGCCTTCGGTTCACCCTCGCCTACCTCAAAATCGATGACGTAAAAAACACCGCCAATAATCCATTCCAGGCGGGTCTTGCGTGCCTCGACTGGCAGCTTGTCCAACGGCAGGGGATAAACGAATTCGGGATTGGAGTTCATCAGGATGCGGCCAAATTCCGTGTCGCGCAGCCACGGCGGCATATTTTCATCGCCTACCACCACTTTGCCGCCCGGCTTGGTAACGCGGGCCATTTCAGCAAAGGCACGTTTGATATCGCCAAATGCATTGATTCCGCCAAAGGAGAAGCAGGCATCAAAGCTGTTATCAGCGAATGGAAGGTAGTAGCCATTGGCTAACGCCGGTTCAACCTGCGCCGGCGCCCTGCGCATACGTTCGATATTTTTGCACAGGAATGACGGCGACAGATCCTGGATGTAGAGCCTGCCGTCAGGTCCCAGGCGCTGTGCAATGATTTCCGAATCGCGGCCAGTACCGGCGGCAATCTCCAGCACGACAGCACCCGAGCGCAGCCCCAGCTTGTCGACCATCGCATTGCGTACCTCAGTCTCATCTTCGCCATAAGTACTGAAGGTCAACGGCAAGTAGCGGTCGTAACCCTCGACCCGCTCTTCCGATTGCTGTAATGCCTCACGATCAGCCTTCGACAATTGGAATGGATAGACTAGATTTGGAATGCCGTTACGAATCTCGAAGTGATGGCCGGACGAACTATGCAAGACGCCCGATACGATCTCGTCGCCTTCCCTGACCGCGTCTGACAAGGTCAAGGCTTCTTGAGTACATGGGTCGACATAAAAATTTTCTTCTCCGGAGCGCATGCTCCCTCCTAAGCTGGACAAAATTTAGCGCAATGAATCCACAGCCGCAATTGTCCGTAGTGTGCCTACAAATATCGTTACCGTAAAGCGAAGATAGGGGCATTTTTCGGCTGTTGATTGAAGCTTATGGTCACGAAAACCGTCTTGATCACACAATGGATTCACCTTAATATATCAAATGCACTTGATGGCGATACTTCTAGTCGCCAATTCGCCTATCGGCACTTGAAAATATAGAAGTCCACCAGAACACAAGCTTCGTTGTCCTAATTTTTGTCCCGCATCAGTTTTTTTAATTGCAGACGCTGAGTAGCGCACCAGCGATAATTCGTCACGAAGCGGGTATCGATAACAGTAATACAACTTTATTGTTGCTAGAACGCCAAACTGGCGAAAGAGAAGAATGCAAGCGATGAAACCACTGATTATTTTTGGACTTGGCAAGATTTCCGATGTTGCATATCACCATTTCATTCGTGATAACGAGTATCAAGTGGTGGCATTTACATGCGATGCCCAGTGGTTAAGCGATAAGAGCGATGATCAGCGCACGCATTGCGGTGTTCCGGTCCTGGCCTTCGAAGAGATTGAGCGCCATTATCCACCCGAAGCTGTCGCCATGTTTGTCGCAATCGGCTATCACGAACTCAATTCGGTCAGGGCCAGGAAATGCGAGGAAGCCAAAGCAAAAGGCTATAAGCTGATCAGTTATGTCAGCCCCCGTGCCGATCATGGGCCCTGGCTTGAGATCGGAGAAAACTGCCTGATTCTTGACGGCGTTGGGATTCAACCGGGTGTCAGCATCGGCAGCAATGTCTCGATATGGAATAACGTGCTGATTGGTCACCATTCAGTCATTCAGGATCATTGCTGGCTGGCGGCAGGGGCGACTCTGGGTGGTTTGGTCGATCTTGGCGAACGCTCTTTTGTTGGACTGAACGCTACGATCGGTGGTGAATTATCGATTGGTAGGGATTGCTTTCTAGGCGCTGGCACGCTGATTCTCAAGTGTGCCCCGGACCGCAGTGTGTTTGTTGCTCCGGGTACAGATAAATTCCGTCTGGACAGTCAAGCGTTTATCAGAATGACCCGAATGCCGGCTATTGGCAACAGAAAAAAATGACGCGGCACTCAGCCTGAGTGAGGCTGCACTACTCGCTTTTGGCTGCACAGCGCGTTTCAAGCTACGGCAAACAAATTCATTATCACAGGGAAAATGCATGTTTTCGTGGAAGAAACTCGGTAATATATTTAATCCGACGCTCAGTCAACCGCATGCGTGGATGCAGGAGTATGCACAGTGTCCTACTCCCTTTGTTCTGGATGAAAAAACGTTGCGCGTCTACATTTCATGCCGCCCTCAACGTGGAATGGACAGGCAATATGTCTCCTATCCCGGCTACGTCGATCTGGCGCGGGACAACCTAACCCGCATTGTCGGCATTTCAGATACGCCCCTTATACCGTTAGGAGGATTGGGGTGTTTCGACGAATTTGGCATCATGCCTTGCAGTGTCGTGCGTCATGACAATTTGGTCTATTTGTATTACACCGGGTGGACGCGGATGTCGTCGGTTCCGTATACGGTAGACATTGGCATGGCTGTCAGCCGAGATGGCGGCAACACTTTTGAAAAATACAGTGCGGGGCCGATTTTCGGATTGACCCTGAACGAGCCTTATTTAGTCAATACGCCGCTGGTTCGCATCATCGGCGATCGGTGGCACATGTGGTACATGACAGGTACGAAATGGCTATGCGATGAAGGAAAACCGGAGGCTGTATTTCAAATTGCACATGCGACATCAGACGATGGCATAAGCTGGAACCGGGATGGCATTCCCATCGTTCCGACATTGGCGCAAGATGAATGCCAGGATGTTTTCTCGCCGTTCTTACTTGACGGTAAATGGCATGCAGTTTTCGCATATCGCAAACCGACTGGATTTCGGACAGACCCGGCATCGGCATATCGATTGGGATATGCATGGTCCGACGACCTCATCAGATGGCAACGTGATGATGCGCAGGTTGGGATCGATGTGTCGGAATCAGGATGGGATTCACAGATGATGTGTTCGTCCCAAGCCATTGAACTGGATGGCCGGATATTCCTCTTCTACTGCGGCAATGTGTTTGGCCGTGAGGGTTTTGGCATCGCTGAATTAACCGGTCATACACCGTCTTTGTAGAGCTGTCTGCCGCAATTCTGTCGGGACTAAATTGCGTTATTTTCATTCTGGCTAGGCTAGCCAAGTGCGCAAAACGTCTGGATCATTCCACATCATCCAGTCGATTACCGACAAGTCACTGACAAATTCAAAGCTACCGGTAGCATAGCTTCGTGCACAGTGCTCATGAAAGCTCAGACGAATGCCGTTTTTTGCGTAAAGCGTTTCATCGAACAGAGCCGTGCCGCCGGCGGCATTTCGGTATTCCGTGGCGCCCAGGTTCTTGGAAATGTGCAATGCCCATTCGCCAGGGGCGCAACGTTCTGGTAAATCGAATGCCAATTCTGATGCCAACTGGACTGGGGTAGTGATTTTCAGGTAATGACACACGACTCGTAGGATTGCAGTATTGACCTGCGCAATGGTTTCGTGATTTGGTGCCAGTGCATCCCTTACAAGATCGCATACGGTGATGTAGAAAGGTGCTTCTTTTTGATAAACCTTGAGCTTATCCATTAACTGAGCCCGCCAATCCTGATTAGTAGCAATCAGCGCATCTTTGATCGGTGTTCCCAAGCCCCTATGCTGGACAGGAATCGAAAGATAAGTCCAGCCCTTATCGCGATTGAGAATGCGGTTGCGATTGATCCAGGATTTGCGTGAAAACTGGGGAGTATCAAAGACGATCCAAAGGTCGCAGGCGGCAATCAGCCGGAACTGTTCGAAAAAAGGAAAGAAGTAAGGCTGCATGATACCGACAATCTTCGATGCATCGCCCATCTAGCACTCCAAGAAACATCTTATAAAGGTTGAGCGAATTGTCATTAAAAACAATAGCCATATTGGCAATTTTCACTGCACCAGCTAGTACGAATCAGTCAAGAACTGCGAGTCCGAAACCATAGCGACCGAATTCGTTACCGTTATAGAGCATGTACACTTTTCCCTCGCATTCGAATACATGGGGATAACACAACATGTCTGAATCCCAGCTATCTTCTGTCACGTCAATAGATAGGCTTTCATCGTCTCGTGTCCAATGAATTAGGTCATCGGAATAGGCATGGCCAATTCGATAGCTTCTATCCCTGTTTTTCCTGAAATCTGAAGACTGTCGATAGCAAAATAACATGTGGCTACGGCCATTGATCTCAATCACGGTCGGCAATGCCTGGCATTCATCGCTTCCCAACCGGTCTTGGATGATTTGCCTTGCATCTTCCTTTACCCAGCTAACGCCATCGGATGAGACCGCATGTCCGATTTTATAAATCCGATCCGGCGCTGTGTCCGGCGTGCGCTGCCTCCAGCCAATGCCAAACACGTACCACATATGAAAGGTATTCTGGTAAATTTTGACAAACGGATCAACCGCCAGACAAGGCACATGCAACGATGCGCCAACCACCGGCCCATCTCCGACACGTTGAAAAGTGAAACCGTTATCGCGACTGATAGCCAGTCCAATCGCGCCATCTGCCGGCACAGAAATTCTTCTGTTTACGCCGGATGTATAACCGTACATCAGATCCCCGTGACGCACGACGTTCATCGGAAAAATGCCATGCTCGTCGAAACAACCGAGCTTACCAAGTTCGATGACCGTGTGAGTTGATACGGTAATGATGTCGCTGAAATTTTTTTTCATATCGACAAAAGCAATATGACTTAAGTATTTTCCGCTCTTGTCGATTGCACGAGTCGAGAAATAGATTCGTACGAAATCATCAAAAACAGCCACTTGGGGGGCTTGCGCAAATTGCACGCATTCATTGGCTAGCTTGAATTTCGTGGGATCAAAAATTTTCCCCAATTTTCGCCATTTCATCATTCAGTACATTCCACAGCTCAGGCCTGTTCGCTATGCGAAATGGAATAACGCACTGCATCGGCAAGCTTGTTGCAAACAAAATCGATTTTTCCTGGTGTCATTTGCAAATGAAATGGCACACCAAGTATTCTCGATGAAATTGCATCGGTCACCTCCATCCTGCCGGTCGTTTGCACCTGCGTAAAGCAGGGCTGCCGATGGATTGGAGGTGCATACCATCGGCGCGTCTCTATACCGTCCTCAGCCAGACAGGCAGCAACTTCTGCAAACTTGGCCCGTTCCGGAAGCAGCAGTGCCAGCACTGAATATATGCCGGCCTTAGGCTTGTCCTGCAAAACCACCTCTGGACACATGGTTTGTAGGGCGGCAAGGTAAGTCTGCATGATGTCGCGCCGTCGCTGCTGAAGCGTCGGCCACTCTTCCAGCGCAGCCAATCCGACGGCGGCGTGGTATTCACTCATTTTGCCATTGCTGCCGGCATGCTCGGATATGCCGTTTTGCGGATTGATGCCGAAATTGCTGAGGCGCCGTATACGCTGCACCAATTCATGATTGGCTGACACCACAACACCTCCCTCACCAATACCGAGCGCCTTGGTCGCATGCAAACTGAAAACCACTGTTACTTGTTTTCCTGCAGCCTGATTACCTAACGCGCCGGCCGCATCGATAACGACGGGGATCCCGGTGTCGTCGATAAAACGATCCCAACACGCGGTCGGCTGCGGGCAACCGAAGGTCGACACCGGCATCACTGCGTCGAAGCGGATTGATTTTAACGCTGACAAGGCGATGTCCGGTGTCAGCAGCCAGGTTCTTGGGTCGACATCGACGACTACCGGCGTCAAGCCAGCCCGCAGCACTGCAGTTGCAGTTGCCACAAACGTAAATGAAGGTACAAGCACCCGGCTGTTTTGCGGCAAATTCAGCGCTAACAGGGCCAGTTCAAGGCCGGTCGTGCCGCTACTGACCGTTACCAGAGAAAGATTGTCAACCGCGGGAAAAGTCTCCAGCAAGCGTAGTTCGAATTCATTGACCAATGGTCCGAAATTGGTATACCAGCGCGCATCATCAATGCGACGCAACCAGGGCACGAGTTGATCGACCGTCGGCATGGAAGGAATCAGGAGCGGGATTTTTGTCATGGCCCTTTGGAATAAGCAGTTAAATCCTCTTGAAGTGGGAAATATACTATGTCTATCCAAGGAGCGAGGCAATAATATGAGGGGTAAAACGGTGTCTGTCTTATTAATAGATGCATTACCCACAAATGGGGTCTGTCTTATCAATAGACGCATTAACCACAATCGGCATCTGTACTATTAATAGATAGATGCATTGACCAACAACGGCGTCGCTCTTTTTAACAAATCGATGAATTGACCACAAACGGCGTATCACTTGTTAATTGCAAGATGCATTGAGCACAAATTCTTATTATTTCGGCATGATCAAACATAACTCACCCTTGCATAAGCGGTTGTAAAGCAGGCTTTTTTCTCTTTTATGGCCACATTGACAACCACGGTGAGTGTCATATCTATCCCTCGCTTCAGTTTTTTTCATGGCTAAAATTTATTTTTTTGCCATTAAGCTTATTGTGCTGCGGTCGCCCTACACGGCCGCATTTCGAAAAACTGAAGGGCATTTTTAAAGAATATTTCGACAAAAATTACAATAATTACCTTAAAGAAATTTCGACCAACGACCGACAAAGAGTTGTCTGACTCATGAATCGAGCGAGACTGGAAAAAAAATTAAACTTTGTAGCAAGGCTAAACTTTTTCCAGTACCGCCCGATAAAGCTAACAACAGCAGTTTGAATTGACGTGAAAACGGCAGCAAACCAGCGTTGAAAGTACGTGAGCCGGAACCAACAGACCCTTCAAGGAGAATTACCATGGCTGCATATATCAATACCAATATTTCGTCACTGACCGCTCAGCGTAACCTGACATCTTCCCAGGGCGCATTGGCCACTTCCCTGCAACGCCTGTCTTCCGGCTTGCGCATTAACAGCGCCAAAGACGACGCCGCCGGCCTGGCAATTTCCGAGCGTATGACTTCCCAGATCCGCGGCTCGAACCAGGCAGCACGTAACGCCAACGACGGCATTTCCCTGGCGCAGACTGCTGAAGGCGATCTGGCCCAGATCGGTAACAACCTGCAGCGTATTCGTGAATTGGCTGTCCAGTCCTCGAACGCTTCCAACAGCGCTTCCGACCGCGCTGCACTGAACAACGAAGCATCGCAGCTGATTTCTGAAATCGACCGCGTTGCCTCCAGCTCGCAATTCAACGGCGTCAAACTGCTCGACGGCTCGTTCTCGGCTCAATCGTTCCAAGTTGGCGCTAACAACACCTCGAACGACCGCGTCACGATTTCCCAGATTGCCAGTGCAAAATCGAGCTCGCTGGGTGTCGGTTCCGCTTCCAGCTACAGCACCTCATTGACCGGTGGCGCCATCACTGGCACCGCATTGACTGCAGGCGGCGTAACTCTTAACGGCTTCAACGTCGGCGCATCGGTGACTGACGGCGTATCGACTACAGGTGCAGATGCCAGCGCTCTGTCCAAAGCCAACGCAATCAATGCAGTCAGCGGCCAGACCGGCGTTACAGCTTCGGTAGTCGCCACCACCCTGACTAACACAGCAACCACTGCCGGCGGCGCATTCAGCTTGACCGTCAATGGCGTGACCGTCTCCGGTACTGCCTCTACCACTGCAGCAGTCGGCGCCAGCGAAATCGCAGCGGCGTTCAATGCCAAGAGCGAGCAAACCGGCGTGACCGCTACTGTTAGCGGCGCAACCTACACGCTGACTGCAGCCGATGGCCGCAATATCGATATCACTGCAGGTACTCCCGCCGGTTCCGGTGCAACTACTGCCACCACTTACGGCAAGGTCAACTTGTCCTCGAGCTCGGCAGCTGGCATCACCATCGGCGGCACACAGGCAACGGTAGCGATCGTCGGTACTGCTGCAAGTGCCAACGCTGCAACCGCAACCGCAGGCGCTGGTGTCTCTTCGCTGAACCTGACCACAGCCGCCGGTGCACAAGCAGCCTTGGCCACCATCGATGCAGCCCTGACAACTGTGAATAGCTCCCGCGCTACACTGGGTGCGATCCAGAACCGCTTCAGCTCGGTGGTTACCAGCCTGCAAACGACTTCGGAGAACTTGTCTGCATCACGTAGCCGGATCCAAGACGCCGACTTCGCTTCTGAAACCGCAAGCCTGACCCGCGGTCAGATCCTGCAGCAAGCCGGTACTGCGATGCTGGCCCAAGCCAACTCGCTGCCAAACGGCGTACTGGCCCTGTTGCGCGGCTAATCGACCTTAGTTTGACCGTAGCAACCCGGCCGTTTCATCGGCCGGGTTTTTGCCCTTTAGGGAGGCAATCATGGATATCCAATCAACTGGCAACGCCGTTCCGGCCGCACCGGCATCATTACAGAAATCAACCGCCCCGGCCCCTGTTGCCGCCGCCAAACCAACGCCTGTTGAAACGATCAACGCAGTGCGGCAAGCCGCTCCTGCGCCGACGCTGGCCGAAGTTGCTCAGGCAGTCCGCAGTCTGAACAAGGCAATGCAGGAGCAATCGCAAAACTTGGAATTCACGATCGATTCCGACAGTAACCGCACCATCGTCAAGGTCATCGATCAAAAAACCAAGGAAGTCTTGCGGCAAATTCCAAACGAGGAAACCCTGGCCATGGCCAAGGCGCTCGACCAGATGGCTGCCGGATTGCTAATCAAGCAAAAAGCTTGAGGTGAAAAAGCGAGAAATAACGAAATAGACGTGGAAATGACCGTCTAAAGTCGGCTTTAAAACTGCCGATAATCAGGTACAGTGTATTTTTCCGCAGGAGGCACACGTGGCTCTCTCTTCACCCGGCATCGGCTCGAATCTCGACATTAATGGCATCGTCAGCCAATTGATGTCAATTGAGCAACAGCCTTTGATGTCCCTCAGCAGGAAAGAGGCGACGAACCAAGCCAAGCTGTCTGCCATCGGCAACCTGAAAGGGGCACTGGCGGCATTTCAGACTGCAGTCAAGGGCCTCTCCGAATCCAGCAAATTTCAAGCAGTCAAAGTGTCTGCGGCTGACGCCACCATCGTGTCGGCCAGTGGCTCGTCTGCTGCCAAGCCTGGCACCTATTCGCTGGAAGTCACTAAACTGGCCCAGGCGCAAAAGCTGGCGTCCGCCGGCCAAGCTAGTGCCAGCACCGAGATCGGTGTGGGTACGATCACATTTGACTTCGGCACCATCGATATCGGCGCAGGCTCTTTCAACAGCACGACGGGAAAATACACCGGCGCCAGCTTTGCCAGCAGTGGCATTGGCAGCAAGACCATCACGATCGACGGCACCAATAATTCGCTGGCAGGTATTCGCGATGCGATCAACAAGGGCAATATCGGTGTCTCCGCCTCGATAGTCAACGATGGCGGGACATCACCTTATCGTCTGGTGCTGACTGAAGCGACGACCGGCAAGACCAGCAGCATGAAAATTTCTGTCACGGGCGATGCCGCGCTGGGTACCCTGTTGAACCATGACCCGGCCGCCGCACCTGCCGGCCAGGGGTTTTCCGAGACAGTCACAGCCCAGAATGCCGAGTTCAAGGTGGATGGTATTGCGATAAGCAAGACCACCAATACCGTGACCGACGTGATCGAAGGCGTGGCGCTGACGCTGGCAAAAACCAATGCCGGCAGCCCGACCAACATTACCGTTACCCGCGATACTGCTGCGGTCACCTCGTCCGTCAACCAGTTTGTGCAGGCCTACAATCAGATCAACCAGACATTGACGGATTTGTCATCGTACAACGCGACCACTAAACAGGGCGCGATCCTGAATGGCGACGCCACCGTGCGCACGATTCAGACCCAGTTGCGCGGCATACTGACAACAGCTGTGGGCGGCGACGCCGGTGCCTATACCCTGCTGTCACAAGTGGGCGTCGCGGTACAGAAAAACGGTACGCTGGCGTTAGACAGCAGCAAGCTGCAAAAGGCAATGGACAGCAATTTTTCCGATATTGCCGGCTTGTTTGCCGCAGTCGGCAAGACCAGCGACAGTCTGGTGACATACACCGGCAGTGCTGCAAAAACCACGGTCGGCTCGTATGCGCTCAATGTCACTCAGTTGGCGACACAGGGCTCCTCCATTGGACAATCTGCCGCAGCACTGACCATTGATGCCAGCAACGATACGCTGCAGGTGCAGGTGGATGGCGTTACCACCAGCATTACCTTGTCGCAAGCGGTGTATGCCAACGCAGCTGCGCTGGCGGCAGAAGTGCAAGCCAAAATCAATGGCGCGTCCACCCTGTCAGCCGCTGGCGCATCGGTCAAGGTCACTGAGTCGGCCGGTGTATTGACAATCCTCTCGAACAAATACGGCTCTGCGTCGAATGCCTCGGTTACCGGCGGTAACGGCCAGACCACCCTGATGGGCGCGACACCGACCACCAATGCCGGCGTGGATATCGCCGGAACGCTCAATGGCGTCGCGGCAACTGGCTCCGGCCAGGCGTTGACCGGTGTCGCCGGCTCGCCAGCCGAAGGATTGAAGCTGTTGATTACCGGCGGCAGCATCGGTGCCCGCGGGACGATCAATTTCTCGAAGGGGTATGCATATCAGTTCGACAAGTTGGTCGACTCGATGCTCGAAAGTACTGGCCCGATCAACTCCCGCACCGATGGCATCAATGCCACACTCAAAAGCTTAGACCAGCAAAAACAGCGCATCAGTGAACGCTTGGTGAATATTGAAAAGCGTTATCGCGCACAGTTCACTGCACTGGATATGGCAATGGCCAGCATGACTAAAACCAGCAGCTTCTTGCAGCAACAGCTGGATAACTTACCCAAGATAGAGTAAAGGGGATATGGAATGTTCGGAACGATAAGTAGCGGAGCAAATGCCTATTCCAAGGTCGCCGTTGAAACCGGCGTGGTAGCTGCCAGTCCGCATAAATTGATCGTCATGCTGTTTGACGGTGCAATGATTGCCGTGTCGACTGCCGTCAGCAATATGAAAGCCGGCGACATACCATCGAAGGGACAATCAATTTCCAAAGCCATCTCGATCATCGAGAACGGCTTGCGTGCCAGTCTGGACAAGGCCGCCGGCGGCGGCATTGCGGCCAACCTGGACGCGCTGTACGAATACATGACGAACCGGCTGGTGCAGGCAAACCTGAATAATCAGCCTGAGATGCTGAATGAAGTTTACGGATTACTCAAGGACTTGAAACAATCCTGGGAAGCCATCGGCGATGTACCTGCCACTGTGGTGCCCACCAGCGACATACCACCCGCCCCGATTCCTGACTCACTGATGCCGCAGACATCCCGATTGGTAAAGGCTTGACCACGATGAATAGCCATGAAGTTATTTCACTGTATGAAACGGTCGCAGTCATTACCGACCAAATGCTGACTGCCGCCCGCAAAGGCGACTGGGATCAGCTGGCGGTACTGGAATCACGTTGCGCAAGCCATGTCGAAGCCTTGCGTACCAGCGAGCCGCCAGCGCCGTTGACCGGGGTTGTGCGCGAAAAAAAGGTCAAGATCATCAAGAAAATTCTGGCTGATGACCGCGAAATCCGCAATCTGACCCAGCCTTGGATGACCCATTTGTCTCAGCTGATCAACAGCGCTGGTACCGAACGCAAGCTGTCGAACGCATACGGCGCTAACCAGAGCGGCTGATCATGTTGCCTCGGGCCGATATCGCAGCGGTACGGCCCGTAGCCTATGTCGAAGCGCCGCCCCCGGTCGGCAGCAGCGACGATGCGCGGCAAGAGGTCTATCATCGCCTGAACCAGATCGCAGTCGGTCAGCAGGTACCGGCAAAAGTGCTGGAGCGCCTGTCTGACGGCAGCTTCCTGGTGCGCCTCGCCAATACATCGGCTAAGATGTCCCTGCCGGTCGGTACCAAAGTCGGCGACGATCTGGCCATGACACTGGTGGAACGCCAGCCGCGCCCAACCTTTCTGTTGGGTGTCAGTGCCGACCTCAAATCCAGCGACGCACCCGCAACTCTGAGTTCAGCCGCCCGCCTGATTGACCGCCTGCTGCAATCGTCGTTGGAAAACGGCACGTCGGCTGCCCTGATTGGCCGGATGCCGGTACTGCCCTCACCTGCCGCCGGCTCGACTCAGGTTGCTGCCGCGTTGCAGGATGCGGTCGACGTCAGCGGCTTGTTTTACGAATCCCACCTGGCCGAATGGGCCGCAGGCAGCCGCTCGCTGGCAACCTTATTGCGCGAACCGCAGGCCGGACAGATCGCGGGCGCACCGGAGCAAGCTGGTGCCAACCCGACTGAAACGGCTTTGCTGCGTCACTTGGTCCAGCAGTGGACTGGCAGCGGCCGCTCCCTGACCGACCTGATGACGCAATTGCAGGCCCACACCGGCAATTTCCTGCAACCCGGGGCTGACGCAATGACGCAGCAACAGGCTGCCGAATCGCACCTGAACAAATTGATCCAGCAGTGGAACGGCAGCGGCCATTCCCTCACCGATCTGATGCAGGAGGCTATGCACAAGCCTCTTGTTGATCACGTCGCCCAGACTGTCAATCCACAGTCGGCGCAATTGATCAATGCGCAGTTAAACACGCTCGAGACTCAGCGCTTTGTCTGGCAAGGCGAATTGTGGCCAGGGCAAAAAATGGAATGGGAAGTCAGCCGCGATGCTCCGGACAGCAAGCCCGGCCAACCCGAGCAGGAATCCTGGCAAAGTGCAGTCAAGTTCGAATTGCCGACGCTGGGCAGCGTGTCGGCCACCATTCATCTGGTCGGCGAACGGGTCAGTATCTTTGTGCGTACCAACAGCGACGACAGCGCGGCATTACTGCGTACCCATGGCGCCGAACTGGCCGATGCGCTTGGCGCCGCTGGTTCGCCGCTGGAAGCATTGATCGTGAATCAACATGGAAAAGCCTAACTCCGCCCTGCAAAATGCGGTGGCAATTACCTATCTGACCGGTGAGAGCGCACCGAAAGTGGTGGCGAAGGGCCGCGGCTTGATCGCTGAGGAAATCATTGCACGGGCGCGCCAAAATGGGATTTTTGTCCATGAATCCAAGGAATTGGTGGCGCTGTTAATGCAGGTCGATCTGGACCAGCATATTCCCCCGGCCTTGTATCGCGCAGTGGCGGAACTGCTGGCTTGGCTATATCATATTGAATCAACGCAACATGACAATGGCAAGGTATGATACCCGGCATCACCTTTCGAGGTGGTTTTTGTGGCCATCGATGAACCTAGCCCACTGCACAAATTAGAATAGCGATGCGAACAATCATCAATCCGGATAGCACCAGAGTGCAGGAATTAAGCCCGTATCAGATTCATTCGAGGCGGGAAATCATTGCATTGCTGCGCTCGCTTGAGCAACAACGGCAATTAATCACGATGCTGGTCAGCGGCAGTCCGGAGGCGGTGGTGACGTCGGTGCTGGAGATCGACGATGATACCGACACCCTGATCATCGATTGCGCACCCAATCCGGCAATGAACAGGCGCATTCTCGAAAGTGACAATATTTCGTTTGAAACGGTGCTGGATCATATCCGCATCCTGTTTTTTACCGCGAACGTCACGGAGTGCCTGCACGATGACCGCCCGGCGTTGCAGATGCCACTTCCTGCCAGCGTGATCCGCCTGCAGCGACGTGAATATTATCGGGTACAAACGCCGATCAGCAATCCGGTTCGCTGCACGATCCCGGTCCAGCATGAGTTGGGCACGGAAACCGTCACACTGACGCTGCAAAACGTCAGTGGCGGTGGGATCGCGCTAATCGATGACAAACAAACGCTGGATAATACGGTTGGCCTGGTCTATGAAAATTGCCGGATTCACTTGCCAGGCAATACGGTGGTAGTGACCGCGCTCCAGGTACGCAATTGCCAGGATATTACTTTGCCGACCGGTAAAGTCGTGCGCCGCATCGGCTGCCTGTTCATTGAATTGCCGCCTGCAATGCTGTCGGCTATCCAGCGTTACATCACCAAGCTCGAGCGTGAGCAAAATGCCAAGGCTGGCGGCATGCTGAAATAAATCCGGCACCTGCGCCAACCGGACTACCGGCAAGAATTCTTGTCGACTATCCAGCAACAATCAATTAATAATTCGGCAACGATCAGGCAAGAATTCCTCTATGAGCTGTGCGACTGCGTCAGCCGGATGCGGCAGAAGAGGCCGAAGCAGGAAGTGGACCTTCTGCATAGCAGAGAAGACATGCATGAAATCGATCAGGAATCATCAAACCCAAGGTTTTTGGTCACACCTGCATGTTCATGATGTCATGGTAGGCAGACACCAGCTTGTTGCGTACCTGGACCGTTGCCTGGAATGAGATATTCGCCTTTTGCATTGAGATCATCACATCCGACAAACTGACCTTGTCATCCCCCATCACAAAGGCTTGTCCAAGTTGTTCGGATTTTTGCTGGGTTTGGTTGACCTGGTCCAGCGATGCCTTCAGTGCATCGCCAAAGTCGACTTTTTTGGCGCCGGCGGCGGCGCCTGGCACCAGTGCATTGATCCCACCCTGCGGCTTGGCGGCAGCGGCCTTCAATTGCGCCATCATGGCTTCAATCCGGCTGGCATCGATCATCGTGGTTTTCATTAGGGTTCCATCCATTCAATCCAGGCGTGGCGCCTTTTCACAGCGCTACCTTAACATTCGCCTAAAAATCCAGCGGTCTGATAAGCTGTGAAAATATTGCTCTATTCCAAGGATTGAATTTCATTCGAGCGCCGACAATATGCTAAATCCTGAAAAGGGTAATGCGTTGGGGAATCCAGTGAAACGATCAATTTTAGCTAGCGGCAACCAGGGAGGCAGATCATGGCAGTAGCCGGCGAAAACGCCATTGCGCCCAATGTGATGACTTTTGCGCAATCTGCTGCCGGACGCAATATGCTCCTGATGGTCGGCGTCGCAATCGTGATTGCGATCATGTCGGGCGTCTGGATGTGGAGCCAGCAACCGGACTACCGTGTCCTGTTTTCCAATTTTTCCGACCGCGACGGAGGTGCCATCGTCGCCTCCCTGCAAGCGCAAAACATCCCCTACAAGTTTGCCGAAGGTGGCGGCGCCATTCTGGTGCCGGCGGCCCAGGTGCATGACGCGCGCCTGAAGCTCGCAGCACAAGGTTTGCCCAAAGGCGGCAATGTCGGCTTTGAATTAATGGAAAACCAGAAGCTGGGCGTCTCCCAGTTCCTGGAACAGGTCAATTTCCAGCGTGCGCTGGAAGGTGAACTGGCCCGTTCGATCCAGGCCATTGGCGCTGTCGCCGCCGCGCGCGTGCATCTGGCGCTGCCGAAAGCCTCGGTTTTCGTGCGCGACCAGCAAAAACCGACCGCTTCCATCCTGATCAACCTGCATCCCGGCCGCACACTCGACCAGCAACAGGTCAGCGCCGTAGTGCACCTGGTTGCCAGCAGCGTGCCGGAACTGCCGCCCAAGAATGTCAGTGTGATCGACCAGAATGGCAACCTGCTGTCGGAATCCGACAAGAAGCCCGCCGTCAATGGTCTCGATCCGACACAGCTGAAATATGTGCACGATCTGCAGCAAAGCATCGCCAGACGGATCGAATCGATCATCACCCCGATTGTCGGCGCCGCCAATGTGCGTGCCGAAGCGACCGCCGATGTCGACTTTACCCACAGCGAGCAGGCCGCGGAAATCTACAAGCCGAACCAGGGACCGAATGCTGGTACCGTACGCAGCCAGCAATCGAGCGAATCCTTAAATGGCGGCAATACTACCGGCGGCGTGCCGGGCGCCCTGAGCAACCAGCCGCCGACGCCGGCGACTGCCCCGCTTACCTCTCCTGCGGTCGATGGTTCGGGTGCCACGGCTGGCGCTGCAGGCGGCAATCTGCACAAGGACATGACGGTCAATTACGAAGTCGACAAGACGATCCGTTATGTGCAGCAGCCAATGGGGGGCTTGAAGCGTCTGTCGGTCGGTGTGGTGGTCAATTACAAGCGCGAAGTCGATGCCAAGACCGGCAAAGTCAGTTTCAAACCGCTTACCGACGCAGAAAAAAACCAGATTACCGATCTGGTCAAGGAAGCCATGGGTTACAACAAGGACCGCGGAGACACACTGAATGTCGTCAACAGTCCGTTCGCTGGCATGGAGCCGGAAAAAATCGAGCCGACTCCGATCTGGAAACAGCCGGAGACACTGCAAACTGCCAAAGATGTCGGTAAATATTTGCTCGGCGTCGCCGTACTGCTGTACCTGTTCTTTGCCGTCCTAAAGCCAATGATCACACGGATCGGCGCAAGCATGAAGCCGCCGCCTGCGGTCGCCTATGAACCGGAAGAAAACGACGACGACCAGGTCATGGTCCAGCCGCGCAGTTATGAAAACAATCTAAACCGCGCCAAGCAATTGGCGCGCGACGACCCGAAACTGGTCGCCAATGTAGTCAAAAATTGGGTAGGCACAAATGAGTGATGCAGGTATTGAAAAAGGCGCGATCCTGATGCTGGCGCTCGGCGAGGACGAGGCTGCGGAAGTAATGAAATACCTTGGCCCGCGCGAAGTGCAGAAGCTGGGCGCTGCCATGTCGACCATGAAAGGCGTGGCCAATACCCGGCTGGAAGCAGTGCTCGATGACTTTCGCACCGAGACTGAGCAGGCGTCCGCACTGGGAGTCGATTCGGATGAATATATCCGTCAGGTGTTGACCAAGGCGCTGGGCGACGACAAGGCCGCTTCCCTGCTCAACCGCATTCTCGGCACCCGGGATTCGAGCGGTATTGAAAGCCTGAAGTGGATGGATGCGCAATCGGTGGCCGAACTGATCCGCAACGAGCATCCGCAAATCATCGCCACCATCATGGTGCACCTGGAGCGATACCATGCCTGCGAGGTGCTGGATCATTTCACCGAACGGCTGCGCAATGACGTGGTGCTGCGGATTGCAACACTGGATGGCGTACAGCCGGCGGCGCTGCGCGAACTCAATGAAGTGCTGACCAAGCTTTTATCGGGCAATGAAAACATCAAGAAAAAGCCGATGGGCGGGGTGCGCACCGCTGCGGAAATCCTGAACTTCCTGTCCAGCGAAACCGAACAGTCGGTGTTGACCAACCTGAAGAATTACGACAGCGACATGGCGCAAAAGATCATGGACGAGATGTTCGTGTTCGACAACATCATGGATATCGAAGACCGCGGCATCCAGATCCTGCTGCGCGAAGTGCAGTCTGAATCGCTGATCGTCGCCCTGAAGGGTGCCAACCAGGATCTGCGCGAGAAATTCTTCAAGAACATGTCGCAGCGTGCGGCCGAGATGATGCGCGAAGACCTGGAATCGAAGGGCCCGGTTCGCCTGTCCGAAGTCGAGACCCAACAGAAGGAAATTCTGCAGATCATCCGTCGCCTGGCCGATGAAGGCCAGATCATGCTAGGCGCAAAGGGAGATGACGCGTATGTCTAACATCCTTCCCAAGGAACAGCAAACGCCCTTCCAGCGCTGGGAAATGAATTCATTCGGCGACAACCGCCCGAGTGCGCGGCCGGCTGCGGCTACACCTGCTGCATTAACTGCACCCAAGGTATCGATCGAGGAAGCGGCCAGGATCCGTGAAGAAGCGCGCGCCAAAGGACATGCCGAGGGCTTGGCGGAAGGCTATACTGAGGGCCTGGCCCAGGGACGCGCCGACGCCGCCGATGAAATGCATAATTTGCAGCAGCTTGCCACCCACATGGGCGAGGAAGTCTTGCGTGCCGATGAAGTCATTGCCAAGGATGTATTGAACCTGGCGCTCGACCTGGCCAAAGCGATGCTGAAAACGGCGCTGACCGTGCGTCCCGAACTGGTGATTCCGATTGTCAGCGAGGCGATCCGTTATCTGCCGAGCCTGCAGCTGCCGGCACAGCTGTTTTTGCATCCGCAGGATGCTGCTCTCGTCAAGACCCAGATGCAGGATGAATTGAGCAAGGCTGGCTGGCGCGTGGTTGAAGATAACCAGGTACAACGCGGTGGCTGCCGAATCGATACCGCCAGCAACCAGATTGATGCCGCAATCGACACCCGCTGGCAGCGACTGGCGGAAGCACTGGGCAAGGAATCGGAGTGGCTTGAATGACGACGCCCCTGCCCTCCCGCAGCCAACGTTGGCAATCCTACCTGCGCGATTGCAGCGCACTGGTGACGATTGCCGAACCGATGCAGGTGTCGGGACGGGTAACGCGGGTGGCAGGACTGGTGATGGAAGCGGTCGGTTTGAAGCTTGCGGTCGGCAGTGCCTGCACCATTCCACTGCCGAATGGTTCGCGTATCGAAGCTGAAGTTGTCGGATTCAATGATGATAAGCTGTTTCTGATGCCGCAAAGTGATGTTGAAGGCATCGTCCCCGGCACCCGCGTATTTCCGGTGGAAGTGGTGCAGTCGCTGCCGCGTCCGGGCGCCGTAGCACATCCGCGCCGCCGCCCTAGCGACCGGGGTCGCCATTTGCCAGTCGGCTTCGAATTGCTGGGTCGGGTGCTGGACGGCGCCGGTCGTCCGCTCGACAGTCTCGGCCCGTTAAATGCTCACCATTCGGCACCTTTGAACGTACGTGCCGCCAACCCGTTGGGACGCGAGCCGATTTCGCAGATTCTGGACGTCGGTGTACGGGCAATCAATAGCATTCTGACCGTCGGGCGCGGCCAGCGCATGGGCCTGTTTGCCGGCTCCGGCGTCGGCAAGAGCGTGTTACTGGGAATGATGGCACGCTATACCAGCGCTGACGTGATCGTGGTCGGCCTGATCGGCGAACGAGGCCGTGAAGTCAAGGAATTCATCGAACAGATTCTCGGCGCAGTTGGCCTGGCACGCTCGGTGGTGGTGGCGGCTCCCGCCGACACCCCGCCTTTAATGCGTCTGCAGGGTGCTGCGTATGCCACTGCGATTGCTGAACACTTTCGCGACGAAGGCCAGCATGTGCTGTTGATCATGGATTCGCTGACCCGTTACGCGATGGCGCAGCGCGAGATCGCGCTGGCGATCGGCGAGCCGCCGGCGACCAAGGGATATCCGCCATCGGTGTTTGCCAAGCTGCCATCACTGGTGGAGCGTGCCGGCAATGGCAAGCCCGGCGGCGGCTCGATCACAGCCTTTTATACCGTCCTGACCGAAGGCGACGACCAGCAGGATCCGATTGCCGATGCAGCCCGGGCGATTCTGGACGGGCATATCGTACTGAACCGCAGCTTGGCTGAAGCCGGGCATTATCCGGCAATCGATATCGAGCAGTCGATCAGTCGTGCGATGCACAATATTACCGATGCCGGCCACCAGCAACAGATGCGCCGTCTTAAGCAGTTGACATCGCGCTATCAGCGCAATCGGGACTTGATCAGTGTCGGTGCGTACAGCCCGGGATCCGATCCGATACTGGATCAGGCAATTGCCCTCCATCCGAGAATAGAGAAGTTTTTGCAACAGGATATCAATGAGCGAGCCGGCGTAAGCGAGAGCTTGAGCCAACTTACCGCTCTGTTTGCGTGATCAACTGCTTACCGGACCCCGTAAAATCTGAGACATGGCCATACTTTCAGCACTCAACACTCTGATTGACCTTGCGATCAAGGATAGCGACGACGCAGCCAAAAAGCTGGGCGAAGCAATCCGCGCCGCCGAAGAAACCGAGAAAAAACTGACATTGCTGCTGGGTTATCGCGATGAATACGCAGCCCGTTTCCAAACCAGTCTGGAAACCGGTTTGACTGCCATGGATTACCGCAATTTTCAGCTATTCATCGGCAAACTCGATACCGCGATCGCCGGCCAGCAGGTGGTAGTGCTCGACGCCAAGCGCCAGATCGATAGCGAGCGCAAGGCTTGGCAGGATTGCGAACGCAAACGCCTGTCGTACGACACCCTGGCCACCCGTGCCGAGAAGGAAAGGCTGCACAAGGAAAACAAGCGCGATCAAAAGCAAACGGATGAACATGCGGCGCGCAGCGCCCAGTACAAGCGATAAACCACGATAGCAGACCGATCGGTGACACTATGCCAACACCAGCAATATTAAATACCAGCAGCGCCGTGCCCAGCCAAAAGCAGGGTACAAAACAGACCGCTGGCGGCGCAGCCGACGGTGCATTCAACCAGATGCTGTCGCAGCAGATAGCCGACCGCCGTTCGGCTGGCAATGTCGAACAGGCGCGTGCGGCAAACAAGCCGAACGAAGCGGCCAAGGCCAAGGACAAACCTGCAGCCGACAAGGCTGGCAATAACGCCAATACCGCTCCCACCGACAAGGACAAGAGTGCCGGGGCGGCAAAAGGCAGTGACGAGGCAGCCAAAACCCGTTCGGCCGCAGCTGCTGATGACAAAAATGCGGTTGCGGTGACCGCTGACACGAGCACCGTGCCGCCTTCCGCCACCGAATTGCTGGCACTGGCGGCAAGCGGGCTGCTTAACCCGCAAACAACTTCGGCAAATACCACTGTCGCTGCGGCAGTCACAAGTGTGCCGACGCTGACAGCTGGCATTACCGCATCTGCCGACGCTGCCGTATTGTCCGCCAATGAACGACTGCTGACTGCAATGGACAATAGCGTGACGCAGACGCAAACAGATCCGGCAGACAGCAGCACCGATTTTAAAGCCTTACTCGATCAGGCTGGCGAACAGCCGGCCACTGGCAGCAGCGCTGCTGCCCAGGCCCGGGATGCATCGACCGGCCTGCCCCAAGCGATCAGTGTTGCAGACGGCAAGGGGCTGGAACGGCTGACCGAGCTGTCGGCAACGGCAAAAATGCAAGATTCGCCAGCTGTCACCGGCGCGGTGCCGCAACTGCAGCAAAACGGCGTGGATGTGATTCAAGCCGCAACCGGCAAGACGACCGATCGCCTAACACCACATGTGGGCACGCCGGCATGGGACCAGGCACTGGGACAAAAAGTTGTGTGGATGGTGGCCGGTGCGCAGCAATCAGCATCCCTGACCCTCAACCCACCGGATCTGGGGCCGCTGCAGGTCGTGCTGAACGTATCCAATGGCCACGCCGATGCGAGTTTTTACGCCGCCCAGCCGGAAGTCAGGCAAGCGCTGGAAGCAGCATTGCCGAAACTGCGCGACATGATGAGCAATGCGGGCGTCGAACTGGGCCAAACCACGGTCAGCGCCGGCATGCCGGACCAGCATAATCAACCTGGCGAATCAGCACCGCGCCAAGCCTCCCGTGGCGCGGGCCATGACAAATCCTCAAATGATGCGGCTGCACCGGTTGCACGCACACAAAGCCTCAGTGGCGGGCTGGGCCTAGTCGACACCTTTGCCTGACTTGCCAACCATCCCAGCAAGGCATCAGCAATGCCTAGGCGTGTTTTTCTCGCGCCTATGCATGCGCAGCTGCCTGCGTCACACATAATTCATCGATGACGCCCCAGTCAGGCCTTTAATAGTTATACGAAGCTAAACGAGCTAAACGTCCGATGCCGGGCGTCTCAAATGTGCGTAGCCGATCAGATTTCGGCTAACATAGCCTTGCCGCCGGGCAGCAGCGACGAATTTGCCGGAAGGTCAGGAAGCCATGCAAGCCAAAAGCGACGATATGCGCCCGGTTCCCCTCTCTTTTCCACGCATCCAAGTTGCCGCTTATTCCCGATAATGAACCCAATCGATGTAGCAGGACATGAGGATTTTGTATGGCGACAGCACCAAAGGCAGTTCCGAAGGCAGCACCGAAGAGCGCACCAGAGGCGGTTGAGCCGCCTGCCGCTGCGCCCAAAAAATCAAAAAAGAAATTCGTACTGATTCTGATCATCCTGTTGGTGCTGTTGGGTGCCGGCGGCGGAGCAGCCTGGTACTTCATGGGAAAAGATGCAGGCGGCGCGGCGCAAGCCAAGGCCAAGCAGGCGCCAAAGCCGCCGGTGTTCATGGTGATCGAGCCATTTACCGTCAACCTGCAGCCGGATGGCGCCGGCGATCAATTCCTGCAAGTGGCGTTTTCGCTTCAGGTCGCAACAGAAAAGGATGTCGATACCATCAAGCTGTACCTGCCGCAGGTACGCAGCCGATTATTGTTGCTGTTATCCGGGAAAAAAGCGTCCGAAATTTCGACGATTGAAGGCAAAAAAGCCTTGTCGGAAGAAATCATCGCCCAGGTAAAGCAGCCGTTTGCGCCTGGCGCGCCACCGCAGAATGTATCGAACGTTTTCTTTACCTCATTTGTGATTCAATAAAGTCATCATGGCTGACAATTTCCTTTCGCAAGAAGAAGTTGATGCGCTACTCAAGGGCGTCAATGGCGATATGGACGATGTCCAGACGCAGGAAGATGTGTCGGGAGTACGTCCATATAATCTGGCGACCCAGGAGCGTATTGTCCGCGGCCGGATGCCGACGCTGGAAATCATCAATGAGCGTTTTGCGCGACTATTGCGCATTGGCCTGTTCAATTTCCTGCACCGCAGCGCGGAAGTCTCGATCGGACCGGTGCGGGTATCCAAATATAGCGAATTCATCCGCAACCTGGTGGTGCCGACCAATCTGAACCTGATCCACATGAAGCCGCTGCGCGGCACGGCATTGATGGTGTTCGACCCGAACCTGGTCTTCCTGCTGGTCGACAACCTGTTCGGCGGCGATGGCCGTTTCCACACTCGGGTCGAAGGCCGTGACTTTACCCAGACTGAACAGCGCATCATCCAGCGCATCCTCGACCTGGTGTTCGAAAACTATGCCAAATCCTGGGAGCCGGTCTACCCGGTGGAGTTCGAATACATCCGTTCCGAAATGAATACCCAGTTCGCCAATATTGCTACCCCAAACGAAGTGGTGGTGTCGACCACCTTCACGGTTGAACTGGGCCCGGTTTCTGGCGAAATGCACTTCTGCTTTCCCTACTCGATGATCGAGCCGATCCGCGACCTGTTGACCTCTAGCCTGCAGGGCGAGACGCTGGAGATGGACAAGCGTTGGGTGCGGCTGATGACGCAACAGATCCAGACGGCGGAAGTCGAGCTGGTGGCCAACATGGGCACTGCCCGCACCACATTTGGCGAAATTTTGAACATGAAGGCAGGCGACATCATCCCGCTGGTGGTCGCCCCAACCGTTGCTGCCGAAGTTGATGGCGTTCCTGTGATGGAATGCAGCTATGGCAAGCTTAACGGCCAGTATGCACTGCGGGTTGAAAAACTACTGACACACAGCAAAGAATTTGCGCAAGGAGAAGATAATGGCTGACGAGATCGATAACCAGACTAGCGCTGAAGACGATTGGGCCGCAGCAATTGCCGAGCAGGCGCGCAGCGAAGCCGCCGCTGTCCCGGCCCAGCAGCCGACCGCCACTGTATTCCAGGATTTCTCCGGCAGTACGAAAGCCGCAACCCATAACGATATCGATTTCATTCTCGATATTCCGGTGCAACTGACGGTGGAACTGGGCCGCACCAAGATAGCCATCAAGAACCTGCTGCAGCTGGCACAGGGTTCTGTGGTCGAACTCGACGGCATGGCTGGCGAACCGATGGATGTGCTGGTCAATGGTTGCCTGATCGCCCAGGGCGAAGTGGTGGTGGTCAACGACAAATTCGGCATCCGCCTGACCGATATTATTTCACCGTCCGAGCGGATCCGGAAACTGAATAAATGACCCGTTGCCGGATCATCGCCGCTACGCTGGCTGGAAACGCACTCACCGCCCATGCCGCCCAGACGCCTTCCCCCGCCACATCAGCCGGCGGTTTTTTTCAGGTACTGATCGGCTTGATCGTGGTGCTGGCGCTGATGGCCGCCGTAGCCTGGCTGCTCAAGCGTTTCAATCTTGCCAAAATCACTGGTAATGCGCCGGTAAAAATTGTCGGCGGCGTTTCGGTCGGCAACCGTGAACGAGTGATTGTGGTCGAAGTCGCCGATCAATGGATCGTGGTCGGGGTCGCATCCGGGCAGGTCAATGCGCTGTCGACCTTGCCGCGGCCAATAACTGCCGAATCGACATTGCCGGTCCAAGCGCCAGCGACAAACAACTTCGCCCTCTGGCTCAAGCAAAAAATAGACAAGCGTAATGCCCAATAATTTCAATCATCCTCGGCGCACTGCTCTGGTTCTCGTGGCAGCACATGCCGCACGCAGCCTGGTGCGCTGGAGCCCCCTGCTACTGCTGAGCCTGCCGGTCTTGGCTGCGGCACAGCAGGCGGGCATGCCAGCCCTGACCAGCTCACCGACTCCCGGTGGCGGACAAACCTATACCTTAAGCGTACAAACCCTGCTGCTGCTTACAGCCCTGTCGGTATTGCCGGCGGCATTGCTGATGATGACCAGCTTCACCCGCATCATCATCGTATTGTCCCTGCTGCGCCAAGCGCTCGGCACGCCGAGTGCCCCGCCCAACCAAGTGCTGCTGGGACTGGCGCTGTTCCTGACGCTGTTTGTGATGGGACCGGTACTCGACAAAGTCTATACCGAAGCGTATCAGCCGCTGGCGGATAACAAGATCACCATGATGGAGGCTTTGGACAAGGGAGCGGCACCGCTGAAGGCATTCATGTTGAAGCAAACCCGTGAAGCCGACCTGGCGCTGTATGTCAAGATGGCCAACATCCCGGCCATGCAGGGTCCGGAAGACGTGCCGCTACGGGTACTGGTACCGGCCTTTATTACCAGTGAATTGAAAACTGCATTCCAGATCAGCTTTGCGATCTTCATTCCTTTTCTGATCATCGACATGGTAGTGGCCAGCGTACTGATGTCGATGGGTATGATGATGGTGTCACCGGCCATCGTGTCACTGCCATTCAAACTGATGCTGTTTGTACTGGTGGACGGTTGGCAGTTGCTGATCGGCTCGCTTGCTCAGAGTTTTTACTAGAAAGATAAAAATGACTCCCGAAAGCGTCATGACCCTGGGCCGGCAGGCCATGGAAGTTACCCTGATGGTGGCAGCGCCAATGCTGCTGGTGGCACTGGCGATCGGCTTGGCAGTCAGTATCTTCCAGGCAGCCACACAGATCAATGAAACCACCCTGTCCTTCATTCCGAAACTAATCGGCATCTTCATTTCGCTGATCGTCGCCGGCCCGTGGATGCTGTCGGTGATGCTGGATTACATGCGGCAGATGTTTACTGGCATTCCAGGCATGGTTGGATGACTACTGGACTGTGCAATGCATGTTGTGCGCACCACTCAGCCAAACCGCTTGCAAGCAATGAAGTGATGTGAACCAGCCATTTCATCTATTCCCGGCCATGCAAAACCATCTGCTCTCGGCTCACGATATCGGCTCCATTCCTACTCCGCCCGCATGATTTCCTTTACCAGCGCCGAATTGAATACCCTGATTGCAGGGTTGCTGTGGCCGCTGTCACGGATTCTCGGACTGATTGCCACGGCGCCGCTGTTTGGCAACGGCACCATACCGGTACGGGTCAAGATCAGCCTCGGCATCTTGCTGGCGCTGATTGTCGCGCCGGCAGTCCCTTCCTTGCCGGCAGTCGATCCAATGTCGCTTAACGGCATGTTGATTTTGATGCAGCAAATGGTGATTGGCATGGCAATGGGTCTGGCAATGCGCATTGTGTTTGCAGGGATCGAAATGGCCGGCGAAATTGTCGGCATGACCATGGGTTTGGGCTTTGCCACTTTTTTTGATCCGCAATCGAAAGGTCATTCGTCGGCAATCAGCCAGTTCCTGTCGCTATTGATGCTGATGCTGTTTCTGGCAGCAAATTTTCATTTGATGCTGCTCTCCAGTTTGGTAGACAGCTTTGCCACCATGCCGGTTGGCGCCGGCTCTTTCGGCGATGGCGGCTTTCGATTGCTGGCGACATGGGGCGGGCGCATATTTAGCGCCGGCGTGCAGCTCTCATTGCCGATTGTCGCCGCGTTATTGATTAATAACGTTGCACTGGGCATCTTGACTCGTGCGGCACCGCAGTTGAATATATTTGGTATCGGTTTTCCAATCTCGATCGGTATCGGCTTCATCATGATCGCGCTGACGCTGCCTTACCTGGCCATTCCAATGGAAAGGTTGTTGCAGGAAGGTATAGAAATGTCACGAAAACTGGCGATGCCCCAATAGCAGGGCATGAACCTAGTGCGCCGGCAACCACACAACTGCGGCTGCTGGCTACAGCCCTTGGTCGAGCAAAACGATCAGCGGCTGCAGGGCTGCCGCTTCGTCCGCGCTCAAGCCCACGCAATGCAGCGCCAGATTGCGGGCAACATCACGCAGGCGCCACTGGATTTCCTTGCTGGCCACCGCCACTTCAAATTGAATTTCCATGCACTGGGTAGCCAATCCATCGCTGCCTTCGAGCATGCACACATCCAGGCCGGTGCTGTTGAAGGCGCGTTTGACGACCAGAGCCTGCTGCATGCACTGCAATAACAAATTTTTGCCGGCTTTGGATTGCAGGTGAGGCGACTCCAGTAATTCGCGACCGCGCTCCAGTACGGCGTTAATGGTGGCAAACAATGTCTGCGCCTTGGCGACAACGTTCTCGACGCCGCTGCTTTCCAAAATGTTTTCTTGCTCGCCGCGAGTAATTTGCAGCACGCTGGAGACAGCCGATACCAGTTCGTGTGCATGCTCGCCTGGAATGATTTTCAGCGCCAGCGCAGCCCGTTCCAGCGGCCGGTCCTGGCGCATGAATACGCCGGAAATCATTTCGGCGACCGAGACAATCTGTCCGGGAATGCTGATGTTTTTGCCGGTTAGCTGTCGCGGATAGCCGGCGCCGTCAAAGCGTTCATGGTGTTCGGATACGGCTAAGGCTACTTCGGGCGGAAACTTTTCCAGTTCCTGGATCAGCATCTGCCCGATGCGCGGATGCACCACCACATGCCGCCACTCGTGCGGTAGCAACCGGCGCTTGTTATCCAGGTATTCCGGTTCGATATACAGCTCGCCGATATCGTGCAACAGGCCCGCCAGCGCGACGGTGGTCTGCGCTTTTTCATCCAGTCCCATTTTTTTGGCAAGACAGATCGATACCAGGCTCACCATCACACTGTGCGCCAATGCACTTTCGCCGCCCCGTTCTGTAATGGTGAGCATCAGACTCATGGCGCTACCGAATCTGGCTTGTTTCAAGATATACAGTGGCGAGACGCCACTTTTGCTGACCACCCGGCGCATTGAACCGACGGGTGCTACCGTGTCCGACAAACGTTCAGCCTCGGCCAGGACCAGATCGGTATTGATGCCGTTGGCAACCGTGATACTCGATTCCAGCGGCTTGTGCAATTTATGCAGGATCAAACGCTCTTGCAGATTGCGCGTGATGCGCGCGCCCTTGGCGACCAGCTTCGTGCCGCGCGCATCGAAAATATCCTCGCTGGCCTCGACATCCCGGTCTTCTGCCAGATCCATCACCTTGTTCAGGTAATGTTTATTGACATCGTTGATTGAAATTTCTTCTGACATGCACTATTTTTTTAGTTATTTGCCTGCATCCCCCGCCGAGCGTGACTCGGAACTCGGTCCCAATTTTTACCTTGGCATTGCTCACATTAAGTTAATAAAAAACCATCGGCAAAATAATGACAACGAAACCTTACCATGGATGATAAGTACTTTCCAATGAGAAAATTAATTTCCAATCTAACTAACAACATTTACAATTTATCTGAATCAATCTTGCTAGTTTAAGTAGGCCGATTAAATAAAAAAAGCCTGCAGAAACTTCTGCAGGCTTGCATAGGATGAAGGCCGTTAAATGAAATTGAACAGCGATAAGCTACTGACTTTGACGAAGGATTGCTGCGCCGCACTCAAAATCGTTTGCTGCTGCACCAAGCTGGAAATCGCCTTGGTGTAATCCAGATCCTGCAAGTCCGATAGCGATTGGGCGAACTGAATGTTTTTTTCCTCACCCGCATCATCGAGCGAGTCGATTTCCTTCAGGCGCGCACCGACTGCCGCCCGAACTGTGAGGATATTATCCAGAGCATTGTCGATATTGCCGTGGGCGACAGAAAGTCCATTGGTCAGCCGCGTCTGGTTGGCTGCGCCGCTACCGGGTGCATTCAAGACATCGATCAAATCCTTAAGCGTCGTAAAGACACTTTGATGCGTACTTGGTGCCACGGCAAAAGTATCGCCGTCTAACGGCGCGCCCTTGATTTCGAATTGCATGCCGTCGAATGTAATCGCCTGGCCACTGGTATATGCATTGCCCGCGGACAGGGTGGCGCCGCTAGTCGTGTTCACCACGTCATAGGTGGTGACACCGCCTGCCAGACTGAAGGTCACGCTGTAGTTATCGCCGGTCAAAAGCGATGCATCAGTGACTACCCCGGGCGACACCAGCGCACTCCCGGCATTGACGGCTGCGGCACTGGTTGCAAAGCTACCATTGCCAGTCTTGTTCATTTCAAATACCGTATTGCCACTGTCACTGAAAGCAATTTGGCGGGTAGCGCCGACCTGCAGCAGGCGCGCACCCTGGTCACCGTTGTATACAGCGCCGCTAGCCGACTGGGCAAATGGCTGGGTTGAACTTTGAAAACCAGCAAACAAATAGCCGCCCAAACCATCCTCGGAGTTAGCCAGGCCCATCAATTGCTCGAAGCGGCCATTCAATTCCGTGGCAAGAAATTTACGCTCGGTATCGGTGTATCCACCATTTCCTGCAGAAATGGTCAGCGTTTTTACATCTTGCAGCAGCGAAGTTACGCTTTGCAGCACCCCTTCTTCCAGCCCGAGAGAGGATTTGACGTTCTGGCGATTGATGCCGTACTGGGTATTGGTCGATTGCGCCTGAGTGACATCGAATGCCCGGGCAGCAGCGACCGGATCGTCGGCAGGCGTCAGCATCTTGCGGCCGGTGGCGATCTGCTGTTGCGTGCGCATCAAGCCGGCCTGCAACTCACTGAGCTTGGCGGTACCGGCTTCGAACATGGTATTGGTGCTGATACGCATGATATTGATCCTTAATGATCTTTACTGACCGAGTGATAGCAGCACATCAAATAACTTGCTGGCGGTCTGCATGACCTTGCCTGCTGCCTGATAGGCTTGCTGATAGCGCATTAAATTGGCAGCTTCCTCATCCAGGTTGACACCCGAATCCGACTGCTGGGCCGTAATTGCCTGATTCAGCATGGCGCTTTCCGCCGTCTGGTTCACATCGATTTCATGGGTCTTGTTGCCAACCATATTGACCATCTGGCCGAAGGCGCTCTGGAACGAAATGGTACCGTTGCCCAGTGTCTTGGCTGTCTGCAGCGAACCCAAAAGCAAGGCGTTGCGATTGTCGCCCACGCCGCCGGTATTCGGGCCAATCTTGAAGACATCGCCATCGGCGGGGCTGCCGCTCAGGGTAAAACTGGCACCGCCAAAGCTGATGGTTGCACCGTCCGTATAAGGTACCGGTGCGCCGGCCGCATATACGGTGGCGGTACCGTTGCTGGTGACCGTCACCGGCATGGCGGGGAACCCCGTCAGCTCGCCAGCCGTCGCATCAAAGGCGAGCGTAACCGGTGGCGCAACAGTGGCGGCGGTGTAGGCAGAGGAGATCGATCCGGCGCTGATCTTGCCTGAACCGGCATTGGTCGACTGAGCACTGGTACGAATCGGTGCCGCTGCCGCAATCTTCGACGTATCGGCAATGGTTACGCCAAATCCTGCAGCGCCATTGGCTGTCGGCTTGACTAGAAATATATCGCCCGCCGCCAGGGTGCCTGAAGCGACATTGAAATTCAAGCCATCGACTGCCAGTGGCAACGTTGCCGAGGAAGTGATTGCACCGTCGGAATTTCGGGTGACCCGATAGTCGCCAGGCCCAATATATTCGAAGCGGTAATCGCTGGTGGTCAGCGCCGAGGCATCACTAATCGTCGCTGCAACTTGGGCGGTACCGGTATTGTTGGTACTGGCGGCCGCAGCCGGTGAGCCGATCCGAAAGAAATTGCCGCCCAATGCCCCGGTCAAATCCTGACCCAGTTGATGCTGGGCATTGAATGCAGTGCCTAATCCTATCGCAACGCGTCCAAGGGAATTCTGTACCTGGTCCAGAGTCTGGGAACGGAAATCGAGCAAGCCACCCAGCTTACCGCCAGTCAGCGAGCCTTCAGCCAATGTAATGGTGGTGTTATCGTTTTTGTAACCGACCTGAATCCGTCCCAGATCGGTGGCGGAAGCCACCGGTGTCAATGAAAAGGTTTTGCCGCTCACTACCAGCGACTGGCCATTGCCGACAAAAATGTTGTAATCGTTATCTTGCTTGACAACGGTTACCTGGATTTCCTTGCTCAGATCGGACACCAGCTTGTCGCGCTGATCGAGCAAATCATTGGCCGGCTGGCCGCTGTTGCCGGCCTGGACCGTGCTGATCGTATTATTGAGGCGGGCGATTTGCTGTGCGATCGAATTGATGCTTTCGATACTGGCGGTGATATCGCTGTTGATGCCCTGACGCATTTCACCCAGACGTGCACTGACATCTTCAAACTGCCCGGTAAGCGATTGCGCCGACGACAGCATCGACTGGCGCGCAGCGCCCGACGCCGGATCGGCGGCAAGGTTTTGCACACCTTTGAAAAATTCCTGGACTGCCGGCGCAATACCGGTAGTCGAATCCGCAAACATGTTATTGATTTGCTTGATTTGCGAATGATAGGTACTGAGTGCGTTTTGCGAGGTTTGCGAATTCAAAACCTGATTGGCCAGATATTCGTTATACACGCGGGTCACGGTCATCACCTGCGTGCCCTTGCCCACAAAGCCAAATCCGGTCTGTTCGGACGGCGCACTGCCCTGGACCATGACCTGACGGTTGTAGCCTGCGGTATTGGCATTGGCAATATTATGCCCGGTGGTGTTTAAACCCACCTGCGCCGCCGTGAGTGCTGTCTGACCGATGCTGAGAATATTTGCCATGATTTATCTTCTTTGTTGCCTTACCAAGGTTTTCGGCAGGTTTCCCATAAACTTTAATTCCCTGCTGCCGCCAACAATCATGTCGTTATTGCATCATCGGTTGTTGCAGGGGCGATTTACGCTGACAAAGTCTGTTGGATGATACGGATAAGCTTGGCGGCATACTGCGGATCGGTCGCGTATCCTGCCCGCTGCAGACCATGCGCAAAACTGCTGGCATCCTGGGCATTGGCAATGACATTTTCATAACGCGGGTTTTTGGTCAGCATCCGCGCATAATCGCGAAAGCTATCGGCATAGGAATCGTATGCGCGGAATTTTTCCATTTTGGCGTGCGGCACGCCATTGACATATTCGGTCGTGGCAACTTCGACCACCTTGCCTTTCCAACCACTGGTTGCCTTGATGCCAAACAGGTTATGGCTATTGCTGCCATCGGCTGCCCGGATTTCCCGTTTTCCCCAGCCGCTTTCCAGTGCTGCCTGGCCCAGCATAAACTTGGCCGGAATACCGGTGGCGCGGCTGGCTTCCTCGGCATGCTGACCGACACGGTCTTCGAACGCCCGCACATGCGGCGCACGCGCCCTGGACTTGGCTTCGGCATATACCGGTGCTGCGGCTGGCGCAGACATTGGGTTGAACCGGACACCATTACTCAGGCCGCCATCTTCATTTTGCAGGCGCAACTGTTCCTGAAACGCTGCAATCTGTGCTTGGCGCGTCGGGTTCACGCCGCCCGGCAATCCCATGCCGGCATTGGTACCGGCATTGGCACCGGCAGCTGCTCCGCCTTCCTTGCCCGGCTCCACAGCAACGCCGCGATTGTTTGATAACTGCCGCACCAGCACGTCGGCCAAGCCGACGCCGCGATTAGCCAGCGTCTGACTGATCTGCTGGTCCATCATCGAGGTGTACATCTTGGTTTGCTGGCTGTCGAACAAGCCTTCCTGGGGCGTTGCCTCGCGCATGCTTTTCATGACCATATTCATGAACAGCGCTTCAAACTGCTTGGCAGCGGCCTTGATCGAATCCGGGGAATTCTGCTTGGCCGATTCGCGCAGCGCGCTTAAGTCTTTGACATCGACTGCGAGTTTTCCTGAAAGATCGGCTGAGTTGACCATGGCGTCGCCTTAAATGATTTCCAGCTCGGCGCGCAACGATCCGGCCGCTTTCATCGCCTGCAGAATTGCCAGCAAGTCTTGTGGCGTGGCGCCGATCGCATTCAATGCCTTGACCACCTCCGCCAGTGAAGTGCCGCCTTTAAGCATCAGCACCTTGCCCGGCTCCTTGCGAATATCGATTTGCGAAGTCTGGGTCACCACCGTCTGGCCGCCAGACAATGGCGCCGGCTGGCTGACTGCAGACTCGGTATTAATGACGATCGACAGGTTGCCGTGCGATACCGCGCAACTGTCGAGGGTTACCGACTGATTCATTACCACCGAGCCGGTACGTGCATTCAGAATGACTTTGGCCGCAGTTTGCGCCGGCGTCAGATTGATGCTTTCGAGTGCGCCGAGAAACGCCACCCGCTCGCTATTGTTGATCGGCGCACGCACCCGGATCACCCTTCCATCCTGGGCGGCTGCGGTATCGGCGCCGAAGCGCTTGTTGACCGCATCCACTACCCGGCTGGCGGTCGAAAAATCGGTATCGTTCAATTCCAGAAAGACCGCGTCACCCTGGCCCAGCGTAGTCGGCACCGCGCGCTCCACAGTCGCCCCCGACGAAATGCGCCCGACACTCAAATGATTGACTTGTGCCTTGCTGCCGCTGGCCGCAGCGCCGACGCCGCCAACCAGCACGTTGCCCTGCGCCATACCGTAAATCTGGCCATCGGCGCCTTTCAATGGCGTCATCAATAACGTACCGCCGCGCAAGCTCTTGGCATTACCCATTGACGACACGGTGATATCGAGCATCTGGCCGGGCTGCGCAAAGGCAGGCAGCGAGGTGGTGACCACGACTGCGGCAACGTTTTTCAATTGCAGGGAGGTCGCCGGCGGCAAATTCACGCCCATCTGCTGCAGCATGCTCATCACGCTTTGCACGGTGAAGGGGGTTTGCGTGGTCTGGTCGCCGCTGCCGTCTAGACCCACCACCAGACCATAGCCGATCAACTGGTTTTGCCGCACGCCCTGAATGCTGGCCAGATCCTTCAGTCGTTCCGCATGGGCAGGCGCAGCACCCAGGCACAATGCACACAGCATCAGGCCCAGAGTCTTTTTCAGCAGCGATGGTGCGCCAAGCATACGATTCATGATCAATCCCGATTTGCGAATAGTTACAGCGGTATGACGCTCAGGAAGAAGCGGGTCACGATGCCCATTATTTCGACTGGGTCAATATGGGTATTGGTACGATATTCAATCCGTGCATCCGCCACCTGACTCGACAGAATGTGGTTGCCTGTCGTGATCACGTCAGGATTGACCACGCCGGAAAAACGGATGAATTCGGTTCCCTTATCGAAGGCCACCTGCTTTTCGCCGCTGACCACAAGATAGCCGTTTGGCAAAACATCGATCACGGTCACGCCAACGGTGCCAGTGAAGTTATTGCTGGAGCTGGTTGCGCCCTTTTCTTCAAACTTGTTCGCCGATGCCGCTGACGCGCCCAGTTTTCCAAGGACAGAGGCCGGGACGCTGAACAGCGATGTGATGCCGGCATCGGCGCTGCCGGATTTGCTGCCCGAGTTGGCGCCAGCCTTGGCCGCGCTGGTTTTCTCGCTGATGCTCATGGTCAGAATGTCGCCAATGTAGCGCGCACGCCGGTCCTCGAACATCGGGCGGTAGGAGGCAGTCTGGAAGATCGCGCCATTGGCTGGAGGAGGTGCCGTCTGCACCTGCGGGCGCGCGGTGGTAGGACCCTGCACAATGGTATTGGGCGTCATGGCACAGCCGGCCAGATGCGTCACCAAGACTGCGCTTATCAAATATAAAACAGCTTTCATGCTAATTTGCCTCCTGCGCCTACCTTACATCTGCGACAAACGCTGCAGCATCTGGTCGGACGTGGTGATCGCCTTGCTATTGATTTCATAGGCACGCTGGGTCTGGATCATGTTCACCAGTTCTTCCACCACATTCACATTCGAGGTTTCGGTATAGCCTTGCAACAGTGAGCCGGCGCCATTGGTGCCGGCGGTATTGGTGCTCGGGGTGCCCGAAGCGCTGGTTTCGACATACAGGTTTTCGCCCTTGCTTTCCAGACCAGCCGGATTGACGAACGTGGTCAGCTGCAGCGCACCGACTTCGGTTGGCGTGGCCGTCCCCTGTAATTGCACCGATACCGTGCCGTCGCGGCCGATGGTGATGCTTTGCGCATTCGGTGGAATGGTAATCGCAGGCTGCACCACGAAGCCGCTGGAAGTTACCAGCTGACCTTGGCTGTCGACCTGAAATGAGCCGTCGCGAGTGTAGGCAGCGGTTCCATCCGGCATCAATACCTGGAAAAAGCCATTACCCTGAATCGCCACGTCCTTGCTATTGCTGGTTTGCTGCAGATTGCCCTGCGTGAAGATCCGCTCTGTTGCGACCGGGCGCACACCGGTACCGAGTTGCAAGCCGGATGGCAGCTGGGTTTGCTGCGATGATTGCGCGCCTGGCTGGCGAATGGTTTGGTACAGCAAGTCTTCAAACACCGCGCGCGAGCGCTTGAATCCTGCCGTGCTGACGTTGGCAAGGTTGTTGGATATCACATCCATCTGCGTCTGCTGTGCGTCCAGACCTGTTTTGGAAATCCATAGTGAACGTATCATCTCATTCTCCAATAACCTGCTGCATGTTCAACGGCTCTGGTAAATTACCTTTGCCGCACGATGTCATTATCTATCTGCCTAGCCTAGCTCAAAGTCAGGAGCTGAGAGGCTTTGTTGGCGTTATTCTCGGCGTTCTTCAGTAAATTCATGTGCAATTCGAATTGGCGCGCCAGGCTGATCATATTGACCATTTCATCGACCACATTGACGTTGCTGCCCTCCAGTGCGCCGCCGATGGTCACTACATTGGCATCGGCCTCGGCTGGCTCGCCGCTCTTGAGCCGGAACAGGCCGTCGTCGCCCCGGACCAGTTCGCTGGCCTCTGGGTTGACCAGCTTGATGCGCCCTAATACGGTATTGGCGCCCGGTTTGGTGCCGTTGGCGATTGCCGAAACAGTGCCATCCTTGGCAATCGTGACCGCCACATCCGGCGGCACGCTGATCGCTCCACCGTCGCCCTGCACGTTCAAGCCATTCTGGGTTTGCAAGACCCCATTTTCATTCAGCTTTAAGCTACCGCTACGGGTATAGGCTTCCGAACCATCTTCCAACTGCACCGCAATCCAGCCCTGTCCCTGCACCGCAATATCGAGCTCGCGCCCGGTTTGCTGGATTGCCCCGGCACGAAGATCGGCACCGACCGTCGAGTCGACAACAAAGGTCCGCGTCGGTAATTGCGCACCCACCACCGGCACCGCGCGAAATGAATCGAGCTGCGCCCGAAAACCCGTGGTAGTGGCATTGGCGAGATTGTGCGAGGTTGTCGCCTGCTTTTCCAGGATATGCTTGGCGCCAGTCATGGCGGTATAGATCAGGCGGTCCATTTTCTCTCCTGCGTTGGGGCCAGCACCGTGTTATCCGGGAGCCGACCCGCTAGGCATTAATCAGCGCATTGATTAGCGCAAATTCACCAGCGTTTGCAATACCTGGTCCTGGGTTTTGATGGTTTGCGCATTGGCTTGATAGACGCGTTGCGCAGTGATCATATTGACCAGTTCGGCTGTCAGGTCGACATTGGAATCTTCGACCGCGGACGATTGCAAGGCACCCAATGCACCGGAACCCGGCCCGCCCACCAATTCCGCGCCAGAAGAGGCAGTCGATGCCCAGACGTTATTGCCGAGCGGTTGCAATCCGTTCGGATTGGAAAAATTTGCCAGCACTACTTGACCGAGAGTCGCCGATTTACCGTTGGTATAGCGCCCAGTGATGGTGCCATCGTCAGCAATGTTGAACCCCGACAGGCGACCCGATGCATAGCCATCTTGATTCAAGGTATTGACGCTGAAACTAGAACCATACTGCGTCGTGCCGGTAAAGTCGATGCTGATGCCGGCTGCGCCGCCGATCGGCGTCTGCGCACCGGTCGAGACCGGCAGCTGGATATTTGCAAACGGCATAGTAGTCGCACCGGGATCGATGGTACCGTCCGACTGGAAAGTGATGGTGCCGATATTGCCGCCCGCCGGCGACGTGACCAGCGCACCATCCACCGATGCATACACTTCCCAGGCCGCCAGCGTACCGGCCGGATCGGCTGGCAATGGCGCCGTTTTCACAAAAAATGTCTGCAGCACATGCGAGTTGCCCAGGCTGTCGAATACAGAAACCGACGTCGCATTGTGATAGCTGGACGGATCGTTGATATCGAACGGATCAGTGGTCTGGTCAATCGCTGTTTTGCGGGAATCCATATTCAGCAAGGCGGCCACTTCGGACGATTCCTGCGGCGCCAGATCGGAGGTATTGATATTCAGATCGGTCGGTGCGCCGGTTGACAAGATACCTTGGGTATTGGCGACAAAACCGGTCAGACGGGAGCCGTTGGCATTGACGATAAAGCCGTCTTTATCCATCTGAAACTGACCATTACGTGCATAAGTGATGGTGCCGTTATCACTCATCCGAAAAAAACCGCCGCCATTGATGGCGACATCGAGCGGATTGGCTGAGCCGGTGATATTACCCTGGGTGAACTGTTGGGCAACGGTGGCGACCTTGACACCGATACCGACCTGGCCCGTACCGGCGCCAGTCAGCGAGCTCGCGTAGACATCGGCGAATTGCGCCTGTGATGCCTTGTATCCGACAGTAGTGGAGTTGGCGACGTTATTGCCGATTGCATCCAGACTTTTCGATGCTGCACTCAGACCGCTCAAACCTTGTTGGAAACCCATGATAATCCCCTATTAATTGATATGGTGTGGAGAAGAATTAAAGAATCTGCCGAATGTCGGAAAAATTCACTGCGCCGATACTGGGCACATTGATCTTGATACCCTGGCTGCCGGTAGAAACACTGGCAACTTGCCCGAAGCTCAATGCAGTTGCCGTAATTTTTTGATCGCCCGCGCTGGCTTTGACTTCAAATGTGTATTTGCCATTTGCCGCCTTGGTACCGGCATCTGTGGTGCCATCCCAGTGCAGCGGATAGGTGCCAGCGGGTTGTTTTTCCAGGTCAATGGTGTGCACCAGCGTGCCGCTGCCATCGCGAACCGTCACCTGAACCTTGTCGGCCGGCCCTTCGAGTTCGATGCCCATCAACGCCTCGCCTTCGACCAGCTCCACAGCCGAGCCCGGCACCAGCACGCCATGCCCGATCATGCCGGCTGCCTGCAGCGTCTGGCTGGCTTGATAACTGCCCATCAGGGAGCCGAGCGTGGCATTGAGCTTTTCAATGCCGCTGACGGTGGACAATTGCGCCAGCTGGCTGGTCATTTGTGCATTGTCCATCGGGTTCAGCGGATCTTGATTTTTCATTTGTGTGACCAGTAGCGTCATGAAGCGGTCCTGGGCAGCCACCACCTCATCGGTCTTCTTGGCTGCACGGTTGCCATTGACCGAACTGAGCAAACTATCGGAAACGGCATTGTTTTGGATGGTTGTCATTCAAGCGTCCTTTCTTACTGACCCAGTGCCAGGGTCTTCAACAGCAGCGTCTTGGCTGCATTCATGGTATCGACGTTGGTTTGGTACGAGCGGGAAGCTGAAATCATGTTGACCATCTCCTCCACCACATTGACGTTTGGCATGGCGACATACCCCTTTTCATCAGCCTGAGGATGCTTCGGGTCGTACACCATTTTCGGCGGCGAGGCATCCTCGACCACCTGCTTTACCTTGACGCCTACGGATTCCGCGCCGGCCATCGGCACCGTGGAAAACACCACCTGCTTAGCCTTGTAGGTTTGGCCGGTGGCGCTGCTGGTGCTGTCGGCATTGGCAATATTGCTGGCCACTGCATTGAGTCGCTGCGACTGCGCAGTCATGGCCGAACCGGCGACATTAAAGATATTAAAGAGCGACATGATTATTGTCCCTGAATGGCGGTCATCATTTTCTTGATCTGGGCGCTGATCAGCGTCAGTCCGGCTTCGTAGCGAATCGCGTTGTCGGTAAATTGATTGCGCTCGGCATCCATGTCGACGGTATTGCCGTCAATGTTGCCTTGCTTCTCATTGCGGTACAAAAGTGGCGCACCGCCGACCTGGTTGTCATTTTTGCCGCTCAAATGTACGCTGGCGGTCTTGGCCAACTCCGGCGCTGCAGCCTGGGTCTGGCCGGTCTTTGCCAGTGCGCCTTTCAAGGCGCTGTTAAAATCGATGTCGCGAGCCTTGTAATTGGGCGTGTCCGCATTGGCAATATTCGACGCCAGCATCTGCTGCCGCTTGGCGCGCAGATTCAATGCGGTTTCATTGAAACGTAGATAATCATCCAGTTTGCCAATCATCACACCCTCCGGAATATCGCCTAAAGAACCCAGTGCCTCAGCCGATAATGGTTTTGTATAGGCTGGATCTTACGCAGTCAAATTGCGACTTGATCGGATGATTAGCCGCCAAAACCACTGCCTATTCGCGGCTTTGCGCAAACCTGCTGCCCGTATGATGAGTCGGGTAATGAATTCTTCTGCGCGACTGGCATGAAACTGCTTATCAACACATTGCTTATTAAGACGTTGTTAATATCAACCAGCTTGCTGCTGGCAACTTCGGTTGCAGCGCAACAAACCAGCATGACCAAACAGGATCCAGTCGCCATACGCGCAGTGGTCGAATATTTTTTGCGTACCCAGAGCGCCGGTTTGCCGGGTCAGGTCAGTATTACCACCAGCTCACTCGATCCGCGCTCCAACTTGGCTGCCTGCGCCGCCCCCGAGCCATTCCTGCCGGCTGGCAGCCGGGTCTGGGGCAGAACCACGGTCGGGGTGCGCTGCAGCGCCCCGGCATCGTGGACTGTGTATATTTCGGCAACAGTCAATGTGATGGCGGAATATCTGACCGCTGCCGCCCCGCTTGCACAAGGACAGCTGATTAGCGCGCGTGATCTTGCCAAGGTCAAAGGCGACCTGACGCTCTTGCCTGCAGGAATTTTGACCGATCCCTCGCAAGCCATCGGTCGTACCTTGAGCTTATCCCTGCCGGCCGGCTCGCCCTTGCGCCAAGATGCGCTACGCGCCCAGATCGCCGTCCAGCAGGGTCAGACGGTGCGCCTGGTGTCATCCGGTACCGGCTTTAGCATTTCCTCGGAAGCGCGGGCCTTGAACAATGCCTCTGCCGGCCAAGTCGTCCAAGCCAGGACAGCTGCCGGCCAAGTCGTGAGCGGCGTAGCGCAGGCTGGCGGCATTGTCGAAGTAAGCTATTGAAAACAATCAATAATCATCTGGTTGTACGAATTAAATAATGTTAAATTTGTTCCTAAAGTTTATTTGGATTGTGCCGTTATAAAGGCATGACACGGGGTAAAGCGCCCTAACCAGACAAGGAACTATCGTGAAAATCGATAACTCAATCAAGAAAACTGCCGGGCAACCGATCGGCGCGGCGGAAACCCGCAGCGGCAAAGGTGCCGAGAAATCGGCCCTCGTTGGCAAGACGACTGCCAGCCCGACCCAGCAAGGCGTGCGCGTTTCGTCACAGTTGCAGGCATTGGCCGGCAGCGATGGCGTGTTCGACGCGCAGAAAGTCGCTGAAATCAAGGCCGCGATTGCCGAAGGCCATTTCAAGGTCGATCCGGAAAAGGTCGCCAATGGCCTGCTCGATACTGTAAAAGATTTGATTCATACCCGTAAGGCATAAAACATGAACACCAACGGCATCAGTCCTGCTCACAGTCTGCATCAAGAAAACCAGGCTGCACGCACCCTGCTTGATCTGCTGAAAAAAGAGCAGGCGCAACTGATTGCCGCAGATATCGATAGCCTGACAGTCCTCACCGAAGAAAAATCGAAGCTGATTGCCCACCTGTCGGAATTGACAACCCGCCGCTATCAAGCCCTGGCCACTGCCGGCTTCGATGCGAAAGAAGCGGGCATGCAGGCCTGGCTCGACAAGACCGCCATTGCCACTGCCAGTCAGTCATGGAAAGAATTGCTGGCGCTAGCCACTGCAGCCAAGGAAATGAATCGCACTAACGGCCTGCTGATCGGCAAGCACCTGGCCCGTAACCAGAACACCCTAAATATTCTCAAGGGCGGCCCACAAGGCCAGACCTTCTACGGCCCCAATGGCCAATCATCCGTCAAGACATCAGTGCGCGGACTCGCGGTCGGTTAAGGGAATTTCCCAGTTTTGCCGACAGCAAAAAAGACCGGCACTGCCGGTCTTTTTTGCTTTGACGGAATGCTTTAGCTTCGCGTCGCAGATTAATTGGGGCGCAGTACGTCGACCGGCACTTCAATCACTTTATCCGGCAGCGCCGCCTGGATCATGATCTCCACGCGCCGGTTGCGTAACCTACCCTCAATGGTTTCATTTGACCCAACCGGGTAATTGGCGCCATGGCCGATCGCAGTCAGCCGGCTTTCCGGAATGCCGTTATCGACAAACAGACGCACCACGCTGCTGGCGCGCACGCTCGACAATTCCCAGTTGGATGGAAAAATTGCGTTGCTGATCGGTACATTATCGGTATGCCCTTCCACCTGCAGTGCATGGGTATCACTTTTCAATATCTGGGCAATCGCCTTGAGTGCTTCGCCCGACTCGCCGGTCAGCCTGGCGTCACCCGGCGCAAACAGGATACTGGCATTGATTTCGACCTTGACCCCGCGACTGGTTTGCGTCACCCGGACAATGCCCTGCTTGACCAGCGGCGCCAGCGCCTGGTGAATCTGGCGCGCGATGTCGGTCAGCGCTTCCCGCTCACGCCGCAGTGCTTCGGCCTGCCGCTTCTGCGCCAGGGTTTGTTTGCGTGTCGGTAAGACTGCCTTGGGTTCGCCGGTGATTTGGGGTGCCGCAATCACCTGACCTGTGCCGAAAGCAGTGCCAAGTGCATTGGCGAGAATGCGATACTTGCCTTCATTGACCGATGAAATGGCGTACATGACCACGAAGAAGGCAAATAGCAGCGTAATGAAGTCGGCGTACGAGACCAGCCAGCGCTCATGGTTCTCGTGTTCCTCTTCATGTCTTTTGCGGGCCATGATAGGGGATGCTGCCGCTACTGCCGGTAAGCGCTCATGCGCTCTTGAATGATGCGCGGGTTGTCACCCAGGGCAATGCCGAAGAAGGCATCGATCAGCATTTCCCGCTGCGTGACCTCTTGCACGAGCAGGGACTTGAGCTTGTTGGCAATCGGCAGAAAAAGCAGGTTCGCCAATCCGACGCCATAAATGGTGGCCACGAATGCCACCGCAATGCCGCTGCCGAGCTGGCTCGGGTCGGCCAGGTTTTCCATCACATGAATCAGGCCGAGCACGGCGCCGATGATGCCGACTGTCGGCGCATAGCCGCCGGCAGCTTCCCACACCTTGACCGCCTGCCGTTCGCGACGCTCGTAACTATTGAGGTCAACTTCGAGAATATCCTTCAGCTTGAAAGGATCGATGCCGTCGATCAGCAAGCGCAATCCCTTGGCCTTGAAGGGATCCTTGACGCCGTCCAGATAACGTTCGAGACTGAGCAAGCCGTCGCGCCGGGCAATTGCGCTCCAGGTGGTTATCTGCAGCTCGACTGCAGAGGTAGAGTCAGGTTGCGGTGCAAATACCAGTTTGGCCATGCGCACGCCGCGCTTGAAATTTGGCAGGCCGCTTTGCAGCAACACTGCGCCGAGCGTGCCGACCACGACGATCACGAACGCCGCCGGCTGCACCAGCGAGGAAAGATGGCCGCCCTCGATCAACTGGCCGACCAACAGGCCGCCCAGCGCCAGAACAATGCCGATCAGGCTAGCCCAGTCCACGCTCTCTCCCTCAGATAGGCGCGCAGGCGGGCAACCGCCTGGCTATGCAATTGACTGACGCGCGACTCCGAAACACCCATGATCGCCCCGATTTCCTTGAGGTTCAGTTCCTGTTCGTAGTAAAGGCCCATCAGGATTTTTTCCCGTTCCGGCAAGGCATTGATGGCGTCAATCACCGCATCGCGAAATCCGGTATTCATCAGGCTTTGCAACGGATCATCCGACTGGTCGGTGCAATAACGGTCCAGGAAGTGCTCGTTACCTTCACCCTCGTGGAAATCCTCGTAATACACCAGCTGGTGGCCGCCGCTGTCATTCAGCAGGTCCTGATATTCCACCAGCGACAGCTTCAACTGCTTGGCCACCTCGGTTTCCATCGGCGCACGGCCCAGCCGCTGCTGCAGGGTGTTCATTGCAACTTCGATCTTGCGCATGTTTTGGCGGATGCTGCGCGGCAGCCAGTCGCTGCTGCGCAATTCATCCAGCATCGCGCCACGGATACGCTGCACGGCATAGGTTTCGAACTGGGCGCCATGATTATCTTCATAGCGGTTGACGGCATCCAGCAGGCCGATCATCCCGGCCTGGATCAAATCATCGACTTCCACGCTGGCTGGCAGCTTGGCTTTCATCTGGTGGGCAAGTCGCTTGACGAGCGGCGCATGCTCTTGCAGCAGATGATTCTTGTCGGATTTTCCATGCGCTGTATACATCGATATGTCGGATTCTCTGAGAGCTTTTAATGTAATGGCACAGGTTTATGTGGTCGTAACAGGCGACTGCCTGCTACAGCGTCGCCGCGCATTCGCGGCAAGCGGCGGAGAAGAGCATGTTGCATGGACACCACCACCCAAGGGTAACTCCCCTTGGCGATCGGCGCAACAGCGCGGCAGCCAAATTTAATTACTGCGCCGGCCGGTTGCATTCTGCCGGATGCGCTCATTATCCGGCCATCTGCATGCCACCAACTGCCGACATCTGCATGTCCGACAGTGCGCAGCGACCTGCCAAGCGTCTGAATGCAACCGATGCGCTGGCGAGTGGAAAAGCATCGACCACCGAGCGACCCAGCCCGGCGGCACGCTTCAAGTGCTCATCGGCCGGCACCGACCCCATGAACGCCAGCCGGGTAGCCAGATAGCGGCTGGCAGCCTGCGCCATGTTTTCATACACAACTTTTGCTTCCTGTTCACTCGCACCCGTCACCAGCACGCCGAAAGGACGACGCCCGAGACGGGCACTGAGCCGCTTGATGACCGAATAGGCATCCTTGATCGAGGCGGCGTTGTTGGCAACCTGCACCACGATTTCACTGCCGGTCATGGCTGGCAGCGAAAAAGAATCTTCGTTGTCGAGATCACCATCCACCACCACAATATCGCTTTCCCGCGCCAACGTCACGAAGACCTGGTTCAAGCGCTGCATCTGCTGCTCATCCTGCCGTACGGTTTGCAACTGATGACGCCCCTGCACCGTAGCAGGCGCCAATCGTGCAATACTAAAGCCCTGCGGCAGCGCTTGCACCACTTCGCCTATCGCGCGTTCCTGACGCGCCACGTCCAGCAAGGTGGCCCGACGCGCCATATCAGTGCCGCCGAAACCTGATCCGATCCCACCGGCTGCGGTACGCGCATCCACCAGCAGTACCTCGCTGCCTGAGCGCACCAGTGACGCGCCCAGATTGAGCAGCATGGCATTTTTCTCACCTTCCGGCAGCGTCGACAAAAAGGTGAAGATGCGTGGCCGGGGTCCGCCCAGCATGCGGCGCAGGCCTTCGGCCTGATCAGTATTAAAGTTAGCCAAGGCTCACCCCGCGCAAGCTCATGTCATTGCCGTGGCGAGCCGCATTGGCGATCACCAGCGGCAACTCTGCATCCTGAAACTGGAACGGTGCGGTTTCCCGCTTGAGCTTGAAGGAGCGATCGATCAGATAGTCCTTGTTGGCCACATGCAGATCTTCCGGCACCCGCTGACCGTTGGCAACGTAATACAGGCGCAGCTTCTGGCGGATGATCACATCCAGCACACTGCCCACCGTTGCCGCCTCGTCCAGCTTGGTCATGATGCAGCCAGCCAGACCGGCGCCGTGATAGGCGCGCACGACTTCATTGAGTGTCTCGCCGTTGGAGGTGGCAGACAGGCATAACAGACGCTTGACGTTGTTGCCGGCGCCAGACAGCATGGCGATTTGTTCCGCCACCATCTGGTCGCGCTGACTCATGCCGACGGTATCGATCAACACCGTGTGCTTGTTCTTCAATTCGTCGAGCGCGATGCGCAAGTCGGTTTCATCCTTCACCGAATGCACCATCACGCCCAAAATCTTGCCGTAAATGCGCAGTTGCTCGTAGCCGCCGATACGATAGCCGTCGGTGGTAATCAATGCCAGCTTGCCGGCACCATGGCGCATCACGCAACGTGCCGCCAGTTTGGCTGTGGTGGTGGTCTTGCCGACCCCGGTTGGCCCCACCAGTGCGAATACGCCGCCATTGTCGAGAATTTCATTTTCATTGTCGATGGTCGACAGGTTGCGTCCCATGACTGAACGAATCCAGTTCATGCCGCTTTCCGCCGTGCCGCCTGCAGGCAATTTTTCAGTCAGGTAACGGGCCAGGCTGGCGCTAAATCCGGCTGCCAGCATTTCACGCAATACTGCAGACTTGATCGGGTCGCGCCGTTGCTGACTGCTGAAGGAAATTTCAGCCAGCTGCGATTCCAGCATGCCGCGCATCGAACGAATCTCGTCCATGACCTGGCCCAGCTCATTGGCAGGATTGTCCTGAACCGCAAACGACATTTCACGCGCGACCTGCAGACTCTCTGCGAGATGCGCGGCCTGGTTATTATCCGACATGTGACGTGGCGCCAGCGACGCCAATGTCGACTCGGAAATTGCCGGGCTGTCCACCACAGGCTCGGCCAGCGAGGACATGTCTTCCGGCGCCAGCGCCAGGATTTCGGTAACGCCGTCGACACTGCGATTGGACAGGATGACAGCATCGGCGCCGAGCGCATCGCGCACTTTGCGCAATGCCTCGCGCGACGTGGTGGCAGTGAATTTTCTTACGTTCATGCTTGGCCTCCAACTAGGCTGGTAACTTTAATGGTTTTAGTGTCAGGGAGTTCGGCGTGTGACAATACTTTCAATTGCGGTATCGCGCGGCGCAAAAAGCGAGCCAGCAGCGTACGCAGTGGGCCCGGCACCAGCAACACCGGTGTCAGGCCCATCTGTTCTTGGTGGCGAGCCGCATTGGCTGCCTGCATTGCCAGCGTATCGGCTAAGCCCGGCTCGATGCCGGCGCCGTCCGGGCCGCTCGTTTGCAAGGCTTGCATCAGCAGGCGCTCCAAGCGGCTATCCAGCGTCATCACGGCCAGCTCGTTGGATGACGAGAAAATCTGCTGAACGATGGCGCGACCCAGCGCAATGCGCACCAGCGCGGTCAGGTCATTCGGGTCCTGGTACTGTGGCGCATTTTCGGCAAGCGTTTCGATAATGGTGCGCATGTCGCGGATATGCACGCCTTCAATCAGCAGGTTCTGCAACACTTTTTGCAAGGTGGAAATCGACAACAGTTTCGGAATCAGGTCTTCCACCAGCTTCGGCGATTCCTTGCCCAGGTGGTCCAGCAACTGCTGCACTTCCTGGCGGCCCAGCAGTTCCGCAGCGTGTGTGGTAATCAAGTGGTTCAAATGGGTTGCCACCACTGTGCCGGCATCGACCACGGTATAACCCATGGCCTGCGCCTGGTCACGCATGCCGGCATCGACCCACACTGCCGGCAAGCCGAATGCCGGGTCGGTGGTGGCAGGCCCTGGCAAGGCGCCGCTGACCATGCCTGGATTGATTGCCAGGAATTGGCCCGCATGGGCTTCCCCGCTGCCGACCTCCACCCCTTTCAAGGTGATGCGATAGGCCGATGGCTTCAATTCGAGGTTGTCGCGGATATGCACCGGCGGCGCCAGGAAACCGACTTCCTGTGCGAATTTCTTGCGGATACCCTTGATCCGGCGCAGTAACTCGCCGCCCTGCCCTTTGTCCACCAATGGGATCAAACGATAACCGACTTCCAGCCCGAGCATGTCGACTGGCATAATATCCTGCCACGATGCTTCTTCGGTTTCCGGCGGTGCGATCGCCGCAGCCGTTTCGGGTGCCAATTGCGCCGCCTGTTCCAACTTTTGCGTGCGCTGCGAGATCAGATAGGCGCAGCCGCCCAGGACCGCAGCCAGGAAGATGAAAGGAATATGCGGCATGCCCGGAATTAATCCCATGCCGCCAACAATGCCGGCGGTGATATACATCACTTGTGGCTTGGCGAACAGCTGGTTGATCAACTGATTGCCGATGTCTTCTTCGCTGGCCACGCGCGAGACGATGATACCGGCGGCCACTGAAATGATCAGTGACGGGATTTGGGCCACCAGGCCGTCACCGATAGCCAGCAGCGTGTAGTTCTTGATCGCATCGCCAAATGCCATGTCATGCTGGATCATGCCGACTACCAAGCCGCCAACGATGTTGATGATGGTAACGATGATGCCGGCAATCGCGTCACCCTTCACATATTTGCTGGCACCATCCATCGCCCCATAGAATTCGGCTTCCTGCGAAACTTCCTGGCGGCGGCGGCGGGCATCGGCTTCGCCGATCAAGCCTGCGTTCAGGTCGGCATCAATCGCCATCTGCTTGCCCGGCATCGCATCCAGAGCAAAACGGGCGCCGACTTCGGCGATTCGTCCGGCACCCTTGGTGACCACCATGAAGTTAATCAGCGTCAAAATCACGAATACGACGATACCAACCGTGTAATTGCCGCCAATCAGAAAGTGACCGAATGCTTCGATCACTTTGCCGGCGGCATCCGGGCCGGTGTGGCCTTCGGTCAGAACGACCCGGGTTGATGCGACGTTCAGCGACAGGCGCAGCATGGTGGAAATGAGCAGCACTGCTGGAAACGCCATGAAGTCGAGTGGCTTGATGGTGTACAGGCTGGTCAGCAGCACAATGATCGACAAGGCGATATTGAAGCTGAAAAACAGATCCAGTACAAAGGCTGGCAGCGGCAACACCATCATCGCCAGCATCATGATGATCAGGATCGGTGCCGCCAGCGCCTTCGAATTCGAGCCTGACATCCACAGCGGCATCTTCAGGCTATTCATTGCGCAACTCCATTGCTGTCAGATGCCTGGGATGCCGGGTTCAGCGGGTCAAGTTGCGCCGGCACTTCCAGTTCAACCGGTACGGTCGGCTTGGTGCCGCCGTGCTGGCGGTAGCTGCGTAGCTGGAACACATACGCCAGCACTTCGGCAACCGCTGTGTACAGCGCTTCCGGAATTTCATCACCCAGTTCCGCGTGGCGGAACAGCGCACGCGCCAGCGGCGGTGCTTCCAGCAGCGGCACATTGTTTTGTGCAGCGATTTCACGGATCTTGGCGGCGACTTCATCAGCGCCCTTGGCCACGACTTGTGGCGCACCCATCTTGCCATCGGAATATTTAAGTGCAACAGCATAGTGAGTCGGGTTGGTCACCACCACATCAGCATTCGGTATTTCCGACATCATGCGACGACGTGCCATCTCACGCTGCTGCTGGCGAATCTTGGCCTTGATCTCGGGATTGCCGTCGGATTCCTTGGCTTCCTGGCGCAATTCCTCGCGCGTCATCTTGAGCTTGTTAGCGTAGTGCCAAACCTGATACGGCGCATCGATCATCGCGATGGCTACCAATGCGCCAACGATTGAAAGGAAGCTCACCAGCAGCATGTGGGCCAGATGCGCGGTGCCATTCTGGATCGGCTCCACACTCAAGCCAAGTACGGCATCGATTTGACTGGAGATGACCATCCATGCCACGGTACCCACCAGGATGGTTTTGACGATCGCCTTGCCAAGTTCAACCGCAGCGTTAGCGGAAAACATATTGCTGATACCCTTGATCGGGTTCAGCTTGCCGAAATTCGGCTGCAGCGATTTGGCGGAAAACAGCCAGCCACCAATCAGCATCGGCGAACACACCGCCACCAAAATCAACAGTCCGGCCAGCGGCGCGAAAGCCAGCAGGAGATCGCCCAGCTGGGCAGCGATCGATGCCAGCAACAGATTCGGATCATAAGCGGCGGCGCGCTCGAACGACAGGCCTGTCACCAGCAATCGGTTCAGCGGACGAACCATGCTCTCGCCAAACATCCAGATACCAAGGCCAGCAGCCATCAATACGGTACAGGTCGCCAGCTCGCGCGAACGCGGCACATCGCCATCCTCGCGCGCCTGCTCGAGCCGCCGGGGTGACGCTGGTTCTGTCTTCTCGAGATCGCTACTTTCGGCCATTGCCGACTCCTGTTTTGGGGGACCGAACCATCGATTTGACGGACTTTCCAACCAATTGCATAGGATTATTGCCGAATCGGAAGATTAACCATCGCGGGAACAAGAAGGGAAACCCCCCGTATTTCGCCGCCAGCCGGGGAGTCTACGAAAGAGGGAATGAAATGTTGCTATAGCCTTGAAACCGGCAGCGCGCGTGCCGCCGGCAAAACCGGACCTGGGCCGGCGGCAGTTGGGCTGATCGCCCAACCCATCCTGCATGCAGAATGCCAAAAATCGGCGATTTCAACAATACAGAATGAGAATGGAAAATAGGCTTGGAACATTCAGGCCATTTGCATATGGTTCTAGGCTGGCATCTGGTGCCAGGCAGGGCTTAGAGCCGCAGATTTTGAGCCCAGGATAGTGCCGAAAGATGCGCTTCATTGACTTGGGACGGGCTGATGAAGAGCGAATCGGCCAAAGCACCGATTTCAGCATTATTGTTTTTTTCACACGCTTCTGCCAGCGACAGGAATGGCCCGTAAATGCCTTGCCGGGTCAGCAGCGCTTCGGTGACCTGTTCGGACAAAGGAATATTTTCCAGCACTTCTTCCATCGGCAAACCGACTAACCGATCAAGCAGAGAGAACATACCGGCAACAAACAGGTTTTCCGCTTCATTCTTGGGTAAAAATCCCGTCCCCAGCAGTTCGGCAAAGCGGCCGCGAATCACCGCGGTTTGCATCAATACGGGCGATTGCGCGCTGGTGCTGGCAGTCGTCAGCAACACCGACAGCCACCGATACAGGGGCGAGTAACCGAGCATGGTCACTGCGTGACGCAGAGATTGAATTTCGGTGCCGAGGCCGAAACCGGCCGAATTAATATAGCTTAACAATTTATACGAAAGAGCAGCATCACGCTTCAATACCGCTTCCAGCTGGCGCACATCGGTATTCTTGCGAACCATGTCCATCAGCTGCAAGATCATGCCCTGCACCGGATTCAAACCGGTTGCTTGCACGCCAGGCCGCGCGGTCATGTACAGGTTGCCGACGAACGCATCGACGCCGAGTGCTGCGCAGGAATCAAATTCCTTCCAGTTGGTAATCCGGCGACCGACCATGCGCGTCGACGATTGTTTCAGCGCACCATAGATCTTTGCCTGCGCAGCAAAATCCGCATCACCGAAGCAAATTTCCACGCGCGACACCTGCGCCAGAAGGTTTTTATCGTGTACCGCGGCATCTGCATTTCGAAGCGAGATACCATATCCTGCGGTGCGCAATTCATTCACCGCAGCCACTGTTTCGGCATCGGCCAGATCTTCGGGCGCCAATGTCAGCACCGTATTTTTCGGCGGCAGCGCATTCAATGCGGGTTCGCTAAGGGCGGCGGGCGTGGCTTGAATAAACAGGATATTTTCGCCCAGCAGCCAATTGCCATCGGGGTCGACCAGGCATTCGGCCAGGTATTGCACCAGTTCGACTGCATTTTCATCGGTCAAACTGTCGATCGGCCCATCCGGTGCCTGCCAGCTCAGTTCATAGCCGAGAACACGCTGCTTCGGATCGAGCAGCGGTTCACGTACGAGAAAATTTACATCATGCATGGAATTGAATTAGATAAGTAACAAAATTGGACGACATGGAAACCTGGCCATACTATCAAAAAACAAGGCGGCACCAATACGCTATCTTCCTGTACTGCACCTGCATTTGTTCACTGCTACGGGTTGAAGCTCCTCGGCGATGTGCATTTCGGATACGGTGTTTCGCCGATTGCAGCATGCCGATAACAATACGTTACAACCTATGTATCCGGGTTGCTTTAAGCGCCAGCTTTTTCGAGTTTTTCAAAAATCTTCGCCAGCTTTTCATCTAACGTGGCCGCCGTAAATGGCTTTACCACATAACCGTTGGCGCCAGCCTGCGCTGCTGCGATGATATTTTCCTTTTTTGCCTCGGCCGTCACCATCAATACCGGCAGCTTCGACAGCGTTGCGTCGGCCCGGATATTTTGCAACATGGTCAAGCCATCCATGATCGGCATGTTCCAGTCAGAAATGACAAAATCGTATTGTTCGCTGCGCAATTTCGCCAATGCCATGGCGCCATCCTCGGCTTCATCGACATTCGTATATCCCAATTCCTTGAGCAAATTCCGAACGATGCGGCGCATCGTCGAAAAATCGTCAACAACTAAAAATTTAGTGTTTGGGCCAGCCATGAATTACTCCATTAATTCTTAAATATTCAGTTATCGTTATTGGATAACCTGATAATGCATTTTCAATCTGCACAAAGTCATGACGTTATTATGCACCCAAGAAGAACCATTTCCGCCAAGTAATGTGCCGTAAATAGACGTGGCATCATCAAATTTGTCGCTTTCATTACACAATTACAATTCTTTTCTCAATAAACGGCTCGTCGCCGGCTACCGGAAATTCGGCGGCCAATCCGCTGCACAATGCTTAGCCGCACCGAGTTCAGACGACCACCCCTGGTATTACACTCGCAAGCCACGACTACCATCGGCCGCCAGATAATGCAGCACGCGCGCCGGCAATTCGACCAACGGCCCGACCTCATCGGTGGCGCCGACCGCAATTGCCTCGCGCGGCATGCCGAAAACAACGCAGCTTGCCTCATCCTGTGCGACATTGTAGGCGCCGGCGTGCTTCATTTCGAGCATGCCTTGCGCCCCGTCCTTGCCCATCCCGGTTAATATCACACCGACTGCATTCTTGCCGGCATGAACCGCAGCTGAGCGGAACAAAACATCAACCGAAGGGCGATGCCGATTGACTGGTGGCCCCTGGTCCAGCTGCGTCACATAGTTGGCGCCGCTACGCGTTAGCGACAGATGCGAATGGCCTGGCGCTATATAGGCATGGCCGGGCAAAACGCGTTCGCCGCCGGCTGCTTCTGCAACAGAAATCTTGCACAGGCTGTCGAGCCGCTTCGCAAAGGAGCGGGTAAATCCTTCCGGCATGTGCTGAGTAATCAAGATGCCGGGGCAATCCGATGGCATCTGCATCAGGAATTCCTTGATCGCTTCCGTGCCGCCGGTGGACGCGCCGATGATGATCAGCTTCTCGCTACTGGTCAATGGATTGCGCAGCTGCGGCAATGGGCCATCCGCGGTCGCACCGGGAACCGGCGCGCGCGGTGCGGTGGCCTTGACGCGGGCACGGGCAGCGGTGCGAATCTTGTCAGTGATGAGCGCGGTGTATTCCAGCATGCCGGTCTGGATCGAAATCTTCGGCTTGGTCACGAAATCAATCGCGCCCAACTCCAGCGCGCGCATGGTGATCTCAGAACCGCGCTCCGTCAGCGTCGACACCATCACCACCGGCATCGGCCGCAGACGCATCAACTTCTCCAGGAAATCCAGGCCATCCATCTTTGGCATCTCGACGTCCAGGGTCAGCACGTCGGGATTGGTTTGCTTGATCAGGTCGCGCGCCACCAGCGGATCGGGCGCAACCCCGACCACTTCCATATCGGCCTGGCTATTGATGATCTCTTTCATGACGCTACGGATCAGCGCCGAGTCATCCACGATCAACACTTTTGTCTTCATGTTGTATATATCCCGGTGCCGCTGCCTGCAGCGTTCAGACCCAGATTAAAAAAGTTCGACATCGCCGGCGACCGGTTTGGATTGCAGACGGTTTGCATAATCCTGCTCCCGGTTGACCAGGGTATTGTTGTTGAGCTGCTTGAGTTTCTTGACCAGAACCTTGCCGCTGCGAGGAAAAAAATACACCTTTCGCGGATGAATGTCATTCAAGTCTTCTGCAACCACGCGGATGCCCTCGGCTTTCAGATACTGGCGCACGAACTGGGCATTGCGCTCGCCAACATTAATCGCAACAAATCCGCGCAATACATTGCCGCCTCCAAAAACCTTGGCTTCCAGATTTTCACGACGCGCGCCGGCCTTGAGCAAGTCATTGATCAGCACTTCCATCGCATAGGTGCCGTAGCGCATCGATGCCGACACCGGGCTATCAGCATCGGTACTACTGTCGGGCAGCATAAAATGATTCATGCCGCCAATGCCGGTGACACGGTCGCGAATGCAGGCAGCCACGCATGACCCCAATACCGTCACGATCAGCATGTCCTTGGGCGTAAAGTAATACTCTCCCGGCAAAATCTTGGCGGCATCACAATCAAATGTCCGGTCATAGTAGACATTCTTGGCGAGTTGTTCGAGGGCCGAGTTACTCATTGCCGGCTTCTCGTGCACGGCGCAATTGCGCCTGATTGGCCAGACCGGACTTGTCTGCCAGTTCGTATACGGTTTTGCCGCGCAACTTGAATAGATCGGAAATATACAAGAAATTTTCGGAATGCCCGGCAAACATCAGACCATCGGGCTTCATCAGTGGCGCAAACCGGGACAGGATCTTGCCCTGTGTCGGCTTGTCGAAATAAATCATTACATTACGGCAGAAAATGGCATCGAACGGCCCCGAAATCGGCCAGTGATCCGACAGCAGATTCAATCGCTTGAAAGTGACCATCTGCCGCAATTCATTGCGCACCCGAACCATGCCGGCCTGCGCACCCTTGCCTTTCAAAAAGAAACGCTTGGCGCGCTCGGGTGACATCTTGTCGAGCCGGTCAGCAGTATACACACCCTGCTCGCCGGTTGCCAGGACGTTGGTATCGATATCGGTAGCAATCACCTGTGCCGGTGGCGTCATGGTGCCAAACGCTTCGCACAGCGTCATCGCAATCGAATAGGGCTCTTCGCCGGTCGAGCTGGCGGAGCACCAGATGGTGATCGGCTCGGTGCGGTTCTTGACATGCTCGGCCAGCAATGGAAAGTGGTGCGCCTCACGGAAAAATGAGGTCAGGTTGGTGGTCAATGCATTGGTAAACGCTTCCCACTCCTCGTTATCAACACCTTTCTCAAGACTGTCGAGATAGCTGACAAACGACGTCAGGCCAACCGCCCGCAAACGGCGCGCCAGCCGGCTATAGACCATTTCCTGCTTGCTATCGGCCAGCGCAATCCCGGCCCGCTTGTAAATCATTGCGCGCACGCGCTCGAAGTCACGTGGCGTGAATTCGAACTCCTTGTTTGATTCAATCTTATTCGTTGTTGCCGGTTTCACGCTTGGATACTTCCTTCATTATTCGGTTACAGCGGGCCAACCAGCTGTTCCGCGGTCGGCTCTTGCCACTGTGCGGGGAGTTCAATCGCTTAAAACTCTTCCCAGTCATCGCCGTTGCCACTGGCATTGACCGGTTTCTTGATTTTTGGTGCCAGCTCGATCGGCGCCCTGACGGCGACCTGACTCGATGTCGATCGACTCGATGCCGACTTGGCAGGCGGCAGCGCCTTGGTCTGTTTTGACGATTCCATCGGCAATGCCCGGCTCCGCGAAGGCGCCAATCCCTGCACCAGCTTGAAGATCGACACCGCCTGGGTCAGCGACGATGCCTGGTTTTGCATGCTTTGCGCGGCGGCCGAAGCCTGCTCCACGAGCGCTGCATTTTGCTGCGTCATTTCATCCATCTGGTTAATTGCCCGATTCACTTCCTCGATGCCCGCACTTTGTTCCTGGCTTGCAGCTGTGATTTCACTCATGATGTCGGCTACCCGTTTGACCGAGGTGACAATCTCGTCCATGGTTTTGCCGGCATCGTCGACCAGTTTGGCACCAGCATCGACCTTTTCCACCGAATCGCCAATCAGTGACTTGATTTCCTTGGCGGCGGCGGCTGAGCGCTGCGCCAGGCTTCTGACTTCGGCTGCTACGACGGCAAAGCCGCGCCCCTGTTCACCGGCGCGGGCGGCTTCCACTGCGGCATTCAATGCCAGGATATTGGTCTGGAAGGCAATGCTGTCGATCACGCCGATAATGTCAACGATCTTGCGCGAGCTATCCTTGATCGAGCCCATGGTTTCGACCACTTGCCCTACCACTTCGCCGCCCTTGACCGCATAATCCGATGCCGACACCACCAGTTTGTTGGCTTGCCGGGCATTGTCGGCATTCTGCTTGACGGTCGTGGTCAACTCTTCCATCGAGGAAGCGGTTTCTTCCAGCGAACTCGCCTGGGACTCGGTGCGTGACGACAGATCGGCATTGCCCATCGCAATTTCGCGCGACCCGACGCTGATGGTCTCGGTTGCGCTACGCACCTGCCCGACGGTGCGTGACAGGCTGTCATTCATGTCTTTGAGCGCAATCAGCAGTTGGCCGGTTTCATCATGCGAGTCAGACGTAATGGATTGTGTCAAATCACCCGCCGCGACACTCTTGGCGATCCTGACCGCGTCGCGCAGTGGGCGCGAAATCGCCGACACCAGCCAGTAGGCCATCAGGAAGCCAATCAACAAGCCGCCGGCAAGCGATACTAGCGATACAGTGCTTACCCAGCGGTAAAGCTCCTGGCCCCACTCGAATTCACTGCGGGCGGTATCCTGCTGATATTTGATCAATGCATCGATGCTGTCCTGGGTTGACTGATAGTGCTGGCTCATCGGTCCCTGCATGACTTCCAGCGCCTGCACCGGATTGAGAGCACGTAACGCCGCGACTGCCGGCAGCAAGCCTTCGGCAGTCAATTTTTTGCTGGCTTCGGAAAACTTTTCAGCAAGCTGCTTTTCCTCGGGATTGGCAACTTTGGCCATATAGGCATCCCAGCTCTGGCTGACTTCGCCGATCCGTTTTTCCACTTCAGCCAGTTTCGCCGCCACCGCATCCGGATTGCCATTGACCGACTCGGCAATCGCCATCCGGTTGCGATCGATCGCCCTGACAATCAGTTCCAGCTGCTCCAGCGGAACCAGACGGTCCTGATACATCGATTTCAGCGCCGTATTAAAGTAGCTGAGGCTACCCAGGCCGACCACGCCACCGCCAATCAAGGATGCGGACAAAAACGCAATCACGAAAATCAGACGCGATTTAATCGAAATATTCTTGAACATTGAGCCTCTCCGGTTTTCCTGCGGCGCCCGGCAGGCCGTCATCGACGGCATCCAGGCTTGCTGCTTGATCGGCGATCAGGCGGTAATCTTGTCAATCAAGCCCATTTCCGCACTCGACATCAGCTTGTCGATGTCGATCAGAATCAGCATGCGTTCGTCCAGCGTGCCCAGGCCGATCAGATAATCGGTATTGAATGCCGTGCCCATTTCCGGTGCCGGCTTGACCTGCCCCGGATTCAAGGTAATCACGTCCGAAACGCTGTCGACCACCATGCCGACGATGCGCCCGCCGATATTGAGGATAATCACCACGGTGAACTGATCGTAGGTCGGCTCGCCCAGATTGAACTTGATGCGCATATCGACGATCGGCACGATAATGCCGCGCAGGTTGACGACCCCCTTGATGAATTCCGGTGCATTGGCAATCCGCGTCACCGCTTCATAGCCGCGGATTTCCTGAACTTTCAAGATATCGATGCCGTACTCTTCCTTACCCAGAGTGAAGGCAAGGAATTCATTTCCCGCGACTTCAGCGCCGGATTTTTCGCCAGTTGCGGACAGGTTGGATTGGGTTGTGGGCTGCATGGCTGGTCCTTATTGGGAATAGAGTGATTCGTCATTCAATTGGCGGCTGGAACGCAGCAGCGCGGCAACGTCGATAATCAGGGAGACGCCACCATCGCCCAGAATCGTCGCGCCGGAAATGCCCGCCACCTTGCGGTAATTTGATTCAAGATTTTTCACCACAACTTGCTGCTGGCCGACAAGGTCATCAACAAACAATGCGCCTTTCTTGCCATCGGATTCCAGGATCACCACAATGCCTTCGGTTGGATCGGTGTAACCAGGTTCAATTCCGAAAATCTGATACAGCGGGATCAATGGCAAATATTCGCCGCGCACTTTGATGACCCGCCCTTTCCCACTGATTTCCTTGACATCGATCTCTCTCGGTTGCAAGGATTCGACCACATAGCCCAGCGGCAGGATGTAAATTTCCTCGCCCACCTTGACCGACATGCCGTCCAGAATCGCCAGCGTCAATGGCAGTGAAATCGAAATCGTGGTGCCGAACCCCTTCAGGGAACGGATGTCGACCACCCCGCCCATCGAGGTGATATTGCGCTTGACGACATCCATGCCGACGCCACGCCCGGACACATCCGTCACCACTTCGGCAGTAGAAAAGCCGGGGGCAAAGATCAGTTGCCAGATTTCAGCGTCTGGCATCGTATCCGACACCGCCATCCCCTGCTGCCTTGCCTTGGCCAAAATCCGGTCCCGGTTCAGTCCGCCGCCGTCATCGGTGACTTCAATCACGATATTGCCACCCTGGTGGCCAGCCGACAGCGACAGCCGCCCCGTCTCGTTCTTGCCTGCCGCCGCACGCACCTCGGGCATTTCGATGCCATGGTCGATACTGTTTCTTACCAGATGGGTTAGCGGATCAACGATACGTTCAATCAATCCCTTGTCGAGTTCGGTCGCCGCTCCATGGGTGATAAATTCCACCTTCTTGCCAAGCTTTGCGGTCAGGTCGCGCACCATGCGCGGAAAGCGGGAAAATACATAATCCATCGGCATCATGCGAATCGACATGACTGCTTCCTGCAAATCACGCGTATTGCGTGTGAGCTGACTGACGCTGTTCAACAAGCGTTCATGCAGCATCGGATCGAGCGCATCAGTGCGCTGCTCGATCATTGCCTGCGTGATCACCAGTTCGCCAACCAGATTAATCAGCTGATCCACCTTTTCAATGCCGACGCGAATCGACGTCGAGGCTTCGCTGCCGGAATGCGCCTTTTCGGCTTCACGCCTGGCAACCGGCTTTTTGTCAGCAGCATGCGCGGATTCGGCAGTGGACGCTTGCAGGTCATCTGCATGGGCATCATGGACCGTGCCGGCATCGACTGCGGCGGCATGGGTAGTTCCAAGCGGCACGAATGGCGCGAAAAATCCGTAGCCCTGTGCATTTTCCTGGTCTTTTTCCGCAATCGCCGAGTGCAATGGCTCGAAAAAACCATAGCCTTGTGCATCCTCAACGCTTTTTGCCGGGGCATCGAGCGGCTCGAAAAAACCATAGCCTTGTTCATCTTCGACACTTTTTACCGATGCGATCGCCAAGTCGGTAATTTTCAGGTCGCCCGGCTCCATTACAAACGAACATATGGCGACGATATCATCGGCGCTTTCATCCGTCTCCAGCACGAATACACTGCGACGATCTTCCAGTACCGATTGACTGATTGTGCCAAGCAAGCCAAGTTCTGCCGCCAGCGCCTTGACATCGCGCTCGCTCATTTCGGGCAGCTCGATGCGAAACCGGCTTCCCCGTTGATTTGCCGCAGCAGGCGTATGCACAACCGGTGCAGGCGCGGGCGCTGACGCCTTGGCCACCGCACTCTGTTTTGACAGTAACTCAAGCCTTGCACGCACCTCGGCAACCGCCGCCAGATCGACTGCGGCACCGTGACGGTGCCCATCCAGTTGCATCTTCAAGATATCCTTGGCTGCCAGAAACGCGTCGACATGTTCGCCAGTCAGGGCCATCTCGCCCTTGCGGATCCGGTCAAGCAAGGTTTCCAGAACATGGGTGATTTCTGTTAAATCGGTAATGCCAAACGTAGCCGCGCCGCCCTTGATGGAATGCGCAGCACGAAACACGGCATTCAAGTCTTCCGGATCTGGCTGCGCGATATCGATAGCAAGGAGCAGCTTTTCCATCTCGGCGAGGAGTTCTTCGGTTTCTTCGAAGAACACCTGGAAAAACTGACTCATATCAATGGTCATTCTTGTACTCCATCATTTGCGCTGGCATGTTTTCCCATCGATTCCGCTACAGGTCGACGCTCCTTGGTGATAGTCGCGTCATCCGTCACGCTATGCGGTACGTAACAGGTTTTTTGCGCCATAGGTCATTTCTAATCCGTACCACCGTCACGCAATCATGATGGTTCGCGCCTGTTATGGCGCATGAATTCTTCGTTGCTATTTGTACCACTGAGCGTCAGTCACGACATTAGCCGATAACTTTCTTGACTACTTCGGTCAAGCGCTGCGGATCGAATGGCTTGACCAGCCAGCCGTTAGCGCCAGCAGCCCTGCCCTTTTGCTTCATTTCGTCGCTGGCTTCCGTGGTCAGCATCAAAATCGGCACTTTCTGATAAGTCGACAGCGCGCGCAACGAACGAATCAAGGTCAATCCATCCATCCGCGGCATGTTCTGGTCAGTCAATATCAAATCGAAGGTTTCCGCTTTCGCCTTGTCCAGGCCATCTTGCCCGTCAACCGCTTCGGTCACCTTGTAACCGGCAGCTTTCAAGCTGAACACCACCATCTGCCGAAGTGATCCTGAATCGTCCACTGCAAGTATCGTTTTTGCCATCATTACTCCTGCTATTTTCGTCACTGGGCCAGGTACGACAGCCCGCTATTCTTATTTACTTTAAAACAGTTCGATGTCGCCGCTTTCCATATGCGTTTGCTGAACTGGTTTCCACAATACGCTTTCCAGCTTTTCCGCCTGGCTATCGATGACCGCACTCAGGTTATGCAGCACTTCCGCAATGTCTTCCGTGCCGGTATCGGGCAGCAAGGCGCCGCCACCGGTGCCCAGCACATTGAGTACTTCCCGCAAACCCGTCACGCGTCGCACCGTACGGCCGATCAGTTGGGTCGTCATGTCTTGAAATTGCAGGCCGGTTACCGCCGCATTCACATGCTTGCCAATTTCACCATGAATCACTTTCAATCTTTCAGCGCTTTCCGGAGTTGGCTGGCCGCCCGACAGCAGCAGGTCGACTGTTTCCTGCTGCGCGCACACAGCTTCGTGAATTGCCATGAAACTGGCGCCCAGCTTTTCAATGGCTTCACCAAGCAGGAAGGTGGTCTGCATCAGATCGGTCTCGACTTCAGTCAGATGCTGGTTACCGTGGTCAGAGACACTCCCCAGCAAATGCTTTACCTGCGAACCCAATAATTTTTTTCTTGTCATGAAAAATACCTTATCACCAGCATCTGCAAATGTACAGACAGAACCCTGTTGTACAAAGCGCCCGGCTAGTCTGCCCCTGGATTCCCGTCGTTTTTTTGTTCGTCCACTGCATTTGAGACTGTCACCGCACCAGTTTCCTGCAAGGCCGCTTCTTCAGCCCGCTTGTTCATCACGATAATGCTGATGCGCCGGTTGCTCGGATTTAAAGCGTTTTCCTTGTCAAACAATACTACCGACGATAAGCCGACTACCCGCAGCACCTTTTTTTCATCCATACCGCCGGCAATCAGTTCGCGGCGCGACGCATTGGCGCGGTCGGCGGACAGTTCCCAGTTGCTGTAGCCCTTTTCACCGCTGGAATAAGGCGCCGCATCGGTGTGGCCCGACAGGCTGACCTTGTTCGGCACTTCATTCAACGCGATGCCGATCTCATGCAGAATCTCCCGGGTATACGGCTGCAACTCGGCCTTGGCCAGCGCAAACATCGGCCGATTCTGCTCATCAAGGATCTGGATGCGCAATCCTTCCGAGGTAATATCCAGCAACAACTGTTTTTTATACAATTTCAAGACCGGATTGTTATCAATGACTTCCTCGATCTTTTTCTTCAACGCCTTGAGTCGTTCGCCCTCGATTTTTTCAAGCAATTCGTTGGCTGTCTTGATGTTGTAGGTCTTCTTTGCACCGACCGCTTCCGAATTCTTCACCTGTCCGGATTGACGGGTCAAATCCTTGCCACCACCCTTGATGATATGGGAACTGTCGCCGGCGCCCGAGCCGCCCTGCATGGCGACTTTCAACGGCGTCTTGAAATAATTGGCAATACCCTGCAAATCACCGCTGGTGGTCGACCCGAGCAGCCACATCAGTAAAAAGAACGCCATCATGGCCGTAACGAAGTCAGCGTAGGCGATTTTCCATGCGCCACCATGGTGGCCACCACCTTTTTTCTTGATCCGTTTTATGACGATCGGACGCCCTTCATCAGCCATGTCGATTTTGCCGTTTTTCTGTTATGCGCCGATTATTTGGACTTCGAAGCCTTGATATGCTCTTCCAGCTCGCTGAAAGACGGCCGCTCGGTCGAAAACAAGACTTTCCTGCCGAATTCGACTGCCAGCGCCGGGGCATAGCCATTCAGACTGGCCAGCAAGGTCACCTTCACGCATTCAAACATCTTGGACGATTCATGCAGCTTTTGTTCCAGCAAACTGGACAGCGGACCGACGAAACCATACGCCAGCAAAATACCGAGGAAGGTGCCGACAAGCGCATTGGCAATCAAGATACCGAGTTCGGCCGGTGGAATCCCGACTGACGCCATGGTATGGACCACGCCCATCACCGCCGCGACAATGCCGAATGCAGGCAGGCCATCGCCGAGCTTGGCCATGCAATGCACCGGCACTTCGCCTTCGGCATGATGGGTTTCGATTTCATTGTCCATCAAATTTTCAATCTGGAACGCGTCCATGTTCCCGGACACCATCAGACGCAGGTAATCCGTCATGAATTCGATAATATGATGATCCGCCAGAACGCCCGGGTACTTGCTGAAAATCGGGCTGTCTTCCGGCCGGTCGATATCCCCTTCGATCGACATCAAACCCTCTTTGCGCACTTTGCTCAAGATCTCGAACAGCAAGGTCATGAGCTCCATATACAAGGCCTTGGTATAACGCGAGCCTTTGAGCAGTGACGGCAGCGACTTCAGCGTGGCCTTGATTGCCTTGCCATTATTGCCGACGCAAAATGCACCGGCCGCCGCGCCGCCGATCATCAACAGCTCTACCGGCTGAAACAGCGAAGACAGATGACCGCCGGCCAGCGCAAAGCCGCCGAAGACGGACAGGATGACAAGGACATATCCAATGATGACTAGCAAGCGTGGTACTCCGGTCGTAAAAATGGGCCTGTTGCCGGCCCATTGTTTGCCAATGCACGCTCAGAATAACAACCGATTAACCGTTACAAACGGGGGAAACAAAGCCCCGAAAGCCAGCCTTCGATTGCCTTATGACGTGACAAACCTCAGTTCAAAAAACATGCAACGGAAAATGTACCACAGGAAACACTCTTATTGCGTGGTTTTTGCCAAGTTGATCATGCCTGATGCCCTCTAAAAAGGAGGTTTCAAGCCGCATCGCAACGGCATCAGGGGTATCCGATAATCGGCAGCCCGGTTACATGCGCCAGCCGTACAACGCTGGCAGACCGGGTGTGGGCGAGATGACCAGGTCCGGCGCATGACCAGGTATCAGGAATTCGTAACTCAACAACAAGGAACCAGGTCGCATTTCAGTGTGGGCTTTTTCCCACAATGCGGTCATGGCCGCCGGTGACAAATAGGCAAATACCACGTCGTACCGAGAGAAACGCAAGCGCATGTAATCGCCGCGCAGGAATTGTCCCCGGCTATGCTGCAGACGTGCGCGCAGCTGACTCACGAACCAGGGCAGTGGCGCCAATTCGATACCAGAAAATAGACTGTCAAGACGAATTCCGGACAAGTACAGCACCAATCCGCCAAAGCCGCTGCCAATGTCAATCACGCGCAGCGGCCGGTCCGACGGCAGCTGCGCCGCAATCGCTTGCCACACCAATCGATTGGACGGGTAATACGGCACCTGGGTGCGAAATGTACTCCAGTACAAGCCCAGCAAACCCAGAAACAGGAACAGAAAAAGGAGCGGGGGCAACTGCAGTGCCTGCATGGTGATTACCATCACAGGAAACAGCAATTGCATCGGCAGCCACCACGGCGCCAGGCGCCGCCAGTAAGAGATTGCGGCCGCCAGCACGCCTTGCGCGCAGGCGGCAAAAGCCAGCGCTGGTTGCATGCCGGTCTGCGTTTCAAATACCGCCAGACCGATGCTGGTCATCAGGAATGCAAAAATTTGGTGAAGCAAGGCACGCGCAGCCGGCGCCCGCCACAAAGAGCGCAGATCGGTTGCGGGTTGTTGAAACGGCATGGCGCTATTTGTTGCTATTGTGCCAGCGCCGGCTTGGCGGTATGAAATGTCGGCTCAAGCAGCCACTGCCATTGACGCGGCAATTGCATCCTTGGCATCCCTGGCTTTCTTGGTTTTGCCGGCGCGCGACGGCATATGGCACAGGCCGCACACATAATGCTCGTGCAAATCGAGCTGGTGCACCACGAAATGGCCGCGGCACTCGCCACAGCAGGCGGTCTGCAGCATTTTGCTATCGAAAAAGCGCACCAGGGTCCAGGCCCGGGTTAACGACAATACCGGCTCTTCATTGGCTTGCGGCTCGATCTGCTCCAGATACAACTTGTACGCCTTCATCACGGCTTCGATGCCGGTGATGCCGGCATGCTCGACCAGATACTTGTAAATATTGATATACAGCGAGGAATGAATATTCGGCTGCCAGGTAATGAACCAGTCGGTTGAGAATGGCAACATGCCCTTGGGCGGCGATACCCCTTTCAATTCCTTGTACAGCTTCAAAAGGCGCTCGCGCGACAGCGTGGTTTCCGATTCCAGCAATTGGAGTCGGGCGCCGAGATTGATCAGTTCGATCGCCAGGCGGATTTCCTGGGCTTCTGTCACCACACTTTTTTTCGCCATTTTCGGGCCTTTTATTCTCGGTGTCTCAAAACGCAGCAAGCAGTTGCCAGTGTATTAAGCGATTTCCTCAACCGCCTGGCTTGCCATCAGAATCGCGGCGTGGGAGTGCGACAATGCGCGGTCTTTATTGTAATTGGTGAGCATGCCGAGAATGGCGCCGTCATCAAAACGAAAACGTGCCAACATCATGTTGGTGCCGGCCAGCTTGAGAATCTGGGCATTGTTCAAGCCCTCCAGCAAATCGGCGATGTCGCTGCTGATACCCAGCCGGAAAATCGCGGTTGCCTTGTCAGACCGGATCATTTGCTGTGCCAGCATCAGGTAACCCAAATTAGCGTCGCGAATTTCAGCCATCATGTCGTTCGTATCCATTTTGCCCCCAGCGTGGATGTTGTCGGCACGCAATTTTTGATGCCGATGACGCATTCTTATCCAGCGGTTGCTTGGCGGAAATAGGACCTACTCGGTTTTTCTTGACGGATACGACGGAACGCCGCCTGTCGGTGTTTGTCTCACAAACACCAGGCAACGCTGGATGCGCACTAGCATGGCTAGTACGGAGAATGGCTCTGGGCTTGGCTTTGCGCCGAATCGGGGGGCCTCGATTCAATTCGCATCTACCATCCCGCCATCAGGGAATAAGGGTGAAACTTGGCTCTTTTCTTGCCTTGAATTCTAAAAAAATATGTTCGAAACAATGCCAAAAATCCTTAGCAGCACGTCTCATGTCTCTTTTACGGCATACTTTTTGGAAACTTTAGGGTCTGACGAAAATAATTTCTAAAAGTTCTAACTATTTTCACATCACCGCTCGTCTGAATTCATTAACGGCAGCGGTTTTAGGAACTTTAGGGCTGAGGACAAATATTTTTAATTTATTTTTGGCAGCAAGATAGCGCCCTTCCCGCCAGCGTCATTATATTTTGACAATACTGCACTGGCTGCCGCTTCAGCTTGGCCGATCCGACACAAGGCAACACAGGCGCCGCCAAATCCCGCCCCGGTCATGCGGGCACCAAATACGGCGGGTTGTTCCTGCAGCAAGGCCACCAGCTGATCCAGCGCGGCAATCGACACTTCATAATCATCGCGCAGGCTGGCATGCGAATCATTCATCAAGATGCCAAAACGCTCTGCCGTGATCTGACCATCATTGGCCGCCTCCAGTACCCGACTGTTTTCACTGACCACATGCCGGGCGCGCTGTTTCAATGGACTGGGCAATTGCTCAAGCTGCTCCAGGTGCGCCACATCGCGCAAGGCTGGCACGCCCAAAAGAGTGGCTGCCTGTTCACATTCGGCACGCCGCTCATTGTATTTACTGGCTGCCAGTGTGCGCGGCACGCCGGAGTCGATGATGATCAACTGTGTCCCTTGCGGTAGCGGCAACAGGCGTCGTTCGAGCGTGCGGGTATCCAGAAACAGCATATGGTCGACATCAGCCAGACTGGACGCCATTTGATCCATGACGCCGCAATTGACATGGGCATAGCGAATTTCTGCCTGCTGTCCGATCAAGGCAATCTCCACATCGTCAATCGCCAGGTACAGCAAACTGCGCAAGGCGCGCAGCATGGCCACTTCCAGCGCAGCGCTGGATGACAGGCCGGAACCCATTGGCACTTCCGAGCTGACGTAGACCTTCAGTGGTGGCACCGGCGTACCGCGTTCTTCTATCAGCCGGATACAGCCTTCAATATAGAGTGCGAATCCTTCCGGGGCCGGTGCATGCTGCGAGAACTGTACGGCCTGGTCGAGGTTGACGGAATAGCAGTGATGATCATGATCGTCACTGGGTGCCAGCGCCACATGCGTGAGCGCTGGAATCGCGGTCGGCAGCACGAAACCATCATTGTAATCAGTGTGTTCGCCCAGCAGGTTGACCCGCCCGGGCGCCGACGCCGCGACCGCCGGCTTTCCCTGCAAATACTCTTCCAGCGTCATCATGTTGTTTCCAGCGGTAGCGGCCGCGCCAGTCCCTGGCATTGCCGAGTCGGCCAGACCGGGTCAAGCGTGAGATTTTCCAGTCCATCGGCTTGCAACAGAAAGGTATCTTCGACCTTTACGCCAGGCAGGCTCGGATTGAATGCGACCGCCATGCCCGATGCCAGCGGCTGCAGGGTATCGGGCGTGGCCACGATTTCGCGGGCAAGATAGCCGGTAATGCCGCCCTGATGATGTTCGCGGATGGCGCCGTCAAAACCTTCTGCCCGATAGCCCTGCTCCAGCGCGTGATATACATCGACCAGCGGCCGGCCTGGCCGGCATGCCTGCAAGCCGGCGGCCTCGACGGTATGGACCGCCAGCTCCCGTTGGCGAAGCGCTTCTGTCATCGGTGCAAACTGCACGAAGCGGGTCAGGTTTGCAATCAGTCCATGGCCGCGTGCGCAAAATACCAGCATTGCGCGACCTTCCAGCCGCGTTGCGGATGCAGTCGGGTGGCGGTAGCGCGGCAGGCGTGCTTCACCGGCGGCCAGCGTCAGTACCGGATGCAGTCCCCGCCCCCATAAGGCTTCGGCGCCGGCGCCGGCCAGTTCGAACTCGGTCCACTCCGGGCGCGCCGCACGCAGTACTTCAGTCATCGCTTCTGCAGCCAGGCGCCCGACCAGGCGGTAACGCGCCTTTTCATCCTCATCCAAAATCCAGCGCTGCTGCTGCAGATCGTCCGGCAGGCGCGTCTCGCCACTGCCGGGCCGGTCACTGAGGACCGCGCCCGCGCCGGCGGCTTCCTGCACGAAGCGTTCGCGCAGCGCCAGATCGGCCCAGGGCGCCACATGCCACTCGAAACCCGGCGGCACTTCCTCATTGCCAAGCCGCTCCGCTTCGATTTCATCAGTCAGTATGACGGCATGCCGTGCCGTCACCAGCACTTCGGCCACCCCAGTCTCAGCCGCCATCAATACGGTATTGCTGCCGCCGGCTGTGGCCCACGCAAACCAGTCGGTGCCGCGCAGGCGGATCGCGTCCGCACCGGAATCGGCCAGCCATTGCTGCATCACCGCGATTTTTCGCGTTGCTTCCTGGCGGCGATCGGTCATGGCGAATCCAGATGCACTTCAACCTGCTGCAATTCCCTGGCCTTCTCTTCCGGCAGCACGTCCATCGCAAACATGCCGGCAGCCAGTTCGGTTCCCGCCAGATATTTCAAGCGGTCGCGGGTGCGGTAAGGCGGACTGAATTCGGCATGCAGTTGCGCTTCCGGATGCGGCTCGCCATCGGTCGGCGCCTGGTACCAGGCCATCAGATAAGGAAAGGCTCTTTCCCACAACATGTCGTATTTCAGCAAGACCGTTTTCAGTGCCCGCGCCAGGTCGGCACGCTGTTCATTGCTCAGATCATTGAAATAAGCGACCGGTGCAATCGGCGCCACCCATACCTCATACGGATAGCGTGCGCATGCCGGCACGAATGCCACCGCGTGCGGCCCCTGATAAATCACCCGCGCCCCGCTTTGCAACTCCTTTGCAATGACGTTGCACAGCAAATTTCGACCCTGCTCCTGGTAAAACTTTTTTTCCTGTTGCTGCACCCGTGCCGGCACCGGCGGTACAAACGGATAGGCATAAATCTGCCCGTGCGGATGATGCAAAGTGCAGCCCATTTCGGTGCCGCGGTTTTCAAAAGGCAGCACATAGCGGATGTTGGCATCGCTGGCTGCACGTGCAGTACGGTCACCCCAGGTCTGGAACAGCAATTCAATATGCGATAGTGGCAAGGATCCCAAGGATGTTTTTGGGTCCTGAGTAAAGACAATGACCTCGCAGCGCCCTGCTGCTGGCGCAGTTTCGACAATCAATTGCGGCGGATCATGGGATGCCTGCGTCAGTGAAGGAAAGCGGTTATCGAATACCGCGATGTCATAAATACCGGCCGGCAGTTCGGTCGGATTGGCCGGATCGACGGTAACCGCCAGCGGATTGTATTCAGGCGGCGGCAGAAAGGTGCGTCCCTGCCGGTAGGCCGCATAGGTAATCCATTCCCCCCGCAGCGGATGCCAGCGCAGATGGGGATTGGGCGTGAGCGCATCCGGCGACGGGCTGGGCACCTCGCCCTGCAATGCTACCGGCTCCCGGCCATACAAAGTCATGCGCCTGCCATCCGGTTTTACACAATCCAAAAAATGCATTCAAAGCTCCTAAGCAGCCAAACCGATCAAGTCGCTCAAATGGCTGCTGGTATCTTGCTGGTGTTTTGGGTGGTGGCGGCGCGAATCTCTTCCATTGGCACCTTCGGTGAACGGTCGGCATTGAGCAAGCCATTGGCCTCCTGGAAGGTATCGGCGAACTGTGTATAGCAAAATCCGCTGAACATGGCCGTGCCACTGACCGCTTCCAGCAGATTCTGGTAGCTGGTGAGGAATTCCTGATCGCTGTCGGACTGGGAGTAGCCCCAGACACTGGACACGCCCTTGGCCCTGTTCTTGTCGTAGGCAATACCGCCGAATTCAGTGAGCACGATTGGCTGGCCGCGGTGCGGATAACCGTCGAGGGTCAGGATGCGGCCGCCAGGACGGCGTCGGTCAAACAATTCCTGCTGTGCCGATGATCCGTACCGGGCCCGGATGCGTTCCGGGTCGGCATCGTAATCGTGAATGCCGAGTATATCGGTGGCCGACGCTTCCCAGCCATCGTTGCCGATCACCGGGCGAGTGGCGTCCAGAGTGCGGGTCAGATGGTACAGGGCTTCCACCGCATTGCGGTGCGCCTGAATCGACGTCAGGTTGGGTACGCCCCAGGATTCATTGAACGGCACCCACACAATGATGCACGGATGGCTGTAGTCGCGTTCCATGACTTCGGCCCATTCTCGCACCAGACGATTGATTGCCTGCGGCGAGAAGCGATACGCAGACGGCATCTCTTCCCATACCAACAGGCCAAGCTTGTCGGCCCAGTACAGGTAGCGCGGATCTTCAATCTTCTGATGCTTGCGTACGCCATTGAAACCCATTTCCTTGGCCAGCTCCACATCGCGCCGCAACGCATCGTCGTTGGGTGCGGTCAACAGCGTATCGGGCCAGTAACCCTGGTCCAGCACCAGGCGCAAGTAATATGGACGCCCGTTCAACATGAATCGGTCGCGGTTGATGTGGGCAGAACGCAAGGCAGTATATGAGGTGATGCGGTCAAGCACTTGCTCGCCATCGCGCAAGATGACTTCCACATCAAGCAGGGTCGGCCGCTCGGGACTCCATAGCAGTTCATTGCGGGAATCATCGATACCAGGATCGGACAGGCCGATCTTGCGATGCGCTTCACCGCCGATCACCATGTAACGGTCATCTGCCAGGATTTTGGCGTCGTGGCTGATCTTGACTTCAATCGTCAGGTTCTCGCTGTAGTCGCCCGCAATAAAAGCTTCGCAGCCAATCTCGAAGCCTTCGAAATGCGGTGTCCAGCGCAGTCTCTCGATATATGTGGCAGCGACTTTCTCCACCCATACCGTTTGCCAGATGCCGGTGGTGCGCGGATACCAGATCGAATGCGCCTCCAGCTGCCAGTCCTGCTTGCCACGCGGCTTGGCCAGGTCAAGCGGATCGTCTTCGACATACACCGTCACGGTTTGCCGTCCGTCTTCCTTCAGTGTGCCGGTAATATCGGCAGAAAATGGCGTGTGCCCACCTTCATGCTCGACCACCTTTTGGCCATTCACCCAGACGATGGCACGATAGTCGACAGCACCGAAATGCAGCAGCACACGCATGCCATCGGAGCGCATGTCGAACTCGCGCTCGTACCAGCAGACGGCATGAAATCCTTGGTCACCGATGCCGCTTGCTTCGGATTCCGGTGGAAATGGGACCCGGATCTCATGATTCCAGGGGATGGGGTCAGACGGATATTTGAACTTCCTATCGTGATCGAAGGTAAATTTCCAGGAACCATTCAGCGATTGCCAATGGTTCCGCACCAGTTGTGGTCTCGGATACGCCGGATCAGCCATTTATCTCTCTTTAAAGGCGGTTGTTGGCGTTTGAGTATGAGTTATAGACTCTGTTCCCGACCCCAGCGAAAAAGAAAGATCATTGCTCGTGGAATATCAAAGTCGCTGTCTGGAAAATCTTTGCAACGAACAAAATGCCATGACATTAGGAAAGATTGTTTTAAATAAATTCAAGGTAACGGGTGGCTTCGTTCAACGTTGTGCGTTCCCGTTTGCTTCATTTTTTACTCAGTTCGTGCCGACCAGAATTCTGAGCGCGCACCGGCGCTTCATTCAATCTACTGAAGCAGGGGTCCTCATAGTGACAGGGTGATTGCTGCAGGCATGCAGGATCGCACGGGATAACTTATGGGTGGCGCCTTTGAGCGGAAGGTGGGGATGGCAACCCATTCATCCCACGTGCCAGCGCAGTCCTACTTGGTATCGAACACAGTTACGGCATCCCATCCAGATTCTGGCGGATGCTCCCGATAATGGGCGATGCGATCCAAATACAGGGGATAGAGCAGATCCAACGGAAAAGCGGCGTGCAATGCTGTGATGATGTTCTGCGCCGAATCCCATTGCTGCGCGCGTACATGTTCCAGTGCCTGATGCCATCGCTCCAGAGCTGCACTGATTACCGGATCGACTTGTCCAGCAAGTCCAATCGGTTCAAATATTGGCACCGGCTCGTTTTTTCCCTTGACCCGTACCATATCCAGTTCTCGATAAAGAAATTCCGGCGCAGCCAGCCTGGTCGCATTGCCCACCACGATGCCGACTCCATAGACTTTGGTAATGCCTTCCAGGCGCGATGAGAGATTTACCGGATCGCCCATCACGGTATAGGCACGCCGGATTTGCGAGCCCATGTCGCCGACCCGGACCTCACCGGTATTCAGGCCAATGCCGATCTTTAACGGTGGCCATCCCCGCGCAATGAAATCCTGATTGAGGCGTCTAGCCGTTGCCTGCATACGCAGCGCCGTACCAACTGCCAGCGATGCGTGATCCGGCAAGGTGATTGGCGCTCCCCAAAATGCCATCACCGCATCGCCAATATACTTGTCCAGCGTGCCGCGATTGGCGTGTATGTCTTCCGACATCGCGGTCAGATAGAGATTGACGTATTCACGCAACGCGTTCGGCTCAAGCCCTTCCGAGATAGTGGTAAATCCGCGCACATCGGCAAACAGTATCGTCAGCTCGCGCACTTCGCCCGCCATGCTGTAGCTCTCGGGATTTTTTGCCATTTCGGTGACCAGCTCGGGCGCCACATATTCACCGAACAGGTTCACGATGGCGCGTCCTTTGCGATACTCGAACAGATAGCCCCAGGCGATATTGAAAATGAACAGGCCTAAAATCAGCAGTAACGCGGTTGCCACCGGCAGAATTGCATTGTGCGTCTGGTAGATCCAAGAGTTAAACCCAATTGCCAAAGCAGCTGCTGATAGCGACAGCAGGATCGACGCCAGCGGCGAAAATGACGACAAGGCCAGTGTCAGTACAATCCCTACCAGCAGCACCTGCAGAAGATCGAAGGCAACGCTGAAATCCGGCTGCTGCTTGAAGTCGTTATCCAGGATTGACGCAATCAAGTTGGCATGCACTTCCACGCCGGGATAATCATTCTTGACCGGTGTCGAGCGCAGGTCATTCAGACCGGGCGCAGTGGTGCCGACCAACACAATGCGGTCCGCCAGTTCGGTCGCCGGTACTTTCCCGGTTAATACATCAACGGCGGAAATATATCGATAGGCGCCGCCGTCTGGTCCCCCTGGACCACGATACTGGATTCTGGCGCTCAGATTATGTTCTATTGGAATCAGCGCTTCGACTGGTCCTGCATTGAGCTTCAGTGCTGCCAATACACCGTATTGCTTCAAATAATCTTCGGAATTGATAGCGTCGGCCTGCAGGAATACCGGCTGGACCTTGGCACTGCCTAAAGCAACCCGGGCAGTTGCCAGCGACAGCGACTCATAATAGGCGTCGCCGACCCGCATCATCAGCGGCGACTTTCGCAGCAAGCCATCTGCATCGAAATCGGCATTAAAGAACCCACCGCCTCTGGCTGCCTGTTGCAGTTCGGCCAGGTTGCCTTCGTACGCCTTGGTAGACAGTGCGTCGACCGCATAGCCGTTCAAATCGCTTACGGTAAATGCTGGTGCCGGCAGCACGCCCTTTTTTAAAGTATCGGACAGGAAATAACCGAGCACGACCGGACGATTCTGAAATGCCTTGGCCAGTCGCGCATCGTAATCAAGCGACGGCTTCAATTTCCGCACCCTTTCGCCGAACTGTGGAATATCCTTTAATTCGCCCTGCATCAGCGAAGCTAACGTCGCATAGCCGGAACTGTTGTCGGGCTCGGAAAATGCGACATCGAAGCCCAGCGCCTTGATATGGTATTGATCGAACAATTGATCGACCAGTTTGGCCGTGACATCGCGATTCCATGGCCAGCGCCCCACTTCGGCCAGGCTCCTGTCGTCGATGCTGACAATGACAATACGCCGATCAAATACCGGCGGTGTTACTTTCAACCGGGTGTCATAGACGACCTGGTCGATCTGACTAAGACGTTCGGCGACTGTGTCCGGCAAATAACCGAGAACCTGGGCAAGTGCCAATGAGGTCAGCAACAAACCGGTCAACCAACGGAAGCCAAATTTGGAAAAAAATTGCCGCACAGTCAATCCTTGTCATGGTGTTCAGGAGCTCATGGGACGTAGCCGGGAATCGCATTTTCATCGACTTGATCGATTTGCGCCGGGTCCATGAACCGCTCTGCGTATTCGAGATACACTTTTTTACGTACAAAAATATCGAACAGGTCCGGATCGATGTGGTCGCGCAGACGAAATCCACCCAGGATCTGCAGCGATTCAGAAAGCGTCTTGCCTTTCTTGTAGGGCCGGTCCTTGGCCGTCAACGCCTCGAAAATATCGGCAATGGCCATCATCCTGGCCTGCACCGACATCTGGTCGCGCTTCAATCCCTTGGGATAGCCTTTGCCATCCATCCGTTCATGGTGTCCGCCTGCATATTCCGGCACGTTTTGCAAATGACGCGGCCACGGCAGCGACTCCAGCATGCGGATGCTCACCACAATGTGGTTATTGATGACATCGCGTTCCTGTTCGTTCAAAGTGCCTGCCCTGATCTTCAGATTGTTTTCTTCTTCATCATCGAGCAGGCTGCGTTCCTTGCCGTCCGGGCCGACCCAGCGGTAGCCGGCAATCGTCGCCACCCGCTGCTGGTCTTCCGGGCGCATGAATTCGCCGCCGATATTGGCATGCCGCAGGAAATCGCGGTCGGCATCGAGCCGTTCCAGCTCCAGCTGCAGGCGGCCATCGATGCCTGCGATGTGGCCGTCACCGCGTTCGGCCGCCGCACATTTTTCCTGCAAGGCGCGGATCTGCGCATCGCGTTTCAATACTTCAAACCGGGTATCGATGGTGTGAATGCGGTCGTAAAGTGCTTCCAGCTTGGTGGATTTTTCCACCACATGCACCGGCGTGGTGATCTTGCCGCAATCATGCAGCAGGCCGGCCAGCCACAGTTCATGGCGATCGCGCTCGGTCATGGCAAAATCCGCCAGCGGTCCGCTATCTGTCTGGTGCACCGCATCGGCCAGCATCATGGTCAGCTCGGGCACATGCTCGCAATGCTTGCCGGTATGCGGGGATTTCTCGTCAATACCTAGGTTGATCAGCTTGACGAACGACTCGAACAGGGCCTCCAGGCGGGCGATCAATTGCTGATTGGTGATGGCAATCGCGGCCTGCGACGCCAGCGCTTCAATGAAGCGCTGGTCGGTATCCGTAAATGATCGGGTGGCGCCGGTGTGCGGGTCCCTGGCATTGATCAGCTGCAGCACGCCGATCAGGTCGCCTTCGTGATTGCGCATCGGCACCGTCAGGAACGACTGGGAGTGATAGTGGTATTGCTGGTCAAATTGCCGCATGCCGGAAAAATTGAACAGGTCGGCCTGATACACATTCTCGATATTGACCGATTGCCCGGTATTGGCGGCGTAGGCTGCGACCGCCTTCAAGTTCGGTTCGCCCGTCTCGTCAACCAGTGGAATATTCGGGATGCTGCTGGCCTTGCCGGATGCCCCGCCTTCGAACATGCCCAGGGTATCGTTGATGGAAATGCTGAAGCACAGACTCTGGTTATCGTCGCTGGTACGGTAAAGCGTGCCGCCATCGGCATGTGTCATGCTTTTTGCAGACCGGAGTATTCGCTCCAGCAGCTGGCCGACATCGCGGTTGCTACTCAGTGCCACACTCAGCTCGGTCAGCTGTTCCAGTCTTAATGATACTTCGGCAGGATTCAAGGCAAGCATGGTTGTCCGCATCTAGGCAAAAATAATTGAAGCACCTGTGCTTCGAAAATCAGGTCCGAGGTCAGGTTCGTCTTACGACATTTATTTGATCCAGCCAACGGCCTGGTGGACCGCGCAGTCGCAGTAGCACCTGGCCAGGTGAAAGAACAGCACTAGAAAAACTGTCCGTGCCTAATATTCAAGCACATCACCACATCGCACTGCCCGGAAAGGTCGACTGCTGCCGGAGGCAAGTTCCTGCATGATCAGGTCCTCTTGACCGGGCTTTAAGTGATAGATCAAAAATTCGATTGAATCGGGCAACGCCGCAATTTCGTCAATCAAGGTACGCGGGCAAAAATGCATGGATTTGTCAGCCAGTTCACGGTCGACATTGGGAAATGAACAATCCACGATGACCTGCTTAAGCTTCGGTTCGCCGTGCAGTGTTTGCCAAAGCTGCGGCGTCGCGCTCATATCGCCGGTAAACAAAAAACCGCGCTGGGTTGAGTGCACCCAGTAGGCCGATGAACCGGGTGTATGGTTGACTGGAAACGGGGTGATTGACCTGCCGTCCAGTTCAATCACCTGCCCGTGTTCAAGCGCCCGCCACCGCATCGCCGGCTCTGTCGCATTCGGGATCGTGGTGAAGTCGGGCCACAGGACCCAGTTGAACAAATGCTTTTTCAATGCATCGATCACCTGTTGCGTCGCATAGACGGTAATCGAACCGGTCCGCTTTCCCTGCACTGCATCAACCAGCAACGCCAGTCCCGCCACATGATCAAGGTGGCAGTGGGTAAGAAATACATGGTCGATGTCCTTCAACTGGTCCAGCGTCAGACTCGCCACGCCCGTGCCGGCATCCAATAAAATATCCTGATCGACCCGCAGGCAGGTCGTCAGCCTGGCTTGTCCGCCGATGCCGCCCGCGCATCCAAGTACCTGCATCCTCATGGGACTTTCCTTGCTCGTTCGAGGCCAGACGTGTTGACGGCGCCATCATATTTGTCGTTCATCAGAAACGGTCCTCCCTATTTTCGGCCAATCCATTTAGCCGCCAGCCCTGATCTATTGCGCCGATGACCTTGGCATGCAGCAGCCTCGTCCGATGGTGGCGCAGTGGAACATGCAGGGTCTCGACCCATCTTGTATTTCGGAAATATTGTAGACCGTTTTTAAGATGCCGGGATTTTTACCTTGCCTGTTTTACAAGCGCCTTGCAGGAATACGACAATCTGACCCGGGCCTCTATGCCATCCGATATGCGAATCCAATCGCCGGCCGATATAGCCGGAAATAAGTCGAATTCTTGATGATTACCCGCTAAAATTGACTCGTGGCATGTTGCATTGTTGAATCAAAAATAAAATTGCAATAAATGTAACTTTTAAAGTGTCAGCCGCGTAAAACCATAAAAAATTGGAAGACGTTATTCCCTATGCGAGGCATTCGCTTTACCGCTTTATTCTTCTGAAGCGTTGACCTTCCTTGTATCTGCTGCCTGACAATTTCTAATAATGATCGAGATGAAATGAGCACTGTTTTCAGCCCTTCCCCAGAAACTACTCAAACAGCAAGTACTGATAGGCGATTGATTTTTTTCCAAAAGCTCCAGGCAGTCACCAACAAGATTCACGCAACCGGCAACCTTGACCAGATCATGCTGGATCTGCCCCGGGATATCTGCGATTTGTTCGACTGCGACCGCATCACGATTTATGCGGTCAGCAATGACAAGTCATTCATCGTATCCAAGGTAAAAACCGGCCTGAATTCCTTTTCCGCTCTCGAACTGCCGATTTCCCCGCAAAGCATGGCGGGATACGCAGCCCATTTCAAGCGTATTGTCCGGGTCAACGATGTTTACGACGACAATGAACTCAAATCGCATAATCCGCCGCTGAATTTTTTGCGCGAAGTCGACAAGCGCACTGGTTATCGGACCAAGCAGATGCTCATCGCACCGCTGATGGATATGCAATCCGGTGAGATGCTCGGTGTAGTCCAGCTGATCAACAATCGTTCGGGTGAGCCGTTTGCCGAAATCGCCGAGGAAGGCGTCAAGGAACTGTGTGCGACGCTGGCTATTGCCTTTACTCAGCGTCTGAAGCCTTCGCCTCTAATACGGTCGAAGTACGATTCGCTGGTGGCAGACGCTGTGTTATCTGCCCCGGAATTCGAGCTGGCGACCCGCTCAGCACGTCGCAAGAATATCGCCATTGAGGAAATTTTAATCAGTGAATTTCAGGTGAAGTTGCCATTGATTGGCCAAGCGCTGGCAAAATTCTATGGCGTGGCCTATGAACCGCACAAGCCGGAACGGGTCAAGCCGATCGACTTGCTGAAAAACCTCAAACGCGATTACATCGAACAAAACCAGTGGTTGCCGCTGGAAGATGGCAAGGACGGCATGCTGATTCTGGCTCTGGACCCCGAGCGAATCAAGGCTAGCCGTATCCTCAGCAATATCTTTCCAAAAGCACGCTTCACCTATTGCATCACCACCAATCGGGAGTTTCAGCAAACGATCGATCTATTTTACGGTGCGGTCGACGACCCCACTTCGGTGGGAGACATGCTGTCCGTGATGGAGGGCAGCGATGAAGAGGCCGGCGGCGACATTACCGAGAACGACCTGTCAGCTGCTGCTGAAAACGAATTAGTCAAGCTGGTCAACAAGATCATTATCGACGCTCACCGTCAGGGCGCATCCGACATCCACATCGAGCCCCGTCCAGGCAAGGAAAAAACCCTGATCCGGTTCCGCAAGGATGGCTCGCTCGAGCCGTACATCGAAATTCCTGCCAGCTATCGTAGCGCCATTTCCGCGCGCATCAAGATCATGTGCGACCTGGATATTTCAGAGCGCCGCAAGCCGCAGGATGGCAAGATCAAGTTCAAGAAATACGGGCCGCTGGATATCGAATTGCGGGTGGCGACGGTTCCTTCTGCCGGTGGCGTTGAAGATATCGTCATGCGCATCCTGGCGGCCGGCGAGCCGATTCCGCTGGAAAAACTGGGTGTGCTGCCGCATAACCTGGCACGCCTGAAAGACACTGTCAGCAAACCCTACGGCCTGTTTTTTGTCTGCGGCCCGACCGGGTCGGGTAAGACCACTACACTGCATTCAGTGCTGCATCACCTGAACAAGCCTGAAACCAAAATTTGGACTGCGGAAGACCCGGTCGAAATCACCCAAAAAGGCTTGCGCCAAGTCCAGGTCAACCGTAAATCCGGGCTCGACTTTGCCACAGCCATGCGCGCTTTCCTGCGCGCCGATCCGGACATCATCATGGTCGGCGAGATGCGAGACAAGGAAACGGTGGCGATGGGTATCGAAGCTTCGCTGACCGGCCACCTGGTATTTGCGACACTGCATACCAATAGTGCGCCGGAATCGATCGTGCGCTTGCTGGACATGGGCATGGACCCGTTCAATTTTGCCGATGCATTGCTCGGCATTCTGGCGCAACGGCTTGCCAAACGCTTGTGTTCGAACTGTAAGGTCGCCTATACACCGACCCCGGAAGAGTTAAGCCAATTACTGAACGAGTATTGCACTGAATTGCTCAACACTGAATCGTTCAAGAGCGATGCGAATGCCGGGCGGGAAGCAATTGTGGCCGGCTGGAAAAAAGCTTACGGCAACGACCAGGGACAGTTCACGCTGTACAAGGCGGTTGGCTGCGACAAGTGTTCAGGTGGCTACAAGGGTCGCGTCGGCTTGCATGAATTAATGACGGGCACCGACCGGGTCAAGAAGCTGTTGCAGGAACACGCGCGGGTGGCCCAATTGCTGGCTGCGGCCTTGGAAGATGGCATGCTGACACTGAAAATGGACGGCATTGAAAAAATCCTGTCAGGCGTTACCGATATCAAGCAGGTGCGTGCAGTGTGCATAAAATAATACTGTGCATGACCGGCATGTCGAAGCCTCGCTCCGCCCATGCCAGTCGTGCAACACGCTGCCTGCTACACGCCACATTGCACTCAAGCTAACGCACTTCGCAATCGACGGCGGCAGTGGGTCTGCCGGCGCTGCTTGCGGCACCGGCACCAATAGTCGAGGAGAAGCTCGGTGGCGGTGTGAATTGGATGCCCGGGTTAGCCGGTATGACAATCGGCGGTTGCCTGAAACTAGGTGTAAACCCGAATTGCCCCGCTGCGAAATTCTGTGATCCGCCGGTATTATTTAACACAATCATCCCATCGAGCACCTGCACATAGAGCCCCGGCGCCCGTGAACCTGATGCACCCGGAACACCCGGCACCAATGCAGATGGCGATTGCGCGACCAGCGCTACCGGCAAAGTTCTTCTCGGTAGAATCTCAACTGGCGCATTAGCGAATTCAACATCTGCCCTGGCGCCATACGCGGGGCCTGTCCCCAACGCAGCCGCCGATGCCATGCTTGCCCGGCCGTAGGCCGCGACCCCGGTCTCATCAGGCGCAATGTATTCAGCGATATAAATCGTGCCGCGAATGCCGATGGTGGCTGCCGGTGTATTGAGGCTGGTGCGCTCCCGACTGCGCTTGCCGACTGCGCCAGTCACCGCTCGCAGGCCCCCTTTCAACAGGCTGAAGATGGCGCTGTCGTTTTCCGGCTTGTCCTGCTCGTATGAAAAACTGTCGATCTTGAACTGGCTGTTCGGACGCAGCGTCACTTCGCTATTGTCGAGGAATTTGATGCGGGCATAGGTCTCCTTTTCCGTGACCAGCAAATCGCCCTGTTCAACCAGCGATTTTTGCGACAGGATTTTCACCGTGCCATCGGCTTTTTTCGCCAGCAGCGGACCATTGATTTCGGTCACCGTGCCTGCCACCTGCGCACCATGAGCCAGCGCGCCGAACAGCATCAATACCAGCCATAGCCAGATATTAATTACAGTACATTTTTTGGCCGACATCATCTTTTTTTACTCCGCCTTGAATCGGGTTGACCGTCGTTTGTGCGCTACCGGTAGGTTCGCTGTCGTTTGTCGATGAATCTGCCTGCCCGTCACCAGATTGTTGCGGCGCCAGCGATGCGATCGTCGCAATCAGCGTATTGGTTGATACAGTTGTCACTGTATTGCTCAACACCGGGTCTTTGGCAAGTAACCCTGGCACCGTCACTACTGGTGCCGGAGCAAACCGACCATCTGTTGACAGTGTTACCGTACCGGAACCGGCATTAATTGGCTGATTCAATGTGATCGTGTAGCCGGGCAAGACTGCAATTGACACATTCTGGTTGTTGGTCGAAATGCCGCTGATGCCATAGAATGGTCCATCTACCGCCAAATTGCCATTATTGCGCAGCGAAAAAGTTCCTGTGCCGGCTCCACCAGCGTACAAGTTTGCTGCAACTTTGCCGATTCTGTTTGCACTGTCGGTCAGCGATACCGGGCCCGGCGCCTGCAAGACCAGTTGGCCGCCAATCAGCGCACTACCAAGTGCTTGATTGATGCCGAAAAAGTCTGAAACCAGCCGGATGGTTTTGCCGGCAGACACCACGATGCCGCTATGATTATCAATGGTGGTAGCGGTGATCTGATTGACCGACCGGTACTGAAAATCGCCGGTGCTGGCTTTGCCTAGTATGACACCGGTTGAATTCGCTTCCATTAAATTCACGTCGGCGCCGATTGCGCCGACTGCAGAGCCACCAGCAATGATTGCGCCGGCCTGCTGCGTAATCGCACCGCCCGATTCCAGGCCTAATGCAGTCGTCACATATTCCAGCGCGCCGCCGGGTCCGCCGAACAGTGCTGATTTGATATCGATTGCACCGCTGTTGCTTTTACCTATAATTAATTTGGCTGCCCTGACCGTATTGAGCTCCGCAGTCGTGAGTTCAAGGGCCGATGGCGTCGCATCCGAAGTCAGTGCAGTACCGACATGAATTGCACTGGCGCTGTATGGCGCAAGCTTGACGAAGCCACCGCTGGCATTGATCACACCGGACAGGTTCATTCTGTCCGCAAGCAGATCAATACTGCCGCCAAAATTATTGATCTGGGCATTTGCAGTTGTCGTAATCAGCGCACCCGGATTGGTAGCCGCCAGTTCAATCCGCCCACCATTTGCGGTAGAAATACCTGCATTGACAGTGAGGTTGCCGCTGGTACTGACGAAAATGTTTTGTCCACCGCCAACTTGTTGTATGCCATAGCCCACCGCTCCAATGTCATCGATCGACATGCTGGATCCGGCATTCAGGATAAAAATATCACCGGAACCGGAATTGCGCGCATTGAGCGAATTGACCTGCGTATCAATCGGGCCCGGGGAACCGTCATTGATCCCGCCTACCGCAGTCATTTTCAATTGGTTGGTAATGATCGCATGACTGTTGATCATGTGGATCGGCCCGCCCGAATTGAGCAATACGCTGCCGGCAGGCGAACCGCTTGTGTTGAGTCCGCCAATAATGGACGTGCCTAATCTCATCAGTCCGCCCGATGTCAGATTGATGTCGCCGCCAGCCGAAGCGCCGCTGCTTGTGTTGATCTGGCCAATGTCTAAAGTCGTTGCAGCATTCATCGTTACCAGGCCACCGTTGGTAGCAATGCGGCCAAAATCGATCTTACCGGCAGCAAGCAACGTGACCGCGCCGCCACCGGTTTGTACAACGTCGTTGCGCGCCAGCGCGCCATTGGAAAGGATATCCCGCCCTGCCGTAATCGAAAACGTACTGCCACTTGTCACGTTTACCAGGTTAAGCTGATCGTCATCCAAATCGTTGAATATCACGTCCCGACTGGCCTGCAACGTAATACTGCCGTACAAGCTTTCCAGTCTTGATTCTGAAATGGTCACATCCGTCGTGTCATTGGCATCCTGGCCATCCACAACACCGTCGAATGCCCTGTCATCGTCAATCGCGCCGGCCCCATTCTGAATAATGATGTCTTGCGGATCGAGCAATAGCATGCCCGCCTTGCCGTTCGCCGCACTGGTATAAACGTCGGCATCGAAAACAAGCGTTTGTTTGCCCGACACTTCAACAAAACCCCCATTGCCGCTTTGCTTGCCGCCCTGGGCCGAGATCGTGCCATACGCCCTAGTCATTTCGTCCGACCACAGAATCACCTTGCCACCATCGCCCTGGTCGATTGCATCCGCTCTGACAATCGCATCCCTGCCGAAAAAAACCTGCCTGGCATTTTGAATCGCGGCATTCTTGCCCTGGAAATCACCACCCACCAACACCGTGCCGCCACCGGCACGGCCGCTGGCATCGATTACGGCATTGCCACCGACACTCACCCGCTCGCCCAACACATGAATGGTACCGCCGCTACCGGCACCGGTTGCGCTGGTCTGGCTGCCGGCTTCCAAAAGGGCATCCTTGCTCGCCTTGAAAACGATTTTGCCATTTTCCCCGACAACGGCGCTATTGGCGCTGACCATGCCGCGCTGACTGATCAGTGCAGCAAAGATGCCGATCTTGCCGCCTTCCGCGATCACCTGTCCGAGATTGAGCGCCTGGTTATCCGGTGCGCTGACCACCACATGCAAATCCGGATTGCCGGAGTCAACCAGGTGGACGCTGTGGCCAGCGGCCAGTACCACCTCACCTTTGGGCGATGTCACGATGCCGGTATTCTCGACGTTTGGCGCAATCAAGTAGACCTGGCCACCGGACGGTGTTGTGATGGATCCCTGGTTTTGCAGGCTGCCAGCGCGTTCCCCAGCCTGGAATTTCAGTCTGCCTGCAAGGAAATCCTCGTTGCTGATGTTAAGGGTGGACGCCACCAGGCCGTTGACATTAATCTGTGCGCCCTGCCCGAACAGGATGCCGTTTGGATTGATCAGAAAAACACGACCATTAGACTGCAGGCTGCCGAATATCTGGCTTGGGTCCTGACCGACAATCCGGTTCAAGACCGCACTGGCGCCATCTTGCTGCACGAACCGGGTGGTCTCGTTTGCACCGATCGAAAAACTCTGCCAGTTGAGAATGGCACCGGGCGAATTGGTTACCGTTAATACATTGCCCTGGTTGCTGAAGCCGGCCTGGCCGCTGATGACTTGCGGGCCGACCGGATTGGCCAGTGCCGGTGCCGCGCCAAAGCATCCGGCAATTAAAAGCGGCAACAGCTTGCGATGCAAATGGTGGCTCGACGCCATGCCAGTCTGCATGTATGTGGCAACGTTCCTGTTCATGTCCTGCTCCCTTGTCACCACCGACTAATACGACAAATTCATTTTGAAGTGCACGCGATTGCTGCCCGAGCCGGTCGTGCCGGCAGTGGCCAGCGCATGGCCGAGATCCAGCTGCAACGCAAGGTGACGTTGGAATGCGATGCGCATGCCCAGCCCGATGCTGCTGATTGACTGACGAATTGGAATCGGGTCGCCCGGCTGCGGGTGCTTGCGAAATAATTGCGCGCCATCTGCAAATGCCATCATCCGGCATTGCGCGCCGGTCCAGTTCAGGCCACCGCACAGGTCAGGCGTATAGACTTCGGCACTGGCAAAATAACCGGCATCGTTGGATACTTCGCGCTCATTGTATCCACGCACCGAGCCTGCGCCACCAGCGCCAAACTGCTCCGCCGGAATCAGCGCATCGGCCGTATACTGGCCGTTAATCGCCATGCGTATTTGCCATTCTTTGGCAAACAACCGGTTGAAATTGACGCCATAGCGCAACAGCTTGTAATCGCTGGGTGCGCCGACCCTTGCAGTGTTGAAATCGGCTTTACTGCCATCCTCGCCACCGGGCAGGTTATGCACGGCGCTGACATAGTAGTTGAGCGCACTGCCGGCAGGTGTCAAGGACCCGACATAAGAGAGGCTCAATGGACGTACGGTGACATCATTGCGCAGTTGCGCGCCGAACAATCGCACATCGCTTTGATATGCCTTGTAATCGATGCCGTAAACCAGCTTGGACTCGTAATCGCCTTCGTGGGTCAGCATCTGGTTGTAACGTGCGCCCAACAGCGTTCCGCTGCCGGTGATCTGGACATTGATGGGGCCGCCAGGGAACGCCACAGGAATGGTGCCGGAATCGACATCGGAGTAACTGCCGAACAAGTCGACCGAATCACCCTGTGCATACAATGGAATGTGATAACCGACGCCATAGACGCCGACCCGACTGGGATTTTGCACCGTCGTCATGTATTGCAGGCTCAATACATGATCGAACCCGCCGATATTTGCATGCTGATACAGCACACCGATATTGTTGTCGCCGGTCGCTGAATTGCCGCTATTGTCCAGATTGAGCCCGAGAGTCCACGGCTTCTCATCGGTGACTTTTAATATTGCATCAATCTCGCCATCCCGGTCGCTGCCCTGCAGTTGCAGGCTGACTTTCTTGGCTGAATTTTGATTGGCCATGCGCAGACTGGCCGAAATTGTTTCAATATCGGGGATTGCACCTTGGCGTAATGCCGGCAGGCTGCGGCGCACGTTAGCTTCATCGACAAACTGATTGTTTTGCACAATGATCTTGCCAATCCTGGTTTCCACCACCTGCAGGCGCACTACGCCATTGTTTAATTCTTGCTCCGGCAATATCACCTGCACCACCTTAAAGCCGCGCCGATGGTACGCCGCTTCCAGGGCTTCCAGCGCACGCTGCACATGACCGAAATCTCGATCCATGCCAGCAAAAGGCGCCAGTAATTTGCGCATCGCTTCCGGCTCAAGCAAGGTATTGCCTTCAACTTCAAAGCGGGCAATCTCGAATCGGCCAATCGGGTTATCGGCTTGGGTGTTTGCCGAATTTTGCACATTATCAACTGCATGAGCGGCAGTTATGAGGGAAAGAGCTGCACTTAGAATGAAGGACGAATAACGGGGTGTCATCTTTATTTTCACCGGTTTCGATCTATTGGCTGAAGCCACATTTTCTCGAAATTGTGCGCAACAGGTAAATGCGGGTTCTGATGCAGCGATAATTCTTAGTCGACAATTATTTGCTGCTTTACGTTGCCAAGAAAATATCCAAACTGAACTAACTGAATAGTTCCAGACTAGCAACGAGAAAACTAGAATAGCTTAACGATTAACCGGGACAAAAGTACTGCAACGCTTAATGGTATTGCCTTCTTGAAATAGTAATTAAGTTATTGGTTATTCGCAATTAAATGCTTTGAAAGAATCTTAAACGCAATGGAATTGTGACTAGATACGCTACAAAAGGTAACGGATAGCCGAAAATCGGAGAGTATCAAAGAAAATAAACAAAAAAATGGAAGCCCTTACGGACTTCCATTTTCTTGGATATTTACCAGATTAAATTGGTAGGCAGGATTGGACTCGAACCAATAAAGTGTATTAGTTTCGACTTGATCGTGCAGGGAGGCCGTCATACTAGGCTCCATCGTACTTCTGACCCATTCCAGCTTCTCCTCGGCGCTCCCGCGTCGGCGCCGCTCGACGCCAGTGATGACTTCCATCTTGTTCTTACCCGAAAGCATAGGCATATCCATAGTCGTATTCCCGGTCACTGGTTTAAGGAATACCGATGGTCCTGTGAATCAGGGGGGCTACTTCAGCAGGCTCAGCAAGCTTAACTAACGCCGAAAACTCGCATTCAGTTTGGCACCAATAACCAAAGCGGATCACGAGACATCTCATCGAATTTGACTTTGACTCATAAAATGAAGAGCAGGTCTGTATATAAATTTGTCGAAAAAACTTACACAAAGTTAAATCAAGCATGATGCATAAATAATTTCCTCAATAAAACAATTACTTATATAAATATTGATATTAGGCATCATTCTTGCTTTCTCACTAATTATCAATAGATTTTGATTTTTTCTTTTGGGAATACAGATAATGCAAAAAATGAACGTCGTATGGGCTAGCGCTGCGTTGATTGGATTGTTCACCATAAGCTCGTCGCAGGCAGCCGCCTTATATACGATTACAGATCTAGGGGGATTAGGTGGCGGCCTAACAGTTCCGAGAAGTATTAACAATAATGGAGAGGTCGTCGGAGCTGCGTCTAATGGCATGCAGGTTCACGCCTTTGATTATCAAAACGGCAGTATGACGAGCCTTGGTACACTCGGTGGGCCCACGAGTCACGCGATGGATATCAACGACAATGGCGCGGTCGTTGGATCTAGTACAACTACACAAGGAAGAACCCATGCTTTCTTGTATGAGAATGGGAGCATGATTGATCTAAATCCTAATGGCGGAAATAGCCATGCTTTTGGGATTAACAATAGTGGTGCAGTTGTCGGACAAAGTAATGGCAATGCTTATTTGTACCAGAATGGTTCAATGATGAACCTTAGCATTTTTGGCGGCGCATACAGCTCCGCATTAGACATCAATGAAAACGGGGCAATCGTCGGAAGCGCGGCAAATGTACAGGGCATCGAAAGCGCTTTTCTATATCAGAATGGCTCAGTTATTAATCTAGGAACATTTGGAGGTGAGGAGGCCCAGGCTGAAGCCATTAATGATCAAGGGAAAATTGTTGCGAACAGCTACAACAACTCCACTTATCGCTATCAAGCTTTTTACTATGACAATGGCAATGCGGTTTCGCTGGGTAGTCTTGGAGGAATCCATGGCAGCCGTGGGTTAGATATCAATAATAACGGTGCAATTGTTGGCTTTAGCTATAACGCTTTGAACCAAAACCACGCTTTTATTTATCAAGACGATAGCATGACGGATCTTAACAATTTGTTGATAAATGGTTTGGATTGGACATTAACAACGGCGGAAAGCATCAATGATGCCGGACAAATCATCGGATCCGGCACTTGGGGAGGAAGGTCCCGCGCTTATATGTTAACCCCAGTACTGCCAGAAGCTCTCGGCACGGTCCCCGAACCAGGAATCATTGCCTTATTCGGCATTGCCCTTATCGGGTTTGGACTACAGCGTAGACGCACCTAAGTTGAAATTCTACAACGAGCGGGCACCAGACCCGCGCTGCAAGTGCCTCAATATAATAAAAGCCTTTACAGCTAATTTAAAGAGTATTGAACAATAGAAAGCAATAGGAGATTTCCCTAGAATGAAAAAAGCAGCCAGTTAAACTAATATCCTAGTTTAACTGGCTGCTTTTTACGGGTGTTACCAGATTTAACTGGTAGGCACGATTGGATTCGAACCAACTACCTCTTCCATGTCAAGGAAGCGCTCTAACCAGATGAGCTACGCGCCTAAAAGAAGCGAAATTATAGCGGCAATTTTGCAATTACGCTAGCACGTCGTATTAACTGTGCTGCAACCATGGTTGCAACCAGGTCAAACCGGCCGATGTACCGGCCCTGGGGCGGTATTCACAGCCAACCCAACCATCATAATCCAGCTCATCAATCAAGCCGAACAGATAAGGGTAATGAATTTCCCCCTGATCCGGCTCATGCCGCTGCGGCACCCCGGCAATCTGGATATGGCCAATTCCGTTGATATCGCGACGCAGCGTCGTGGCCAGGTCCCCTTCGACAATCTGGCAATGGTACAGATCGCATTGCACCTTGAGATTCGGTGCCCCGACTTCCCGGCAAATCGCTTGCGCCTCCTTCTGGCGCGTCAGAAAATAGCCCGGCATGTCGCGCGGATTGATCGGCTCGATCAATACCATGATCCCGGCTGATGCCGCCTCGCATGTCGCATACGCAAGGTTGGCCACGAAAACCTCCCGCTGACGGGCATAGTCTGAATCCGGGACAAGCAGTCCAGCCATCACATGCAACCGCCGGCTGCCGATCACGCTTGCATATTGCAACGCCTGATCGATACTGCGCCGAAACTCGTCTTCTCTACCCGGCAACGCAGCAATGCCGCGCTCGCCTGCAGCCCAGTTGCCGGGTGGCGCATTGAATAATACCTGCGTCAGTCCACATGCATTTAGGCGGGCGCGGATGTCGGCGGTATCATAATCATATGGAAACAGGAATTCCACGCCGTTGAAGCCATCGGCAGCCGCTGCCGCAAAGCGGTCGAGAAAGCCGTGTTCGTTGTACATGAAACTCAGATTGGCGGCAAATTTCGGCATGGTTAACGGACCTCAGGCAACTTGGTTTATTTGCGCCGGGCATCGATCACGCCATCGACATCCTGGATGATCATCAGCGCCTTGGTCAATTGCTCGGTCGAACCGATCTCCGCAGTAAAGGCCATGCGTGCCTGGCCCTTGGCACTTTGGGTGCTGACACCGATCACATTGATCTTTTCCCGCATCAGGATTTCCGATATATCGCGCAGCAGACCTTGTCGGTCGTTGGCGAAGATAAAGATATCAATCGGATAGACGGTTTCCTTGCCTGCATTGCCCCAGGTGGTTTGAATCACCCGTTCCGGCGCATGCACCCACATTTCAGCGAAATTCTTGCAATTGGTGCGGTGAATCGATACGCCCTTGCCGCGCGTGATGAAGCCGATAATCTCGTCTGGCGGCGCCGGTTTGCAGCACTTCGCCAGTTGTGTCATCAAGCCTTCGGTACCGACCACCAGCACCCCGGATTTGGCGCCTTGCGCCACGCTCGATGCGCGGCTCTTGCGCGCCACCACCGCTGCATCGGGATTGACCGGCGCCTGTTTTGCCGCGTCCGCTTCATGCAGCGCCATTTCCACCAGCCGCAAACTGAATTCATCCTTGCCCACCGACAGGAACATGTCATCGGGTTTGGCAAAGCCAAGTTTGTGCGCAAGCTCTTCCAGGTTGACCGCCGTCTTGCCCTCGCGTTGCAGTGTCTTTTCGATCAACCCCCGCCCGTGCGCCAGCGTTGCCTGCTGATCGAGCGCATTGAACCAGGCCCGCACCTTGGACCGGGTGCGCGGGCTGGCGGCATAACCCAGGCTCAACCAGTCGCGAGAAGGGCCAGCTGACGCTGCGCTGCTACCCTTGGCGGTGACGATTTCAACCGTTTGTCCATTTTTCAGCGGAGTATTCAACGGCACCATCGCGCCATCGACCCGGGCTCCCCGACACCGGTGTCCTATGTCGCTGTGCAAGTGATAGGCAAAATCGATGGGTGTGCCGCCGCTGGGCAACTCGATCACACGTGCCTGCGGCGTCAACACATAAATGCGATCATCCAGAGTCGCCGATTTCAGCTGTTCGACCCACTCGCGGCGCCCTGCTTCATTGCCGACCACGGTCCCGGCAACCTCGCTTTTCCAGGCAAGGAGCTGACGCAGCCAGGCGATCTTCTCATCATACTTTTGAGCGGAAAAATTCGAGCCGCCGCTTTCCTTGTAACGCCAGTGCGCTGCCACACCGTATTCGGCGAAATGGTGCATCTCCCGGGTACGAATCTGCACTTCCAGCGCACGACCGTCTTCAGCTGTCACGACCGTATGCAACGACTGGTATCCGTTGGGCTTGGGACGGGCAATGTAATCGTCGAACTCGGCGGAAATCGGCGTCCAGATGTCGTGCACAATGCCCAGCACCGCATAGCAGGTCTTGACATCGGCGACGATGACGCGAAAGGCACGCACGTCATACAGAGCTGAAAAATCCAGCGACTTGCCATGCATCTTGTTCCAGATGCTATAGATATGTTTGGGCCGGCCAAACACCTCCGCCTCGATGCCGGCAGCACCGAGTTCAGACTTCAGACGGGTAATCGCTTGCGCAACAAATTCTTCCCGGCCGAGCCGCTTTTCTTCCAGCATCTTCGCGATGCGCTTGTACGTTTGCGGCTCGATGAAGCGGAACGACAGGTCTTCCAGCTCCCACTTCAGCTGCCACACACCGAGCCGGTTCGCCAGCGGTGCATACAGGTCCAGCGTGGCGCGCGCATAATCGCGGGTGCGGTCATTTTCCAGCTTCAGATCGGCGAAATAACGCAGCGTGGTGACGCGTGAAGCCAGCCGCACCAGCACCACCCGCATATCGGAAGCCATGGCCAGCAGCATCTTGCGCAGCGCTTCGAGCTGGACTGCCGCCTGCTGCGATGCATTCTTGCCGCGTACCACCTCCTGCTGGCCAAACGTGACTTCATGCAGACGCATCAATTGACGGATACCTGCCACAAGGTCGGCAATCTCTTTGCCAAAGCGGGCTTCGATCGTCGCGCCGGCCTTGGCATCCAGAGCCGGCACCTCAAACAGCAAGGCAGCAATGCGGGTATCGGCATCCGTGTGCAGCTGGGCCAGCACGGCTGCCGTGGACTGTGAAAAATCCAGGGCATTCTGCCCCTTGGTCACATGTTGTCCGGCATAGATCGGCTGCACGAAGGCAAGCGCCTCCATCACGCGGGCGCTTTCATCGACAGTCAAGCCTTCGACCAGCCGCTCGTGCGCAGGATTATTGGCAGCCGTAACAGAAACCATATGTATTTTACTTTTGCGCCGCCGTCACAACCATCTCGACCAACCATTCCGGCTTGGCAAGTTTTGCTTCGACCGTGGCACGAGGCGGCGCATTTCCTTGCGCGACCCATTCATTCCAGACCGCATTCATCCCAGGAAAATTCGCCACATCCGATAAATAGATCTGGCACATCAGTATCTGCGACTTGTCGCTGCCGGCTTCAGCCAGCAAGCGGTCGATATGCCCGAGCACTTCCCGGGTTTGCCCGCCGATATCCAGCGCGGCATCGTCCGCAACCTGACCGGCCAGATAAATGGTGCCATTGTGAATCGCCATTTCGGACAGTGTTGTACCGAGATGGTAGCGTTGAATATGCATGATTTTCTTATCAATATCGCACCGACCACGAGCTGGCGTCTGGCCATTAGGTGGGCGATGCCAACCCAAAGGGCTCACCTCGCGCACCCGGCCGCCAAGTGCCTAGCCCAACAAAAATTCCTTTACGGCGGCGATTTGATCTGCATGCATCAGGGTCGGTGCATGGCCGACGCCGTCAAACTCGACGAATTTCGCCCGCGGTCCACGCTGTGTCATTGCCTGCGCCGTCTCGGCCGTCAGCAATCCTGACTGCGCCCCGCGTATTAGCAAGGTCGGGCAACGGATCGCATCGTAGGCTTGCCACAACTGCGCTTCCGATTCTTCCACATTTGAAAAATAGGCATGCTTGAAGGGCTCGGCCAGGGCCAGATCGTAATGCCGTGTCCATTGGCCATCTTCCAACTGGCGCAGTACGCTGGTCGCGAGTTTGTGCCATTGTTCATCGCTATGTGGGCCGAAAGGCACGGAAATCGCCCGAATATAGGTTTTCGCTTCGTCAAAAGTCGGAAACCGTAGTTCCTGGCCAATATAGTTAGCGATGTTCACCAAAGAACCGGCATCGAGCGTCGGGCCAATATCATTCAATACCAATTTACGAATCGGACTGTCCGGCAGTGCGGCCAGCTCGATTGCCATCAAGCCGCCCATTGAGGTGCCGATCCAATCTACAGAATCGACCTGGATCTGTTCCAGCAGGGTCACTACGTCGCGCACATATTGCGGCACCCGGTAATGTTGGGCATCGCGTAGCCAGTCGGATCGTCCACGTCCGACCACATCCGGACAAATGACTCGATAATCATGGCACAATTCACTCGCCAAATTGTCAAAATCATCAGAAACGCGGGTTACGCCGTGAACGCATATCAGAACTTGCGGATTATCCGGATCGCCCCACTCCTTATATGCCATGGAATGCGGGCCGGCGGGCGACGAACATAGAACATTTTTAATTTGAGGCTGGATCATCTTTTGATGGAATTGTAAGAATGCTGATTGACTTTACATTTTACTGCTGGATAAGATTAAAATCCTAGCTGCGCAAAAAAGCACCAGTAATTTTATTTATTAGAGGACACTATGCAAGGCACGACCCTTAAAGGCAAGACCGCACTCGTTACCGGCTCCACCTCTGGCATTGGTCTGGGCATTGCCCGTTCGCTCGCAGCTCAAGGCGCCAATATCGTGTTCAACGGTTTTGGCGATCTGAAGGAAATCGAAGCGTTGCAAAGCTCGGTTTCCAAGGAGTTTGGCATAGAAACCGTGTATCACAATGCCGATATGTCCAAATCAGGTGAAATTGAAGCTTTGATGAGCTTTGCGGCCGAAAAATTCGGTAATGTGGATATTCTGGTCAATAACGCAGGCATTCAGCATGTGGCCAACATTGAAAACTTCCCAACTGAAAAATGGGATGCCATTATTGCTATCAATCTGACATCCGCCTTCCATACCACCCGCCTCGCGCTGCCGGGAATGATGGCCAAAAACTGGGGACGCATCATTAATATTGCGTCGGTCCATGGCTTGGTCGGCTCTACCCAGAAATCTGCTTACGTGGCGGCCAAGCACGGCATCATTGGCTTTACCAAGGTGACGGCACTGGAAACTGCCCAAACCGGCATCACCTGCAATGCAATTTGTCCAGGCTGGGTTTTGACCCCGTTGGTTCAAAAACAGGTCGATGCGCGCGCCGAAATTGCCAAGGTTTCGGGTGAACAGGCCAAACGCCTGTTGCTGGAAGAAAAGCAGCCTTCTGGTGAATTTGTCACGCCGGAACAATTGGGAGGCTTGGCCGTTTTCCTTTGCAGCGACGCGGCTAGCCAGATGCGTGGCGTATCGCTGAACGTCGACGGCGGTTGGGTCGCGCAGTAAAATCACCTATTAAGGTGCGGGTTCAGCCGTCAGGCTGAACCCGCGTCAACCCAGTACGGCTGCGCTGAAGCTTGCTTCCTCCCGCGTTGCCGACTTCCCCCTGCCTTGTTTTTGAGCAGCATAATGCGAACTGCATCGTCCAGCTCAGCCATCGATCGCCTTAGCTGTCCGACATCGCCACAAGCTTCCATCTCAATGTCGTCGCCCACAGCTGCATGTGGACTGGGGTTATTTTGGGCTACGTCGCAACTTTCCACCACTGATACCTGGCTCAGGATTGCACATTCTGCTCTGCGCAAAAGGAATACAGGCATGTCAATCCTTTTCCGAAATTCCAAGGTTTGGAAGCTGCCAACGGCCTGATTAAAGTGTTTGAGCATCTTCGGATCCACCGCAAGCCGATGACAGCCCTGACTATTCTTGCTTGAGCACTGATATTTCCACACGAATCTGCCCAGTTAGCCGGCTTATATATTTAGACCGAAGCCTTCCTTCTGGAACACATCAGATTTTAAACGTCCTTGGCAATGAAGCAAAATGCATGGAGGATTGGCGTCATACAGCAGCTTTCTTGAACGTTTCTAGAAAAACCTGGGGGATTCAAGTAAACTAGCCCTAGTTATTCTGACAATAGCAAGCGCACGTCAGGCGTCAAATTGTTTATTTCAAACCCCAACCGGAGAAACCATGTCTGATCAATCCATCGAGATTCGTCAACGCGCGATGGACCTTTTCAAACAGCAGGAAATTAGCCCGGATACCCAAACCCGCGTCAGTTTGTTCCTGCAAGGCGTAAAGAGTCTGAATGCCACCATTTTGGCCCGTGTCGAGTTTCAGCCGATTGAATGGGTGCCGTACAAGTTTTTGCATAACCAGTGCTTCAAGGAAGTCGAACTGACCACCCTGTTGGGAAAATCCACTGCATGGAGCAGCAACCCGCTTGTCTACCTGGCGGCGACCCAGCTCAACCTGACGGTCTGGCAGGATACCGGCGCGACCCGTTTCATGAACGGCATCCTGAAAGTAGACCGTACTTTCTATGAGTATCTGGCACTGTCGCATGCATTCCTGTCCGTGATCCGCATCCTGCCGCTACTGTCGGTACAGGTGAATCTGAATACGCCATTTCTTGCAGCATTGAAGGAAATCGAAGAAGAAAACGGACGGCAGATTCAAACCCAGATCCGCCTGTTGAAGGATATGGAAATCGATTTGAGCCTGGAAGAAAAAGAACAGATCATCGAATCGCAACGCCAGATCGTCGAGCAACTATTCATGCGATTATTAAGCGAGCTGACCGAAACCAAAGAAGAATAATCTAGCAGCCAGTCAGCCTGATGCTGTTAGTCTCATCCCTGCGCCATGTTGTGCTTGTATGCACCAGGCGCGACTGAACAATATCGAACTGCCGCATTTCCTAGGAAGCCTCTATGCCTGTGTTCCGCTATAAAAATTCCGATATTTATTATGACCTGATCGGCAATGAAGGCGACCCGGTCATAACCTTCATTAATGGCTTGTCGATGCGCACCTCGCACTGGGCACCCTACTTCAAGATCCTGCCGCAAAAGGGGGTGAGAGTCTTATCATATGACATGCTCGGCCAGGGTTTTTCGAGCAAGCCCATACTCGGCGTGGACTTCGAGGATCATGCCGTGATGCTCAAGGCCTTGCATGATCATCTGGGCATCGAGAAGCCGTATGTAATGGGCATTTCATTTGGCGGCGTCGTGGTATTGAAGTATGCCATCATGTTTCCCGATGCATTGAAGGGTCTGCTGCCGATTTCCACTTTTTCCGAACTTGATCCGCTGTTGACATGCCATGCGAGCAATCTCTATGTCAGCATGGCGCGGGTCGGCTTCGAGTTTTATCTGGACTTGCTAATGCCGCTCAATTTCACCAATGAGTGGCTGGCGAAGAACAAGGAATTGCTCGCCATCGTCAAGCGGGTCGGTACCACCGGCAATGAAATTTACGGCATACAGAATCTGATGGAATCCCTGCGCAATTTCAAATCGATTACTCCGGATCTGGCTCAAATCAAGGTGCCGACCCTGATCCTGAATGGCGAATATGATGCGCTTACGCCGCGCAATTTGCATGACATCATCCGCATCAACACAGCCAATTCGCGCATGTTGATCGTGCCAAAAATGTCGCATGCATTTACTCTGGAAATTCCCGAACTGAGCGCGCGCATTTTCGCCGAATTCATCGGGCAGGTCGAAAATGGAACCTGGCAAGGCGACCAGACTGTCTGGATTGCCAACGAAGACGTGAATGCGCCAGAGCTCGCTTACCAATGCCCGGGAGACCATTTGCGCTACGCTCCACAGCTTGATGTCCAACCCACCACCAGGGTCAAACAGGCCAGCTGGGCTGCCAAGACACCGCGCAGCCAGGGCTTGGGGACGGAAAAAGGGGCGGCTGCCACTAAAATTAAAAAGGCAAAAAATCCGGCAGTGAAATCAATGGGCGTTAAAACCAAGCTTGGTTAACCTGATCCTTGAAAAGCAGCTGTAAGTTTTTGACCCTTTTCATGCTTGTCTGAAAAATGGCCGTATGTCATCATTGCTTATCATTAATTCGGAGATGAGCAGACATGTCGCGTATCGCAAATATCATTTCAACAGCGCATTACCTACCAGAGCGTAAAGTCACCAATGAAGAATTGAACGAGCGCTTTACTGCTCTGGGCAATCCTGATGTCATCGGCAAATTTGCCGCCAGTACCGGTATCAAGCAGCGTTTTTACGCGCCCGACAATTGGGCGACGTCCGATTTGGCTGTGCCTGCCGCCCAGGAAGCGCTCAAGCGCGCCGGACGCAAGCCGGAAGATGTTGACCTGATCATCCTTGGCACTGATTCGCCAGACTATATTACCCCTGCCACGTCCGTCGTTCTGCAGCACAAGCTGGGTGCAAAAAACGCCGGCACATTTGATGTCGGTTGTGCCTGCGCCTCGTTTCCGACTGCGCTCACCATTGCCTCCGGCATCGTCGCGACCAACCCTGGTATCAAGACCATTTTGGTGGTGGGCGTCTACATGATGCACCGGCTGGCCGATCCGAATGATGCCACCATCTTCTTTTATGGCGATGGCGCTGGTGCAGCCGTGGTTGAAGCCGGCACCAAGCCTGGATTCATCGGCGCGGCGATGCAGGCTGACGGCGCGTATGGCCAATCCTGGGGCATTTTCTCGGGTGGTACGGCAGAGCCGGCCAGCGAACAATCGGTCAAGGAAGGCCGCACCCAGGTCAAGCTGGTCAATCGTTATCCGCCTGAAATCAATGATGTCGGCTGGCCAAAGCTGTTTCATCGTCTTGCCAAGGAAAACAACTTTACCGCCGATGAAGTGGACCAGGTGATCTTTACCCAGGTACGGCGGCCGACCATCGAGCTGGCAGCACAAAACTGCGGCGTACCGATTGAAAAATGCCACATGATCATGGACAAGTGGGGCTACACCGGTTCGGCCTGCATTCCGATGGCATTGGACGACGCCATCAGCGTTGGCAAGATCAAGTCGGGCGACCTGGTGGTACTGATTGGCTCCGGAGTCGGCTACAACCAGGCGGCGTGCGCTTTCCGCATGACCTGATCAGGCATCATCGCTCCAAATGAAAAACGGCGCCTGAAACAGGCGCCGTTTTTATTTTAGTGCGAAAAAAATTTACTTGACGGCGCTGACGTCCAGATCCGCGCCAGTTTTCTCAATCACTTCTTCCTTGGTCACGCCAGGAGCCAGCTCGATCAGTTTCAGGCCGGATGGTGTCACATCCATCACACCGAGGTCGGTGATGATGCGGTTGACAACCTTCACGCCGGTCAGCGGCAGATCGCACTTCTTCAGGATCTTGTGCGAGGTCGAGCCATCCTTTGCCTTGGCAACATGCTCCATCAGCACGACGACACGCCCGACCCCAGCCACCAGGTCCATTGCGCCGCCCATGCCCTTGACCATCTTGCCAGGAATCATCCAGTTAGCCAGATCGCCAGTTTCCGATACTTGCATTGCACCCAGAATAGCGATATTGATCTTGCCACCACGAATCATTGCAAACGAATCTGCCGAGCTGAAAAACGACGAGCCGGGCAGCGACGTTACGGTCTGCTTGCCTGCGTTGATCAGATCCGGATCGATTTCATCTTCGGTCGGAAACGGGCCGATACCCAGCAAGCCGTTTTCCGATTGCAGCCATACTTCCATATTTTGCGGAACATAATTGGCAACCAGGGTCGGCAAGCCGATACCTAAGTTGACGTAGAACCCATCCTGCAATTCTTTTGCCGCGCGTGCGGCCATTTCATCACGATTCCATGCCATGTCAATTCTCCGATTTACTTTGCACGTGTGGTGCGTTGTTCGATCCGCTTCTCCGGTGTGGCATTGACCACGATACGGTGCACGAAAATGCTTGGTGTATGGACTTGGTCCGGATCGATTTCACCCACTTCAACCAGTTTTTCGACTTCGACAATCGTAATCTTGCCAGACATGGCAACATTCGGATTGAAATTGCGGGACGTCTTCCGGTAGACCAGATTGCCGGCCTTGTCAGCCATATAGGCTTTGACCAGGGCGACATCGGCGATCAGGGAACGCTCCATCACATACTGATGGCCATCGAATTCACGAATTTCCTTGCCATCGGCGACGATGGTGCCGACACCAGTTTTGGTGAAAAAAGCGGGGATGCCGGAACCGCCTGCGCGCAGCTTTTCAGCCAGTGTGCCCTGCGGTGTGAACTCCAGCTCCAGTTCGCCTGCCAGATACTGGCGCTCGAATTCCTTGTTTTCCCCGACATACGAGGAAATCATTTTCTTGATCTGGCGTGTCGTCAGCAGCTGACCCAGGCCAAAACCATCGACGCCAGCATTGTTGGAAATGGCGGTCAGGTTTTTGACACCCGAATCCCGCAATGCAGCAATCAGCGCTTCCGGAATTCCGCACAAACCAAAACCACCTACGGCAATCGTCTGCCCGTCCTTGACGATACCAGCCAAGGCGGCAGCGGCATCAGGATAAACTTTTTTCATATCACCCCTCTTCTTTTCTGTAAAGTGAATCCATTACAACTTTTTAAAATCAAGCTCTCCAGCATATGATGCTGCACATGACTGTACAATACCGTAAAAATACCTTATTTTCACTCACCGAATTTCATCATTTATGCCGGTTTCATGACATCTCCGCAACCGATTGATTACGAAAGCATCTTCCTGCAGTCGCCAGTAGGAATGTGTGTCACACAAAACCGCATCATCAACGCTTGCAACGATGCCGTGGCAAAGATGTTTGGCTACAGCCGCACCGATTTGATTGGCAAGTCCCTGCTGGTCCTGTACCCGACTCCGGACGAGTTCGAGCGCACCGGCGCACGCATCATCCCGATTATGAATACCAAAGGATCGTACTCCGACGAGCGCATCATGAAACGGTCGAGCCAGGAACTGTTCTGGTGCCATGTCAACGGCCATTCTTTGGTGCAAAATGATCCGCATGCCGCCGGCATCTGGACATTCGAGGATTTAAGTGAAAAACGTCCGGTCACCGCCGAATTGACACCGCGCGAACGCGAAATTGCCGCATTGCTGGTAGAAGGCAAAACCAGCAAGCTGATCGCACGGCAGATTGGCTTGAGCCCGCGTACGGTTGAAATGCATCGGGCCAAGCTGATGCGTAAATTCTCGGCAGCGACCTCCAGCGAACTGGTGCACCGGCTGGTCGGCGTGAATTAGGCTGTTTTAAGATTTCCCAGCAGCAGACCGGTTGTGCAAGTGCCGGCTTATGCAGGCATTTCACTAACTACATCGCGCAAACCTGCCGGCATCGGCACTGACTTTTCCTGCGCCATATCCACCCATACCACCTTGGCCCCGCCTTCGGCACACAGAATCTCAGGCTGGTCGACACGGCGCATTTCACAAACTGTTTCAAAGCTCGACCGCCCGGGCGAGCCTGCATAGGTACGAACCTCGACTTCGCCAGGATATTTCAGCTGTTTAATAAAGGAACAATGTGCATTGATAATGACAGGTCCTTCTTTTTCCGGATCCAGTCCGTAGCCAATGCCAACCAGCCATTCCACACGGGCCTGCTCCATATAGCGAAAATAAACGGCATTATTGACATGCCCTAATGCATCCATGTCGCCCCAGCGAATCGCTATGCGAGTTATATGAACCAGCTTTTTATTCATTTAAAAAATTAATAAAATCAAAGAAAATATGCCGTTTCGCCAACGCATCACCTCGGTATCCCTACGCCGGCACTTACCATTATGCGCGCCTGACAAGGCAAGATAAATACGCAAGATAAATACTACTGCGCACTCATGCCGTCATCTGCGGAAACAATCGAGCCATTGATAAATTGTGATTCATCCGATGCCAGCAGCAGCAGCAATCCGTCCAGATATTCCGGTTGACCGACACGCTTACGCGGCAGCATGTTGATCAATTGTTGTCCCTGCTCACTCGTAAAGTGCTCGGCATTGATCTCGGTGCCGATATAACCAGGGCAGATCGCATTGACGTTGATGCCGTAACGGCCCCACTCGACTGCCATGGCTTTGGTCATGTGAATCACGGCAGCCTTGCTCATGCAATAAATGCCGATTTTGGGCAGCACCCGTAATCCGCCGACCGATGCAATATTGATGATGCGATGCTGAATGGTCGGGTCGCCCTTGGCGCGCGCAATCATGCGCTTGGCCGTCTCTTGGGCCACGAAAAATGCACCGCGCTGATTGGTATCCATTACATATGCATAATCTTCCGGCGTCACATCCACCAGTCGTTGGGTCGTCGAGACCCCGGAATTATTGACCAGAATGTCGATTGGTCCCGCTTCGGTTTCGGCATGCGCAATCGCCGACTTGATGCTGCCATAATCGGTGACATCCAGTGCCACCACGTGCGCGGCCCCTCCTTCGGCCTCGATTTCGGCACGCAATTCCTTTAAGCGCTCGACCCGGCGTGACGCCAGCACGACTTGGGCACCGGCCTTGGAAAGCACCTTGGCAAAGCGCGCCCCCAAGCCACTGGAAGCACCGGTCACCAGTGCAATTTTCCCTTCGAAATTCATTTCTATGCCCACAAACTTCTCCTTGCTCCAGGCTTTGACTGAAACGTTATCATTACATATATCTGCTGAAATTAGCCTGTACCATCTAGTATTCTTTTATAAAATCTCAGACAATTAGCACAACCGTTCGATTTTTTTAATTCACTTCTTAAGTTGGTGACCCAATGACACAAGCCACAACCGAAAACCTGCTGGAACAATACGGCCCGCGCGAAGCGATGGAGTATGACGTGGTCGTGGTTGGCGGCGGCCCCGCCGGCCTGTCGGCGGCGATCCGACTCAAGCAATTGGCCACCGCCCAAGGTCGCGAGGTATCAGTTTGCGTTCTTGAAAAAGGCGGCGAGCTGGGTGCCCATATCCTGTCGGGCGCAGTCATGGATCCTGGTGCCATTACCGAACTATTTCCGAACTGGAAAGAACTGGGTGCCCCCCTGAATACCCCGGTCACCGAAGACAGGATGCTGTTTTTAACGGAAACCAAGGCAGTCAAAACGCCCAACTGGATGCTGCCGGAATGCTTCCAGAATCATGGCAATTACATTGTCTCGCTTGGCAATGTGGTGCGCTGGCTGGGTCAGCAAGCCGAAGCCGCAGGCGTGGAAATTTTCCCCGGTTTTCCTGCCGCTGAAATCCTGTACAACGAGGATGGCTCGGTCAAGGGTGTAGCAACCGGCAATATGGGCGTAGACCGGGAAGGCAAGCCAACCGCCGCATTTCAACTCGGCATGGAATTGCACGCCAAATACACGCTGTTTGCAGAAGGTGCGCGCGGCCATCTCGGCCGGCAATTGATGCAGCGCTTCGACCTGAACCAGGGTTGCGATCCGCAAACCTATGCCATCGGCATCAAGGAATTGTGGGAAATCGATCCGAAAATGCATCAGCCCGGTCTGGTGATCCATACCGCCGGCTGGCCATTAGCAACCGATACCTATGGCGGCTCGTTTCTGTATCACCTGGAAAACAACCAGGTAGCGGTCGGTTACGTGGTAGGGCTGGCGTACGAGAATCCCTACCTGTCTCCCTACGAGGAATTCCAGCGCTACAAAACCCATCCGGCCATCCGCACCTTCTTCGAGGGTGGCAAGCGCTTGTCCTATGGTGCACGGGCGATCGTCGCGGGCGGCTTGCAATCGCTGCCAAAACTGGTATTCCGTGGCGGCGCGTTGATCGGCTGTGATGCGGGCTTTCTGAATGCCTCCCGCATCAAGGGCAGCCATGCGGCGATCAAGAGCGGCATGCTGGCCGCCGAATCGGCATTCGAGGCACTGGGTGCGAACCGCCAGCATGATGAATTGATCCGCTATCCGGAAGCGTTCAAGCAATCCTGGCTGTATACCGAATTGCACAAGGCGCGCAACTTCAAGCCCTGGATGGCCAAGGGCTTGTACACTGGCAGTCTGATGTTTGGCATCGATCAGGTGGTCTTGCGTGGCAAGGCACCCTGGACGCTGCGCAATGCTCACGCCGACCATGAATGTCTGAAGCCTGCCAGTGAGTGCCAGCCGATCACTTATCCGAAACCGGATGGCAAGCTGACCTTTGACCGGCTGTCGTCGGTATTCATTTCCAATACCAATCACGCAGAAGAGCAGCCGATCCATTTGACGCTGAAAGACCCGTCGATCCCGGTTGCGCTCAATCTGGCCAGGTATGCCGGCCCGGAAGCGCGCTACTGTCCGGCCGGCGTCTATGAATTCGTCAAGACGGACAGTGGCGCCGACCGGCTGCAAATCAATGCGCAAAATTGTGTGCACTGCAAAACCTGCGATATCAAAGATCCGACTCAGAATATTGTCTGGGTCACGCCGGAGGGCGGCGGCGGACCGAATTATCCGAACATGTAAAAAAAGCCGCAATTGCGGCTTTTTTAACGATCATGGACCGGGCCTTGTTTCACCCGGCTTTATTCCACCCGGCTTTATTTCGGCCACTGTCCGCTGGCGATCTTGTCGAGCCAGAATGCACCAATCATCGTTTTGACATCCGTGATCTTGCCCTCGCGGACCCAGTCCATCACCTCTGTCAGCGTCGCCTTGAAGGTTTCCAGGAACTCGCCGTCATCCAGCTTGCGCTCCCCCGGTATCAAACCACGCGCGAGATAAATGTCGAGGTGTTCATCCGAATACGCGATCGCATTATGGATTGTGCAGATGAACTGCCAGTCGGTTGCCGTGTAGCCGGTCTCCTCCTGCAATTCACGCTTGGCGCAGGCAAGATGATCCTCATTAGGATCGATTTTCCCGGCAGGGAATTCCAGAAAGACTTGATTGAGTGGATAGCGAAACTGCCGCTCCAGCAAGACCGTGCCATCATCAAATAAAGGCAGAATGACGACCGCACCGGGATGGACGATATATTCGCGCGTTGCCAATTTTTCATCCGGCAGGCGGACGATGTCACGCCGAACCTGGAGAAAATCGCCATCATACGCCAGCGCACTCTCGACTTTGGCTTCTGTTAAATGTTGGTCCATTGCATACCTTGAAATCAGATTGGTTCATGATCGAGCCGGCCACGCAATATCGGTTGCAGTGACGACAACGACAACGTGATCGGCCCCCTGCTTAAGCAGTCAGCAGGCAGTCAGCACGCGTTTGGCGGGGCCGCTAGACAATCGATGAAACATCTGATGATGAACAACACGGATCGGTTTCTCATTGATAGAAAACAAATTGGCGGCTTTCGCCGCCAACAGAATCACCAACTGCTTTATAACGATCGCGCCCGCAGAACGCGCGATGGCACTCTGTCAGGAAGCCATGCCGGCAAATGTCTTCAGCGTCTGGCCAAGGGACTGGCCAATGGCAGTTTCGCACGCGGCCATCAATGCGCCAGGCACGACCCCGAGAATCAGCACCAGCGCGCCATTGACGCTGAGTGCCACCCGCATGTCGCCATTTGCAACGATGGCGGTGGTATCGGTCGGCGCATCGAAATACATCAGCTTGACCACACGCAGATAGTAATAGGCACCGATCAGGGAGAACAACACCGCCGCAACCGCCAGCCAGACCTGGCCGGCGCCGAGAACGGCATGCAGTACCGACAGCTTGGCATAGAACCCGATCGTCGGCGGCACGCCAGCCAGCGAGAACATCAACAGCAGCATCACGAAAGCAAACCAGGGACTGCGCTGATTCAGGCCTTTCAGGTCTTCCAGATTCTCGGCTTCAAATCCTGCACGTGCCAGCAGCAGAATGATGCCGAAACTGCCCAGGGTCGTCAGAACATAGGCAATAGCATAGAACATTGCAGAGCTGTAGGCACTCACAGCCAGCGTGCCGGTATTGTTGACCACGCCTGACAGCAGTCCCAGCAGCATGAAACCCATTTGCGCAATCGAAGAATATGCCAGCATCCGCTTCAGATTGGTTTGGGCGATGGCGGTGATGTTACCGACTGCCATCGACAATACTGCCAGGATCATCAGCATCTGCTGCCAGTCGAATGCCAGCGGCAATAAACCTTCAACCAGCAACCGGATGCAAATGGCGAAGGTAGCCAGCTTTGGCGCAGAGCCCAGCAGCAGCGTTACCGAAGTTGGCGCACCTTGATAGACATCGGGCACCCACATGTGGAATGGCACCGCACCCAGCTTGAAGGCAAGACCGGCGACCAAAAACACGATGCCGAATACCAGTACCATCGGCTTGATGGTATTGGACATGGCTGCCTGCGCAACGGCGTGCACATCAAGCGAACCGGTGGCACCGTACAACATCGACATGCCGTAGAGCAGGAATCCGGAAGACAATGCGCCCAAAATAAAATATTTCATTGCCGCTTCAGTCGAAGCAGCATTGTTTCGCCGTAATGCAACCAGTGCATAGGTCGCCAATGACATCAATTCCAGGCCAAGATAAATGGTCAGAAAATTACTACCTGAAATCATGACCATCTGGCCCAGCAACGCGAACAACGCAAGCGGATAGAATTCGCCACCCAACTGCCCGCCGACCATGCCGCGATCGAGAACGTACTGACGCGAATAGATCAGTGTCATACCGATGGCCAGATAGGAACAGAGCTTCAGCAGATTACCCATCGGGTCCAACACGAACATATGGTTGAACGTGTAGGTGACGGTGCCGGCCCCCATCGATGACAGCGTCAACACTGCACAGCCGGCCAGGGCCAGCAAGGACAGCAGGTAGGTGATATTGCGTTTTGCGTTTGGCAAAAATGCATCGACCAGCAGGATCACGGAAATGGCGATCGCCAGAAATATTTCAGGATAAACCGGAGTCAGATTCATGTTATTCACTTGGTCCGCGACAGCATCGCATTATTCTCAATTAGCCTTGGAGATGGCGACATGTTTGAGCAAATCCGAAACGGAAGTTTGCATCGCATCGGCGAAGGGTGCCGGATAGAGCCCCATAGCCAGCACCGCAATTGCCAACACCGACAGCATCAGGAATTCCCGGGTATTCAGGTCGAGCAGTTCAGCCACATGGTTGTTAGCCACCGCACCAAAAATGACCCGTTTGACCAGCCACAGCGAATAGGCGGCCCCCAGAATCAGCGCAGTACCCGCCAGCATGCCAATCCAGAAATTGAATTTCACCGCACCAAGAATCACCATGAATTCGCCGATGAAACCGGACGTCGCCGGCAAGCCGGCATTCGCCAGTGAAAACAGGATAAACAGTGCAGCAAACTTCGGCATCGTGTTGACGACACCTCCGTAATCGGCAATTTGACGGGAGTGCATGCGGTCATACAGCACACCGATACACAGGAACATCGCCCCCGAGACAAAACCGTGCGAAATCATTTGCAAAATACCGCCCTGCACCGCCATGTCATTGAACATGAAGAAGCCCAGCGTCACAAAACCCATGTGTGCAATCGACGAATACGCCACCAGCTTTTTCATGTCAGCCTGCACCAGCGCGACCAAGCCAATATAAATCACGGCAATCAGCGACAGCGTGATCATAAAGCCCGATAACTGATGGCTGGCGTCCGGCGCGATCGGCAGCGAAAATCTCAGAAAACCGTATCCGCCCAGTTTCAGCATGATCGCGGCCAGTACCACCGAGCCGCCGGTAGGTGCCTCAACGTGCGCATCCGGCAGCCAGGTATGCACCGGCCACATCGGCACCTTGACAGCAAAAGCCATGAAAAATGCCAGGAATATCAGGATCTGCGCCGACAGCGGGATTGGCAGCTGGTGCCAGGCAAGCACGTCAAAACTACCCTGGGATTGGAAGTACAGGTACAGAATCGCCACCAGCATCAACAGCGACCCGAGGAAGGTGTAGAGGAAAAACTTGATCGCCGCATAAACACGGTTCGGTCCGCCCCAGACACCGATGATGATGAACATCGGAATCAGCGTGGCTTCGAAAAATACATAGAACAGCAAACCATCGAGCGCACTGAACACACCGATCATCAAACCGGACAGGATCAGGAAGGCGCCCATGTACTGCGCAACTTTTTTCTCGATCACTTCCCATGCTGAAACCACCACTATCACGGTGATGAAAGCTGTCAGCGGGATGAACCAAAGTGAAATGCCGTCGATGCCCAGGTAATAATTGATATTGAAGCGGCTTATCCAGGAAAACTTCTCGACAAACTGCATGCCATGCGCGGCATTGTCGAACTGCTGCACCAAAGGCAGCGTCGCCAGCAGGCTGATGATCGAACCTATCAGCGACACGCCGCGAACCAGGCCGGGATTGTTGTCGCGACCGAAAGCCAGAATGAATACGCCAAACGCGATCGGACACCAGATCGCGAGGCTCAAAAGAGGAGTGGTTGACTGCATCATGGTTGTTTCTTGTTATACGTGCCAGTTATTTGGCAAACGGGAACGGCAGGAACCAGGCGAGGAAACCCAGTATGCCAATAATCATCACAAATGCATAATGGTAGATATAGCCGGACTGCAGACGGCGAATCACCGTCGAGAACCAGCCGACCAGTCTGGCGCTGCCATTGACAATTAAGCCATCGATCAGACTACGGTCACCCACGTTCGACAAACCGCCGCCAAGCAGTCTGGCACCACGCGCAAAGACAACATCATTGATCTTGTCCATGTAGTACTTGTTGTCGAGCAGCGTATGCAATGCGTGGAATTTACTGAAGAACCAGGCTGGAACTCGCGGATTGACCAGGTAGCAATAGTAAGCTGCTGCCACGCCGGCCAGCGCCAGGAAGAACGGCATCGTCGTAAATCCGTGCAGTCCCATCGCCAGCGCGCCGTGGAATCCTTCTGACAGCTTCGCCATGGCCGGATGGGCATCCGAGACGAAAATGACATCCTTGAAGAAATCAGGCTGCAGGAATGAGCCGATCGTGAAATAGCCGATCAGAACTGATGGAATCGCCAGCAGGATCAATGGCCAGGTGACAACCGCAGGCGCTTCGTGCGGTTTTTCACCCGGAGCCAGACCGTGATGTGGCTCATCGCTATGCTCGTCGTGGCTGTGATTTTGATGGCCATGATGCGGCTTGCCGAAACGTTCCTCGCCATGGAATACCAGGAAATACATGCGGAACGAGTAGAAGGCCGTCACAAACACGCCGGCCAACACTGCAAAATTGGCAAAACCGGCACCGGCAATATTGGTATGGTGGACTGCTTCGATGATGCTGTCCTTTGAATAGAAGCCGGAGAAAAACGGCGTGCCAATCAGCGCCAGCGAACCCAGCAGCGAAGTAATCCAGGTAATCGGCAGGTACTTGCGCAATCCGCCCATGTTACGGATATCCTGGTCATGATGCATGCTGATGATGACTGCACCCGCACCCAGGAACAACAGCGCCTTGAAGAACGCATGCGTCATCAAGTGAAATACCGCGACCGAATAGGCCGATGCACCCAGTGCGACGGTCATATAACCAAGCTGCGACAGAGTCGAATAGGCTACCACCCGCTTGATGTCGTTCTGGATAATCCCGAGGAAGCCCATGAACAGCGCGGTGATCGAACCGATGATCAAGACGAACGACAAGGCGGTATCGGACAATTCAAACAGCGGCGACATGCGGGCCACCATGAAAATACCGGCGGTCACCATGGTTGCAGCGTGAATCAGTGCCGAAATCGGGGTCGGGCCTTCCATCGAATCCGGCAGCCAGACATGCAGCGGGAACTGTGCGGATTTACCCATGGCGCCAATGAACAGGCAGATACAAGCCACCGTCAGCAGCATCCAGTCGCTGCCAGGCAGCGTCATTTGTGCCAGCGCGTCTTTTTTAGCGAACACTTCAGCGTAATTCATCGAACCGGCATAAGCCAGCAGCAAGCCAATGCCCAGAATAAAACCAAAGTCACCGACGCGATTGACCAGGAACGCCTTCATGTTGGCGTAGATTGCGGTCGGACGGGTGTACCAGAAGCCGATCAGCAGATAGGACACCAGACCCACCGCTTCCCAGCCAAAAAACAGCTGCAGGAAGTTGTTGCTCATGACGAGCATCAGCATCGAGAACGTGAACAGGGAGATATACGAGAAAAAACGGTTGTAACCCTCGTCATCGGCCATATAGCCAATCGTATAGATGTGCACCATCAGCGACACGAAAGTCACCACGCACATCATCATCGCAGTCAGACTATCGACCAGAAAACCGATCTCCAGCTTCAGCGTTCCGACAGTCATCCAGTTGTAGATGGTGCCGTTGAAGCTTGCACCGTCCATGACAGCCATGAGCGTCTGTACGGACAGGATCAGCGCCACCAGCACACCGAGAATGGTCACGGTGTGCGAGGTTTTTCGTCCAACGACATTCCCCAGGAATTTGGTGCCCAGCAGGCCTGCGATTGCAGAACCGGCCAGCGGTGCCAATGGTACGGCAAGTAAGACGTAAGGGTTAAGTTGCCCCGCCATGTTCGACCTTATCGTTAATTTTGTAATTAGCCCTTGAGGCTGTCGAGATCTTCCACATTGATGGTATCCAGGTTACGGAACAACACCACCAGAATGGCAAGACCGATTGCGGCTTCGGCCGCTGCAACAGTCAGGATGAAGAATACGAAAATCTGCCCGGCCGCGTCGCCCAGATAATGGGAAAACGCGATGAAATTCATGTTGACCGCCAGTAGCATCAGTTCCAGTGCCATCAGCAGGATGATGATGTTTTTCCGGTTCAGGAAAATGCCGACGATGGAAATGGCAAACAGGATTGCGCCGAGTACCAGATAGTGTGCAAGTGATAGAGCCACAGTCCCTCTCCTTATTTTTGTTCGGCTGCAGGGGCAGCAGGCGGGACATCTTGGGTATCGCGGTTCGATTCCGACTTCATGCTGACAATTCGCACACGATCGCGTGCCTTGACCTTGACTGCATCGGAGGCGCTGAAAGCTTTCGTGTCCTTGCGACGACGCAGCGTCAGCGCAACCGCGGCGACCATCGCCACCAACAGGATCAGTGCTGCGACTTCGAATGCATAGATGTACTGCGTAAACAGAACTTTGCCAAGTTCTCTGGTATTGCCAATGGTGGCGGCAGCCGCAGGAATCTGCTCATCCGGCTTCATGAAACCGCGCAGGATAACGGCGGCCATCTGCAGCACGATCAGTACGCCGACACCAACCGCCAAAGGCAGGTAACCCCAGAACCCTTCACGCAGCTTTTCAACACTAATATCGAGCATCATCACCACGAACAGGAACAGCACCATCACGGCGCCGACATAGACCAGCACCAGCACGATCGCAAGAAACTCGGCCTGTAGCAACATCCAGATCGCCGCAGCGGAAAAGAACGACAGCACCAGAAACAATGCGGAGTGGACCGGATTGCGAGCCGTGATGACGCGAATCGCGGCGATCACTAGGATCACCGAGAAGGCGTAGAACAAAGCAGTTTTAAATTCCATAATGAACCAGTAAAGTCGGCTTGCGCCGCAACAGAATCAATCAACGATAGGATGCATCAGCTGCGCGAGCGGCCGCAATCTCATTTTCATACCGGTCGCCAATGGCGAGCAGCATCTCCTTGGTGTAATACAAGTCACCACGTTTTTCGCCGTGGTATTCGAGAATATTGGTTTCAACGATCGAATCGACCGGACAGGATTCTTCGCAGAATCCGCAAAAAATACATTTCGTCAAATCGATATCATAACGAGTGGTGCGGCGCGAACCATCTTCCCGCTCTTCAGACTCGATGGTGATTGCCATCGCCGGGCAAACCGCTTCGCACAGCTTGCAGGCAATGCAGCGCTCTTCCCCATTCGGATAGCGACGCAATGCATGCAGACCCCGGAAGCGCGGCGAGAGCGGCGTCTTTTCTTCCGGAAACTGGATTGTGATCTTGCGCGCAAACATGTAACGACCGGTCAGGGCCAGGCCCTTGATCAGTTCTCGCAGCATCAAGCTGCCAAAGAAATCCTTGATGGCTTCCATTTTTCTCGAGCCTCGTAATCTTTCACTTGTTGGGAGCAGGCGCAACAGTCGCACCAGACTCCGAAAATTCTATTTCCAGATATTCCAGGATGTCTGCATCCAGATCGCCACGATCACCAGATACCCGAGAGTCAGCGGAATAAACACTTTCCAACCGAGACGCATGATCTGATCGTAGCGATAGCGCGGGAATGAGGCGCGTGCCCAGATAAACAGCGATACCACAAAGAATGTCTTCAGGCCGAGCCAGATCCAGCCCGGCAGATAGGAGAGCAGTCCGAGAACAGGCACTTGCGCACCAATCGGCGAATTCCAGCCACCCAGAAACATCAGGGATGCCAGTGCCGAAAACAGGATCATGTTCGCGTATTCGGCCAGGAAGAACATCGCAAACGACATGCCCGAATACTCGACCATGTGACCGGCCACGATTTCGGACTCGCCTTCGACCACGTCAAACGGATGGCGGTTGGTTTCGGCGATCGCCGAGATCACATAAGCGACAAAAATTGGCAACAGGGGCAGCCAGTTCCAGGACAGAAAATTCAATCCCCGATCGGCAAAATAGCCGGTAGTCTGCTTCATCACGATATCGGTGAAATTCAGGCTGCCGGACACCATCAGCACAATCACCAGCACAAAGCCCATCGCGATTTCAAAGGACACCATCTGTGCCGATGCACGCATTGCGCCAAGAAATGCATACTTCGAATTGGATGCCCATCCGGCGATGATGACGCCATATACTTCCAGCGAGGTAATCGCCATGACGAACAACAACCCGGCATTGATGTTGGCAATCGCTACTTCCGGCCCGAACGGCACTACCGCCCAGGCAGCCAGCGCCGGCATGATCGTCATGATCGGAGCGATCACAAACAAGGCCTTGTTTGCCTTGGCCGGAATCACGATCTCCTTCAACAATAGCTTCAATGCATCGGCAATCGGCTGCAGCAGTCCTGCCGGGCCCACGCGGTTCGGCCCCAGGCGGATATGCATCCAGCCGATCATCTTGCGCTCCCACAGCGTCAGATAGGCAACACATCCCATCACCGGCAAGACTACCAGGACGATCTTGAACAGATTCCAGACCAGTGGCCACATAAAACCGAGCCAATTCTGGCCGGTTGCATGCACCGTCACGAGAAATTGATCCATTACGCCTTCTCCACGCTAACAGGTCCGAACATCGCGCCCAAACCGATGGTTGACGCATGCGCTGCAGCCACGCGAACCACATTGTCAGGCAATGCCGTGTCGATACCGAAAGTGAGGGCCACACTGCCCTGCCCCTGCGTCACATTGACCTGGCCGCCTGCGGCGACGCCAAGCTTTTGTGCCAGCGCAGTCGAAATCCATGCCTTGGGCCGGTTGGCATCGGCCGTTTCCTGCAACGGTCCTGAGCGGCGAACAATCGCATCGCTGCTGTAGATCGGCACATCCGCAATCCGCTCCAGCGACGATGTTGCACTTGTCAAATCTGCCTGTGGCGTGACATTGGCAAAATTGTTCAGGCGTGCTGTCAGATTGGCATCCGCCGGATTGGCAGTACCGAGAATCTCGTTGCGAATTGCTTCAGAAGAGTCATATTCGAAACCATCCAGTTCCAGCAGGTTGCCCAAAACGCGCAATACCTTCCAGGCAGGCCGCGTCTCGCCGAGCGGCTTGACAGTACCATTGAAGCTTTGTGCCCGGCCTTCGCAATTGACATAGGTGCCGGAGGTTTCGGAAAATGGGGCGATCGGCAGTAAAACGTCCGCATAGTCCATTCCATGCTTGTACGGCGACATCAGGACCACCATCTCGGCCTGGTCCAACGCAGCACGGGCAGCCTGAGGATTGTGGCAATCCAGTTCCGGTTCGGCGTTCAGCAACACATATCCTTTGCGCGGCTGCTCGAAGGCTTGCATCGCATTTGCGCCCTTGCCTGGCACAGCATTGGCCAGATAGCCGCCGACCGTATTGGCAGCTTCCGTCAAATAGCCGAACTTTGCATTGGTATTTTGTGCAATCCATTGCGCCGCTGCGTGCAATTGCGACGCCTGCGGATGCTGGGCTGCCGAGTTGCCCATCAAAACCGCGGTTGGCTCATCGGCCAGCAAACTGGCGGCAATCGCCTTGGCCTGATCCGACGCTTCGATCTTCTCGAATCCAGCCGGTGCGGCACTGCCTTTAGCCTGGGCCACTGCAACCACTATCTGGCCAAGCGCCGCCAGCCAGGCAGACGGTGCGGCAATCATTTTGTGTGCAACTGGCATCAGCAAGTCATCGTCGCTTGCATGCAGAATGCTGATCTTGGCGCCACGCTTGGCGGCCTGGCGTAATTTTGCCGCCAACAATGGATGATCCTTGCGCAGGAACGATCCGATCACGAAAGCTTTACGCAACTGGCCAAATTCCGCCACCGACATGCCCAGCCAAGGTGTGACCGTGCCATCCAGTGCAAAGTCGGACTGGCGCAGCCGGAAATCGATATTGTCCGAACCGAGGCCGCGCACGACTTTTTGCAGCAGCGACAATTCTTCCAGGGTGGAATTGGGTGCGGCCAATGCTGCAATCGCATCCGCACCATGCTCATGCTTCAGGTTACGCAGGCCGTGCGCCACGTATTCGAGCGCGGTTTGCCAGTCAGTCTGTATCCATTGGCCGTTTTGCTTGATCATCGGCGCAGTCAGGCGCTCGGTGCTGTTCAAGCCTTCATAGGAAAAACGATCGCGATCCGACAGCCAGCATTCATTGATGTCGTCATTTTCGAGTGGCAAAACGCGCATGACCTGGCCACCCTTGACCTGCACAATCAGATTGCTGCCCAGACCGTCATGCGGGCTGACCGACTTGCGGCGCGACAATTCCCAGGTGCGGGCTTTGTAACGGAATGGCTTGGAAGTGAGCGCACCGACCGGGCACAGATCGATCATATTGCCGGAGAGTTCCGAATCGACCGTCTTGCCAACATAGGATGTGATTTCAGAATGCTCGCCGCGGCCGACCATGCCCAGCTCCATGACGCCGGCGACTTCCTGGCCGAAGCGCACGCAACGGGTGCAATGGATGCAGCGCGCCATTTCCTTGGCACTGATCAGAGGGCTGATATCCTTTGGAACGATCACGCGCTTTTCTTCTTCGTAGCGGGAAGAAGACGGTCCGTAGCCGACTGCCAGATCCTGCAACTGGCACTCACCGCCCTGATCGCAGATCGGGCAATCGAGCGGATGGTTGATCAGCAAAAATTCCATCACGCTTTTTTGCGCCTGCACCGCCTTTTGGCTGTTCGAACGCACGATCATGCCCGGCGTCACCGGTGTCGCGCATGCCGGTAACGGCTTGGGGGCTTTTTCGACTTCAACCAGACACATGCGGCAATTGGCCGCGATGGACAATTTCTTGTGATAGCAAAAATGCGGAATGTATGTGCCAAGCTTATTGGCGGCATCCATTACCATGCTGCCTTCTTGCACTTCAACTTTCTTGCCGTCTATTTCGATTTCAACCATGGCTATACTTTGTTGTCCTAAGGCGCTGATGCGCACTGGATCGGTTAAATGTAAGCAGGCACCAAGCAATGCTTGTGCTCGATGTGATAAGCAAACTCTTCCCGGAAATTTTTCAGCATGGCGCGCACCGGCATCGCCGCAGCATCACCGAGCGCACAAATCGTCCGTCCCTGGATATTGTCTGCAATCGAATTCAGCATATCCAGATCGTCGGCACGGCCCTGGCCATGTTCGATCCGGTGCACCATACGATACAACCAGCCGGTGCCTTCGCGGCATGGCGTGCATTGGCCGCACGACTCTTCGTAATAGAAGTATGACAGGCGCAGCAGCGACTTGACCATGCAGCGCGTCTCGTCCATCACGATGACCGCGCCTGAACCCAGCATTGAACCGGCTTTAGCGATCGAATCGTAATCCATGTCGGTGGCCATCATCACTTCTCCGGTCAGCACCGGCATCGACGAGCCGCCCGGAATGACCGCCTTGATCTTTTTGCCATCACGCATGCCACCGGCCAGCTCCAAAAGTGTTGCAAACGGTGTGCCGAGCGGGACTTCATAATTGCCTGGACGGGCAACGTCTCCTGACATCGAGAAAATCTTGGTACCGCCATTGTTGGGCTTGCCCAGCGCCGCGTACGCAGAGCCACCCATTTTCATGACGAACGGTACCGCCGCAAACGTCTCGGTATTGTTGATGGTGGTTGGCTTGCCATACAAGCCGAAACTTGCCGGGAACGGCGGCTTGAAGCGTGGCTGACCCTTCTTGCCTTCGAGCGACTCAAGCAGTGCGGTTTCTTCGCCGCAGATATAGGCGCCATATCCGTGGAACGCATGCAGCTGGAAGCTGAATTCGCTACCCAAGATGTTATTACCTAAAAACCCGGCCGCGCGTGCTTCTTCCAGTGCTTCCTCAAACAGTTCGTATTCTGCCCAGATCTCGCCATGAATATAGTTGTATCCGACGGTGATACCCATTGCATAGGCACCGATTGCCATGCCTTCGATCAGTGCATGCGGATTGTAGCGAATGATGTCGCGGTCCTTGAACGTGCCGGGCTCGCCTTCATCGGTATTGCAGACCAGGTATTTTTGGCCAGGGAATTGGCGTGGCATGAAACTCCACTTCAAGCCGGTCGGAAAACCGGCGCCACCGCGGCCGCGCAGAAACGATGCCTTCAATTCGGCAATTACCTGCTCCGGCGTGATTTTTTCGGACAGAATACGTTTCAATGATTCGTATCCGCCGCGCTTGACATAGTCGGCCAAATGCCAGTTCTTGCCATCCAGCCCGGCCAGAATCAATGGATTGATGTGACGATCGTGCAGGCTTGTCATTTCTTGAGTTCCTCAACCAGCGCATCGATCTTGTCATTGGACATATGGCCGCACATACGCTTGTTATTCACCAGCAGCACCGGCGCATCACCGCAAGCGCCCATGCACTCGCCTTCCAGCAACGTGAATTGACCGTCTTCGGTGGTTTCCTTGTAGTTGATGCCAAGCTTTTGCCGCAGATACTGTGCCGCTTTTTCGCCACCCGACAATGCGCAAGGCAAGTTGGTGCATATAGTGATCTTCGACTTGCCCGTCGGCTTCAGGTTATACATCGCATAGAACGTTGCCACTTCCTGAACTGCGATGGCCGCCATGCGAAGATAATCAGCGACTTCCTGAATTACCTCTGGTGATAGCCAACCCTGTTCGCTTTGCGCGATCGCCAGCGTCGCCATGACGGCGGATTGACGCTGGTCTGCAGGGAATTTCGCGATTTCGCGATCAATCTTTTTATATGACTGCTCTGATAACAGCATTATCTATGCCTCAAATATCGACATTCAAGAGAGTAGGAAGAGATTGCCTTGGGCCGCCAGGCTTGCCTGGAAAGCCGAAGACTTGATCTTTCCCTCTAACGGTCGATTTCACCAAATACGATATCTTGCGTGCCAATGATGGTTACAGCATCGGCGATCATGTGACCTTTTGCCATTTCATTCAGACCTTGCAGATGCGGATAACCTGGCGCACGAATTTTCAGGCGATACGGCTTGTTGGCACCATCGGATACGATGTAAATACCAAACTCGCCCTTCGGATGCTCGATTGCCGCATAAGCTTCTCCCACCGGCACATGAAAGCCCTCCGAAAAGAGCTTGAAGTGGTGAATCAGCTCTTCCATATTGCTCTTCATCTCCACTCGTGACGGCGGAGCCACTTTGTGGTTGTCGGTCATGACCGGACCGGGGTTGTTACGCAGCCATTCGATGCACTGCTTGATAATGCGGTTTGACTGACGCATTTCTTCGATGCGCACCAGGTAGCGGTCGTAGCTGTCGCCGTTGACACCCACCGGAATGTCAAAATCCAGCAAGTCGTACACCTCATACGGCTGCTTCTTGCGCAAATCCCATTCGACACCCGAGCCACGCAGCATGGCACCGGTAAAACCCATCGCCAGCGCACGCTCCGGCGATACCACGCCGATACCGACTAAGCGCTGCTTCCAGATCCGGTTATCGGTCAGCAGCGTCTCATACTCATCCACATACTTCGGGAAACGGTTGGTGAAGTCTTCGATGAAATCAAGCAACGAGCCCTGCCGGTTTTCATTGAGTTGCCGGATCGCCTTTTCATTGCGCATGATGGATGCCGCATACTTGGGCATCGTATCGGGCAAGTCACGATAGACGCCGCCCGGACGGTAGTAAGCCGCATGCATGCGCGCACCTGATACCGCCTCGTAGCAATCCATCAGGTCTTCGCGCTCACGGAAGGCATACAGAAACACCCCCATCGCGCCAACGTCGAGCGCATGCGCACCCAGCCACAGCAAGTGATTCAGCAGGCGGGTAATCTCGTCGAACATGACCCGGATGTATTGTGCGCGCAGCGGAACTTCGACCCCCAGCAGACGCTCGACCGCCATTACATACGCATGCTCGTTACACATCATGGATACGTAGTCGAGACGATCCATGTACGGCACGGATTGCAGATAGGTTTTTTGCTCAGCCAGCTTTTCGGTTGCCCGATGCAGCAGACCGATATGCGGATCGGCGCGTTGAATCACTTCGCCATCGAGCTCCAGCACCAGTCGCAATACACCGTGCGCAGCTGGATGTTGTGGACCGAAGTTCAGCGTGTAGTTTTTAATTTCAGCCATTATTTCACCCCGTACTGTTCTTCACGGATCACACGTGGCGTAATTTCGCGGGGCTCGATCGTCACAGGCTGGTAAATCACCCGTTTTTGTTCCGGGTCGTACCGCATCTCGACGTAACCGGAGACCGGGAAATCCTTGCGGAACGGATGCCCGATAAAGCCATAATCGGTCAGGATGCGACGCAGATCGTTATGCCCGTCGAACAGGATGCCGAGCAAATCGAATGCCTCGCGCTCATACCAATTAGCCGAGGACCAGATATCCATGACACTGGCAACCACCGGCAGCTCATCGTCGGGCGCGAACACCCGAACCCGCAAGCGCCAGTTGTGCGCAATCGACAGCAAATGCGACACCACAGCAAAGCGCGGGCCTTCCCAGATGCCGTCGCCATAGCTGGAATAGTCAACACCGCACAAATCAACCAATTGTTCAAAACGCAGATCCGCATGATCGCGCAGGCTGCGCATCGTCGACAGATAATTGGCGGCATTGACCACAATCGTGACCTCGCCGAGCGCCACATTCAGACTGTGAAGATGATCCCCGAGCGCATTGCGCAAGGCGGCTTCCAGGGTTTCAAGTTTCGTTGTCATATTTGCTCAATCACCGGCTTAACGCGCGATCGTGTTGGTGCGTTTGATCTTATTTTGCAACTGCATAATGCCGTACAGCAAAGCTTCAGCCGTTGGCGGGCAACCCGGAACATAGACGTCGACCGGCACAATACGGTCGCAACCGCGCACCACCGAATAGGAATAATGATAGTAGCCGCCGCCATTGGCGCAAGTCCCCATCGAAATCACCCAGCGCGGCTCAGCCATCTGGTCATACACCTTGCGCAGCGCCGGCGCCATCTTGTTGCACAGCGTGCCGGCGACAATCATCACATCGGACTGACGCGGCGACGGACGAAACACGACGCCGAAACGATCCAGATCGTAGCGGGAGGCACCGGCATGCATCATCTCTACCGCGCAGCATGCCAGTCCAAACGTCATCGGCCACATCGAGCCGGTACGCGTCCAGTTGATCAGCTTGTCTGCAGTGGTGGTAACAAAACCTTCGTTCAATACACCTTCAATTGACATGGCTTACTCCCAATCCAGGGCACCTTTCTTCCAGATGTACCAAAATCCAACCAAGAACTCAGCAATAAAAACCATGATCGTGACGAATCCGGCCCATCCCAGATCCGTCATCGCTGCAGCCCATGGAAAGAAAAATGCAGTCTCAAGATCGAACAAAATAAACAAAATCGCGATCAGATAGTAGCGAACATCAAACTTCATGCGCGCATCTTCAAATGCTTCGAATCCGCACTCGTACGGAGAAAGCTTCTGGGCATCCGGCTTGAACGGCGCCAGCACCCGCCCCAAAACCTGCGGGACGATACCGACACCGATACCGACTAGGATAAATAAGAGGACGGGGAAATAATTTTCGAGGTTCACAATAAAATGTGTTTCGGGGAGATATATTGATCAAGAAATGCCAGGACTCTTTGCACCCAGAAACTAATTCCGCGATAAAAGGCCCGCTTCGGCAATTTTTTCTTTCTTTATTCTATTCTTTGCACTGGTGCCGACGGCGAGACTCGAACTCGCACAGCTTTCGCCACTACCCCCTCAAGATAGCGTGTCTACCAATTTCACCACGTCGGCGCAAGACCTTCATTTTACTATGTTTTAACCCTTTTTTTCAATGCATATTGCACTGAATCAATAGGTTATATTGCAACTCGAAGCCTTACTTCGGGATTTGGTTCGACTGTGTCGCGCCAGTTCCACTGGCGGGAGCTGCCGGTGCCTTTCCAGCAGCTTCCGTTGCAGGCGCAACTGGCTTAGCTGGCACCTTATCCGCCGGCACCGGAGCGGTATTTGCCGGCAAACTGTCCATCACGCCACCACTGACTGCACCCGGCTTGTTGCTAATGTAAGCCAGCGCTAAAGTTGCACAAAAGAAAATCGTTGCAGCCACCCCGGTGGATTTCGACAGGAAATTGGATGAGCCGGTAGCACCAAACAAGCTGCCCGATGCGCCCGAACCGAACGCCGCACCCATGTCAGCGCCTTTGCCGTGCTGAAGCAGAACCAGGCCGATGATCGTCAGGGCAGACAACACCTGAATGACGACGATTACTGTAAAAAAAGTATTCATTAATTAAATTTCCAATTACAAGTTAATGCTGAATCATGAGTGCAATGATCATGCTGCATGAATGATCGCTAAAAAATCTGCCGCCTTCAATGCGGCACCACCAATCAAGCCACCGTCGATGTCTGGCATCCCAAGCAACTCTTTTGCATTATCCGGCTTCATGCTGCCGCCGTACAAAATTTTCACTTCTGCCGCCGCTAACGCATCCTTCGCCGCCAGCTTGCCTCGCAGCATGCCATGGACTTCCTGAGCCATTTGCGGCGTTGCCGTTTTGCCGGTGCCGATTGCCCATACCGGCTCATAAGCAACCACGATCTTGGCGAGCTGATCAGCATTGAGCAAACCAAGCACCGCATCAATCTGCTGACCGACCACTATGGCTGTTTGGTCCGCTTCGCGTTCCGACAGCGTTTCTCCAACACAGACAATCGGCGTCAATCCCGCCCGCAATGCACGCAAAGTCTTTTGCGCAACCAATTCATCGGTTTCATTATGATAGGCACGCCGCTCGGAATGACCGACGATTACATAGGTACAGCCAAAATCCCCTAGCATCGATGCCGACACTTCGCCCGTATACGCACCGGATTCATGCACTGACACATCCTGCGCACCCCAACGAACCGGACTCTGCGCCAACTCGGATTGGCATTGCGCCAGATAGGGCGCTGGCGCGCAAACTGCAACATCGCACACGGATTGGCTTAATCCAGCCTTGATACCAGCCAGTAATGCAGTATTGGCAGCCAAGCTGCCATTCATTTTCCAGTTGCCGGCGACCAGTTTGCGACGCATATCAGTCCACTTTTTAATTAACTCGCTATTTTAACGTGTGGGGATAAGACGGTCAAACTACAACCGTCAAGAGTGAGATAAATATAATCCGCTCGGGAACTTTATCTTTCAGTATGGCCTGCCTGGCGCAGGATTACTTATGCGGGTGGAATTACAGACAGCATGATCTTGCCGATATGGGAACTGGTTTCCATTAACGCATGAGCTTGCGCGGTTTCGTGCAACGGAAAGGTTTGATGAATCACCGGCTTGATTTCGCCGGATTCAAGCAAAGGCCACACCTTTGCTTGCAGATTTGCAGCAATCGCCGCCTTGAAAGCCACCGGCCGCGGCCGCAGGGTCGAGCCAGACAGGGTTAATCGGCGGCGCAACACCTGTCCAAAATCCACCAGGCTCTTGCTCCCTCCCAGCAAGGCAATCACCACCAGCCGTCCATCGTCGGCAAGGCACGCGATTTCGCGAGGAATATAATCACCAGCAACCATATCGAGAATGACATCCACGCCTCTACCTGCCGTAGCTTGTTTGATGACTTCGACAAAGTCTTCGTTGCGGTAATTGATACCTTTTTCCGCACCCAATGCTTCACAAGCCCGGCATTTTTCATCGGTTCCTGCAGTCGCAAAAACACGATGCCCGAATGCCGACGCAAGTTGAATCGCGGTCACCCCAATGCCGGAACTGCCGCCCTGCACTAGCAAGGTTTCATTTTCGGCCAGCTTGGCCCGCTCAAAAACATTGCTCCAAACAGTAAAAAAGGTCTCGGGCAAGGCGGCCGCTTGCAGCGGCGTCAAACCGCGCGGCACCGGCAGGCATTGATCAATCGGTGCAGCGCAGAACTCCGCATAGCCGCCACCCTGAACCAATGCGCAGACCATGTCGCCGATTTTAAACTTGCCGGTACCAACATCGCCGCCGACGATTTCTCCAGCCACTTCAAGCCCGGGCAAGTCGGATGCACCCGCCGGCACCGGATAGTGTCCAAGGCGCTGCAATACATCCGGCCGATTGACGCCGGCGGCATGCACCTTGATCAAGACCTCTCCGGGCTGTAGTGCAGGAATCGGCCGCTCGCACATTTGCAATACTTCGGGCGGCCCCGATCGGGTAATCTCAATGGCTTTCATTTTATTCCATTCGTTTAACGTCGCTACTGACATAGACCGGCATGCCTTCGGTTGATTTCAACTGTTCCCATTCCTAGTTTATCGGCATCGCGCCAAACAGTTCATCGCTCACTACGCACCAAAATTGCACAACAACATGGCAGGTATATTAATGTAACCCGGCTTTACAATCTGCTTGCGGATAACGGCAGGCGGGTTTGACTGCGCCATAAAAAAACCGCCCGGAATTTCTTCCGGGCGGTGCATGCATCCCAATAGCAGAAGTGTTACTGCTGCGGCTGGGCCAGTTCCGGCTGCTCCGTATTTTCATCGGCGGCAGCGGCTTTCATCGATAATTTCAAACGGCCGCGATCATCGGTTTCCAGAACCTTCACGCGTACTGCCTGACCTTCTTTCAGATAATCGGCGACTGCATTGACACGCTCGTTGGCAATCTGGCTAATATGCAGCAAGCCATCCTTGCCAGGCAACACCTGAACGATTGCGCCGAAATCCAGCAACTTGAGCACCACACCATCATAAACCTTGCCTACTTCGACCGACGCAGTCAGTTCTTCGATACGACGCTTTGCTTCCTGACCTGCCGAAGCATCCACGGATGCGATGGTGACCACGCCTTCATCGCTGATATCGATCTGGGTACCGGTTTCTTCGGTCAGCGCACGAATCACTGCGCCGCCCTTGCCGATCACGTCGCGGATTTTTTCAGGATTGATCTTGATCGTGATCAGGCGCGGGGCAAAATCGGACAGCTCAGTCTTACCATGCGGTACCGCTTCCTGCATCTTGGTCAGGATATGCAAGCGACCTTCTTTGGCTTGGGCCAAAGCTACTTGCATGATTTCCTTGGTGATACCCTGGATTTTAATATCCATTTGCAGTGCGGTAATACCATTGGCGGTACCCGCTACCTTGAAGTCCATGTCGCCCAAGTGATCTTCGTCACCGAGAATATCGGTCAGCACGGCAAACTTGCTGCCATCCTTGATCAAACCCATCGCAATACCGGCAACATGCGCTTGCATCGGCACGCCTGCATCCATCAACGCCAGGCAGCCGCCGCAGACCGAAGCCATCGATGACGAACCATTGGATTCGGTAATTTCCGACACCAGTCGCACTGAATAGCTGAAATCTTCCGGTGCTGGCAAGGCCGCTACCAATGCACGCTTGGCCAGACGACCATGACCGATTTCACGCCGCTTCGGTGTGCCGACACGGCCGGTTTCGCCAGTGGCAAACGGAGGCATGTTGTAATGCATCATGAAACGGTCGCTGTACTCGCCCATCAGCGCATCGATTTTCTGTTCGTCACGGGCAGTGCCCAGGGTGGCAATCACCAATGCCTGGGTTTCACCACGGGTAAACAAAGCCGAACCATGGGTACGCGGCAGTACGCCGGTGCGGATCGAAATCGGGCGCACAGTACGGGTATCGCGGCCGTCAATGCGTGGCTCGCCTTCCAGAATTTGCGAACGCACGATCTTGGCTTCGACATCAAACAGGATGCTGCCCACTTCGGCTGCGTCCGGGGCTGCAGCGCCAATCGATGCGGCTTCTGTCGCGAGCGCCGCATTGACTTGCGCAGTTGCATCCTTCAACTTGGCGGTGCGCGCTTGCTTGTCCTTGGTTTGGTAGGCTTCGCGCAATTTTGCTTCGGCGAAATGCGTAACACGTGCAATCAGCGCCTCATTTTTTGGTGCCGGGCTCCATTCCACTTCAGGCTTGCCACCATCACGAACCAGATCGTGAATTGCATTGATGACTGCCTTCATCTGGTCATGGCCAAATACCACAGCACCCAGCATGATTTCTTCGGACAATTGCTTGGCTTCGGATTCCACCATCAAGACCGCCTGCTCGGTACCGGCGACCACCAGGTCGAGTTCCGACGTCGCCAATTGCGACACGGTCGGGTTCAATACATACTGGCCATTGACATAACCGACGCGAGCAGCGCCGACCGGGCCATTGAATGGCAAGCCGGCAACGCACAGTGCTGCGGAAGCACCAATCATGGCAGCGATATCCGGATCAATTTCAGGATTCACCGACAGCACATGAATGATTACCTGCACTTCATTCAGGTAACCCTCAGGGAACAATGGACGGATCGGACGATCGATCAGACGCGAAGTCAGGGTTTCTTTTTCGGAAGGACGGCCTTCGCGCTTGAAGAAACCGCCGGGAATACGGCCGGCCGCATAAGTTTTTTCAACATAATCCACAGTCAGCGGAAAGAAATCCTGGCCTGGCTTGGCATCTTTTCTGGCGACGACAGTCGCAAGTACAACAGTATCTTCAATCGACACCATCACGGCGCCGGATGCTTGACGGGCGATTTCGCCGGTCTCCAGCGTCACCTGATGCTGGCCATACTGGAAGGTCTTGGTAACTTTATTAAACACGGTGTTTCCTTTCTATTTTTGCCGACGGATTTTCAGGCGCCGTCGTTCGCCTCACCACAGATGACCTGCTTCAGAAACAGATCATCTTGCTTCAGGACTTCCCATTCAGAAACAATTACAAATCTTCAAAAGACAAATGCCCACATCAGCGGACTGACGCGGGCATTCAATGATTAGTTCCAGACAGGATGTCGCAACAAAATTACTTGCGCAAACCGAGCTTTTCAATCAGAGCGCGATAGCGTGTCGCATCTTTGCTCTTCAAGTAGGAAAGCAGGCTCTTGCGACGATTGACCATCATGATCAAGCCGCGGCGGGAGTGGTGATCCTTGGCGTGGGCTTTGAAGTGGCCATTGAGTTCGTTGATGCGGGCCGTCAGCAATGCAACTTGCACTTCTGGAGAGCCGGTATCGTTGGTGCCACGGGCGTTATCCGCAATAATAGCGGCTTTATCGATATTTTCTACTGACATGATTACCTTTCACATGCGGTGCATAGAGTCGCAACCCCATCCACCGTGAACAAATGATTAAAAAGACTGGTCAAAAAAGCCAGACGCGCAAGTATATCGGAATTCACCTGAACATTCAAATACTTAGCGCATTTTCTGGCGGCCAACCTGGAAATCCGATGAAAAGCATATGGCAGTCTGTGGCAACTCTCCATCTGGCAGTAATGCTGGGTGGCTGCGCCTTCCCCCAACCGGTAAAAATCGGCGACACGGAAGCACAAGTCATCGCAGCGCGTGGCACGCCGTCCAATCGCTACAATCTCGGCAAGGAACAGTTGCTGGAATATCGGCATGGCCCTTTCGGGCAACAGACTTTTATGGCGCGCATCGGCGCCGACGGCAGGCTGGTATCATTTGAGCAAGTTTTAACCAATCAGAAATTTGCCGCCATACGCGTCGGGCAAACCACCAAACAAGACGTGTTGCATCTGATCGGTGCGCCAAGCGAGCAAACTTATCTTTCATTGCCCAGACTCGAGGTGTGGTCCTACCCCTACCAGGAAAGCGGTGTCTGGGATTCAATCATGCATGTCCATTTTGATCAAAGCGGCATCGTTCGCAAAATGGTCAGCCTGCCGGACAGGCATCCGCATGGCTGGGGCAATCTGTTTGGTGCCGCTCCCTGGTAAGTTGACGCTGGTGCCGTCCGCGTCCAAACCTTACTGGCACAGAGTGCGGCCGCCTGCTTGTAACTGCGCCGATGATGCGCAGTTACAAGCAGGATTACATGATGCTTCCTGCCATAAAAATGATGGCTGGCTTAAAGCTGGGGACTTAGTTTTTCAACTTTCGAATGCAGTTTATTTAACGCCGAAAGGTACGCTTTGGCAGAAGCCACCACGATATCCGGGTCGGCGCCGACGCCATTGACGATGCGGCCCGCCTTTGCCAAGCGCATGGTCACCTCGCCCTGGGACTGCGTACCAGTGGTAATGGCATTCACAGAGAAAAGCAATAATTCCGAGCCGCTTGCCACTTTTGATTCAATTGCGTTGACGGTCGCATCCACCGGACCGTTACCCTGCCCTTGACTGGCGATTTCCTTGCCATCCATCGAAAAGACGACGGCTGCAACAGGCCGTTCGCCGGTTTCGGAATGCTGTGAAAGCGACACGAATCGAAAGTATTCCAGTTCATGCGAATGCTGCGCATCCGACACCAGTGCCATGATGTCTTCATCAAAGATTTCCGACTTGCGGTCCGCCAGATCCTTGAAACGGGCAAATGCGTCATTGATTTCCGTCTCAGAATCCATTTCAATGCCAAGCACTTCCAGACGCTGCTTGAATGCATTGCGCCCTGACAATTTACCTAAGACAATCTTGTTTGCGCTCCATCCCACCTCTTCGGCCCGCATGATTTCATAGGTATCGCGTGCTTTCAGAACGCCATCCTGATGGATGCCGGATGCATGCGCAAAAGCATTCGCGCCCACCACGGACTTGTTTGGCTGCACCGCAAAACCGGTAATTTGCGAAACCAGCTTGGAAGTTGGCACAATCTGCGTGGTATCGATGCTCACGTCCAGATTGAAGTAATCGCGGCGTGTGCGTACCGCCATCACGATTTCTTCCAATGCAGTGTTGCCGGCACGCTCGCCCAAACCATTGATTGTGCATTCCACCTGGCGGGCGCCGCCGATCATCACGCCGGCCAGCGAATTGGCGACAGCCATGCCCAGATCATTATGGCAATGCACCGACCAGACTGCCTTGTCGGCATTCGGAATACGCTCGCGCAGGCTCTTGAGCATGTTGCCGTACAATTCCGGAACGCCATATCCAACCGTATCGGCGAAGTTAATCGTGGTTGCCCCTTCCCGGATAACGGCTTCCAGTACACGGCATAGGAAATCCATGTCGGAACGGCTCCCGTCTTCCGGACTGAATTCCACATCATCAGTGAACTGGCGGGCAAACCGCACCGCCTGTTTCGCCTGTTCGAATACCTGATCCGGTGTCATGCGCAGCTTCTTTTCCATATGCAATGGCGAAGTTGCAATGAACGTGTGAATGCGCTTGCGGCTGGCCGGTGCCAGCGCCTCAGCCGCCCGTGCAATATCGCGCTCATTGGCACGCGACAGGGAGCACACCGTCGCGTCCTTGATCAAGCCTGCAATGGCTTTGATTGCCTCGAAATCGCCCTGGGATGAGGCTGCGAAACCAGCCTCAATCACATCTACCCTCAATCGCTCAAGTTGCTTGGCGATCCGGATCTTTTCATCCTTGGTCATGGAAGCGCCGGGAGATTGTTCGCCATCGCGCAAGGTGGTGTCAAAAATGATCAGCTTGCTGGATGCATCGGCAGTCATGGTGTACTCCTTCGGAAAATACGATAAAAAATTGCTGTAAAACGGGTTTCGCTAAGCCGTGCCAGCATCAGCCTGCACTCAACATTACACCAAATGTGGGGAAGTGGAAATTATGCGCGCTGCCGCAGCAGGAATTCAGTGACACTACCCATAACGAATAGCGGGTGCAAGCAGAAATAAACCTGTTGACGCGCTTGGGGCGCGAATGAGCACTTATTTAGAGAAACCAACAAAGGAGGCTGTCGCTGTTGGTAGTGCTCCCGGATTTGTAGCAATCCCGGCCGCCCGATCAGGCAGATCGCACGGCCGGCGAAGCAGAATATACTTAGTGCAGAGAAGCTTGCGACGGGATGCGCAGCATTTGGCCGGGATAAATTTTATCGGGGTCGGTCAGCATCGGCCGGTTCGACTCGAAAATCAGCATGTATTTGTTTGGATCGCCATAAAATTGCTTGGCAATCTTGGACAGGCTGTCGCCACTTTGCACGGTGTACCAGTCAGACGGCGCTGCTTCGGTTTGTGCGACGTTGATTTCGTCATTGACGTGCGCCACGCCTTGCACATTACCGCAGCATAACAAGATTTTTTCCTTGGCCTGCTGGTCAGGCGCCGAACCTGACACCGTCACGGTGGCATTGGACGAATCATATGCAACGGTCAAGCCCTGAATCGGCAAATTTTGTGCCGCAATGTAATCGAGAATGGCTCGCTCCAGTTCCTGCTCCTTGACACGCAGATCGGCAGGATTCGATTCAGCCGATTGCTGGTCGGCATTCTGTTTGGCAGGACCGCTACGCAGCAGCTTTTCGCCTGCGTCTTTCATAAATGACAGCAAACCCATGACGTTCTCCTTTCGTGACATAAAAAATCATCATGTCATCTGAAGGCGCGCATAGCCATAGGCTTTATATGACGGAAAACAAGAGATGCCAACTATTTTTCATCAACCGACTCTGTTTTGGTTTCAATGATGCTGACCGGCTTTCCTTTGGCCAGGCGCCAGAAATAAATGCCATAGCCTGATAATCCGTACAAGACAAAAATCGCAAACAATACCTTGGGCGGATCGCTCGATATCGCGACAAACGCCAGCACGATCACGAATATCGCGATAAAAGGAACCGACTTGCGGAAATTAACATCCTTAAAGCTATAGAACGGCACATTGGTCACCATCGTCAAGCCGGCATACAAGGTAATGCCACAGGCGATCCAGCTCAAATCGGTTCTTGGCACGCCCAGATCATCCATCAACCATACAAAGCCTGCCACCAGCGCTGCGGCGGCTGGGCTGGGCAGACCCTGGAAATAGCGTTTGTCGACCACTTCGATGTTGGTATTGAAGCGGGCCAGTCGCAGTGCGGCACCGGCACAATACACAAAGGCAGCCAGCCAGCCGACTTTGCCCCAGCCGAAGTTGCTGAGATCTCGCAACGCCCAGACATAAATCACCAGTGCCGGCGCTGCGCCAAATGACACCATGTCGGACAGACTATCGTATTGGGCACCGAACTCGCTTTGGGTATGAGTCAGGCGGGCCACCCGGCCATCGACCGCATCCAGAACCATGGCAGCAAAAATAGCGATCGACGCATGATCAAATTTCAGATTCATCGCCATCACGATGGCATAAAATCCGCAAAACAGGGCCGCCGTCGTAAAGGCGTTGGGCAACAGATAAATACTGCGGCGGCGTAAGCTTGGCCGCGCAAGCACTTCGACTTCCTGCTCTGCATGCAATCGGCTATTGCTGCCGAAGCGTGCGGGACGCGGCAGCAGCGGGATTTTCTTTTTTGTTTTTCGTCTAGGAAAGGTTGCCATGCGGATCTCGTGTTGGTAAATAACTGGCCTTGAACAACGGCCTGCAGAAACCGATTACAAATCGGCAAGAATTGTTTCAGTTGCAAATACTTTATCGCCGACCGTCACCAACGGTGTTGCTGTCAGCGGCAAATAGACATCGACCCGCGAGCCAAACCGGATAAAGCCGTAGCGCTGTCCGCGTGTCAATATATCGCCTTGCTTGACATAACAAAGGATGCGCCGCGCAATCAGCCCGGCGACTTGTACACAGGTCACTGTCTGACCATTGGCAGCCGTAATCGTCAACGCATTACGTTCATTGTTGACCGATGCCTTATCCAGATCAGCAGTGACGAATTTACCGGGGAAATACTGGGCTGCATTGATTTTTCCATCAACCGGCGCACGATTGGAATGCACATTGAAGACGTTCATGAAAACGCTGATCTTGATCGCTTCCCGGCCGGCATATGGATCCTGTATTTTCTCGACCACGACAATTCTTCCATCGGCCGGTGATAACACGACATCGGGCTGCTGTGGAATGACGCGACCAGGATCGCGAAAGAACAGCAGGACCAAAATCACCGTGATCCAGAACGGTGTCGACCAGGCGCCGAAGAAATACGTCATCGCCAATGCCAAAACAATGCAAAAAGCCAGATAGGACCATCCTTCACGGGCAATGATGGGATACGGGTAATTATTCAACAATACTCCCGAATGGGCTCAATTGACTGTCGTTCGAAACGAGACTTATTCTAGACGAGCGCGGCAAAAATGTAACGCCTGCGCCTGCCCGACTCAGTCACGTTTCACTTATCCGCCTCATCGGAGGATTTTATCCGGTCCTGTGATTGCTGCTGTAATTGTTGCTCCACACCTTTTGCCTTGTTGAGTGCATCGCGCTGGGTCTGGACCAGGTCTGGCGGCGACCCGGCAGGCTGGCATGCACCGAGCAGCATGCCGATTGCACCAAGCACCATGATGTGCATGATATTCATTGTCCCGCTCCAACGTTATTTGAATTTTACCTTGCCTACTACGCGCATCTGCAATGTTGTTTCACCCGGCTCGAAGCTGGGTTCCTCGACTGGCGCAGCTTCCCTTCCAGCCGCCATGGTCGCCATCTTGGGCTGCCCTGAATCGCCTTGCTGGGCATAGGCGCCTGACGCTTCAAAGTCAATGGTCTCCAGTACCGCATCGGCGGGTCTGCGCCCCATCGCTTTAGCGATCGCGGCAATTCGCTCATTCAAGTTTTTATACGCTGCTTCGATGCGCTGCTCATCGAGCTTTTTGGTGGCGGCATTGCTGAGTACGAATTGTAAGCCATTTAAGGCAAGCAACTTCTGAGCTGCGGCAACGGTCTTGGGCAAGGCGGCAAGATTGGTGGTCGTGACTTCCAGATACTGGCCGACGCGCCAGCCGGTCGGTTGCCTTAACCGTGCATTTTGCCTTGACGGGTCTTCCGGATAAACCGGGTAAGTGTAATAGCCATGGGTCTTGAGTATCGCAGCAGGATCTTCACGCTTGATAATGTCGGTACCCTGCTTCATTTTTAAATTGACGCGCGATGCCGCAACGGCCTTGTCCTTGTCCTGCTCTTCAATCATGTAGGTTGCACGGGCTTCATCGTTAATGTGCCGCACTTCGCCATAGGCAGGCACGATCACCAGCGTGCCGGCGGTCTGCGGGTTGGATTGCGCCTGCACTGGCGGCAGGACCAACATGCAAGACAATGCGAATAAAAAATTTCTGCAACAAGTCATGACAAGGTTCCAATAATAAAAATGGGGCGGTACATCACGTACGCCCCATGCAGTTTACCTTGAGTCGGATAAAAGCTCTCTGAGCCTGGCTCGTCGATACTCAGCTAATGCAGGTACTAATAATGCACCTATCGCCAGCAGAATAAAAAACGGTGACAGCATACAGATTCTCATCCGGCCGCTGCAAACACATGCAGCGGCGAGAGTCGAACATCAATCAGTTTTTCGATTGGTCAACCAGTTTATTCTTGGCAATCCAAGGCATCATTGCGCGCAGCTTGGCACCCACTTCTTCGATCTGGTGTTCCGAAGTCAAGCGACGACGAGAAATCAAGGTTGGCGCCCCTGCCCGGTTTTCCAAAATGAAGCTCTTGGCGTATTCGCCAGTCTGAATATCCTTCAGACATTGACGCATTGCATTCTTGGTATCTTCGGTAACCACTTTCGGGCCGGTGACATACTCGCCATATTCTGCATTGTTGGAAATCGAGTAATTCATGTTGGCGATGCCGCCTTCATAGATCAGGTCGACGATCAGCTTCAATTCATGCAGGCATTCGAAATACGCCATTTCCGGCGCATAACCGGCTTCCACCAGCGTTTCGAAACCGGCCTTGATCAGTTCAACCGCACCACCGCACAGAACGGCTTGCTCGCCGAACAAGTCAGTTTCAGTTTCTTCGCGGAAGTTGGTTTCGATGATGCCGGCGCGGCCGCCGCCATTGGCCATCGCATACGACAGGGCGATATCGCGCGCGATGCCGGACTTGTCTTGATAGACGGCGATCAGGTGGGGCACGCCGCCACCCTGGCTATAGGTGCCGCGCACAGTGTGACCCGGTGCTTTCGGGGCAATCATGATGACGTCCAGATCGTCACGCGGCACGACTTGACCGTAATGGACATTGAAACCATGGGCAAATGCCAGCACTGCGCCTTGCTTGGCATTTGGCGCGACGTTTTCACTGTATACCTGGGCAATACTTTCATCCGGCAGCAAGATCATGATGACGTCGGCAGCCTTGACCGCTTCATCGACTTCAGCAACGTTCAAACCAGCATTTTTGACCTTGTTCCAGGAAGCGCCGCCCTTGCGCAGGCCGACCGTGACCTTGACACCGGAATCGTTCAGGTTTTGCGCGTGTGCGTGACCTTGCGAGCCATAGCCGATGATCGCAACGTTTTTACCTTTGATCAGGGACAGATCACAATCTTTATCGTAAAAAACTTTCATTTTTTTTCCTAATTTTATCAATCAATTAAAAATTTGCGGGACAACGTTATGCGCCGCCTCGGCGCCGCCTACTGCATCCCCAACACTATGTAACGAACTTAAACCTTGAGAATCCGTTCACCGCGGCCGATACCGGAACCGCCCGTACGGACGGTCTCGAGAATCGCGGTGCGGTCGATGGATTCGATAAACGCATCGAGTTTCGACTTGTTGCCCGTCAATTCGATGGTGTACGTCTTTTCGGTGACATCGATGACACGGCCACGAAAAATATCCGCAGTACGCTTCATCTCTTCCCGTTCCTTGCCGACGGCACGCACTTTAATGAGCATCAGTTCCCGCTCGATGTGCGCGCCCTCAGTCAGATCGACCACCTTCACAACTTCGATCAGACGGTTCAAATGCTTGGTGATTTGTTCAATCACGTCATCCGAACCGCTGGTCACGATGGTCATCCGCGACAAGGTCGCATCTTCAGTCGGGGCAACTGTCAGCGTTTCGATATTGTAACCACGGGCCGAAAACAGGCCGACTACGCGTGACAATGCGCCCGCTTCATTTTCCAGCAAAACAGAAACGATATGTCGCATGATTACAAATCCTCCGAACCCAACAGCATTTCAGTCAAGCCCTTGCCTGCCTTGACCATTGGCCACACATTTTCCGTCTGGTCGGTAATGAAATTCATGAACACCAGCCGGTCTTTCATGCCGAAAGCCTCTTTCAATGCGCCATCCACATCCTTCGGATTTTCAATTTTCATGCCGACGTGTCCGAAGGATTCAGCAAGCTTGGTAAAGTCTGGCAGAGAATCCATGTAAGACTCGGAATAACGCGAGCCATAATCGATCTGTTGCCACTGGCGCACCATGCCCAGAAAACGGTTGTTGAGCAAAATGATCTTCGGAGTCAGATGGTATTGCTTGCAAGTCGCCAGTTCCTGGATACACATCTGGATCGATGCTTCGCCGGTGATGCAGGCAACCGTGGCACCCGGATTGGCCATTTGCACGCCCATCGCGTAGGGCAAACCGACGCCCATGGTGCCCAGGCCACCGGAATTGATCCAGCGGCGCGGCTTGTCGAACCGGTAGTATTGGGCGGCCCACATCTGGTGCTGGCCGACGTCGGAGGTAATGAAGGCATCACCATCGGTAATCTTCCATACTTTCTCGACCACCGATTGCGGCTTGATGACTTCGCTCGAGTCGGCATACTTCAGGCATTCGCGGCCGCGCCACTGCGAGATCTGCTTCCACCAGTCCGACAGCGCTGCCGTGTTCGGCTTGGCATCGGCGGCGTCGAGTTGCGCCAGCATTTCCTGCAATACTTCCTTCACATTGCCGACAATCGGGATGTCGACCTTGACGCGTTTGGAAATCGACGACGGATCGATATCAATGTGAATGATCTTGCGCGCATTCGAGGCAAAGTGTTTCGGATTGCCGATCACGCGATCGTCAAACCGCGCGCCAATCGCGATCATCACATCCGAATGCTGCATTGCCATGTTGGCTTCGTAGGTGCCATGCATGCCCGGCATGCCGACAAACAGGTCGCTGCTGGCCCGGTAGGCGCCCAGGCCCATCAAGGTATTGGTGCAGGGAAAACCAAGCTTGTCGACCAGTTTGGTCAATTCAGGCGCAGCATCGGCCAGAATCACCCCGCCGCCGGTATAGATCATCGGCCGCTCGGCTTGCAGCAACAACTGTACTGCCTTGCGAATCTGCCCGGCGTGGCCTTTTTCGACCGGCTTGTAAGAGCGCATTTCGAGTTCCTTCGGATACTCATAGGCGCACTTGTGCATCGTGATGTCTTTTGGAATATCAACCAGCACCGGGCCCGGGCGGCCGGTCGAGGCGATATAGAATGCCTTTTTCATGGTTGCAGCCAGGTCCCGGACATCCTTGACCAGGAAATTGTGCTTGACGCAGGGACGGGTAATGCCGACCGTGTCGCATTCCTGGAAGGCGTCCTGTCCAATCGCGGAAGATGGCACCTGTCCCGATATGACCACCATCGGAATCGAGTCCATGTAGGCAGTGGCCAGTCCCGTGACTGCATTGGTGACACCGGGGCCGGACGTGACCAGCGCTACGCCAACCTTGTTGGAGCTGCGGGAATAGGCATCTGCCGCATGCACTGCAGCCTGCTCATGGCGCACCAGGATATGCTGGAATTTATCTTGATTGAAGATGGCGTCATAAATGTACAGCACTGCGCCGCCAGGATAACCGAACACATGTTCGACGCCCTCATCGGCAAGGCAGCGCACAACGATTTCTGCGCCCGTGATTTCGTTACTCATACTAATGTCCTTTCAAGGTCCATTGGAAATTGATCGGATGCTCTCTCCTGTCGAGACTGTGCGATACGGTAGGTCGAAGGCTTCCCTTTTTTGTGCGGTCACGCTACTTCGTCGCGCATCCATAGATGCGGTTCAAAACAGCGCTAAGCGCCACTCGTTCAGCCAGACTTGCTAACGCGTCGCTGCGGGTCTCTCACGCTTGTGGCGTGGGTTAGAGCAAACAGCTTGCAAAGTTGAAGCGCGTCTGCTCGACATCCGGCGTCATGCGCCGTCCGCGAGCAGACCATGGAATCCCTTCGGGATGGCGAAGGGACTGATACGGTAATGCGTCGCACCATTTTGGTCAAGTCAAATTCTATTAAATCCCTTTGAAATCAAGCATTTTCCCTAAAAATCGGGGACAAATCATCGCATTTTTGCTAGTATCCGCACAGTTTGAAAACCCGCCACCGATTTATCGGCCCCGACTAATCCGACCAATTTGCCGGCAGTGTCTTGTGACCTGCCGCACAGCATGGCAACCGACAAAGAACTATCCGATTTCCTCGAAAACGTTGAGCGCCGTGCCTTCAAGCAGGCAGTCTATGCGGTGCGCAAAGAGGAAGCGGCACTGGACATCGTGCAAGATGCGATGATCAAGCTGGCTGAGAAATATGGCACCAAGCCGGCCGCAGAATTGCCGCCGCTGTTCCAGCGCATCTTGCAAAATGCGATCCATGACTACTTCCGCCGCGAAAAGGTCCGCACCACTTGGGTCAGCCTGTTTTCCAGCCTCACCGGCAACCGGAGCGAACAAGACGACTCCGATTTTCTGGACAACTATCCGGCAGACAGCAGCAGTCAGGCCGTCGAATCGAGTGCCGACCAGCTCGAACGCAGCCAGGTGCTCGCCGCGATCGACGCAGAAATACAAAAACTGCCAACGCGTCAACGAGAGGCCTTTCTAATGCGTTACTGGGAAGAGTTGGATGTGGCTGAAACTGCAACGGCCATGGGATGCTCGGAAGGGAGTGTCAAAACGCATTGCTCACGAGCAACCCATACGCTTGCCATCGCACTAAAAGCCAAGGGAATTTTTTTATGAATGCCAAAGATTTGTATTTTGCTTACCAAGTTAAGCATGCGCTGGACGAACGTATTGAAAGCTTGCCAGCTGCCACGACTGAACGGCTGGCTTGTTCGCGCAAAATCGCCCTATCTCGCAGGAAAAAACAGAATACACTGCGTTTTCATGCAATGCAGAACATCGTAGCAGGACCAATCGGGCATCTTGTCAATGCCCCGCTAACCTTGCTGGGTCGCTTGGGCGTGGCGGCCCCGTTGCTGGCTGGCGTCTTGATTTTCGTTGGCCTGTATGAATACGAACACGAACAGCGCATTGCTGAAATTGCGGAAATCGATGTCGCCGTGTTATCCGACGAATTGCCGTTATCGGCCTACGCCGATCAGGGATTCAATGCCTTTTTGGCAAAGCGGGACGATTAGGCATGGCAGGCACGTGGAAAACCACCGCCAAGTTTGTGCGCGCCATGACGGCGACGGGCGTGGCGGCTGCATCACTTTTGCTTACAGCGCACCTACAAGCTGAAAACCCGCCATCGCAGCCCCCAGCGAAATCGGGTACGCCGGCAATCATGGCCCAGCCACAGCTACCATCACCGCACGCAGCGAAAAGCCCGCCGAAACTGATCAACCGGCCGCTTTGGTCCGAATTAAGCCTGGAACAACGACAAGCATTGGCACCGTTGGCCAATGAATGGAATATGCTGGACGCCATTCGCAAAAAAAAATGGCTGGAGATCGCCAGCAAATATCCGAAAATGCATCCGGATGAGCAGTCCCGCATGCAAACACGGATGCGGGACTGGGCTACTTTGAGTCCGGAACAGCGCCGCATTGCACGCGAAAGCTATGCGCGCGCCAAGAAGCTGGATTCCGAACAGAAATCGGCCAAATGGCAGCAATATCAAAATTTGTCAGAGGACGAGAAAAAGAAACTGGCGGCCGATGCGGAGAAGAAGAAAAATGTCGCAAATCTTCCGCGCTCCCTGGCGCACCGGAATCCGCCTGCAAGGGCAGTCAGCCCGGCACCGGCAGCTGTGCTACCATCGCCTGCGACGGATTCAGCCGGCAATGCAGTGAACCCTTTGCCTGCCACGTCTGGGGCTGCGCAGCCTGAACCGGCCATGGGTCCACCTCCTTACATTATTAAATAAGTCACGCAGTTGAATCCCCTTGCTCCCACCTTAAAACGCCGGCTTGCCAGCATGCTGTACGAATCGCTGCTGCTGTTCGGCGTGCTGATCATTGTTGGCCTTGCGTTTGCACTGATCATGCAGCAACGCCACGCCCTGTATTTGCGGCAGGCGCTACAGTATTGCCTGGTGCTGGCGCTCGGGCTCTATTTTGTCTGGTTCTGGATTCATGGTGGGCAAACGCTGCCGATGAAAACCTGGCGTATCCGTCTGGTCACGACCACAGGCCGTTCTGTAACGCCGCTGCGAGCGATCAGCCGATACATGTTGGCATGGCTATGGTGCCTGCCCGGCTTGGCGCTGGCATGGATGATGGGTGCGCATGGCTGGATGCTGGTGCTGATACCGTCAATTAACATGCTGGCATGGGCGCTGGCCATTTATCTTGATCCCCAGCGTCAGTTCCTGCATGACCGGCTGGCCGGCACCCGTTTGATCATGGCCCATCCAGAAGCCTCAATTTAAGCACGTCCATCATCCGCATCACTCCCAGGCTTGCCCTTGCCGTATTATTTTGTCAGGTTTACCGGTCAGGCTTCCCAGCACTGCCGGCTGCAGCCAGTAGTATCAGTCCTCTATTTTGCTGGAACTAGACCAGGTAATCCTGCATTACACTCAGGCTTTACCGGTATCGCACTGCCTGCCTCTGCCAGGCGCGACAGACAAAACAGATAATTTATCGATGACAATGGTTACCCGGATTACCCGTATGCTGCTGATCGTCCAACTGGCGATTACGGCAGGTATTTTTTATGCGATCAGTCACTTCACCCCTGCGCAGCATCCGCTGCTGGCAGCGCTGCTGGCAATCGGCATACTGGTGCTGGTTCGCATGCTCATCACTGCCAACAACTTTCGCCTCGCGTGGCGTTTTCGCAGCGATACACCGGCACCCTATCGAATCGATTGCCGACAGGCGTGGCGTCTCTACCTGGATGAGTTCAAATCAACCATGCTCAGCTCGTCCTGGAGCATGCCATTCTTTTCATTCACTAAACGTGACGTACCTGGCACTAAATATCTGCCGGTCCTGCTGATTCATGGTTATGGCTGCAATAGTGGCTACTGGCATCAGATGAGTCAAAAATTATCGGATGCAAAAATTACTCATCATGCCGTCAACCTAGAGCCGATTTTTGGCGACATCGATCATTTCGTGCCTGCGGTACACCAGGCAGTCGAAACGCTTTGCCGGGAGACGGGCCACGAACGGATCATTATCGTCGCGCACAGCATGGGTGGACTGATTGCACGCGCCTATATGTGCCGGCACGGCGACCATCGGATCGCCAAAGTCATTACGCTGGGAACACCACACCACGGCACTGGCCTGGCGCAATTTGGTCTTGGCGACAATAGTATGCAAATGCGCTGGCTGGAAACAGATCAGGATAACAGCCAGAATGTCTGGCTCCATAAACTCTGTACCACCGAAAACCCAGAACGGTATGCGTTATTCGTTTCAATCTTTTCTCATCACGACAATATCATCGCACCGCAAACGTCAGCCCATCTCGACGGCGCGCGCAATATCGCCTTGCATGGCATCGGCCATGTAGCCTTGGCGCTCAATCCCTTGGTGCAGAAGCTGGTCATTGATGAAATCATCGCAACCCGTTTGCCATCAAACCGCATGACAGCGGAAATGAGGGCTTGAGACTTGACGTCTGGATTGATTGAATCTCATCAACAATTAATTAGATAAACTCTCGCATTTATTCCAGTCTATAAATTAGATATCAAGCACCGAACCTTTACCGGTACCAAAGGAATACCGTATCGAAGGAACTTTTGGTGGGTGATGTACCGAACAGGAAGAAGCGCATCCGAGCGCCCGCCTCTTATTGTTTGTTCGTATTCAATTCTCCATTCCTTCCCCTTGAGGGAAGGTTCCCTGTTGGTTACCCGGGAGTGCCTTATGCCGAAAACTTTGCTTGGAAAAATTATTTTACCCATCGTATTGCAGCTTGTGACCTTTTGCGCCAACGCTGCCGATTTAATCGATACGGCTGCCTCTGCAACCAGTTTTAAAACATTTCTGGCTGCCGTAAAAACTGCGGGCATCACTGAAACCTTAAAAAATACCGGCCCCTACACCGTATTTATCCCGAGCGACCAGGCGTTTGCCAAACTGCCAGATGGCGCGTGGGCCGCATTATCCAAAGATAAAGCCAGACTGACAAAGCTGGTGAACTATCACATCATTCGGGGAAAAATCCTGATTACCGACATCAAACCAGGACCAGCCAATACCATCCAGGGCGATACCGTCAAGCTGACCTCGGACAATGGCATGGTGACGATCAATGGCGCCCATGTTACGCAGAGCGATATTAGTGCGGACAATGGCGTGCTTCATGAAATCGACACGATCCTGATACCGGAATAAGCCACCTGCTTGGGCATGACTGGATAAACGATTCACGCCAGAGCAGGCAACCAGGAAAAAGCATGTCCCCCGGATGGTTGCCAGCGCAGCGCGCAACAGTACAGTGACTACATGATGATATTGCGATTGCATGGAGAAATTGGAGCGCCGCCTTAACAATGTTATCCTTGCCATATAGCAAAAAAGTTGGATGGCAAGCTGATGTCAAATAAAATTCCGCGCCGTACCCGCGAGCGAATTCTGGAAATATCGCTGCGGCTATTTAATGAATTCGGCGAGCCGAATATCACGACTACCGTGATTGCCGACGAGATGCGTATTTCACCCGGAAACTTGTACTACCATTTTCGTAACAAGGATGACATCGTCAATTCCCTGTTTGCGCAATTTGAGGAAGAGATCAACCGGATGCTGGCGGTGCCTGAAGGCCGCCGGCCCACGATCGAAGATGTATGGCAGTATCTGCATCTGATGTTTGAACTGGTGTGGCGCTACCGTTTTTTTTATCGTGACTTGAGTGACTTGCTCTCACGGAATCGCACGCTTGAATTGCACTTCAAGCAAATCCTGTCGCACAAGGTCAAGGTTGCCAGGCAACTGTGCGAGGGCTTGCGCAGCGATGCGGCGCTGGAAGCAAGTGATCTGGAAATCGAAGTATTGTCCACCAACATGGTGGTGGTGGCCACGTACTGGCTATCTTATGAATATGTGCGCAATCCGCGCAACTATAGCCAGCAGCAGGTCAGTGCCGATGCGCTCGTCAAGGGATGCTATCAAGTGCTGTCACTGATCAGTCCTTATTTGCGGGGGCAGACTCGGGCGCACTTCAAACGGCTGGTCGATGACTATTTGAATCAACTGAAATGAAATCCATTTGCGTCTATTGCGGTTCATCCATGGGTGTTGCCGCCACCTATGCCCAGGCAGCCAGGAAATTGGCGCATCAGATGGTGCAGGATAATATCGCCCTGGTCTATGGTGGCGGCAATGTCGGCCTGATGGGTGTGATTGCCGACGAAGTCATGCGTGTCGGCGGGGAGGTCACCGGCATCATTCCGAAAGCGCTGCTGGACAAGGAAGTCGGCCATCACGGGCTGACGCGACTGCATATCGTCAAGGACATGCATGAACGCAAAGCCATGATGGCGCAACTGTCGGACGGCTTCATCGCAATGCCAGGTGGAATCGGCACGCTGGAAGAGCTATTCGAGACCCTGACGTGGTCGCAACTGGGATTGCATGACAAGCCAATCGGCTTGCTCAATGTAGACGGCTTTTACGATGCCCTGCTGAGCTTTGTGCAGCATCTGGTCACGCAGGGATTTTTGAAAGCACATCAGGCACAATTACTGATGCATGAATCCGAGCCGGGCGCCTTACTCAATCGGTTCAAGACCTTCACGCCGCAACAGCATACCGAAAATCCGGACCAGCCCGGCGCCCGCTCCCTGTTGCCTTAGCGCGATCTCGCAGCATGGTCAGCCGTTGCCGGAGTTCGTTAGGTCCCCAGTGCCTGTCTGAAATCCTCGATCAGGTCGGCCGTATCTTCAATTCCGACCGAAACCCGGATCAGTGACTCGGCGATCCCCATGCTGGCGCGCCGCTCCGCTCCCATCTCAAAGAAAATCGTATGCGCAACTGGAATCACCAGCGTGCGCGTATCACCCAGATTGCTGGCCGGCACGGCCAGTTGCAAGCGATTCAGATAATCAAAGCAATCAATATCAGCGTTCAGTTCGAAACTGAACAGGCCGCCATAAGCCTTGAACAGATCAGTCGCAAGTGCATGCTGCGGATGTGATGCCAGTCCCGGATAATGGACCGCCGCAATGCGCGGATCAGATTCGAGCATGCTGGCCACGGCCATCGCATTGGCACATTCCCGCTCCATGCGAAGCGCCAGGGTCTCGGCACCGACTGCCAGATGATGCGCAGCTTCCGGACCGAGCGAGCCGCCGAAGTCACGCAATGCCTTGGCGCGAATCTGGGCGATACCCCACTGCGCTGACGGATTGCGTTTATAAGCATCGAAAATATTCGGGTAACGGCGCCAGTCATACAGGCCGGTGTCGGTCACGCTGCCTCCCAGCGCATTGCCATGGCCGCCGATCGATTTGGTCAACGCATTGATCACCAGACCCGCTTCCACTTCTTTCGGTCGGAACAGATAAGGCGAGGTCATCGTATTGTCGACCACATAGAGAATTCCGCGTTCACGGCACAGTTGACCGATGCGCACCAAATCCGCGACTTGTGTGCGCGGATTGGCAATCGTCTCGACAAACACGATGCGGGTGGCCGGGGTCAACGCAGCTTCGACCTGCGTGACGTCGGTCGCATCGACAAACGAGACGTCGATCCCCTGTCCGTTAACCGTCTGCCACAGGCTGTTAGTATTGCCGAACAAAAAAGCAGACGACACCACATGATCGCCTTCGCGCAGCAGCGCCTGGGCGACGGCACCGATGGCAGCCATGCCGGTCGAAAAACAAATGGTCCCGATACCCTCTTCCATGCCCGTCAGCTTGTCTTCCAGTGCAGACACAGTCGGATTGCCCTGGCGTCCATACCGGTAACCCGGCTTCTGGCCCTGAAAGACTGCAGCCAATTCGCGTGCATCGCGATAGCCGAATGTCACCGATGTGTGAATCGGCTTGTGCAAGGAACCATGCTCGATCGGCTTCTGGCGGTCGCTATGCAGGATATTGGTGGTAAAACCGTATTTTTTGGTATCGTTCATGGTCAATAAAAAACCCGTTTAGAGGTGCAGCGAAGCGTCAGGAAACAGGCCCCCACGCTTCGCAATGAACAACTGGCGCACAGCATCGTGTATGCCCTGCAAGGGAGCCAGAACGGGTCCTGGAAAAAATCGCATCCGTTTTAGCAGCACTTGGTTTGGGACTGACAACTCGTCTTGAAACAAGCTGATTACCCCGGCGCCCGCAAGCAGTAGCAAATCGGCGCACACACTATCGTATCGCAAATTATGCTTAAAGCACAATCAGGCAAATTCCTGCAACCGATCAGACTCGATGAGCATAATTCCCGGAACCGGATTTTTTGCTGCCGCTATCATTGCCCATGCGACTGCCGCAGCAGGCACGGATCGGTATCGTTTTGGTAGCAGCGGATTGGCAAATTTCAGCACGGCCTGTGCGATACGCTCGCCAGTACGCTGCTCGTCGCGTTTGCCAGCCAGCAACGAAGGCCGTACGATGGTCACCGCGTCAAATCCGAGCTTGCCGATGGCCGCTTCCATCTCGCCCTTGATTCGATTATAAAAGACTGTGGAATGCTGATCGGCTCCCAGTGCCGAAACCACCACCAGACAGGTCGCGCCGGCTTGCTGCGCGTGGCGTGCTGCAGTCACGACATAATCCAGGTCGACGGCACGAAATGCCGCCTGTGAACCGGCGGTCTTGATGGTGGTGCCGAGCGCACAGAATAAAACCTGGCAAGTCGGCCACGTCAGGGCATCCGGTTGATCGAAATCCACCAGATGGCTGACCAGCGTGTGCTTTGTGATTGATCCGGTAAAATCGACTGGGCGCCGGCTCAGTACGTGGACGACATCAAACGCAGGATCAGCGCAAAGTTGCACAACCAGTTCCCGTCCGACCAAACCGGTTGCACCCACTACACAAGACGAAATGCCCATGCCATCTTTCGGTCAGTCGTCAGTGGTAACGACGAGCCGCCTTAATCGACCTGCGCCAGGTTCAAATTGAGCTGGGAACGAATCGCATCTTCATTTTCCGGCTTTGGATTGTTACGGGCAAACTCGATACGATCGAGATAATCGCGCGAAATATCGCCGGTAATGTAATTGCCATCGAAACAGGATGCCTCGAAATGCTTGAGCATCGGGTTCACATCGGAAATCGATTGCTTCAATGCTTCGACATCCTGATACACCAATGCATCTGCCGTAATTTCGCGACACACCTCTTCATCGGTACGACCATACGCAATCAGCTCGTTGCGTGTAGGCATATCGATGCCATACACATTTGGGAATTTTACTGGCGGTGCCGCCGAGGCAAAAATTACCCGCTTGGCGCCCGCTTCGCGCGCCATTTGCACGATTTCGCGACTGGTGGTGCCGCGCACGATCGAGTCATCGACCAGCAACACGCTTTTTCCCTTGAATTCGGAACCGATCGCATTGAGTTTCTGACGCACCGACTTCTTGCGGATCGCCTGCCCGGGCATCAGGAATGTACGGCCAATGTAGCGGTTCTTGATGAAACCTTCACGGTAATCAAGATTGAGCTTGAGTGCCAGTTCCATGGCGGAGGGGCGTGAGGAATCCGGTATCGGCATCACCACATCAATGTCGCCCGTGGAAAGTTGCTTCCTTATTTTTTCAGCGAGATACTCGCCCATCTTCAAGCGTGTCGCATACACCGACGCGCCGTCGATCACCGAGTCCGGTCGTGCCAGGTAGACGAATTCGAATGCACACGGATTCAGTACCGGATTATCAGCGCATTGCTGGTTGTACAGCTTGCCTTCCTGATCGATGAAAATCGCCTCGCCAGGAGCGATATCGCGCAGGAAATGGAACCCGAGTCCTTCCAGTGCAACCGACTCGCTGGCCACCACATATTCCGGCCCCTTGTCGGTATCGTTAAAGCCGATGCACAGCGGACGGATACCGTACGGATCGCGAAATGCCAACAAGCCATAACCGGCAATCTGTGCAACCACCGCATACGAGCCGCGCACCCGCTTGTGCAGGGATGACACTGCCTTGAACAAAGCGGCCGCATCGAGTGAATAACCGCTTGTGGTTTCCTGGATTTCATGCGCCAGGACATTGAGCAATACTTCCGAGTCGGAATCCGTATTGATATGACGGCGGTCATTCTTGAACATCTCGATTTTGAGTTGTTCCCAGTTGGTCAGGTTGCCGTTATGCGCAAGCGTGATGCCAAACGGCGCATTGACATAAAACGGCTGTGCTTCCTCGGCACTGCTGGCCGAACCTGCAGTCGGATAACGGCATTGGCCGATACCGGTATTGCCCGGTAACGAACGCATGTTACGGGTACGAAAAACATCCCGCACCAAGCCATTGGCCTTGTGCATGGAAAACGTATTGCCATGACTGGTTGCAATACCGGCAGCATCCTGACCGCGATGCTGCAGCAACAGCAGCGCATCATAGATCAACTGGTTGACAGGGCCTTGGGATACAACGCCGACTATGCCACACATGGTGGACTCCTCAACGAGAACTACAACAAAAAGTTTTTACAAAACAAAGTAGCAAGACGCCCGGCCTTGTTTCGCACTATATGATAATGAAAACAGCAGCGGTCGCCTGGCGCGCCAGCACCGTTCACGCTGAAGGCGGCGCGGCTGCTTTCACCGCCTGTCGGCAATCTTCAAAACCGCACATGGCGCACCAGCACGCCTGGCAAAAATGGCTTGACGGTACCGGCAGCAGTTTCTGCCAGCGGACTGAACAATGCCTCTTTCCAGAATGGCTGCTGCGGAATCGCCGTCATGCCACAAATCAGTACCGCGGCCAGAACCAGCACCAGTCCCCGCGCCAAACCAAACAAGCCGCCAAGACCGCGATCGGCGACGCTCATGCCGGAACGACTGATAATGGCATCGACCGCCATCGCAAACAATCCCATCAGCAGTCTGACACCGATAAACAATGCAATGAACGCGACGATCAATCGCATCACACTGCCGGGAATCACATCGACCAGCATTTCTGCGAGATCCTGCCCATAAGCATTGGCCACCACCAGCGCCACCACCCAGCTCAGCAGGGACAATACTTCCTTGACCAGGCCGCGCAAGGTGCTGATGACGATTGAACAAATCAATACGAACAGCACCAGATAATCAAAAATCGTCACTTGCAGCGTTCCGCGTCACTGCCCGACCGGTACTGCAGTACCGTTCAATCCCAGCTTGGCCAGCCGTGCGCGCATTTTGTCTGCTTCTTCCCTGGAGGTGAATGGGCCAACGCGAATGCGGGTCCGCTCACCCGATGCGGTCGCCACTTTTTGCACCTGGCTTTGAATGCCTGCCGCTTTCAATTTGGCGCGCAGCTCATTGATTTTTTCCTGGCTGGCCAGTGCGGCCACCTGCACCATGAACTTGCCTGATTTCCCATTGACCGGGGCTTTCGCCGCGTCCGGCTTGGCTTGAGGCTTGCCTTCGAGGATCGACTTGGCCCGGGCGTCATCGCGTGTCTCGCCTGCAGGGGCCGCAGTGACTTTCGGCTCGCTCTGACTGACAGCCTTCGGTTCGGCTAAAACTGGTTTTGGTTCGGCCTTGGCTGCCGCAACGGGGGCGGACTTGGTCGCAAGCCGGTCTGTGTGCGCCGCCTCTGTGGCACGCTTGCCGCCCTGATTAGCGGCAGCCTCGCTATCCACAGCCAGCGGGGCGCGGGCAGTAGCTACCGGCTCCACAGGGTCGACTATTTGCTCGTTGTGATCCAGCGTAGCGGCAGCCGGCACCGATGCCCGCAGCCGACGCGGCTGATCTTTCGATGGAATCCGAATCGCGATGTCTTCCGCCAAGGGCTTGGGTTCCGAATCAAGAATCATCGGCAAACCGATAATCGCAGCCAGTACCAGTGCGATTGCACCCACCAGACGGCGACGCGCGCGTTTCTTTTCAGGCAGCACCGGATCCGCTGGCCCATCGGACTGTTTTGTCTTGCGCTTGCCACGAGCGCGGGTTGCGCTCGATTCATCTTCGGCACGGGAATAAAAATCACCGTCGCCCGAGGAGGCTTCTTGCTTGTTTTTACGAAAAAACGAGAACAAGCTCATGCGATCAATTCTATAGTTACTGGGAACGTTGTAAATTTCGGGCTTCCATGACGCCTGCGACGGTCAGGAATGATCCGAAAACCGCAATTCTATCATTCTCCCCTGCTCTGTTCATTGCATTTGCAAAAGCATCGGCAGGTGTAGCAAAACAGGCAATGCTGGATTCGGCTTCCGGGCCTGAACCCGGTGCAATTCCGGCATCGAGCAGCTTCTGCCGTATCGCCTGGGCGCTGGCGGCGCGCGGCAATGGCAAATCGGTCACACACCAATGATCGACCCGCCCTTTTAAGCGGGCAATCACGCCGTCGATATCCTTGTCTTGCATGGCGCCGAACACGGCGTAGGTAAATCGATGAAATCCCATGTTATCCAGATTCAACGCCAGGGTTGCCGCCGCATGTGGATTATGTGCGACATCCAGAATCACCGCAGGCCGGCCTGGCAATACCTGAAAGCGTCCCGGCAAATCCAGCATCACCAGGCCATTGCGCACTTCCTGGGCGCCGACCGGCAAGCGCAAGCGCAATATTTCAAGGGCAGCCAAAGCTGCGCAGGCATTGAGCAATTGATTGGCGCCGCGCAGGCTCGGATAGCCGAGCGAATTGCGGCGCTGGCTGCGTCCGCCATAATTCCATTGCTGCTTGTCACCCGAATAATTGAAATCACGGCCGATCAGCCACAAATCGGCGCAGACCTCCGTGGCATGCTGGATCAGGGATTGCGGCGGCACCGGATCGCTGCACACCGCCGCCCGGCCGGCACGGAAAATGCCGGCTTTTTCAAAGCCGATCTGCTCGCGTGTAGTGCCCAGATATTCCTGATGGTCGATGTCGACACTGGTGACAATGGCCACATCGGCATCAATCACATTGACGGCATCGAGCCGCCCGCCCAGACCGACTTCCAGTATCACGGCATCCAGGCCTGCCTGGGCAAACAGCCGCAGGATTGCCAGCGTCGTGAATTCAAAATAGGTCAGTGAAACATCACCGCGAACCGCTTCCACTGCAGCAAAATTTTCAATCAATACCGCATCAGATACCGCTTCACCGCCAAGCCGGGCCCGCTCATTGAAATGCAACAAATGCGGCGACGTGTACAAACCGACCCGGTAGCCTGCCTGCAGCAGGATCGATTCGAGCATGGCGCAGGTTGATCCCTTGCCGTTGGTACCCCCAACGATGATCACCGGGCAATCGAATGCAATATTGAGCCTGTCTTTGACCTGCACAACCCGCTCCAGGCCGAGATCGATTGCTTTCGGATGCAAGGATTCGAGATGGCTCAGCCAGTCGGTCAATGTGCTTGGTAGGTTCTGCATATTCCTGCTATATGGACGCGATGTTGAAATTAAAAAGCCCGAACCTGACTGCGGTTCGGGCTGATTGTGCATGCACGTTGCCTAGGCGACGACTTCCGCCGCCTGGTTTTGCAAAATAGCCAACAATCGGGCAATTTCCTCGCGCATTTTGCGGCGGTCGACAATCATGTCAACCGCGCCTTTTGTCACCAGGAATTCTGCCCGCTGAAAGCCTTCCGGCAATTTTTCGCGCACTGTATTTTCGATCACGCGCTGTCCGGCAAATCCGATCAAGGCTTTCGGCTCTGCAATCACGACATCCCCCATAAAGGCAAAGGATGCCGACACGCCACCGGTGGTGGGATCGGTCAATACCGTAATGAACGGCAGCTTTTTCTCGGATAGCTTGGTCAGCATCGAGGTTGTCTTGGCCATTTGCATCAGGGAAAGCAGCCCCTCCTGCATGCGCGCACCGCCTGAGGCAGTGATGCAGATAAACGGGACCTTTTGCTCAAGCGCGACTTGCGCGCCGCGTACAAACCGTTCACCGACAGCAGAACCCATGGTCCCGGCCATGAATTCGAACTCAAAGCAGGCAACCACAACCGGCAAGGTCATGATGGCGCCGCCCATGACGATCAATGCATCCGTTTCACCAGTGGCCTCCATTGCCGACTTCAGGCGGTCTGGATATTTTTTGCTATCCTTGAATTTAAGTGTATCGACTGGCAAGATTTCCTGGCCAATATCATACCGGCCCTCGGCATCCATCAACGCATCCAGGCGGTCACGGGCACGGATGCGCATGTGATGATCACACTTCGGGCAGACATGGATATTCGATTCCAGATCGGTACGATACAACACCGCTTCGCAAGCAGGACATTTTACCCACAGGCCTTCGGGTACCGATTTGCGGGAAGCCGAATCATTGCGCTGGATACGCGGGGGAAGTAATTTTTCTAACCAGCTCATGGCGTCTCTTTCATCTATTGTTGTTGCCAAGCCGAAAATATTTTTCAGCAATCAAAGTTTCATAAAGATTAACATGCTCGCACTGCAAACTATTTTCTGGGTGCAATCCTACCTGATCTATTCATCCAGAGCACGTCGAATTGCAGCAATGAATGCCTGCACTGCCTCAACTGCCTGCTCACGAGGGGTGTTTTCCAATTCCTGAATAATCCGGCTGCCAATGACGACGGCATCGGCAACGGTTGCGACCAGTTTTGCGGTGGCGGCATCCCGTATCCCAAAACCGACGGCGATTGGCAGCTTCACATGGCGGCGAATAGTCGCGATGCGTTCGGCCACTTCGACAGTATCGATATGCTGGGCGCCAGTAACGCCTTTCAGCGAAACATAATAGCTGAAGCCGCTGCCGACTTTGGCCACTTGGGCGATGCGTTCTTCGGTCGACGTAGGTGCCAGCAGGAAAATCGGGTCCATGCCATTGGCCTGCATCTTCGCAGCGAACTCTTCGCACTCTTCCGGCGGATAATCGACAATGATGGTGCCATCCACGCCGGCTTCGCGGGCAGCCTGGATGAATGCATCCACGCCCATGCGCTCGATCGGATTGGCGTATCCCATCAACACCACCGGTGTCTGCGCATTGGACTTGCGAAATTCACGCACATAGCCAAGCACATCCCTCATCCCGACGCCGAATTTGAGGGCACGCTCGCAGGCGCGCTGAATCACCGGGCCTTCGGCCATCGGATCAGAAAACGGCACGCCAAGCTCGAGCACATCCGATCCGCCGGCTACCAGCGCATGCATCAGCGGCACGGTCAGCTCGGGCGAAGGATCACCTGCGGTAAAGAAGGGAATCAAGCCTTTTTTATTTTTCGAGGCTAAGGCGGCAAAAGTAGATTGAATTCGGGACATTTATTATGATTATTCAGTTGGGTCGTGCACGAGAAAAAGGGTATTGCTCAGACCACCCCCCTTTTCCTCAACAGGATTTCATGAGATTTCTGGCAAATTATTTATTCCAACCTGCAACCGTATGCATATCCTTGTCGCCACGACCGGAAAGATTGGCCAAAACGATCTTGTCTTTAGGTAGTGTGGCCGCCAGCTTGGCCGCATAGGCCAGCGCGTGGCTCGATTCCAGCGCAGGAATGATGCCTTCGATCCGGGTGCAGGTATGAAACGCATCAATTGCTTCAGAATCGGTAATGCAGACATATTGGGCGCGATGACTGTCTTTTAACCAGGCGTGCTCTGGTCCCACCCCAGGATAGTCCAGACCGGCAGACACCGAGTGGGTTTCGATGATCTGGCCATTGTCGTCCTGCAGCAGGTAAGTACGATTGCCATGCAAGACACCCGGCATGCCCGCCGTCAGCGACGCTGAATGCCGTCCGGATTCCAGGCCATCGCCGGCGGCTTCCACCCCGATCAGCTGCACTTCCTTATGGCCTAGATAAGGATAGAAAATCCCCATCGCATTCGAGCCGCCACCGACGCAGGCAACCACATAGTCAGGCTGGCGGCCTGTCATTTCCGGCATCTGCACCAGGCACTCTTCGCCGATCACCGATTGAAAATCACGTACCATCATCGGATACGGATGTGGGCCGGCGACCGTGCCGATGATGTAAAACGTGTCTTCGACATTGGTCACCCAGTCGCGCATCGCTTCATTCAATGCATCCTTCAGGGTCTTGGAACCGGATTCGACCGGCACCACCTTCGCGCCCAGGAGTTCCATCCGGTAGACATTCTGCACCTGCCGTTTGACATCTTCACTGCCCATATAGACGACGCATTCAAGGCCGAAGCGCGCGCAAATGGTGGCGGTGGCGACACCGTGCTGACCGGCGCCGGTTTCGGCGATGATGCGCTTTTTTCCCATGCGTCTTGCCAGCAGCGCCTGGCCGATCACGTTATTGATCTTGTGCGCACCGGTGTGATTCAGATCTTCCCGCTTGAAATATATTTGCGCGCCGCCCATGATTTCAGACCAGCGCTTGGCATGGTAGATCGGGCTGGGACGCCCGACAAAATGTTTCAATTCATAGTGGAATTCGGCGAGGAACTCGGGATCATGCTGATAATGCGCATAGGCCTGCTTCAGTTCGGACAATGCATGGGTCAATGTTTCAGATACAAAGCTGCCGCCATACGGGCCAAAATGTCCTTTTAAATCAGGAAACTGGTAACTGTCTTGATGGGCATCGGCTGCTGCCGGGGATTGTGCTGTCGCTGCAGGCACGTTGGTGTCGGTCATATCGGGTTTCCGGTATTTTATGTATCAGCTGGAATGGCATCCGCCTGACGTACGGCACTGATGAAGGCCTGTATTTTGGCGGCATCCTTGATGCCTTTGTCGCGTTCGACACCACTGCTGACGTCGACTGCAAAAGGACGAACCTGGCGCACAGCGTCAATCGCGTTGTGTGCGCTCAAGCCACCACTTAAAACGAGCCGAGGCGCGAGTTCTTTTGGAATGAGGGACCAATCAAATACCTTTCCACTACCACCATATGTTTCCACGAAGGCGTCGAGCAACAAGCCTGCATACCATTCGCTGGAAGAACGATATTTCTGTTCGTATTCTATCAAATCGGCAGCGGTCATAGCAGGTTTAACCCGCAATGCGCGCATGAAGGGCCGCCGCACCAAATTGGCAATATTGCAACATTGCTCAACTGTTTCATCACCATGAAATTGCAATAAAGAAATGGGTGCACGGTCAAGCGTTTCAGCCACGAATTCCGGCGTTGCATTCACAAACAAGCCGACCGCACTCACGTAAGGTGGCATCTGCCGCAGCAGTTCAGCCGCTTGTTCAGCGGCGATATAACGTGGGCTGGGCGGATAGAACACGAACCCCAGTGCATCGGCGCCTGCCGCAACTGCTGCCTGCACGTCTTGGGGCCGGGTCAAGCCACAAATCTTGATTCGGGTGCGAAATGTCATCTGTCAGGCTCGCGGCGTCATGAAGGAACCTCCCCGGTAAGTGAGAAGTCAGGCAAGGCTGAAGTATACCCGTTCTGTCGCCTGGCACGTGGTCACCGCATTTTGCCCGCGATGGATTGGCAATCCAGCCAGTGCCGCATGTTTCAGGCCAGCCAGAATGGCTGGCTGGTTTCCTGCGGCAAGCGCCAGATGGGACTGTAGTCGATGTGGGCCAGATACAAGCCATCTGGCATGAAGGTTGGCGCACTCCTGCTGCGATCCTGCCCTTGCAACATTTCCAGCAGCCACGCCGATGGATACTTGCCAATCCCGACCGCGATCAGGGAGCCGATAATATTGCGAACCATATGGTGCAAAAAGGCATTGGCGCACAAACTGACCGTGATCAGGTCACCGTGCCTTTGTATGTCAATTGCATGCATGAACCTGACCGGTGAATTGGCCTGGCATTCCGCGGAACGAAATGCTGAAAAATCATGCATGCCGATCAAATGTTGGGCTGCGACCTGCATCGGTTCGATATCGAGCGGGCGGAAAACCCAGCCAGCCCGGCCCGACCATAGTGGCGACGCAACCGGGTGATTATATAAAAGATAATGGTAAGTGCGGGATGTGGCACTGAAACGCGCATGAAATTCATTGCCGTCGGTATCGGGCTTGACTTCGCATGCCCAGCGAACCGCAATCGAGGATGGAAGAAAGGTATTAACGCCACGTATCCAGGAAAAGCAGTCACGCTCGATTTCCGTATCAAAATGCACCACCTGCTCCAACGCATGGACGCCTGTATCGGTGCGTCCGGCGCAAACGGTGTCAATATCCGTCCGTGCAAATTTCTTCAATGCCTGTTCCAGCCGGTCTTGCACGGTATGGCCGCTCGGCTGGGTTTGCCAGCCATGCCAGGGCGCGCCATCGTATTGAACCCCAAGGACAATGCGTTTCACATCAAATCCAGCGTCGTATCAAATTCACAAAAATAAACGGGCGCAACCTCAACGTTGCGCCCGTGCTTGAACGGCGGTATTCCGGACAGCTTTTATGCCAGACTGACCATCAACGATTTCGCTTTCTGAGACTGGTCAGGATTGCCACCCTTGATGACTTCATCGAGCAATTCACGTGCGCCATCCTTGTCGCCGATTTCTTGATAGGCAATCGCCAAATCCAGTTTGGTCGCCATCTCGGAATCCGGCGAAAAGTCTGCTTCGGCTTCAGTCACCAGATGGGAGGCAAAGTCTTCCTTTGGCAGTTCGAATGCAGGCGCCGATTCCGACACGTCAAAGCTCGGTACGTCATTGGCAAAATCAAGTGATGGCGCGGATGCGGCTGGAATATGGTGAGTGGGGTCTGATTCGGCTTTTTTCTCAAAAGAACTGAGGTCCAGACTGATATCGGTCAGGTCAAAATTGAGGGCTGACGGCTCGGCACCTGCCCGTTGCTGCACGGTCGGCTCATCATCCACGTGCGGCAAATCGGCAGGCATGAATGAAAGATCGTCGTTGCCGATTTCGACATTCATCGCGGTAGGCGGCGCATCGTTAAGATCGGTCGCCTGCTTTGTCGCCGGCTGATCGTCCAGATTGAAATCCAGCACGCCAATATCCAGGTCTGCCGGTTCGACTGCAGTGAAAGTCGGCTTGAACGGCTCTTCCATCGGTGGCAGAGTCGGCGCTTGAATGCCCAATCCTGCCAAGTCAAAATCCAGGCCATTGGCTGACTGTTTGTTTAACTCCGGCGCAGCTTTTGGTGCCGGCTCAACGTCTGGCAATTGGGGCGGCACGTCAGCGGCCACCAGCGTATTGCCGAAATAAGCGGAATTGGCATCCAGTCCGTCCAGCGATGCCAGTGTCGACTGCGACTGGGTCGTGGTCAGCAAGTCATCCAGCTCGCTTTCGTCGAGCGGCTGGGTCGGCGCCATCAACGCGGCACTTTTGCCAGGAGCGTTACCAGAGGATTTGGTGCCGGCGTACAGGGGATTATTTGCATCAAGCGTAGCGCCCATTGCAGCTGCCTGCTCCCAGTCCTCTCCTTCGCCCTTTGTGATGCTGTAGAGCTCGCTGGCCAAGGTTTCGAACGCACGCAAGTCCTTGCGATTTGCATAGATTTCGAGCAACTTCAAGCGCACGGCATTGCGTTCAGGCTGGGTACGCAATGCTTCCTTCAGGATTTCTTCGGCTTGCGCATCCCGGCCATAGGCAATGTAGACATCGGCTTCGGCAACCGGATCGACCTCGTTGGTATCGAGCTGGCTGGCAGCCGGCGTAAAGCTGGAATTAAAGACGCTGTTGCTGGTATCAACGCTCTGACCGCCAGTCGAGCCAAACAGGGAATTGGCTTTCAGGCTGGAATCGTTCAGGATGCTGTCATCGAACTGCTTGGCCGGCTTCCTGCGCCGCATGCTGTAAAAACCCAATGCGGCCAAACCGGCCAGCAGTCCGACGCCCAAACTGGCGAGCAAGACAGAATTATCCAGAACGTCATCCAGGAAGCTGGTTTCAGTCGGTGCTGGTGCTGGTGCCACTGCCTTGGCTGGCGCCGGCTGTGGCTTGACGGCTGCAACTGGCGGTTCGGCAGCTGGCGCTGACTGCGCCGCCTTATCCACTGCCACAGCGGGAGCAGGAACCTCGACAGGTTTATTGGCGTCCGAGGCCACTGCTCCCGGACCTGTTGCCGGTGATGCTGGCGGCGGGGATACCGGCGCTGTCGTTGCAGCCGGTGCAGCTGGTGCCGCCGGTGCGGTGGCCCCCGGTGCCGATGCGGCTGGGGCGGCGGGCGCGATAGCAGCAGCGACTGCTGCAGATGCTGCAGCCTGCTTTTGTTGATCTGCCAGATTCTTGTTTTTTACTTCAAGAAGTTTTTGCAGGTCGCCTACGTTCCTTTCCAATTCCTTAACGCGTGCATTGGCTTCAGCCAGCGCCTTTTCCTTGGCAAGCAAATCCTCCGTGCCGGCGGCGATACCGGTTGATTTGCCATCTGCACCCTGGGCTGCAGCCGCACCTGCCTTCGACAATTTCAGCTTGTCCTTGGCTTCATTTGCGGCAGTTGGCTTTTCTTCGACTTGTGTCGTTATCTTGCCGGCCGCGCTCTGGCTGGCGTCAGTCGATTTTGGTGCAGCGGCGGTGACGACCTGCTCGGCCAAATTGTTGCGGTAAGCATTGAAATCGGCCGCCTGGGCAACGATGACGCCGCGGGCGTCGGAATTGCTGATGCCTTTTGCCTGTTCGGCGTCAGGCACGGTCAAGATCTGCCCGGCACGCAGGCGATTCATGTTCTTGCCAACAAAGGCATTGGTATTGGAACGGTACAAGGCAACCAGCATCTGATCCAGCGACACGCCTTCCGGCTTGACCTGGCTCGCAATTCCGGCCAGCGTATCGCCTTTCTTGACTGCGTAACCATCGGTTTGCTCGCTTGCAGGTGCCGGTGCAGACGCATTGACTGCTCTATCGGCTACGGGGGCTGCACGCCCTGCTTTTGCCCTGCCTGCCGCGCGTACTGCTGCGGCGCGTTCGGCTGCCGTTTTCGCCTCGTCCGACGAAGCGGCGGATGATGTGGCAGCGGACGGTTGCGGCACCGGCGATGCCTGGACCGCTGGTTGCCGGGTTTGATTGCTGCTGGCAGCTCTGGCCGGGACAGCAGCAATCTGGGCGGATTGCCCCATGCGCAAGTCAACCGGATCAAGCAGAAAAGTATATTCGCGCACCAGGCGGCTATTGGTGCCGCCAAGCTCGAGCAGCATGTCGACAAACGGCTCATTGATCGGCTGCGTCGAAGTCACGCGAATGAAGTGCCGACTGCCCCGGGTTTCGATTGCAAAACGCAAGGAAAACAGGGCAGGATTGAAATCGATATTGGCTTGCCGGTAGGCTTCAGCAGATGCCAGCTTCGCGACAATTGTCCCCGCCTCATCTTTTGCAACCGAAGTGAGTTCAATCTCCGCGCGCAGTGGCTGACCAAGTGATGACAATACAGTCAGCTTGCCCAACCCGGCGGCATAACCACTGGAGCACAGCAAGGCTGTCAGAACAGCCGCGCTCAGCGTCTTTAAGCTGAATGTAACAACTTTGGGATGAGTGCTTGAACGCATGTTAATTGACATAGAGTGGCATTCCATTGGCGCCTGCTGCAGCTTCGCGTGCGACGCTAGTAGTTATCATTTTGTTGGGAACTTTTAACATATCATCATGGACTTACGTGCGCAAGCGTAACCATCTTGTGAACAGATGTAAAACCCGCCAAGCCCCTGTCCAGCAGGAGTTCTTGGCGGGTAGATGTTGCGAACTGACAACAAAAAAAGGCGCTGACGACTGAATTTGTCAGTCTTCCAGAATGATGCGCAGCATCCGGCGCAGTGGTTCGGCGGCCCCCCACAGCAACTGGTCGCCGATCACGAATGCCGACAGGTATTCCGGGCCCATATTCAGCTTGCGCACCCTTCCCACTCCGACTTCCAGCCTGCCGGTAATCGATGCCGGGGTTAACTCCTGTTCAGTGATGGATCGTTCATTCGGTACCCATTTCACCCATGGATTACCGGAACGGATAATGTTTTCCAGCTCTGCCAGCGGCAAGTCTTTTTTCAGCTTGAGGGTCAAGGCAAGGCTGTGGCAACGCATCGCGCCGATGCGCACGCACAGGCCATCGACCGGAATCACCTGGCTATTACCAAGGATCTTGTTGACCTCAGCTTGCCCTTTCCATTCTTCCTTGGATTGGCCATTGTCGACCTGCTTGTCGATCCAGGGGATCAGGCCGCCGGCCAGCGGCGCCGGGAAAAATTCGGTGGGCACATCATTACGGATGGTGTGCGCGACCTTGCGGTCGATATCCAGAATTGCCGAGGACGGCGTGGCCAGTTCAGCGGCAACGGCAGCATGAATCACGCCCATTCCCTTTAACAGCTCGCGCATGTGGTTGGCGCCGCCGCCGGATGCAGCCTGATAGGTCATTGAGCTGACCCATTCCACCAATCCCTCCCGGAACAGGCCGTTGACGCCCATTAAGAGAATCGAGTTGGTGCAGTTGCCGCCGATATAGTTCTTGATGCCACGCTTCAAGCCATCCTTGATCACATGGGCATTGACCGGGTCGAGCACGATGATTGCATCGTCTGCCATGCGCAGAGTCGATGCGGCATCGATCCAGTAGCCGCTCCAGCCGGATGCACGCAACTTCGGGAAAATTTCAGTTGTGTAATCGCCGCCCTGGCAGGTAATGATGATGTCGCACTTCTTCAACTCATCAATATTGTTCGCATCTTTTAACGCGGTTTCTTTTTTCGCCATCGCGGGCGCTTTGCCGCCAGCGTTCGAGGTGGAAAAAAACACCGGTTCGATGTGTGCGAAATCGCCCTCTTCCTGCATGCGCTGCATCAGGACCGAACCTACCATGCCGCGCCAACCGACCAAGCCAACCAGTTTCATCATCATTCCTTAACACTTGAGACGGGACTGCCCGCCGTCATTATCAAAATACATCTATAGCTAGCGCAATCGACTGGATCAAGCCAGCGCCTTGACCACCGCATCGCCCATTTCCTCGGTGCCGACCTTGGTCGTACCCTGCTCGTAAATATCGACAGTCCGTAAACCCTGGGTTAATACTTTCTTGACGGCAGTTTCAATGCGGTCAGCCTGCTCGACCCGGTTCAAGGAAAAGCGCAGCATCATGGCAGCCGACAGAATGGTTGCCAGCGGATTAGCGATGCCTTTGCCGGCAATATCCGGGGCTGAACCGTGTGACGGCTCGTACAATCCCTTGTTGTCAGCGTCCAGTGAAGCCGACGGCAGCATGCCGATCGAGCCAGTCAGCATGGCTGCGGCATCCGACAGGATGTCGCCAAACATGTTACCGGTGACGATTACATCGAATTTTTTCGGCGCACGCACCAGCTGCATGGCCGCATTGTCGACATACATATGATCAAGTGCAACATCCGGATATTCCTTGTGCACATCGGTGACAATGTCCTTCCAGAACTGGAACGTCTCAAGCACATTGGCCTTGTCGACACTGGTCAGGCGCTTGCCGCGTTTTCGCGCTGCCTGAAACGCCACATGGGCGATGCGGCGGATTTCCGGTTCGGCATAACGCATCGTGTCGAAGCCTTCGCGGCTACCCTTGAATGGCCCGTCCGGGCATTCGCGCACGCCGCGTGGCTGGCCGAAATAGATATCGCCGGTTAACTCACGGATGATCAGTATATCCAGGCCCGACACCACTTCCGGCTTCAAGGTCGAGGCACCCGCCAATTCGGGATACAGGATCGCCGGACGCAGGTTGGCAAACAGATTCAGATTCTTGCGTAAGCCTAAAATCGCCTGCTCCGGACGCAGCGGCCGGTCCAGCGTATCGTACTTCCAGTCGCCGACCGAACCAAACAGCACTGCGTTTGCCGCCAGTGCCAGTTTCAATGTCCCATCCGGCAACGGGTGGCCATGCGCCTCATAACCGGCGCCGCCAACCGGCGCTGTTTCCATTTCAAATGATTCGCCCAGCGCGTTCAATACCTTGACGGCCTGGCGAATGATTTCGGGACCAATGCCGTCACCCGGCAATACTGCAATTTTCATGGCGAAGTTCGATGATGATTCGGTTAATAAAATAGGGCTGCAAGATCAGGCATCTGCAGCAAAATCGCACCCTGCGACTCCGAACAGATAGGCCGCCGCAATCTGTTCGGGCATGGTTAAATCGTATTGGCCAGCCACGGCTGGCTTGCCAGATGGCGCTCCTCGAATGCGCGGATTTTGTCTGCCTGCTGCAGGGTCAATCCGATATCGTCCAATCCGTTGAGCAGGCAATGCTTGCGGAATGCATCGACGTCAAATGGATAGCTTGCGCTGCCATTGGCGGTCGACACAATCTGTTGATCAAGATCGATCACCAGACGAAAACCCGGAAATGCCTTGACCTCATTGAACAGATGATCGACTTGCGCTTCCGTCAGCACGATCGGCAGCAGACCGTTCTTGTAACAGTTATTGAAAAAAATATCGGCAAAACTTGGCGCAATCACGGCGCGCAGGCCAAACTGCTGCAATGCCCATGGCGCGTGCTCGCGCGACGAACCACAGCCGAAATTCTTGCGGGTCAGGAGTATCGATGCGCCCTGATAGCGGGCCTGGTTCAGCACAAAATCCGGATTAAGCGGCCGCCTCGAATTATCCGCACCTGGCTCGCCGTGGTCGAGATAACGCCACTCATCGAACAAGTTCGGGCCAAATCCGGTTCGCTTGATTGACTTTAGAAATTGTTTCGGGATGATTGCATCCGTATCCACGTTGGCGCGATCCAGCGGCGCCACCAACCCTTCATGTACCGTAAATTTATCCATGCTCTATCTCAGAATGACCAGGAATTTCACCGACCACCACGCATTCCATCTGTCCCAATGACAGCCGATCGGTGAATGCAAATGCTTATTGCAAATGCTTATTGCAAACGCGTGATACAGATGCTTAATGCTGCCTATTTTTTGGCAGCGTCTTCCACTTTTGAACCCACTTTCTGCACATCCTTGCCAAAACCTTCCATGGTCTGGCAGGCACTCAGCACCATGAACGCACACAGCAAAGTAATTAGTTTTTTCATTTTATTCTCCCTTGGACAGATCAACCCAGCTTACGCACATCGACGAAATGCCCTTCAATACCGGCCGCCGCGGCCATCGCCGGCGACACCAGATGGGTTCTGCCGCCCTGTCCCTGACGGCCCTCGAAATTGCGGTTCGAAGTCGATGCGCAGCGCTCGCCCGGCTCCAGACGATCGGCATTCATCGCCAGACACATCGAGCAGCCAGGCTCACGCCATTCGAAGCCGGCATCCCGGAAAATCTTGTCCAGTCCTTCGCGCTCGGCCTGTTCCTTGACCAGGCCCGAACCCGGCACCACCATCGCCAGCTTGACATTGGATGCCCGGAACTTGCCGCGTACGACGGCGGCCGCTGCGCGCAGATCTTCGATCCGCGAATTGGTGCAGGAACCGATAAAGACCTTGTCGATACGGATATCTTCAATTGGCGTGTTCGGTTTCAGGGCCATGTAGACCAGCGCCTTTTCCATCGCGTCGCGCTTGACGGCGTCCTTTTCCTTGTCCGGGTCTGGCACGCGCGCGTCAACCGACACCACCATCTCGGGCGAGGTGCCCCAGGTGACCTGCGGCTTGATATCGGCAGCATTCAAGGTTACCACCAGGTCAAACCGTGCCCCCGGGTCGGAATGCAGGGTACGCCAGTACGATACTGCCCGCTCCCAGTGCGGCCCGACCGGTGAAAACGGCCGCCCCTTGACGTAATCGATGGTGGTGTCGTCGACCGCCACCATGCCGGCACGTGCGCCCGCTTCAATGGCCATGTTACACACAGTCATGCGGCCTTCCATCGACAACGCGCGAATCGCGGAGCCACCGAATTCGATCGCGTAACCGGTACCGCCCGCGGTGCCGATCTTGCCGATTACCGCCAGCACGATATCCTTGGCCGTTACGCCGACCGGCATATTGCCATCGACCTGCACCAGCATTGCCCTGGATTTCTTGGTCAGCAGGGTCTGCGTTGCCAGCACATGCTCGACTTCCGAGGTACCGATGCCATGCGCCAGGCAGCCGAATGCGCCGTGAGTCGACGTATGCGAGTCGCCGCATACCACCGTCATGCCAGGCAAGGTTGCGCCCTGCTCGGGCCCGATCACGTGCACGATGCCCTGGCGCTTGTCGCGCATGCTGAAATAGGTCAGGCCGTATTGCTTGGCATTGTCGTCCAGCGTCTCGACCTGCAGCCGTGAAACCGGGTCGGCAATGCCGTTGGCACGGTCGGTAGTCGGCACATTGTGATCGGCCACCACCAGGTTGGCACCAACGCGCCATGGCTTGCGAGCAGCCAGCTTCAAGCCTTCGAATGCCTGCGGACTGGTGACTTCATGCAGCAGATGCCGGTCGATATACAGAATGGTGGTGCCATCCTCGCCGGCATCAATGACGTGCGAATCCCAGAGTTTGTCGTAGAGGGTTTGAGCCATGTTTCAATAAGTCCGAGTATGCGCAAAATCAAGAAAATAGTCCTTGATTATGCCATATTTGCCCGCTCTGAACCCAGCGAGCTGCTGCGTAATTCCCAATGAAAAACGCCCGCAAAGTCTGCTGCGGGCGTTTTTCATGACAATTCACCAAGCATTATCGTCGTTTGGCTTGCTCATACAGCGGCATGACCCGCTGTGCATAGAGCGTCAGATCACTTAAACGGTCCTGCTGCGAGGGATGGGTCGACAGGAACTTGATTGGTTCGGCGCCACCCATCTGCCCCATTTTTTGCCACAGTGTCACCGCAGCCTGCGGATTGTAGCCGGCGCGGGCGGCAATCTCGACGCCGATGCGATCGGATTCGGTTTCATGACGACGCGAATTCGGCAGACCGAGCAAGCCCATATAGGCGTATTCCATGCCTTTTTGGCCGATATCGCCCAGTCCGATCGCGGCGGCCAGAATCGAAATACCGGCCCCGGCGACCGCCTGTTCGGATGCCCGCTCACGGGAATGCTCGCGCAATGCATGCGCCATTTCATGACCGATGACGGCTGCCAGTTCGTCATCGCTGAGCTGCAACTTTTCGAGCAACCCGGTATAGACCGCTATTTTCCCACCCGGCATGCACCAGGCATTGACGTCCGGTGAGGTAATCACATTGACTTCCCATTGCCAGTTGCGGGCATCCGGCCGAAAAACCGGTGTTTGCGCGATCAGGCGCTTTGCGACTTCCCGCACCCGGCCAACTTGCCCGGGGTTGCGGTTCAGCGTGCCTTTGGCGCGCTCCTGCGCAATCACTTTTTCATAAGCCTGCTCCGACGCCTGATTGATCTGTTCTGACGACACCGCCATCATTTGCTTGCGGTCGACGCCGACCACGCCGCTTTGGGTGGTCTGTACGGTTTCGCATGCGCTCAGCGAGCAGGCAGCGAACGCCACGAAAGCCACATTAAAAAAAGCCTGCCGGAATGGAAGATTCATTTTCTTACCTTATGGTGTGGTTGCCAGCGGAATGACAATTTTGCACAAATTGCAGCACCTAATGCAAATATTGCAGCCAAGTAATAAACCGATTGTGCGCCAAACCGGTCCCAAAAAACGCTCAGAATCAAGCCTCCCATGCTGCCGCCTAGCCCGTAGGCAATACTGGTGTACAAGGCTTGCCCGCGTGCCTGCAGCGGTCCGGAAAACCAGCGCTGCAGCATCGCTACCGATGCTGAATGATGGGTACCGAATGTCGCTGCATGCAAAATCTGTGCAATCAATAAACCGATCAGCGATTGAGCGAACCAGCCAATCATCGCAAACCGCACTGCGGCCAGCAGCAGACTGGCCAGCAAGAGCGTCTGGACGCCGAAACGCCGGAAAATCGGCGCCTGATAATAAAAAAATACGATTTCCGCTACCACCCCAAGCGACCACATCAAGCCTATCACCGTTGTGCTGTAGCCGATTTGCGCCAGGTATAAAGAATAAAACACGTACAGTGCCGCATGCGCAGCAAGCATCAGGAACGCGGACGCAAAAAAAGCAATGACTTCGCGCTGGCCAAGCAGACTCATGACCGAAGGTGTTTCAGGGTGAACCGGCACCGGCGCCGACTCTTGCAAACGGACGCTGACGGCAAACACCGACGTCAGCAGCAGCAACACGATCCAGGGCAGCATGCCAATGCCATACCAGTCCAGCAGATAGCCGGCCAGCGTTGCCGAGGCTATGAATCCGACCGAACCCCATAGCCTGATCCGTCCGTAATGGGTCAGATCGCCCTTCATCTCGGATAGCATCAGCGCTTCCGATACCGGTGCCTGGGCACTGGTAAACGCGTTCACCGCGACCATGACCAAGAGAAAATGCGTGAAAGTGCTGCCGAAGAAAAATCCGCAGAACATGATGGCTGCCGCCAGTGCGGTCAGCCGCAAGACCATTGCTCTTTTCTGGGTATGGTCGGCAATTGCGCCCCAGATGGTCGGCCCGACAATGCGCAGAATTTGCATCAGCGACATCAGCAACGCAATTTGCGGTGCTGTCATTCCCTTGTCGGCAAAAAACAGGCTGGCATAGGGCGAAAATACGCCTATGTAGCCATAAAACGCAAAGAAAAACAGCGCGAAATGAACAGATTGCTTGGGCCAGGCAACAAGGGACACGAGAAGGATATTTTTTGAAAGAGAAAAGCCGCGACAACAACCAATTCAGCCATGTACCCTGCCGCACTCATGCTGCCAGGCTGGTTTTAACCTATCGGCCATACCATTTGGTAATTTGGCAAAACAGGGCCAAATGTTCGCACATGAACACCTGCGGCCGGCAAGTACAAGCCTTTACCGTGCCGGCAGTAAATTACTTGGCAGGGGCCTGGGCCGCGATCTGAGGCGTATCGACATGAACATCTCCGCACTGCGCACGATGCCGCAAAGCGTGATCCATCAACACCAGTGCCAGCATCGCTTCTGCAATTGGTGTTGCGCGAATGCCGACGCAGGGGTCATGGCGGCCAAAGGTCTCGACCTGGATCGGCGTGCCCGCCTTGTCAATCGATTGTCGCGGCGTGCGGATGGAGGAAGTCGGCTTGATGGCAATTGATACGGTAATGTCTTGACCGGTTGAAATGCCGCCCAACACCCCGCCCGAATGGTTGGTGGCAAATCCGGCCGGCGTCAATTCATCGCCGTGTTCGGTGCCCTTTTGGGTAATCGACTTGAATCCGGCACCGATTTCCACGCCCTTGACGGCATTAATTCCCATCATGGCATAGGCAATTTCAGCGTCGAGCTTGTCGTAAATCGGCTCTCCCAAGCCGATCGGGACATTCTGGGCAACCACATCGATGCGCGCGCCGCAGGAATCGCCGGCACCGCGCAAGTCATCCATGTATTGCTCCAGCTCGGGGAGGATGCTGGCATTGGCGGCAAAAAACGGATTGTTCGGCACCTGATCCCAGGATTCGAAGGGAATCGCAATGTCGCCGAGCTGACTCATGCATCCCTTGAACGTAGTGCCGTACTTTTGCTGCAACCATTTCTTGGCGATGGCGGCAGCGGCCACCACTGGTGCCGTCAAGCGCGCGGAAGAACGGCCACCACCACGCGGATCGCGAATGCCGTATTTGTGCCAGTAGGTATAGTCGGCATGGCCTGGACGAAAGGTTTCGGTGATATTGCCATAATCCTTGCTGCGCTGGTCTTCGTTACGGATCATCAGGCAGATCGGCGTGCCGGTGGTGCGACCTTCGAACACGCCGGACAGAATTTCCACGGTATCGGATTCCTGACGCTGGGTCACGTGGCGCGACGTGCCCGGCTTGCGGCGATCCAGCTCAGGCTGAATATCAGCTTCCGACAGCAGCATGCCTGGCGGGCAGCCATCCACTACGCAGCCAATCGCCTTGCCATGGGATTCGCCAAAGGTGGTAACAGTAAATAAGGTGCCGAACGTATTGCCAGACATGATCAGGAATGAGAATAGCGAAAAAAGGTCATTTTACCAGTGTCATGCCGTTTCCGAGGTTCATTTGTCGACCGGATGGCCGACCAAACCGTCAAGGCAAACCGCATTAGAAGCGGCGCGCAACACCTGTTTTCCCTATTTCCAGTCGCCGCGCAAGGACGCGACCTGCTGCTGCAGCAATTCCGGGGTTGCCTGCATCGGCGCCACCGGCTGACCGACCACCAGCGCCAGCCGCGATAAGGGACCGCGCTTGAATGAACGGCCGAACGGATTGCCGGCACTGCGGGTCCACATGCTGCCCCACAAGCCGCACAGTGCCATCGGAATGACCGGCACCGGCGTACGATCGATGATTTTCTGAATACCGCTACGAAACTCGTTCAATTCACCACTCGCCGTCAACTTTCCTTCGGGGAAGATGCAGACCAGCTCGCCATCATGCAGCGCCTGCGCAATATCGACGAAGGATTTTTCCATCAGCCAAGGATCTTCCTTGGCAGAGGCAATCGGGATTGCCTTGGCGGTCTTGAAAATCCAGGACAGTAGCGGTATCTTGAAAATGCGGTGATCCATCACGAATCTGATCGGGCGCGGACTGGCTGCCATGATGACGATCGCATCGACATAACTGACATGATTGCAGACCAGTACTGCAGCGCCTTCATCGGGAATGCGGTCGGTATCGATCCAGCGCACCCGGTGTATGGTATGAATCAGCAGCCAGGCAATGAAACGGATCAGGAACTCGGGCACCAGCGAAAAAATATAGATGGCCACCACCGCATTCATCAGCGCAGTCGCCATGAAAATCTGCGGGATGGTAAATCCCATGTTCAGCAACACCATCGCGACCAGTGCAGCGGCCACCATGAACATGGCATTCATGATATTCATGCCGGCGATCGTGCGCGACATATGCTGACGATCGCAGCGCGTCTGGATCACGGCAAACAGCGGCACGATATACAAGCCGCCGAAGATGCCGATCATCACGCAATCGAACAGGATGCGCCAGCTGCCCTGCTGGGTAACGAAGCCGGCAAAATCAACGGTCGCCGTATTGATATACCCCTGACTGGCCAGAAACAGATCAAATCCGAATACCGTCAAGCCGATCGAACCGAACGGCACCAGGCCAATTTCCACCTTGTGGCCTGACAATCGCTCGCACAGCAGCGACCCGGCCCCAATGCCAAGTGAAAATGCGGTCAGCAGCAATACGAATACACTATGGTCGCCATGCAAGTTCACCTTTGCATAGACGGGAAATTGTGCAAGGAAAATCGCACCATAAAACCAGAACCAGGAGTTGCCCAATATTGACAGGAACACCGGCCGATTTTGCCGAGAAAAGTTAATGTTGCGCACTGTCTCGGTCAGCGAATTCCAATTGATTGTCAAGTCCGGCTGCGCCGCCGGCGAATCCGGAATCGCGCGACTGGTGAGCCAGCCGATAATGGCGATCGCAATGGTACCGGCAGTTACCAGTTCCAGCCCCCACGGTTGGTATACAATCAGCACCGCGCCCAGCACTTCCCCAAGCAGGATGCCGACGAAGGTGCCCATTTCAATCACACCATTGCCGCCGATCAACTCTTCCGATTTCAGATGTTGCGGCAGATATGCATATTTGACCGGACCAAACATGGTCGAGTGCAATCCCATGCCGGCCACGGCAGCAATCAGCAGCCACAGGTTGTGCGTCATCCAGCCGAAAGCGGCAATCGCCATGATCAGGATTTCCAGCAGCTTGACATAGCGTATCAGGCGCGACTTTTCAAACTTGTCGGCCAGCTGGCCCGCAGTCGCCGAGAACAGGACGAAGGGCAAAATGAACAGGCCGGGAATCAGATTGTTCAGCAGACCGGGATCCATCGTGGTCCAGCTCAGGGTATCGTAGGTGAGAATCGTCAACAGCGCTGTCTTGAAGACATTGTCGTTGAAGGCGCCAAAAAACTGGGTCCAGAAAAATGGACCGAAACGGCGCTGCTTGAGCAGGGAAAACTGGCTGGATTGACGCATGTCGCTGTTAAAAAAATGAATCGGGCAAACCGGAAATTGCAGATTGCGGCCAGTGTAATCCGGCCAAACGCGAACGTCCGCGATTTTCAAAAGGTTGCATTGCGCAATACCTGCCGTCTTATGCCGGCGCGCGTTTCAGGCATGAAAAAGCCGTTCATCGCGAGATTACATTGCGCTGAACGGCTGTCTGTATGCAGCAATTTTGCTACCGCTTCAATGCCTACTCGTCGCCCTCACCCGGCCAGTCGCGGATATAGGCCTTGAGCATCTTGTTTTCAAAGCTTTGCGCTTCCAGCACGGCTTTCGCCACGTCGTAAAACGAGATCACCCCGTGCAGCGTCTTGGCATCCATTACCGGTACGTAACGGGCATGCTTTTCCAGCATGATACGCCGTACTTCATTGACCTCGGTATCCGGCGTGATGGTGATCGGGTGGTCATCCATGTGCTTGCGCACCGTGTCATTGCCAACCGAACCGTTATTGCGATCCATGGTTTTCATGACTTCCCGAAAACTCAGCATCCCGACCAGGGTGCCAAATTCCATGACCACCAGCGAACCGATATCCTTTTCTGCCATGGTATGCACGGCATCGAGCATCGGCGTGTCGGGCGTTACCGTGTAAAGAATATCGCCCTTTACCTTCAGAATTTCAGAGACTTTCATGTTTCACCCCGATATGTTGTAGTTCTTGTATTGCAATGTAACGTATGCACCGGCAAAAATCTAGCGTCATTGCAGGCAAAATCGGATCGATCAATACCGGCATTTACCTGATCGCTGTCGGCAGCAGGTCTCTGGTACCGTACCAAACTGCGCGCTGGCTTGCATGACGTGGCTGGCCAATCCGGATTGCACGGTACGGCAGTTGTCACGCAGGAGCCGCCTGTCAACCATGATCTTCCTGACCGTCATCATCTTCCGATTGGCCATTAGGTGGCAGCCATCCATGAAAATTAAGCTGGTAATTGCCTGGAGGCATCAAAATGGACGGACAGCGTTTGCTGCAAACCCTGTTCGACCGCAGCTTCAACTTGCTTGGCGAGCGTGACATTGTGCGCGGCATTGAAGACAAACAGGCGGTAGACATCGGCCACCATCAATTGCCGCGGGTTGGCGATTAGCGCCCAGCGATCCAGGCCTTGGGTGATATGTTTGCCCCACTGCACGCGTTTCGGGACATCCAGCTTGATTCGCCCGACCCAGCCGGCATCCAGCATTTTGGTCAACAGGCTTTCCAGTTCGTCAAACCCGAGCCGTGTCTGGGTGCGAATGGCATGGGCATCGACCGAGGCTGAGGTCCCGGACTCGCGTGCTCCATACAGCACCTGCAAGATCGCCATTGCATCAACAAAGGCACTGCCGGGCGTCGCGACATGCCACCAACGTTCATATTTGACGACGGGCAGTGCCGCCGCCAGCAACGCCCCTGCCAGGGTAATCATCCAGAATAGATAGATCCAGATCAGGAAGATCGGAATCGCCGCCACCGCACCGTAAATTACGGTATAGGTAGGAAACTTGGTGATGTAAAAAGCGAACAACCGCTTGGCGATTTCGAATGCCACGCCAGCCAGCAAGCCGCCGCACATCGCATCACGCCAGTCCACCAGCCGGTTCGGCACGGCGAGATACAATAGCGTGAATGCGCCGGTGTTCAGCAGCACCGAAATCAGGGTATAGACGATGGTACCCAGTCCCGACTGCTTCAGTACGACGCTGCTGGTGGCCGTAAATACGTAGGACGTGACGCTGATCGATACTCCGATCAGCAAGGGTCCCAACGTCATGATTGCCCAGTAAACCAAAATTCGCTGCTTTAACGGACGCGCAGTTTTGACGCGCCAGATTTGATTGAAAACCCGGTCGATCATCGACAGCATTGCAATCGCTGTCAGGATCAGCAGCACCCCCCCCACCGCCGACAACCCCTTCGATTTGGCAGCAAACTGGTTCAGGTAACCGAGGATGCTATTGGCAATCGACTTCGGCATCAGGTTTTGGATGAAATACCCTTCCAGCGCAGCCCTGAACGTATTGAATACTGGAAATACCGTAAAAATGGCGAATGCAATCGTCAGGATCGGCACCACTGCCAGCACCGTGGTAAAGGTCAGGCTGCCGGCCACTTCGGACAAATGCTCTTCATCCAGGCGCCTGGACGCGAAGCGAAACAAGTCCTGGACCTGGGACCAGGAAAATTTTTGAAAGAATGAAAAAAATCCGGATTGCGTCATGGCGTACCGATGGTGGATAACATAGTCTTGCGGCCAGATGCATGAGGCCAGGCGGCAAAGCGCCCTATAATACCAACTATGAGCACATCCAACCTTACCATTCTGGTTCTCTATTACTCGCGCCATGGCGCCACCCGCAAGATGGCTGAACTGATTGCCCAAGGCGTCGAAAGTGTCGCCGGCTGCGATGCACGGTTACGTACCGTCCCTGCAGTGTCGACGGTTGCCGAGGCAGTCGAGCCGGACATCCCGCAGGACGGCGCGCCGTATGTCGAACTGAGCGACCTGGAAACGTGTGCCGGATTGGCGCTTGGCTCGCCGACCCGGTTCGGCAACATGGCTTCGGCCATGAAGTATTTCTGGGACGGCACCGGCACCCAATGGATGGCCGGATCGCTGGCCGGCAAGCCAGCTTGTGTGTTTACATCGACCGCCAGCCTGCACGGCGGTCAGGAAGCGACGCTGTTGACGATGATGATTCCCCTTCTGCATCACGGGATGCTGGTAATGGGCCTGCCCTATACCCTGCCAGAACTCATGGCCAGTAAGACTGGCGGCACGCCGTACGGCGCCAGCCATTGGGCCGGATTAAATGGCGACAATCATTTTTCGGAAGAGACCAGATCCTTGACGATTGCGCTCGGCAAAAGGCTGGCACAAACCGCACGCCAGCTAGGGCACGCATGATGAGTCAGACGATGTCCAGGATTTGCCATATTGCCGCCATTTTCAGCCTGGTGGGGCTGATCATCCTGGGGATTGCCTGGGAATTATTCCTGGCACCCCTGCGCCCCGGCGGGTCCTGGATGGTATTGAAGGTGCTGCCCTTGCTTCTGCCGCTGGCCGGCGTGATCCGGCGCGATGTCTATACCCTGCAATGGTCATCGATGCTGATCCTGATTTTCTTTACCGAAGGGATTGTGCGCGCCACCAGTGATCGTGATCCGACCTCGGCCATGCTGGGCTGGATCGAAGTAGCGCTAAGCAGCATCTTTTTTTTCAGCGCGCTCTGTTATCTGCGTCCTTACAAGAAGGCTGCCAAGCAGCTGGCCAAACAAACCATTGAAAAAGCTGCCAAATGAATGCTTTTCTCGACCAATGCCGTAACGCTGTCGGTGCCGCGCATGTGCTGACCGAATCTGCTGACCAAGCTGGCTACCTGACCGATTGGCGCCAGCGCTTTACCGGCGCGGCACTGGCGATCGTCAAACCCGGTTCGACCGAAGAAGTCGCGGCAATCGTGCGGCTTTGCAATCAGCACCTGGTGCCGGTCGTGCCGCAGGGTGGCAACACCGGGCTGGTGCTGGGCAGCGTGCCGGATCAAAGCGGACAGGCGATCGTGTTGTCGCTGACCCGTCTGAACCGGATCCGCGAAGTCGATGTCATCAATGACACCCTGGTCGCGGAGGCAGGCTGCATTTTGAAAAATGTCCAGGATGCGGCCGCCGACGCCGGCAGACTGTTTCCGCTGTCGCTGGCGGCGGAAGGCAGCTGCACCATCGGCGGCAACCTGTCCACCAATGCCGGTGGCACTGCGGTACTGCGTTACGGGAATGCCCGCGAACTGTGTCTCGGGGTCGAAGTCGTCACCGCCCAGGGCGAAATCTGGCATGGCTTGCGCGGCCTGCGCAAGGACAATACCGGCTACGATCTGCGCGATTTGTTCATCGGCGCCGAAGGCACGCTTGGCATCATTACCGCTGCCGTGCTGAAGCTCTACCCGCAGCCGCAAGCGCAGTTGACAGCCTTTGCGGCGATGCGCACCCCGGACGATGCCCTCAAGTTATTGTCGCTAGCCCGGCAACGCTGCGGCGACGCCCTCACCGGATTCGAACTGATGTCGGCTTTCTGCCTGGAGCTGGTGCATCGGCATTTTCCACAGTTGCGCCTGCCCTTTGCCGAACCGCATGCGCAGTACGTGCTGCTTGAAATATCCGATAGCGAATCCGAAGAACATGCCAACCGGATGCTGGAAGAAGTCGTTGCCAGCGCACTGGAAAACGATTTGATTCAGGATGCCATCGCAGCAACCTCGATTGCGCAATCGGCAAGCCTGTGGCAATTGCGTGAGCATATTCCGCTTGCCCAAGCCGAGGAAGGCAAGAATATCAAACATGATATCGCCGTGCCGATTTCCCTTGTTGGCCAGTTCATCGATACCACGGATCGCCTGCTGGAACAGCAGTTTCCCGGCTGCCGCATGGTGACATTCGGCCATCTTGGCGACGGCAATCTGCACTACAACGTATCGGCTCCCGCCGGTGCCGCAGAAGATGCCTTCATCGCCCGGCAAGCAGAAATCAACCTGGTGGTGCACGACAGCGTGCACAGCTTCAAAGGCTCGATTTCGGCTGAGCACGGACTCGGGGCACTCAAGCGGGACGAGGTCATCCGCTATAAATCGGATGTGGAAATGCGATTGCAAAAAGTCCTCAAGCAAGCGCTTGACCCGTTGAACCTGATGAATCCCGGCAAGCTCATTTAAATTTCGATCATTTATGCGGCGACTCCTTTATATCAGCCTGCTCTGGTTAATGCCCCTGCCAGCGTTGTCCATTTACAAGTGCGAATCAAATCGCGCGATCAGCTACAGTGATATCCCATGCAGCAGCGGAGCGTCCAGCACTATCGATACATCGTTCAATACGATTTCGCCGGCACCGTCATCAACCGATCAGCAATTGGTGCGCCAAAAAGCCGAACTCAAGCGTCTTGAAAATGCGCGCCACAAGCGGGAGGAAAAGGAAGATAAAGAGCGGCAACAAGCCGCCAAAGTAGCTGCTGCAAAACAAAAGAAATGTGCCGGTTTGGCGCAGCGAAGAAAATGGAGTGACGAAGACGCAGCACTTGCCACCGGCAAAGCCGGCGAACGAGCCAGAATTAAAGCACGGCGGATGTCTGAAAAATATTTGCTCGAATGCGCTGCTTAATCCGAGCAAGTAGGCTCAGTAGGTTACAAAGTAAGTGATCCGCCCGAACGCAGCATCAATGACTGTGTCGTTAGCCGCCTGTATTTATCGAATTACCAGCACCGGCAGCACTGTGTGAGTCAATACCTTTTGGGTGACACTGCCTAGCAAGATGCCTTTCAATCCACTTCTGCCGTGCGATGCCATCACAATCAGATCGCAGGCGTTTGTATTCGCTGCTGCAATAATTGCCTCGTGCGGTTGATCGCTGACCACGGACAAAGTCTGGCATGACACGCCTTCCTCAGTGGCTGCCCGTTCGATCTGGGAAAGATATTTTTCCGCGCGCGTCCGACTGTTTTTCTCGAACTCAGCCTGAGTATCTTCCAACATCTCGGCATCCAGTGTCAGCGTATGAAAATCCGGCTTGGCATAAAACCCGGTTATTTTGGCCCCAGCCATTTTGGCAAATTGTATACCCTTACGGATTGCGGCTTCAGACAAGGGCGAACCATCAGTCGGCAAAAGAACATGCTTGAACATTTCCTCACTCCTTGCTAGGTAATCACTCCCTTCGTTTATGGACTTGATTCTATTTTTTGGTGCCAGCCTTCACCGCCCTTTGGTCTTCCCACCTCATAAAATTCCGCCCCCAAGCGACATCCGGCATGCGAGCAGCAGACCGTTATTACCTGACAATAACCAATCCGGTTCAAAACCCTATCCTGTTCGGGCCAGCCGCGATATTGATTGGCAATTAGTTCGCAATAAGGTAGCGGCAAACTAATTTAGTCATGTCAGATATGAGCAATCACTGTGCCACGTAAGCACAATCAACAACCCATCATTCAACGATCAATCAAATATTGCAGGCTGCACCATCATTATCATAACGATAAGACCCTGAAATCCGGTCACGGTTCCGGATAACCAAGGCGAAACTAAGGGTGATACGGTGCATTCCAGCAGGGATCAGAACGCTCTTTTGAAGACAAAACATGAATCTCTTGCAACAAGCTATTTTGAGCAAACGCAGATCGACACTGGACTCCGGAATGTTGGCGCAACATCAGCCAATCCATCCGGTCCAATGTTGGTCACTGGTTCTTGGCCGGTTTATCAACATCATCCGCACAAGCTCCTGACATATCGTAGCGCCGCTATGCTTTGGAAAGGAAAAGTGATGAGCATGGCCCTGACATCCGCAGCATTTCATGCTGGAACAGCGATGCCTGCGATCCATACTTGCGATGGCAGCAATGTATCGCCGCCTCTATCCTGGTCTGGCGTATCGCCGGATGCACAGAGTCTGGCCCTGATTGTCGACGATCCCGATGCACCCGATCCGGCTGCGCCACAACGTACTTGGGTGCACTGGGTACTCTATAACCTGCCCGCAAGCTGCAGCGGCTTGCCACAGGGCGTGTCTTCACAAAACTTGCCTCAGGGTACGCGTGAGGGCATCAATGACTGGAAAAACCCTGGATACGGCGGCCCTTGCCCGCCGATTGGCCGTCATCGTTACATACACAAATTGTATGCGCTCGACGTGCAATTACCGGACCTGCGCCATCCAGGCAAGGCGCAACTTGAACAGGCGATGCATGGCCATGTGATCCAGCAAGCAGAACTGATCGGCCTGTACCAGCGCGCATAATGAAACGCGCTTTTCGGAGTGATCCAGTTGGCGAGTAAATAGTCAAAACAGGATAAAACATGGGCGCCGAATGATTGCTTTTCCCAAGTCAACTTGAAGCGCTTTCGCCAGCACCCCGCCATACCAAATCGCGTGTGGCAATCTATTGATAGCGGTAGCCGACATTCGAAACTCGAAATTGCCATGACAAATCTGAGTCGCTTTAAAAATAGACAGGAGGCCGGTAAATTACTGGCTGCGCATTTGTCTGCCTATGCCGGACGCAGCGATGTACTGGTACTGGCATTGCCACGCGGTGGAGTACCGGTTGGTTTTGAAGTTGCGCAGGCATTGGGTGTGCTGCTGGACATCCTGCTGGTGCGCAAACTCGGCGTACCCGGGCAAGAAGAATACGCAATGGGCGCCATTGCGGCTGGTGGCTGGTCGGTACTTCAACCTGATGTAATGAAAACACTTGGCATTCCAAAGGATGCCGTCGAGGCCATCATGCGCCGCGAGGAAGCGGAATTAGTCCGCCGAGAAAAGCTGTACCGGGCCAACCGGCCAGCGCCTGAGCTGAAAGACTATACCGTCATTCTGGTCGACGACGGCCTGGCAACCGGCTCGACCATGCGGGTTGCGGTGCAGGCAACCCGTGCCGGCATGCCGGCACGGGTTGTTGTCGCAGTTCCCGTGGCTGCACCGCAAACCTGCCAGGCAATCGGTGAGATCGTCGATGAAATCGTCTGCCTTCGCATGCCGGAGCCGTTTTACGCAGTCGGGCAATGGTATGAACACTTCGATCAAACTTCCGATGATGAAGTAATCCACCTGCTGGATGCCGGCCATCGCGCCCAGACCCAACACCAAGCCACAATTTCTGACAAGGTCGTAAATGCCGCAGCGCATTTCGATAATAGCAGCAGGTCGGATAACCGCAGGTAAGCGCTATTGGCGAGTTGAGAAACATGATGTCGCAGACGATGCACAATGAACTGATTCAGCTCGATACCGATTCGGTGCGGATCGAAGGCATGCTGGAAATGCCGCACGATCCGATCGGCATCATTTTATTTGCACATGGCAGTGGCAGCAGCCGCTTTAGCCCGCGTAACAATTATGTCGCAGCCAGATTGCGTAACGCAGGCATGGGAACGCTATTGATCGACTTGCTAAGCGCACGCGAAGACCAGGATTACCAGACACGCTTTGATATCAGTCTATTGACGCGCCGACTGGCTGCCACCATCGACTGGTTGCGTGGATATAACGCCACCGCCGATGTTGCGCTGGGCTTGTTTGGCGCCAGTACCGGCGCAGCGGCCGCACTGCAGGCCGCGGCGGCGCCTGCGGCGCAGGTCGCCGCCATCGTGTCACGCGGCGGCCGGCCCGATTTAGCGGGAGAGCCTGCGCTGAAACAGGTCCGTGCACCCACTCTTTTTATCGTCGGCGGTCTGGATCACGGCGTCATCGAATTGAATCAAGCTGCCTATGCCGTGCTTCGATGCGAAAAGCGATTCGACATCGTACCGGGTGCCACGCATTTGTTTGAAGAACCCGGCAAACTTGAAGCGGTTGCCATGCTGGCAACCGAATGGTTCGCACGTCATCTGACACAGCCGGGAGAAATGGCATCGACTAATCCGTGACCACTGACATTACACGAAAGGGCCGTATTATGAAAAAACTGTCTACAAAGAACCAAGGATGGGAAAAATGGATGGCTGGCGCTGCACTCGGTGCCGTTGCCATGTATTTTGCCGACCCGGACCAGGGCAGGCGTCGCCGTGCCGTGACGCGCGACAAGATGAATAGCATGGTGCACGCGAGCGCTGAGGCACGCGACGTAGCAATGCGCGATCTGACCAACCGACTCGAAGGTGCCCGAGCCAGGATACAGCGCATGCTCTTTATTCGAAGCAAAACCCCGGATGATCAGAAACTCATTGCCAGGGTCCGTGCTCAACTCGGTCGCGCCGTATCCCATCCGCACGCCATACAAGTGGCAGCACAGAATGGTCACATAGCCTTGAGCGGGCCGATACTTGCCCATGAAAAGCCTGGATTGCTGAAGCTGGTGCAAGGCCTGCGGGGTGTGACCGGCATAGACGACCGGATGGAAGCCCACACAAACGCGAGCGGTGTGGCCGCCTTGCAGGGACCAGGCCGAAAAGCGCCGATGCGAACTGGATGGCGGCATGACAACTGGACGCCCGCATCACGCGGGCTTGCCACCATTGGCGGCGGTGCACTTGGCGCGTATGGGCTGGCCCGCAGAACGCCTGCCGGCATGGCGCTGGCCGCCGTCGGCGCGGCACTGCTGGCGCGCGGCGTGGCTAACCAGCGTTTGACCCAATTAATCGGGGTCGGCCCCGATGCCCGGACGATTGTGCTGCAAAAAACGATCGATATTGATGCGCCGCCTGAAACCGTATTTGATGCTTGGGAAAAATATGAAAACTTCCCGCGCTTCATGTCACATGTGCTCGCAGTGCAAGACCTTGGCAATTTACGCTCTCACTGGATCGTGCACGGCCCGGCCGGCACCCGCATCGAATGGCACGCGGTGCTCACCCAGCACATGCGTCCACACATACTGGCCTGGGAAAGTGAACCCAATGCCGCATTCGCGCATGCCGGAACGATCCGGCTTGAACCGTCGGAGCATGGCACGCGCGTCACTGTTCGCATGTCATATCGGCCACCGGCAGGCGCGTTGGGACAAATGCTGGCGGTTTTGCTGGGAAGCGATCCAAAGCAAAAGCTGGACGACGATCTGATGCGGATGAAGAATTTTATCGAGAGCGGCATCGCGCCACATGATGCCGCCAGGCCGCAATCGCAATCGCAGTCTGCAGTAGGCCAATTCTTTCATTGATTGAGACCGGAGAGGGCCGCACCAGCTTGCCGGCTGGTGCCTTTTTCGGAAGGGCACTAGATCGCCCTTCTTGTAACTGTTGTTTTTATTTACTTACTAGGAGAATCATCATGCGAGTAGCTGAAGCAATGAGCCGCGATGTCCGCGTGGCCAACCCTGACCAGAGTATTTTGGACGCCGCCAAAATGATGGCGGACGGTGACTGCGGCGTTCTTCCGGTCGGCGAAGGTGATCGCCTGGTTGGCATGATTACCGACCGCGATATCGTCGTGCGCGGTCTTGCGCAAGGAAAAGGTGGTGACGCCAAGGTCAGGGACGTGATGAGCGACGACGTCAAATACTGTTTTGAAGATGACGATGTCAATGATGTAGCACGCAATATGGGAGATCTTCAGGTGCGGCGCCTGCCGGTCGTCAATCAGGACAAGCGATTGACTGGCATTGTCAGCCTCGGTGACATTTCGATCAATACCGGCGATACGCAAGCCGCTGGAGAAGCGCTATCCGAAATTTCCGAACCGGTAGCGGAGCATACCAGCAGCGGCCAACGCCCTCATTGACCGTCATTTCGGTATAACTGCCAGACCTGACGCGATAATTTTCTGATAAAGACAAGCCTGCATCATCGATGTTATAACCAACGGAAATACCAGTCATTCGCAAAATAAAGCGGATATTTACTTGGAGCAACGGTATAGTTTTCCTGTCTCCTCCAAATCTCAATGAATTGGATTTAGCCCGCACCGTAAGGTTTGCGGGCTTTTTTTGTGGCCGCCATTCTTGACAGCAGCTTATGTGCTTGCCTGAGTCAAGCAAGTTAGCCTGAGCGAATGACAAATTTGGTGAACAGTCCTGCCGCGCACTAGCGGCAAGTGATTGGATAAACCAGTCATACCAGTTGGGACCGGCTAAGCCTGCCCCTTCGCGACTGCCATCATACGCCGGCAGTCCATTATCCGTGCAGGCCCATATAACCTGAATACCTCGGCACATCCGTTCACAGGGTAGGACATTCTCAATTTCATTACTAAAAGAAACTCACAGATTCTGTGGATAAGCTTGTGGGCAACATATCGCTTTTACATGTAAGAGCATGATTTCAATGAAAATATTTCCACTGATTAAAATCAATCCAACTTCTGAGAAATCAATGTATTTAAAACACCCAGCATGGCAAAGTAAGCCGAAAAACAAAAGTTGCTCAGAATCACTTTCATTGATTTGCATCAATGCATCACATATTGTCCGTGGATTATCGTGCCTTTGAAAAATGTCTTTGTAAACGGAGCGAACTAAGGTGAAACGATGGCTAGTCCACTACTTATGATGTTCATGACGCTGAGTGTTATTGTTGCGGCCTCCATGGCAATGGCAATTTGCTTTGGCGCCATGATGCGCGTTGGTGAGCGCATTGATTCAGACAACCCATCACCTGACACGTGCCGAACCTGTGCGCTCACCAATCAGGAGCGTCTTGACAGCTATTGCAGAGTAAAGCGGCGCGAAACGGATGGGCAGGTTCGGTGTGAATATAGGAAAAAGATCGGCAATCCCGTCATGCTGCATAAAACCATACCGGCATAGTCGCGCGTTTAATTACCGGTGATTGCTTAAGCGCCAGAGCTTGATCCGGTCGCCCAGTATGGTCTAGAGTGTCGCCGTTTTGATCTTGCCCGCCATTTCTATTGATCGAACGCTCGCGCAGAGCGGCCATCATGCCCCATAAATTTTTTAGCAGTGTTGGACGCGCAGAGATTTGGCATTACAACCTACACAGCATCTACGTAAATTTCAGAGGGAACAAACCATCAGCACGAATTGGCCAAGTCATTGGAGTGATTGGCCTGCCCAACAGGAATCGAACCTGTGACCCTCAGCTTAGAAGGCTGATGCTCTATCCAACTGAGCTATGGGCAGAGAAAGGTGCATTGCAGACGACTCACCGGAATGGCACGCAAAAACCAGCGGCACAAATAGAAACGGGCTGTCAAAGACAGCCCGTCCGGGTAATACTGGTCGGAGTACAAGGATTCGAACCTTGGACCCCCTGGTCCCAAACCAGGTGCGCTACCGGGCTGCGCTACACTCCGAGAACCTAGAATAATACAGTAGCAAGGCGACTTGGTCAATGCTTGTTGCAATATCCTTCGGGCTGCCTATGACAACGGGAATTTTTGTTGCCGGTCCGGTTGCTGGAAAAAGCCGTTTGGGTCACGTTTTGAGCAATTACGCGGCCATGAAATTACCTTCTTTTTGCAGGAGAAACGCGGTGATTTCAGCGGCCGGTACCGAGCGACTAAAGTAAAAACCTTGTGCATCATGACATCCTTCAGCAAGCAGGAAGTTCCGTTGCTCCAGCGTCTCGACACCTTCTGCAATCAAGTCCAGACGAAGATTTTTTGCCATTGAAATAATGGTTTTTACAATCGCGACACTATCCGGATCCTCGGGCGTATCTTGCACAAATGATTTGTCAATCTTGACGTAAGAAATCGGAAACTGTTTCAAGTAACTGAGGGATGAATATCCGGTGCCGAAGTCATCGATGGCAATCTTGATGCCATGCTCGCGCAAGACAAGCAAGGTTTCCTTGATCACCTGCGGATTTTCCATCATCAGGCTTTCGGTAATTTCGACTTCCAGTAAATCTGTGCGAAATCCCGTGTCATTAACAGTTTTCAATATCGACTGTACCAATCCCTGCTTGCGAAACTGCCTTACGGACAAGTTGACCGCCACTTGCAATGGAAAACCGGCATCGAGCCATTGCTTGCCCTGAAGGCAAGCCGATTGCATGACCCACGCGCCAATAGACTCAATTAAGCCAGTTTCTTCTGCAAGAGGAATGAATTTTTCCGGTGAAATTCGCCCCAGTTCAGGGTGATTCCAGCGAATTAAGGCTTCCACGCCGACCATCTTTCCCGAGGCTAAATTGACGCGTGGCTGGTATTCAATTACCAGCTGGTTCTTTTGCAGAGCTTGGCGCAAGCTATTGGCCATAATCATGAATTCACGTGCGCGCGCATTCATATCGATCGAGAAAAACTTGAATTTATCCCGGCCTTCTTCCTTGGCACGATACATCGCGGTATCAGCATACTTCAGCAAAGTGTTGGCATCCAGCCCATCATCGGGATAGAAACTAATGCCGATACTGGCTGAAATATATAATTGATGTTCGTCGATATGTGCCGGTTCCTGTAATGCGTCAAGCAGCTTTTGCGCGATCAACGCCGCCTCATCTATAGTACGCAATTGGTCCAGCAATACCGTGAATTCGTCGCCGCCCAACCTGGCCACGGTATCGGTTGGTCTTACATTCTCCACCAGCCGTTCGGCGACTTTCTGCAGCAGACGGTCGCCAACCTCGTGTCCCAAAGAATCGTTCACAATCTTGAATCGATCCAGGTCAATGAACATCACGCACAACAGGCTTTTTTCCTGCTTCGCCTTTCCAAGTGCATCTTCTAGGCGGTTGTTCAACAAAATCCTGTTGGGCAGGTTGGTCAATGGATCGTGGTTCGCCAAAAACTCCAGGGCGGATTCATAATCTTTATATTGGGAGATGTCATTAAAAGTGCCAACATAATGTGTCACTTGATTCTCTGGGCGCACTGCACTTAGACGCAGCAGCAATGGATACTTGCCGCCGGTTTTGCGCTGGTCCCATATTTCTCCCTGCCAGCGCCCATCCTGACGCAATCGATGCCACAGCTCCTTGTAAAAAGATTTATCCTGATACGGCGATTTGAACATCTTGGGCGTCTGTCCAATTGCTTCCTCTGCGGTATAGCCGGTGACATCGGTAAACCCTTTGTTGACCGATACAATGTACATACCGGCATCAATCACCATGATGCCATCCATCGTATTTTCCATTGCGTGGACTGCAAGACTGAATTTTTGATTTGACTGCCCACGTTCCTTTTCCCAGGCCAGCTGGCGCCGGTTCGTCCAGTAATAAATCGCGACAAAACCGGCGAAGAGTAAGGTAATCAGTAAATAGGTAAATTGGGCATTCTGCCACCACAAGGAGCGAATATAAGCTACCGGTGTATCGGCAAAAAACGTAAGTGGATAATTTGTGAAGCGATGCACGGCCACCATCGATGGCGTGCCATCATTTAACGTCAATGCTCCCTCCAGCAACCCATTCTGCGGAAATTCATTCTGCCGCAAGTGGATAATGAGGCGTCCTGTCTGCGGCCGCTCGTATAATGCGCCCATTGCATCTACGGCTGGCGCCGGATACCGACTTAACACATAACCATCATCCCGGATCATGCCGATCATGGTCTGCTCTGGCAGTGCCGAGCCCTGCCAGAGCTCCTGCTGTTTTGCCAATGACAGCGCAGCATGGATCACATAGGAGGAAGCCCCTGGCCTAGTTTGCAGGCTGTAGCGCAGCGGAATCATCCATTGCTTATCGACTGGATTAATATACAGCGAGCCAATATTCAGGATTGGGATCGTCGGCCGTTTGCCGGATGCTGCCTCGGATAACTTCGGCAGGTAGGAATCGGGATTTACGGTGGAAGGCTCGGCCCCACTCGAGGCGAGTAGCTGACCTTCATTATTTTTGATTTGTATCGTCTTGAGTGCGGGATACTCAAGCAAAAACCATTGCAACAGAAATTGCGCACGCTCCTGTCCGACAAAGCTGCCATCCTCGACTAATTGCTGACCAACGATGCTGAACGCGCTTTCAAACTGGGTGAAATAGACGTCGACTGCCCGGCCGCCAAGCTCTGCCACCGATGACAGGCTGCGCGCCGCTTCCGCTTTTTGCGCCTGCCATGAAATCCAGGTGAACGCCGCCCCGAATATCAGCAACATCAGTGACAGCAAGCCGAATCCCCACTTCAGATATGCGCTCGTCAGATACTGGTTTTGTCCGGAAGCCAGAAATTTTCTCACTCCACCCTTCTTTCTCAACGCCCTGTTTCTGCGCCCTGACTCTGACTAAGTTTACGGTAGCAAGCAATTAATTACCAAAAATCAACTTTATCACAAGCCGGTAGAGGATGATTGAAAAATCAGCAGGTTCACAGTGAATTCTGCCGTTTCAGGCGTCGCCCGATCAGAGGATATTCGCGATAAAACGGCAGGTAAAAAGATCAGATTTTTATAATTGTTGCACCTTGTTTGCCAGGCGACGTGCCATGGTTTCGGCAACCTCGGCACTCTTGGCTTCCACCATGACGCGCAACAGCGGTTCGGTGCCGGAAGCACGGATGAGAACGCGGCCAGTCTCGCCCAGTGCCTGTTCGACTGCATTTTTTTCGTCGATCATTGCCGATTTTTTTTGCCAGTCGAACCCGGGTGCCACTTTCACATTGATCAGTGTTTGCGGGTATAAAACCAATTCTTCAGTACACTGCTGCAGCGTTTTGCCGCAACGTTTCAGTGCCGACAGCACTTGCAGCGCGGAGACGATGCCATCGCCAGTGGTATGCTTGTCCAGAAACAGCAGGTGGCCGGACCCCTCGCCGCCTACCAGCCAGCCACGTTCCTGCAGCACTTCCAGCACATACCGGTCGCCCACCTTGGCACGGGCAAAGCCAATGCCCATTTGCTTGAATGCGACTTCCAGCGCCATATTGGTCATCAGAGTACCCACTGCGCCTGGCAGGGAACCAGTCGCCATCCGATCCTTGACCATGATGTACAACAGTTCGTCGCCGTTATAGATACGGCCGCTACCATCGACCATCATCAGGCGGTCGGCGTCACCATCGAGTGCGATACCGAGGTCTGCCTGGTGTTCCTTGACGGCTGCCGACAACGCTGCCGGGGCGGTCGCACCGAAGCCATCGTTGATATTGAGCCCGTTTGGCTGATTGCCGATGGCAATGACTTCCGCCCCCAGCTCATGAAACACATGGGGAGCGATATGGTAAGCGGCGCCATGGGCGCAATCGACAACGATTTTCATGCCGCGCAAGTCGAGTTCATTGGGGAAGGTACTTTTGCAGAACTCGATATAGCGTCCTTGCGCGTCATCCAGGCGCCTGGCCTTGCCCAGCTTTTCCGATGACACGCATTCGATCGGCGTATCCATTGCCGCTTCAATGGCGGCTTCGACGGTATCGGGCAGTTTATTGCCCTGCGCAGAAAAGAACTTGATGCCGTTATCCTGATAGGGATTGTGCGATGCGGATATCACCACGCCTGCGGACAAACGCAGGGCCCGGGTCAGATAGGCGACCGCCGGCGTCGGCACCGGGCCAGCCAGCATCACATCGACCCCGGCCGCGGCAAAACCGGCTTCCAGCGCCGCTTCCAGCATATAGCCGGAAATCCGGGTGTCCTTGCCGATCAATACCGTTTGCTTGCCGGATTCGCTTTGCGTCAGCACCTTGCCGGCGGCATAGCCCAGCCGCATGATGAAATCCGGCGTAATCGGCAGCGTTCCGACTTGGCCGCGTACACCATCGGTACCAAAATATTTACGTGACATAGCAACTCCCTGTTCTTGATGTATACAATTTGTTATCTCGATGGCTGCCTGGCCGCCTGCCAAACCTTCAATGCATCGACGGTGGCCGCAACATCGTGCACCCTGACGATGCGTGCCCCGTTAGCGACGGCAACCAGTGCCGCCGCCACGCTGCCGGCCAGGCGATCTTCGACCATGCGACCGGTGATCGCGCCGATCATCGACTTGCGGGACAGCCCTGCCAGAATGGGCAGATTCAAGGCCTGCCGTATTTGCCCCAGATTTTTCAGCAATTCCAGATTGTGCGCAAGCGTTTTGCCAAAGCCGAAGCCGGGATCGATGCACATCCGGTCGCGCGCAATGCCACCCTGTTCGATTTCAGTGACTCGCCGCTGCAGGAAAGTAGTGACATCGTCCACCACATCCTGGTAATGGGGATTGGCTTGCATGTTTTGCGGATCATTTTGCATATGCATGATACACAAGCCGCAATCGCTGTCGCTGACAGCAGTCAATGCGCCCGGCGCCCGAAAACCCTGAATATCGTTGATCATATCGGCTCCGGCCGCTAGCGCTTCGCGCATGACTTGCGGCTTATAAGTGTCCACCGATAGCGGCTTGCCGCAATCCCGCAATGCATACAGTACCGGCATGATGCGCCGTAATTCTTCATGGAGAGGCAGTGGCGGCGCGCCTGGCCGGCTCGATTCACCACCAATGTCGATCAGATCGGCGCCTTCGGCGATCATTTGCTCGGCATGCGATAACGCTGCCTCCAGCGGCAGGAACTGGCCGCTGTCGGAAAACGAATCTGGCGTGATATTGAGGATACCCATCACCAGTGGCGGCGATGCGTCGTCGATCGCCAATCGGTAACGACCGCATTGCAAAAATCCCGGCATTACATGTCTCCACAAACAAAAAGGGTGAGGATTTCTCCTCACCCTTGCAAAAAAATATCCTATTACCCTAGCAGCATGCAGCCAGCCTTTTTATGCCGGAGCCGGCGCATTCGGCGATACGCCACCCGATGGCGGCGTATCGGAAGAGGCACGCTTGGCTGGCACGCCAGCCTTCGGCAGGCGTGGTTCGCGCCCTTCCATGATGTCATTGATCTGGTCGGCATCGATGGTTTCCCACTCAAGCAGGGTTTTTGCCATCAATTCAACCTTGTCGCGATTTTCTTCGAGTAGCTTGCGCGACAATGCATATTGCGTATCCAGAATGCTGCGGATTTCATTGTCGACTTTTTGCTGGGTTGCTTCCGACACTGTCTTGGATGCCATCCGGCCAAAATAGGCATCCTGCTCGGTATCTTCATACACCATGGTGCCCAAGGTTTCCGACATGCCGTAGCGGGTGACCATTGCGCGCGCCAGCTTGGTGGCCCGCTCGAAATCGTTGGAGGCACCGGTTGACATCTGATGCATGAAGATTTCTTCCGAAATTCGTCCTGCAAACAGGATCGAGATTTCTTCCAGCATCTTGTCCTTGTACATGTTGACACGATCATGCTCCGGCAATTGCCAGGTCAAGCCAAGCGCATAACCGCGTGGCATGATCGTCACCTTGTGTACCGGGTCGGCCTTCGGCAACAGCTTGGCCACCACTGCATGACCAGACTCATGGAACGCGGTATTGACCCGCTCTTCCTCACGCATGACGGCGGACTTGCGTTCCGGGCCCATCACGATCTTGTCTTTGGCATCCTCGAAATCCTGCATCTCAACCAGCCGCTTGCTGCGGCGTGCCGCAAACAAGGCTGCCTCATTGACCAGGTTGGCCAGATCGGCACCGGAGAAACCGGGTGTGCCGCGCGCCAGAATATCGGCTTTGACGTCGGGTGCAATCGGCACCTTGCGCATATGGACATACAGGATTTGCTCGCGTCCACGAATGTCCGGCAAACCGACCATGACCTGCCGATCGAAACGACCCGGGCGCAACAAGGCCTTGTCAAGCACATCGGCGCGGTTGGTGGCCGCAATCACGATCACGCCGGCATTGGCTTCAAACCCGTCCATTTCGACCAGCAACTGGTTCAGTGTCTGTTCGCGTTCATCGTTACCACCGCCCATGCCGGCCCCACGATGGCGACCGACCGCATCGATTTCATCGATAAAGACGATACAGGGGGAATGTTTTTTGGCATTTTCAAACATGTCGCGCACACGCGAAGCACCGACGCCGACAAACATTTCAACGAAATCCGAACCTGAAATCGTGAAAAACGGCACTTTGGCTTCACCGGCGATCGCACGCGCCAGCAGGGTTTTACCGGTACCCGGCGGGCCGACCATCAGGACGCCACGAGGAATACGACCGCCAAGCTTTTGGAATTTGGTCGGATCGCGCAGAAAATCAACCAATTCCTGCACTTCTTCCTTGGCCTCATCACAACCGGCCACATCGGCAAACGTCACCGCATTGCTGTTTTCATCGAGCATGCGCGCCTTGGATTTCCCAAAGGAAAATGCCCCACCCTTGCCGCCACCCTGCATTTGCCGCATGAAAAATATCCACACACCAATCAAGAGCAACATCGGAAACCAGGAAATGAAGATTTGCGACAGGAAGGAAGGTTCTTCCGGCTGCTTGACATCAAACTTCACATCATTGTTGACTAAATCACCAATCAAGCCACGATCCAGATAAGTAATCGCGGTTTTGATCTTTTTGCCATCGGTTGTCGTTGCAACAAGAGTGCGATCCTCGATGGTGGCATCCTTGATGCGCTTAGCCTTGACCTCATCGAGAAAATCCGAATAAGGGATGGCGGCAGCACCGCTGGAGATGGAGCGGCCGTCGAATTGCTTAAATACCGTAAACAGTACCAGGGCAATCACGACCCAGACGGCAGCTTTGGAAAACATGTTGTTCACTAGGGGGCTCCTTCAGCGCAAAAATGCGCCGCTTACATAGCGTAATTTACGATTCTACTCGTAATAATCGGTGCTTACTAGGCTGGATATCAGGCCCAACCCCTGAATAATCAAGGGCACTCAAGATATAAAAGACAACTGGAAGCAATTAAACCGGATTTTTTAATGTTTTACCCAGTAAAAAGATCTCGGAAGACTTGTCCTTGCTGGCTTTTGGCTTTCTGGAGATGACTGTCTTGAACTCGCGCCGGAATTTGTCAAGAATTTCGTTATACCCCGATCCATTGAAACATTTGACGAGCAGGGCTCCGGAAGGTTTCAAATGGGCCAGCGCAAATTCAAGTGCCAGGTCAATGATGGCCTCGACCCGGGCGGAATCGACAATCGATACGCCAGACAGATTCGGCGCCATGTCCGACAGTACCAGATCGACCTTGCGCCCTGCCAGCACGGTTTCAAGCTGGTCCAGAATTGCCTGCTCCTGAAAATCACCTAAAATGAAATGCACGTCGGCGATCGGCTCCATCGGCAGCATGTCCAGGCCGATAATTGTGCCATTGATCTTGCCGCCGGCTTGGCCAGCCAGCTTGTTGCGCGCGTACTGCGACCAGCTACCCGGCGTGGATCCCAGGTCAACGATCACTTGGCCCGGGCGGATCAGTTTTTCAGCCTCGTCGATTTCCTTGAGCTTGTATACTGCCCGGGCACGATAGCCCTCCTTCTGTGCCAGCTTGACATACGGATCGTTGATGTGGTCGTGAATCCAGTTTTTATTGAATTTGTTTTTAGCCATTCGCGTAGAATACTGACTTTCCTTTGATTCAAAGCAGCCTGATGCACCATGCATCGCTGCCGCCTACATTTATCTATATGCTGAAACTTACTCCTGCCGAACGCAGTACGCTTCGTGCCGACGCCCATGCGCTGAGCCCGGTTGTCCTTATCGGCGAGGCAGGACTGACACCTGCCGTACTCAAAGAAATCGATGCCAGCCTGAATGCCCATGGCTTGATCAAGGTCCGTGTCTTCGGCGATGACCGTGAGCAACGAGCTGCGATGTACGATACGATCTGCGAGCAACTCGCCGCCGCCCCGGTCCAGCATATCGGCAAGCTGCTGGTACTGTACCGACCTAAAAAAGAAACCCAGAAAGAAACCAGCGAAAAACGCGGCAAGGGCTTGCGGGAAGTGACCATTGTCAAACCAAGCCGCACCGGCACGAAAAAGCCTTCGGTGACTAAGGTCATGCTTAAAGGCAATGAACGGGTAACGGCAGGCGGTTCAATCAAGCGCGCCAAGCCGCGTCAGTCCAGCCCCAAGAAATCGTTGTCTGGCAGGGGCTAAAACGATTTTCAGTCATTGGCAGGCGCCGCGCGGCGAACGCTAATGACTGCATTGTATTACCGTTGACTGTATTAAAGTTGTATTACCTGGCGTGATGAAGTTTAAGTACCAGTAGTACGCCGAGCACGCTTTGCACCATGTAAATTCCGCTCGAAATTCCGTGCAGCTGGCCAAAACGTGCCTGGATGTCAGCAGACATTACCCCGCCTGCCCCCGCAGTTTCCCGCAACGCTGCCAAGTATGGCTGAATGCCGAAATGGCTGATCAACGCACACAACACCATCCCGACAATGACAAACAGCATATGCTTGCGCTGACGGGCATCGAACGCCTGGCCGGCACGCATCACTAGCAGCAACAGCAAGCTGCCGCAGACAATCGATAGCCAGGCTTCGACCCGAAACAGGCGACCTGCAATCGAGCCGGCCAGCGCCCTGTCTTCCAGCGTTGCGAACAGAGTGGGCGCGACGATATAACCGATCGTCCACAAGCTGCCTACCCACAAGGTCGCCAGCAACAGCCGGGCACGATTTGCCACCATGGTTTAGATGTACCGTACGTCGAGAATTTCATATTCCCGCAAGCCGGATGGCGCATCAACGCCGACCACATCGCCAGCGTACTTGCCGATCAGAGCCCGGGCGATCGGTGACGTGATCGATACCTTCAACTGCTTCAGGTCAGCCTCGTCTTCACCGACAATTTGATACGTCACTTTTTGCCCGGAATCCAGGTCCTCCAGGTGAACGGTCGAGGCAAATACCACGCGCCCTTCGGCATCCAGCAATATCGGGTCGATAATCTGGGCTGCGCTGAGTTTGCCTTCCAGATCGGCGATTCGGCCTTCGATGAAACTCTGCTTTTCCTTGGCGGCATCGTACTCCGCGTTTTCCGAAAGGTCGCCCTGAGCGCGTGCTTCGGAAATCGCATTGATGACGGCCGGACGCTCCTTGGTCTTCAGGCGATGCAACTCTTCCTTCAACATTGCTGCGCCATGCTTGGTAATCGGTACAGTGCTCATATTTTTCTCAAATGAAAACCACAGAGGCCACAAACAGTGCCGTAAAGCAAGGCACCTTCTGTGACCTCTGTGGTTGGATTTTCTAGATCAATCTAGTGTAAGGTTTTATGCAAGCCTTGTAAATCGTAGACGTGCAGCTCGTCGAGATGGCGCATTCCTTCCACTGCCGCTTCTGCTCCGGCAATTGTGGTATAGGTCGTCGCGCGCGCAGCCAGTGCCGACGTGCGAATCGTGCGCGAATCGGTGATTGCATTGCGCTTTTCTTCAACCGTGTTGATGACCAGGGCAATTTCATTGTTCTTGATCATGTCGACGATATGCGGACGGCCTTCGACCACCTTGTTGACGGTCGTAACCGGAATGCCGGCCGCGCTGATCGCTACTGCCGTTCCCTTGGTGGCGACGATCGAAAAGCCGAGCGCCACCAGATCCTTGGCGACCTGCACCGCGCGCGGCTTGTCGCTCGACTTCACGCTCAAAAATACCTTGCCCGAAGTCGGTAGCTTGATGCCCGCCCCCAGTTGCGACTTGACGAACGCTTCGCCGAAGGTCTTGCCAACCCCCATGACTTCACCGGTCGATTTCATTTCCGGCCCCAGAATGGTATCAACGCCCGGGAATTTTACGAACGGAAATACTGCTTCCTTGACGCTGAAATACGGAGGAACCACTTCATTCGTGATGCCCTGGCTTTCCAGCGATTGGCCGACCATGCAGCGCGCGGCGATCTTGGCCAGTTGCAAACCGGTAGCCTTCGATACAAAAGGAACTGTGCGCGAGGCGCGCGGATTGACTTCAAGCACGAATACGACATCCTGCATCTTGCCGTCGATTTCCTGCTGCTGAATCGCAAACTGCACATTCATCAGCCCCACCACGTTCAAGCCACGGGCCATCAACGCCGTCTGACGCTTCAATTCATCGATCGTTTGCTGCGACAGCGAATATGGCGGCAAGGAACAGGCCGAGTCGCCGGAATGCACGCCAGCCTGCTCGATATGTTCCATCACGCCGCCGATGAAGGTACGCTGACCATCGGACAGGCAGTCGACGTCGACCTCGATGGCATCGTTCAAAAAGCGGTCCAGCAGCACTGGAGAATCGTGCGATACCTTGACCGCTTCGCGCATGTAGCGCTCCAGGTCGCGCTGCTCATGCACGATTTCCATCGCCCGTCCGCCCAATACATAGGATGGACGCACCACCAGCGGATAACCGATTTCCTGCGCCAGTGCCAGCGCATCTGCTTCGGTGCGTGCAGTGCGGTTCGGCGGCTGCCGCAGCCCCAACTCCTGCAGCATCTTCTGGAAACGCTCGCGGTCTTCCGCGGCGTCGATCATGTCCGGCGACGTGCCGACGATCGGCACGCCATTGGCTTCCAGATCGAGCGCCAACTTTAACGGCGTCTGACCGCCATACTGCACGATTACGCCGACCGGTTTTTCCAGGTCGACGATTTCCAGCACGTCTTCCAGCGTCAGCGACTCGAAATACAGGCGGTCCGAGGTATCGTAATCGGTGGAGACGGTTTCAGGATTACAGTTGACCATGATGGTCTCGTAACCGTCTTCGCGCATCGCCAGTGCTGCATGCACGCAGCAATAATCGAATTCGATGCCTTGGCCGATACGATTCGGACCACCGCCCAGAACCATGATTTTTTTCCGGTCGGTCGGCTGCGACTCGCATTCTTCATCGTAGGTCGAATACATGTACGCCGTTTTGGTGGCGAACTCGCCGGCGCAGGTATCGACCCGCTTGTAGACCGGGCGGATATTCAAGGCGCGGCGCTTTTCGCGCACCAGGGTATCGGTAGTCTTCAGCAGTTTGGCCAGGCGGCGGTCGGCAAAGCCTTTCTGCTTCAGGCGAAACAAGGTATTGCGATCGAGCTCATCAAGCGTTTTTGTCTCCAGCGCCAGTTCGATATCGACGATTTCCTTGATCTGCACCAGGAACCATGGATCGATATGGGTCAGCTGATGCACTTCTTCCAGCGTAAAACCGTGAGCGAAGGCGTCGCCCACATACCAGATACGGTCCGGTCCCGGCTCGCCCAGTTCTTCTTCAATTTTTTCACGGTCGGTGGTTTTTTCATTCATCCCATCGACGCCGACTTCCAGGCCGCGCAAGGCTTTCTGGAATGATTCCTGGAAGGTGCGCCCGATTGCCATCACTTCGCCGACCGACTTCATTTGCGTAGTCAGGTGGTCGTCGGCAGTTGGAAATTTTTCAAAGGCAAAACGCGGGATCTTGGTGACGACATAGTCGATCGAAGGTTCGAACGATGCCGGCGTGGCGCCGCCAGTGATTTCATTGCGCAGCTCATCGAGCGTAAAGCCGACTGCCAGCTTGGCGGCGATTTTCGCAATCGGAAAACCGGTGGCTTTCGATGCCAGCGCAGAGGAACGCGACACGCGCGGATTCATCTCGATGACGATCATGCGGCCATCCTTCGGATTGACTGAAAACTGCACGTTCGAGCCGCCGGTGTCGACGCCGATTTCACGCAGCACCGCCAGCGATGCGTTGCGCATGATCTGGTATTCCTTGTCGGTCAGGGTCTGCGCTGGCGCCACCGTGATCGAGTCGCCGGTATGCACGCCCATCGGGTCCAGGTTTTCGATCGAGCAGACGATGATGCAGTTGTCCTTCTTGTCGCGCACCACTTCCATCTCGTACTCTTTCCAGCCGAGCAGGGACTCTTCGATCAAGAGTTCGGTGGTGGGCGACGCTTCCAGGCCGCGCTTGCAGATCGCCTCGAATTCCTCGGCATTGTAGGCAATGCCGCCGCCGGTGCCGCCCATGGTGAACGATGGACGGATGATGACCGGGAAACCGAGTTCCTTCTGTACCGCCCAGGACTCTTCCATCGTATGCGCGACGTCCGACTTGGCCGAGCCCAGCCCGATCTTGGTCATCGCATTCTTGAACTTCAGGCGATCCTCGGCCTTGTCGATCGCTTCCGGCGTGGCGCCGATCAGTTCGCAACCGTATTTGGTCAACACGCCGTGACGATGCAGGTCGAGTGCGCAATTCAGTGCAGTCTGGCCGCCCATGGTCGGCAGGATTGCATCCGGCTTTTCCTTGTCGATGATGCGTTCCACCACTTGCCAGGTAATCGGCTCGATATAGGTCACATCGGCCATTTCCGGATCGGTCATGATGGTGGCCGGATTGCTGTTGACCAAAATGACGCGGTATCCCTCTTCGCGCAGTGCCTTGCAGGCCTGGGCGCCGGAATAATCGAATTCACATGCCTGGCCGATGATGATCGGGCCGGCACCAATGATCAGGATGCTTTTTATGTCGGTACGCTTAGGCATTTTTCTGTTTCTCCATCATCGCCACAAAGCGATCGAACAAGGGGGCGATATCGTGCGGGCCGGGCGACGCTTCCGGGTGACCCTGGAAACAGAAAGCCGGAAAGTCGGTGCGGGCGAAGCCCTGCAGGGACCCGTCAAACAGCGACACATGGGTGACGCGGCAATTCGCCGGCAAGGTGGCCTGATCGACTGCAAAACCATGATTTTGCGACGTGATCATGACCTGCCTGGTGTCGAGGTCCTGCACCGGATGGTTGGCGCCATGATGGCCGAACTTCATTTTGACGGTTTTCGCGCCGGACGCCAGCGCCATGATCTGGTGACCCAGGCAAATGCCAAAGGTCGGAATGCCGCGCTCGATTAATTCTTTAGTGGCGGCAATCGCGTAATCGCATGGCTCCGGATCGCCCGGGCCGTTTGACAGGAAAATACCGTCCGGATTCAGGGCCAGCGCTTCGGCTGCGCTGGCTTGTGCCGGCAGCACCGTGACCTTGCACCCGCGCTCGGCCAGCATGCGCAGGATGTTGAACTTGACGCCATAATCAAAGGCGACCACATGGAATCTGGGGGCAGTTTGCTGGCCGTAGCCCGACTCCAGCTTCCATTCTGTTTCGGTCCACACATAGGGCTTGGTGACCGATACTACCTTCGCCAGGTCCATACCGGACAAACCTGGAAAGGAATGAGCCAGATCGAGCGCCTGAGCGGCAGTCACATCGACACCCGCCACGATCGCGCCATTCTGCGCACCTTTTTCTCGCAAAATGCGGGTCAGCTTGCGGGTATCAATACCCGCAAGCGCGACGATATTTTCCGACTTCAGATAGTCCGACAGGCTTTGCTTGGAACGGAAGTTCGACGCCAGTTGCGGCAAATCCTTGATGATCAAACCGGCCGCATGGATTTTAGTCGCTTCGACATCTTCCGGATTAATACCGGTATTGCCGATGTGGGGATAAGTCAGGGTAACGATCTGGCGGCTGTAACTGGGATCGGTCAGGATTTCCTGATAACCAGTCATGGCTGTATTAAATACTACTTCACCGGTGGTTTGACCGGAAGCGCCGATTGAAAAACCCTGAAAGATCGACCCATCTGCGAGCGCTAGGATGGCCGGAAGTGTTTGGCCAGAAAAAAAAGGCAGCAAGGGTAACTCCTGATGTTGTTACCGTCGTTGCGCCGCGCCAGAATGTTCTTCAACAACCCGTCGGAAATGCCGGGCCAAAGAGGGTCGTTTCGGGACGATTGGGAGGGGGGTATGCGCTACGACGGAATGAAATTAGTTAAACCGAACAATTATAGCGCAAAAGGCCTGCCTGAGCAAATCTGGCAAGCCTTTTATCCAGAGCAGACCGGGTTGTTTTTATTTCATTTTTAAATCGCACATCGTCATGCAAAACGAGTACTTTGCCGCAATCAGGGATTCTTCTGTCGCAATAACAGCTCAACCAGTGGCTGCAATTCTTGCGACAGATCCTGCATGTGCTGGAGGACTTTTTCCTGCTTGCCTTCCTTGATCCATTGCACCAGGGTCGACAGCTCAATCGGTTCAGCGCGTCCTTCGCGACTGTCCCGATTACTGCCGGCTTGATAAAATGACATCGAGGCCGCCACCTCGCCCTCGACAGGCGTGTTGACGGCAACGGGTAGTGCTTCAAGCACTTGCATCGGCGGCAACTGGCCATTTTCACCGAATGCCTGTTCTTCTTCGGCGCCGACTACCCCGGTGGTTGCCAGATTCAAGCCCAATCGTGCGCGCCGACTGGCAGTGGATTTCAATTCCACCAGATGAGGCGCCGCCAGATTTTGTTCCGTATAGTATTCCGATAAGGACACCACGCCGCAGCTTGCAATAAAGGACATGTGTTCGTCCTTGACCATATTAGCGCTGGAAATGGCACGACAGATACGCTGGGCAAAATTACGGGCAGAGTCAAAATGAATGCTGCCGGTTGCCAGCGCAAATTCCGCTTCGCCGGTCTGCGCGACCCGGTCCGACTGACGAATCGTGCGTTGCAACAGCTGACCGATTGCATTGACAACCGAAGCAGGCGGCGACGCGGCTTGGCCATCGAGTTCCGCATGCTTCAACCCGACCTGGACATTCAGGATGACAAAATTCTTGTGATTTTGAAATGCATTGCCGAGCATCTTATCGGTATACATATCGAATGCCGCCAGCGGCGTCAACTGCATGGCTGGGTTGGATGATGCTCCCTTCGCCAGCACTTCGAGACTACGTTCAAATTCACGCTGAGTGTTGACCAGCTTAGCCAGAATATCAAGACGGGACAGCAATTGGGCGGTACCGATCCCCTTGGTAATCAGATCAGTTGCACCTGCGGCCTTGGCACGATCGCGTTCCGATTGCTCGTCGCTACCTGATACCACCACGACCGGCAATGAGCGGATGCGGCTGATTTCAGAGCTGCGTATCCTGCGCAGCAAGCCGTAGCCGTCGAGCTTTGGCATCGACAAGTCCGTGATGACCACCCGGATACTGGGGTCGATCAGCAGAGTTTCCCATGCTTCTTCCCCATTCAAGGCTTCCCGAAAGTCAAACAGGCCTTGAATATGCTTAATCAGCGTAGCGCGTACAATGCGGGAATCGTCGGCGATCAGGACGCGCGGTTTGGCCGCTATATCAAGAGAATTATTTGTGAGCATGCTGCCTGTGCCTATGAGCCATTGATTTACTCTATCGCGAGAGGATACCTGTAAGCAACAGTTTTTGACAGCTATTCCGGTTTGGCTTACATTGCCTGTATCAAATTGGTGAAAATATCAAAATGATTATTTTTCAACAACATTCTCGTCTACTGGAATCTTTATTAATTCTAGCGTTGGCTACCGGTTTACTGACCGGTCGGCCAGCCATCGGCATGGAAGTTTTACCGGATGAACTCAATCCGGCCGTCACGAAAACTGTATCAAAAATTAAGGCGTTTACCGATCGCGCTTCGGAAGTGGCGCTGCAGGCAGTCGGACTGCTGGGGATTCGCTACCAGTATGGGGGCAATTCTCCAGAAAACGGGCTGGATTGCAGCGGCCTGGTACGGCATGTATTCCGGGAGGCTTGGGGCACGATACTGCCGCGTACCTCCGAAGAAATCAGCAAAATAGGCGAACACGTCCGGACCGACGATCTGCGTCCCGGCGACCTGGTTTTTTACAATACGCTCAAGCGCGGCTTTTCCCATGTCGGCATTTATTTGGGTGACAACAAATTCATCCATGCTCCTTCTGCCGGCGGCAAGGTGCGGATCGAACGTATGGATGTCGGGTACTGGAAAAGCCGGTTTAATGGCGCGCGCCGGATCAATGACCCGGTACAAAACTAAGTACGCGAAGCAACCATCCAACGGCAGCCCATCGGTTTCCGATTTTCAGACAATCCAGGCTTTCCATTTTTTTGATGTCCGGCATTACTGTTCACGCAAGGCCTTGAGCTTTTGCCGGATCTCCGCGACCCGGCTTAGAGTAGCCTGCTCTCCCGCCAGAATCGCCAGATTGCGTCCCGCGAAATCGCCGCCTTTCATTGTTCCCAGGCCGGGTTTGATCACGATATCCGCATCTTTTAATTCATATTGATTGATGCTTTGTCCCATGATTGCAAAGGTTTGCAGCAACACATCCACGGCAGAAACCGCCGCCTGCATTTCTGGCTGCGAAGAAATATTAACTGCAATCACAAAGTCGGCCCCCATTTCCCGGGCAAACCGCACCGGCACCGGTGACACCAGGCCGCCATCGACATAGCTGCGTTCGCCGACCCGAACCGGTTGGAATACGCTCGGCACCGCCGAAGAAGCGCGCACTGCCAAACCAGTATTGCCGCGCCTGAACAAAACTGGCAATCCGGTATTCAAGTCAGTGGCGACGGCACCGAATGGAATTTTCAATTTCTCAAGCGGGATATTGCCGACCGTCTTATTAACGTAATGCTGCAAGGCTTCTCCTTTCAACACCCCGGTCGACTTGGCAAACAGCGGCACCGACCAGTCGGAAATCGCAGCTTCCTCCATCTCGAGCGCTAGCTTATGTAATGCAAAGCCGTTATTTCCGGCGGCATACAGAGCGCCAACCAGGCTGCCGGCGCTGGTGCCGACCACGATATCAGGCACGATCCCTTGTGCTTCCAGCACTTTTATGACCCCAATATGGGCAAACCCGCGTGCCGCGCCGCCGCC
>JAKFBY010000007.1:0-355733 GCA_036677325.1 Paucimonas sp.
GCACAAGGTGTATAAAGATGGCAGCGGCAATGCGATTGTCGAAACCTATTCGATCACCAGCATGGGGCATGGCACGCCGGTCGATCCGGGCACCGGCTCAAGCCAGTGCGGCACCGCGGGCGCGTACATCCTGGACGTGAATGTGTGCTCGAGCTACTACATCGCCCAGTTCTTCGGCATTCTGAGCGGCAGCGGCACCACCACCACCACGGCAGCGGCGACCACCACCACGACAGCGGCCGGTACCACGACGACGACCACTGCCACTACCACGACCACCACGGTGGCGGGTGCCTGCTTCAGCGCCAGCAACTATGCGCATGTGACGGCCGGCCGTGCCTACAACAGCCTGGGATATGCAAAGGCCAATGGTTCGAACCAGAACATGGGCTTGAACAATACCTACGTAATCACCAAGCTGCGCCAGACCGCCACCAACTACTATGTGATCGACGGCACCTGCCCGTAACCGGCTGCGGCATCGACGAAGCCTGCAGCGACTGTCAGGCAGGCGAAAACCAAAAGCGGACCGCACGGTCCGCTTTTTTTTAACTGGTCCCACCGCCTGTCAGCATCGGCTGCGCCTGAATCCTCACGCACACGATGCCTAGGCGCGCACATGATTGCAGGCCGCCGAACGAGTTTGAACTGATCGATAATCCAAAATATGCCATTTGGATCCGCTCCCTGAAATAGTGCTGCGAGTTGCACGCATTCTTGAGCAGGCATGCCGGACCCAACACGTGCGCAAAAAATCCGGGTGCTCGTCATCTGATTTCATTGAGGTACGCATCCGATGTACGCAGAACCCGTTGTACATTCGTCGTGTACTGAAGACAGTTGTTGTATGTAAGGTCCGTGTATGGAAAAATTGGCTGTACCGGGATGGCAGTCTGCATCAATGGCAAGCGGTCAGGATCGGGTAATGGATCTCGACGCGGCCATTTGCCAAACGGGTCATCTGGATTGCACAAGAAAGGCCGGGCATCATGCTCGCTGATAGCACAAAAATGGCCAGGGGCCGACATGTGGGCATGCGCCAGCAGGGCGTCGCCGTGGTGACGGCATTGTTGTTGACAACCCTGTCGATCACGATCGTCACCAGCCTGTTCTGGCAGCAGCATGTGCAAGTGCGCTCCATCGAAAATCAGCAACTGCAACTGCAAAACCAGTGGATTTTGCGCGGCGCGCTCGACTGGGCCAGGCTGGTGCTCAGCGATGATGCGAACCGGTCAAGTATCGATCACCTGGGTGAATCCTGGGCCGTGCCGCTGACGGCGACCGAACTGGAAGGGCATCTCGACCGCGAAAGGACCGGCATGACGGACAGCGTGCTGTCTGGCAGCATCATCGATGCGCAATCCCGCTTCAATCTGAAAAACCTGGCGCCTGACGGCAATATTGACCGGCGCGAAGTGGCAGCGTTTCGGCGCATGCTGACTAGTCTCAGGCTCGATCCGCGTCTGGCGCAGCCGACCGCCGAGTTGATTGCATCGACGCATGCAGGCCCTGCCGCTGCGTCTGACGCCGAGGCAACGGGCGGCAACCGCGGCGCATCCGGCGCCAACGCAGTGTCGCACGGGCGGGCGCTTGGCCTGCAAGGAACCGATGATTTGCTGGCGGTTGCGGGCATGACGCCTGCGATCCTGGCCAAGCTCCAGGATTTTATCGTGGTGCTGCCTCAGCGCACCGCAGTCAACGTCAATACAGCTACCGCGCAGGTATTGGCGGCGAAAATCGAAGGGCTGTCGGTGGCGGACGCCGCAGTGCTGGTGGCCGGCAGAGAGCGTGCCTACATTCGCGATGACGGTGATCTGGCTTTGCGATTGCAGGGCAAGACTGCCGAGCCACCCGGCAAGGACCTGTCGTTATCCACCAGTTATTTTCTGGTCAACGCGAATGTGCGGGTGAACAAGGGCTCATTGAAGATGCAGGCCCTGATGGTGCGAAACTTCATGACCGGTTCGAAACTGGTCTGGGTTCGCGAATACTGACTCACAGGTCGCCTGTCACTGCTTTGGTAATTGCGTGATCGCGGGCGACTGTGGAAGACAATGTGGCGGCACCATCGAGGGTGAGAAGAACGTCAGAAAAATCCCTGCAATCGACCGATCGGTGGCGAGCAGAATCCCTGCCTCGCCAACCCTTGATCGCAATACCGCAGCTTGCCCGAACCGTTAAAGTCGGGCCGGGTTCAGGTGAGCCGATGCTGCGTTGTCGCAGGTTGCTCCGCTGCCTGCATGGCAGCCGCCGGTTGTGATGAAACGATTTCACCCACCAGGAATTCCGGACGGGCCTTGATTTCATCGAAGATCTGCGCCAGATAGGCGCCCAACACGCCAATCCCCAGCAAATTGGCCGATCCGAAAAACAGCATGATCACGGTGATCGAGGTCCAGCCGGAAATGGCTTCGTGGGTGTACCAGGAATACAAGGCTTGCACCAACAGCAGCGCCGCCCCCGCCATGCCGAGCAGGCCGAGCCGGAAGATCATTGCCAGCGGCTTGGCGCTGTAGGAGGTGATTGCCGTGATCGCCAGGCGCGTCAGCTGCGCCGTGCTCCACTGGCTGGTGCCGGCAATTCTGGGCGCCACATCGAAGCTGACCGGCACCGTGGTAAAACCGGTCCAGACTGTCATGCCGCGGAAAAAGCGGATTTTTTCCGGAAATGACAGCAGCGTGTCGACCACCCGCCGGTCCAGCAGCCGGAAGTCGGAAGCGCCTTCCAGGTCGAGTCCGGTCAGCATCCGCATCAAGCCATTGAAGAGCCGGGCGTTCAGACGCGCCAGCCAGCTGTCGGTGTCGCGATTGGCTTTTTGCGCTGCGACGATCTGCGCCTGGCCGCTGCGCCATGGTGCGATCAACTGCGGCAGCAGGGCAGGCGGATGCTGGCCATCGGCATCCATCACCACCACGGCCTGTCCGCGTACCTGGCGCAATCCAGCCAGGATCGCCGCTTCCTTGCCGAAGTTGCGGGTAAAGCGCAAGCCATGCAATTGTGGAAAGCGCGCCAGCTGGCCGCGCAGCCGCTCCCAGGTGGCGTCCCGGCTGCCATCGTCGATCACCCAGACTTCATAGGTCTCGCAGCAGCCGGCCAGTACGCCGAACAGTTGCTCAAGGAAAGCGGCAAGTCCGTCGGCCTCGTTAAAGGCCGGAATGATCACGCTGATTTCAGGTGCGGTGTCAGGTCGGGCAATCGGGTTCATTTTGGTTGGTCGAGTTTCAGTGTCCAGGGATTGTTCGGATATTCCTCGCGCAGGCGCAAAATCAATGGTGTTACCGCTTCGCTGTTGCCATCTTCCCGCTCCAGCAGGATATAGGTATACAAGGTTTCCGGCAGCCAGAAGCCGTGGTAGTTCTTGATCAGCTCCAGATAGCGTGTCTTGGCCGCGGCGCGGTTGCCGGCCAGTTCGCTGGACTTGGCCAGCCAGAACAGGGCCTCCTCTTTTTTTGCCGGCGGCTTGCGCAGCTCATAGGCGCGCAGGAAGTGCTCGCTGGCTTCTTTGTACTGGCTGCTGTTCATTGCTTGCCACGCCTGCTGGTAGATGCGCTCCGGCGCCCGCATGCCGAAATATACGCCAGCCAGGCCCAGCAGCACCCAGCCGGCAATGATCAGGGCCCAGCGGCGCCAGCCGATCGGATTATTCGGCGCCGGCATCGCGAACGTCGCTGGCTGCAGGCGCGCCTGCAGCACCAGCAGCAGCATCGTCAGTGCGGCCAGGATGGTGGCGCCCATGCCAAGCTTGCCAACCAGGGTATGGCCATATTCCAGGCGAATTTCTTTTTCCTGCGGCACCACCAGCATGAAGCCCGGGCCGGCGATATGCAGGCTGCCCTGGGAAGCCAGGTGCCAGCGCGGGTGGTATGCCATCTTGATCAGGTGCGGGCTGCCGATGGCATCGGTTTCGAATACCAGGTGATGGCGTGACAGGCTGATTTCGCGTACCACCGGCGCCGGCTTCGCATGCGCTTGCAGTGCTTTGCCTTCGCCATATACCGGCAGATAGCTGTCGAAGCGACTGCGGGTGCGAAACCAGGCAAAGGCATCCTGCATCCAGTCATCCTTTGGCCGCCACTGCAGTGGTTGCGTGACGACCTGCGCCAGGCGGCTGTCGAACTGTTTCAGACGGTAGACGGCAAACGGCAGCGCTTCGGCGGTTTTATCAAACAGCCCGGTGGCTTCGATGGCCTGCTTGGCCGGGACACTGCGCAGCAGCAGGGTATCGGTATGCAGGAAATTCATGTGTTTCGCTGCAAAATCCGGATCCAGGCTGCCGCTCGGAAAACGCACCAGCGGCGAGGAGGGCTGCTGCGAGATTTCCGACTGCAACTGATACACGGCCGGCCCCAGCAATGCCGATTCCATGTAGAGGCCTTCCAGCACCGGACGGTGATTCAGGAACATCGGCAAGGCTTCCAGCGAACGGGTCGAGCCCAGGTCGTTATTGGCCGGGTCATGTTCGAATGCCATTCGCGGACTCCACAGGTTGCCCTGCATGGCGGGAAATAACTGGGCGAGGTTATGCCATTGCGGCTTGGCATCCAGGCCGGAATGATTCCACAGCCCCCAGTCCGGCGCCTTTTGAATATGCTGGCCGAGCCAGCCGAGCAAGCCCAGGCAGGCTGATAACGCGAACAACCCGCGCGCCAGCGACATGCTGCCGTTAGTGGTGGTCGCGCCGAAGCTGATAGTGGCCAGCCCTTGCCCCAGTAGCCAGCCGCAGGCGATCGCGCCCAGCAACCACACCATCGGGAAGAAGCGGATGTCGGCCAGGCCGAGCTGATCGCCGGCGATGAAGGCCACCCCCGCCAGTCCGGCGGCGCCGATGAAATAACACACGGCGCGTCGTTGCCCATCGTGCCAGCCGCGCCGCACGCTTGGGAAAATTAGCAGCGCCAGTCCCAGCACGCCGCCGGCGGCAACCGGCCACAGCATGGCTGGCAGCAGATCGTGCCAGCCGGACAGCGGAAACGATGCATCGTTGGGAATCGTCAGGCTATGCATTTCCAGCATCGGCCACAGCCAGCCGCCCAGCAAGGCGAACGCCAGTGCATGGCCGCCAAACAGCATCAACAGCGATTTGTTCAGGCGTTCCAGCCTGTCGTCGGTGCCGCCGGCGGCGCTGTCGAGCAGCAGGAAAAAACTGGAAAAGCCGACCACCAGCAATGGAAATCCGTGCGAAAAGCCGCTCGCCGCTTCCAGCACCGCCGCCAGCAGCCAGCCGCGCTGCAGCGTGATGGCGCGCGCCCAGGCCATCATCGACAGCACCGCGAACAGCATCCCGTAACTGTAGGCGAATTCGCCGGCCAGGGTCGACAGCAGGTTGCCACCCCAGATCGAATTCTGTTCATGCACCAGGTAAGCCAGCGCGCCCAGTGCGCCGAACAGCGCTGCCGGCCAGGAAAATCCCAGCCAGCGCCGGCTGGCGGCAAACACCGCGCCCGGCAGCAGCATGACTGCCAGAAACGAGCCCCATTTGAAGGCGACAGCCAGCCCGGTCAGCTTGGACAGCAAGGCCATGACCACGAACGGCAACGGAAAATAATAGGACAGGAATGGCAAGCCGCCAAACACCTCGGGCATCCATGGCAGGATCTGGCCGGATAACAGCAGATTGTCGCCATACAGCTTCGCATACAACAGGTGCGAGGCGGCATCGCCGCCGGTGGGCCAGTTGGCGGAATTGAGGAAAACAATGCCGAGAATCGAGGCCACCAGTGCCGCGCTGACCACGGTAAACAGCAGGTCGGCGATCCAGCCGGCCAGCGTGGCGCGGCGCCCCAACATATTGGTGCTGTAATGGATCAGTCTTTTCATGGTGCCGCCCGGATTGCTCGGTTGCGCCAGCCACTTGCGAACTGCCACAGCAGCAACGCGCCCGCTGCAGCCGCGGCCAGTTGCGCCAGCCAATAGAACTGCTTGCTCGCATCGAGCCAGCCGGCGCGTTGTTGACGCCCCTGAACCTGGCCGTCGGACAAGAACTGGGAGCGCAAGCCCTGGTCAGTCTCGTGCAATAAAAAGGTCACCGGCAAGCCTCGGCCCAGATCAAAGCGCTGCGCCTCCATGCCGGGCTGCCACACGATGCGCCGCGCCGCGGGCTGCCGGTTTGCCAGCTGAAGCGGCCCGGCCAGCGTCGTAATGCCATCTTCCTGCGGCCATAGCAGCCAGCTGGCACGGATCGTCCCGGATTTGGGTGGCGCGACAGTCATCTGGCCATTGATATAGCGGGCCTTCAATACCTGATCTTCGGTAGCAGTCAGCGGATGGTTGAAAAAGGAAATCTGTCCAAAGCTGGCGCCGGCCTGGTCGAAAAAGCGCACCATGACCGGACGCAGCGCTTCAATCGGGGTCAGGGTCGATGGCGGGCGATTGTCTGGCCAGGCGAACTCGATCGGGGCATTCGGTGCCAGCTCGACGGTCGGCTTGACGCCGGGCGCCGGCGGCAGAGCTTCCCAGCGGCCATCGCCCAGCATGCGCAATACGGTCGGATGAAAAGCCGCGCTATTGCCCTGATTGATCAGTACCAGCTTGTTGTCATTTAAAGACAGATTGAACGAGATATTGCCGGCATGGGCCGACAGCGCCAGCAGCAAGGCCGGCATCGCCAGCAGGCGCCACAAACGGCGCGTCATTGAGGGAAGATTCAACGTCATCGGCAGGCTCGAATAAAGGATGGCAATTTAACCACGAAGCGGGCTGCCATGATAGCAGCAAGCCAGTTGGCGACCGGTCTATTTGTCATGGGCGGCGACCTGAAAAGTCCAGAAGCGGTTGGCGATAAAACTCCATACCAGCACCAGTGCCGTGGTCGCGATCTGGCTGAGCAGGTAATGCACGCCAAGCAGCTCGACGCCGATCCACATGAACAGGGTGTTGAGCAGCAAGCCAACCGCGGCAACAACGGCAAACTTGGCGACACTTTCGGTATGTGGCTTGCTGCTGCGAAAAGTGAAACGGTAATTCAGCGAGTAGTTGATCCAGGCACCCAGCAATGCGCCGGCGGCCGACGCCGGCACGGCAGCAACACCGGCTGCCTGCACCAGCAGGATCAGCAAGCCATAGTGACCAATGGCCGAAACGCATCCGACACCGGTAAAACGTACGAATTGTCGAAACAGGTCATTCATGCAACGTCTATTTCCGGGAAAACCATCATGTTCTTATAATATGGCGACTGGTTCGTCGCCAAGGCAATCGGCAAACTGCAGTTGCGTGCATACTGCTGGCAGCAAGCGCTGGCGTTATCAACTTGTATCTACTTGTATTGGTCAATGCTGGCTGGCGCCAGGCCGGGTTGCGATGCCAAGGGCTAATACTAGCGTCTGCGGCACTTTTTGGGAAATTCAGAGTCCGAGAATATTCTGCTTTAAATCAATCTTTCTGCGAATCACCTTTTTCCCCTACACTCTGACAGTATAAGAATTGCCACTTCGGCCTTATACTCGTCATCTTGTTCATTCCTTTTTTATAAGTGAATTGTTATGGTAAAAGCAATGTCTCTATCCAGGCCGGATGCTGTCCCGAGTCGCCATGCGGCGCGCGGCTTTACGCTGATCGAAATTATGGTAGTGGTGGTCATCATGGGTATCCTAGCCGCGCTGGTGGTGCCCAAGCTGATGGGGCGCACCGATGATGCTAGGATCATTGCCGCGCGCCAGGATATCGCAACCGTCATGCAAGGATTGAAACTATACAAGCTGGATAACATGCGTTATCCAACCACCGAGCAAGGCCTGCAAGCGCTGATCAGCAAGCCCACCACCGGCCCCGAGCCGCGCGGCTGGAAATCCGGTGGCTATCTCGACCGTCTGCCGAAAGATCCATGGGGTATGCAGTATCAATACCTGTCGCCCGGCATCAAGGGCGAAGTCGATGTGTTTTCCTTTGGCGCCGACGGCCAGCCGGGCGGTACCGGTAACGATGCCGATATCGGTTCGTGGGATTTGTAGGTCGACCGATGATATGCAGGCAGCGACCGGCACAGCAATGCAGCGTGCGCCATGCAGCGATGCACGGCTTCACGCTGCTGGAATTGCTGGTGGTGATGGTGATTGTCGGCATCATGCTGGGTTTTGTTTCGTTCAACGCAATGCCCAGCGAGCGGCAAGCCTTGCAAAACGAGGCACAGCGCATCGCCTTGCTGCTGCAACTGGCGCGCGACGAGGCAATTGTGCGCAATCGGCCGATTGCGTTTGAAGTGGATGCAAATAGTTACCGGTTCCGGATTCGCAATGAAAACAATGCCTGGCAGCCGCTCGAGCAGGACGACATGCTGCGCGAGCGCGAATTCAAGCGCTCGCCGGTGACCGTGGCGATCGACCCGCCCACGATGGAACAGGACAATGCGTTGCGCGTCATCTTCGGGCGCGAGCCGGTTGACAAGCCTTTTGTGATGACCATGTCGATCGGCGAGGCGCAAGTGGCGATTCGCGCCGACGGCATCGGCCACTTTGTGGTTGAGTGACATGCGCAATCGTTTAAAACCAGTCCAGCCGCTTGCTGCGGGTTTTACCCTGCTCGAGGTGTTGGTCGCGCTGGTCATTGTCGGCACCGCCCTGGGCGCGAGTCTGCGCGCAGTCGGCAGTCTGACCCAGAACAGCAGTGATTTGCGCGGCTCGATGATGGCGACCTGGTCGGCGGAAAACCGGCTGTCGCAAGTGCGCCTGGCGCGCGAATGGCCGCCGATTGGCAAGCGTTCATTCGAATGCCCGCAGGGCGACTTGCAGCTGGTGTGCGAAGAGGATGTGCTGGCTACCCCGAACGTGAATTTCCGCCGGGTCGAAGTCAGTGTGTTTGACGCGCAAAATCCGCAGCGACGCATCATCAAGCTGTCGCAAATCGTGCCCAACAATAGGTGAAGATGTATGAAGATACGAGAACATTTTCGCCATTCCCGAATGCGAGGCGCACGCCGCAGCTTTGGCTTTACTCTGGTCGAACTGCTGGTGGCCATCAGTGTGCTGGCGATTGTTGCCGTGCTTGGCTGGCGCGGTCTGGACGGCATCGTCCGGGCCCGGGTGGCATTGACCAACGACCTGGAGCAGACCCGCGGCTTGCAGCTGGCATTTGCGCAGATGCAAAGAGATTGTTCCCAGATCGTCGATCTTGACACCATTCCCGACCGCCTGCCGATCGTGGTTGAGCCGGGACGCCTGGTTGTCACGCGCAAGGTGTTTGCCGAGAATCAGCCATCGCGGGTGCAATTGATTGCCTACCATTTGAAGAATGGCGAATTATTGCGGCGCGAATCGCTGCCGACGCGCGACCTTAATGCGCTCGATCGTCTGTGGCTGTCAGTGACCAGCGACAATGGCGGCGCGCCGGGGGTGGTGCTGCAAACCGGCGTCACCGGCATGACGGTTCGCACCTGGTTGAACGATGGTGTCGGCTGGCGCACGCCAGGCATGGATGCGGTCGCCAGCACGCCCTCGACTTCGGGCGCTGCGCTGATCGTGCCCACCGGCGTCGAGGTGGCGTTCCAGCTGCGCGATCGTCCGGGAAGCCTGACCAAGATATTCCTGTTGGGGGCGGTGTGACGGCAGGGCGATTGGCGCCGTTGAAGCGGCAGCGCGGCGTGGCAGTCGTCACCGCGCTGTTGTTGACGACGCTGTCGATAACCATCGTCGCCAGTCTGTTCTGGCAGCAGCAGGTGCAGGTGCGGTCGATTGAAAACCAGCGCATGCAATTGCAAAAGCAATGGATTTTGCGCGGTGCGATCGATTGGGCAGCCTTGATTTTACGCGCCGATGCGGTCAATTCCGGTCCCGATTATCTGGGTGAGCCTTGGGCCGTGCCGCTGGCAGAAACGCGACTGGACCAATATGTCGAAAATGGCAAAACCGAAGCGGACGCCAGTGATGCGACACTGTCGGGCAGCATTGTCGATGCGCAGTCGCGCTATAACCTGAACAATCTGGCGGTTGGCGGCAAGGTCATCCCCGAGGAAATCGCGGTATTTCGCAATTTGCTCAGCGCCTTGCGTTTGAATCCCGGGCTGGCGCAGGCGGCAGCCGAAGCAGTCGCTGCCGGTCAGCCGAAAACGCCGGCAGCCGCGCAGGCGCCTGCTGCCGGAGCGCCGCCGGCCGGTGCGCCGGCAGCAGCAGCGCCAGTACCCGCACCGACAGCGGCAGCGGCGCCGACCACCGGGCCGCATCCGATGAAGATCAATTATGTCGATGATTTGTTGATCGTGGCGGGTTTTACCGCGCCCATCGTCGACGCGCTGAAGGATTTTGTGACAGTATTGCCTGGAACAACAAAAATCAATGTGAATACCGCGCCGCGTGAAGTATTGGCGGCAAAAATGGGAACTGTTGCTACACTGTCGGAAGCCGACGCTGCCACGCTGGTGGCCAGCCGGGATTCGGCGCACCTGCGCAGCACAAATGAAATCGGCACGAGGCTTGCCAAACCGAACGCCGACGTCAGTTCCTTCGAAATTAAAACAGACTATTTTTTAGTCAATGGCAAGGTGCGCATGAACCGCGCAGGACTGGACATGCAGGCATTGCTGAAACGCGAGGGTAATGCCATGCCAAAAGTGATCTGGATTCGGGAAAACTAGAAAGCAAATGAGAGCCTCTTGAGTACACTGTATATACGTCTTCCTTCGAAAGCCGCGGCCGACAGCCTGCCGGCGGATGCCGCGTTCGATTGTCAGTTCGCAATTGCCGCAGACAATGGTGCCGTCGAGCGCGAAGGCAGCGCCGTTATCAACCAGCTGGGTGATGCCATCGGCGCCGCCCAGCGCGTGGTGCTGTTGCTCGCGCCCAGCGATGTCACCCTGTTGCAGGTGCAGGTGCCACCATTGTCGGCGTCACGCCTGAAGTCGGCACTGCCCAATCTGGTCGAGGAACAGTTGATGTCGGATCCGGCCGACTGCATTCTGGTGGCCGGTCCGGCAACAGAAGGCATGCGGACGGTGGCGGTGGTCAACCGCGTCTGGCTGGAAAAAATCACCCACATGATCGTGGCGCTCGGTGCGCGCAGCGTTGCCGCAGTGCCGCTGCAATTGTGTCTGCCGTATCAGCCGGAAACGGTATCGGCCGCGATTGTCGAATACGGCATGAGCCTGGACCTGGATCTGGCGGTGCGCACCAGCGAGCAGGAAGGCATCGGTTTGTCACTGCTGCCAGAACAGCCAGAGGCGGGCGCGCAGGAAGCGCTGCAAACCCTGTGCGCGCTGGTGCCGCAGTCGGCAATTGCCCTGTACGTGCCGCAGGCACGGGTGGCAGCCTATCAGGCCGCTGCAAAGGGCTCCGGCCAGGAAGAGCGGATTGCCTTATTTGCCGACAACTGGCCGCGCTGGATTGCCGGCGCCCGGGCGGTGCCGTTCAATCTGTCGGCCGGACTGGGTGCGCAGGGCGGGCCGGGTTTGCACCTGCAGCGCTGGCGCTGGCCGATGGCACTGGCGGCGCTGGTGCTACTGGTAAATGTCATCGGCATGAATGTCGAATGGCTGCGCATGAAGCGCGAAGCGGACGGCTTGCGAGCTGGCATGGTCCAGACATACAAATCGGTCTATCCGAATGAAACAGCGATTCTCGACCCGATCGCCCAGATGCGCCAGAAGATCACCGCCGCACGGCACCAGGCAGGGCAAGCGGCCCCGGATGACTTCATCAGCCTGGCGGCCCAGTTTGGCGACGCCTGGCAAAATGTGATGCAGGGGCGTACCACGCCGGGTATTGCCGCCCTCGAGTATAACGAGCGCACCCTGCAAGTGCGCCTGAAACCGGATGGCGAGCCGCCCACCCAGCCGATGCAGGCCGCACTGGCCGCACGCAACCTGTCGCTGACCCCCAAAGCCGCCGATGTCTGGCAGATCCGGAGCACCAAATGACCGCGCCATCCGTACTGACGCGCATGAATCTCGCCGTCTCTGAATTCTGGACTGCCCGTAATGAACGTGAGCGCAGGCAGTTGCTGCTGGCGCTGATCGTCGCAGTACTGGCGCTGGTGTACATGCTATTGATCGAGCCGGCCTTTCTGGGTCGGCAGCAGTTGAAAAAGAATCTGCCGGCGATGCGGCTGCAGGCGGCTGAATTGCAGGCGCTGTCGAAGGATGCGGCAGCGCTGGCCAATGTCAGTGTGCCGCCGGCGCCGGAAATGACCCGGGAAAGTGTGGAGGCGGCCATGGTGCGGGCCGGCTTGAAGGCACAGAATGTCGCGATTACCGGTAACCTTGCAAAGGTGCAACTTTCTTCGGTATCCTTTTCCGGGCTGCTCGGCTGGCTCGACGAAATGCAAAAGGCAGCCCGCATCACGGTGGTCGATGCCAATATCACGGCCCAGGCGCAAATTGACACAGTCAACGCGACCCTGACGCTGCGCCAGCAAAAGAGCGAATAAGTGGTGACTAAAAGCAAAGGCAAGATCAGTCGCCTCATGCTATGGTTGCTGGCGGCTATCGCCAGCGTTGGCCTGACCATGCTGGTTTTTTTCCCCGCCAGCTGGATGGCATCGCTGGTGGAGCAGCAGACCGGCGGGCGCTTGACGCTGGGGGATGCGCAAGGCACATTGTGGCGCGGTTCGGCTTTTATCGGGGCTGCGCCTAGCGGGCGCGATCCGGTCACGCCGCTGTTGCCGGGTCGTTTCACCTGGCGCCTGTCGCCACTGGTGTTGCTCGGCAAAACCGATGTTGTGCTGGAAAATGCCACAGTCCTGTCGCAGCCGGTGACCCTGGTGGGGAGCTGGCGCCAGTGGCAGCTTGGCAGCGCATCGATCATGTTGCCGGCGGAGCGCCTGGCGGGTTTGGGGGCGCCGTTGAATACGATTCAGCCATCCGGCCGGATGCGGCTGGCATGGACGCCGCTGGTGCTGGCGCGCCAGGGTAATGCGCTTGCCGTGCAGGGCAAGGTGACGCTGGAAATGCATGACATGTCGTCGCGTCTGTCGCCGATCAAGCCGCTCGGTGCCTATGTCATGGCACTCGACTGGCAGGGACAGCAGGCGCAAATGACATTGAAGACGGTAAGGGGGCCGATGCTGCTGTCCGGCAGCGGCATGCTGAGCAATGGGAGGTTGCAGTTTTCCGGCAAGGCGGAAGCCGAAGCGGGGCAGGAAGACCAGTTGGCAAATTTGCTCAATTTGCTCGGTCAGCGCCGTCGGGAAGGCAACAAGAATGTTATCGCGTTAGAGTTCAAATAATGAAAATTACATCAAGCAAGACATTCCAAGCACCGATCAACTGGCGTCGCGCCGGAGCCGCAGCGGCTCTATTATGTGCGATCGTCCCGTTGCCGCTGGCACCGCTGGCGTATGCGGCCGAGCCGGCCAAAGGCGAAGCGGTGCTCAATTTCGTCGGTGCCGATATCGAATCGGTGGTCAAGGCGGTCGGTCATTACACCAACATGACCTTTTTGATCGACCCGCGCGTCAAGGGCACCATCAGCCTGATTTCGGAGCGGCCGGTATCCAAATCGGAAGCCTTCAGCCTGCTGTCATCCGCGTTGCGCCTGCAAGGCTATACGGTGGTGATCGGCGATGGTTTTGCCAAGGTGGTGCCGGAAGCCGATGCCAAGCTGCAGGCCGGACCGACCCAGGCCGGCGGCCGGGCACGCGCAAGCGGCGACCAGATCGCTACCCAGATTTTCCGCCTCAATTATGAATCGGCGCCGAACCTGGTGACGGTATTGCGCCCGCTCATTTCACCCAACAACACCATCAATGCCAATCCGGGCACCAATTCGCTGGTGATCACCGACTATGCCGACAACCTGAAGCGACTCGGTAAAATCATTGCGGCACTGGATAGCCCGGCTTCCGGCGACATGGATGTGGTGCCGATCCGGCATGCGATTGCCAGCGATATCACGGTCATGGTCAACCGCCTGATGGAACCGGCGCCAGGCACCGGAATCGGCGACCGCACCAGCCTGCTGGCCGATTCGCGTACCAATTCGGTCATCATCCGTGCGCCGTCGGCGGCGCGTGCCAATCTGGCCAAGTCGCTGATTGCCAAGCTTGATTTGCCCACTGCCAATCCTGGCAATGTGCATGTGGTTTATTTGAAAAATGCCGAAGCCACCAAGCTTGCGCAAACGCTGCGCGCAGTGGTGTCGGCCGATACTTCCACGCCCAATCAGACGCAGGGCTCGACCCTGTCACAGCCGCAAGGCCAGCAGGGACAACAAGGTCAGCAGGGTAGCGCTGGCATGCAAGCCGGGCAGCTGGGCGGCGGTGCGAACCAGCAAGCCAATTTGCCGGCAGGCGGTGCCGCCGGCTTCATCCAGGCCGATGCTTCCACCAATACCCTGATCATTACCGCCAGTGAAGCGGTTTATCGCAACCTGCGCGACGTTATCGACAAGCTCGATGCGCGCCGTGCCCAGGTTTATGTCGAATCGCTGATCGTCGAAGTCACTGCCGCCAAGGCGGCTGAATTCGGCGTGCAATGGGCGGGCCTGACCGGCAGCGCCAGCAGCCGCTACCGCGTCGGCACCCTGACCGGATTCCAGACCGGTGGCAACAATCTGATCAACCAGGCGATCGCGAACTCGACCAACCGTCAGCCACCAGGAAATGGCTTGAATCTGGGAATTTTTCGGCAAGCTGCTGGTCAATTGACATTGGGTGCGATCGCGCGTGCGCTGGAGACGGATGACAGTACCAATATCCTGTCGATGCCGAACCTGATCACGCTGGATAATGAAGAGGCTCGCATCATCGTCGGTCAGAATGTGCCGTTCGTGACAGGCCAGTTCACCACGCCGGGTGCCGGTGGCGCCACCACCAACCCCTTCCAGACCATCGAACGCAAGGATGTCGGCTTGTCATTGCGGGTCAAGCCGCAGATTTCCGAAGGTGGCACGGTTAAGATGGCGATTTATCAAGAGACTTCGAATGTGCTGCCTACCAGCAATGCGTCCGATATCATCACCAACAAGCGTTCGATTGAAACCAATGTGCTGGTCGATGATGGCGAAATCATTGTGCTGGGCGGACTGATCGAGGACAGGGCATCCGACAATGAGGAAAAAGTGCCGGGCCTGGGCGATATTCCGCTGGTGGGCAACCTGTTCAAGTATCAGAAACGCGGCAACAACAAGACCAACCTGATGGTGTTTTTGCGGCCGACCATCATTCGTAGTGCCGATCAAAATTCCAACGTGGCGGCGGATCGCTACGATTACATCCGCAATGCGCAAATTGTGGCCAAGCCCGAGCCGACATTGGTGTTGCCTGACATGCCGGTACCGACCCTGCCGCCGCTGGAAAACGGCCGTCCGGTAGGCGGCGCGATGCTGCAGCAGCCGCCGCAGCCGCAGCTGATTAAACAACCGTCGTTGCGGATGCTGCCGATGCCGCCATCGCCGCTATCGGCGCCCCCAGCGACCCAGTAATGTATTGGTAATGCAATGGAAAATGTGATGATGGATTCCCGCCTGCTGTCGTACGCTTTTGCACGCGATTTCGCGCTGCTGGCGCATCGCGGCGGCGTCGAAGGCAGTCCGGTCGAAGTCTGGGTGTCGGAAGCCACGCAGCCGACCGCGATTGCGGAAATCAGCCGGCGTTTCGGCCGTATCAAGCTCAAATCGATGTCACGCGAGGATCTGGAAGAGGCGATCGCGAAAGCCTACGCCGGTTCCGGCGGCGATGCCGCCCAGGTGATCGATGAATACGAGTCCGATCTGGATCTGGCCAAGCTGATGCGCGACATGCCGGCGATCGAGGATCTGCTCGAATCGGCAGACGACGCGCCGGTGATCCGGATGATCAATGCGCTCTTGACGCAAGCCCTGCGCGAAGGCGCATCCGATATCCATATCGAGCCGTTCGAGCAGATTTCGGTAGTGCGGTTTCGCATCGACGGCAGCCTGCGCGACGTGGTGCGCCCGAAAAAGGCGATCCACGCCTCGCTGATCTCGCGCATCAAGATCATGGCGCAACTCGACATCGCTGAAAAACGCCTGCCGCAGGACGGCCGCATCACGCTGCGCATCGGCGGCAAACCGGTCGATGTGCGGGTATCGACCCTGCCCACCGGCCACGGCGAGCGCGCGGTGTTGCGTCTGCTCGACAAGGAAGCTGGCCATCTGAACCTGCAGCATCTGGGCATGAGCGACGACGTGTTGCCGGAATTCGACCGCCTGATCGCGCAGCCGCACGGCATCGTGCTGGTGACCGGTCCGACCGGCTCCGGCAAGACCACCACGCTGTATGCGGCGCTGTCGCGCCTGAATGCGATCACCACCAATATCCTGACGGTGGAAGATCCGATTGAATACGAACTGGCCGGCGTCGGCCAGACCCAGGTTAATCCAAAGATCGACATGACCTTTGCCAAGGCCTTGCGGGCGATCCTGCGGCAAGACCCGGACGTGATCATGATCGGTGAGATCCGCGACCTGGAAACCGCGCAGATTGCGGTCCAGGCGTCGCTCACCGGCCACCTGGTGCTGGCTACCCTGCATACCAATGATTCGGCAGCAGCGGTTACCCGTCTGCTGGACATGGGAATCGAACCGTTTTTGCTATCGTCGTCGCTGCTGGGCGTGGTTGCGCAGCGGCTGGTCAGGAAGCTGTGCCCGCATTGCCGCCGTCACGACGGCCAGTTGTGGCATGCGGTCGGCTGCGACCAGTGCGGACAGACCGGTTATCATGGACGGGTCGGCGTGTATGAACTGTTGCAAACCAATGATGAAATCGCTTCGCAGATCCATAACCGGGCCTCCGAAGCCGATATTCGCACTGCCGCGCAAAAATTCGGCATGCATACGATGCGCGAGGATGGCGAGCGCTGGTTGGCTGAAGGTGTCACCACCCAGGCCGAATTGTTACGCGTTACGAAAGAATAGTCGTGCCAGCATTTCGTTATGAAGCCGTCGACAACAGCGGCAGCACCAAAAAAGGCGTGATCAACGCCGACAGTGCGCGCGCTGCGCGTGCCAACTTGCGTACGCAAGGCCTGGTGCCGATCGTGGTCGACGCGATTGCCGCGCAAATCGATGCCGCCGGCAAGACCCGGGCGCGGGCATTTGGCGACCATTTGTCGACCGTCGAGCTGGCATTGTTTACGCGCCAGCTAGCCAGTCTTCTGGAAGCCGGCTTGCCACTGGAACAGGCATTTTCCGCCTTGCTGGAACAGGCCGAGCGCACCTACGTGCGGGATTTGATCGGCTCGATCCGTTCCGAAGTGATGGCAGGCGCCTCGCTGTCAGATGCACTGTCGCAGCATCCGCGCGATTTCGCCGACATCTACCGCGCACTGGTGGCGTCCGGCGAACAGATTGGCCAATTGTCGCGCGTGTTGTCGCGCCTGGCTGACTATATCGAGCGCCGTAATTCTCTGGTGCAAAAGGTCAAGCTGGCCTTCACCTATCCGGCAATTGTGACCGTAGTGGCGTTCGCGATCGTGATTTTCCTGCTCACCTATGTGGTGCCGCAGATCGTGTCGGTATTTGCCAATACCAAGCAAAAATTGCCGCTGTTGACCGTCATGATGCTGGCGATTTCCGACTTTGTGCGCAATTACGGCTGGATAGTCGCCGTGATCGTGATCGGGGCCTTCATGATCTGGCGCCGCATGTTGCGAGATCCGCAGATTAAAATGCGCTGGCATACTTGGTTATTAAATGCGCCGCTGTACGGCAAGTTCGAGCGCAGCCTGAATACCGCGCGCTTTGCCAGTACGCTGGCCATTACCACCGGCTCCGGCGTGCCGATTCTGCGCGCCTTGCAAACCAGCCGCGATACCTTGTCCAATGTCGCGATGCGCCAGCAGGTCGAGGATGCCACCAACAGCGTGCGCGAAGGTGTGGGTCTGGCGCGCGCATTGTCGGCACATCAGCATTTTCCACCGATGCTGATTCACATGATTCGCGCTGGCGAAGTCACCGGCGAATTGCCTGCCATGCTCGAGCGCGCATCGAATGCGCAGGAACAGGATCTGGAGCGGCGCGCACTGACGATTGCCGGCTTGCTGGAGCCGGCGCTGATTCTGGCGATGGGCGTGGTGGTGTTGCTGATTGTACTGGCGGTACTGATGCCGATTATCGAGATCAACCAGCTGGTACGCTAGGGCCGTGCCGACTGCCGCAACCGATATATAGAACAAGCGGCATCGGATGAAAAGGATTGAAAAGGACTTCAATGAAGCAGCTGCCCGTCGTAGCAAGTTTTCTACTGTTTATCGCACTGTGCGTATCGATTGCGTACTGGGGTATGCAATTATTCAAGCCATCCACGCGGCCGGTGGCGCCGCCGCCTGCGGCCGCGATGCAGGAAGTGCGGCTCGATGCCGCAGCCGCACTGTTTGGCGGACGTCCGTCATCCGCGGTTGCGGTAGCCAGCAATTACGAACTCAAGGGCGTGGTCATGTCCGGCACCGCTGGGGAAAGCATCGCGATTCTATCGGCGGACGGCAAGCCGGCAGTCGCGACTCCAGTCGACAAGGAAATCCTGCCGGGCGTAACGGTCAAGGAAGTGCATCCCCATTATGTCGTGGTGTCCGAACATGGCATCAGCAAGCGGGTTGAATTGCCCGACAGTGCGAAGAACCAGTCATCGATGATGATGATCCCACCGTCCGGCGCTGCATCGTCCGCCGGCAGCGAGGGTGGGAATGAGCAGCAGCCTGCTGCAGCACAGGGTTCGGCCGAGACGCCAGGTGCGCCCGGGATGAGCCCGATGCAAGGTCAGGCCGGTGCACCGCCGGTGCTGCAATCGTCGCCAGGTGTGCAGCAACAAGCCTCGCCCAACAATGGCGTGATCAACATTCCGGCGCCGCGTTAATCCCTGTATTAATCCCTGTATTAATCCCTTGCATTAATCCTTATTTCCTGCAGGATCGTCCAGCACTTTGGTGAGCACGCGTTTTTGTTGCTGGCGCTGACCGGAAGCCGTAACCCGGTGCACTCCTGCGGCGCGCTGCTTGGCGGCGACCGCATACGGATTTTTCGGCTTGCTGCCGACCCGCTTTGGCTCCGAGCGGATCGCCATTTTCTGCCGTTTCGCTAATGCCTTGTTGGCCATGCTGTCACCGGCGCCGGATTACAGCACATAGCGCGACAGGTCTTCATTGACCGCCAGCGCACCGAGCCGCTCATCGACGTAGGCAGCGCTGATTTGCACCGTCTGCGCGCTACCCTGGCTGGCCGAGTAGGATAATTCTTCCAGCAGCTTTTCCATCACCGTGTACAGGCGGCGGGCACCGATATTTTCAGTCTTTTCATTGACTGAAAAGGCAATTTCCGCCAGACGCTGGATGCCATCCGGCACAAATTCAATAGTTACGCCTTCGGTGGCAAGCAACGCCGCGTATTGCCGGGTCAGGCAGGCATCGGTGCTGGTCAGAATCCGCTCGAAGTCGGCAATCGACAGCGATTCCAGCTCGACGCGGATCGGAAAGCGTCCCTGCAATTCCGGGATCAGGTCGGATGGCTTGGCGAGATGAAATGCGCCGGATGCAATGAACAGGATATGGTCGGTCTTGATCATGCCGTACTTGGTATTGACCGTGGTGCCTTCGACCAGCGGCAGCAAATCGCGTTGCACACCGGCGCGCGACACATCGGCCCCGCCGGCTTCGGAGCGGGTAGCGATCTTGTCGATTTCATCCAGAAAGACGATGCCGTTTTGCTCGACATTGGCGATCGCCTTCTGCTTCAAGTCGTCGTCGTTGACCAGCCTGGCAGCTTCTTCCTCGAGCAACAGCTTCATTGCTTCCTTGATTTTCAGCTTGCGTTTTTTCTTGCGGCCGCCGCCGATGCCGGAAAACATCGACTTGATTTGCTCGGTCATTTCTTCCATGCCGGGCGGCGCCATGATTTCCATGTGCGGCGCGGCATCGGCGACCTCGATTTCGATTTCCCGGTCATCCAGGCCACCTTCGCGTAAGCGCTTGCGGAAGGTCTGACGGGTGGCGTTGCCGGCTTTGTTGTCATCTTCCGGCGCCGGGCTGGCGTGGAAGCCGAAGTCGCGCGCCGGCGGCACCAGGATGTCGATCACGCGGTCTTCGGCTGCATCTTGGGCGCGGGCCTGGACCTTGAGCATTTCTGCTTCGCGGGTTTGCTTGATGCCGATGTCGATCAGGTCGCGGATGATGGTGTCGACGTCGCGTCCGACGTAACCGACTTCAGTGAACTTGGTCGCCTCGATCTTGATGAAGGGCGCGCCAGCCAGTTTCGCCAGCCGCCGGGCTATCTCGGTTTTACCGACGCCGGTCGGGCCGATCATCAGGATATTCTTGGGCGTGATTTCGTGGCGCAACGGCTCGTCGATCTGCTGGCGGCGCCAGCGGTTACGCAAGGCAATCGCCACGGCGCGCTTGGCACGGTCCTGGCCAACCACATGCTTGTCGAGTTCGGAGACAATTTCCGGTGGGGTCATATTCATGATGTTGGAGGACTCTCTGTTAGTCGAGTGTTTCGATCACGTGATTCAAGTTGGTGTAGATGCACAGCTCGCCGGCAATCGTCAGCGATTTCTTGACGATGTCGAGCGGCGCCAACTCGGTATTTTCCTGCAGCGCCTTGGCCGCCGACTGCGCATAAATGCCACCCGAGCCGATCGCGCCGATGCCATCCTCCGGCTCCAGCACATCGCCGTTGCCGGTGATGACCAGCGTTGTCTCGCGGTCTGCGACCAGCAGCATGGCTTCCAGGCGGCGCAGCATGCGGTCGGTGCGCCAGTTCTTGGCCAGTTCGACCGAGGCGCGCATCAGGTTGCCCTGATGTTTTTCCAGTTTGGCTTCAAATAATTCGATCAGGGTAAATGCATCGGCGGTGCCGCCGGCAAAACCAGCCAAGACACGTCCCTGATACAGTTTTCGCACCTTGCGGGCAGTGCCTTTCATGACTGCATTGCCAAGCGTGACCTGTCCATCACCACCCAGTGCAACGATATTGCCGCGTCGCACCGAAAGAATGGTGGTGCCGTGAAATTGTTCCATGAATGCCTCGACCGAAGAGTTGGAGTATTGTGCGCCGCACACCGATGGGCTTCAATCCACAGTAGGCAGTAAATTGAAACAGATCAAGCAAGACGGGAATGCAATATTGAAAGTATGGGGATGATGCGTGCAATTACAAGGCGCGAACTGGTGCAACAAGCGTTGCCCGGAAACAGTAAAAAATAACTAGTTTTTGCGTAGCAGGACGCGGGCGATATCGCGCAAACCCATGACCTGAAACAGGGCTGCGACCAGGTAATTGACGTTGTGTAATTCTACGATTTTGCCCTTGCCGGCAATCGGCGCCAATGCGCTTAATAATTGTCCGGCAGCGCTGAAGTCAACCCGGGTCAGGCGCGCGCAATCAATGATGGCCGGATTGTGGGAAGCGGCGAATTCGCTGATGGTAGCAATCACGTTGCTACGACCATCAATTACTGTCGGCATCATGAATTTTTCCGATGCCATGTCCGGCTCGGTCATGTCGGTTGCCGTCGAGACTTTTTTCGGAGCAACGAAGGCGGGTGGTGATACTTCAAAGGTCACGCAATAATCGATACTGGCTTCTTCAAATTCCTGTTCGCGGTTAAGCAGCTGCAGGATTTCAAGCAAGAGCAGCCATGGGGCATCCGAGTCATCGCGCCGTCCTACTTCCAGGATGGCGCGGATCTTGGTTGCAAAATCGGGTGCGCCAACCAGAATCAGTTCATAACCGGTTTTTTGCAACTTCTTCAATGCGGCCAGCATCAGTTCGCAGCCGGCTGGCAAGACTTCCGTCACGCGGGAAAACTCCAGGCGCAATGCATGATTTTTTTCACTCAGCTTCTGGGCGCGATCGAGTTGTTTGACAATGGTTTCATCCAGCTTGCCGGTGAAAGTCAGGGCCGGCGTAGCGCCCATCGGCTGGATCGTCGCGGCCGGATCGAGCCGTCCACTATCCCATGCCGGCGGCGAGGTTTCGAACTTGGCGGCATACTCGATCGACAGCGTTTCAAACTTGTCTTGCTTGCCGATGATCTGATACAGGTCGAACAGCATCAGCCACACGGTGCGCATCATTTCGCCGAGCGCGCTGTCATGGATCGCGCTGAGTAGCATTTGCTCGACCATCTCATGTTGCTCATTGGCGAACAGGATCGCAGCCTCTTCAATCACCGGAGGCGTTTCGGAGCTGGAAATTTCGACACTGCCGGTGCGTGAATTACTGCCCAGTAAAAAGTCGGTCGACATGCCCATAGTCGGCAGGGTCGCCGGTCCGGCCTTGGCTGCAGGCGCGCGCGTCGCGTCGCCAGGTATCGCGGCGGCCGGGGTGGGAGGTGGTGGTGCTGCCGGCCGCTGCGCCTTGCCAGCGGCGGTCTGGCTGGCTGCCTTTTGTGTCGGGCGTGCCAGTTCCGACGTCATTTCAGATTCGATGGCGTCGATTTTCTTGGCAGTGGCAAGTGCAGCATCACGCTGGACTGTTTGCGAGGAACGGGAAGGCGCGCGCGGCGTACCGATGCGACTGGTATCGCCTTCGCGTTTGCGACGCAGTGCATCCTTGTCGGATTCTGCTTCGTCCGGTTCGCGTTCCTTCTTGCCTAAAAACGAAAAAATCCCCACACGTCTCCTGCTACTGAGTGTTTCAGGTGTCTTCGACAGTCGCCCTGGCTGCAAAAACCATCTATCAATTATAGCTGCAAAGCCTATGCCGGACGATGATTACAGCCTTATGGCAAGAATTTGTCAAATAATCTGTTCGGTTTGGCGCCGGTTTTGGCAACACCTTGAGGAAATGCCAACTGCCGGGCTGGTGCTGGCGGGCGATCCGGTGGCGGATTTTGCTGCCGGCTGCATGAGGGGCAAGCCGGCAGTCGACTGCGCGCTGACCTGACATGTCTGGCAGGCGAGGCAGGAAGGTGTTCTCGCCTGCACCGAACACAGTGCAGGCGTGGGCCAGGCTATTAGTCGCCGTACAGCTTTTGCTTGAGCTCGCGCCGCTGTTGCGCTTCCAGCGATAGCGTGGCCGTTGGGCGGGCCAGCAGGCGCGGGATACCGATTGGCTCACCAGTCTCCTCGCACCAGCCATAGTCGCCGGAATCAATGCTGGCAATCGACTGCTGGACTTTCTTGAGCAGCTTGCGTTCGCGGTCCCGGGTGCGCAATTCAAGCGCATGTTCTTCTTCAATCGTGGCGCGGTCGGCCGGATCCGGCACCAGGACTGTTTCCCGCAGGTGCTCGGTGGTTTCACCGGCGTTCTTGAGCAAATCCCGTTCAAGCTGTTGCAGGCGATCCTTGAAGAAAGCCAGTTGCGCCGGATTCATGTATTCCTTTTCGCTCATCTTCAGGATTTGCGCTTCGGTCAACAGAGCGCCATCAGATGGGGCGGCAGGGGTGGATTTCATTGTCTTAGTTGCCACTTCGCGTACTTTCGAAACTACGGTTTGTTCAATTTTATCGGTAAGATCAGTGGCTGCATTGCTGTTACTCATGCGTGCCGCAGATTTCACCGATTTGTCCATGGCGACAGCGCTATTTGCTGGTGCCGGAGCGATCAAATTTTCCGTTTTGTGAGCTGCCGGACGCGTTGGCGTGCCGGATGGTTTTGCAATCCCCGTGCTTTGCGTTGCTTTCTTTGCGGCAGTTGTCACTGGCGCCGGTTTGGCAACGCTCGCTGCGGATGTTTTCGCGGACACGGATTTTACAGCAGTTTTGGTCGGCGTTTTCTTTATGTCGGTATTTAGTGCGGATTTCACCACCGGTTTTTTTATGCCGGTCTTGGACTCGGCCTTGGCCGGCTTGGTGATCGCCTTCGGTTTTGCGAGACTTGTCTTGGACGCCGGTTTGGCGGCACTGCCTGCCTTGCCGGCAGCCTTGGTGGCTGGCACTGCCTTGCCAATGGCCCGGCTGGCCGGCTTGGCCTTGCTGGGAGCCGCCGATTGCGGAGGCTTTTTTGCGCCAGTAGCCGGCACGCTTTTTTTATTCGATTTTTTGGTAACGGTTGCGTTCATCGCCTTTATCCCTAAAGAACTGCCCGACGCTGCTGTTATCCCCCACAGTTACCTACAAAACCCGCTGTTGGGAGACGATCTCCTCTTGTTAATCCGCAATAGTTTATACCAAACATTGTTCCAGTCCTTGAATAAAAGTGTCTTTTGGTAGGTTTTTGCCAATAAATACCATTTTGCTACAGCGGGCCTGGTTTTCAGGCCATTTGGCGCCCAGATCGGTTCCCATCGTCTGATGCACACCCTGGAAAATCACCTTGCGCTCGCCACCGGCCATCGAAAGCACACCCTTGTAGCGCAGCATTTGGGGGCCGTAGACTTGCACCACACTACCGAGAAACTCATCCAGCTTCAGGCTGTCAAATGGGCGCTCGCTGGTAAATGCAAACGCGGCGATCTGGTCATGGCGGTGCGCATGCGATGCTTCTGACGCGTGGCTATGGGCATGATCGCAGTTGTCGTCGCAATCGTGATGGGCATGCTGGGCCGCGTCCGGCTGCAGGAAATCCGGGTCGATGTCCAGCTTGTCGTTGAGATTAAATCCGCGCAATTCCAGTATTGCATCGACCGGCGCCCGGCCGAAATCGACTTTGTCGATCGGTGCACGCGGATTCATTCGCTTGATGCGCTGGATCAGCGTTTCGGTTTCTGGCGCCGACACCAGGTCGGTTTTCGACAGCAGGATTTTGTCGGCAAAGCCGACCTGGCATTGCGCTTCCTCCTGCAAATCCAGCTGCTGCATGCCATGCTTGGCGTCGACCACGGTCACGATCGCATCCAGCAGATAATGCGAGGCGACCCCCTCATCCATGAAGAAAGTCTGGGCCACCGGCCCCGGATTGGCCAGTCCGGTGGTTTCGATCACGACCCGGTCAAACTGCAACAGGCCGGCCGCGCGTTGTTGCGCCAGCGTGTCCAGTGCCGTAATCAGGTCGCCGCGGACGGTGCAGCAGATGCAGCCATTGTTCATTTCAATGATCTGCTCATTGCTGTCCTGAATCAGGATCGCATTGTCGATATTTTCCGGTCCAAATTCATTTTCAATGACGGCAATCTTATAGCCGTGCGCCTCCTGCAGCAGACGATTGAGCAGGGTGGTTTTGCCGGCGCCGAGAAAGCCGGTCAGGATCGTGGTGGGGATCAGTGCCATGGATCGGAATGTGAAGGAAAGAGGGCGCCGGGAAGCGCCAAATTGTCAGGATCAGGATTGGGTTGTATCAGCTATTTTTTCTTGGCGCGCGGATGGGCGGCATCGTAGACGCTGGCAAGCCGCTGGAAATCCAGCGCGGTATAAATCTGGGTGGCGGCGATCGACGCATGTCCAAGCATTTCCTGCACCGCGCGCAAGTCGCCTGAAGACTGCAATACATGCGAGGCAAACGAATGACGCAGCATATGCGGATGCACGTCAGACGGAATGCCCAGCGCCCTGGCATGCACCTTGATGCGCAGCTGCACCACGCGCGCCGACATGCGGGCGCCGCGTTCGCTGACGAACAGCGGATGCGGGTCCGCCTTCAATAAAGTCGGCCGTATTGCCAGCCAGGCTACCAGTGCTTGCAGCGCCGCCTGTCCCACCGGCACCTGCCGCATCTTGCTGCCCTTGCCGGTGACCGTTACTTCGCCGGCATCGAAATCGATCCAGCCCAGGCTGGTATGGCCACTTTCCTGCGCATAGCGTACATCGAGCTGTACCAGCTCGGAAATCCGCAAGCCGCTTGAATACAGCAATTCGAACATGGCACGGTTGCAGGCAGCGCTGGCCGAATTGGCATCCCGGTGCGGATTAGGGTGCGATACCAGATGCACGGCATCGTCGGCTGACAGTGCTTTGGGCAGCGGCTTGGCACGTTTCGGGGCCTTGACGCCATCGACCGGATTCGATTCGAGCATGGTCTGCCGGGATAGCCAGGTGAAAAAACCGCGCCAGGCTGACAGCTTGCGGGCAATGCTGGCACCGCTCAAACCCTTGCCATGCAATTGCGCGGCAAATTTGCGGATATGGAAATGGGTCACTGCCGACAGCGCGAAGCCGTCGCCCAGGCTCTTTGTCAAGGCCGCCAGTTCACCCAGGTCGCGCCGGTAATTGGTAAGGGTGTGCTGGGATAACTGACGCTGAGTGAGCAGGCTGTCGAGGTAGCCGTCAAGCCAGCACTGATTGGCAGTGTCATTCACGGCAACAGACTCAGTTGACAGCAGCTCTAGTCGAGCAGGCAAGTCATTGCCGCGCCGGCGGTGTCGGCGATCCGGGTCAGGAAGTCGGTCGCCATGTCGGACGTGAACCGGCTTGCGTCGGGCGAGCCAAGCACCAGCAGGCCGAATGTCTCCTCGGCGCCATCCCGGCGCAATGGCAACATTGCAACCGATTCGATGGCTTGCGCTTCATCGATCCAGGTGGCGACTTCAAAATCGTTGTTGGGGCCGCAAAACGGCGCATGCAAGCCATTGGCAAACAGGCGCGCATCATCGGAGACGCCGGCGGCGAACCAGGTATGGGAAAAATCGCTGGCCACGCCCCACAGACGCAACGTGGCATAAGGCACATCGAATATGTTTTGCAAGCCATCGATCAATACATGCGGCAAGTCGACATCGTTGCGCGCCAGTAGCAGGCTGCGCGCCCAGTTCTGGAATTTTTCGGTGATTGCATCGTTATCCTGGGCGATGCGCATCAATTCGGACAGGCGCAATTCCAGTGCATGGAATTTGTGGCGCAGCACTTCCATCTGTCTTTCTTGCAGCGACACGGCCCGGCCGCCCAGGGTGCTGGCCAACTTGACCTGCGACAGCAGCTCCGCATGCTCTTCAAAGAAATGCGGATGATCGAGAAGGTATTGGGCGACGGAGTTGGAATCCAGTTGAACGGTCATGGCGATAAGCTCGAATCAGTAAAGACATCCGCGTCGAATGCGGGCTGCCGTGGGAGCGGACATTGTACATCGCCATGCTGCGGCGGTGCATGGAAAAGGCGCCCGTGGGCGCCTTGCAGTATGCGCATGCGCGTGGTCAGAGTTCGATTTCACCCTCGAACACCGTGACTGCCGGCCCGGTCAGCAGGACCGGTGCATCGGCGCCGGCCCAGGCGATTGACAATTCGCCGCCGCGGGTGGTGACCGAAACCGGCGAATCGAGCAAGCCGCGCCGGATCCCGGCCACGACCGCCGCGCAGGCGCCGGTGCCACAGGCCAGGGTTTCGCCGGCGCCGCGCTCGAATACGCGCAATTTAATCTGGTGCCGATCGATGACTTGCATGAAGCCGGCGTTGACCCGATTGGGAAAGCGCGGGTGAAGCTCGATCGCCGGCCCTGTCGTTTCGACCGCTGCCCTATCCACGTCGTCGACTACCTGCACCGCGTGCGGATTGCCCATCGACAAAGTGGAAAACAGGACTGTCTTGCCAGCGATATCCAGCGGCCACTGCATGTCTTCACCCTGGTGGACGGCTTGCAAGCCGGTGGCGTCGAACGGCACCCGCGCTGCCTCCAGAATTGGTGCGCCCATGTCGACCGTGATGCGGCCGTCAGGCTGCATGGTCGGCTCGATTACGCCGGACATGGTTTGCACCCGGATCGTGCGCTTGGCCGTCAAGCCCTTGTCGATGACGAACTTGACGAAGGCGCGGGCGCCATTTCCGCATTGCTCGACTTCGCCGCCATCGGCGTTGAAAATCCGGTAACGAAAATCGACATCGGGCGATGGCGCTTTTTCAATCACCAGCATCTGGTCGGCGCCAACCCCGAAGCGGCGGTCCGCCAGCCGAGCCCATTGCACCGCAGTGACATCAATGGTTTGACTGATTGCATCGAGCACCACAAAATCATTGCCGGCGCCATGCATCTTGGTGAATTTGATTTTCATGCAGCGATTATATCAATCGTAGACGCCGGGACTGCCCGGCGGGCGGGTCTTGAAGCGCTTGTGGGTCCAGAAGTATTCGGCCGGCGCTTCCAGCGCACGTTCCTCGATGAAGGCATTCATGCGCCTGGTCGCCGCTTCGATATCGTCGCCCGGATAATTGTCCCATGGCGGATAAAAGTCCACTTTCCAGCCGCGGTAGTTGGGCAGGAAAGTGGCCACCACCGGTATCACCTTGGCGCCGCTGGCCGCGGCAATGCGTGCCGGCGCGGTCAGCGTGGCGGCCGGCATGCCGAAAAACGGCACGAATTGGGCATCCTTGACGCCAAAATCCATGTCAGGCAGCATGAAATACGGCAGGCCGTCGCGCATCGCCCGAAGAATCGGCTTGACGCCTTCGGCACGGGCCAGCAGCTTGACCGGGCGAAAACGCGAACGGCCGCGGCGCAATGCCTCATCGAAGACACGGTTTTGCTGGCGCGTGTAAATCGAGCACAGCGACGATTCCAGCATCACCGCCACCCCGGCCACATCCAGGCAGACGAAATGCGGGCACAGCAGGATGGTCGGCCCCGAGGCAATTGCCTCCAGCGGTACCCGGGGCTCGACCTGGATCAGTTTTTTCAGCCGTTTCTCGGAGCTCCACCACAAAATGCCGCGTTCCAGCACGCTGCGCGCATACGCCTGGAAATGGCGCCTGGCGAGCGCCTGACGCTGCGACACGGATAAATGCGGCAGGCACAGTTGCAGGTTGATCAGCGTGATGCGGCGCCGCTTTTTGACAGTCATGAACAGCAGCGTGCCGACCGCTTCGCCGAGCCGGCCCAGCAGCGGCAATGGCAGCCAGTGCAGCAGCCACATCAGGCCCAGCAGCAATCTCATGCGCTGTCCTGCCCGGCAGCGGCCGGAGCGGCGACGCCGGCCGGCGTCTTGTAGCGGTGATAACTCCAGAAATACTGCGCCGGACTGCGCGCGATCAATTTTTCCATCGCGGCGTTGATGGCGCGTGCCTGTTGCTCGGGACTGGTGCCAAGCGTTTCGGTAAACCGTACGAAGCGGATCCGGTAGCCGCGCCCGGCCGGCAGCCGCTCGGCATACGACAGCACGATCGGTGCGCCCGACATTTGATGCAGCTTGGCTGGCAAGGTCATGGTATAGGCCGGCTTGCCGAAAAAGTCTGCCCAGACGCCTTCGCCATGCTGTGGCACCTGGTCCGGCAGCAAGCCGATTGGCTTGCCGCTCTTTAAGGCCTTCAGCAGCGTGCGCACGCCGGACAGGTTGGCTGGTGCCAAAGCCAGGTTGGTGCGCGCACGCGCACCTTCAATTAGTGGTTTCAAAGCTTGTTTGCGCGGCGGACGATACAGTACCGACAATGGCGTGCGCGCCGCGATCGCCTGCGCAATGATTTCAAAACAGCCAAGATGCGGTGTCAGGAAGATCGCACCGCGACCGCCATCGAGGGCCGCTTGCGCCACTTCCCAGTTTTCGATGACGGCTGACTGCAGCACCCGCTGCGGCGATGCGCACCAGATGAAAGGCAGTTCAAGAATGTTTTTCCCGGATTCGACAATCGCTGCCGACAGCAGCGAACCATAGCCGGCCCGGGCGATATTGTCTTTCAGCCGCTGCCGATAGGAGGGCGATGCCAGGTAGACCAGCCAGCCGAGCCCGGCGCCCAGCGCATGCAATATGGGCAGCGGGAATATTGACAGGAAACGAAATAGGTAGATGAGCATCAAGCTGGCGCAGGTTTTTTTGCCGATTTTTTCCAAGAGGCGTAAAATAGCATGGATTGATTTGCAAAGCAGGGTTGGACAGGGTGAATTGCCCGGTTGTGTCCATTTTTTCTAGCCCTTTTCAAATCAACAACCGCATTAAAATTGAAACAAACCGCCGAGTTAATTTAGACAACTTGCGAGGCGGTCTATAAATTTCGCTAAAGCGTCGCAGGCTCAATGGATTGGCCGCGACATGTGGTTAATTTCTTATAGGAGCCTGCGATGGCAAATGAATATCTGTTTACCTCGGAATCCGTTTCCGAAGGTCACCCCGACAAAGTTTCCGATCAAATTTCCGATGCGATCCTGGATGCGATCCTGGCCCAGGATCCAAAGGCGCGCGTGGCCGCCGAAACCTTGTGCAATACCGGCCTGGTCGTGCTGGCTGGCGAAATCACCACGCATGCCAATGTCGATTACATCAATGTGGCGCGCGAGACCATCAAGCGTATCGGTTACGACAATGCCGATTTCGGCATCGATTACAAAAGCTGCGCCGTCATGGTGTGCTACGACAAGCAGTCTCCGGATATCGCGCAAGGCGTCGATGAAGGCAAGGGGCTGGATCTGGACCAGGGCGCCGGCGACCAGGGCCTGATGTTTGGCTATGCCTGTGACGAGACGCCGGAGCTGATGCCGGCGGCAATTTATTACGCGCATCGTATCGTCGAGCGCCAGTCGCAATTGCGCAAGGATGGCCGCCTGCCATGGTTGCGTCCGGATGCGAAATCGCAGGTGACCTTGAAGTACCAGGATGGACGCCCGGTTGCGATCGACACCATCGTGTTGTCGACCCAGCATGCGCCGGAAATGGAACACAAGGCGATCGAGGAAGCGGTGATTGAAATGATCATCAAACCGGTCGTGCCGGCCGAATGGCTGAAGCAGGCGCGCTATCTGGTCAATCCGACCGGACGCTTCGTCATTGGCGGTCCGCAAGGCGATTGCGGCCTGACCGGCCGCAAGATCATCGTCGACACCTACGGCGGCGCAGCCCCCCACGGCGGCGGCGCATTCTCCGGCAAGGATCCTTCCAAGGTCGATCGGTCGGCTGCCTATGCCGGCCGCTATGTGGCCAAGAATATTGTTGCCGCCGGCCTTGCCACCCGCTGCCAGATTCAGGTGTCGTATGCGATCGGCATTGCCAAGCCGACTTCGGTGATGGTGACGACTTTCGGCACTGGCAAGATCAGCGATGAAAAGCTGGCAGAACTGGTGCGCGAGCATTTCGACCTGCGGCCGAAGGGCATCGTGAAAATGCTCGATCTGTTGCGCCCGATTTACCAAAAGACAGCGGCCTATGGACATTTCGGCCGGGAAGAACCAGAATTCAGTTGGGAGCGCACCGACAAGGCGGCTGCCTTGCGCGCCAGTGCAGGACTGTAAGGTCCGTAGCTGACTTCACCGTATCTTTTCGATAAGAAGTAATTTGGATGATGTTTTATTTTGCGGCGTCAGGCGCAATGCTTGACGCCCTTTTGCATTTTGCCCGGCGCACTGCGCTGGCTGCAGGGTGCGCTGTCGGCCTGATGGCACCGGCCCTGGCCGGTCCGCCAGTTCAGAAGTCCGAACCTCAGGTGGATTGGTGCCAGCGCTTTTCGGCGCGCCTGGCCAGTGTTTCGCTTGCCAGCTGCCGGCAAAGTGGGTTGGTGCCCAGCGGTGCACTGTCAGTACAGGGTTTTCCGATTGTAAAGCGCGAATTTGCCGGGCTCAAAGTCGGCAAGGACCGCAAACAGCCGATCCGGGTGTTGCTGATCGGCGGCATTCACGGCGACGAGCTGACCTCGCCCGCGATCGTCTTCAAATGGCTGCAATGGATGCATATTCCGCCGGCCCAGGATTTTCACTGGAGCGTGGCACCGGTGGTCAATCCGGATGGATTTTTGGCAAGCAAGGCCAGGCGGATGAATGCCAATGGTGTCGATTTGAACCGCAACTTCCCGACGCCACACTGGCATCAGGAAGCGCCCAATTACTGGGCCAAGCGCACCGGCCGCGATCCGCGCCGTTTTCCCGGCAGCAATCCGCTGTCGGAACCCGAAAGCCGCTGGGTCAATGATGAAATTACCCGTTTCAAGCCGGATGTGATCATTTCAGTCCATGCGCCATTTGGCGTACTTGATTTCGATGGCCCGGTCCAGCCGCCGCGCAACTTCGGTCGCCTGGTATTCACCCCGGTGGGTGTGTACCCGGGCTCGCTTGGCAACTATAGCGGCATGCACAAGAAGGTGCCCATCATCACCATCGAATTGCCCAATGCATTGACGATGCCGCCCGAGGCCGAAGCCCAGCGCATCTGGCAAGACATGCTGACCTGGATTCAGCGCAACGTGCCGAGGCGAAACATGGTTCCTGTCAAGCCGTTGCCATCGCGTTAACACACCCATCAAATAATCCAGTCTTTTCATTGCCTGTGTCGCATGCAGGCGCGTATGGATGTACGCGCTCTTGTATCGCTGTCATCAAGTCGATTTGTGTGGATGGCAAGTTTTGTATTCCACCAACAGGCCATCGCAACAACAGAAGCGGTTTATTCCATCTGTTAATAAATTTCCCTGGCGCAATTAAGCTTATAATTTTTAATGTCTGAAGGCACATTTTATAAGTGGCGGTATGCGCATCCTGATCGCAGCTCCAGCTGGTTTGTTCTTGCTTGCCGCATCCGGCTGCGCGGCTGGTCCAGCCGCGTCGCCAGATGCCGCTTCAGGTCAGCGGCCGCTGATCGTTTACCAGTTAATTATCCAGTTCAAAGCCAATACGTTTTCCTGTGATGCGGCAGGTATTGCGCGTCTGGCTGCTGACACCGGCACCTCCCTTACGCAACTGAGACCGATGTCGGGTGGCGCGTGCCTGGTCAGGCAAGCGCCTCGCAGCCAAACCGGCGCTCTGGAAGAACAAGCCATTCTGAAGCGGCATCCCGCGATTGAATGGCTTGAGCAAGACCGGTTGATGCAGGCTTTGTGAGCGATGAGCGCGACTCAATTGAACAATGAAAAAAATTTTATGGAACATCACGGCAATGCATAAAAAAATCCAAGCTACCTTGCTCGGTTTGAGCACAGCTGCAGCAGTGATCTCCACGTTTGCCCAGGCTGCGCCGGCGCCGGAAAAGCAAGCGCACGCGCAGGCCATGGCCGCGACAGCCGCACCGGAGGAAATGGTTTCCCGCTTCATTGTGAAACCTCGCCAGGCGAGCGAAAAGCTGCGCCGCGCATTGCAGGCTGATGACGCCAGTGCATTATCGCAAGCCGCCAATGCGCCGCTGAAGGTGGCGCGCTCGATGTCGGGTGGCGCGCATGTGCTCGCGCTCGGCAAGCCGGTGCGTCTGTCCGACGCGCGCGGCATCGCCGCGCGCCTGATGCGCGACCCTGCGGTGGAAACAGCCGAGCCCGACCGCATCATGCGCATTGCCACCACCACTCCGACCGATCCTGGTTATGCTGCTTTCCAGTGGCATTATTCCACTCCCAATGGGCTCGATAACAAAGGCGGCGCCAATTTGCCGCCGGCATGGGATGTAACCAAGGGAGTAGCGGGTATCAAGGTGGCAGTGATCGATACGGGATATCGTCCCCATCCCGATCTGGGGACGATATTGCAAGGGTATGACTTTGTCAGTGATGCTGCAATCGCACGTGACGGCGATGGGCGCGATCTCGATGCACGAGACGAAGGCACCTACGGCACGGCTGCCGAGTGTGGCGCCAGCAATGCTGCCGATTCCAGTTGGCATGGCACCCATCTGGCCGGCACGATCGCCGCACTGATGGATAACGGGTTGGGTGGCACCGGGATTGCGCCCGGCGTCAAAATTCTGCCGGTGCGGGTACTGGGCAGGTGCGGCACCGGTTATACGTCGGACATCATTGACGCGATGCGCTGGGCCGCCGGACTGGCAGTGCCCCTGGTTCCGGCCAATGCCAATCCGGCACAGGTATTGAACCTCAGCCTGGGGGGCTATGGCGCCTGCGCCGCTTCAATGCAAAGTGCGGTAAACGACATCGTCGCTGCCGGCAAGGTGATCGTCGCGGCTGCCGGTAACGGCGCCAGCACGACCGTCATCAGCCCGGCCAACTGCAATGGCGTAATTGCCGTGACCGCGCATGCGATCGATGGCGACAATGCCAGTTACGCCGATATCGGACCGACAGTCGCGCTCAGTGCACCGGGCGGTGGATGCGGGTTTGCCAACCATCGCGCTTCGTTGTGTAACGGACTCAACTCACGCGCCGTCTATTCGACGTCAAATGCCGGTGCCACGACAGCAGCTGCGGACAACTATGCTTTTTATCAGGGCACCAGCATGGCGACCGCTCATGTGGCTGGCGTGGCAGCGCTGATGTTGTCGACCAACGCGACGTTGACGCCAGCACAGACCAAAGCCTATTTGACGGCTTCTGCCCGCACCCATCCGGCCGGCACCACCTGTGCGCGAAGCGCCTATACCGGCATGTGCGGCAGCGGCTTGCTCGATGCCGAAGCCGCATTGCAGAAAACCGTCGATCTGGCGCCGATCGTGATCCTGGCCAATCCTTACCAGGTGGTCACGCCGAATGCTTCGGTGGAGTTGTCGGGACTGGCGAGCGTCGCTGCGCCCGGAACCGGGCGCAGCATTGCAAGTTACAGCTGGACCCAGCAGAGTGGCGCATCGGTTGGTGCAATGGGCGGCATCAATACGGCCACAGCGACATTTTCTGCGCCCACCACGGGGACCTATTCATTCAAGCTTGCCGTGACCGATAGCGCAGGCAGGTCGAGCTCTGCGATTGCCACGGTGCGCGTGAATTCTCCGCCGGTACTGGGCGCGGTTGCGCAGCAAACCGGCACCCCGGGCAGCGCGATCAGCTTTAATGTGACCGCTACCGATGCCGATGGGGATCCAATCAGATTCCATTCGGTGTCGGTGCCTTCCGGTGCCACGTTTAGCGCGACCGGTGCATTTGACTGGCCCAGCGCCGGCCCGGCCGGCACCTATACGCTGACTTATTACGCAAGCGACAATGATGCCAATGGCGCCACCGGCAGCGTCACCATCCAGGTGGGCGCAGCTGCCGGATCGATCGGCTCTTCTGCCGCAAGCGAAGGAGGCGGCGGCGGTGGCAGCTTGAATGTGCCATCGCTGTTTGGCCTGGCACTGCTGGCGGCTTTTTTACGTGTCCGGCGCAGCCTGCAGCGTGTCGCAGCCTGAGCGAACCGGTGATGGCAGCTGCCACGCTGGCTGACAATGGATGGCGGGTCTTTTGCGCCCGTCACGGCAAATGGCTGTTCTGTCTGGGGCTGGCCCTCGGTGCCGTCGCACTGACCTACTGGCCACACGGCTTGCATTACTTTCGCTTTGATCGCGCGGCATTGTCTTCCGGTCAGGCATGGCGTCTGGCTAGCGCCCATCTGGTGCATCTGAACACGTCGCATTTGCTATTAAACCTGGCAGGCTTGGTCCTGATTGCCGAGCTATTGTGGAACAATTTGCGGCTGCGCCATGGCGCCGGATTGCTGGCAGCCGCAGCATTTGGCATCAGCGGCATGTTCTGGATCCTGCAGCCGGAATTGATGTGGTATGCCGGCTTGTCCGGTGTATTGCATGGATTATGGGCAGGTTGTGCGCTGGCAATTCTGCTGCCGCCTGCGGGCCTGTGCAGCGCGCCTGATGCACGGTCGCCCTCGCCTGGCTGCGATAAGGATGCATTCAATCGACTGGCGCCGCGCTGGATGGGGTTGGCCAGCTTGCTGCTGCTGGTTGCTAAACTGGCCGTTGAAATGGGTTATGGCGCATCGCCACGCCTGGCAACCACCATCGGTGCGCCAGTGCTGGTTACTTCGCATCTATATGGGGCAATGATTGGCGGCAGTTACGTGGCAGCATGGTGCGGTATGTCAATTTTGCGCTGCAAAATAAACCGGCCCAGCCGATTTCGGCTAAAATAACGCGCTTATCAAGGAGCGTTGCGACAGGTTTTTTACACTGCCAGGCTTGATATAGTCAATATTGCAACGGCGCTCACGTTACTTTTTTTCTAACCGAAAGGAGGGCGTGATGAACGCTGCCGTTTTAAATTCCAAAAATTCTCCACAAGATTTTCTCGTTGCCGACCTGGGCCTGGCTGACTGGGGCCGCAAGGAAATCCGCATCGCCGAAACCGAGATGCCGGGCCTGATGGCGATTCGCGAAGAATTCGCCGCCGTGCAGCCGTTGAAGGGCGCGCGCATCACCGGATCGCTGCACATGACGATCCAGACTGCGGTGCTGATCCAGACGCTGGAAGCACTGGGTGCCAAAGTGCGCTGGGCATCCTGCAATATCTACTCGACCCAGGACCACGCTGCCGCTGCGATTGCTGCTGCCGGCACCCCGGTGTTCGCGTTCAAGGGCGAAAATCTGGACGAGTACTGGGATTACACCCATCGCATTTTCGAATGGCCAACAGGCGAATACTCGAACATGATCCTGGACGACGGCGGCGATGCGACGCTGCTGCTGCATCTGGGTACCCGTGCTGAAAAAGATGCCAGTTTGCTCAACAACCCGGATTCGGAAGAAGCGGTATGCCTGTTCAATTCGATCAAGAAAAAGCTGGCAACCGATCCGACCTGGTATTCCACCCGTCTCGCGCAAATCCAGGGCGTGACTGAAGAAACCACCACCGGCGTGCATCGCCTGTACCAGATGCACAAGGAAGGTAAGCTGGCCTTCCCGGCAATTAACGTCAATGATTCGGTGACCAAGTCCAAGTTCGACAACCTGTACGGTTGCCGCGAATCGCTGGTAGACGGCATCAAGCGCGCCACCGACGTCATGATCGCCGGCAAGGTTGCCGTGATCGCAGGTTATGGCGATGTCGGCAAGGGTTCGGCACAGGCAATGCGCGCATTGTCGGCGCAAGTCTGGGTCACGGAAATCGATCCGATCTGCGCGCTGCAGGCGGCGATGGAAGGCTACCGCGTGGTGACCATGGATTATGCGGTCGAGCATGGCGACATTTTCGTCACCTGCACCGGCAACTATCATGTGATCACCGAAGCGCACATGAAAAAGATGAAAGACCAGGCGATTGTCTGCAACATCGGTCACTTCGACAATGAAATCGAAGTCGCTGCGTTGAAGAAGTACGAGTGGGAAAACATCAAGCCGCAAGTCGACCATGTCATTTTCCCGGACGGCAAACGGATCATCCTGCTGGCCGAAGGTCGTCTGGTCAACCTCGGTTGCGGCACCGGTCATCCTTCGTATGTGATGAGTTCGTCATTTGCCAATCAGACGATTGCGCAAATCGAGCTGTTCACCAATAACAAGGCGTATCCGGTGGGCGTGTACACCTTGCCCAAGCACCTGGATGAGAAAGTGGCACGTCTGCAGTTGAAAAAGCTCAATGCCCAGCTGACCGAGCTGACCGATGAGCAGGCGGCCTATATCAGCGTGCAGAAAGCCGGTCCGTACAAGCCTGAACATTACCGTTATTGATAGACGTCTGCCAGGGGCGGGTGCCGCACGCGTGCATTGTGCATCGCGTGCCCGGTGCCCGCTACCGCAACCATACAGGGAATAGTCGATGCGTTTGCTGATAATCTGGCTGATCAATGCCGCCGCGCTGTTTGCAGTGCCCTACCTGATGCAGTCGATTCGGATCGACAATTTTGTCACCGCCCTGGTGGCCGCATTGGTGCTGGGCCTGATCAATGCACTGATCAAGCCGGTGCTGGTAGTGCTCACTTTCCCGGTGACGCTGCTGACCCTGGGTTTGTTCATTTTTGTGATCAATGGCTTGCTGTTCTGGCTGGTTGCCAAATTCGTCACCGGGTTTCATGTTGGCGGTTTCTGGTCGGCGGTGGGTGGCGCGCTGTTGTATAGCCTGATTTCCTGGGCCTTGTCTTCATTATTGCTAAAAAATAAATGACGAATTCTCCCTCTATTCAAAAAAATTTCAGCATCGAATTTTTCCCGCCAAGAACGCCGGAAGGCGTCGAAAAACTGCGCGTCACGCGTGCCCAGCTGGCGCAATTGCAGCCAGCTTATTTTTCCGTGACCTTTGGCGCCGGCGGCTCGACCCAGTCCGGCACCCGCGATACCGTATTTGAAATTCGCAATGAGGGATTCGATGCGGCGCCGCACCTGTCGTGCGTTGGCCGCTCGCGCGATGAATTGCGTGCGATCCTGGCGGAATACCAGGCGCATGGCATCCGGCGCGTAGTGGCGTTGCGTGGCGACCTGCCCAGCGGATATGGCGCAGTAGGTTATTCATCGGGCGAATTTCGTTATGCCAATGAGTTGATCGAATTCATCCGCGCCGAGACTGGCGACTGGTTCCATATCGAAGTAGCGGCTTATCCGGAAGTACACCCGCAAGCCAGGTCGCCGCAGGAAGACCTGCAGAATTTCGTGCGCAAGATCGATGCCGGTGCCAACTCGGCGATTACCCAGTATTTCTACAATTCGGATGCCTATTTCCGCTTTTTGGACGATGCCAGCGCAGCCGGCGTTGCTGTGCCGATCGTGGCCGGCATCATGCCGATCACGAATTATGCGCAGCTGATGCGGTTTTCCGATATGTGCGGCGCTGAAATTCCACGCTGGATTCGCCTGAAGCTGGCCAGTTTCGGCGACGATACCGCATCGATCCGGGCTTTCGGCCTGGATGTGGTGACCCAGCTGTGCGACAAGCTGCTGGCAGGCGGTGCGCCAGGCTTGCATTTTTATACATTGAATCAGGCCGCCGCCACCACCGCGATCTGGCAGCGCCTGGTTCGCTAGGTGCATTAAGCTGCTGCTTGCAGGCCGATCGCGCAGCAACCAAGCGATCGGCGCAAAAGCAGGCATTTCCCGCATCTGTTCCGACTCTGTCAGATCGCCCAAGCGCCTATGATCGGGATCGGAGGCGACCGATTTTTCCTCGCTTGGCCAGTTCCTTGATCATAGTGGCAACGCCGGCTTGCAGCGCCGGCCGTTGCTTGCGTTGCTTGTTGGGCATCCTATGGTATCGTCTGTTATCCGAGTGTCGTAAAAAAATCGCCCAAACGCGCGAGTTTTCATAAAAACCGCCGTCGGCACCTACGCATAGCCTGACACATGGATTATGATGAGGCAGCATCCTTCGCATACGTATGCCATTCTTGCAGATACAGGCAGGTCGACGCGGCATCAGCTGGGTGGGTTGGATTGGACGGTGACATGGAAAAGAATATCGAATGAATTTCACAAATCTTAATATCGGACCCCGTCTCGCAATCAGTTTTGGCCTGGTTCTGGTTCTGGTTGTCGGCTTGACCAGCTTCGCGGCGATCAAGCTGAGCGCGGCCAATAGCGATGCGACTGTCGTAATCGGCATCGGATTGTTCACATTGCTGACCGGCGTTGCCTTGACCTGGTGGGTCCACCGCAGCATCGCGAAGCCCCTGCGGCAGGCGACCATTGTCGCGCAGCGCATGGCCTCGGGTGACTTGAGCGAGCCGTTCGAAGCCGACGCGCGCGGTGAGCTGGGCGAGCTGCAACAGGCGCTGCAGGAAATGAGCGAACGCATGTTCAAGATCGTCGCCCACGTGCGCGCCGGCACGACTGCGGTGGCTGCCACATCCGGCCTGATTACCAGCGACAATACGGCACTGTCATCACGCACCGAAGCGCAAGCCAGCTCACTGGAAGAAACTGCGTCCTCAATGGAAGAGCTGACCTCCACCGTCAAGCAAAATGCCGACAATGCCAAGCAGGCCAACAAACTGATGGCATCGACCACCGATTCGGCGCTCAAGGGCGGCCAGGTAGTTGGCAATGTGGTCAATACGATGGGTTCGATCAAGGATAGCTCGCGCAAGATCGTCGACATCATTTCCGTCATCGACGGGATTGCATTTCAAACCAATATCCTGGCGCTGAATGCCGCGGTGGAAGCGGCCCGTGCCGGCGAGCAGGGCAGAGGCTTTGCGGTGGTAGCCGCCGAAGTGCGTTCGCTGGCGCAGCGTTCGGCCGCCGCTGCCAAGGAAATCAAGACCCTGATCGGCGATTCGGTGGAGAAAGTCGATGCCGGCAGCCAGCTGGTCGATGATGCTGGCAGCGCGATGACGGAAATTGTCGCCAATGTCAAACGGGTCGCCAGCATCATGAGCGAAATCGCCGCCGCCAGCCATGAGCAGAGCAGCGGCATCGAGGAAATCAACAAGGCCGTGATGCAAATCGATGGCATGACGCAAAAGAATGCGTCGCTGGTAGAGGAAGCGATGCGCACCGCCGCCGGCTTGCAGGACCAGGCGGTCGGCCTGTCGCAGGCGGTGTCGATCTTCAACCTCGGGGCACGCGAATTCGGCAATGCCGACGAAGCCGCGACGATCGTGCAAGCCGGTGTCGAATTCATGCACACCTATGGCCGCGATGCGTTGGTCGAGGAAGTCAACAAGATGAGCAAGGGCCAGTTCATCGACCGCGATCTGTATATCAGTATCTATGCGACCGGTGGCGAGATTGCCGCGCACGGCGCCAATCGCCGCCTGTGGGGCCTGGACTGGTCTGCAGTCAAGGATACCGACGGGCGCTTCTTTGTCAGTGAAATGGTCAACACCGCCAGGAATGCCGGCAATGGCTGGATCGATTACAAGTGGGTGCACCCGGTCTCCAAGGACACCATGGTCAAGTCGGCCTACTTTGAAATCTGCGATGATCTGGTGATCGCCTGCGGCTTTTACAAACAATAGGCACAATAGTCAGCCCTGACGACTGAAGCATTGCCTGCGTTGGCAGCGGGTACCGAAATGCTCAGGCACGGGCTGGCACCGGGCGCTGGTTGCGGTTTTCGCAGCAGCGCTTTTTTTGCCTTATTTCCTCTCCTGATTCCCCTGTTGCATTCTTGCGGTAATCCCGCCCCTTGCACGCGTTACCTTATGGGGCGCGCCATCCAGGCCGGTATCAGGTCTGCGGTGTTTCTGTCTGGGTTGACCTGAACTCGGAGGGTGACAGTCCGTATTTTTCCCGGAATAGCCGGCTGAAGTGGGATGGGTGATTAAAACCGGATTTATAGGCGATCTGCTGCACCGACTGATGCCGGTAATCCGGGCTTAGCAGGAACGCCTTGCAGGTTTCCAGTCGCTGGAAATAGAGCGAATGCTCGACCCGCAAATCTACCGCCTGAAAAATCTTGTGCAGATAACCGACTGAAATGCCGCATGCCGCAGCAATCAATTTCGGATTCAAGAGCGGATTGCAATGATTGTATTTGATATAGCTGAGCGCGCGTTCCCGATGCGCCACCTTGATGCTGGATTCCTCTGATGAGGCCGGGGCGCTTTTGTCGTTGACCATCAACAGGATGATCAAATCCAGCAGATGTTCGCGCAATGCAATGATTTCCGACTCGGACCATCCGGCAATGCCCTCGCTTAAGTATTTCGAAAAATTGACCAGCAGTTGGCCGCGCGGCGAGGCGTTGACGGTTTCAAGCTTGTAAAACGCGCCGATCTGCGGCGAGCGCTGCAATAGTAATTTTTTTGGAATCGAAATACTGAATGCGTGATAACAGGCGTTGGTGGTCGCTTTATACGGTGAAGTCTGATTCAGCAAAACCAGTGATCCAGGCGCGACGATGCAGTCGCGGCCATCTTGTTCGAACAGCAGCGGGCCGGCAACCGGCCGGCTGAAGGTAAAGTATTCCTGGTCAAAACCGGCCAGGTTTTGGGCGGTGCGCTCCAGCGTTTGCCCACGATAGCAAATCTCGTTGAATTGCAAATCCTGTCTCTTATAGGTATGCACGAAGCCGCTAAAGTCTTCACGTGAATTCAATCCCACTTCGATCGGGCCGAATGCCTGGCAAAGCGCCTGCCGCCAGGCCTCTTGCTTGGTTCGGCCATCATCCGCGGAAATTGAAAAACTGACATTGCTCATAAGTCTTCCTCAACTAGACCCGGATGGCGACCGGATTCTTGTGCGGGCTATTCGGGTTATCAATTGAGAATACTCGCAAAGTTAAAAATTTTCCAGGATGCAACAAAAGAAAGCCTGCTTTCACAACATGGCCGCAATCACAGCACTGCCAAAATTATCGGCTCTTTCACCACCGTGTACGAAAGCTGTAACCAGCCACTCCTGATGCGAAATTTTCTTGTGAATGAGGAAGGGAGGGTCGATATTTTATCTATCCAATCATTTGATGAAGGGGGTGTTTCGCGCAACTGAACTGGCACGCTGAAAGTAATATGCTGGCTTGATATTCCTGACATGGATATCAAAAATATAATTAAATTCAATAAAAATAATTATTAAAACTCAATGGAGCAGACAAAATGCACGCACCGAAAATTCCGTATAAAGCCATTGCCGCATCCCTGACACTGGCATTCGTTTCCGTTCCCGCCCTGGCGCTGACCGCAGTCACCAGTTTCGGCACCAATCCCGGCAATCTGTTGATGTACAAGCATGTACCGGCCAGCATGCCGGCTGGCGCACCGATCGTGGTGGCGCTGCACGGCTGCAGCCAAACTGCTGCCGCTTATGAAAACGCCGGCTGGAGCGCACTGGCCAATACCCACAAGTTCTACGTGCTGTATCCGCAGCAGCAAAGCGCCAACAATTCCAGCAGCTGTTTCAACTGGTTCGAGGCCGGCGACATTGCACGCGGCGCCGGTGAAGCCTTGTCGATCAAGCAAATGGTCGACAAAATGAAGGCTGACCACTCGATCGATGGTAACCGGGTCTATGTGACCGGCCTGTCTGCCGGTGCGGCGTTTACCAATGTGATGCTGGCCGCCTATCCGGATGTGTTCGCCGGCGGTGCGCCGATCGCCGGCATTCCGTACAAATGCTCGACATCGATGACGGCTGCATTCAGCTGCATGAGCCCAGGCACCGACAAGACCCCGACCGCCTGGGGCGACCTGGCCCGCAGCGGCTACAGCGGCTACACCGGCCGCAAGCCGCTGGTCTCGATCTGGCAAGGTTCGTCGGATACCACCGTCAAACCGATGAACATGGACGAAACCATGCAGCAGTGGACCAATTATGCCGGCATTGACCAGACCGCCGAAGTCAGCGACACCGTCGGCGGTTTCCCGCACAAAGTCTACAAGGACGGCAGCGGCAATCCGATCGTGGAAACCTATTCGATCACCAACATGGTGCATGGCACGCCGGTCGATCCGGGTACCGGCGCCACCCAGTGCGGAACAGCCGCATCCTACATTCTGGATGTGAACCTGTGCTCGAGCTATTACATCGGCAAGTTCTTCGGCATCATCGGTAGCGGTACCACGACCACCACCAGCGCCGGCACCACCACGACCACCGCAGCCGGCACCACCACCAGCACGACGGCCACCACCACCACGACCACGGTGGCGGCAACCTGTTATACCTCCAGCAACTATGCGCATGTGACGGCGGGCCGTGCCCATCAGAGCTTTGGCTATGTATATGCCAACGGCTCCAACCAGAACATGGGGCTTTACAACACCTACACCACCCGCACGCTGAAGAAAACCGCGACCAACTATTATGTGATCGGCAGCTGTTCCTGAACCGGTAGGCCAAAGCGGAAATCGTTTTGGCCGGATCGGCCGGCCGGCGACAATCACGCGATGTAACGCGTGTCTGTATTTATCTGCCGGATGGATGCATTGGATGACTTGGCCCGCTCAGTGAGCGGGCTTTTTTCTGTTAACCTGTTGTTTCGGATGGCGGCAGTGATCTGGCCGAGGCTGGCGAACCGGCACTGGCCATTTTGTTACAACAGAACGGCGGATGCCGCATTCGAAGCGCTGCGGGTGGCACAAAAGCGGGCGCCGGTTGTGGCCGGAAGGTCTATGATATCGACTTGCGGCATTGCCGCCGCATGGTTGCAGTGTTTCTGATTACTGTTGAGAAGGGCGCTATGAAATTGTCAGCCGGATCCCTGTGGGATGACGAAAGCATTCAGCGTGTCGGCATGCAATCGCTGCTGGATTTGTTCAACGAGTCGTGTGCCGGCATGATGGCGGTCGATGTCCATGGCAAGGTTGCCTGGATCAATGACAAGTATGTTGCGTTACTCGAATTGAAAAACGCTGACGAGGTACTGGGCAAGTCGGTCGAAGACATCATCCCCAACAGCCGGATGCGCGAAGTCGTGGCGACAGGCAAGCCGATTTTTCTCGACATCATGACGATTCGCAACCAGACGCTGGTGGTGATGCGCATTCCACTGAAGGATGATGCCGGCAAGGTCACCGGCGCGCTCGGCTTTACCCTGTACGACCGGCTGGAACGCTTGAAACCGTTGATTTCCAAGTTCACCGAACTGGAATCGGCATTGGCGCATACCCAGCGTGAACTGGCCAGCTTGCGCCGCTCCAAATATTCACTGAGCAGCTTCATCGGGGCCAGTGCCGCCTCGCTCGAGCTCAAGCGGCGTGCCCGTCGCGCCGCGCAACTTGATACCACCGTGCTGTTGTTGGGAGAAACCGGCACCGGCAAGGAATTGCTGGCGCAGGGCATTCATGCCGCCTCCACCCGCAACCGGCATGCGTTCGTCGCGGTCAATGTGGCCGCCGTCCCGGAAGCGCTGCTGGAAGCCGAGTTCTTTGGGGTGGCGCCCGGTGCCTATACCGGGGCCGATGCCAGGGGTCGCGATGGCAAATTCAAGGTGGCTGACGGCGGTACGCTGTTTCTCGATGAAGTCGGCGATATGCCCTTGTCCATGCAAGCCAAATTATTGCGGGTGTTGCAGGAACAGGAAATCGAAGCGCTCGGCAGCAACAAGGTGATCAAGGTCAATGTACGGGTGATCGCGGCGACCAGTCACAATCTCAAGCAGCTGGTCCAGGATGGAAAATTTCGGCCCGATCTGTACTATCGGCTGAATGTGCTGCCGGTCATCCTGCCGCCATTGCGCCAGCGCCAGGAAGACCTGGATGCGTTGTGCGAACACTTGCTGGGCCAGATTGCCGAGCGCACCGGCATGCCGCATCGGGAAGTGGCGCCGTCGGCCAGAACTGTGCTGGCGCTGTATGACTGGCCGGGAAATGTGCGTGAACTGCGTAATGTGCTGGAGCAGGCGGGCATGCAGTCCGACAATCTCCAGTTGTGCGCCGAGGATTTCCAGGGAATTTTGCCGGCCCCCCTGAGTGCGCGGCCTGCCATTGCCGGCTTGCCGCATGATCGGTTTCAGGGCAGCGCCATGCCAGTCGGGATGGCGGTTGCGGGACGTGAAATGGCCACCGCTGCCGCGCTGGCGCCTGCGGTACTGCCAGCGCCGTTGCTGGAACGGCCGCTGGCCGATGCCATCGCCGACCTGGAAAAAACCTATTTGACCTCCGCATTGGCAAAAACCGGCGGCAACAAGGCCTCCGCTGCCAGGTTATTGGGGATTTCCCGTGCCACCCTGTATCAGAAAATGCTGGAATTTGGCGTGGCGAGCGATCGCTAGCTGCGCCTGGTGCGTTCTGGCATGCAATGTACAGGCAGGCCACAGCGCAGCCAAGTGTGCATAAAAACTGAACAATTGTGTTTGAAATTCAGGCGTTTATGATTCCTGATCGTTGATTTTGTAAAAAAGTGTATGAAATTTAGTCATAAATCGGCATATTCGATATTGGTATGGTAGTTGCATACCAGGTGGTGCTGCGCGCAACGCAGCACACTTATCCTGCCTCTTTTAAAAGGACCGCTTTCGACCATGAGCTCGCCACGCAAAGTCATCATTACCTGTGCAGTCACCGGTGCCATCCATACGCCCAGCATGTCGCCACATCTGCCGGTCACTGCCAAGGAGATCGAGGAGGCGGCAGTCGGCGCAGTCGACGCGGGCGCTGCCATCGTCCACCTGCATGCGCGCAACCCGCTCAACGGCCGTCCCAGCCAGGAGCCGGGCCTGTTCCGCGAATTCGTCGGCAATATCAAGGCGCGCTGCGACGGCGTGATCAATATCACCACTGGCGGCTCGCCGGTGATGACGGTCGAGGAACGCCTGCGCCCAGCGATCGAATTGAAGCCCGAAGTCGCCTCGCTGAACATGGGATCGATGAATTTCGGGCTGTATCCGCTGCTCGATCGTTTCAAGGATTTCAAGCATGACTGGGAACCGGCCTATCTGGACAGCACCCGCGATATCGTGTTCAAGAATACCTTCCAGGATATCGAAACCATCCTGAAACTGTGTTCCGACAATGGCACCCGTTTCGAATTCGAATGCTACGACACTGCCCACCTGTATAACCTGGCGCATTTCCGCGACCGCGGCCTGGTCAAGGGGCCGCTGTTCATCCAGACCGTGTTCGGCATTTTGGGCGGCATCGGCACCCATGCCGATGATGTGGCGCACATGAAGCGCACGGCCGACCGCCTGTTTGGCAACGAGTATGTATGGTCGGTATTGGGCGCCGGCCGTGCGCAGATGCCGATTGCGGCGATGTCCGCTGCCAATGGCGGCAACGTCCGGGTCGGACTGGAAGACTCGCTGTGGGATGGACCGGGCCGCCTGGCGCAACACAATGCCGACCAGGTGGTGCGGGTGCGCCGGATTCTGGAAGGGCTGTCGCTGCAAGTCGCCACCCCGGCTGAGGCGCGCCAGATGCTGGCCCTCAAAGGCGGGCACGACGTCGGCTTCTAGGCGTCCGGTTAATACATAAACAACTATCAAACAACTATCGATCAGCATTCAGCCGTCCCGTGCCGCGCATGGCAATATCGGCAGGCAACAGTATTGCTGCCGAGGCGCAGCATGGCCGCTGGCATTGCCAGCATGATGGGCGGGGCCATCGATGGATTGCAGCTTGTTGGCCTGCCAGACGAAACGCCGCGCAACCCGTTAATGCGCTTATGATGGGCTTGCATCGCTGCCCGCTCACGTTGGCGGGTGCCCTGATACCTGCTGCCTCTGCTGCCACACCCCGATTTTCTTTTTTCTATTTGGATAAAACATGACTGCTCCACTCGCCGGTCACCGCCGCATTACCAAGCTTCTGGTGGCCAACCGTTCGGAAATTTGCATCCGCGTAATGCGCGCCGCCGCCGAACTGGGGATCCGTACGGTGGCGATTTATGCCGCCGAAGACCGGTTCGCGCTGCATCGCTTCAAGGCCGATGAAAGCTATCTGGTCGGCGAAGGCAAGAAGCCGATCGCCGCCTACCTCGATATCGACGACATCATCCGCATCGCCAAAGAAGCTGAAGTCGACGCGATTCATCCCGGCTATGGCTTTTTATCGGAGAATCCGGACTTTGCCGAAAAGTGCGCCGCCAGCGGCATCCTGTTCATCGGCCCGCAACCGCAAGTCATGCGCACGCTTGGCAACAAGGTCGCCGCCCGCACCGCTGCGGTCGCAGCCAATGTGCCGGTGATGCCAGCCACCGGCGCGCTGCCGCAGGATCTGGAGCAGGTTAAGCGGCTTGCAGCCGGTGTCGGCTATCCATTGATGTTGAAAGCCAGCTGGGGCGGCGGCGGGCGCGGCATGCGGGTGATCGAGTCGGAAGCGGATTTGCCGAGCCAGCTGGAAGTTGCGCGGCGCGAAGCATTGGCGGCATTCGGCAATGACGAAATGTACCTGGAAAAACTGGTGCGCCGCGCACGCCATGTCGAAGTGCAGTTGTTGGGCGACACGCACGGCAACCTGGTGCACCTGTTCGAGCGCGACTGCTCGGTGCAGCGGCGCAACCAGAAAGTGGTCGAGCGCGCGCCGGCACCATACCTGAGCGCCGCGCAGCGCGACGCCTTATGCGACGCAGCACTCCGTCTCGGCAAAGCGGTCGGCTACACGCACGCCGGAACGGTGGAATTTTTGATGGATGCCGATACCGATGAATTCTATTTCATCGAAGTCAATCCGCGCATCCAGGTCGAGCACACCGTCACCGAACAGGTGACCGGCATCGATATCGTCAAGGCCCAGATCCGCATTTCCGAAGGCGCCCGCATCGGCGCCGAGCTCGATGCAGCAGACGGCGCCGGCGTGCCGGCACAAGCCGCGATCCGCCTGAATGGCCATGCGCTGCAATGCCGGGTCACGACCGAAGATCCGGAAAACAATTTCACGCCGGATTATGGCCGCCTGACTGCCTACCGCAGCGCTTCCGGCTTCGGCGTGCGGCTCGATGGCGGCACCGCCTATTCGGGCGCGATCATCACGCCTTATTACGATTCGCTGCTGGTCAAAGTCACCGCCTGGGCACCATCGTCGAACGAGGCGATCACCCGCATGGACCGCGCACTGCGCGAGTTTCGCATCCGGGGAGTATCGACCAATCTGCCATTCCTGGAAAACGTGATTAATCACGAACTGTTCAAGAACGGCGAATGCACCACCCGCTTCATCGACACCACTCCCGAACTGTTTCAGTTTGCCAAGAAGCGCGACCGCGCCACGCGACTGCTGCAGTTCGTCGGCGAAGTGGCGGTCAATGGCAATCCTGAAATGAAGGGACGCAGCCATGTGCCGCAGTCATTGACCGCGCCATTGTTGCCGGTGGCGGCGCGCGGCCTGGCGATCAAACCGGGCTCGCGCGACCGCCTGCTGGCGCTGGGCCCGGAAAAATTTTCGCAATGGATGCTCGATGAGCGCCGGGTACTGCTGACCGATACCACCATGCGCGACGCCCACCAGTCGCTGTTTGCCACCCGCATGCGCAGCGCCGACATGCTGGCGATCGCGCCGTATTACGCCAAGCTGTTGCCGGAGCTGTTTTCGATGGAATGCTGGGGCGGCGCCACCTTCGATGTCGCGATGCGATTCCTGAAGGAAGATCCGTGGGAGCGCTTGTCGGGCTTGCGTGAGCAGGTGCCCAATATCCTGTTCCAGATGCTGCTGCGCGCCTCCAACGCGGTCGGCTACACCAATTATCCGGACAACGTGGTCAAGCACTTTGTCCAGCAGGCGGCGATCGGCGGCATCGATCTGTTCCGGGTGTTCGATTCGCTCAACTGGGTGCACAACATGCGGGTGGCGATCGATGCGGTGCGCGAATCCGGGGCTTTGTGCGAAGCGGCGATCTGCTACACCGGCGACCTGTTCGATACGTCGCGGCCAAAATACAACCTGCAATATTACGTCTCGATGGCCAGGGAGCTGGAGCGCGCCGGCGCCAACATCATCGGCATCAAGGACATGGCCGGCGTATGCAAGCCGCGCGCAATCCAGGCGCTGGTCAAGGCATTGAAGGAAGAAGTCGGCCTGCCGATCCATTTCCATACTCATGACACCAGCGGCATTGCCGCGGCCAGCGTGCTGGCGGCGATCGATGCCGGCTGCGACGCGGTCGACGGCGCGATGGATGCGATGAGCGGCCTGACTTCGCAGCCCAATCTCGGCTCGATTGCCGCAGCCTTGTCCGGCAGCGAGCGCGACCCCGGTGTCAGCCAGCCGGCCATGTTTGCCGTGTCCCAGTACTGGGAGGGTGTGCGGCGTGCCTATGCGCCATTTGAAGCCGATATCCGTTCCGGCACATCCGACGTGTACCGGCACGAAATGCCGGGCGGCCAATATACCAACCTGCGCGAGCAGGCGCGCGCGATGGGCCTTGAACACCGCTGGACCGAAGTCGCGCAAGCCTATGCCGATGTCAACCAGTTGTTCGGCGACATCGTCAAAGTCACGCCAACTTCGAAAGTGGTCGGCGACATGGCGCTGTTCATGGTGGCCAACGACCTGACGCCAGCCGATGTGCAAAATCCCGACAAGGAAACCGCCTTCCCCGAATCGGTGGTGTCGCTGTTCAAGGGCGAACTCGGCTTTCCAGCCGACGGCTTCCCGAAAGACCTGGAGCGCAAGGTATTGAAGGGCGGCCAGCCGCTGCAGGACCGCCCCGGTGCAAGTCTGGCACCGGTCGATTTCGCGGCAGTGAAGGCACAGGCCGAGCAAACCGTTGGCCGTGAAATCAGCGAGCAGGAACTGGCATCGTACCTGATGTACCCGAAGGTGTTTGCCGAGTATGCCGAGCATCGCAGCCGGTATGGCGATGTCAGCGTGCTGCCGACGTCGGCATTCTTTTATGGCTTGAAGGATGGCCAGGAAATCTCGGTCGACATCGATCGCGGCAAGGCGCTGATCATCCGGCTGCAGGGTGGCGCGGAGCTGGAAGACGAGGGCCAGACCAAGCTGTTTTTCGAATTGAACGGTCAGCCGCGGGTGATCCGCATCGACCGCGCCGGCGCCGTCAAGGCAGTCACCCATCCGAAAGCCGACGACGCCAATGCCAGCCATCTCGGCGCACCGATGCCAGGCATGGTGGTGACGGTCGCAGTCAAGCCTGGGCAGTCGGTTGCCAAGGGTGATCCGCTGGTATCGGTGGAAGCGATGAAGATGGAAACCATGATCCGCGCCGAGCGCGACGCGGTGGTGAAAAACGTGTATATCAAGCCGGGCATGGCCATCAGTGCGAAAGATCTGCTGATCGAATTTGCCAGCTGACGCCAATTAAGGCAGCGTCGCTGATTCCAGTGGCGCTGCCTTCCAAGCCGGTCGATTGCTGCAGCGGCAGGCGGTCCGGCTGCGCTAATGCACCAGTTATACGCAGCATCGTGGCAGCCGTCCAAACTCACGCTGCACGGTTTCAAACCAGCGTGACTGTTTCGGTAATAATCGCGTCCAGCGCCACGTCATGATCCTCGCCTTCAAAAGCGGCGCGGGTGCAGCCATAGGCGACGCCGATTGCCTGCGCGCGGGTCGATTTGGCCAGCGTGCGATCGTAAAATCCGCCGCCATAGCCGAGGCGAATGCGCGCATCGTTAAAGCCCACGCACGGCACCAGCATCAGGTCCGGATCAACTTCCAATTCGGTATTCGCAGGGACCCATACCCCCATCGCATCTTTCACCAGCGCAGTGCCGGGCGCCCAGCCATAGAACTTCAGCGGCAGATTCTTGTCGATGACAATTGGCAATGCCAATTGCTTGCCGGCAGCTGCCCAGTCGGCGTACAAGCTGCGCAAATCCGGTTCGTTGCGCATTGGCCAATAGATGCCGATGGTGGTTGCCGGATTTTCAAGCAGCCAGGCAGTTAATTGCCTGGCAATTGACTGATCCCAGCAAAGGCGGACATCGGCCGCGATGCCTTGCCGCAATGCTATCAGCGTCTGACGCAACTGGCTTTTTTCGTGTGGTGGCTGGGGCATAAGTGAATGGCTGGCGTGCTATGCTAGCTGCTGCAATTATTCAAGATAAATGGGTTTAAAAACAATGTTTTCTGTTAAACGGATTGCCGGTATGGCATTTGCTGCCGGTGCCTTGATACTGGCGCTGCCGGCCGCGCACGCCGCCAGGGGCTTGGCGATTTTCGGCAATGACGACGATACCTTCATGGCATTGCGCGATGCGGCGCGCCGCGACGACGCCGCCAAGGCAGCGGAATTGGCGGCACGCCTGCCGCATTATGCCATCCCGTCGTATATCGATTATTACCAGTTGAAGCCGCGCTTGAAAGATGCGTCGGGCGCCGGTGTGCCGGGCGCTGTCGCGACCGCCGCCGAGATCCGCGATTACCTGGCGCGCTACGAGGGCCAGGCGATTGCCGACCGGCTGCGCAATGACTGGCTGCTGGTACTGGGCAAAAATCGCGACTGGGCGGTGTTCGATGAACAGTTGCCGCTCTATGTGGTCAACGACGACACCCAGGTCAAATGCTATGCACTGATGTCGAAAGTCGCACGCGGCATTACTGTTGCCGACGACGCGCGCGCGCTGTTGATTTCCCCCAAGGATTATGGCGAGGCATGTCCGGCACTGATCGATGCATTGGTGCAGTCGCGGCAATTCGACAGTGAAGACGTGTGGATACAGATCCGTCTGGCAGCGGAAAACAACCAGGTTGGCGTCGCCAGGCGGCTGGCGCCCTTGGCGGGCGCCGATCCGTCCCGGGTTGCGCAGGCAATCGATCATCCGGTCATTTTCGTGGCCAGAGGCGTCGGCGGCAGCGCTGCCGAGCGTGAGACTTATATCGTCGCATTGGGCCGGGCGGCCCGGCACAGCCCGCAGCAGGCTGCTAGCGCCCTGACACTGCGGGCAGCCGACAAGCTGCCGGCCAGGGAGCAAGCGCTGGGCTGGGCCCAGATTGCGTTGCAGGCATCCTACAAGCTGGCGCCGGAAGCCGCCTCGTACTGGAGCCGCGCGGAAGGTGCGCCCTTGTCGCCGGAGGCGCATCAGTGGAAAGTGCGTATCGCTCTGCGCAGCGAAGACTGGAAAGCGGTCAAGGCGGCAATTGCATCGATGCCGGCATCGATGCGCAGCGAATCGACCTGGGTATATTGGATGGCGCGCGCGCTGCAGGATGAAGGCAAGACCGAAGAAGCGAAAAAAATGTTTGCCTCGATTGCCGACCAGATTCATTTCTATGGTCAGCTTGCCACCGAAGAACTGGGCCAGAAAATCGTGATTCCGCAAGCCGCGCAATCGATCACATCGGCCGAACTGGCCGCAATGGCAGCCAATCCGGGTTTGCAGCGGGCACTGAAATTTTTCGCGATGGATCTGCGCTTTGAAGGCGTGCGCGAATGGAATTGGGAATTGCGCAAGATGAGCGAACGCCAGTATCTGGCTGCCGCCGAATTTGCCCGTCAGGGCAATGTGCTGGACCGGATGGTCAACACCTCGGACCGCACCAAGACCGAGCATGATTTCAGTCAGCGTTTCCCGACGCCATTCAAGGACATCATGTACCAGACCACTAAGGCGCTGGGCATGGACATGGCGTGGGTGTATGGTTTGATCCGGCAGGAATCGCGCTTCATCATGCATGCCAAGTCGCATGTCGGCGCGTCCGGCCTGATGCAGATCATGCCGGCCACGGCCCGTTATGTCGCCAAAAAAATCGGCATGAATGACTTCGATCACAATCAGGTCAATGATATCAACACCAATATCCAGCTTGGTACAAACTATCTGAACATGGTGTTGAATGACCTGGACGGTTCGCAGGCATTGGCAACGGCGGCCTACAATGCCGGGCCGGGTCGGCCACGCGCATGGCGCTCGACCTTGACCCGTCCGGTGGAAGGGGCGATTTTTGCCGAATCGATTCCTTTCTCGGAAACCCGCGGCTATGTGAAAAATGTATTATCGAATGCAACTTATTATGCGGCGCTGTTTGAAGGCACGCCGCAATCGTTGAAGGCCCGTCTGGGCGTGGTGGTGCCGAAAGTGGTGGTGCAGACAGAATTGCCATGAATACATTGGATGCCGAACATAAATATCGTTCGATACTGATTATCGGCGGCTCCGGATTTATCGGCGGCCATCTGGTGGCGCAATTGTCGGCTGCCGGATACCAGCTGCGCGTGCCGACCCGGCATGAGGAGCGCGCCCGGCATTTGCTGGTCTTGCCCGGGGTTGAAACCGTGCAAGCCAATGTGCATGATGAAACCCAGTTGCGGCAGCTGATGGATGGCATGGATGCGGTGATCAACCTAGTTGGCATCCTGCATGGCAAGCCATCTGCCGGCGCATCGTACGGACCGGAATTCGCGCGCGCCCATGTCGAATTGCCGAAAAAAATCGCCGCCGCCTGTGTCGCGCATCGCATTACCCGCCTGTTGCACATGAGCGCATTGGGTGCCGATCGGCAGGCGCCATCGATGTATCTGCGTTCTAAGGCCGATGGCGAAGCAGCCGTCAAGTCGCATCCGGAACTGGCCGTCACCGTCTTTCGCCCGGCGGTTGTGTTCGGTGAAGGGGATCGCTTCCTCAACCTGTTTGCATCCTTGCAAAAAATGCTGCCGGTAATGGTCGTGGGTGGCGCCGATACAAAATTCCAGCCAGTCTATGTCGGCGATGTGGTCAAGGCATTTCAGCGGGCACTGGAAAACGACCGTACCATCGGCCGCACCTATGAACTGGCGGGCTCGCGTATCTATACCTTGCGCGAACTGGTGCGGCTGGCCGGCGAGTATGGCGGTCATCGCCGCCCGGTGCTCGGCTTGCCGGCAGGGCTGGCACGCATGCAGGCATGGTTTCTCGAGCATGCGCCGGGCGGCCCGATCATGAGCCGCGACAATCTCGATTCGATGCGCATCGACAGCATCGCGCAAGCACCGATATCGGCCGACCTGGATATCACGCCGACGCCGCTGGAAGCGGTCGCCCCCGTGTATCTGGCGGCCGGCCGGCGCACGCATATCGATGAATTCCGCGCCAAGGACAGATAGCCGGACTCGGTCGGTTTGTCCGGGCGCCCGTTTCCATGCCGGCTCCTGCTGATGGAATAGCCGCAAGCATTTATGCTGTGGTAAGGTTCAGAGAATTGCAGGAAAATAGGACTGCAAAACTTTGACCGCCTAACCACCTACTGCACAACCACGCATGCAAACCACCGAACTCGACCCGACTCTGGCGCAAACCCTTGACGATGCCGGCAACAATCGGCTGACGCTCGTCATCGGCAATAAAAATTATTCTTCCTGGTCAATGCGCCCGTGGGTGGTGTTGAAGGCGTTCGGGATTCCATTCAAGGAAATCCAGATCCTGCTGGGTCAGCCAGATACCGGCATGCAAATCGCCTATTATTCGGCAGCCGGGCGGGTGCCGGTATTGATCAATGGCGATATCGCGATCTGGGACTCGCTGGCGATTTGCGAGTATCTGGCCGAGCAGTTTCCGGACCGGGGACTGTGGCCTGCCAATGTCGCGGCGCGTGCAATGGCGCGCAGCATCTGCGCCGAAATGCATGGCGGCTTTACCGATGTGCGGTCGGCGATGTGGATGAATATCCGCGCCAATTTTTCCGGCAAGGGCAGAACACCCGGCGCCCAGGCCGATATCGGCCGCATCAGCGAAATCTGGGAAACCTGCCTGTCCGAGTTTGGTCATCATGAATACCTGTTTGGCGAATTCTCGATTGCCGATGCCTATTTTGCCCCGGTGGTGATGCGCTTTCGCACCTATGCGGTATCGCTGGCGCCGGCACTGCAGGCATATTGCGATCGCGTGGCGGCCCACCCGGCGGTCGCGGCATGGATCAGCGATGCATTGAACGAACCGTATGCACTGCAAAAATACGACGTCTATCCGGACTGACCGGATCCGCATGCTGTCACCAGAATCCATACGATGAAAATCTATACGGTCGGCGGCGCCGTGCGCGATTCCCTGCTCGGCCTGCCAGTCCAGGACCGCGATTACGTGGTGGTCGATGCCACGCCCGACGACATGCTGGCAAAGGGATTCACGCCGGTCGGCAAGGATTTTCCGGTATTTCTGCATCCCACCACGCATGAAGAATATGCGCTGGCGCGTACCGAACGCAAGACCGCGCCCGGCTATAAGGGCTTCGTGTTCCATGCCGACAGCGATGTGACGCTGGAGCAGGATCTGGCACGGCGCGACCTGACCATCAATGCGATCGCACAGGCTGAAGATGGCAGCCTGATCGACCCGTTCGGCGGCCGGCAGGATCTTGCCGCAAAAATCTTTCGTCATGTGGCGCCGGCATTTGCCGAAGACCCGGTACGCATCCTGCGGGTGGCGCGCTTTGCCGCGCGCTTCACCGACTTTGCCGTCGCACCCGACACCAATGTCCTGATGCAGCAGATGGTGGCGGCCGGCGAAGTCGATGCGCTGGTGCCGGAACGCGTCTGGCAAGAACTGGCGCGCGGGCTGATGGAAGAGCGGCCCTCGCGCATGTTCGCCGTATTGCGTGACTGCGGCGCGCTGGCGCGCATTCTGCCGGAACTCGATTGTCTGTGGGGTGTGCCGCAGCCGCCGCAGCATCACCCGGAAATCGATACCGGCGTGCATGTGATGATGGCGACCGATTGCGCCGCCCAGGCACACTACGGCTTGCCGATCCGCTTCGCCGTCTTGATGCATGACCTTGGCAAGGGCGTCACGCCACAGGAAGTTTGGCCGGCGCACCACGGGCACGAAGCGCACAGCGTCAAGCAAGTCGAGCAAGTGTGCAAGCGTCTGAAAATACCCAACGATTGCCGTGATCTGGCAGTGATGACGGCGCGCGAGCATGGCAATATCGGGCGGGCACTGGAGTTGCGCGCCAATACCGTACTCAAGCTGTTCGAACGCTGCGATGCGTTTCGCAAGCCGCAGCGTTTTGCCGACATGCTGTGCGCTGTCATGTGCGACTACCGCGGGCGCACCGGCTACGAAACTCAAGCGTTTCCACAGGCGCGCTACCTGCAGGCGTTGCTGGTGGCCGCGCAGCAGGTCGATGCCGGTGCGGTGGCGCAGCAGCATCGCGACCAGCCGCAAAAAATCGCCGACAGCGTGCATGCGGCCCGCGTCGCTGCGGTTGCCGCCGCGATGCCATCAGCAATCGGTGCCGGGTAAGATTTTGCTGTCTGAAATAGAAATAGTCGCAGCCTGACTTTCATGCGAGAACATTGCAACACTATTGAGTTGTGTTTTTGCAAAGTTACATTGTTAGTCAGGCAAGAAAGGTGGCGTAAATGCCGCATTTCTCAAAAGATGTGATTCCACATTTTCCCTAAAACATTCAGATCGCCTACAATTCCGTTGTGCGCCGCAATATATGGGCGTCTTTGGAAGGACAGCTCGATGGGTTCCAGCAATCTCCTGGCGAATGGTTTGAACAGTGCGTCTGCTGCGGCGGATGGCAGCGCCACTGGGCCGGCAATCCGGATCAAGGAATTGACGGAGCGCGACCGCCGTCGCTTGCTGATGCATTTTCTTGCGCTTGACGACGACGCACGGTTGCTGCGTTTCGGTACCAACTTGCCGGATGAGCTGATTACCCGCTACGTTCAAAAAATTAACTTTTCCCGCGATGCAGTTTTCGGTGTCTACGACGATTGCCTGAAGCTGGTCGGTGTCGGCCATCTGGCTTATGCGCCGAGCGGCGCGATGCCGGGAACCGCCGCCATCACCACCCGCGAACGGGTGGCCGAATTCGGCGTCTCGGTGCTGGCAGCCTATCGCGGCCAGGGCATCGGCAGCCGCCTGTTTGCGCGGGCCGCCACGCACTGCCGCAATGATGAAGTCGATACGCTGTATGTGCATTGCCTGGCGGTCAACAAGGTCATGATCCATATTGCAATCAAGGCCGGCATGACCATCCACAGCGACCACGGCGAAGCCGATGCCTACCTGAAGCTGCCGCCGGCCGATCCGACCAGTTTGTTGCAGGAAGCGCTGGATGAGCAAGTGGCCCGGATTGATTTTTCCGTCAAGGCCAATACCCGCGCCGTCACCCGCTTTTTCAAGCGCCTGCCAGGCATTAAATTCAGCTGATTTTAATGCCATATCTGTCAGCCACCGGCAGTTACGGTGGCTCGATGTAACAGCAGCAAGGCAGCCGTTTTCCGGCTGCGCTGCAGCGCGTCAAATTTCTCTCGCCCGTCTCGTTTTCGCCCTCATTCAGGCTGCCGCAGCATGCCCTGGACCGCTCTGCAAATTGCTCAGCATCAAGTAGATGCGCCTATCTGATGCCGCTTTTTTGCGTCTATACTGATTTAATCTGGCGCCAGCAGCATTCAAGGAGAGCGGCATGCAGTTCCAACCCTGGGACAACCCGATGGCCACCGACGGCTTCGAGTTCATCGAGTATGCCGCGCCCGATCCGCAGGCCCTGGGTGCGCTGTTCGAACAGATGGGCTTTGTCGCCATCGCCCGCCACCGCCACAAGAGCGTCACGCTGTACCGGCAGGGCGAGATCAATTTCATCATCAATGCCGAGCCGGATTCGTTTGCGCAGCGCTTTGCCAGGCTGCACGGGCCGTCGATCTGCGCGATTGCGTTGCGGGTGGACGATGCAGCGTTCGCCTACCGGCGCGCGCTCGATCTGGGTGCCTGGGGGTTCGACAACCGCGCCGGGCCGATGGAATTGAATATCCCGGCGATCAAGGGCATTGGCGATTCGCTGATTTATTTCGTCGACCGCTGGCGCGGCAAGGATGCTGAGCAGGGTATTGCTGCCGGCGCGGTGGGCGACATCAGCATCTACGATGTCGATTTTGCGGCGATTGCCGGCGCCCCGGCCAACCCGGTCGGCCTTGGCCTGACCTATATCGATCACCTGACCCATAATGTGCATCGCGGCCGGATGCAGGAATGGGCCGATTTTTACCAGAACCTGTTCAATTTTCGCGAGATCCGCTACTTCGACATCGAAGGCAAATTGACCGGGCTGAAATCGAAGGCGATGACTTCTCCCTGCGGCAAGATCCGCATCCCGATCAATGAATCGTCCGACGATCGCTCGCAGATCGCCGAATACCTGACCCAGTATCACGGCGAAGGCATCCAGCACATCGCGCTGGGCAGCGACGATATCTATGCAACGGTGCAGAGAATGCGCGCAGCCGGCGTGCAGTTCCAGGACACCATCGATACCTATTACGATCTGCTCGAGCGGCGCCTGCCGGACCATGGCGAAGCGCTGGAAGAACTGAAGCGCCTGCGCATCCTGGTTGACGGCAGCACCGGTGCCGGCCAGCGCGACTTGTTGCTGCAGATTTTTACCCGGAATGTGATCGGCCCGATTTTCTTTGAAATCATCCAGCGCAAGGGCGACCAGGGTTTTGGCGAAGGCAATTTCCGGGCACTGTTCGAATCGATCGAACTCGACCAGATCCGCCGCGGCGTGCTTCGGGATGACGCTGCCAAGGCGCCTCTGGTGCCGGCGAAATGATCCAATGAATACCACCGTCAGCCGCGAGGATTTTTTCAAGACGCTCGCCGACAAATCCGCCAGCGGCGCGCTGCGCGGCGATTACACGCAAGCCGATGAAAACTATGTGGTGAGTCAGCTCTGGTCCGCCTATACGCCCGAGCAGCATGCGCTGTGGCGCCGGCTGTACCAGCGCCAGGCCAAGCTGCTGCCGGGGCGCGCCTGCGAGCTGTTCATCGATAGCCTGTCGAAGATGGCGGCCGCCGACGGCATTCCGCAGCTCGAGCGCACCTCCGAGGTCCTGTTCAAGGCCACCGGCTGGCGCCTGGTGGCGGTGCCCGGACTGGTGCCGGACCAGGTGTTTTTCAATCATCTGGCCAGTCGCCAGTTTCCCGTCACGGTCTGGCTGCGCGAGCCGGCCGAGTTCGACTACATCGTCGAGCCAGATGTATTCCACGATTTCTTTGGCCATGTGCCGTTGTTGTTCGACCCGGTATTTGCCGACCATCTGCAGGCATACGGCAAGGGCGGCCTGAAGGCTTTGACGCTGGGCGGCCTGCCGTTTCTGGCGCGCCTGTACTGGTATACGGTCGAGTTCGGACTGGTGCACAGCGAGCAAGGCTTGCGCGCCTATGGCGCCGGCATCCTGTCGTCGGGCGGTGAGATCGATTACTGCCTGAAGAGCCCGCAGCCGCACCGGATTGCATTTGACCTGGAGCGGGTCATGCGCACGCTGTATAAAATCGATTCTTACCAGCAAACCTATTTCGTCATACGCAATTTTCAGCAATTGTTCGACGATACCCAGGCGGATTTCACGCCGATCTACGCAAAGCTGCAAGGCATGCCGCCGCTTGCGCCCGACTGCCTGCTAGCCTTTGATGCCAATCTGCCGCACGCATGAAAAAGCGGGTTTTGCATGCTCTGCAAAACCCGCCATACCATTTGCTATGCGAGCGGGGAGTCCACCCGGCAGAACTCAGGTTGCATTGCGCGGCTTGTGATGCGCATGGCGGCCTGCACGCATTTCTTCCAGCGTCAGCTTGCCATCCTTGTTGGCATCCTGACGCTCGAATTTCTGCGCAACGTGCAGGCGTGCGGCGGTTTCGGCTTCCTGCCTGGTCACGGAGCCATCGCGGTCCTGGTCGGCCAGCTTGAACATGTGCTCGGCCTTGGCGTGATGACGACCATGCCCGTGTCGCGACGTGCGCATCGCCTGGAATTCTTCCAGGCTGACCCGGCTATCCTTGTTGGCATCGACACGATCGAAATGCCTGGCCACCTTGGTCAGCATGCCGGTCTCGGCTTCGGCCTTGGACAGCGCGCCATCGGCATCGGTGTCGGCGGCCTTGAAGCGCGCTTCGGCTGCCTGTTTGCGCATGCCGTGCATCGCTTTGCCGGCCGCCTGCATTTCATCCTTGACCAGCTTGCCATCGCGGTTCGTATCGACCATGTCGAAACCCTTCGATAGCATCGGATGGGCCGCTGCCTCTTCGCGGCTGACGGCGCCGTCGCCGTTTTTATCCAGCTGCGTGAAATGCTTGCCGGCTTGATGATGTCCGTTGGCAGAATGATGTCCATGGGCAGGATCAGCCGCCGCTGGGGCGGACGGGGCCGATTGGGCAATGGCAAATCCGACGGCAAACATGCCTGCGACCAGGCCGGTGATTAATTTAACTTGCATGGTGCGATCTCCGTAAAAGAGCCGATCTGGCTTGACATCATTAAACCCCGCGACCCGCGAATTTCCTATGCTCCTTACCGATTGTTACTGTTGTTACGGTTGTTACAGCCTGCCTGGGCTCAATCAAGTCGCTGGCAACCACACAGCGCAGCCTGATACAGCTGGCTACTGTGCTGGTTGGCACAAGGCGGCAGATGTGGAAGATGCGCCAGGGCAGGATTGCTTGCATATGAGATTTGTCGGGCTTATGTTGCGCCGTGCATTGAGTGCAGTCGCCGCTTGTGCTAACGTAGTGATCGGTATTGCAGCTTGCTCACGAGGCGAGTTGTTTGACGGCATGAAACCCATGCCTGCTGCATCCCCAAAAACATAATTTTTGGCACGGAGACATAAAGCAATGAATGCACCCCTTCCTCCTGGGCAAGCGCTCGTCCCAGAGCAGCGTCAGGACCCCATTTCCCTCGACGATAAATTCACGCTGGAGCGCGGACGCGCCTTTCTTACCGGCACCCAGGCACTGATCCGGCTGCCGATGCTGCAGCGGCAGCGCGATCTGCAAGCCGGCTTGAATACTGCCGGCTACATTACCGGCTACCGCGGCTCGCCTCTGGGCAATGTCGACCTGACCGCGATGAAGGCGCAAAAACACCTGGCTGCGCATCATGTGAAGTTTCATCCCGGCATGAATGAAGACCTGGCCGCAACCAGTGTCTGGGGCACCCAGCAAGTCAACCTGTTTCCGGGCGCTCAATACGATGGCGTGTTTGGGATGTGGTATGGCAAGGGGCCGGGCGTCGACCGCTGCGGCGATGTCTTCAAGCATGCCAACATGGCTGGCAGCAGCAAGCATGGCGGCGTGCTGGTGCTGGCCGGCGACGACCATGCCGCCAAATCCTCGACCACTGCGCATCAGAGCGAACATATCCTGAAAGCCTGCGGCATCCCGGTGCTGTATCCATCGTCGGTGCAGGAATATCTCGATTATGGCTTGCATGCGTGGGCGATGAGCCGCTACACCGGGCTGTGGGTGTCGATGAAATGCGTGACCGACATCGTCGAGTCCGGCGCCTCGGTGGCGCTCGATCCGGACCGGGTGCAGATTGTCCTGCCGGAAGACTTCGCGTTGCCGCCGGACGGCTTGAATATCCGCTGGCCGGATGCCGTGCTGGAGCAGGAAGCGCGGATGAACAATTACAAGTGGTATGCGGCGCTGGCCTATGCGCGTGCCAACCACCTGAACCGCATCATCTGGGATAGTCCGCATGCGAAGATCGGCATTATCACCGCCGGCAAGTCCTATCTCGATACCCGCCAGGCATTGATGGACCTGGGTATCGATGAAACCGTGGCGCGCGATATCGGCATTCGTTTGTACAAGGTCGGCATGACCTGGCCGCTGGAAGCCGAAGGCGTGCGCGCATTTGCGCAAGGGCTGGAAGAAATCCTGGTGGTCGAGGAAAAACGCCAGATCCTCGAATACCAGGTCAAGGAAGAGTTGTACAACTGGCGCGACGATGTGCGCCCGCGGGTGGTCGGCAAGTTCGACGACACCGGCGAGTGGAGCAACCCGCACCATGAAGGCCATGGCCACTGGCTGCTGCCGGCAACCTATGAACTCTCCCCGGCACAGATTGCCCGCGCGATCGCCACCCGCATCTCGAAATATTTCGCCGGCCATCCGGTCGAGCAGCGCGTGAAAGAACGCATCGCCTACCTGGAAGCCAAGGAAGCAGTGCTGACCACCGTCAGCGCCAAGCCGGATCCGACCCGCGACCGGGTGCCGCATTTCTGTTCCGGCTGTCCGCACAATACCTCGACCAAGGTGCCCGAAGGCAGCCGCGCGCTGGCGGGCATCGGCTGCCATTACATGGTGCTGTGGATGGACCGCGAGACCGCGACCTTTACCCATATGGGGGCCGAAGGCGCGACCTGGATCGGCCACGCGCCATTCACCAGCGAGCAGCATGTATTTGCCAATCTGGGTGACGGCACTTATTTCCATTCCGGCTTGCTGGCGATCCGCGCCGCAGTCGCCGCCAACGTCAACATCACCTACAAGATTTTGTACAACGATGCGGTGGCGATGACCGGCGGCCAGCATGTCGACGGTCCGCTCGACCCGGCCATGATTTCGCGGCAGATTGCCGCCGAAGGCGTGGCGCCGATCATTGTTGTCACCGACGAACCGGACAAGTATCCGGCAGGCACTGCCTGGGCGCCGGGCGTTACCATTCGCCACCGCAGCGAGCTCGACGACGTGCAGCGCGAACTGCGCGCAGCCCGCGGCGTATCGGCAATGATCTACGACCAGACCTGCGCATCCGAAAAGCGCCGGCGCAGGAAGCGCGGCGAGTATCCCGATCCGGCCAAGCGCGCGGTGATCAATGAAGCGGTCTGCGAAGGCTGCGGCGACTGCAGCGTGCAATCGAATTGCCTGTCGGTCGAGCCACTGGAAACCGAGTTCGGCCGCAAGCGGCAAATCAACCAGTCGTCGTGCAACAAGGATTTTTCCTGCGTCACCGGCTTTTGCCCGAGTTTTATCACGGTCGAAGGCGGACAGCTGAAAAAACCGGCCAAGGCGCAGAGCGCGCCGGATCAGCCTCAGCCTGAAAAGCAGGCAGCCGGGCAGGCGGCTGATGCCGCCAGCCTGGCTGCGCGGTTGCCGGCACCGGCCATTCCCAACACCGACCAGCCGTACAATATCCTGGTGACCGGCATCGGCGGCACCGGCGTGATCACCATCGGCCAGATCCTGGCGATGGCGGCCCACATCGAGGGCAAGGGTTGCTCGGTGCTCGACATGAGCGGGCTGGCGCAAAAGGGCGGCCCGGTGATGTCGCATGTACGGCTGTCGAATCACCCGGACGATCTGTTTTCGACCCGGGTCGGCACCGGCATGGCGGATCTGGTGATTGGCTGCGACGTGATCGTCACCGCCAGCCGCGACGCGTTGACCCGGATGGGCGAAGGCAGAACCCATGCGGCGGTCAACGCCACCGGCACGCCGACTGCGGCATTCATCAAGAATCCGGACTGGCATTATCCCGGCGCTGCCGCCGAGCAGGTGATCCAGGCTGCGTGCGGGGAAGGGCGGGCCGAATTCATCAATGCCGGCAAGGTCGCCAGCGCATTGATGGGCGACACCATCGCCACCAACATGTTCATGCTTGGCTATGCTTGGCAAAAAGGCTGGGTGCCGCTGACCGAAAAGGCGTTGCTGCAGGCGATCGAGTTGAATGCGGTATCGGTCGATTTCAACCAGCAGGCATTTGTCTGGGGACGGCGTGCCGCCGATGACCTGGCTGCGGTCGAAAAACTGGCGAAAGTCAACGATACCGCGGCTCATGTAATCGAGTTCAAGCGCTCGCCCAAGCTCGACGATGTATTGGACACGCGCACGGCATTCCTGACCGCTTACCAGAATGCCGCTTATGCGAAAGCGTATCGCGATTTTGTCGAGCAGGTGCGCACCGCCGAGCTGAAGTTGGGCAGCGCGGCCAAATCGCTGCGTCTGACTGAAACGGTGGCCCGTTACCTGTTCAAGCTGATGGCCTATAAGGATGAATACGAAGTCGCCCGCCTGCATGCGGACCCTGCATTCCTGGAAAAGGTAAAAGGCATGTTCGAAGGCGATTACCGGATCAGGTACCATCTGGCGCCGCCGTTGCTGGCCAAGCGTGACCGCAACGGGCATCTGGTCAAGCAGGAATTCGGACAGTGGATGCTGCAGGCATTCCGGGTGTTGTCAAAACTGAAATTCCTGCGTGGATCATTGCTGGATATATTCGGGTACACCGAGGAACGTCGGACCGAGCGCGCATTGGTCGGACACTACCGGCACACCATCGCCTCGCTGTTGCCCAGGCTCACGGCAGAGAATCTGGCGCAGGCAGTCGCCATTGCCGGCTTGCCGGACGAAATCCGTGGCTTCGGCCATATCAAGGAGCGCAATCTGCAGGCTGCCAGAAAAAAGGAAGCGGCCCTGCTGGCTGCATTCGATACGCCGACTACCGCCGCCACCGCAACGCAAGGGGGCAAGCGGGTGGCCGTGCCATGACGGCCGGACACCGGGGCCGCTTGCAGCGCTGACCTGGCGTGCCCGACATGACACCGGCCGGGGGTACTGCCTGCGCGCAGTCCCGGCCCGCCAGGGCGACTGGCGCGATGGTCCGCTATCCGCCCGCCTTTTTTACCAGCCCGCACGGCAGAATTCTCATGCATAATTAGCGCACCCTCCTTAATTGATGCGCATGGCAGCCGTTACCCACCCCCAGCTGGTCAAGGCACTGGACCTCTTGCTCGACGTGATATGCATCGTTGACGCCGACGGTCGCTTCGTCGCCGTCAGTGCTGCCTGTGAACAGGTTTTTGGCTACACCCAGGAAGAACTGATCGGCAAACCGATGATCGACCTGGTTTTTCCAGCAGACCGGGCCAGGACTCTCGGAGCTGCTGCTACTGTCGTGGCCGGCCAGGCCTTGCGCAATTTTGAAAATCGTTATGTGCGCAAGGATGGCGAGGTCATCGATATCATGTGGTCAGCCAGATGGTCGGAAATCGATCAGCTGCGCTTTGCCGTGGCGCGTGAAGTGACCCAGCGCAAACAGACCGAGGCAATGCACGCGGCTCTGTACGGCATTTCCGAGGCAGCCCATTCTGCGGATGACCTGACCGATTTGTTTCGGCGAATCCACCAAATTATCGGCAACATGCTTCCTGCGGGGAATTTTTTGGTAGCGTTGCATGATCGGAAAACCCAGGAAATCACCTTTCCCTACATCGATCACGCGCATGGCATGTTGCCGCATGCTTGCTGGCCAGAGTACCGCAGCTTCGCCGCCGACATTATTCGCACCGGTGCAGCCGTGCTGCTGACTGCTGAAACGGTCGCCTGCTGGCCGCAAGCAATGCAGGCGGCTGCCGGCAAGGAGGGCACGGACTGGCTCGGGATTCCACTCGCCGGCCACCATGGCATCATCGGTGCGCTGGTGGTGCAGAGCCATTCAGTCCGGTATAGCGATCAGCACAAGTCACTGCTGCAATTCGTATCGACCCAGATTGCTGCCAATATCGAACGCAAGCAAGCAGATGCACGTCTTCAATACATGGCGCAATACGATGTGTTGACCGGATTGCCGAACCGGATGCTGTTCGATGACCGCTTGCAGGTTGCGCTGGCCAGGGCAGACCGTGACGGCGAGCGGCTGTCACTGTTGTACCTGGACCTGGATCATTTCAAACCGGTCAATGACCGCTTCGGCCATGCGGTCGGTGATTTGCTGTTGCAGGAAGTCGCCAGGCGCATTCGCAATTGCGTGCGTGAATCAGACACGGTGTGCCGGATTGGCGGCGACGAATTCGTGGTGCTGCTCAACTCGGTCCAGGCACCCCAGGATGCGCTGGCGGCAGCAGAAAAAATCTGCTCTGCCATTAATCAGCCATTGATGCAGGCCGGCCATCGTTTGCAGGTTGCTTCCAGTATCGGGCTTGCCTACTATCCCGAGCACGGTCGTGAACCGGTGCAGCTCAAGCGTAATGCCGATGCTGCAATGTACCGGGCAAAACACCGGGGTGGCAATCAGTGCCTGAGCTTTTCGGCAGATTGCGAACCGCACGAAAACGACGTACAGTCAGCATAATGTGATCATTATGATCAGTCGTCCGATAGCCTGCTTTATCGCTGCAGGCATGGTGTGCGGACATGCGGCAAGGATTTGGAGGGCTGTTTGGCGGGCAGTTTGCCGGGCGAGCGGTGCGCGCACAAATCCGATTGCAGCACTGACATTGTGCTCATACAAACTATATTATCGGTAGTCAAACAAGGATCTCCACCCGATTCAGGAGAGAAAGGCTGTGTGTCTCACTGATGAAAAAGCCTGCCTATTTCCTGCTACTGGCGCTGATTGTTGCACTGATCGCATCGTTCGGCCTGATTGGCTATACATCATCCGCAGCCCGGCTGGTGAAAGTCGGCATTTATGAAAATGCTCCAAAGATTTTCCATGATCGCGACGGTCAGCCGGCGGGACTGTTCATTGAACTATTGCAGGAAATTGCATCCCGCGAAAGATGGACCTTGCAGTTTATTCCTTGCTCCTGGGCGCGCTGCCTGGAACTAGTCGAGACTGGCGAGATTGACCTGATGCCGGATGTCGCCATCTCGGAAGACCGCCGGCAGCGTTTCGATTTTCACACGGCTTCCGTCACCAGCAGCTGGTCGCAAATCTATCGGCATCCGAATGCCCGCATCCAGGTCATGGGCGATTTGGCCGGGATGCGCATTGCCGTGGTGCGCGACAGTGTCCAGCAAGATTATCTGGCGGATGTCATGGCTGGCAACAAGCTGCAGTATACGCCGGTTCCAGTCGACTCTTTTCGGCAGGGGTTTGATGCCGTCCGGCAGGGCCGGGCCGATGCAGTGGTCAGCAATCATTTTTTTGGCGGGCGCAATGCTTCGCGGCTCGGGTTGCGGGAAACGCCGATCGTGTTTTTACCCTCGACCCTGTATTTTGCAACCGGGAAAGGCCGCAACGGCGACTTGCTGGCAGCTATCGACCTTCACCTTGTCCAATGGCGCGACAATCCTAATTCGGTTTATTTCGACGCGATGAAACGCACCATGGTGCCGCCGCCGGTCGATATCATCCCGCGCTGGCTGATCTGGGCATTGGTCAGTGCGGCCACCCTGATGCTGCTGTTTTTCGGCACCACCATGCTGTTGCGCTGGCAGGTACGCCAGCGCACCGCCGAGCTTGACCGCACCAGCGGGCGACTCGACCATATGGTCAGTGCCAGCCCGGTGATCCTGTACCGATTGCAGATCGAGCCCGACCGGATCAATGCAACCTGGGTCAGCGACAATATCGAACGCCTGTTCGGCTACACGCCCGGGCAGGCGCTGGCCCATGACTGGTGGCGCAGCCGGCTGCATCCGGACGACCTGGAAATCGCGCAGGCCAATATCGCGCGACTGCAGCAGCATGACCATCTGGTTCACGAATACCGTTTTTTCGATGCCCAAAACCGCATCCGTTACATCCGCGATGAACTGCGGCTGGTGCGCGGCGCGGCAGGCCAGCCCGATTGCATTGTCGGATCCTGGAGCGATTTGACCGATATTCGCGAACAAACCGACCAGGTCAGCTTTCTTGCCAACCACGACTCGCTGACCACCCTGCCCAATCGCAGCCTGCTGCATGCGCGACTGAGCCGCAGTATTGTGCGTGCACAGCAATCCAGCACCCAAATGGCGCTGCTGCATATCGACCTGGACCGTTTCAAGACGATCAATGACACGCTCGGCCATCCGGTCGGCGATGTATTCCTGCGCGAAGTCGCCAGGCATCTTGCGCAAGTCACCGATCCGGAAGATACCGTCGCGCGCATCGGCGGCGATGCGTTCGTCGTGCTGCTTGCCAATGGCGCAACCGTGCACCGGACCACCGACCTGGCGCGCAGGATATTGCAGCTGTCATCGCTGCCACTGACGATCGCCACCCATCAGCTGGTGGTCACGGTCAGCGTCGGCATCAGCCTGTATCCGGCCGATGGCAGCGATGCCGACACGCTGCTCAAGCATGCCGAGCTGGCCCTGTACGAAGCCAAGAATCAGGGGCGCAATACATTCCGTTTCTTCGCATCCGAACTGTCGGCGGGCGTGCTTGAGCGCCTGGTGATGGAAAACTCCCTGCGCGGCGCGATCAGCCGCAATGAACTGGTGCTGCATTACCAGCCGCAGGTAACGCTTGCCACCGGCCAGCTGATCGGCGTCGAAGCGCTGGTGCGCTGGCAGCATCCGGAAATCGGGCTGGTGCCGCCGGGGCAATTCATTCCGCTGGCCGAGGAACTTGGCATCATCGGCGACATCGGCGTCTGGGTACTGGAGCAAGCCTGCCGCCAGATGATGGCATGGCAAGCGGGCGGGCTGGCGGTGCCGCGCATGGCGGTCAATCTGTCGGTGCGGCAAATCGACCGCGACGAGTTGCCGGCGCAACTCACCCGCATCCTGCACGAGACCGGGCTGGAAGCTGCCCGGCTGGAACTGGAAGTGACGGAGTCGACCATCATGCGCGAGCCGGACAAGGCGATTGCGGTGCTCAATCAGCTCAAGGCGCTCGGCATCAAGCTGGCGATTGATGATTTTGGCACCGGACACTCCAGCCTGACTTATCTGAAGCGCTTGCCGCTGGACCGCTTGAAAATCGACCAGTCTTTCGTGCGCGACATTGGCCACGATATCAATGACGAAGCGATCAGTCGCACCGTGATCAACCTGGCACGCACGCTCGGCCTGGAAACCGTGGCCGAAGGTGTCGAACGGGAAGAGCAGGCAGCTTTCCTGCTGCGCGAAGGATGCGAAATCGGGCAGGGATACTTCTATAGCAAGCCGCTGCCGGCCGGACCGGTGCTGGAGGACTGGATGCGTGAGCGCGCCTCTGGCATGCGGCATGGCACCGTCAAGCTGGTGAAGTAAAATCGAAATAGGCCGCGACCGCACCATGCTGAAAACACGCACGTTCAAAATACTGGCACTGCTTGCGGCGGGATATCTTCTGTTGCTGCTCCCCGGATTTTTTTGGGCGCCGTACTTTGACTCACCTGCCGGCTTGCTGGTGCTGGTGCCAGGCCTGTCCATCTATTTCTTTCATAAAATCGGCATTCCCGGACTACTCGAACACAATGGATTGTGTGGCTGGGGATGGTGTGCGCCGACCTTGTTCGGCTGGGCCTTGATGCTGGTGTTCTGGGTGCTGCTGGCCTGGTGCATCGCATGGGGCATCGCCACCTTGATCGATTGGCGTCGCAGGCGGTAATACGCGCTTGCTGGCTTTTCCGGATAGAAATTCAAGTCGGCCTGATCCAATGATAATGATTTCATCATGCCGATCAGGGTCGTCTGCGTCGCTCACTTGTAACGCTTACTCTGTTCCGGCTGCCTCATGCAGTTGCCCGCCTATGCCATTGATGTGTTCGGCGTCAGGATCATCCAATCCTTGTCCGTCACGGGGGAAAATAAGAATGGGAAAAATTTGATTGTGCAGGACAGGCCTGAACGCAAGATTGTCCATGCATAAAAACAAGAATATGCCAGGCACCCAATCCGCAGCTGCCTTTGTTGCGCGTGCGACAGACTGTCCATTTCCGAGTCAAGGCTATTTCATCGCCTGACCGGCATCAATACGCGATTGGGCGCCATCAGTGATTTTATAGGGGATGGGACTTTGTAAATGAATGATGGCGCGGCGCCGCCGCGAACCTGGTCTCGTCCCGGCACAGATTGTTGCTCACTATGGAAAGGGGTATTGATGCATACCTTCACCGTATTTTTTACAATTGCCGGGCTTATCGTTGAATGACATCCGCGGCAGCCATGAAGTCATGTTTCATGCGACTGGGTGCCGGCATTTTTTTGCTGATCCTGTGCGGCTGCAACGATCCGGCGCCGCCCAAAAAACCGTCAGCACCGGCAACGCAGGTTGTCATGTCATCCTGGTCGTTTGACGACGCCAAAAAAGAGGCGGATCTGACCTGGCGCAGCGCGCGCGTCTACCTGCCTTTTGCCAAGGAACCGGTGTCGCCGGACCGGATTCCTGCGACGCAAACCTACCCGGTAGTTCTATTCATGCATGGCTGCTGGGGTTTCGAAACCGTCGAACATGGCTATTGGGGAAAATTTCTTGCATCGCATGGCATGCTCGTCATCATGCCGGACAGCTTCGCGCGGCCCGGCCATCGGCGGGCATGCGACCCCGTCGATAACAATGGCGGCTCCCAACCTGAAGTGCACGACATGCGCCTGGCCGAGATTGCGTATGCAAAAAACCGGATAGAACAGAGCGCATGGTTCGACGGTAAAAATCTGTTTTTGATTGGCTATAGCGAAGGTGCAATCGCTGCGGTTCGCACGCCGATCAAGGAATTCAACGGCGTCATTTCGCTGTCATGGACTTGTACCCACCGGGGATACCCGCCCTTGCATGGCATTCGTTTGCCAAAAGAGACGCCGCTGCTGAGCATTGCCTATCAGGATGACCCATGGTTTCCATTTGCTGAACTTGATGGCAACTGTGGCCAGTACATGAGCGGTCGGCCGGATGCGCAGCATATTACCTTGCCCAGCCAGGGAGAAATGCATCGCCTGATGTATAAGTTCGACCGGCGGCTATTCAATCTCTTTAATACCAACGGACATGATCACGGCACATTTCAGGATGAGCATGCCAGAAACGCGGTGCTTGCCTTTATCCATGCGCGGCGCGGGCGCTATGCGCAGCCAGGTCTGCAGCAGCCGGCAACCATGCAGACCAACATGGCACGATGATCTCTGCATTGGGATGCGAACTGCCAGGGGCCGCCATCGCAGGCAGGTTGCCTGATGTCAGGCGCTGTCAATCGTCGGTTTTTTTGCGCTGCTGCCAGATCCATGGCAATCGGGCGATCACTTCGGGCGGAATCGGCGTGGCATCGACAGCCAGCTCGTCCAGCCATTCCATCACGCCATCCACGCCTTCATCGGCCAGCAATTGCATGTCTTCCAGCCAGTCCTGGCAAATATCCGCAATCACGAGCGGCGGCGCGAACTGCAGCCAGGGCTGGAACAGCAGCGCGCCTTCGCCTGCGTCCGCATCGGCTCGCAGCAGCAGATATCTGACGGCATCGATGCGCTGCGCCAGATACGACTCATCCTCCTCCTGCTGTTCCAGGATGTCGTCTTTGGGCACGACGTCGACGATATCGTAGCCGTAGCTTTCCGGTTCGAATTCACCGCTCCACGCCTGTTCCGACAATTGCGTGGCTTTATCCAGTGCCATCTCGGCGGCCTGTTCGTCACTTTCTGCATCCACCTCGATGATCACGGTCCGAATCACTGGCCGGGATACGGCGACCTGGTATGTCTTGTATGCCTGCTTGCTCATGCCGCTCTCCATGTTGATGCAATTTGCCACGATTTATTCAGGGGGTGAATATACATCTGGTAACAGGTTGGCGTAAGCCTTTCCTGTAAGATGGACCGGTTCGCGTGCCGGCTGGCCTGCTGACTAAATCGTGCCTGAGCTTTGTTGCACTGTCCAGTTGCCCGGCCAGCCGGCCTCGATATTTTTCATCAATGTTGATGGAATCGTGGCGGCGAAAATGCTGCCACTGTACGTCGCCACTGCACTACGCGCGGCGATGGATATTTTCTTTGAATAAATGCCGAATGATGGCACTGACCTGTCTGCAGGCAAGTGCCATGCGGCAGAGGGTCTGCATTTGCCAGCAGACCTTGGCCAAATAGCCGCCTTGGTATTTGCGATGATGGCTTGTCCAACCGGAGTACCGCATGAATGTTCCGCGCGTTTTTTATCTGTTTGCACTGGCAGGTTTGTTGCTGCCGATTACCGTACATGCGACGCCGGCGGAGCGGCTGCTCGGATTGATCAATGCCTACCGTGCCGATCCGCGATCCTGCGCAGGCGTGCCGGACGAACCGCTGCCTCCGCTGGCACCCGACCAGACCCTGGCGCAATTGAACCTCGATGACGGCGTCAGCCTGCAGAAGGCCATGCGTGAAGCCGGTTACCAGGCATCGCGCGCGCAGCTGCTGAAGATATCCGGTCCGTCGCAGGCAGAGGAGGCGATGCGCTTCGCCGCACAGCATCATTGCAGCGTGTTGTTAAGTCAGCGCTATACAGTAGCCGGCGTGTCGCAGCGGGGCCGGGAATGGCATGTCGTGCTGGCGCAGCCGCTGCTGGACGCCGGTCTGGGCGACTGGCGGGAAGCGGGGCAGCAAGTATTGAAACGGGTCAATGCCGTGCGCGCCAGGGCGCGCAGTTGCGGCAATCAGCACTATCGGCCGGCACCGGCGCTGCGTTGGAATGCCCGGCTTGGTGCTGCTGCATTGGCGCACAGCCGCGACATGGCCAAATACGATTATTTTGGCCATGCAGGACGGGATGGCAGCACGGCACCGGCGCGCGCAACCGACGCCGGTTATACGTGGCGCAGCATCGGTGAAAATGTCGCCGCCGGCCAGGGTTCGGTCAATCAGGTGGTTGACGGCTGGCTGTCCAGTCCTGGCCACTGCGCAAACATCATGAGCGACAAGTTCACTGACATGGGCGCGGCTTATGCCACCCACCCGAACAGCAAGGCAAGCATCTACTGGACCCAGGTGTTCGGGATGGCGCGTTAACTGCTGCACTGCTTTGCCGGACCGTCGGACTGCCGGTTCACCAGTCCGCCTGTCCAGTCGGTGACAGGCGGCCGCCTCCGTGCAGGGTGATGGTGCTCGTCCGCGCATCAATCGCCTGCCTGCAAGGGAATGGAATTGACTGCATTCCGCCTTCACAGGATTTCATTGATCAGGTAAAACGCGTTGTCCTTGAGCTTGTGCCAGGTTCCGCGCTTGCGCCATACCTCGAGTTCAATTTCCTTGGCTTTTTGCATGTACTTCTCGAAGACCGCATCGAGCCTTTGCGCAGTGGCGGCGTCGGTGATGCCCAGCGTGATTTCATCGTTGGTTTCGAACGACCGGTCGTCAAAATTGCTGGAGCCGATCGCGCTCCAGATGCCGTCGACGGTCATCACTTTCTGGTGCAGCAGCGTGTGCGGATACTCGAACAGGCGCACGCCGCAGCGCAGCAGCTTTTCAAAATTGCGGTGGCCGGCGTGCTGCACCATCGGGTTGTCGGAGCCGCTGGTCGAGGGCATCAGCACGCGCACATCGACGCCGCGGGCCACCGCTTCGCCAAACGCGACGATCGCATCGGGCTCGGGAATGAAATACGGGTTCTGGATCCAGATCCGCTTGCGTGCCAGGCAGATCGCGGTATGGTGCAATATCTTGACCGCCGGGGCCGACCCTTCCGGTTTCGCATAGGTGGCGTGGATTACGATATTGCCGGCCGGCGCAAGCGTCGGAAAGACATCGTCGCCGGCAAACAGCTCGCCGGTTTGCCCGGCCCAGTTTTCGCTGAAGGCTGCCTGCACGCTGTTGACGATCGGTCCATGCAGGCGCACGCTGAGGTCGGCGAAGTGCTGATTGTCCTGGGCGTCGCCGAGCCAGGTGTCGACGATGCAATGGCCGCCGACGAATGCTTCGCGGCCGTCGATCACTACCAGCTTGCGATGGTCGCGGTCGTTCATCACCCCGATATTGCGAAATGACCGTTCATGGAAGAACTTGACCCTGCATCCGGCTTCCCGCATCTGACGCCAGGCAGCCTTGCCGACTTTTTTGGAACCGACCGCATCGAGCAGAACCCGCACCTGCCGGCCGGCTTTGGCCTGCTCCGACAGCGCGTCGGCCACGCGCTGCCCCAGCACCCCCTCGGTCCACAGGAAGGTTTCCAGGTGCACCGATTTTTGTGCGGCGCGGATGCGTTCCAGCAGCACATCGAAAAAAACGCCGTTTTCAAGCACTTCAACCGAATTGCCGGCAATAGCGGTGGTCAGCGTCAGTCCGGCAAGGGTCGCGGTGCACTCGTCGATCGGCGAGCAGCATTCAATACGCAGCTTGGGATCGCGGTGACGTCTGATCGACCAGATGATGATCACCAGCAGTGCCACCACGCCAAAGAATGCCAGTGCCGGATAAAAGGATGCGTCGTTCCAGAATGAATGGTTCATGGTATGGGCTATCAACGGTGATCGAAAGTAACGCCTTTCATGGGTGCGGCCGGATTGCTGACAGACCCAGGCATCCACGGCATGCCTGGACTGCGACGCCGAACGCTTGCCTGCCCGGTTTTGAGCGTGCCGCAACTGACGCGAAGCTGAGCGCCGTATCTGTCTGAAACTGCTATCCGGCTTGCTTACCTCGATACGTTGGCCAGCTTCAGCAGGCATGGCGCAATCGATCAAAGGTGGCTGAGCTGTGCGCCTGCCGGTGCTGGCTCGGCTTGCATCATCCTGCCCGGAATGCGGTACCTGCATGCGATGCAGGTACCGATTGAGCATCCATGCATCCAGATATCGGTTATCAGTAAAGTTAAAGGAATTTTCTTCCGGACTTATTGCGTTTGCGTAATTGCCTGGGTGGCGGCGCGCATGGGCTGTCCCGACTGCAGCAAAGAATCGATGAAAAGCGGATATGCAGCGGTTCACCGGGCTTTTGGGTGTCGCGCTCTGCGGAAAAAAAGTCAGGCTCGCGAAAAACATTGCACACCAGAAGTTACCAAACTGGCAGTGGATGACGCAGGCAAATCCGGCCCGGACACCAGATTGCCTGTCAAAACTGTTGTTTTTTATTTGTAGTGCTCACAGGAATGAGTCGTCTACCCAGAACTTGCATAATATAAACATTCCCGACGCTGGCGCCTGCTTTTTGCAAGAGATGGCCTGGCCTATTGCCCTTTTCCATTTGCCTGCCATGCCATTAAATACCCGAAAAGAGACGAACATCATCCTGCTGGATAGTTTTTATCGCATCTTTTTTCTTCTGGGCAGCGTTTTCCTGTTGATCGGCGTGCCGTTTGTTTTTTACCGCAAGACAGTCAGTGCCATCCTGTGCGTGATACTGATTGCGGTGGTGACGGTGGTGTGGCGGATGAACCGCGACGGGCAGCCGGAACGCTCCTTGAAATTGTTTGCGCCTTTCATGTGGGTAGTTCTGATCGGAATGATGTTTTTTGGTTTGCCGCCGATTACCGTGGCCTTGTCGATGGCAATCGCCATCATGCTCTGCATTGTGGTCAGTACCCGATCGGGCATCGTGTTTGTCGTCACCTATATGCTGGGATGGCTTGCCTATGTTCTTTTAGATAAATGGAATCTGGCGCCGGCACCGTATTTTTTTAACCGGCCGCTGCTTTCATGGTTTATCGCGGGTTTTTCATTTTGGCTGGTTTTGCTGCCGGTTCCAAACATGGTCAGCAGGATGCGCCGATTGATTTCATTGCAGCGTGCAACCATCGAGGCGACCGCCGACGGAATTCTGGTGGTGGCCAGCGACGGCAATGTCGTCACCTACAACCAGCGACTGATCGACATGTGGGGCGTGTCATCCGAAACGCTGGATTCCGCCCATGCCGATGCCTTGCTGCAGATAGCCCTTGAAAAAATGGCGGATCCAGACCAGTTCGTGGAAAAAGTCCGGGAACTCAATGCCAACCCGGAAATGTCCAGCTTTGACATCCTGAAACTGAAGGATGGCCGGATTTTTGAACGCAACTCTCTCCCACAACGGCTTGATGGCAAAGTGGTGGGACGGGTCTGGAGCCTGCGGGATGTGACCGATGCAAAAAATACCGAGCATGCCTTGCATCAATCCAGGCAGCTGCTCGACTCGATCGTGGAAAACATGCCGGCGATGGTATTCGTCAAGAATGCACAGGATCTGCGGTTTGAAATGTTCAATCGGGCTGGCGAAGCGATGCTCGGGTATTCGCGCCATGATTTGATTGGCAAAAATGATCACGATATCTTTCCAGAGAACCAGGCCGAATTCTTCATTGCCAATGATCGCCGGGTGCTGGCGTCAAACCAGGTGGTGGAGATCGCTGAAGAGCCGATCGTCACTGCAACCGGACAAACCATTTATCTACATACGCGCAAGATCGCGCTGCGAAACGATGCCGGTGCGATTACCCACTTGCTGGGCATTTCCCTGGATATTACAGATCGCAAGCTGGTTGAAGAAGAGTTGCAGATTGTCGCCACTGCGTTCGAATCCCAGGAAGCCATCATCATCGCCGATGCCGACAATGTGATTTTGCGGGTCAATCGCGCCTTTACCGATAATACCGGCTACAGCCTCGCAGACGTCATCGGCAAGGCCACCAGCCTGTTGCAGTCCGGCCGCCACGAAAGCGGCTTTTATGCATCGATCAAGCATTCTCTGGCCCGTGACGGATCGTGGCAGGGAGAAGTGTGGGATCGCCGCAAGGATGGCGAAATATATCCGAACTGGACCACCATTACGGCGGTAACCGCCGTTGATGGCTGCGTGACGCATCTGGTCACGACCCAAACCGATATCACCACGCGCAAGATGGCAGAAGAGAAAATTCGCCACCTGGCATTTTACGATCCGCTTACGCTGTTGCCCAACCGCCGGTTGCTGATGGACCGGTTGCGCCAGGCGCTTGCCGCTGGCGCCCGCAGCGGTCGGGATGGCGCCTTGATGTTTATCGATCTGGATAACTTCAAGATCTTGAACGATACGCTCGGGCACGACAACGGCGACCAGCTGCTGCGGCAGGTGTCCGAGCGCCTGCCATGGTGCGTGCGTGATGGCGATACGATTGCGCGCCTGGGCGGTGATGAGTTCGTCGTGATGCTGGAGGAGTTGAGCGCCGATCCCCAGGATGCTGCGATTCAGGCGGAAGCCGTCGGCGAGAAAATCCTGGCCGCGCTCGGCCAGCCCTACCAGCTGGTGGGACAGCGATATCACTGCACGCCCAGCATTGGCGTGGCCCTTTTTGCCGACCACAACAATTCAATCGAGGAAATCATGAAGCGCGCTGACCTGGCCATGTATCAGGCCAAGGCGGCAGGACGCAATTGCCTGCGTTTCTTTGACCCCAGCATGCAGGCGGTGGTGACCGCGCATGCAACGATGGAGGAGGAGTTGCGCAATGCGCTGAACCAGAAAGAGTTTTGTGTTTATTACCAGCCGCAGGTGGATAACGCTGGATGCCTGGTCGGGGCAGAGGCATTGGTGCGCTGGCAGCATCCGGTGCGCGGCATGGTTGCACCTGCCGAATTCATCCCGCTGTCCGAGCAGACGGCGATTATTTTGCCGCTGGGCCTGTGGATACTGGAAACGGCCTGCAGGCAGTTACTCGAATGGGGTCGGCAGCCTGAGACGGCGCACCTGACATTGGCCGTCAATGTCAGTGCCCGTCAATTTCGCCAGCCTAGCTTTGTCGAACAGGTTATGCGTGTGTTGACACTGACCGGCGCCAATCCGCAGCGGCTCAAGCTGGAACTGACTGAAAGCCTGTTGCTCGATGATGTCGAGGATGTCGTCGCCAAAATGACGGCGTTGAAAGCCGAGGGCGTCAGGTTGGCGCTGGACGATTTTGGTACCGGCTATTCATCCCTGTCCTATCTGAAGCGGCTGCCGCTTGACCTGTTGAAAATCGACCGGTCATTTGTCCGCGATGTGTTGACCAATCCGAGCGATGCGGCGATTGCCCGCACCATTGTCACGCTCGGTCAAAGCCTGGGCTTGAAGGTGATCGCTGAAGGCGTGGAAACGATCGAGCAGTGGGATTTTCTGAAGGAAATGGGATGCCAATCCTACCAAGGCTATCTGTTTGGGCGCCCGGTGCCACCTGCCGAATTCGGCAACCAGCCCATCCTGGTCGGTTTTTGAAGCTGGCCTGGCGAGTGCTTTTCGCCGGGCCAATCGCGCCAGGCACTGCCGGAACCAGACGCCACCGGCACCCATCGTTGCCGCAACCAGGCCGCCCTCGCAGGTTTGACAGCGGGCACGCGCGGCGGCGGTCGGTGCTCAAATACGCGCGGGCTGCAAATGCCGACTAGGTGTTCGGCTTAGCTTGGCTTATCCAGTAGGCTGACCAACTCACCCTTGGCGATCAATCGCTGTAAATCGCTGGCGCCGCCGATCAGCACGCCCTGAATAAAAATCATCGGAAAAGTCGGCCACCCGGTCCACATTTTAAGTGCATTGCGACGGCGCCATCCAGACAGATAGCTGCCGTATTCCAGATAGACATGCGCGATGCTGGCGGCATCAAGGGCGGCGCGGGCTTTGCGTGGAAAGGGGTTGAACGCCATGCCGACCACGACCACCGGATTGGATGCAATCGTGGCTTTTACCTGTGCAACGATATCCGCATGGTCATCTGCAATCGTCTGGCGAATGGTGGGATGAATATGCGCTTCATCGAGTATCTCGCGGCTCATCTTGGTTCCTTGTGGTCTGGATTGGCTAGCATAATGCAATTTTTCCTTGCCGCCTTGGCTGGATCCGGCCTCCACTGGCAGGCTAACCGGCACGCACGATCAATCCGAGCGCCTGGATCACGGTTTGCGTCTCACTCAATGTGCCGATGATCTGGCGTACCGGCCTGGGAGACAGTTTCAGCAAGGTCGGCGTCAGGTAAATACCATCATCCAGCGCCCGCTCGGGTTTGCGAAGCACATCGATGATTTCGATCTGGTGCCGGTTTGGCAGGTGCAGCTGGCAAAGCGCAGTCAGGTTGGCGATTGCCTGCATCGAGTTTTGCTCATCGCCTGCGACATACAGGCTGAATTTGTATAGATCAGGTTTAGTCATGGCAGGTTTACTTTCGCTCCGGCTTGGTCGTATCGCCGCCGCGTAATTCGCGCATCCGGATCCGGCCACGCGACACTTCCCGCTCGCGGCTTTCCGATGCACCGGTCAGCAATGCTTTCTCGGCTTGTTTTGCCAGCAGTTCGGTCTGCAATGACTTGACGCGCACTTCGAGCACCGCTTCCTCTGCATCGAGATTGACGCGCTTGAGCTTGGCGGCGACTTCGGCAACCTCGTTGGCGACCCGTTCGGCACTCTCTTTTTCCCAGCGCATCGTGCCCATCAATACTTCGCCGCCCGCGGTGTAGATATCGGCCAGCGTGACGCCATCATCGCTGAGAATCAGCTCGCGCACCTGGTTTGAATGGGCGGTGCCGCGCGACTTGATGACCGACATGCCTCGGTTGCGTTCGCCGCCCTGCACCAGATAGTTGAGATGGATCCAGGTGTCGGCCAGCGTCGATATCTGCAGTGGCGTACCGATCTCGGACTGGCCAGCCATCTCATCGAGCAGGCTGGTACACACCAGCGTGATGCCTTCGGCCTTGGACCAGTCGATCAGCCGTTCCGCCACACTGTGCGCAGTCAGCTCGTTGCCGGCTTTGGCCAGGGTCGATACCGGATCGATCACCAGGCAGCGAGCGCCATGCTCCTTGGACAGTGACTTGATGCGCACCATCAGCGTTTCCGCGCTGCCGGTGATGGTGCGGGCCGACACCATGCGCAAGATCCCGCTCTTGACATACCGCTGCAACTGGATGCCGACCGAGGTCAGGTTGCGCAACACCTCGGAGCCATCCGAATCGAAGCTGACGAACATGGTGCGTTCGCCGCGCTTGCAGGCAGCTTCGGCGAAGGCGCCGCTCAAGGTGGTCTTGGCGGTGCCGGGAAAGCCGGTGATCAGCACGCTGGCGCCCCGGTAGTAGCCGCCGCCCAGCATGGTATCGAGTCGCTTGACGCCGCTGGAAATGCGCTCATTGCTGACGCGGGCATCGACCCGGCCCAGCGTGCGCGAAACCGCGACGTCAAAGCCATTCTTGCCAATCACAAACGGCGATTCATTTTCATCGAAACTGGAGCCGCGGTACTTCTGCACCCGCAGGTTACGTTGCGACACGCCCAGCGCCACCCGGTGATTGAGGATCACCGAACAGTCCACCATGAATTGCATGAAGCCGAATGGATGCTCACTGCCAGCGCCGTTCGGTTCACCATGCGATTTGTCGGTGATGATGGCGGTGAGGTTTTGCTCCAACAGCCATTCATGCAATCGGTAAAACTCGCGTCTTCTGGATGCGGCGTCGGGCAGCAGTGCCAGCAGAATGTCGAGCGCGTCGAATACGATGCGTCGCGCGCCCATCTTTTTGGCCTGCGCGCCGAGCGCTGCCAACATGCCGTTCAAATCGAAATTGCCGGAATGGATAAGGTCGGGCGTCGGCTTGGCATTCAGGAAAAACAGATGCTTGCGCTGCAATTCTGCAAGCTTCCAGCCGAAGCCTTCGGAATTGGACACAATCCGCTGCGGTGTTTCTTCGAACGCCACGAAGATGCCGGGTTCTTTCAGGTTTTGCGCGCCGTGCACCAGAAACTGTAGCGCGAAGATGGTTTTGCCGGAACCGGCCGCACCTTCGAGCAGGGTGGTGCGGCCAGTCGGCAAGCCGCCGTTGGTGATTTCATCGAAACCGGCAATGCCGGTGAGCGCCTTGTTGGCAGCGTTGGCGACCTTGGCAAGCTTGGCGGGTGAAGAGCGGGGAGATGTCATATCAAGGAAGTTCCGGTAAAAACACGAAGGAAAAGGACATCTTGAAGAACGTTCGTTTTGGCTAGCATTTATGTGAGGAAGAATGCCGTCAGCCCCGCAGCAGCCTGCTTGTTCGCAGCGCCGTCATTGGAAACCGTCTGAACATAGGGTCTTCCGGTGCAACGATGAAGCTGGCAGTGGCGGCTCACGCAATCTGTGCAGCCCTGCCTTTGCAGATCTGACCCACCATCTTCAATCGGCATTTTCAGGAAAATGCATCGACCAGTTGGCAACAGGAAAGAAGTAAGGAGAAGTAGGGTAGCAGAATTTCTCGCGAACATGCGTCTGGCGCGTGGATATCGCCCGAAAAACTTGCTATCTGAAAGCAATCCATCCAGTGTGGGCTGGTTTGCTGTTGCATTCGCAACATTTTCAACGGCAGTAGGTAATAGTCGAGCCCTGTCATCCATCCGAACGAAAACGCTGGCATGCAAGGCGATTTTGCGCGCCATGCGCCGTCACGCAATGCAGCATGCGCCAATTGACTTCGGCATGCTGCCAGCAAGGCATGCTGCCAGCAAGGCATGGCAGGGCAGCGCTGGCGAACATCGTCTGCTGAGCGAATGCGAAAAGGCTCAGCAAAAACCGCAAAGAATCGGTAGACTAGACAATCAGACAAGCAATGACAATGGTGCATTGCCGGTTGCTTGAGCCGCCGTGCAGCAACCGGAAAACGATTTATCTGCCAGCCTTTGTCAACACCCAAGCCAACTTCTTATCGAGGCGTTATGAAACTACCAAAGATTGCCGTTTTCCTGATTGCCTGCGCTGCAGCGGCAAGCGTGCAGGCTCAGGAGTTCACTGGCACCTTGAAGAAGATCAAGGAGACCGGCACCATCGCCATCGGCCATCGCGAATCGTCCGTGCCGTTTTCCTATCTTGATGACAAGCAGCAGCCGATCGGTTATGCGATGGAGTTATGCATGAAAATCGTCGAGTCGGTCAAGAATGAATTGAAACTGCCGAATCTGAAGGTCAACCTGCAGCCGGTCACCTCGAGCAACCGCATCCCGCTGCTGCAAAATGGCACCATCGACCTTGAATGCGGCTCCACCACCAATTCCGCCGTGCGCCAGCAGCAAGTGGCATTCGGACCGACCTACTTTGTGGTCAACGTGACGGCGGCAGTAAAAAAAGCCTCGAATATCAAGACGCTGGCCGACCTGTCCGGCAAAACCGTGTCCACCACTTCCGGTACCACCTCGGTGCCGCTGCTCAAGGCGTATGAAAAAACCAGGAACATCGATGTCAAGGAAATTTACGGCAAGGACCATGCGGAATCCTTTTTATTGATGGCTGATGACCGCGCCGCCGCATTCGTGATGGATGACATTTTGCTGGCAGGCCAGATCGCCAATTCACGCAACCAGAATGATTTCAAGATCATTCCCGAGTCGCTGCGACAGGAGCCGTACAGCATGATGCTGCGCAAGGATGATCCGCAATTCAAGGCACTGGTCGACAAGACCATCACTGGCGTGATGAAATCAGGCGAAATTGAAAAAATCTACGCCAAATGGTTTACCAGCCCGATACCGCCCAAGGGGATCAATATCAACTTTCCAATGACCCCGGCGATGCGCGAAGCATTCAGGAATCCGAACGACAAGGGCGTCTGAAACCATCGTCCGATGCATGGCAGCCGGAGCGCAACCCGTTCCGGCTTTTTTTCGGTCGGAAAATCAATCACCTGGTCACGCGGTCAGTTGACTACTTGGGCACTTGTATCTGGCGGGAGAATGAGGGATGAATCTGGGGATTTTTTTAGAACAGATACCGGACGGTGATGGTACCTGGGCAGCGATATTGCTGTCAGGGCTGGGCTGGACGCTCGCCACGGCAACGCTTGCCTGGATCATGGCACTGGTCCTCGGTTCCCTGGTCGGCGTTGTCCGCACCACCGACAACCGGTGGCTGGTACGGCTTGGCAATGGTTATGTGGAACTGTTTCGCAATATCCCGCTGATCGTGCAGTTTTTCGTCTGGTATTTTGTGGTGCCCGGTTTGATCCCCGCAGTCAAAGCCTGGGTGATCACGCTGGACCCGACCATCCATCAATTCGTGACCGCAGTGCTGTGCCTGGGATTTTTCACGTCGTCGCGCATCGCCGAACAGGTGCGCTCCGGCATCCAGTCGCTGCCGCGCGGGCAGCGCCGCGCCGGCTACGCGCTGGGGCTGACGCCGTTGCAGACCTATCGTTATATCCTGTTGCCGATGGCATACCGGATCATCCTGCCGCCGCTGACGTCGGAAGTGATGAATCTGATCAAGAACACGGCGGTCGCCTATTCGATCGGCTTGATGGAACTGTTCTTTCGCACCCGCGAAATGGGCGAGATGACCTTCCGCTATTTTGAAGCGTTTGCCGCCGCCACCATCATTTACGTGGCGATCGCGATGACGGCCAACCGGGTGATGGCTTTCATCGAGCGGCGCATGGCCGTACCCGGCTATATCGCGGCAGGAAAATGATGGGGGACCTCGATTTCGACGTGATCCTGCGTACCTGGCCTTATTTGCTGCGCGGCTTGCAGTACACCTTGCAGCTGACCGTGGTCGCTGCCATCGGCGGCATCCTGCTGGGCACGGTACTGGCAATGGCCAGATTGTCGTCCATAAAACCGCTGGCAATGGCTGCTGCCGGCTATGTCAACCTGATGCGCTCGATTCCGCTGCTGCTGGTGATTTTCTGGTTTTATTTTCTGGTGCCGGTGCTGTGGCAGGCGGTGACCGGCGCGGAGCGCCCGATCCAGCTTGGCGCCGACCGCTCTGCCTACATCACGTTCATCTTGTTCGAGGCAGCGTATTTTTGCGAGATCATGCGCGCAGGCATCCAGAGTATCGCCAAAGGCCAGATCAGGGCAGCGTACGCATTGGGCTTGACCTATCGGCAGGCGATGCAGCTGGTGATTCTGCCGCAGGCATTGCGCAACATGCTGCCGATCCTGTTGACACAAACCATTGTCCTGTTTCAGGATGTATCGCTGGTTTCACTGTTGAATGTGACCGACTTCGTCGGCGCCGCAGTCAAGGTCGCCCAGCGCGATAGCCGCGTGGTGGAAATGTACCTGTTCGTGGCGGTAGTCTATTTCATCCTGTGCTTTACCCTGTCGACGCTGGTCAGGCGCCTGCAAGGCCGGATCGCCATCATTCGTTAAGCAGCAAGAGTCAAGGCATAGAAAATGATCGAGATAAAAAATGTCAGCAAGTGGTATGGCAGCTTCCAGGTGCTGGCTGACTGCAGCACCCGGGTCGACAAGGGCGATGTGATGGTGGTCTGCGGGCCATCCGGTTCCGGCAAATCGACGCTGATTGCAACCGTCAATGGCCTGGAACCTTTCCAGCATGGCGAGATCCTGGTCGATGGCATTTCTGTTGGCGATGCCAAAACCGACTTGCCACGGCTGCGGGCCCGGATCGGCATGGTGTTTCAAAACTTCGAGCTGTTCCCGCACCTGTCGATCCGCAAGAACCTGACGCTGGCTCAGGTCAAGGTGCTGGGCCGCAGCGAGGAAGAGGGGGTCGAGAAGGGCTTGCAATATCTGGACCGGGTTGGCCTCCTGGCGCAGCAGGACAAGTTTCCCGGCCAGCTCTCCGGCGGCCAGCAGCAGCGGGTGGCGATTGCGCGCGCGCTGTCGATGGATCCGATTGCGATGCTGTTCGACGAACCGACATCGGCGCTTGATCCGGAGATGATCAATGAAGTGCTCGATGTGATGGTCGGCCTCGCCCAGGAAGGCATGACGATGATGGTGGTGACCCATGAGATGGGGTTTGCAAAAAGGGTGGCGAACCGGGTGGTGTTCATGGATCAGGGCTGCATTGTCGAGGATTGCAGCAAGGAAGAATTTTTCGGCGCGCCGCGTTCAGCGCGCGCACGCGATTTCCTGGCCAAGATCATGCACTGAAAAATCGTCCGGCAATATCTGTATTTTGCATATCGTCAGCATTTTGCAGGATCAAGAATATCCAGCGCAAAATCAAAGCAGTGTTTGCGAATGGCAACCCAGCATGCGCCGACATCAATACCAGCTTTAGTAAGTCCCTGGCTGCGCAGGTTTTTCACCATGCGCGCATAGACTCCGTACAGCAGCAGGCAACTACCTGCTCCTGTATCGGCGTGCCTGTCGTGCGAGTCAGCTTTTAAGACCTTTCGTCAACACCTCGGCCACCACGTCATTGAGTTCGGCGCCGCGCTCCTTGGCCAGCGCCTGCAGTTGCTGCACCAAAGCACTGTTGAGCTTGACCGCAAATGGCACCAGGCCGAGCGCCTGGTCGCGCTTGCGCTGTTCGCGTCGGTCGATCGCGCTTGCCTCGCCGCCGGCGAAGCCGGGTGCGCCAGGCGCGGCCATTTTCCCCATCAGTTTCTTGGCGTCGCTTTTCGCCATGCCGGTTTTTTTCATTGCAGAATTCCTGGTTGATTCAAACCAGTCATTTTACGCAGTATCGGGCACCGCATGCGCAAAGGTTGCGAACGCATACAAAAATGGCAAATCCGGCATCTTCTTTTAAAGGTCTTGCCGGCGCAGCAAGCAATCAGGCAAGCAGTCATCGCACGGCTTGGTGCAGCAATCACATGCAAGCGCTGCAGGCAACCTCAGGCAATCCGCTCGGCAATCGCTGTTTTCTGCGGGGCAGTAAACCACTTGAGCGTGTGGTGCAGGCTGGCGACCTTGCCGATGATGATCAGGCACGGTGAGCGCAAGCCCATGGCGGCCACCAGATCGGCAATCGTCTCCAGCGTGCCGCACACCACCCGCTGGTCCCGGGTGGTGCCGCGTTCGATGACTGCGGCCGGCATATCTGCCCCTTGCCCATGCTCGATCAGCTCGGTGCAGATGGTGCGCAATGCGCCCAGGCCCATGTAGATCACCACAGTCTGGTGCGGTCGCACCAGCGTATCCCAGTCCAGGTCCAGCGTGCCGTCTTTCAGGTGCCCGGTCGTAAATACGCACGTCTGCGCATAGTCCCGGTGCGTCAACGGAATGCCGGCGTAGCTGGCAATGCCGTTGGCGGCGGTGATGCCGGGCACGATTTCAAACCGGACATTTTGTGCTGCCAGCGCTTCGGCTTCCTCGCCGCCACGTCCGAAAACGAATGGATCGCCGCCCTTGAGCCGGACTACCCGCTTGCCCTGCTGCGCTAGGCGCACCAGCAAGGCATTGATGTCTTCCTGCGACATCGAGTGACGGCAGTCTTGCTTGCCGGCGTAAATCCGGTCCGCGCCGGCGCGGATGAAATCCAGTATGCCGGCGCCGACCAGGTTGTCATAGACGACCACCTCGGCGCTCTCGAGCAGCCTGGCTGCACGCAGCGTCAGCAGTTCCGGATCTCCCGGCCCGGCCCCCACCAGATAGACGATACCGCTGTCCGAGCCGGTTGCTTGCGAACGTAGAGGCCCAACGGAAAGTGCGCTCATCATCTTGATCCCTGTTCGGCGTATGACCGGATGCAATCACTTTAATGACTTGCATTGAAAAAAAAATTAACTTACATCAAGAAAATGAAAAAATCACATTGGCAGGCGTTTTGGACAGTCATTACGGGGCTAATCTGGCGCCATTCAGAGCTTGCAGGCAGTTGCCGCTTGCTCGGCATCCGGGTTTAAGCAGTCCGCATCACAAGTCACATACTTGAAATGAGAGGAACCAAAATGATGTCCAGCAAGCTGTATCTTCGCCATGCCGCGACGCTCGTCGCAGCACTTCCCTTTATGCTCGGCGCAGCCGTTGCGCAAGACAAGGCACCGCACGCGGGCGCCGAGCTGAAATACCAGGCCGGAGGCTCGCCGCTCGCCAGTGAGCCGATGCACCAGAATCTCAACCCGAAGGCGCCGCCGATGACCGCGGCAGAATTCAATCAGGCCAAGCAAATTTACTTTGAACGCTGCGCCGGCTGCCACGGCGTGTTGCGCAAAGGCGCCACCGGCAAGCCGCTGACGCCCGACGTCACGCTCGCCAAGGGAACTGATTATCTGAAGATTTTCATTGCCTACGGCTCGCCCGCCGGCATGCCGAACTGGCAGACTTCTGGCGACTTCACTGAAAAGCAAGTCGACATGATGGCGCGCTACATTCAGCAAGAGCCGCCGACGCCGCCTGAATTCGGCCTGAAGGATATGCAGGCGAGCTGGAAGGACATCATCCCGGTCGCCAAGCGGCCGACCAAGAAGATGAACAAGTACAACATCGCCAACATCTTTTCCACCACCCTGCGCGACGCCGGTGAAGTGGCGCTGATCGATGGCGATACCAAGGAAATCATCAACATCGTCAAGACCGGCTACGCGGTGCATATCTCGCGCATCTCGGCCTCTGGACGCTACCTGTATGTGATCGGCCGTGACGCCCGCATCAACCTGATCGATTTGTGGATGGAAAAGCCGGATAACGTCGCCGAAATCAAGGTCGGGCTCGAGGCACGCTCGGTCGAAACGTCGAAATACAAGGGCTATGAAGACAAGTACGCGGTTGCCGGCAGCTATTGGCCGCCGCAATTCGTGGTGATGGAAGGCGAAACCTTAAAGCCGCTGAAGATCGTGTCCACCCGGGGCATGACAGTGGATAACGAATACCATCCGGAACCGCGGGTCGCCGCAATTGTCGGCTCGCATTACAAACCGGAATTCGTCATCAATGCCAAGGAAACCGGCAAGATCATGCTGGTCAATTACGAAGACTTAAACAACCTCAAGATCACCACGCTGGACGCGGCCAAGTTCCTGCACGATGGCGGCTTTGACTCGACCGGACGTTATTTCATGGTCGCTGCGAACGCCTCCAACAAGATCGCCGTGGTCGATACCAAGGAAGGCAAACTGGCATCCTTGGTCGATGTCGGCAAGACGCCGCATCCGGGGCGCGGCGCCAACTTCAAGCATCCGAAATTCGGACCGGTCTGGGCCACCAGCCACCTGGGCGACGAGACCATCTCGATGATCGGCACCGACCCGGTGAAAAACAAGGCCAATGCATGGAAAGTGGTCGACACCATCAAGGGCCAGGGCGGCGGATCGCTGTTCATCAAGACTCATCCGAAGTCGACCAATCTCTGGATCGATACGCCGCTGCACCCGGATGCCAAGGTCAGCCAGTCGGTTGCGGTCTATGACATCAACAACTTCGCCAAGGGCTACCAGGTATTGCCGATTTCCGAGTGGGCCGATGTCGGCGATGGCGCCAAGCGCGTGGTGCAGCCGGAATACAACAAGGCTGGCGACGAGGTCTGGTTCTCGGTGTGGAATGCCAAGGACAAGGTTTCAGCCATCGTGATCGTTGACGACAAGACGCGCAAGCTGAAAAAAGTCATCAAGGATTCCCGACTGGTGACGCCAACCGGCAAGTTCAATGTAAACAATACGCAACATGATGTGTACTAAGTGTACTGGCTGTAATAAGTAATCCGCGCCGCCCGGATCCATGCAACAGGATCCGGGCGGCGGTTTCGGTTTCAAAGCAGTCGCAGCAATCAACGCTTAATGGATGGCTTCAACCATGCCGCGCACAAACCAACCAGGCACCTTTTCGGTGACCCTACGATCGCTCACCCTCGCGCTGGCGTTCGGACTTTCCACTATTTCTATCGCTGCTGGACTTGATGTGCCGGCGCCGGCTGTATCAATTCCCGATGCAGTGCGCCGCAGCGGACTGATCACGATGGTGCGCCAGGATTGCGGTTCCTGCCATGGACTCACACTGAAAGGCGGCCTCGGACCGGCGCTGCTGCCAGAGGCATTGAAAGACAAGCCGGTCGAAGGATTGGTCGCCACCATCCTGCAGGGACGTTTCGGCACCGCGATGCCGCCCTGGCAGCGCTTCATGAGCAAGGCAGAAGCCGAATGGATCGTGTCGAATTTGCAGAAAGGTTTTCCCGATGAGCGTTAAACGCACAGCAGCAGTCTCAGTCACGATTGCAGCCATGACCGCAGTCATGTTCACCTTAGCCGGTTGCGCAGCGCCGCAATTGCGCGGCACCGGCGACCTGGGTCTGGTGATCGAGCGCGCCACCGGCAGCGTGCAGATAATTGAGTCGAGCGGCCAGACCGCGATTGGCAAGGTGGAAGGATTAGGAGACCTGTCGCATGCGTCGCTCGTGTATTCACGCGATGGCCGCTATGCGTATGTGTTCGGGCGCGATGGCGGTCTGTCGAAAGTCGACCTGCTCAAGGGCGCGATCGACAAGCGGATCATCCAGGCTGGCAACAGTATCGGCGGTGCAATTTCGCAGGATGGCAAGCTGGTCGCCGCGCAAAATTACGAGCCGGGCGGCGTCAAGGTATTCAAGTCGGACACGCTGGAACTGGTGGCCGACATTCCGGCTGCCTACGGCCAATCGGGCAAGCATTCGAAAGTGGTCGGCCTGGCCGATGCGCCGGGCAACCGGTTCGTCTGGAGCCTGTTCGACGCCGGTGAGATCTGGGTCGGCGATTTCAGCGACAGCAAGGCGCCGCGCATCGACAAATACACCAATATCGGGCGCGAACCGTATGACGCGCTGGTGACGCCAAATGGCCGCTATTACCTGGCCGGCCTGTTTGGCGAAGACGGCATGGCGATGCTCGACCTGTGGCATCCAGAGCGCGGCGTGCGCCGGATTCTCGACGGCTACGGCCGCGGCCAGGAAAAGCTGCCGGTGTACAAGATGCCGCATCTGCGCGGCTGGGCGGTGGCCGGCAAATATGCGTACATCCCGGCGATCGGCCGCCACCAGGTGCTGGTGGTCGACATGGAGTCCTGGCAGGAAGCGGGGCGGATTGCAGTAGCCGGCCAGCCGGTATTCGTGATGGCGCGCCCGGACGGGCGCCAGATCTGGGTCAACTTTGCCTTCCCCGAAAACAGCCACGTGCAGGTGATCGACGCCGAATCGCGCCAGGTGGTCAAGCGCCTCGAGCCGGGAAAGACTGTGCTGCACATGGAATTCACGCCGCGCGGCGAAGCAATCTGGATTTCGGCGCGCGACGACAATCGGGTGGTGGTGTACGACACTGCGACATTTGCGCAGCGCACGGTACTGCCGGCTGCGGCACCCAGCGGCATTTTCTTCAGCGCGCGCGCCGCGCGCACCGGATTCTGATGGCCACCATGAAAACCATGCAACCGCTCCCAGGCTCGCCTGAATTCAGGCTGCTGAATGACTTTCAGCGCGATTTTCCGTTGCATGCGCGGCCATTTATAACGCTGGCCCGAGCGCTTGGCAGTGATGAGGAAACCGTGCTCACCACCTTGCACCAGTTGCGCAGGCGCGGCGTGATCACCCGCGTGGGCCCGGTGTTTCGTCCCAATACCATTGGCGCCAGCGCGCTGGCAACCTTGTCGGCTCCGCCGGCGCGCATCGGTGAAGTAGCTGGGTGTCTTAACAGCTTTTGCGAAGTCAATCACAACTACGAACGCGAGCATCAGTTCAACCTCTGGTTCGTGGTGACGGCGCCGTCAGCGGCGCGACTGCAGGACGTGCTGCGGGAAATCGAGCGTGTCTGCGATAGCGGCCCGGTGCTGGCGCTGCCGATGCAAGAGGAATACCACATCGACCTTGGCTTCGACCTGTTAGCGCGGGCCGGCACGCGTCTGGCTGCAGCGCCGACATTGCACGCCAGCCAGGCGCCGGCGCTCTCAGGTGCCGAGCGTGCGCTGGTCGCCGCTTTGCAGGGCGGCCTGCCTTTGGTTGCACGCCCGTTCGCCGCGCTTGGGGTGCCGGAAATGGATGCGCTTGCCACCATTGCCCGCTGGCTCGACGAGGGCGTGATCAAGCGTTTCGGCATCATCGTGCGCCACCATGAACTTGGGTACACCGCCAATGCAATGGCGGTGTGGGATGTGCCGGACGAGATCGTCAGCGAAATCGGCCAGCGGCTTGCCTGCTGCGGCGATGTCACGCTGTGCTACCGGCGGCGCCGGCATCTCCCCGAATGGCGCTACAACCTGTTTTGCATGGTGCATGGCAAGGACCGCGAAGATGTCGCGGCACGGGTGCGAGCGCTGTCGGCTGCGGCCGGATTGGCGGCGTACCCGCACGATGTACTGTTCAGCCGCCGCCGCTTCAAGCAGCGCGGCGCCCACTATGCCCCAATGTCGGAGGCCAGGCATGGATGAAATCGATCGCAGGATCATCAATAGTCTGCAGGGCGATTTGCCGGTATGCGAGCGGCCGTTCCTGGAAGCTGCTGGTCGGATCGGCATCAGCGAGGATGAATTGCTGGCGCGCATAAAAAACCTGCTGGCTGCCGGCATATTGAGCCGGGTCGGCCCGCTGTTTCAAATCGAGCGCATCGGCGGCGCCTTCACGCTGGCAGCGCTCAGTGCGCCGCAGGACCGCTACGACGACATCGCCGCGCAAGTCAATGCGTTGCCGCAAGTTGCGCACAATTACCAGCGCGGGCATGACCTGAACATGTGGTTCGTCGTGGCGACCGAGACGCCGGCGGAAATCGCAACAGTGATCGCCACCATCGAGCGGGAAACCGGCTGCAAGGTGTACAACTTCCCGAAGTCGCGCGAGTATTTTGTCGAACTCAAACTGCAGGCCTGACATGAATTATTTGACTGATTTGCCGATTGCAGACGCCACCGACCGCGCGATCATTGTCGCCACCCAAAGCGGCATGCCGCTGGTAGCACGTCCCTATCACGCGATTGCGGAGCAGCTTGGGCTGGATGCGGAAGATGTGATGGCGCGCATGCGCCGCATGCAGGAAACCGGATTGATCCGGCGCATCGGCGTGGTGCCCAATCATTATGCGATCGGCTACCGCGCCAATGGCATGTCGGTGTGGGACGTGCCGGACGAGCTGACCGATGAACTCGGTGAACGCGTCGGCCAGCTGGCGTTTGTCAGCCATTGCTACCGGCGACCGCGCCAGCCGCCCATGTGGAATTACAACCTGTTTGCCATGGTGCACGGCAAGACGCGCGCCGAAGTTGAACAGCAGGTTGCCAGTATCGCCGACTTGCTGGGTGCGCACGTGCGCACCCACGATGTGTTGTACAGCACCCGCATCCTGAAAAAAACAGGCTTGCGTTTGAACCCGGGAGCATGACATGTTTCGCATCAGCCAGTACATGAAGGAAATCGCCGCGCCGACGCCGTTAGGTCCCAAGCGCAACCCGCCGGGGCCGGTGGTGATCTGGAACCTGATTCGCCGTTGCAACCTGACCTGCAAGCATTGCTATTCGATTTCCGCCGACAAGGATTTTGCCGGCGAACTCAGCACCAATGAGGCAATCGACGTGATGGCCGATCTGCGCGCATTCGGGGTGCCGGTATTGATCCTGTCCGGCGGCGAACCATTGCTGCGCCCGGATATCTTCGAGCTGGCCGCGCATGCGAAAAAACTCGGGTTTTATATTGCGCTATCGACCAATGGCACGCTGATCGATGACAGCAATATCGGGCCGATTGCTGCTGCCGGCTTTGACTATGTCGGCATCAGCCTGGATGGCTTGCGCGAGACGCACGACAAGTTCCGCCGCAAGCAGGGCGCGTTCGATGCGTCGCTGGCCGGCCTGAAGCTATGCAGCGCGAATGGCATCAAGGTCGGCGTGCGCTTTACGCTGACCCAGGATAATGCGCAGGATTTGCCGGCACTGCTGCAGCTGGTGGATGATCATGACATTGACAAATTTTATCTGTCGCACCTGAATTACGCCGGGCGCGGCAATACCAATCGCGGCAAGGATGCAATCCTGCAAACCACGCGCAACGCGATGGACCTGATGTTCGATACCTGCTGGGCGCATGAACAGCAGGGCATGCACAAGGAATTTGTTACCGGCAACAATGACGCCGACGGCGTCTATCTGCTGCACTGGGTGCGCCGGCATTTTCCCGAGCGCGAAGCGCACTTGCGCGCCAAGCTTGCGCAATGGGGCGGCAATTCGTCCGGCGTCAATGTGGCCAATATCGATAACCTCGGCAATGTGCATCCGGACACGATGTGGTGGCATCACACGCTGGGCAACGTGCGCGAGCGCAAGTTCTCCGACATCTGGCAGGATACGTCGGACCCGCTGATGGCCGGGTTGAAGGCCAGCCCGCGCGCGATCAAGGGGCGCTGCGGCGAATGCGCGTACTTCGACGTTTGCGGCGGCAACACCCGGGTCCGTGCGCAGCAGCTGACTGGCGACCCGTGGCAGGAAGATCCGGCCTGCTATCTGTCGGACCAGGAAATCGGTCTGGTGGGTGAGCGCGAGCGGGTGAAAATGATGCCCTACATGAAAATCAGGAAAGTGGAGGCCGCATGAACTTGCACCTGTTACTGACTGCTGCGGTGGCCGTGCTCGCGGTGTGGCATGGCGCCACCTGGAGCGCATCGGATGTCAATGCGCTGTATCAGCAGCATTGCGCATCCTGCCATGGCGCCGACCGGCTCGGCGGCACCGGGCCTGCGCTATTGCCGGGCAACCTGGAGCGGCTGCGCCGGCCGGCGGCGATCAAGACCATCACCGAGGGCCGGATCGCCACCCAGATGCCGGGCTTTGCCGGCAAGCTGGCCGACGATGAAATCAAGCAGCTGACCGAGCTGATCTATACGCCGCTGCCATCGGCGCCGATCTGGGACATCGACCAGATCCGCGCCTCGCGCATCGAGCATCATGCATCCGGCAGCCTGCCTGACAAGCCGGTGTTCAAGGCCGACCTGCTGAACCTGTTCGTGGTGGTGGAACTGGGCGACCATCATGCCACCATTCTTGACGGCGACAAGCTGGAGCCGATCACGCGCTTTGCGACGCGCTATGCGCTGCATGGCGGGCCGAAGTTTTCGCCGGACGGGCGCTTTGTATATTTTGCCTCGCGCGATGGCTGGGTCACCAAATACGATATCTGGAACCTGAAGGTGGTCGCCGAAATCCGTGCCGGCATCAATACCCGCAACCTGGCGGTGTCGAGCGATGGCCGGTTTGCGATGGTCGCCAATTACCTGCCGCATACGCTGGTGGTGCTCGATACCAGAGACATGAAGCCGGTGAAGGTGATCGATGTCAGGAGCCGGGATGGCAAATCGTCGCGGGTGTCGGCCGTGTATGACGCGGCGCCGCGCAAGAGCTTCGTTGCAGCATTAAAAGATATTCCCGAAGTGTGGGAGCTCAGTTATGACGACAAGGCCGAGCCGGTGTATGAAGGCTACGTGCACGATTACAAGATGGGCGAGGGCATCGCTTCCCGCGGCCCGTTTGCGGTGCGGCGCATCGAGCTGGATGATTACCTGGATGATTTTTTCTTCGATGCGAAGTACGACCACCTGGTCGGCTCCTCGCGCGAAGGGCGTGGCCAGGTGGTCAACCTGAACGTGCGCCGCCGCATTGCCAGCGTCGACCTGCCCGGCATGCCGCATCTGGGTTCCGGCATCACTTGGGAGCATGAAGGACGGCCGGTGCTGGCCACGCCCAACCTGAAGGAGGGCGTGGTGACGGTGATCGACATGAATACCTGGAAAACCGTGAAGCAGATTGCCACCGTCGGTCCGGGGTTTTTCATGCGCAGCCACGAAAACACCCGGTATGCCTGGGTCGATGCATTCAACAGCACCGGCAACCGCGACATCATGCAGGTGATCGACAAGCAGACGCTGGAAGTGGTTGCCCAGCTGCGGCCCAGCCCCGGCAAGGTGGCCGCCCACACCGAATTCACCCGCGACGGCAAATACGCGCTGGTCAGCATCTGGGAAGACGATGGCGCGCTGGTGATTTATGACGCTGCCACGCTGAAGGAAGTCAAACGGCTGCCGATGAAGAAACCGTCCGGCAAATACAACGTCTACAACAAGATCACCCGCTCGGCTGGCACCAGTCACTAGCACCACGCTCTCGGCGTCCGTCTGCCGGCCGGGGTCGGATGCGACCGCGCATTTCAAGCAGGTTGGTCAACCGGATCGAGCGGTCGCGAGCCGGGTGCAAGGCCTGCGATTGCCGGCAAAAGTTCATGCAATGCGCGGGACCAGGCTGCGCCTGCATTGCCAGTTGCTCTCCAGCGGGGCGTGATTGCAGCGGCCTGATCGCATGCTTTCTTGTCTGGCAAGCTCGTCAATCCAGTTGAAGTTGTGGCAAAAAAATTACATTTGCCGGCTTTCGCGCGCGCATCGCCCGCTTATTACCTGCTTATACCAACCCAACCGGATTCAAATAGTTGCTTTGTGGCACAATTATCGTCCGCATTCCGGGTGCATTCATGCCGTTTCGCTACCGGATTCCCGCGTGATCAGCGGTTGTTGCGCATTAAGCATAAGGACATGGATGTCGACTTTTACTGAAGAGCAAGCACGCGCTTACATGCACAAGCTGTTGGGCGCGATGAGCCAGGCAGGCGGTTCCGACCTGTTCATCGCCCATGAATATCCGCCCAGCATGAAGGCGCATGGCACCATGCAGCCGCTGACGGCACAAAAGCTGTCGGGGGAAATTACGCGCAAACTGGCGCATGCAATGATGAATGATCGGCAGCGCGAGGAATTCGCCCGGGAAATGGAATGCAATTTTGCGGTATCGATTCCCGGTCTGTCGCGCTTTCGGGTCAATGTCTTCATACAGCAGCAGCATGTCGGCATGGTGATCCGCACCATCTCTTCCGAAATTCCGAATTTCGAAAAGCTGGCGCTGCCGGAAGTGTTGAAGGAAGTGGTGATGCACAAGCGCGGCCTGGTGCTGGTGGTCGGCGGCACCGGTTCCGGCAAGTCCACCTCGCTGGCGGCGATGATCGATCATCGCAACCGCACCTCGCCCGGTCATATCATCACGGTGGAAGACCCGGTCGAGTACGTGCACGTATCGCAGAAATCGCTGGTCACGCACCGCGAGGTCGGGGTCGACACCCATTCCTGGCACCATGCATTGAAGAATACGTTGAGGCAAGCGCCGGACGTGATCCTGATCGGTGAAATCCGCGATGCGGAAACCATGGAGCATGCGATTGCCTTTGCCGAAACCGGTCATCTGTGCCTGGGTACCCTGCATGCGAACAGCGCCAATCAGACGCTGGACCGCGTCATCAACTTTTTCCCGGAAGAGCGCCGCAATCAATTGCTGATGGATCTGTCGTCGAACCTGCGCGCGATCGTTTCGCAGCGGCTGGTGCGCACCATCGATGGCAACGGCCGCAAGGCGGCGATCGAAATCCTGCTCAATACCCCGACCATCGCCGAGCGCATCTTCAAAGGCGAGTTTCATGAAATTAAATCGATCATGGCCAAGTCGCGCGAACTCGGCATGCGCACATTCGACTGGGCATTGTTCGATCTTTACAATGAAGGGCATATCGCTTACGAGGAAGCGATTCGCAATGCCGATTCGGCCAATGAATTGCGCTTGAATATCAAGCTCAAGAGCGAGCGCGGCGAGCCGTCCTCCGCCGCCAGCACCGCACTGTCGATCGACCACGGCCCGTCGGAAGAAGAACTTGAAGCGCTGCGCCAGGAAGAATTAAAGCAGCAAAAGGAAACGAAGCGGCAGCTGGAAGAGCAGCAGCTGGCCAAGCTGCAAGAGCAGAAACGGCAAATGGCGCAGCAGTAAGTCGACTGGCCAGGATCTCCCTGCACATCCAGCCTGGCTGCCTGGCCTGACATCTCAGAGGTGAACATGTTAAGCTTTCATGCCATGCCTTGGACGCGCTGTTGGGCCACCGATCAATTTAAATGAGTAAAAGAAAAACCGACATTCCGGCTGCGAGCGCTGTCGACGGCGAGCGCCGCCCGGTGACGGCGCATGAAGTCGCGCGTCTGGCCGGGGTATCGCAATCGGCCGTGTCGCGCAGCTTCACCGAAGGCGCCAGCATTTCCGAGCAAACCCGGCTCAAGGTGATGGCAGCTGCAACCCAGCTTGGCTACCGTCCCAATCTGGTGGCGCGCTCGCTGATCACCGGGCGTTCGCATATCATCGGCGTGACGATTCCGAGCCTGTCCAACCAGTTCTATGCAGCCGTGCTGGAAGCCTTGTCGGCCGGTTTTGCCCAGTTCGGCTACCGCGTGCTGCTGTTTGCGGCCGACCGGGATCAGCCTTCCGACCCGGTACTGGAGGAAGTGTTGCGCTACCGGGTCGATGCGCTGGTGCTGGTGTCGGCCAGCCTGTCCTCGCATTTTGCCGATGAGTGCCAGCAAATCGGTTTGCCGGTCGTGTTGTTGAACCGAAAAACACAGAGCAAAACCGTCTCCAGCGTCACCGGTGCCAACCGCCATGGGGCCAGCCAGGTTGCAGCGTTTCTGGCTGCGGGCGGCCATCGGCGCTTTGCCTACATGGCCGGCCTGGACAGTTCGTCGACCAGCCGCGACCGTGAAAAAGGCTTTGCCGAATACTTGCAAGGCAAGGGATTCGCGGCGCCGGCGCGCGCGGTCGGCCATTACACCCTGCATGGCGCGGCAGTCGCTACCAGAGAACTTCTGGCCGGCAAAACCCGGCCGGATGCGATTTTCTGCGCCAACGATCAGATGGCACTGGCAGCCATCAATGTCGCCCGCACCGAATTCAATCTCGATGTCGGGCGCGAGATTTCGATTGTCGGCTTTGACGATACCGAGCTGGCCGCCTGGCCGCTGTTCAATCTCACCACTTACTCGCAGCCGATCCAGGCAATGGTCGACCAGGTGGTGCACATCATCAGGCAAGCCCTGATCACCAAAGACATGCTGCCGATCCAGCAGGTGGTGCCCGGCCAACTGGTGGTGCGCGCGTCGGCGCGCATTCCCGCCCACGGCGTGGCCGTGGTCGATGGCATCACGGTCTGGTCGGAAAATTAAGCGGATGATGGCGTGCGCCGCCAGCAAGAAATTTATTGGTGGAAAATTTTCACGCCAGCGGTGAGGCCATGTATGCGATATCGCGCGCGCAATCCGGATGCAGGAAAACCAGGCAAACAGAGCGAGCGTCACGGGTCGGCGGGCCTGCCATCCTGCAACCAGGCATCAGGCAAAAACACCTTGCACATCCGATTTGCGCGCACTATACTGGATGCATTGCATACGTATGCAAAACGGTTTGAATAATCTTGTCCAGGAGAGATGCGATGGCTAGGTGGCTGAAAACAGGTGCGGAACCCGAAGCGGTAAAAAGTGCCGCACGTGAAGTGCGCGATACCGTCGAAAAACTGCTCGCCGAAATCGAGCAGCGCGGCGACGCCGCCGTGCGCGAACTGGCGATCCGGTTCGACAAGGTCGATCGGGACGATTACCGTTTGACCGATGCCGAGATCCAAGATTGTCTGGCGCAGCTGACCGATAAGAACCTGGCCGACATTGAATTTGCCCAGACCCAGGTGCGCAACTTCGCCCAGCTGCAGCGCAATTCGATGCAGGATATCGAAGTCGAAACCCTGCCCGGGATTATCCTGGGCCACAAGCACATTCCAGTCAATGCTGCCGGCTGCTACGTACCTGGCGGCAAATACCCATTGCTGGCCTCGGCCCACATGTCGGTGATTACCGCCAAGGTCGCGGGCGTGCCGCGCATCATTACCTGCGCGCCGCCGTTTCAGGGCAAGCCGGCGCCGGCGATCGTCGCCGCCCAGCACCTGGCTGGCGCCGATGAAATCTATTGCCTGGGCGGCATCCAGGCGATCGGTGCGATGGCGCTGGGTACGCAAAGCATTGCGGCAGTCGACATGCTGGTCGGCCCCGGCAATGCATTTGTCGCCGAAGCCAAGCGCCAGCTGTTTGGCCGGGTCGGCATCGACTTGTTTGCCGGGCCGACTGAGACCCTGGTGATCGCCGATGACACCGTCGATGGCGAACTGTGCGCGACCGACTTGCTCGGGCAAGCCGAGCATGGACCGGATTCGCCGGCGATCCTGTTGACCACGTCGGAAAAACTGGCGCGCGACACCATCGAGCAGGTGGCGCGCCTATTGACGATCTTGCCGACTGCCGATATCGCCGCCAAATCCTGGGAAAAATACGGCCAGGTGATCGTTGCCGACAGCGACGAGGAAATGCTCAGGATCGCCAACGATATCGCCTCCGAACATGTGCAGGTGATGACCCATGACGACGATTACTTTTTGAAAAACATGACCAATTTCGGCGCGCTGTTCATCGGTCCGCGCACCAATGTCGCCTATGGCGACAAGGTGATCGGCACCAACCATACGCTGCCGACATTGAAGGCGGCGCGCTATACCGGTGGCCTGTGGGTCGGCAAATTCCTGAAAACCTGCACCTATCAGCGGGTGCTGACCGATCAGGCCTCGGCGCAGATCGGCGAATACTGTTCGCGCCTGTGCGCACTGGAAGGCTTTGCCGGCCATGGCGAGCAAGCCAATATCCGGGTGCGCCGCTATGGCCACAAGGATGTGCCGTACGGCGGCGCTGCCGAGTAAGTGTAATAGTTGCGCCATATAATTGCACCACCGGATCGCGCGGTGCATTCAGCGCGATCCAGCAATGCGGGACCATGCCGCATGGACATTGCTGACGCGGCAGGCGACCACGCGCCGCATGCCGCGCTGATCTACAAAAAAGGTAAAAAACATGAGCAAACCGCTTGATAGCCAGCGCGCAGCTGCGATGTTTCGCCTGGATGGATTGACCGCCATCGTGACCGGGGCCTCGCGCGGCATCGGTGAAGGCTGCGCGCAACTGCTGGCCAGCCTCGGCGCCCACGTGATCCTGGTGGCGCGCAACGCCGATGACTTGCAGCAGCGCTGCTGCGAGATTGTGGCCGCCGGCGGCAGCGCCGAATACTGGGCGATGGACTTGAACCACGCGGCAGAATTTCGGGCGCGGGTGGACGCATTGCCGGGGCTGGATATCCTGGTCAACAACGCCGGCATGAACAAGCCGCAGCCGTTTCTGGAAGTCGACGAAGCGACTTTCGACCAGGTCGCCAATCTGAATATCAAGGTCAATTATTTCTGTGCGCAGGCGGCCGCACGCCGCATGATCGCCACCCAGTCGAAAGGGTCGATCATCATGATGTCGTCCCAGGCCGGGCATGTGGCACTGCCCAACCGCACCGTCTATTGCGCGACCAAATTTGCGATGGAAGGCATGAGCCGGGCGATGGCGCTGGAGCTGGCCGCACATGGCATTCGCGTCAACACGGTGGCGCCGACCTTTGTGCTGACGCCGATGACCGCGCCATTCCTGAACGACCCGACATTCAACCAGTACGTGCAGGATAATATCCCGATGGGGCGCATGGCCAGCGTCGATGAAGTCGCCGCCGCAGTGGCCTATCTGGCCGCACCGATCAGCAGCATGGTGACCGGCACCAGCATGCTGGTCGATGGTGGCTGGACCATGAAATAGCCGGGCAGCGCAAACGTGCGAGCTTATCGGATGCGCTTAGCCGCCGATATAGGACATCTCTGCTTTCTTGATCTTCGGATTGTGCTTGAGCGCAAAATCGGAACGCAGCGCAGAATAGCGGTCGTTTCGATCCTGCCAAACCGCGGCGACAGCGGCCGATATTTCCGCATCTGTGCAACCGGACCGCAGCAGCGCGCCCAGGTCTTGACCGTTGCCGGCAAACAGGCACGTGTAGAGCTTGCCATCGGTTGACAGCCGCGCTCGTGTGCAGACGTGGCAAAAAGCCTGGGTCACGCTGGAAATCATGCCGATTTCACTACTGTCGTCGGCATAGCGCCAGCGCGCTGCAGTTTCGCCGGTGTAATTGGGCGCAATTTCCTGTAACGGCAGCACCGCATTGATTCTGCGGACCACTTCGGCAGACGGGATCACATCGGTGTTTTGCCAGCCATTGGAAGCACCGACATCCATATATTCGATAAACCGCAGGATGTATGGTGACCCTTTGAAGTGGCGTGCCATCGGAACGATTTGCGCATCGTTGATGCCGCCCTTGACCACCATGTTGATCTTGATCGGGCCAAGTCCCGCGGCATGCGCAGCGTCAATTCCGCGCAGCACCTCAGCGACCGGGAAGTTCACATCATTCATGCGCTTGAAAATCGCATCATCGAGCGCATCGAGCGACACCGTTATCCGCTTCAAGCCGGCAATTTTCAGCGATTGGGCTTTTTTGGCAAGCAAGGACCCGTTGCTGGTCAGAGTCAGATCCAGCTCTTGTCCGTTGGGCGTGCGCAGCGCACTGAGCATCTCGATCAGGTATTCGATATTCTTGCGCAGCAGTGGCTCACCGCCGGTGAGGCGAATCTTGGTGACGCCGTGCGCCACGAACACGCGGGCGAGCCGGACGATTTCCTCAAATGACAGCAGCGAAGAACGTGGCAAATAGGCATAGTCCGGGCCAAAGACCTCGGCCGGCATGCAGTAGGTGCAGCGGAAATTACACCGGTCAGTGACGGAAATGCGCAAATCCTGCAACGGCCTTGCGTGCCTGTCTACCAGCAAGCCGGTAGCGGCATGCATAAGCCGTGGCGCCGCCGGCACGCTTGCGAGATGGCGGCTGTCGGCAATCGGGATAATTATTCTGGGCATGGTATCCAATCAAAACCGTGAATTGACTGCGGCAATGAAAATCGATACAGAAATTCAGTCGCCGCTTCTGGCAGGTGTGCAGTTCGCCTGGATGAATCTGCTTGCGCAGTCCAGTAATGCTTGCGGCTGGTCCTGGTGCGGACTATGCCGGCAGTTATCAATTACCGCCAGTTCTGCCAACGTGGCGCCGCGAATGACTGTGTGCACTTGTTCCATCGTGCCATACTGGTCCTGCGCACCTTGCACCGCGAGCACGGGACAGGAAATGTCTGGCAGGCAGGCGCTGATATTCCAGTTCCGGAACGCTGGGTCCTGCCATCTGCGGCTCCAGCCCCAGAACACTGCATCCGGTTCCTGATGCAGTGCCTGCAGCTTATCGCGCAGCGGCCCTTCCCGATATGCCAAATCCAGTTTGGCGATTCGTTCCAGGCCAATTTTTTCGACAAACACATGCGGCGCTACGGTGATGATGGCAGTGACGCGATTGGCAAAGGCGGCTGCATGCAATAATGCGATGCTGCCGCCGTCGCTGTGACCGAACAGGATCGGCGGATTGCTTGACACGTCGATGCCTAGCGCGTCGAACATTGCTGGAAGCACAATATGGGCTTCCTGCTCCAGATAGTCGATTGGCCAGTCCTGACCGCTTGGCCGGGACGATGAGCCACCATAGCCGAAGCGGCAGTACACCAGGCCGCGACAACCGGTCGCCGCACATAGCCGCCGCGGCCAATCATCCCAGCTGGCAATGGCGCCCAGCCCCTCATGCAGGAACACGATCAGTGGCGCACTGATGCGCTCGGGGGCGATCCACTGGATCTCGAGTTCGATGCTGCGTTCCGGCAACAAGACGGCCAGCCGTTCGATGGGGCCCGCTTTCGTCGCATGCTGCGGAGCTGCAATAGCAGCACCATTGGTAGAGGCAATCATGCGCTGCAACTATTCAAGGTAGCCGTACTTTAGGCTGCGACGGCGATGTGCTGTGTACACGCTGGCGATTAGGTTCCACTGCCGTCAGTGCGTCGACCTCTTGCATGGTTTGCAGTGAACGTACGGTCAGTTCATGGTACTGGGTGGTGCCCTTTTCTTTCCAGGCAATTTCATCGTCGCGCAGTTGGCGGGTGATCCTGGCGGGCGCGCCGATCACCAGGCTGCGTGGCGGCACGATGAAGCCGGCTTTGACGAAGGCTGCGGCACCGACGATGCTGGATTCGCCGATCACGGCATCATCCATGACGATTGCATTCATTCCGACCATCGCATTGCGCTCGATCCGGCAGCCATGCAGCACTGCGCCGTGTCCAATATGACCATCGATATCGACCACCGTATCGCTATCGAAAAAGCCATGCACCACACAGGTATCCTGGATGTTTGCGCCCGCATTGATGATGATCCGCCCGAAGTCGCCGCGCAGGCTGGCCAGCGGCCCGATATAGCAGTGCGGGCCGATGATCACATCGCCGATCAGCACCGCGCTCGGGTGCACGTATGCGCTCGGATGAACCACCGGCGTGACGCCGTCAATCGAATAAACCCTAGGCATGTGTGTGCTCCTTTAAAATCCTGCAAGATTTGAGGTCGGACAATGTATCGATGTCGTGGTGAATGCCGGGGTCGTCGACCGGCACTTCCTGTACCGGATATTGCTGCAGCAGCATGCGCGCACCGATGTCGCCGGACAGCTGCAGCAGGTGATCCAGGTGGACGCTGCTAAACGCGACTGGATTGCCACGCCTGCCACGGTAACTTGGTATCGCGATGTCGGCGCCCTGTGCCAGTGCATCCAGTAATTTTTTCATGGTTGCCGGCTGCACGAATGGCATATCCGCCAGTGCAATGATCCAGCCGGCGGCGCCCGGGGATGCACGCACGCCGTGCACCAGGCTGGCCGCCATGCCAGTTGCCGCCTGCGCGCATTTGGTCACTGGATAGCCGGCTGCTGTCAGGTGGGCGGTGAGCACCGGCGAGCCGGTGGGAACCACGATCAGCATTCGGGTCAATGCCGACGCCAGATTTCTGGCTGACATCACCACCACACTGTCGCCGCCAGGCAGTACTTGCAGCAATTTGTTCTGCGCGCCCGTCGGGTCGAAGCGCTTGCCCATGCCTGCCGCAAGCAGGATGCCGCTATAGTGTTGCCCGGGTGCGCTCGATTGCATGAGAAATGTGTCCGGCTTGTGTGATTGGCTTAGTTGAGTACACATCCCGGCGACGACTGCGTCGATGCCGGGTCGCGCAAGGCTTGTGTCTGCAATACCGGCACGCCATTGCGCAGTGCCGTCATTTCCGCCAGCACCGACAGGGCGATTTCGGGGGGGGTGCGGGCTCCGATATACATGCCGACCGGTCCGTGCAGGCGGGCGATTTCAGCATCGCTGATATCGAATAGCGCCAGTCGCTCGCGGCGTTTTTCATTGTTGGCGCGCGAGCCGATAGCACCAACGTAAAAGGCCGGGGACTTCAGTGCTTCCAGCAGCGCCATGTCATCGAGCTTGGGATCGTGGGTGAGTGTCAGCACCGCGCTATGGGCGTCCAGTTGCAGGCGCAGAATCAGATCGTCCGGCATTTCGCGGGATAGTTCGACCCCGTCGACATCCCATTCATCCAGATATTCTTCGCGCGGATCGCACACGATGACCTGATAGTCGAGGCTTTTTGCCATCTCCGCAACATAGCGCGACACTTGTGCTGCGCCGACGATCACCAGGCGATAACGGGGGCCGTGTACCGAAGTCAGATACGCCTGATTAATACTGAGTGCACCCACATGCGCGCCAGGCGTGAGCGTCACGACCCCGGATTCGAGGTCAAGCTGGCGAGTCATCAAACGCTGCTGCTGTACGGCCTTCAATAATGCCGGCAGGTGTGAATGGTCGCAGACCGGCTCCAGCACGATTTGCAAAGTGCCTCCGCAGGGCAGGCCAAAGCGATGTGCTTCATCAGCGGAAATGCCGTAGGTCAATATCGACGGCGTGGTTTCGCGGTATGCACCGGCTTGAATTTGATGGATTAGATCGTCTTCGATGCAGCCGCCGGAAATGGATCCTTTAATGTGCCCATCTTCCCGAATCACCATCATCGAGCCGACTGGGCGCGGCGCAGAACCCCAGGTGCGCACCACGGTGGCCAGCAGGGTATAGGCGCCGCTGTTGGCCCAGGCCACTGCCGTCTTGATTACGTCGAGATCAATGCTATCCATAAACTTTCCTGTTTTGCGTTGCTGATTCGGCAAATGCTGCACCATGCCAATGCACACTTATGCCAGCGACTAGTCTAGTGATGAAACTAGGCAATGTAAAGCGGTTGCGTCGCATCTGAATTCAATAATTCATTCTGTTAATTCGGATATCAAAATTCCTTGCAAACTCTGAATATCGTATGTATAGTTTAATTATGCAAGTCACAAATTGCAAGTTGTTTCGGCTGGTGCGGGATGAAATGCAGGCCGGCATGTGCAGGCTCATGTAATCAAAACAGGATTGAATATGTCGACCTTCGAGTTCCACTGTCCCAGATCGACGCTGATTGGACCAGGGGCATCTGCGCAGTTGGGTCAGTTGGCGCAAAGATTGGGATGCCGGTCGATGCTCATCGTTACCGATCAAGGGGTGGAACAAGCGGGGTTGCTGGAGCCGGCGCTACAGAGTCTGCGCGCAGCGGGCGTAGCGGTGGCGATCTACGCGGATGTGCAAGCCGATCCTGCCGAGGCAATCGTGATGGCGGCAGTCGCGGCAGCCACCGATCTCGGCGCCGATGGCGTCGTCGGTCTGGGCGGCGGCAGCTCGATGGATGTGGCCAAGCTGGTGGCGTTGCTGGCAGCCGGTCAAGAGCAACTTGGCGATGTGTATGGTGTAGGCCAGGCAAAAGGTCCGCGCTTGCCGCTGATTCTGGTACCCACCACCGCCGGAACCGGTTCGGAAGTCACGCCAATTTCGATTGTTACCACCGGCGAGGGTGAAAAAAAAGGCGTGGTATCTACAGTCATCGTGCCCGACTGGGCCGTGCTGGATGCCGATCTGACGCTCGGCCTGCCGCCACTGGTGACGGCTGCTACCGGCATCGATGCGATGGTGCATGCGATCGAAGCCTACACCAGTCATCGCCTGAAAAATCCAGTGTCCGATTGTCTGGCGCGGGAAGCCCTGACGCTATTGGCAAACAATATTCACGAAGCATGCCGCAATGGCAGCAACCGGGCGGCGCGTCAAAACATGCTGCTGGGCGCGATGCTGGCTGGCCAGGCGTTTGCCAATGCGCCGGTTGCTGCGGTGCATGCACTGGCCTATCCGGTCGGCGCCCGATTTCATGTGCCGCATGGTTTATCCAATGCGCTGGTATTGCCTGCGGTGCTGCGCTTTAATGCCGCCAGTGCGCAGCATCTGTATGCGCAGCTGGCCGATATCGTGCTGCCGGGCGTAACAGGTGACGCTGCACAAAAAGCCGCGTTGCTGATCACGAGGCTGACGGCGCTGCCGCGCGAACTGGGTTTGCCGACGCGGCTGTCGGAAGTTGGAATCAAGCACACTGATTTGCCGTTGCTGGCAGACGATGCGATGAAGCAGACCCGGCTGCTGGTAAATAATCCGTGCGAGATCGGCTATGAGGCCGCGCTATCGATTTACAGGGAGGTTTTATGAGTTCAAGAGTACCCGCGGAAACGCGTGCCGGATTCGCGCATTTTCACAAGATCACGACGCGCTGGATGGACAACGATGCATACGGCCATGTGAATAACGTTATTTATTATTCGTACTTCGATACCGCGGTCAATGAATACCTGATCAGACAGGGCGCACTTGATTTGCAGCAATCCGAGGTGATCGGCTTGGTGGTTGAAACGCAGTGCCGCTATTTCAGTCCAATTGCCTTTCCGGATGATATTCATGTCGGCATCCGCGTCGCCAGCATCGGCACCAGCAGCGTGCGCTATGAACTCGGGATCTTTTGCAACGACGACGATATTGCTGCGGCACAGGGCCACTTCGTCCATGTATACGTTGATCGGGCCACGAATCGGCCGGTGCCGCTGCCGGCGGCATATCAGCGGGCATTGGCGCCGCTACGCGTGCAGCATGGCGAAACCATGCGATGAGCAGTCGCGTATTTTTCAAAGCCGGTGCCGACCAATTAACAACACAGCGCAAGTGAATCGAGGTTAAGACATGGAAATGAAAGACGAGATTCAGCTAGAGGCGTCACGTGATGCGGTGTGGCAAGCGCTGAACGACGCGGAAGTGCTCAAAGCCTGCATACCCGGTTGCGAGACGCTTGAAAAAATCTCTGACACCGAGTTTATTTCGCTGGTGGTGGTCAAGGTTGGGCCGATCAAGGCAAAATTTTCCGGCAAGGTGACGCTGGCCGACATTGTCGCGCCCACCAGCTATCGCCTGACCGGCGAAGGGCAGGGCGGCGTTGCTGGCTTTGCCAAAAGCGATATTACGGTGGAGCTGGAATCGCAAAGTCCGACGGTGACGCTGCTGCGCTATGGCGTGACAGCCAATATCGGCGGCAAGATCGCGCAACTGGGCACGCGCCTGATCGACTCTACCGCCCGCAAGATGGCGGACCAGTTCTTTGCGCGATTCAACGACATCGTGCGTAACAAGGAAGCACCAGGCGGCGCAGCGGCCGCTCCCGCCGCCGCGGCCAATAAAGTGGCGGCGCCGGCGATAGAATTGCCCAGTACCAGTGACGATATCACCATCGCGCTGGTGGATGTCGTCGAGGAAGCAGACATCGAGATGACAGCCGTCGAAAAAAATGCCAGCAACGGTGTCGCCGGCAAGATCGCGCGCTGGTTAGGCATATCGAATGGAAGCAGGGCCAGCCATGCGCCGTCGACAGGCGCGATACCGGCAACGTCAGCCAGATATCAGGCAGCGGTGGTGACCTTGAATCGTCCCGCGCAAAAAAATGCGGTAACGCTCGCCATGTGGCGCGAGCTTGGCCGCATCTTCAGCCAGCTTGGCCGCGATCCGAACGTGCGGGCCATCATTCTGACCGGTGCCGGCGGCACCTTCAGCGCCGGGGCCGACATTGCAGAATTTTCCAAGGTAAGGGCGACCGTGCAACAAGGTACGGAATATGAGGTGGCTGTTGATGAATGCTGCGACGCCATTGCCGCCACGCCCAAACCGACCATCGCCGTCATCGACGGTTTTTGCATGGGCGGCGCCTGCCATTTGGCGATGTCATGTGATTTCCGGTTCGCGCAGCCGGGTGCGCAATTCGGCATACCGGCCGCACGCCTGTCGATCGTCTACGGAGTGCGCGCAACCCAGCGACTGCTGGCGTTGGTTGGTATAGCAAATGCCAAGCGTGTCCTGTATTCGGCAAAAAGATTCGACGCTGCTGAAGCGCACCGAATCGGCTTTCTGGACCGTGTGGCGGTTGACCCGATGCGTGCCGCCAAGGGCTTTGCAGGCGGCATGGCCGACAACGCGCCATTGACCATTGCCGGCACCAAGGTGTTGTTGAACGGCTTGACAATGGGTATGGGGGCGTTGAGCGATGCCGCGGTTCGCAAAGTGATCGAACGTGCGGTTGGCAGCGAAGATTATCGCGATGCGCGTCAAGCCTTCGTTGAAAAGCGTCAGCCGGTTTTCATGGGAAAGTAAGCAATGAAGCCACCTAAATTTTCCTATATCCGGCCAGCTACGGTCGAGGAAGCGATCAATGCGTTGGCGGATGCCGGCGGCGATGGAAAAATCATTGCTGGCGGCCAAAGTCTAATGCCGATGCTGAACTTCCGCATGCTCAACCCATCGGTGCTGATCGATATCAATCGCATCGCCGAGCTTGATTTCGTCGAGGAGCAAAGTGACGGCGGCCTGCGCATCGGTTCGCTGACACGCCACCATACGCTGGAAACCTCGGCAACGGTCAAGCGTCTTTTCCCGATACTCAATGCGGCAATGGCACATGTTGCCCATCTGGCGATCCGCAACCGCGGCACGATCGGCGGCAGCATCACGCATGCCGATCCGGCCGCCGAATTGCCGCTCATGATGCTGCTGCTGGAGGCGCAGATCATCCTGGTCTCGCCGATGGGAAAGCGGAACGTGGACGCAGCGGATTTCTTTGTCGCAGCATTGACCTCTGCAATCGAGGAAGATGAACTTGTCACCGAAATCCGGTTGCCGGCATTGCCAGCCAATGTCGGCTGGGCATTCGAAGAAGTGGCGCGCCGCTCCGGAGATTTTGCGCTGGCCGCAGTCGGCATCATTCTTACCGCATCCGGCGGGCGCGTCACGCATGCGCGCATTGGCGTCATGGGGGTGGGCGATACGCCGATGCGCATGCCTGACGCCGAAGCAATTTTGATGAACCAGCCAAGTGATGCGCATACCGCCGACCAGGTTGTCAAGGCGGTGCGCGATGCGGTGGAGCCGGCAACCGACTTGCATGGTTCGGCCGACTATCGCCGTCACCTGGTGGGGGTGCTGGTCCGCCGCGCACTTGGCGCGGCATGGCAGCGTGCAACTGGAGAACAGCAATGAGCATCGAAACACATGACATCACCGTAGTAATCAACGGCATCGAACATCGGGAATCGGTGGAGCCGCGGCTGCTGCTATCGGATTTTCTGCGCTATACGCTGGGGCTGACCGGCACCCACGTCGGCTGCGAGCATGGCGTGTGCGGCGCCTGCACCATCATGGTCAATGGCGACAGCATCCGCGCCTGCCTGATGCTGGCTGTGCAGGCCGACGGTTGCAGCATCGATACCGTCGAGGGGCTTGGCACGGTCGACAATCTCAATCCGCTGCAGCAGGCGTTCCACGCGTGCCACGGCTTGCAATGCGGCTTCTGCACGCCCGGCATGCTGATGACCGCCACCGACATGCTGAAAAAATATCCGCTTGAGAACGACGCCGAGATCCGCGAAGGCTTGTCGGGCAATCTGTGCCGCTGTACCGGCTATGCGAATATCGTCGACGCCGTGCGACTGACACGCGACCAGGGCCGGGAAGCTGCGAAGGAGGCGGAAAAATGAAGATGCATGTATTGTCGGGCGGGCGCCTGCGGATGAAAAAGAGTGTGTATCTGCCGGATGCGGACCGTCAGGAAACCATCGAGCTGCCGGTATCGTGCTTTCTGCTGCGTCATGCGAGCGGCAATGTGCTGTTCGACACCGGATGCCACCCGTCCACCGCCCATGATCCGGAAGCGCGCTGGGGCCCGATGGCACGCGCCATGGTGCCGATTTCCAAGCCCGGCGAGAACGTGGTCGACCAGTTGCAGAGCATCGGCCTGACGCCCGACGATATCGACGTAGTGGTGAACTCCCATCTGCATTCAGACCACTGCGGCTGCAACGAGTTTTTCAAGAAAGCCACGGTGATTTGCCACGCCAGGGAACTGGAGGCTGCGCGCCGGGAAGACGCTGAGAAAATCGGCTATCTGGCGGTCGACTGGAAGCAGCCGATGCCGGTAGATACCATCGACGGGCAGCGCGACCTGTTCAATGACGGCCGGATCGTGCTGATCCCGGTTCCCGGCCATACCGTCGGCATGACGGCCTCGCTGGTGAGTCTCGACAGGTCGGGCGCGTTTTTGCTGGCGTCGGATTCGGTGGCGCTGCAGGCCAATCTGGCGCATGACATCAATCCGCGCAATACCTGGAATGCAGAACAGTCGCTGGCATCGATGGCCGAAATCCGCCGTATCGAAGCCGGCGGCGCCACCGTGCTGTTCGGGCACGACGATGAGCAGTGGCAGACCCTGAAAAAAGGCGCCGACTACTATGACTAGCCGGATGCAAGGTGCAGATTCCATCGGTGCCAGGCATTTTCCGATCAATCACCAATCACGCTGATGACAGATATTATGGAATCCGAAACCACACCGAAACTGATCGGTGCGCGCGTCAAGCGCTCCGAAGACCCGCGGCTGCTGACCGGTCATGGCTGCTATGTAGATGACAAGCAGGTGGTCGGGTTGCTGCATGTTGCGTTGCGCCGCAGCGACCAGTCGCATGCGCGGATCAAGTCGATTGACTATTCAGCCGCGCTGGAGTTGCCCGGCGTCATAGGCGTGTTTGCCGCCGAAGATCTGGAAGGCATGGTCAAGCCGATCTATGCGACCTCGAAGATGCCGAACTATCATCCGACTGCAATTTATCCACTGGCGCGCGGCAAGGTCCGTTTTGTCGGCGAGGCAGTGGTCGCGGTGGTCGCCAAGGATCGTTACATCGCTGAAGATGCGCTGGAATTCATTCACATCGATTACGACGTACTGCCAACCGTGATTGATCCGGAAGCCGCTGCCGCGCCGGATGCGCCGCTGCTGCATGAAGAAGCCGGCACCAATATCCTGGTGCAGCGCGAATTCCGCCGCGGTGATATCGACCCGGTCATGGAAGCGGCGCCGGTGCGGGTCGGCACGCGTTTTCGGTTCCGGCGCAAGACGCCATTTGCAATTGAAAATCGTACCTACCTGGCCGAATATGATCAGGGGAAATGCGCGATGACATTGCATTCATCAAGCGGCAGTCCAGGCATCGTGCGTGACGCGCTGGTTGAAGTGCTGGGTATTCCCGGCAACAAGATGCGCGTGGTGGCGCCCGACGTCGGCGGCAGCTTCGGCGGCAAAGGCTCGCTCTATCCGGAAGAAATTCTGGTATGTGCGCTGGCACGCCATCTCGGGCGGCCCGTCAAATGGACCAGCGACCGGATGGAAGACCTTGCCTCGACCAGCCATGGATTCGACGAGACTGTCTATGCCGAACTCGGCGTGGACGAAAACGGGACCATTCTGGCGTTGCGCGCCGACGTGATCGGCGACGTTGGCGCCTATTCGATCTATCCATGGACCGCCGGATTGGAACCGGTGCAGGTGATCAGCTTCATGCCGGGTCCATACCGGGTGCCGGTCTATCATGGCAAGGTGCGGGGGGTGGCGACGTCGAAATCGCCGACCGGGCCGTACCGCGGCGTCGGCCGTCCGACCTCGACTTTCATCATGGAACGCCTGATGGATATGGCGGCGCACCGGATCGGCATCGACGCCAGGGATATCCGCCTGCGCAACCTGATCCGGCCGGAAGAATTTCCCTACAAGACCGCTCCCGGCATCGTGTGGGACCGTTCGGGTTTTATCGAGTGCCTGGAAGCGGGATGCGAAGCGGTCGATTACGACACGTTGCGCAAAAAACAGGCGCAAGCCCGGGCGGCAGGACGCTGGGTCGGGATCGGCGTGGCAACCTATGCGGAACTGTCCGGGATCGGATCGCGCATTTCGGCTTCGCCCGGCATGCCAATCAATACCGGCACTGAAATCGCCACCCTCAAGATCGATCCCAGCGGCTCAGTGACTGCCTATTTCGGCATCGCCTCCCACGGCCAGGGACTGGAAACCTCGCTGGCGCAAGTGGTGGCCGAAGAACTCGGATGCCGCTTCGAAGACGTCACCGTGGTGCAGGGCGACACCGCCGCCGTGTCGCACAGCACCGGCACCTATGCCAGTCGCAGCGCAGTCATGGCTGGCGGCGCCGGCACTCTGGCGGCACGTGCGATGCGCGCCAAGCTGGCACGGATCGCCTCTCACTTGCTCGACAGTACGCCCGACTACATCGACATTGCCAATGGCGTCGTGACCGCGCGCAATACCGGCAAGTCGATGACGATTGCCGAGATCGCAGACGTCGTGTACTCGCAGATGGGACGTCTCCCGAAAGAGGCGGTCGAGGTACTGGAGGAGACCAAATCGTTTGACCCGGTGTGGGGCACCACCAGTTCGGCAACCCATATCGCGATGGTTGAAATCGACCCGGAAACCTACATCGTGAAGGTCAACGATTATTTGGTTGCCGAAGATTGCGGGCGCATGATCAATCCAATGATTGTCGACGGCCAGGTGCATGGCGCAGTGGCGCAGGGGATTGGCGCGGCACTGTTCGAGGAAATCGTATACGACGAACACGGCCAGCTTTTGACTGCCAGCCTGGTCGATTACGTGGTGCCGTCGGCGCCGGAAGTGCCGCCGATGCAGGTGCTCCATATTGAAACCGTGTTGCCGCCATCGCATGGCGGTTTTCGCGGCATGGGCGAAGGCGGCACCATCGGTGCGCCGGCCGCCATCGCCAATGCGGTATCCGACGCGCTGATGCCGCTCGGGATTGAAATCTTCGAATTGCCAGTCACCCCTGAACGCCTGTTCCAGCTTATCGAGAAACAAAAATCACATGCAAAGGAGATGTAAATGAATACAACCAATAATCGCAAGATCGCTCTCGTAACCGGTGCCGGGCGTGACGTCGGTCGTGAAATTTCGCTGGCACTGGCTGCTGCCGGCGCCACGGTGGCGGTGAACTACAACAGCTCTGCCACCGAAGCCGAAGCGGTGGTTGCCGAGATCAAGCAGGCAGGCGGCAACGCGCGGGCCTACCAGGCCAATGTCGGCAGCTATGAAGACGTGTGCAAGATGGTCGACGCCATCATGGCCGATTTCGGCCGCATCGATATCCTGGTCAACAACGCCGGCGTGGTCATTATGGAGCGCTTCGTCAACACCACGCCCGAACAGTGGAAAAAACAGATCGATGTCGACTTGTACGGCACGATTCATACCTGCCACGCGGTCGCGCCGCACATGGTCAAGCAAAACGGCGGGCGCATCATCACGCTGGCAGGCGACTCCTCGCGCATCGGCGAGAACGGCCTGGCAATTGCCGCAGCTGCGCGCGCCGGCGGGATCGCGCTGACGAAGTCGCTGGCCAAGGAATTGGGGCGGGCCAACATCACGGTCAATGCGATCTCGCTCGGGATGATAGAAACCGCCCATTCGGATCCGGAATTCATGGCGGCCAACCGCGAAAAAATCGCCAAGCAGTATCCGCTGCGCCGTCTCGGCACACCGGGTGATGTGGCGCCCGCGGTAGCCTTCCTCGCATCTGATGCTGCCGCCTGGATTACAGGCCAGGTACTGAGCGTCAACGGTGGTTTTTGCATGGTGTAGGCAGCATTAACAAGATACCAGCGGCGCCACCGTCGCTTGAGAAGGAGGAGAAAACGTCATGATTCAGACAGAACTGATTGCCCCGGTCGGCACCCTGATTCGCCGCCATGCCGAGCAAAGACCGGACAAGGTCGCCTATCGGGACCGCCGCTCGGCGGTTACCTACGGCAACCTTGCCAAGATTACCGCAGCACTGGCCGGCCACTTGCGGGATGCCGGCATCGAGCCCGGTGACAGTGTCGCCATTTTCCTGCCTAATTCGGTGGAGTGGGTCGAAAGCTGTTTCGCGATCGTGCGCGCTGGCGCGGTATGCGTGCCGATCAGCTACGATGCGACCGATCCCGAAGTGGCATACCGGATCGAGGATGCCGGCTGCAAGGCGATCATCACCACCGATGAGCGCGCTGCAATGGTAGAAAAAATTACTGCAGAACTACCCGAGCCCATCACGATGATTCTGGTCGACAGCGGCGGCGACAAAAAAGCGGCCGGACTGCGCTTTGGCGAACTGGTGCAACATGCGCCGCGTTCAGTCCCGCTTGACCCCGATACCATCGACGAGCCATCGTTCATTGTCTATACCTCCGGGACTACCGGCCGTGCCAAGGGCGTGCTGCTGTCACAGCGCAGCATGCTGTGGGTATGCGCGGCCTGCTGGGCGCCGATTGCCGGCCTGTGCGAAAACGATAATCTGTTGTCGCCGCTGCCATTGTTTCATTCGTACGCGCTGAACTTGTCGGTGTTGAGTGTACTCGCCGTGGGCGCCAGCGAATATCTGGTTGAAAAATTTTCAACCACGGAAACCATGGCGCTGCTGAAGTCAGGCAAGTTTTCGGTCTTTGCCGGCGTGCCAACGATTTTCCATTATCTGCTCGAAGCCGCACGCGCAGATGCTGACTGCCGCTTTCCTGGCCTGCGCGTGTGCGTGTCGGCCGGCGCCATCATGCCGGCACCGGTCAACGAGGAGTTTGAACAGCGCTTTGGCGTCATGCTGCTCGACGGCTACGGCATTACCGAAACCTCGACCATGGTGACGCTGAACTGGATGCAGGGCAGCCGCATCATGGGTTCCTGCGGCTTGCCGGTGCCCGGACTGGCTGTCCGCATCGTTGATCCGTCTACCGGAGTCGATGTGGACGCGGGGCAGGAGGGCGAATTGATCGTGCGCGGGCCGAACCTGATGAAAGGCTATCACAATAAACCCAAGGAAACGGCCGGTGCGTTGCGTCAAGGCTGGTATTACACCGGTGACCTGGCGAAGAGCGATCGCAACGGCTACCTGACGATCACCGGACGCCTGAAGGAGCTCATCATTCGCGGCGGCCAGAACATCGCGCCGGGTGAAGTGGAGGAAGCCGTCTTCACTTTCGCCTCGGTGCTCGACTGCGCCGTGGTCGGTGCGCCGCATCCGCATCTGGGCGAGGTGCCGGTGGTGTTCGTGGTTGGACGGCCGGGCATGACGGTCAATGAGGAAGAATTGCTCCGGCATTGCCGGGCGCGCCTGTCGTCGTACAAACTGCCAAGCGCAGTGCATGTGGTCAGCGACATTCCGCGCACCGGTTCCGGCAAGATCCTCCGCTTCAAGCTCAAGGAGAGCCTGAACACTGATTAATCTGCGGGCGCACCGACTGCACCCTTGATAACTGAAAGTATGAAATGAACCAGACTGTATTCAATCCGATGGGGCTCAATGATCCGACGTTGCTGCGCCAGCAATGCTACATCGATGGCGAGTGGGTCGATGCCGACAGCGGCCAAACGATTCAGGTCGAAAACCCGGTGGACCGCGCCGTTATCGGCACGGTGCCCAAGATGGGAAGCGAAGAAACCCGCCGCGCGATCCGGTCTGCCGACGCTGCTTTGAAGGCATGGAAAGCGAAGACCGGCAAGGAGCGCGCCGGCTTGTTGCGCAAATGGTTTGACCTGCTGCTTGCAAACCAGGAAGACCTGGCAATCATCATGACTACCGAGCAGGGCAAGCCACTGATGGAAAGCCGGGGTGAAATCGCGTATGCGGCGTCCTACATCGAATGGTTTGCCGAAGAAGCAAAACGGGTGTATGGCGACACTGTGCCGGCACCAACTGCTGACCGGCGCATTGTCGTGATCAAGCAGCCGGTTGGCGTCTGCGCGGCGATTACGCCCTGGAACTTTCCGGCAGCAATGATCACCCGCAAGGCAGCACCGGCGCTTGCCGCCGGTTGCACGATGGTCATCAAGCCTGCCAGTCAGACACCGTTCTCGGCGCTGGCGCTGTGCGTGCTGGCTGAACGCGCCGGCATCCCGCAGGGGGTGCTGTCATGTGTTACTGGCTCGGCTGCCGAAATCGGCGGCGAGCTGACGTCAAATCCGATCGTGCGCAAGCTGACCTTTACCGGTTCGACCGAAATCGGCAAGCTGCTGATGGCGCAGTGTGCTGCCACAGTGAAAAAGACCTCGATGGAACTCGGCGGCAATGCGCCTTTCATTGTGTTCGACGATGCTGATATCGACGCGGCGGTCAAGGGTGCGATGATCGCCAAGTACCGCAATGCCGGCCAGACTTGCGTGTGTGCCAACCGGATACTGGTGCAGGATGGCGTCTACGACCAGTTCGTCGAACGATTTTCGGTCGCAGTGCGGGCGCTGCAGGTTGGTGATGGCTTGACGCCCGGTACCGTCATCGGTCCTTTGATCGACGACAATGCAGTACGCAAGGCGGAACAGCATGTCGCTGATGCATTGGAAAAAGGCGCGAAACTCGTCAGCGGCGGCGAGCGCCATGCACTCGGCGGCAATTTTTATACGCCCACCATCCTGGCGAATGCAACGAAAAATATGGCGATTTTCCGGGAAGAGACATTCAGCCCGGTCGCCCCGATATTTCGTTTTTTCACCGAAGAAGAGGCGATCGAGATGGCCAATGATACTGAATTTGGCCTGGCCTCTTATTTTTACGGTCGCGACATCGGCCGTGTCTGGCGGGTTGCCGAGGCGCTCGAATATGGCATGGTCGGCATCAACGAGGGCTTGATTTCGACCGAGGTTGCGCCATTTGGCGGCATCAAGGAAAGCGGTAATGGACGCGAAGGCTCTAAATACGGTATCCAGGATTATCTGGAAATCAAGTATCTGTGTATGGGCGGGCTGTAATCCTGCCTGCGGGGCGACTGTAGCCGAACCAGGTCGCCCCGGGCGCCGTTTCGATCACTGTGCCAGAGCGCTTCAGTGATATGCTGTCGGTTGCCAAAAAACCGGCGCTTGCATGCGCGTTCGACGTAGATCGTGCCGGATCGGCGGCGTGCAAGGTTGGCACTGATCAGGTTTAAGGTTTATGTCCGCAGAACAAATTAATTCGTTACAAGACCCACTGGCCGCACCACAGTACCCGTCAATCGACCGATTTTGCTCGGTCGCGCGCACGGTCGAGATTCTGTCGGATGCCTGGAGTTTTCTGGTTCTGCGCGAATGTTTTTTCGGCGCGCGCCGGTTCGAACAATTTCAAAGCGTGCTGCGCTTGCCACGCAACACGCTGGTACAGCGACTCAACAAGCTGACCGAAATGGGTTTATTGGATAAGGTCGGCTATTCTGCCACTTCCTCCCGCTTTGAATACCGATTGACGCTTAAAGGCAGAGGCCTGTATTGGACCATGCTGGCACTGCTCAAATTCGGCGATACCTGGCTGGCCGGCGAGCATGAACCGCCGCTGCAACTGATCCATCGAGGTTGTGGCAAGCCCTGTTCGCCTGTGGTAGCATGCTCGGCATGCAACCAGGCGGTTGATCCGCATGATGTCCAGTACCGTAACGGGCCGGGTGCCGGCAGCCAGCCGCGAATTGGCGAGCGCCAGCGTTCGCGCCGGGCCTCGGATCCGCTGATTCTCCAGCGGGTGCGTCCCTGCTCGGTGGCGCGTACCTTGCAGATCATTGGTGACCGCTGGACATTTCTGTTGATCCGGGAAATGTTCTTTGGTGTGCGCCGCTTCGACGAGTTTCAAGCCAATCTTGGTATCGCCAGCAATATATTGACCGATCGCTTGCAACGCTTGACCGAACATGGAATTGTTGAAAAACGCCAATACCAGGCACGGCCTGACCGTTTCGAGTATCGCTTTACGGTCAAGGGGCGCGACCTGTACGGCCCCATGATCGTGATGATGCAATGGGGCGATAAATTCGTATCCAATGGACGGGTACCGCTGATCCTGCGGCACCGCAGCTGCCAGCACGATTTTTCCGCAAAGGTGATCTGCAGCGAATGCGGCGAAGCACTTGATCCGCATGCAGTCGACTACACCTTGCGCTATTCTCTCGTGATCGAAGCGCCCGCCGCATCCTGACCTTCTTCTGAAGCGCGTATCCGCGCCGCTTCCATTTCTCTCAATTCGCCCGTTGCGCCTGTCGTCTGTCGGATCGCTGGGAAGAGCCGCGTCTGCCAGCATTTGTGCTTGCGCAGCCATTCATTTGGCACTGCAGGCCTGCTTCCAGGCCCGCCAACTCCCCGCTAAAAAATGTATTTAACTTTCATAACTAGATCAAATTAATTTATCTTGTGAAATTAGTCCACTATGTGCCGGCAGTAATTTCCATGCAATCAAGAAATAATTGACGCTACAATCATGATTTAACGGTGAAATAGCCTGACTATCCGATAAAAATCTTTGCAAACACGTCAAATTAATAGTAATCTATTTATGCAAGTTAGGCGCTTGCATAAACGGACGGATTGCGGAATTAAATTTTGGAGTGAGACTATGAAGACAATCAAGAAATCAAGGGCAATAAAGACGGTTATGCAGTGCAGTCTTGCACTTGCGTTTGGGATGGGCAGCGCTGCGGCACAAAATGCCAAGCCATTTCGTATTGGCGTGATGACCGACATTACCGGACAGTTTTCGCACGAGGCTGGTGACGGCGCGATCACTGCGGTGAAAATGGCCGTGCAAGACTTTGGCGGAAAGGTGCTGGGACGTCCGATCGAGGTATTGGTCAATGACCACCTGAATAAACCCGACATTGCCGCCAGCAAGGCGCGCGAGTGGTTCGATACGCAAGACGTCCGCATGATCAACAATCTGATCAATTCCGGCGTCGCATTGTCGGTGATTGGCGTAGCCAAGGAAAAGGATCGCATAGCCATCGTCAATGGCTCGGGTTCATCGCGCATTACTGGTGATGCGTGCACGCCAAACAGTATCCATTATGCGTACGATACCTGGGCGCTGGCGCAGGGCACCGGCAGCGAGATTGTCAAGCAGGGCGGCGATACATGGTTCTTCCTGACCGCAGATTATGCGTTCGGCCACGCACTGGAAGCCGATACCACGGAGGCAGTCAAGCGCAAGGGCGGGAAAGTGATTGGCGCTGTCCGTCATCCAGCTACGACTTCCGATTACTCTTCATTCATGCTGCAGGCGCAAGGCTCGAAAGCGAAAGTCATTGGCCTGGCAGGCTCTGGCACCGGCTTCATCAACGCGGTGAAATCGGCCAAGGAATTCGGCCTGACCCAATCCGGCAAGCAGATGCTCGCCGGCCTGCTGGTCTGGGTTACCGACGTCGATGCGATGGGTCTCGAAGTGGCACAGGGACTGACATTGACCACCGCGTTTTATTGGGATCGCAATGACGAGACGCGCAAGTGGTCGAAGCGTTTTTTTGCACTGAACAAGCGCATGCCGACCATGGGTGATGCCGGCGACTATTCGTCGACCTTGCATTATCTGAACGCGGTGAAGGCCGTCGGTACCGACGAGACTGGCGCGGTGATGGCGAAGATGAAATCGACACCGATCAACGACATGTTTGCCAAGAACGGGAAAATCCGTGTCGATGGCCGCATGGTGCATGACATGTATGTGTACCAGGTCAAGAAACCATCCGAGTCCAAGTACCCGTGGGACTATTACCAGTACAAGGCGACTATCCCTGCAGAAGAAGCATTTCGTCCGTTATCTGAAGGCGGCTGTCCATTGGCGAAAAGCTGATCAGACTTTTTTCTGGCGGTCACCGTTAATGTTGGTGATTCGCCAGAATTTTTTCGCAACTGGAATCGTTAACTGTTTAGCTTGATATAAATACGGAACCCGCTTCCGAGATCGACGGCCAGCGGATTTAAGTTATTCTGCCGCGAATTCGGCGGCGGCCTTGGCGGCCCACAGCGCCTGGTTATAACTGGCAAACGGCTCGTCATAACTGTCGACCGTGCCGTCTTCGCCGATGAAATGGGTCCACCAGCCATCGGCGCTTTCAACAATGGCGATGTCGCCCGGATGGCACCGGCCTGCCATCGATTCGCCGTTCTCCAGTGTCACGATATTGGTTTTCCTGTGCCGCAGTATGCTTGCCATGTGCTGCTCCGTTTACCAATTTCGGTCCGCACAGCGAGGCTGTGCAGCCAGCGTGTGCTGCAAGCCGACCGGCGCTGCCGCCATGCCGGCCCGGGTGCGGCTAGCGTTTTTTCAGGATCGAGCCCAGCACGCCGCGGATGATTTCGCGCCCGACTTGCGAGCCGATGCTGCGCGCCGCCGATTTCATCATCGCTTGCACCGGCGACTCGCGCCGGCTGCTGCCGCCGCCGAACAGGCCGCCCAGCATGCCGCCAAGCGAAGAGTCGGCGGCCTCCGGCTGCTGGCCGCGCGCTTCCGAGGCGGCAGTCGCCTCGGCTTCCTTGGCGCTGGCAGCCACCCGTGCCGTGATTTTTTCATGGGCCGATTCGCGGTCGACGGTTTTTTCATAGATGCCGGCCACGATCGACTGGGCCATGGCACGCCGGCGTTCGGCTTCATCGATCGGGCCAATCTGCGATGCCGGCGGCAGGATGAAGGCGCGCTCGACAATGTTCGGGCGGCCCTTTTCATCCAGGAACGACACCAGCGCCTCGCCGACGCCGAGTTCGGTGATCACTTGCGCGGTGTCGAGCGCCGGATTGGGGCGGAAGGTTTCGGCGGCGGCCTTGACCGCCTTCTGGTCGCGCGGGGTATAGGCGCGTAGCGCATGCTGGACCCGGTTGCCGAGCTGGCCGAGAACGGTATCGGGAATATCGAGCGGGTTCTGGGTGATGAAAAACACGCCGACGCCCTTGGAGCGGATCAGGCGCACCACCTGTTCGATTTTTTGCAGCAATGCCTTGGGCGCTTCGGAAAACAGCAGGTGTGCTTCATCAAAGAAAAACACCAGCTTCGGCTTGTCGAGGTCGCCGACCTCCGGCAGGTTTTCATAGAGTTCCGACAGCATCCACAACAGGAAGGTGGAATACAGGCGCGGCGCATTCATCAGCTTGTCGGCCGCCAGGATATTGACCACGCCATGACCCCTGGCATCGGTTTGCAGCAGGTCGTCGATATTGAGCATCGGCTCGCCAAAGAACTGGTCGCCGCCCTGTTCTTCAATCCCGATCAAGCCGCGCTGGATGGCGCCGATGCTGGCCGCTGAAATATTGCCGTAGCTGGTGCGGAAGTCGGCCGCATTGTCGCCCACATGCTGCAGCATGGTGCGCAAATCGCGGGTGTCGAGCAGCAGCAAGCCGTTGTCGTCGGCAATCTTGAAAACCAGCTGCAGCACGCCTTCCTGGGTATCGTTCAGGTTCAGCATGCGTGCCAGCAGCAGCGGACCCAGATCCGAAATGGTCGCGCGCACCGGATGGCCCTGTTCGCCGAATACGTCCCAGAACGTCACCGGGCAGGCGGCCCATTGCGGCGGCTCGAGTTCCAGCGACTGCAGCCGCTTGCCCAGTTTGTCCGAGAGCGCGCCGGCCTTGGCCATGCCGGACAGGTCGCCCTTGACGTCGGCCATGAATACCGGCACCCCGATGCCCGACAGCGCCTGGGCAATCGTCTGCAGCGTGACGGTCTTGCCGGTACCGGTGGCGCCGGTGATGCAACCGTGGCGATTGACCAGGTTGGACAACAGCTCGAGCATCACGGCCGGCTGGGAATGGGTGTTTTTTGCAATCGGCAGCAAGGTGGACATGGTTGGGCGTCTCGGTTGGTATGGCTGGAAAGTTCAAATAATCGTGCCCGGGCAAGGCGGCACGATCTGCAGGCTATTATAGCCAACTGGCGACACCCTGACCGGTGCCTGCCTAGTTCAGCGTCAAGAGTTCATTGGCATGCCGTAATTTCTTCGATAAAAGAATCGCCAGATTGCGATAAATTTTCGATGATATTTCTGGCAGGGAAATCACATAGTCGCCATCGAGCCGCAGCAGCTTGCAATGACTGGTGGCGCGCACCGATGCTGACCGCGCGCGGCATTCAATCAATGACATTTCACCGAAGCAGTCGCCCGGCTCCAGCTGGTGTATGACTTTTTGCAAACCCGCTGAGCGCTTGGTGATACGGGCGCTGCCGGCCAGCAGTACGAATAATTCATGACCCTGTTCACCTTCCCGAATCGGATAATCACCGGGCTGGCATTCGATCAGTGCGGCTTGCGCCATCAAATGGCCCAGTTCGAATTCATTCAAGCCTTGAAACAGTTTTAAACGCAGCAGCAGGTCGCGTGTTTCAAGCGGGAAGTGAACAGGCATGGTCTTGGCTCCGGATCTCGATGGTTGTTGTAGGCCGTGCGCCGGCGCAGCAGCGTACGGCAATGGTGATTATTCTGGAAAAAATTCGTCGCACAATCCGCCAATCAGACCGGCACTGCCAGCCAATGGCCGGCTATATCGATATTCAATCCGGCTCAAGCATGGCTGGCCTCATCGCCCGGCACTGCCGCGCGTGATTACGCTTCCTGCTTGCTGCCGGCCAGTTTGACCACCGTCACCGTGCACTCGGCCTGGGCCACTACCTGCGACGACACGCTGCCCAGATAGCGTCGCAGCGCCGAGCTGCCGCGCGAGCCGATCACGATATGGTCGACATCGTTGATCCGTGCATACTCGACGATGGCGGCAGCCGCATCGGGCGCTTCCAGTACATGATAGGTAATCTTGTCGACCGGGATGTCGAGCGGGCGTGCCCAGTGCTTCAGTGCCACCAGATGCTTGACATGCAGGTTGCGGCCTTCGCTGTCGACATTGATATCCATGCCGATGCGGTTGGTTTTCTGCACTGTCACGCATGCCAGGCGCGCGCGCGGCGCGGTCTGCAGGATGCGCCGGGCCGCCACCCGCAGCGTCTCCGCCAGCTGTTCCGAGCCGTACGTAACATCGATGGCGGCCACCACGATCGGCGCCTGCTCCAGCTGGGCGGCAGCCGATTGCTGCGGCTGGGCTTCGATGCCGATTGCCTTGAACCAGCGTTTGGTCACCATCATCCATTCGTCTCTCTTGAGCTTGCTGGCGCGCGCGGTCAGCGACACTTCTTCCGGGTGCTGCAGATCGAATGCCAGCTGGGCCGCGCTGGCATAGCGGTTGGCCGGGTTGACTTCCAGGCAGCGCAAGAGGATTTCCTGCAGCCAGGGCGGGATGGCGGGATTGATTGCGCGCGGCGGCACCGGGTCGCGCCACAGCCGCTGGCGTAAACCACGAACTGTTGCCGGGTTGCCCAGCGGACGGCAGCCGGTGGCCAGGTGGTACAGCAGCACGCCCAGCGAGTACAGGTCGCTGCGCGGGTCGTTGCGGATGTGCAGCACCTGTTCCGGCGAGATGTAGGGGCCGGTGCCCAGCGGCAGGCGGAATTCCTCGGCCAGCAGATCGGGCAGATGGTCGTGGCGCGCCAGGCCGTAATCGATCAGGATCGCTTCACCGCTGGGGCGAAACATGATGTTGCTCGGCTTGATATCCAGATGCACCACATTCTGGCGGTGCAGGTCGTGCAGCGCGGTGGCGACCCGGGCGCCGATCTCGGCCACTTCCCCGGGCGGCAGCGGCGCGTCATCCAGGCGCGGACGCAATGACTCGCCCTCGATCAATTCCATCACCAGGTAGGGATGCGATAGAAAGTCGCCCGATGCCACCAGTTTCGGCACATGGGTGCCGGACAGCTTGGGCATGATCATCTGTTCGACTTCAAAGCCGACAATCGCGGTCGGATCGTTGTTGTCGCCCAGGATCGGAATTTTCATCAGCAGCGGCGGACCGCTCTGGACCTGGCCGGCAGCATCGACACGCGCCACCCGCCACAGTGTCGCCATGCCGCCCCGGTGCAGTTTTTCCTCGAGCAAAAAACCATCGATGGTCATGCCGGCTTGCGGGCGCTGGCTGCTGAAGGTCATCGGCTCTACACTCCCTTCAACAGGCGCTGGCCGAGTCGGGCCGGCAGGCCGGCGGCGGTCACCTTGGCAGCCGCCGCTTCGCAATCGTACGGCACCCGGAAGAACGTCAGGTCGTGGCTGGCGTCGTCGTACAACGCGTAGCAGGCGGCCGGGTTGCCGTCGCGCGGCTGGCCGACCGCGCCGGGAATGGCCAGCCAGTGGCGGGTCGACGCCAGCGGGATATTGCTGTCGCCGATCGGCGTAAATGAGGACACCTTGCCGGTGGCCGACATGTTGTACAGCGCCGGTTCGTGCACATGCCCGCAGAAGGTCACCCGGCAATCGGTCGACATCATGCTGCGGGTCGCTTCCACCGTGCCGGTGATGTATTCCCATTGCTCGGGCGCGGCCGCGCTGGCATGCACGAACAGGCAGCCATGTTCTTCGACCGTCAACGGCAGCTTGGCCAGAAAGGCCAGCTGTTCGGCCGACAGTTGCGAGCGGGTCCACTCGATCGTCTGGCTGGCGTCGGCATGCATCTGGCTGCGCCCGCCGCGCACTGCCGCCAGGTCGTGATTGCCTTGGACTACGATCGCGCCGTGCGCTGCATGCGCCATCACGGTATCGATCACCCAGGCCGGGTCGGCGCCGTAGCCGACCAAATCGCCCAGAAAGGCGTAGCGCTCGGCGTGACGCTGTTCGGCATGGGCCAGGCAGGCGGTCAGCGCTTCGCGGTTGGCATGCAGGTCGGTGAAAATGGCAATGCGCATAAAGGGGGGGCTTCAGTTAGGATTGAATGAATTGCCGGTAGCCGCGTGCGCGCAATGCGCATGCCGGGCAGGTGCCGCAGCCATAGCCCCAGTCATGCAGCGCGCCGCGCTCGCCCAGGTAACAGGTATGGGTGCCGGTGCGGATCAGCTCGACCAGTGTCGCGCCGCCGAGATCCTGCGCCAGCCGCCAGGTGTCGGCCTTGTCCAGCCACATCAGCGGCGTTTCCAGTTTCAGGCGGGTGGCCATGCCCAGATTGAGCGTCACCTGCAATGCCTTCATGGTGTCGTCGCGGCAGTCGGGATAGCCGGAAAAATCGGTTTCGCACATGCCGCCCACCAGCACATCGAGGCCGCGCCGGTATGCCAGCGTGGCGGCCACCGTCATGAACAGCAGGTTGCGGCCCGGCACAAAGGTGTTCGGCAAACCGTTGTCTTGCATCGTGATGGCGACATCACGCGTCAAGGCGGTATCGGAAATGGTGGACAGCAGCGACAGGTCGATCAGATGGTCGATGCCGAGCCGACCTTGCCAGGCCGGCAGCAGCTTGCCGATCTGGTCCAGCAGAGCCGGTCGCACGGTCAACTCGATCGCATGCCGCTGGCGGTAATCAAAGCCGATGGTCTCGACCTGGGAATAGCGCGACAGCGCCCAGGCCAGGCAGGTGGCAGAGTCTTGCCCGCCGCTAAACAGCACCAGCGCGCCGTGCGAAGTAGTCATAAAAGGCGACCATTTAATCAGTGATACCGGCATTATAGGCTGGCGCCGCTGCCGGTAGCACATTTGCGCGGGTTTTGCAGTCAGGCCTATTTTTTATCGATACGCTCGATCGACTGTTCGATATAGTTGCCGTCGGATTCGGTAAAGCGCAGCTTGACCGGATACCAGTCCAGCGCAGGCGCCAGCCAGATGTCGAGCTGCTGGTCTTCGCTTCCGGGCGGCAGCAGGCGCGCGACGCGCAGCGCGGTCACCTTGCCCAGCGGCGTTCTGATCTTTTCGGTGGCGCCGACCTTGAAGGTCCAGGTGCCGGCATCGCGCTGGCCCGCCACGAAATACTGCCAGGTCGAGCCGGTGGTAAAGGCTTTCGGCGCGGCGCGGGCATTGGCAATCAATTGCCAGGTGATACTGGTGCGGTCTTGCTCGCCGCCGGTCAGCGGCATGCTGGCGCTATTGGTCGACAGTTGCAGCGTGCCGGCGCTGCGATTGAAGGTAACGCTGGTCGGGCTCTTGCGAAAGCGTTTTTCGACAAATGCCAGCGGTGCCAGGCCGTAGCCATCGACAATGCCGTCACTGCTGGCAGTAAAAATTTTCCCGGCGAGCATCGCGTGCATTTCGACATTGACCCGATAAAGGTTCGCCGCCGGCCGCCATTGCAGCAGCGCGGTGCCATACAACGTCATGCCGCTTTGCTTGGCCTTGACCTGGTAATGCAGGTCGGCCGCCGGCGGCAGGTTGAACGGGCGCTTGACCGATGGATGGTCGGCGGCGTGCGCCGGCAGTGCCAGCGCGCCGGCTAGCAGCAGGGCGGCGCGATGGCGCAAAAATGGCAAGCGGATCATAACTAGTCTCAATGGTCGGGGCCGTTTAGCGGGCATTGTCGGGCAGGATTGCCGATAGCGACATGTCCAGGTATTCGCCATTGGTCTCGGTAAAGCGCAGCTTGACCGGATACCATTCGCGCTCCGGGGCCAGCCAGATGTCGATTATCTGGTCATTGGTGCCGGCGCGCGGCGCGCGCCGCACATGCCAAGTCCGCAATTTGCCGGGGCCGACCGCGATGTCTTCTTCGCCGACGACACGGATTTGCCAGGTTTCGCCATCGCGCGCGCCGGCAATGAATAGCGCAATGGTCGCCTCGGGCACAAAGCGCGCCTGGTCGCCGCGGCCAATGCCAGCCAGTTGCCAGATGATGCTGGCGCGATCCTGTTCGCCGCCTTGCAGCGGGTAAAAATTTTGCGATGCCGAAAAACCGATCAGGTTGCGTTCGCGGTTGAACCGGGTATGGGTCGGCGCGCGCCGGAAGCGCTTTTCGGTATACGTCACCGGCGCAATGCCGAAATCATCGGTCTGGCCCTTGCTGCTGAAGTTCAACACTGAAAAGAACAATACGCCAGCCTCACCCTGGATCACATAATCCCTGCCGTTATAAGCCCAGTCGATCGTGCCATGGCCATACACTTTCTGGCCCTCGCGCAACGCCGATACGTCGTATTTGAGGGTGGCCGACGGCGGTGGGTCGACCCGGTAGCGCGCGCTGCCGGCATCGGGAAGCGTTTGGGTGCTGGCAGCAACCGGGCCGGGCTCAACAGACGTGCCGGCGATATCCGGCCCGTTGAAAGGCATGTCCGAAGGCAGGTCGGTGGCGGCGGCCGGCGTGCTATCCAGGACTGGGGCAGCCGTTGCGGCAGCCACTGCCAATGGCTCCGGCGTTGCCGGCATCAGCATCGGACCGGACAGCGGAGCAGGCGGCGCCACCTTTGTCCGGGCGATTTTTGGTGGAGCCGGTGCCGCCGCGGCTGGCGCCGGAGTAGCTGGGCGAAGCAGCTCGGTGCGGATCAAGTCGGCGGGCAGCGGCTGCGGGCGATCGTCGTTCGACTGGCCGACATGATGGTGAAACCAGTTCAGCAGCAGCAAATGCAGCATGACCGACAGCAATCCGACTATAGTCCAGCGCCGCCAGCGCAATGCGCCGGCGGCGCTGGACTGCCTGTAAAGATCAAAAACACTCATGGCGCTAGTGTAAACGGATCCCGGGCCGCCTGTCCGGCGAGCTTGCAAATTGCAACAAATGTTTTGAGCAAGCAAGACAATGGTCCAACCGTCCCTGGCACAGCACGTACTATAATTATCAATACAAGTTGGACAAGTGCCTTTTGAATCTGTGCATGACCGATTTTCACTGGTTGCCATTAATGATTTTGTCCGGTTTGTCCCTTTTATCCATTAAGCAGCAATACGTTTCCGATTTTTCCTATTCTTATGCTCGTATTGCAACTTGTCCGCGTGCCGCTGGCTACTCTGTTGATCGGTTTGTCTCTGGCCGGTTATCCCGGTTTGGCAGTAGCCGCGCCATCGGTGCCGGCGGCCACGGCGATCCAGATCGGCATGATCGAAGGCATGTCGGGTAATTTTGCCAGTGCCGGCGAAGCGGTCCGGCGCAACTTGCTGCTGGCCATCGAGCGCGTCAATGCCGATGGCGGCGTGCGCTTGGCCGCAGGGGCGCGGCCGCTGGCCTTGACCGTTTTTGACAACAAGCAAGCGGTGGAAGAGTCGCTGATCGGGTTTCGCCAGCTGACCGACCAGCGTATCCCGTTCCTGGTGCAAGGCAATAGCTCGGCGGTGGCGGCGGCCCTGATCGATGCGGCGAACAAGCACAATGCGCGGATGCCGGATCAGCGGGTACTATTTCTGAATTACTCTGCAGTCGACCCGGCCCTGACCAACGAACAATGCAGCTTCTGGCATTTTCGCTTTGATGCGCACGCCGATATGCGCATGCATGGCTTGACCGAGGTGATCCGGGGCGATGCGCGCGCCCGGCGCGTCTATCTGATCGGCCAGGATTACAGTTTCGGCCGCCAGGTCGCCCAGGCGGCGCGGGCGCAGCTGGCGGCCAAGCGACCGGATATCGAAGTGGTTGGCGATGAATTGCACCCGATCGGCAGAATCAAGGATTTCGCACCGTATGTCGCCAAGATCAGGGCCAGCGGCGCCGATACGGTCATCACCGGCAACTGGGGCAATGACCTGACATTACTGGTCAGGGCGGCGCGCGACGCCGGTCTGGCGGTCAAGTTTTATACGTTTTACGGCAATGGCCTGGGTGCGCCGGCCGCGATCGGCGACGCCGGTGTGGGTCGGGTGCGCGCGGTCGCCGAATGGCATCCGAATGTGGGGGGCCGTGCCAGCGATGATTTTTACCTCGGCTTTCGGCAGCGCTTCCCCGAACCTGCCGACGATTATGTGCACTTGCGCATGCATGTGATGATCGAGATGCTGCGGGGTGCAATTGAAAAAGCCGGCACCACCGAAGCCGCGGCGGTCGCCCGCGCGCTGGAAGGCGGGCACTATCGCAACGGCTTCCACCAGGCCAGCATGCGCGCAGCCGATCATCAATTGATCCAGCCGATGTATGTATCGGTTATGCAAAAGCAAAGCGATGGCACGATCCGCTTCGATAATGAAGGCAGCGGCTACGGCTTTAAAACCGAGCGCTATCTGGCTGGACCGGCGACCGCATTGCCGACGACTTGTAAAATGACAAGGCCAAACTGATCGGGCAGGCGAGAATTTGTCGAGGCGGGGATCGAGTGTTGTACACTGCGGGCATCGCCTGCGATGTTGGTCGGGGGTTGGTCAGGTATCCGGGTAATCCGGCCGGCGTGGCTGCCAGGTTGAACATAACAATTGAATGGAGACGCATATGTCTAAAACTACACCGTCAGGTAATCCAGGGGTCGACATGATGGCGGATACCATGGACTTTTTCAAAAACATGTGGGGCGGCATGCCCGGCATGAATTTGCCCGGGATAAAAAATATTCCCGGGATGGTGATGCCGACTTTGTCAGTCGATGAAATCGACAAGCAAATCAAGGACTTGAAGTCGGTTGAGTCGTGGCTGTCGCTCAATGTCAATATGTTGCAGGGCACAATCCAAGCGCTGGAAGTGCAAAAAGCGACGATTTCCACGCTGAAAACCATGGGGGAAACCTTCACTTCCGCGATGCAGCCGCCGACCATGTCGGCCGCGCCTGATCAGCCGGCATTCCAGTCGCCTTTTGCAGCGTATGTGCCTGGTGCCAAAGCAGCTGAGCGGCACGCGGCAGCCGACCAGCAGGCAGCCGCCGATAAACAGGCAGCCGCCGACAAGCAAGCCACGGAAAAATCGGCACGCGAGGAATCCGATTCCGCATCCGGTAGCGCGGGCGAGTCGGCTGCAATCATCCCGCCGCTGGCCAATCCAGCTGCCTGGTGGGGCATGCTGCAGGACCAGTTCAAGCAGGCGGTCGATACCGCCGCTGCGATGACGCCGGATCCGGCAGCAGCGGCCGCCATACTATCCCAGCCGGCCAAATCGGCATCTGCGCCGCGCAAGTCAGCCAAGAGTACAGCCGCACCACGCAAGTCAGTCACTGGCACGGCCGCACCACGCAAAACCAAGGCGGCGCCTAAAAAATAGCTGCGATACTGATTGCGCCAGTCTGTTGCAGCAGGTGCAGGGCAACAGACTGGCGCAATCAACCGGGGTGCAATTCTTTCCACCGCGGGGTGCCTGTGCCTCGGGGCTGATTGCAATCGGTGCTTGAGTTAAACGTCTTGGCGTCCAGCCTGACGTCAAATCATTGATGCCAGTCAATGTTTTATCTCCATACTATTTTATTTAAGTAATTCAGCGCCGATAATCTTTGAAGATGGTTCGCGCCTTGCCCAAGTTGCGTCGGCATATAGTCGACATTTTTATGTAATCAATGAAGAAGTTGCGGATTTATATCCTTGATTTTGCATCCTACCAGTGCAATTTTTTCCAGTTATAATTTTCGTTAAGCTGCCTTCACAAAAATCTGTTTCGCAACCGCAAGATAAACATGCCATGCAGCTGCAATTTGGCAGTGAGCAACATGTGCCGGGATGACTAGACGTTTTTTATCCTGCGCCGACAGTTTGTTTTTACGCAGACATCGGATAACACCTTGCAGCGGTTCGATCATTTCCAAAATTGATACGCAAAAATCTCGCCATGAATAATGTAATGCGACCTGGCAATGCCGCAATTTCCACTCCCCGTACCAGTACCGGCGTGCCCGGACTGGATGATATTTTATGCGGTGGCCTGACCACAAACCGGGTTTATCTGGTCGAAGGTTCCCCTGGCGCCGGCAAGACGACACTGGCGCTGCAGTTTCTGATGGAAGGGATTCGGCAGGGTGAAAAAGGCTTGTATATCACCCTGTCCGAAACCACCGAAGAATTGAATGAAATCGCCGCCAGCCATGGCTGGTCGATCGACCAGCTGGCCTTGTATGAATTGATCAATGAATCCGGGTTCGATCCGGATTACGAGCAATCGATCCTGCACCCTTCCGAAGTCGAGCTCGGAGAAACCACCAAAAGCGTGATGCGCGAGGTCGACCGGATCGCGCCGGCGCGCGTGGTGTTCGACAGTCTGTCCGAAATGCGCCTGCTGGCGCAAAACCCGTTGCGCTACCGGCGCCAGATTCTGGCGATCAAAAGCTATTTTTCAACCCGCAAATGTACCGTCATTCTGCTGGATGACAAGACATCCGAAATTGGCGATCAGCAATTGCACAGCATCGCCCATGGCGTGATCAGCTTGGAGCAGCTGGCGCAGGAATTCGGCAAGGAGCGGCGGCGCCTGAACGTGATCAAAATGCGCGGCATTAAATTTCGCGGCGGCTACCATGACTTCATCCTCGATACCGGCGGCATCCGGGTATTCCCGCGCCTGATCGCGGCAGAGCATGGCCGCCAATTTGCAGCGACGATTGCCTCCACCGGTTCAATTGGCCTTGATCAAATGCTCGGCGGCGGGCTGGTGCCGGGCACCAGCACCCTGGTCGTCGGTCCTTCCGGCATCGGCAAGACCACGTTGTCGCTGCGCACCGCATTGTCAGCGCTGGAGCGCGGCGAACATGCTGCCTTTTACCTGTTCGACGAGGGTCTCGGCACGCTGTTTTCGCGCAGTACAGCGCTCGGCATGGATGTACGGCCCTATATCGATAGTGGCCACCTGACGATTCACCATATCGATCCGGCAGAGCTGGCGCCGGGCGAGTTTGCCCAGATGCTGCGCGACGCGGTGGAGCTGCGTGGCGTGACATTCGTGGCGATTGACAGCTTGAATGCGTATCTGAAGGCGATGCCGGGCGAAAAATACCTGACCTTGCAAATGCACGAATTGCTGTCCTATCTGAACCAGCAAGGCGTGACCACCATCCTGGTGCTGGGGCAGCACGGACTGATCGGCGAAGTGCGCAGCGATGTCGATCTGAGTTATCTCAGCGATGCGACCATCCTGCTGCGCTTTTTCGAGGCGAGCGGGCGACTGCGGCGGGCGGTCACGGTCATCAAGAGTCGTACCAATGATCATGCCCAGACCATCCATGAGTTGCGTCTTGGTACGCAAGGTGTCGAAGTCGGCGCGCCATTGGAAGGATTCGAAGGTATCCTGACCGGCTTGCCAACCTATCGCGGCACGACGCCGATGATGAGCAATCAGGAAGACCCGCATGCCGCTTGAACACGCCGATGAGGTACGGATTCTGGTACTGGCGCCGCGCGGGCGGGATGCCGAGGTGGTCGAGCAGGTTTTAACGCGCGATAGCGTCGATTGCGCGATCTGCGCCGACTATCCGGCGTTGCTGCGCGAACTCGACAGGCCGACGGGCGCCGCCTTGATTGCCGAAGAAGCGTTGCTGGGTGTCGACATGACGCCGTTGATCGAATGGCTGTCGCTGCAGCCGTCGTGGTCTGATTTTCCCTTCGTGGTGCTGGTGTCGAAACAGCTCGGTCACACCAACGGCGCCACGCTTGGCATGCTAAAAAATCTTGGCAACGTGGTGCTGCTGGAGCGCCCGGTCAATGCGGAAACGCTGCGCAGCGCGGTGGCGTCGGCATTGCGCGCACGCGCACGTCAGTACCAGGCGCGCCGCGATCTGCAGCAGCGCATCAGTTCCGAAGAGCGCCTGCAGATTGCGCTATTGGCGGGCCGGCTGGGAACCTGGGAATTCATCCTGGCCAGCAGCTCGCTGTACGCATCGAGCACTTGCAAGGCCAATTTTGGCCTGGACGATGCGGCACCGTTCGGCTATCGCGAAGCGATGGCGGCGATTCATCCGCAAGACCGAGAGCGCCAGCAACTGGTGGTTCGGGCAGCGATCGAGGCCTGTTCCGGCTTTGATATCGAATATCGGATCGTATGGCCGGATGGCAGCCGGCACTGGATCCATGTGCAGGGCAAGGTCAGTTGCGACGCTCGCGGTCAGCCAAGCAAATTGGTCGGCGTGTCGCAAGACGTGACGGAGCGGCGGGAAGGCGAGCGGCGCCTGCGTGACAGTCAGGAAGCATTGCTGCATCTGAATACGACGCTGGAAAACCGGATTGAAGAGCGAACCGCAGAACTGGCGCAAGCCAACGACCGCCTGATGCGCGAGATGACCGAGCGCGAACGGGCGCAGATCGCATTGGTGCAAACCCAGAAGATGGAAGCGCTCGGGCATTTGACCAGCGGGATTTCGCACGACTTCAATAACCTGTTGAGCGTCATTCAGGGCAATGCCGACCTGGTCTATCTGCTGTCGACCGACGAGCGCCTCAAGCGCATCGCGACCACCATCCGCAAGGCGGCCAAACAAGGCGCGAAACTGACCGGCCAATTGCTGGCATTTTCGCGTGGACAACGCCTCGACCTGAAGGCGATTGATTTGAACGCGGCCCTGGAAGGCGTCAAAGATCTGTTGATGGCGTCGCTCGGATCGAAGATCCAGACAGAATTCGATTTCGCGCCGAAAATCGCCCCGGTCAAGGCCGATGTGAACCAGATTGAACTGGCGGTATTGAACCTGGCGATCAATGCCAAAGATGCGATGCGCGATGGCGGCACCATCGTGATCCAGACCTCGGTGCAGCCGGCGCCGGCCGATCTGGCGCCGGGCGAGTATGCGGTCATTTCGGTGATTGATACCGGTGACGGCATCAATCCGGAAATCCTGGCCAAGGTATTTGACCCTTTCTTTACCACCAAGCCCTTTGGCAAGGGTACCGGACTGGGCTTGAGCCAGGTGTATGGAATCGCCCAGCAATCCGGCGGCACCGCGAAGATCCGCAGTCAGGTTGGGGCCGGCACCACGGTGGAAATATGGCTGCCATTTGCCGAGGTCGGCGAGGCGACCGAATCGGTGCCGCGCGGCGATATGGGGATTGGGCTGGCAGCCAAGCGGGCCCGCATCCTGGTGGTGGAAGATGATGCACGCGTGCGCCAGTTTATTGTCGAATGCCTCGAAGTGCTGGGCTATCAGGTGCTGCAGGCCGAACATGGCCAGGCCGGCCTGGAGCAGCTTGAAACGGCCACTCCGGATTTGCTGATCACTGACTTTTTAATGCCAGGCATGACTGGTGCGGAACTGATTGCGCAGGCCCATAAGAAAATGCCTGGCTTGCCAGCCATTATTGCAACCGGCTATGCCGACATGCGGGCGATCGATGAAGTCATCGATACCCAGATGGTGCTGCAAAAACCATTTCAATTGAACGACCTGGCTTACAAGGTCCAGCATGCGTTGGGCCAGGGTAAGAGCAGCATTGTATGAATCAAGACTGTGAAAGGGAGGCGCATGATTCCTCTGAAAAGCCACCAGGCACCCGATGAACATCCGGTGGTTCCGGATAAAAAACCGGTCCCTGACAATCATCGTGGGCGCACCCATGGACCGCCGTTGAAAGAACCCGATATCGGCAAAATGCCGCCGCGGCGCGATCCGCCGCCGGCGCCACAGCCGGGTATTTGATCCAGCGTTAATACGTGATTAAGTCATTAGCTTATTGCACGGTCGCTCAATCCCCGCTATCCAATCTATCCAGCCGTAAATCGGGAAACAGGGTAAAGTGGCCGGCGCGGGGCTGTCTGCTGCTTTATTCGGCTTCGCGATTTACGGATGTGACGAGTACTGCTGAACTGGATTCACGTTCGCCAGTCAAAAAGATGGATACCTTTCATGTTAGTGGGTGATGAACGAACGAAAAGATAAAAAATCGCGTGCTTCTTCTGCCGCATCGCGGCCGATGGTCACTGCATTGAGTCAGAGCGAGCATGTAAAAAATGTGGTCGAGGAATGTGCTGTAGAACTATCCGATGTAAATACGGTGCTCCAGAAGGGTACGCTCGACCATTTGCCATTGGCAGAAATCGAAAAGGCGCTCGAGCAAAGCATCATAATAGAAAACAAAGTCACCGAGTGCGTTGAGGAATTGGCAATAGTCAATGGCGTATTGGCAGATGAAATCGATGAGCGTATGCGTATCGAGCATGCGCTGACCATCAGCAAGGAGCAGGAAGAAAAAGCCCGCCATCAGGCATTTCACGATCCGCTGACTGGTTTGCCGAACCGGATTCTGTTCAAGGATCGACTCGACCATGGATTGGCTCAGGCCAAGCGGCATGGATGGTGCCTGGCGGTGATGTTCGTCGATCTGGATGAATTCAAGGCCATCAATGATACCCATGGCCATGATGTTGGCGACCTGGTGCTCAAGACCATGTCGCAACGATTGCGGGCCACGATCCGCGACGAAGATACCGTCAGCCGCCAGGGAGGAGATGAATTTCTCTACTTATTGCTGGAGATTTCCGAACCGGTCCATATTGAAAACGTCGTCAAAAAAATCCTGCTCAGCATTCAGCAGCCGTGCAATGCCAACGGCTTGAATCTGACGGTGCATGCCAGTATCGGCATTGCCACTTTTCCGCACGATGCGGATGGCGCGGAAGAGTTGATCAAATGCGCAGACGAGGCAATGTACCGCGCCAAGCGCAACAAATCCGGCTATGCGTTTTTCAGCACGCACCCGGCATAAATCTTTCCCCGTCAAGAGTTAATCGGCGCGCCTCGCCCTGCTGCGCAGCGCAGCGCCGGGCGTGACGCCGGGTTTGGCTGCGCTGCATGTCGCTGTATCTCAGCAAAAGTGTTCTGCGCGCAGCGGCCTGCCGAACAAGAATCCCTGGTAGGCATGACAGCCGTTATCGGCCAAAAAATTGCGTTGGGCCTCGGTTTCGACGCCCTCGGCAATCACGCCTAAGCCCAGGCTTTGACCGAGCGCGACGATGGTGCGGGCAATCGCTGCATCGTTTGGATCGGTCAACACATCCCTGACGAATGACTGGTCAATTTTAAGTTGGTCCAGCGGCAGGCGTTTCAGGTATGACAGCGATGAATAGCCGGTCCCGAAGTCATCCAGTGAAAAGCCGATGCCCTTGTCTTTAAGCGCCGTCATTTTCGATACCGTGGTTTCAATATCGTCGACCAGCACGCTTTCGGTCAGCTCCAGCTTCAGCCGGCAGGGATCGGCGCCGGTATCGGCCAGCACCCCGAGTACCAGGCCGACAAAATCCGGATGGCGGAATTGGCGGGCGCTGACATTGACGGCAATATCCAGGTCGGCGGTTTTGTCCTGTGTGGACCAGGTTGCCAGCTGCTGGCAAGCCGTCTCCAGAACCCAGCGGCCAAGCGACAGGATCAGGCCGGTTTCTTCGGCCAGCGGAATGAAATCGGCCGGTGACACAAGCCCGCGCTGCGGCTGTTGCCAGCGTATCAGTGCTTCGGCGCCGGTGACCCGGCCATCATGGTCGACTTGCGGCTGGTAATACAGACGGAATTCATTGGCCCGCGCACCCTGGCGCAAGTCCGCTTCCAGCGCCAGACGGTGCGTGACCGCGGCCTGCATCAGCGGATCAAAGAACCGGATCGTATTGCGTCCTGCCGCTTTGGCCTGGTACATCGCCAGGTCGGCGCGTTTCAAGGTGTCGTCGGCGCTGTCTTCATGACCCTTGAACAGGGTCACGCCGATGCTGGAGGTGTTGATGTGTTCATAGCCGGCCAGCTGGTACGGATGATTTAACGCCGCCAGAATCTTCTCGCCGGTACTTTTCGCCAGCAGTGCCGCTTCCGGCGCCTGCTCGCTGAGTTTTTCCAGCAGCACCACGAATTCATCGCCGCCCAGCCGCGCCACGATGTCGGTCTCACGTACGCACGACGCCAGCCGCAGTCCGACCTGCTGCAGCAGCAGGTCGCCCATGTCATGCCCGAGGGTGTCGTTGAGGGTCTTGAAGTTGTCCAGATCGATGAACATCAGCGCGCCGCGCAACGCATTGCGGCCACTGGCTGCCAGTGCGCACAGCAGCCGGTCGAACAGGAATTGCCGGTTCGGCAAGCCGGTCAGCTGATCGTAGAAGGCCAGGTGCTGCACCTTGTCTTCGGCCTTTTTGCGCTGCGTGATATCGGTATGGATGGCGAGAATCGACTGCACCCGGTCATCGTCGTCTTTCACCAGTGTCCAGTGCGCCTCGACCGTCAGGGCGCTGCCATTCTTGCGCCGTTGCGGCACTTCGCCGCGCCAGTCGCCGTATTCGACCAGGCTCTTGGCGGCTTCGACAAAGATCATCGGGTCGTCGGTCAGGAATTCTTCCTTGGTCCGGCCCAGCGCCTCCTCGGCGCTCCAGCCATACAGCCGCTCGGCACTCTTGTTCCAGTAGGTGATCCGGTGATCGATGCCGCACACGATGATGGCGTCCTGCGCCTTGTCCAGCAGCGACGCCTGCGCATGGATGCGGGCGTCGGCTTCCTGCCGTTCCAGTTCGGCGGCTGCGCGCGCCGCAAAAATGTGGATCGCGGATGCGACGAAATTCGATTGCTGCAGCGGCTGGCGAAACAGCACGAACAACAAGCCGATCGGCTGGCCAACGGCATTGTCGAGGCGGCGCCCGACATAGGCTTGCGCGCCGAAGTCGGGAAGAAAGCGGGAATGCGGGAATGCCAGGTCCAGGTTGTTCAACACCACGCAGCTATCCTGTTCGGCCAGCCTGTCCCAGGGCGTGCCGGCGATCGGATAGGCAAAATTCTCGATCACGGCACCATCGATGACCGCGCCGATGGTACGTGCCATACCCGGCTTGCCCGGCAAGAAACGCACCACAAATCCGCCCTGCGCATTGACAGCCGAAGCCATGGTGCGCGCAAGCTGTGCAAAGAAGGCATCACCGCTGCCGGCAGATACGCTGGTGGCGACCGCCATCACCACCGATTCAAGCTGGCGCGCCTCATTGCGCGAGCGGATGTTGCCAATGCCAAAAGCAAGATTGTCCGCCAGGTTTTGCAACAGGCTGACCTCATCTTTCGACACCGCGCGCACCTGATTCGCATACAGCGCCAGCACGCCGAAGGTTTGTCCGCGGCTGTCATGCAATGGCAAGCTGATCAAGCCACGGTAACCGCGCTCGGCGGCAGTCTTGGCCGATGGCGACAGGCTGGCTTCGCTGGCGAAATCCTCGATGATGACCGGTGCGCCGCCTCGGATGGTGCGTCCGGCCGGGCCATTGCCCCGGGATGCGGTGGCTGACCAGCTCAGCGCCAGTGAGTCGATGTACTCCGCACTGCCGGTTGGTCCGGCATGGGCCATCGGCATTATGCTGCGCGCAGCGTCGTGTTGCGCAAAGCCGACCCAGGCCATCGAATAGCCGCCGGCATCGACCGCCAGCTGACAAATCTTGGTCAGCAGTTCCTGCTCGTCATTGGTTCTGATCACTGCTTCATTGCAGCGGGTCAGCATCTGCAAGGCCCGGTTGGTGTGCGCGAGTTCTTGCACATTCTGCCGGTTGGCAGTGATGTCGCGCTGTACCGCGACATAATGCCGGACCCTGCCGGCGTTGTTGGCCACCGGTACCATGTCAAGCTCGACCCAGAATGGCGTGCCGTCTTTGGTATAGTTGATCAGCTCCACGCACACTGGCTGAGCGCCGCGCAGTGCGGCGCGCACCCGGTCCAGCACGGCGCGATCGGTCGCCGGTCCTTGCAACAGCCTGGGTGATTTGCCGATCAACTCCTGGCGCGAATAACCGGTGCGCACTTCCAGCGCATCATTGACGAACACGATGCGCGGCCCGGGTTCGTCAAGAGGTGTTGCTTCGGTAATCATCACCATGTCATTGAGGCGGGCAATGCAGGCTTCGAGCAAGGTCAACTGCTCCAGCGACTGGCGCTGGGCGGTGATGTCTTGCAGCGTGCCGCTCAGCATGCGCTGTCCGTGGGCATCGGTCATGATCTGACCGAGCGCATGCACCAGATGGACTTTGCCTTTCGGGCAGGTCACCCGAAATTCAAAATTGAGCAAGTCGGTCTGGTTTTGCAGCACCGTTCTGGCCGCCGCCTGCAAGCGCGGTCGGTCATCCGGGTGCACAAACGACATCGCCGTTTCCAGGTGATCGAGGCACTCAGAATCGGGGATGTCTGACGAGTCGATGCCAAACAGGCGAAACAGGTCATCCGACAGGATCAGTCGATGGTCAGCCAACAGCATTTTCCAGCGGCCGAGCGCAGCCGGTTGCTGCGGCTGCGCGGCTGGCGTGGTACGGGTTGCGGAGGACAAGTTGCTGCGCTCGGACGGCTGGGCCGTCCAGGTATCGAAAGTGTGCCTTGATTTCATTGCTTCATTGTCTTGTTGATTTAATAAATGCATTGATTTCCAGGTCAGTTGCGCTTTCATATAAGAACCAATTGCGCGCACAACGTTCAACCGTTCATGATGCTAACCAACTATTTTATTCATCCAGCAGGAAACTTTTGTTTCCAAAACGGCCAATTTCGCATGCCAACATTTCTCTGTTTCAACATCACCGCAATCAACACGTCAGCAATAATTGTTTGAGTGAAATAAGTTTCTGTAAGTAAATTAACTTTTTTGCCCGGGCGCGATCAACCGGAGCAACTTAAACTGGCCCATTATTTTTTGATCGCATCGAGACCGCCATCGTAGCGGCCGGACATGACCCGGTTGCGGCCAGCCCGTTTGGCTGCATACAACGCGTCATCGGCGGCATCGATCAACGACTCGGGGGCGCCGGTCGCAACCGGGATGCAGGATGCCACGCCGATACTGACCGTGATGCAGTCGCCGGTGGTCGATGCCGCATGCGGTATCGCAAGCTGAACAATCTTGCGACGCAAATTTTCTGCGACGTGGCGTGCGCCATCCGCATGGGTGCCGGGCAGCACGATCGCAAATTCTTCGCCGCCGAAACGCGCCGTCAGATCGGCCGGACGCTCGACGCTTTGCCGGATCAGCAGTGCCACCTGTTTCAACACTTCATCGCCTGCCAGATGTCCGTAGGCATCGTTATAGCGCTTGAAATCATCGACATCGAGCATCAGCAGTGACAGCATGTTCTGGTCGCGCGCGCCACGCTTCCATTCATCGGTCAGGCAGGCATCCAGATGGCGCCGGCTGCTCAGGCCTGTCAAGCCATCGGTATTGCTCAGTCGCTGCAGCTCGGCATTGGCCGCGATCAATTTGGTCTGGCTTTCATGCAGCGCCTGATAGGCGCGGTCGCGCTGCACCTGATTGATATAGGATTTTGAATGGTGGCGTATGCGCGCCAGCAATTCAATCGGGTCCGGCAATTTCACCAGGTAATCATTGGCGCCGAGTTTGAAGGCGGCGCTTTTGACCGAAGGCTCTTCCTTGGTGGACATTACGATGATCGGCACATCCTTCAATAGGGGATGGGCGCGATACATGCCCACCAGGCTCAAGCCGTCAATCCCGGGCAGCACCAGATCCTGCAGGATCACCGTTGGCTGGATTTGTTCTGCCGTGGCAATCGCCTCGTGCGCCACCGAGCAATAGTGAAATGCCAGATCCGGCTGGTTTTCCAGAATGCGCCGCACCGCTTCCCCGACAATCGCCTGATCATCGACCAGCAACACGGTGATCAGATACTTGTCCGGGTGTGCCGACAGCAGCTGCTCGGCGGGGATGGCGGCTTGCTTGCTTGTATTCATCGGGATCTTTCTGCAAACATGCTCATCAGTTTGGGTGCAATCAAATCAATCGGCAAGATATCGGTTGCCGCGCCAATTTCCGCGGCGGCTTTGGGCATGCCATAAACAGCACAGCTGGCACGATCCTGGGCGATCGTATAGTGCCCCTTGTCACGCATGGCTTTCAGCCCGAGCGCGCCATCACGGCCCATGCCGGTCAGCAGTACACCAGCAGCGCGGCCCTTCCAGAGCTTGCTGACGCTATCGAAAAACACATCGACCGAGGGCCGGTAGGCGTAATCCTTCGGTTCATCCACATAGCCCAGGCGCAGCGCATCCTTCAGTACCACATGGCCATTGGTGCTGGCAAACAGCACGCCGGCGGCAGCCGGCATGTCGCCTTCTGCGATCAGGCGCACCGGCAGTGGCGAATGCTGGTGCAGCCAGTCGGCCATACCCGCCGCAAACCGCGCATCCACATGCTGGACGATGACGATTGCCGCGTCAAAATCTTTCGGCAGGGCCCGCAATACGGTCAGCAAAGCCGCCGGCCCGCCGGCGGAGGCGCCGATTGCCACCAGGTTGCGCACCGTGCCGGTCGAAGGCAGTGCAGTGCGCGGTAGCATGTCGGCATGTTCGCGGTTGCGCTCAAGAATAAGCCGTTCGATGGCGTCGATTTTTTTCAGGAAAGCCGCGCCCATGATGCGCGCCTTGTTGCCGGCCAGCTGCGGCGTATCGATCGCATCCAGCGCGCCATAGCCCATCGCCTCGAATACTTCCGACGCATTGGTGCCCACATTGACCGTGACAATCAGGATCGCGCACGGCGTCGCGGCCATGATGCGGCGGGTTGCTTCAACCCCATCCATGTCAGGCATGAATAAATCCATCAGCACCAGGTCCGGGGTGTTTTTCGCACAAAGCGCGACTGCCTCGATGCCATTGTGCGCAGTCCAGATCACCTCGTGTTTCGGGTTCTGCGCCAGCGTGCGTCGAATCATTTCGCTGACCAGTTGCATATCGTTGACAATGCCTATTTTCACGGGGTCGCCTCGCCAATCAAATCCGCCACCGCTTCCAGCAGGCGCTGGTCATGGAAGCTGCCTTTTGTCAGATAGTAATCGGCGCCGGCATCCAGCCCGCGGCGCCGGTCATCTTCGCGGTCCTTGTAGGAAACAATCATCACCGGAAGCGACTTGAATTGCGCGCTCTGCTTGATATGGCCAACCAGCTCGATCCCATCCATGCGCGGCATGTCGACATCGGTAATCACCAGGTCGAAGTGGCCGGTGCGCACCGCATTCCAGCCATCCATGCCATCGATGGCGACCTCCACCTGGTAACCGCGGTTGCCCAGCAGTTTGCGTTCGAGTTCGCGCACCGTCAGCGAGTCGTCCACCACCAGTACCCGCTTGCGGTTATGGATCTGGGTGCGCGCGGCATCTGGCGTGGCCTGCAACAGCGAGCCGGCTGCCACCAGCTTGTCCACCGACCGAATCATGTCATCCACATCGACAATCAAGACTGGCGTGCCGTTTTCCATCAGGGCGCCGGCGGCGATATCCTTGACCTTGCCCAGGCGCGCATCGAGCAATTGCACCACCAGTTCCTGTTCGCACAGCAGACGGTCCACCGCCAGACCGTATGGATGCGCCGGGTCACCCACCACCACCACCATCAGTTCATCGCCGAATTCCGGGGTGCCGGTTTGCAGCACCTGGTGCGCAGCGACCAGGCCGACCTGCTGCCCATCCAGCGCGAAATGCTGGTGTCCCTCCAGCAGCTCGATATCGCTGCGAGCCAGTTTCACCACCCGCACCAGCCGTGCCAGCGGAAATGCATATGCTTCGCCGCCGATCTCGACCACCAGCGCGCGCACCACCGACATGGTCAATGGCAGCTGCAATCGAAAGCAGGTGCCGATGCCGGGCTGCGACTCGATCCGGATGCTGCCGCGCACCTGCTTGACCATGTGCTGGACGATATCCAGGCCGACCCCGCGCCCGGACAATTCGCTGACTGTGTCGCGCAAGGTAAATCCCGGCAGGAAAACAAACTCCAGCAATTCGGCGTCGCTCATTTTTTCAGCGGTGTCGCAATTGGTGAGCTGCCGTTCAATGATTTTTTCGCGCAGCCGTTCGGTGGCAATGCCGCGCCCGTCATCGCACACCGCCACCTGCAGCATGCCGGCGGCATGCGAGGCTTCCAGGCGGATCTCGGCCTGGTCGGGCTTGCCGGCGGCGCGCCGTTCCGGCTCGGATTCGATGCCGTGATCGAGCGCGTTGCGCAGCAAATGGGTCAGCGGCGCGTCAAGTTTTTCCAGGATGTCGCGATCCACCGCAACCGATTGGCCAGTGATCACCAGCCTGATACGCTTGTCGAGCGATTTGGCCAGATCACGCACCATGCGCGGAAATGCCGCCACGCCATCGCCGAACGGGCGCATGCGGCCCGACAGCGCTTCATCATAGAGCCGCTGCGACAGGCTGTTGCTGCGCTGGGTGAACTCGTCAAGATCGTTCAATCGCCCGCCCAGCAATTCGCGCGCGGTCGCGTGTTGCGACTTGGCGTCATCGACTGCGGCGCGCAATTGCTCGGACGCGGCACCGGCGGCGACCAATTGATCCAGGCGCTCGAGTTGCCTGGCGGTTTCGCCCTGCATTTTTTTCAGGCGGTGCATGGCGTCGGAAAACGGCTGGACCCAGCGCGAGGCCACCAGCGATTCGCTGGCCAGTCCCAGCAGCTGGTTCAGGTTGTCAGCGCTCAGGCGCAGCATGCGCTCTTCTATTGCCGCAGATGGCGCCGGCAGCGGCGTCGCAGTCACGATGTCGTCGGCGGGTTGGGCAAGGCTGACTGCCTGCGCCAATGCCTGCAGATAGTCATCAATTTCCTGCGCCTGGGCAGTGGCACCCGTCCAGCCGGGTTGCTGCTGTTCCGGCGTATGGGCAATCCGCTTTAACAAGTCGACCCCGCGCAGCAACCAGTCGATTTGCCGGTGCTGCAGACGTAGGCTGCCGCGTTGGGCGCTGACGAAGCAATCTTCCATTTGATGGGCAACCCGCACCGCGACCTCCAGATTGACGATGCGGGCGGCTCCTTTCAGCGAGTGGGCAGCGCGCATGCAGGCATCGAGCTGGTCGGCTGCCAAGGGGTTGGCTTCCAGCGCCAGCAAGGCATCAGTCAGCACTTGTACCTGGGTGTCGACTTCAAGTGCGAACAGCTCGCGCATTGACATGTCGCCAAAATTGTCGGCGCTCATGCCAGCGCCCGCTCGAGTGCATGCAGCAGCAACGGCGCATCGAGGCAGCCGACGATGTGACCACGCCATGGCAATGCCGCATGGGTATAACTGGCAGCAGCCCTGGTGACGGTGATCGGCGGCGGCTGCAGCTGATGCCGGTAAAACCGGTGCATGCCATGCATCTCATCGACCGCAAACACCAGTCGCCCGCGCTCGCCCTGTATCACCAGCATGCGCTCTCCGCTGGCGTGCAGTTGCGTGTCAGCCGGCAGCGCAGTTGACTGCAGGTGGAGCAGCCAGGTCAGCGACACGCACACCAGCAGGCTGCCGCGTACATTGGTCATGCCCAGCACTGCGCCGCCCTGTCGGTGCGGCAAGGTGTGAACCGGGCGCAGCAGGGCCACTTCGGCCAGTACCGCCGAGGGCAGTGCCAGCCACTCGGCGCCAATCCTGAAGATCGCCACCGATTGCACCGAGCCGGAGTCGTCCTGCGGCTTTTCCTGGGCGAAGTAGCAGCTGCGCTCGTCCTGGTAGCCGGCTGGCAGATCGCGTTCGAGCAATAAATTGGCTGCGCTGGAATAGACCGGGCAATTGCGGCAATGGACATGATCGGCCAGCGCGTCGCAAGAGGCATCACCATGCACGCCGATGCTGTTCCAGCAATTTTTAAGTGCCGGGCCGGCAACCTCGGGTTGATGGTTCGGCTTCATGATGAATTTCCGCTGCGCGCCGACAATCTGGCCAGGCGCTGGTGCAGCCGGGCCGCGCCGGCCGTGTCGCCTTGCTGCTCCAGCAGGCAGGCCAGATGGGCCAGTGCTTCGCCATGCTCAGGGTCGAGATAAAGCGCCTTGCGATAATGTCGCTCTGCCTGCTGGCGGTGGCCGAGTGCATCCTGCACCAGGCCCAGCAAATACAGTGCCTGTGGCGATGGGCCGTTGCGGTGCAGATGCTGCTGGCATAACGCTGCTGCCTGGTCCAGTTGTCCCAGATCGGCCAGCCTGGCCGCGTGCGCCAGACTTGGCGCTTCCGCAGGTTCGGGCAGGATAGGGCAAGAGGCAATCGGCGGCGCAACCGTCGATGTAACTGGCGTCGTCAATGCGGGCGCAAACTGGCGGAATGCATTTGGGGAAACTGTCGGCGGCGCAGGCGTCTTGGCCGGTGCCGGCGTTAATGGTGCCGCGGCGCGGCTGGCAGTGGCGCGCTGAAAGCCGAATGCCATCGGCATGCTCAGGGCCGCCATGCCACGCGCGCGCAACAGCGCGGTTTCCGCCGAGCCGACGAATAGCCAGCCCGGTTCATGCAGCCAACCCAGCAAGCGGGAAATTGCCCGGTCCTGCATGTCGGCGTCAAAATAAATCAGTACGTTGCGGCAAAAGATGATGTCGTAGCGGGCGAAATCCGGCAGCACGTCGGGTGCGAAAATATTGCCTTGCCTGAAATGCACCAGCCGGCCTACATCAGGCGCAAGCCGGTAGCCATGCCCGCTCGGACGGAAATGCCGCTGGCGAAATCCGAGCTCCGCGCCGCGAAATGAATTGCGCCCATAGATTGCCCGCCGCGCCGCCACCAATGCCTGCGCGCTGATGTCGATGGCGTCGATCTGCATCTGCTTGGCAGGCAAGCCGGCTTCCAGCAATGCCATCGCAATCGAGTAGGGTTCTTCGCCGGTGGAGCAGGGCAGGCTCAGCACCCGCAACGGGCGATCAGGATGTTCGGGCAGCCAGTGCTGTTGCACCACCTGCGCCATTGCGGCAAACGCGCCGCGCTCGCGGAAAAACCAGGTTTCCGGCACGGTCACCGTTTCGATCAGTTCCTGCAGTTCATCATTGGACTGTTGCACATGCTGCCAGTAGGCGTGCAAATCCTCGATGGCACAGGCAGCCTGGCGTTCGCGTACCGCGCGCGCCAGCGTCGGCGCCCCGATCGATGCCACATCCAGCCCGATTGCAACGCGCAGCAGGCCGGCAAACTGATCCAGCATCGCCGGCATCGGTGCGGTCGTGCTGGATGCGTGACCGATGTTAATGGCATCCCCGTCTGCTTGCATCATGCCTCCGGTTGCAATGTCGTTGGATGCTGCACCTGGCGAAACAGCGTTTCTATCACCGTTGCCGGCAGCAATGTGCCCGGCTCAATCCACTGGATCAGGCCGCCCGCGTCGGCTACCACCGGCCCCAGATAGGGCGTGTCGGGATTGTCGATGCCGGGCTGCGTAAAATCGTCTGCATCCAGGCGCACCGTATCGGTGACTTTTTCCGCAACCAGCCCGAGCAGGTTTGGACTTGCGCCATCATCGCCATTGCCGCCGTAATGCACCAGGATGGTCCGGGTACTCATCCGCCTGGCAGCAGGCCGGCCTAGTGTGAGCTGGCTCAGATCGATCACCGGCACCGGTACCCCGTGATAATTCAGTACCCCGGCCACGCCGGCCGGCATCAATGGAATCTGCTTCATGCGCAGCAGCGGCAATACCTCTGCCACCTGGTCTGACGCCAGTGCATAACGGTCATCACCGAGCTGAAATAAAAGAAAGAGCATGGAGCGCCGGATACCTGTTGCTAGGCGCGCAGCTTGAAGCGGGATACGCCGCCGCGCAAGCCATTGGCGACCTGGTTCAATTCATCAATGGCCATCGATGATTGGCGCAAGGACTCGGCGGTCTGTTGCGCCGCCTCGTTTAACTGCGCCAGCGACTGGGTGATTTGCTCGGCGCCGGTGGCCTGGGCCTGCATCCCTTCATTGACGGCTTCGAAGCGTGGTGCCAGTGCCTGCACATGCTGGATAATCTGCGACAACTGGCCGCCGATCAGCTGCACTTCTTCCATGCCGCGCCGCACTTCCTCGGAAAACTTGTCCATGCTCATCACGCTCGACGAGACCGCCGACTGGATCTCCTTGACGGTTTGTTCGATATCGTAGGTTGCCACCGCCGTCTGGTCTGCCAGGCGCCGGATTTCAGTGGCCACCACTGCAAAGCCGCGTCCATGTTCGCCCGCTTTCTCAGCCTCGATCGCAGCGTTGAGCGACAACAGGTTGGTCTGGTCGGCGACCTTGCTGATGGTGGTGATGACCTGATTGATATTGGCCGCCTTTTCACTCAATACCGCCAGCTTGGCGTTGATCGAACCGGTGGCATCCATCACATGGCGCATGGTGCCGCCCATCTGCGACAGACCGGTCTGGCCGCTGCTGGCCAGTGCCGCCGCCTGTTCGGCGACCGTCGAGACTTCACTGACGGTCTTGACCAGTTGGCGCGAGGTCGCGGTAATCTCGGTCGAGGTGGCGCCGATTTCGGCCGTGGTGGCGGCGATTTCATTGGCGGTTGCCTGCTGCTGCCTGGAATTGGCGGCAACTTCGGTCACCGAGGTGGTCACCTGCAGACCGGATTTCTGCACCTGGCCGACCAGTGCCGACAATTCATCGCTCATCCGGTTGAAGCCTTCCGAGACGGTGCCGAATTCATCTTGCCGGTCTGCCTTCAATCTCTGGGTAAAATCGCCCTGGCGCATGATTTCCAGTACGTTGACCAATTGCTGCATCGGCCGCGTGATTGCACGCAACAGGAAATAGCCCAGCGCGAACGCCAGCAACAGCACCACGATCAGGCTGTTTAGAATGCCGTTTTTTGCATTCATGGCCGAGGTCTTGATTTTGTCGACTGCGCGGTCGTTATTGACTTCATTGAGTTCGACCAGCCCTTCCAGTGCAGCGCGCACCTTTTCGAATTCCGGGTCGAGCTGCTGCACCATCAGCGCATTGAGTTCCTTGCCGCGCTGGCCATTGCTTTGTTTCAGAATGCGATCTTGCGCAGACCGATAGGGGGCCACCGCCGCCGTGAATTTATTGAACAACGCACGTTCTTCCGGTACCCGGATAATCGCTTCATAACGACGACTCAGGTCATCCTGACTGGCGCGCGCATCGTAGAGATTGGCTTCATTGTTGCGGATCGCCAGCGCATCTTCCAGCAACAGTTGCCGTTGCGAACGCACATAATTGCCATATGCAGATGACAGCATTTGCTCGCTGTATTTCAATCCTGGCAATGAGCCGGATTCGATGGCGGCGACATCTTGCTCGATGTTTTGCAGGTAGTGAAAAACAATCGCACCCATGACGCCAATGATCAAAAGAATCGCGGTAAAGCTGCCTAAAATGCGCTGCCGGATAGTCCAGTCTTTCATGAATGCGAAATCCTTTGTTATTGGTGACGATGCTGCAGTATTGATGAAAGGGAATGTCTTCAGGTGCAATAAAGGAGTTGGTTGGAAATATGAAAAGAAAGTTTCTTATTTCTTATTATGAGCAGGGAAAAAAGAAAATTTATTGCAAATGCGAATGTTTTGATGCCGCTCATTAATATGTGGCAGCCATCAATCCAGCATAAGCGGCAACGACGTTGACATCAGGCAAGGCAAATCTGCAGCACCTCTCGCGCGATCGCATGCAGTTTCTTGATGGCATCAGGTTTATAATAATGGGCAAGCCAAATGCCAAATCGAGCAAGGCGGGGCTGCGGCACACATGCGGTACGCCATTATTTATTTAACGCAGGAAATTATTCGAATGAGCCGATTCTGGAGCCCGGTCGTGTCGGGCCTGACGCCGTATGTGCCGGGTGAGCAGCCGAAACTGGCGAACCTGACCAAGTTGAATACCAATGAAAATCCCTACGGGCCTTCGCCGCTGGCACTGCAGGCGATGCAGGCAGAAATCGGCGAGGCGCTGCGGCTTTATCCCGACCCCAATGCTGCTGCACTGAAAAATGCATTGGCTGCCTATCATCAGGTGGCAATCGATCAGATATTCGTCGGCAATGGCTCCGATGAAGTGCTGGCATTCGTGTTTCAGGCGCTGTTGAAGCACGATGCGCCGCTGCTGTTTCCGGATGTGACCTACAGCTTTTATCCAGTCTATTGCAAGCTGTATGAAATCGATTTCATCACGGTGCCGCTGACTGATGCGCTGACCATTTCCACCGAAGATTACCGGCAGCGCTGCGGCGGCATTATCTTTCCCAATCCGAATGCGCCGACTGGCTGCGGGTTGCCGCTGGCAGCAATTGAGATGTTGCTGAGCGATCATCCGGATGCGGTGGTGGTGGTCGACGAAGCCTATGTCGATTTTGGTGGCGAGTCCGCAATCCCGCTGGTGGCCCGCTATCCGAATCTGCTGGTGGTGCAAACCCTGTCCAAGTCGCGCTCGCTGGCAGGTCTCAGGGTCGGGTTTGCGGTCGGCCATGCGCATCTGATCGAGGCGCTGGAACGGGTCAAGAACAGCTTTAATTCCTATCCGCTTGACCGCATCGCGATTGCCGGTGCGGTGGCCGCCTACCAGGATGAAGCCTATTTCCAGAACACCCGCGCAGCCGTCATCAGCAGCCGCGAAGCGCTGACGCGGCAACTGGTGCAGATGGGTTTTGACGTGCTGCCATCGCAAGCTAATTTCATTTTCGCGCGACATCCCGGACATGATGCGGCAGACCTGGCCCGCAGCCTGCGCGAGAAATCGATCATCGTGCGCCACTTTACCCAGCCGCGCATCGAGCAGTATCTGCGCATTACCGTCGGCGATCAGCAGGCGTGCGCGGTGCTGGTCGATGCGCTGCGCGCGATCCTGGCCGCCGGCGTAACCGGTTAGGCCGCTATCCATCATGTCAATCGCAGAACTGTCGCCCGCGTTTACCGAACCAGACCATTTGGCCGATGCGCTGCGCGCCCAGGGCTATGCCGTGCTCAGTCCGGTAGCACTTTGCCAGCTTGCCGATTGCACGTTGGACGAACTCGATGCGATCAAGCCGAGCTGGGAAGCTTTGGAAATTGACCAATACCTGAAAGATGGCGGACGCTACCGGCGCCGGCGCCATGCCAGCTTTGTCGTGTCAGGCGAGCAGGTAAGCCAGACGCCGCATCGTGCCCACTGGCAGCCGACCGAATACAATGCGCTGCATGGCGGCATGCAGCGGCTGTTCGCGCCGGTGGCGCCAGCCACGGTCGCTGAACCGGTGTGGGCCAAACTCTTGCAAGCGATCGGCGGCGTGTGCAGCGTGCTCAAGGGCGCGCAGCCCTGGTATGTGGAAGCGCACCAGTTCCGCATCGATACGGAGAACGGCATCGGTCGTCCCACCCCTGAAGGCGCACATCGCGACGGCGTCGATTTTGTCGCGATTCTTTTTGTCGGTCGGGCCAATATCAAGGGTGGCGAAAGCCGGGTATTCGAAGCGAACGGTCCCGGCGGCCAGCGCTTCACCCTGAGCCAGCCCTGGACCTTGCTGATGCTCGACGACGCACGCGTCATCCATGAATCGACCCCGGTGCAGCCGACTGCTGGAGTCGGCTACCGCGATACGCTGGTGCTGACCTATCGGGCCGGCGGATTTCAGCAGGCAGAAAGCTGACAAGACTGCTCACTGCTGGAATGGACTGATTTTGAAAACAGCAGTTGATCGCATAACGCGCCCATAACGCGCCCGTCACGCGCCACTGCGCCGTGACGATTCGTGTTAGAGAGCTTGCGCGTTAGGTGGGAATGAACGTTGCAGATCAAGATGCTTAATAAACGTTAGGATAGATATGGTCGTCATAGTGGTGGGGTCTGGAAAGCTTGCGAATGAAATTTTCAACAATCTGGCGGCTAAGGGTGGATATAAGGTTATCGCCTGGAGCAACAAGGAGCTGAGTAACGAACAAGCTGTGGTTGTTCACGCGGGATCAGGACGTGAAATCAACGATGTAATCTCCTATTGCGAAAAGACCAATTCAGTTTTAATCGAACTTGCAACCGGGTCAGAAACGACAAATTTTGCGCGCAGCTTTCCGGTTATTTTGTGCCCTAATACCAATGTCTTGATGCTCAAGTTTATGGCAATGTTGGCTGAGGGTGGACACTATTTTAAAAATTACAAAGTAGAGATTACTGAGTCCCATCAAGCTGAGAAGACATCACTTCCTGGAACCGCAGTGAATTTGGCGCAATCTCTTGGCTTGCAAAACAATGCAATTAAATCAGTCAGAAATCCTGCTGAGCAAATAGAGCGTTTGCAGATCCCTCGAGAATGCGTTGCGAGACATGCCTATCATCGCATTGTCATTGAAGATTCTTTTACAAGTCTTAGTTTTGAAAGCAAGGTATTTGGCGATGCGCCATATGCGGATGGTCTTGCGACAATCGTTTCAGCAGTGCTAGCCCAAAATTTGGAAAACCGGCGTTACGACATTGTCGAGTTTGTAAAGAATGGCTGGATCTGATTTCGATAGTTCTGTCCCTGACTCGCTTTGACGCAATCGAACCGGCACGGACCATGGTTGCCATTTCTGCATGTTGTGTTGTACGCTTGATCATGACTTCCTTGCTCATTTGGATTGTTCATGAAACTTAGCCGAAATACGCAGAAGAAATCTTGCCGCTTCGCGGCACATACTGTGTGATTTTTAGTGTGACGTTAGAGAGTCAATATGAAGACGGATACGTTCGAGATTTTGGCGGTACCTACTCCTGACGCGGCGACACGCAACTGCGGCCTAGTCCGGATTGACTTTTCAGACGCATACCAGGGCCATGTCGCACAACCGCACACAACGGCAATTCAGGCTGCTCGCGCCATCTTTGAGAATCCACCGCGCTTTGCTGTCGTACTGATGGCGATAAGGAATGCCATCGTTCAATTGTTTGGGCTAAAGACGCCAAATGAACTTGATCATGCCGGTAGCAGCCATCGAATGGTAGGTATCTTTCCACTCTTATCAGAGTCTCATCAAGAGGTAATAATAGGCGGCAATGACAAACATCTTGATTTCCGGATTTGCATCTCTATCCATGAAAATAAATCAGGCTGTGAACTGACCATGTCCACATTGGTGAGCTTTAATAACCTGTTCGGGAAGATATATCTGTTTATGGTGATGCCGTTTCACCGCATGTTGTGCCGTCACATGTTGGGCCGAGGGATGCGGCATATTGAAAACGAGGCATTGCTTACTGGCGTGCACACGGGCAGCTAAGCGAAATATCATGCATAAACGAGGCGATTTTATATGCTAAGAAATGCTACTTGCTGTTGTGGGAAAGTTTCTGTCGAGGTTAAGGGCGAGCCTGTACTGCACGCGCTTTGTCACTGCAAGAACTGTAAAAAAAGGACAGGTAGCGCATTTGGCATATCGGCCTATTTCCCGAATGCGTCAATAATCATGAAAACCGGCGAAACGCAGCTTTATGCAGTTGAGAATAGAGAGTACAGGCACACCCAGAAGCGGCACTTTTGCCCAGAATGCGGAACAACGGTTTTCTGGATGATTTCTACTATGCCTGACTTGACTGGAATTGCCGGCGGCTGTTTTGCCGAGAACCCGTTGCCGGAGCCGACGCATACCCTATCAAACGATGGAATGTGCTCTTGGGTACAGCTGCCAGAACATTGGAAGAAATCATTGAGTGGCCAAGGTTGAGCGCCAACGGAAGCCGACACATCGCTGTATATCGATACTTTCGAGCGACAGCGAGCGTAATCGCCGAGGCTGTGCAAAAATCCATTTCATTGAAAAAAAATCTGATTCAAGCCATTGATTTTAAAAACGTCTAAAAATCAGAAGATCGGTCATGTCAAACTTTTTGCACAACTTCGTTACACACTAAAATGGTATTTTTGGCGCTCGCTTTTCTTGTCCTGGCGTTAGCGGTATTTGGCTTGCAAGCGATCTATTTTCTTAAAGAAGGGGGCATTCTGCCGCTGTCGTTAATCGACGCACTGCAGGGCCTTCAGATTCCATGGGCGAGTGACCCAACCAGGCTGGAGGCAATGCATGCGGTGCTCAAGTCGGTGCCGCTAGCTGCGGCTTTCCTTTTTTTTGCTGCAGTCTGCTACCTTGTTAAAAGGTACCGTAAATGAATATGAAGCGAGGGGAGTTTTATCCATGCGCAATGCTTATGTTGTCGGTCACATTTCAATCAAGGATCCCGAGAAATGGGATGCATACCGGCGCCAGGTTCCGGATACGCTTCTGCCTTGGCATGCAGAACTTGTCTTTCGCGGAAAAAAAGATGCCGATCTCTCCGGCGACAGTCCGTACTCCGATATTGTCGTGATTCGTTTTCCGGATATTGCCGCAGTCGGCAATTGGTTTTCTTCGCCAGCCTATCAAGCGCTGATCCCGTTGCGGCAACAGGCCGCGGAAGTAGTGTTGACCTCGTATCAAGCGTAGCGGCTGCCCGCCGCAAACGCCCGAGTGGCGGGCTTGCCGTGCGAAACCAGACTGATATTGCGCAGCCTGCCAGGCTGGCAGCTTACCGGCTTACTGGCGGCGAGGTCTTTCCGTCGATGGGTCTATTGCCTGCATTCGACCGAGCTGTTCGCCTGCCGCAGGTAGGCAATCAAGGCGGCGCGTTCTTTGCGATCCTGGACGCCGGCGTAGCCCATGCTGGTGCCTGGCATGGCTTGCGTCGGGTTGGCCAGGAAGCGGTCGAGCGTTCTGGCGTTCCAGACAATGCCTGACCGCCGCATCGCCTCCGAATAGGAAAAACCAGGCACGCTGCCGGCACGCCGGCCGAACAAGCCGCAATGCCTGGGGCCGGTGCGGTCGTAAGCCAGCGCATGGCAGGCCAGGCAGCGTGCATAAATTGCCTCGCCTGCCTTGGCATCGGCGACCGGACTTGGCTCGGCTGCGGCTGCCGGCGTGATGCCGGCAGCCAGCGCGAACAAGACGCCGGTCAGGATGCGGATGATCGCAGTCATCACTTACGACATGAAGGCCGAGGGCACCGGTGCCTCGCCCAGCGCATTGCGCAGCACCGCCCAGTGCATCGCTTCATCGCCCAGAATGCTGGCAGCCGCCTTGGCCAGGTCGCGGTTGCCAAATAGCGGCACCGCGCCAAGGTAGGCACTGACGGCACCTTTTTCGAGCATCGCGGCAAAGCGCAGCACGTCGGCCTGGGTTTTCAGTTTATCGGTCGGAAATAGGTATTTTTCCTTGGCGGCGACCGGCTTGCCACCCAATTTGATAATGGTCTTGGACAGCACATCGGCATGTTCCTTGTGGTGGCCCTGGAATGTCACGGCCAGGTCGAGCACCGGTTTTTGCAGCAGGCCGCTTTCTGCGCCCAGCTGGTAGGCGGCAATCGCTTCGAGCTCTGCGCCCAGCGCCGTATTCAAGATGCTGACGTCGGAGGTCGCCGCCTGGCCGCCCTTTGCTGCCAGTGCATCCTGACCGGCCAACAATGCCACGGCCGCCCCGGACAGCAGCAAACCGGATCGGTTGATGAAGGCGCGGCGGGATGTCACCGGTTCGGAATCGTTGGCAAAAATAAGAAAGGACATGGTGGTTCTCCTGTGGGTGGTTGCTGCAGCCGGTCAAGCGGCGCTTGACCGGGAATAGGCGATTGCTGCATCACGTCTTCGGCATCCTCGCGCATCTTGCTGCGCGCAGTCCGGAAAACGGCCAGCTCTGAGCGCCGCGTCAAGATTGCGAACGCACGTTGGCCGTGGGCCGCAATTCGTTATGCGGGGCCGACTTCAGGCCATCCGTGATCGCTTGTTTGCTGGCTGCATGGTGCTTCTATCGTCGGTGCTGGTATGACATTAGATGAAGCGAAACTTGGCCGCGTTCCCGGAAAATGTGAATCGGCGAAAAATTTGCTGGAGTGGGGAAGTGGCGCTTGAATGGGGCGGTTTGCAACCCGGATTGAATCGGCAATATGATCGGAGAGAGCTTGCCTGGACGCTCGCGCAGGGTGCCGGCTAATGCGGCAAAAAAAAATGAAAACTGGTGGAGAAAATGAAGAACAGGGTGCTTGCCGCAGACTCCCAGTGTCGGATGCTCATTCGAGGTGATCACGGACACCGCGAGGGGCAACCATGCCTACCCTGTCAAAACAGGGTTGGCATCGGTGGCGACTTATTTGAGCAAGCTTATTTAAGCAGACCTTCGGCGCTCATCGCTTGCTGCACCTTCGGCCTGGCGCCGATGCGTGCGACGTAGCCTTTGATGTTGGGCCACTTGTCGAGCGCGATCTGGTGAATCCTGGTCCAGCCCAGAACCGTAAACAGATAGGCGTCGGCAGCGGTAAAGTGCTCGCCCATCACATAGGATTTTCCCTCCAGCCTGCTTTCAAGCGCATTAAAGCGTCGCTCGATGGTGCCGATTTGTACCTGCTTCATCTCCGGCGTCAGCTTGGGATTGAACAGTGCGCCAACCTGCTTGTGAATCTCGGTCGCGGCAAAATTCAATGCCGCCATCTGCTGGTAGCGCTCGATCGTGCCAAATTTCGGCACCAGGTTCGCGTCCGGTTTTTGATCGGCCAGATACTGGCAAATGACGCCGACTTCGGTGATCACCTGGCCGTCATCTGTTGCCAGTGCGGGAACATATCCGTTCGGATTGATTTTCCAGTAATCGCCGCCATCGGCGGTTTTCTTGTTCGCGATATCGACCTTGTCCAGTTCAATCGTCAGTCCTGCTTCGCAGGCGACAATATGCGGTGCCATCGAGCAGGCGCCCGGCGCGTAATACAGCTTCATGCATGTTTCCTTTATGGTGAAGAGTTGGCTTGTGCCAGCGGCCCGGTCCAGCCGGTGCCAGTGGCAGCACAGTTAAATCTGCGTGTGAATTGAAAAACTAAAAAAATTATCACGGCAGGGAACAATTTTCTGAAGGCCGATCGCCGCCGGGGTCAAGGGCCAGCGAACGCCAGCCATGGCCGCAGTCGCGGTTTCAAGACGAAAGTCCGGATTCAAGCGGCAGCGGCGATCTGCGCCAGCGCCTGGCGAATCGCATCGGCATCCTGCGGGCGCACCAGGCGCGTGACTTCCTTGCCGTCGTTGAGAAATATCAGGGTCGGCCACAGCGTGACCCGAAACGAACGTCCGAGAGGCCGGCCCTTGCCATCCTCGATCTTGATATGGCGAAGGCCCGGATAATCGGCAAATGCGGCACCGATCAATGGCTGGGCTGCGCGGCAAAATCCGCACCAGGATGTGCCGAATTCGATGACGGCCGGGCCTTGCAGCAGATCGATCTCTGCGCGCGCCGGTTCAGTGCTGGCAAAATTGGTGTTCATGGTCATGGTCAGGTTGTCATGTTGACGAAATGGTCATGCTCAGTCGTGCAGCTTGGTCGCGGTGTCCAAAACAGATTGTGCCGCGACGCTTCTTTCTCGCGGCATCGTGCCAATCCAAGCTTACCAGTTTTCGTGCGCTGCGGCTGTGGCTAGCCGAATCGTCTGGCGGCGTCCAGTGCCAGGCCGGCGCCGATACTGCCAAACAGGTCGCCTTCGACGCGTTGCGCATCCGGCAGCAGTGCGGCGATTTTATTGCGCAGCAAAGGCACCCCGCTCGAGCCACCGGTGAAAAACACCGTATTGATGGCATCCTTGCCGACGCCAGCGTCGGCCAGCAGCTTGAGCACGGTGCTTTCAATGGTCGCCACCAGCTGTGCGATCGACTGGTCGAAGCGCGGTCGGTCAAGTACGATGGCTTGCTGGTGGAGCAGCCGGTCCAGAACCAGTTCCGCGGAATCAGCATCCGACAGTGCGATTTTTCCCTGTTCGACTTGCAGCGCCAGCCAGTGGCCGGCGCGCTGATCGATCAAGTCCAGCAGGCGATCGAGCTTGTCGCGCTCCTGCGCATCGCGATAAATATCCTTCAACTGATTTTCCGCCTGCCGGGTATAGGCCAGATTGATCGTGTGCCAGGTCGCGAGATTGAAGTAAAAACTGGATGGCATTTCGCTCTGGTTTTTCAATCGGCTGCCCAGACCCAGTAGCGGCATGACGCTCGACAGGCTCAAATACTTGTCGAAGTCGGTGCCGCCGATATGCACGCCGGCATTGGCTAGCACATCGCTGCGGCGGTCGATCTTGACGGCGCGTTCCGGCGCCAGTCGCACCAGTGAAAAATCCGATGTGCCGCCACCGATGTCGGCAACCAATACCAGCTGCTCTGAATCGATTTGCGATTCGTAATCGAATGCGGCGGCGATCGGTTCGAACTGGAAGGCGATTTCCTTGAAGCCGACTGCACGGGCAATGTCGGCCAGCGTTTGCTCAGCCAATTGGTCGGCGTCGGCATTGCCATCGACGAAAAACACCGGCCGTCCAAACACGGCCCGGTCGAATTCGCGGCCCCCCGCATGCTGCGCACGCTGCTTTAACGCACCGATGAATTGCGACAGCAGGTCCCGATACGGTAGTGCACGCCCGAGCACTTCGGTTTGGCCATCGATCAGGCTGGAGCCGAGCAGGCTTTTGAGCGAGCGCATCAGGCGGCCTTCGTAACCGGCCAGGTAAGAGTTCAGCGCGGCCCTGCCAAAATGCGTTGAATTGTCTTCGGCGTTAAAGAACACCACCGAAGGCAGGGTCACTTTCTCGTCCTCCAGCGCCAGCAGCGCGGATTGTCCTGGCCGGCTCCAGCCAACCGTGGAATTGGACGTGCCGAAATCGACGCCACATGCATCTGTCATAAAGTCTTCATTACTTGGAATGGGCCGCAATCATATGATATTGCGCAGATATTTCACACTGGCCATGAAATAATTTTCGCTTGTTTCTCAGAAATTACCAAATATTTGCGATGTCGGGCCGGCAAATGCTGTCATGTCAAAATGCATGCGAGGCACGATGCGCCATCGCCAGGACAATGAAAATTGTTGGTTGCTGTACAAGTTGTTGCTTAAATCAATTCAAAAGCAGGGTATTTGCCGCCATTATGCTGACTTCCTTGGGTTGGTCCTGTCATTCTGACATTGCCGCGGGCGCGATCAACGGTCGATGTTGCCTGACGCAAGCACCAATCAACCATGCCGATGGCCGGCGCCGATGTTGCCTGGCAAGTGATATCGGCATGGCCACGATGTCGGCTTGTGGTTTCTGTTGATCTCTATTGCCGGGCATGGATCGAAGTAGGTTAAAATGCGTTGCAAGGCCCGGACATTCCGGAACCCGTACCGCAAGCCCCGCCCGAGAAATCGCATGCGGGGTTTCGAGTTTTTGGAACAAGTATATTTTAGGAGTATTGCATGGTTACAGCAGCAAAGAAGGAAAGCAAACCGAACGCCGGTTTCATGAAGCCGGTGACGCCGTCAGCAAAGCTGGCAGAAGTCGTGGGTGCAGAACCGATGCCACGCACCGAGATTACCAAGAAAGTCTGGGAATACATCAAGAAGCATGATTTGCAAGATCCAGCCAACCGTCGCATGATCAATGCCGATGCCAAGCTGGAAGCCGTTTTTGATGGCAAGAAGCAGGTGTCGATGTTTGAAATGACCAAACTGATTTCAAATCATTTGAAATAATCGTCGGCTCGCTGTAACGTTCGCTCGACGATTGTCATGCCGAAGTCGGGTCGAGTCGAGCAGAGCAATGTCGTGCCTGATCAGGCACGGAGATGAGATGGTCGATGGCTGCTATCGGGCAGCCACCGACCATTTTTGCATGTTTCCCCTGCCGCCGTTGCCGGTGCGCGTCCTGTTCATTTCCATTCACTGTCTTTTTGCAGGACGCTGGTGCTTGTGTGCTGTGCGGTCGATCGGCTGGGCGCGATGGCGGCTGGACCTGATCATCTCGTGATCGTGTTTGACCAGGTTTGATCATGCGCTGCCTGCATCCGGTGTGGGCGGTTCATGCAGGGAGATGAATTGCGCATGATGGGTTGCAGTGGTTCGGCCTTTAGCCGGCCGGATTCCATGGCATGGTATTGGGCTGGGCTTGCGATTTTCTGCCGCAGTCACATTCATACCATGATTTATGATCATTCCACACCTGTGGATTGAAGCCCTTGAATTGTGCCGATGAATTCAGGGTAAACGACGCGCCATCCATGCGTTTGGTCGTCAGCGTGCGCGCATGATGTGCAGTGTGCGAATTGTACGTATCGTGCCTTACTTGGGCCGCCGTGCCGGCAGGGGCCTGCGGGCTGGCGGCAAGCGCTTCGGCAGGCCGGCTCTGCCCATCGGCTGCAGCGTCCGGATAGGCTTCGGGCGCACCGCCACCGCAGCCGCTCAAAATCAGCATGCTACAGGCAGCGCCAATTGCGCATGCCAGGCGCCGAGGATGACTGATTGGTTGACTCTTCATTAAACCGTATCCTTTATTTCAACACCTGCCCACGATCTGGCAGGCCTGTTTTCAATGCCTGTCTGAGATTGATCTACGGAAAAAGTTCCTGCTGGAATTGAAGACGATGCAGCGATTGCTGCGCAGGCCAACGACACATATCGCATCGCCATTACTCTATTGGCCAGAATTTTTCTCGCATCTGATTCGGCGTCGTTTTTTAAGCATTGTGCAAATCGCCACGCTGTCTGTGTCTGTCTGTGTCTGTCTGTGTCCGCAGAGTTTGTGCGCAGCCGTCATGGCTTTTATCTATCGCGCGAGCGGGGCGCATAGGCATGCCGATTCCATCATCGGTTGCGACGAATGCATCTATTTTGCAATCGGTGCGCTAACGAACGGACGCCTGCCGCATCGATGCGTAATCTGACCCCATTGACGCTTAGTAGACGCAGCGATTTGCTTGACTTGACGCTGGATTCGACTGGCAAGGCGGCATCTGATGACGCCTCTCATTGCGGGAATTTTCCCGAAGTGAAAACCAATAGGGAAAAATAAAATGACACTAGCTAAAAATTTGATTCTTGCTGCATTTGCAGTGACCACACTGGCCCCGCTTAGCGTGATGGCCGCAGCACCTGCAAAAAATCATGGCTATCTGATTGATGCACCTGCCGCCACGATTGTGACCAGCACCAACGGACTGTGCTGGCATACCGGCGCCTGGACCCAGGGCACTACCTCTGAGTCGTGCGACCCGAGCAAAAAGCCGATTGCCGCGATTGCGCCGGCGCCAGAGCCGATCGTCGTTGCTGCCGCTGCGCCACAGGCAGCAGCGCTGCCACAGAAAATCAGTTTTTCGGGCGATGCATTGTTTGCATTCGACCAGTCGGTATTGAAGCCGGAAGGCATGACGATGCTCGACGGCCTGGTGCGCCAGCTCGACGGCGCCACCTTCGACAGCATTGTCGCGACCGGTCACACCGACCGCTACGGCAGCAATAGCTATAACCAGAAGCTGTCTGAGCGTCGTGCCCAGGTGGTCAAGGAATACCTGATCAGCAAGAATGTCCAGGCCAGCCGGATCGATGCAGCCGGCAAGGGCGAGCTCGAGCCAGTCACCCAGGCCGATGATTGCCAGGGTGCGAAAAGCGCCAAGGTCGTCGCCTGCCTGCAGCCTGATCGTCGTGTCGATGTCGAACTGACTGGCGCCAAAACCGTCATCAGTTCCCTGTAAAGAGCCTTAATCTGTCGTAGGGCGCGATGCGTCCCGGCAGATAAGGATTGATTGAACAATTTGAAATTATCTGGAGAACATCATCATGAAACAAATTAAAGGCATTTCCCTGATTTTTGCAGCAATCGCCCTGACTTCCCTGGTTGGCTGTGCCGCAACCTCGACCCATCAGAGCACCGGTCAATATGTCAATGACAGCGCGATCACCGGCAAGGTGAAAACCGCCATCTTCAACACGCCAGGTTTGAAGTCGACTGAAATCAATGTCGAAACATACAACGGTCAGGTGCAATTGACCGGCTTCATCAACTCACGTGCCGACATGAATCAGGCAGTCGCCGTGGCGCAGGGTGTGAGCGGCGTGACATCGGTGAAAAACGACATGCGCATCAAATAAGGATTGAGCCGATCCGGTTCGCCGGTTCGCCGACTGATATGGCGGCAGCCGGATACCGGTCTTTCGATCTTCACCATCCTGGAATGCATGACCGTTCCAGGATGGTCACCAACCAGTCTGAACCGACCATGCCGGTCAAAAACGACCCGGCATCAATGGTTTCAATGAAACAGGAAAAATCATGAAAACAACTTATGTTATGGCTGCCGCGACACTCGCGGTCGCTAGCTTGCTCGGCGGCTGTGCCAGCGCTCCCCAGCAAGTCAGCACACCGGTTTATCCGTCTTCCTCATCATCGCCATCGTACGCCACCTATTACGGTGTAGTCGATGCGATCCAGGTGATTCCGGCAACATCGAATAACAGCATCGGCGCTGGTGCTGTGGTCGGCGGCGTGGTTGGCGGCTTGCTGGGCAATCAGGTCGGTGGCGGTAGCGGCAAGACGATTGCGACCGTAGCCGGTGTGGTTGGCGGCGCAGTGGTCGGCAATCAGATCCAGCAAAGCAATCGCGTGCAGTCGCGCGAGATGTACCAGATCTCGGTACGCCTGGACAACCGCAGCTACCAGACCATCGAGCAGGATAGCCTGGGCGACTTGCAAGTCGGTTCGCGTGCCCGCATCGAAAACGGCCGCGTGTACCGCTACTAACTGCAGCAACTGCCGGCGCAGCAGCGCCGGTAGTGCGCGGATCGGCTGCAATGCCGGCCCGGACCGACTGGTCTGCCTGTAACAAGGCGGGGCAGTCGGTTGGCGTTTTCATCGGCAAACAGAGTGTCTACCTTTAATGCTGACGCCACCCAGGTAATGGATGGCATCACCCAATCACAATCCACCTGACCCCATGCCGGTACATCACATTCTCGCGCGGCTTGCCGCATCCAACACTGGCGCCGAGCTGACGCCGTTGCGCGAGCTGGTGGCGGCGCTGCGTCCGCGTCGCGCCGGCGATGTCGAGCAATCGGCCCAAAATCTGCGCACCTTGTGCTGTGCACTTGAGAGTGATCCGGGGCACGCGCAGGCATTGCGCAGCTATCTGGCTCGGGTCATTTGCACCCGCAAACTGTCACATTTGCTAAGCGATACCGGCATTACACTCAGTATCGGATTCTGGAGCGCAGTGTGGCGCTGCTTTAACTATAAATGGTTGCCGCCGGCAGTGCGCGACGAATACATCAAGGATGTTTTCGGCAAGCTGTTCGATCGCGACGACGATCACCGCTGGGTGTGCGCGCTCGACAATGGCTTATGGATCGCCGTCACCGGCGCACTGGGATTGCGCCGGCGTGAAGCCATGGCGCTGCGTACACGGCTGCTGCAGGAATTGCTGGGTGCAACCCACGTACTGTCTTACCGCATCAGTGCAATCGGACTCGAAGCCGAACTGGTACGCAATTATCCGGCGATCGAAGCGTTCGAGTCACCTTTTCTGCGGCAGAACGCCGAACTCAACGATTATGTCGAAACCTATGGCAGCTGGCTGCTGGAGCGCCGTACGGTACGCGAGGATAGCCGGCACCTGGACGTGCTGCTGGGACAATGCCAGGAAATCGTCGGCAAGATCCGGCGTGCGTCGGCGGTGCAGGGCACCTCGGTCAGCCTGACCCGTCTGCTGCTGCGTCTGACCCAGAGCATCGACCGCCTGCGTACCTTGCTGACATTGCTCGATGCCAGCGGCGACGATGCGGCGCCAGTGGCAGTGCATCTGTTCAAGGATCTGGTGACGGCGGAGAACCGCAAGAACAGCCTGTTCGACCTGTTCAAGACCAATATCGAATTGCTGGCGCTGCAGGTAACCGAGCGCGCCAGCCGCACCGGCGAGCATTATGTGGCCAATACCCGTGCCGAATGGCTGGGCATGATGCGTTCGGCTGCCGGCGCCGGCATGATCGTTGGCTGCATGGCGCTGCTGAAAATTTTGACCGGCAAGCTGGGCCTGGGCCTGCCTGCCAATACGCTGGCCGATAGCCTGAATTACGGGCTGGGCTTCATTCTGGTCTACATGCTGCACTTCACGATTGCAACCAAGCAGCCGGCCATGACTGCTGCACTGATGGCGCAGGCAATCGATAGCGGCAAACAGAAACTCGATCAACTGGCCGAGCTGGCGATACGCATGCTGCGCTCGCAATTCATTGCGATTGTCGGCAACGTCGCACTGGCCATGCCGGTTGCCTATCTGATCGCCTGGGCCTGGTCTAAGCTTAGTGGAAGCGCCCTGGTCGGGCCCGACAAGGCGCAACTGCTACTGCACGGCATCGATCCGATTCATAGTCCGGCACTGCTGTATGCCGCGGTGGCCGGCGTCTGCCTGTTCCTGGCGGGATTGATTTCGGGTTATTACGATAACAAGGCGGCTTACAGCAATGTTGCAATCCGACTGCAGCAGTTGCGCTGGCTCGAGCGCCTGTTCGGCCCGGTGCGGCTGGCCAGGATCGCCAACTATATTGGCGACAATCTCGGCGCGCTGGCCGGCAATTTATCGTTTGGTTTCATGCTCGGCACCATGGGCCCGCTCGGCATCTTGCTCGGCTTGCCGCTCGATATCCGGCATATCACTTTTTCCAGCGCCAATTTCGCTTTTTCCCTGATCGCGCTCGATCATCAGTTGAGTGCCCAGCAGTGGATCTTGTCATTGGTCGGCCTGACGCTGATCGGCTTGACCAATCTGGCAGTCAGCTTCGGCTTGGCGCTGACGGTGGCGTTGCGTTCGCGCCGGGTCAATCTCAAGCATGAGTGGTCACTGGCAGGCATGCTGTGGCAGCGCCTGTGCACGGCGCCGCGCGACTTTTTTTTGCCGCCTGCCGAAGTGCCGCCGCTTGCTGCTGTCCCATCGCCTGCCCCTGTGTCGCCCATTCCCCCTGTCGCACCGGTAGCCGATCCAGCCGCGCAGCGCCTTGCCGCTGATCGAACCGGGTAACCGCAAAGACCATTTGGCCACTGTGCGCATACGGCATGACGTAATGAGGCATGGCCAATTTGTCATTATCAAATAGACCATGGTGTGCAGAACCGCCTGGGCAATTGCGGCTGTGTTCGTTAGCGCACCGATCAAAGGCTTGCAACGACGCAAACTTCTTGCATGAAAGTAGCGTTTCCAGTCGATTCAGGCCGTGCGAAATTTTCAAATGACACCGATTGGCGCCCATCGCGTCAATCCGTGCAAAAACAGTCACCATCAACAGAGGAAAATAACATGAACAGATTTCATACCTATTCCACAGGAATAAAGTTGGCCGTACCGTGCCTGCTGATCGCAATCATCGCCGGTTGCGGCGGCGGCGGCGGGCGCGACCCGGTGCTGGGCGCGAGCGTGGCGGTGTTTACTGCACCAGTCGGTGCCATCGTACCAGGCGCAGTATGCCCAAGCGCAGGCGCGACCATACCGATGGTATCGGTGACCAGTCCTACCAATGGTAATCAAGTGGCAACCACCAGCACCACCGGTGTGGCTGGCGGCGGCAAATTGATCACGGCGACGTTTAGCATGCCGATGAACGCTGCAACCATCAATGCTGCCAGTTTTGCAGTGGCACCGGTCGGCGGCGCTGCACTGGTGCCGGCCTCGGTAACCTATAACGCGACCACCAATGTCGCCACCTTCACCACGTCGTCGGCTCTGGTTGCCAACACCAGCTATACGGCGGTGATTCTGAAGAGTGTAACCAGCGCCGCTGGAACGCCGATGGGCTGTGATTATGCCTGGAACTTCAAGACGGCAACGGTTGCAACCGCAACGCCGGCTTCAGCGGTCAACCTTGGCACGGCTTCCACCTATGCTATTGCCGCGACTGCTGGCGTCACCAATACGCTGACGGTGCCGATTACCCATATCAATGGCAACGTCGTGCTGAACCCAACCGCCACCTGTAATGCAGTGGCGGTCGATAATATCGGCGGCTTCGGCTTGTGCGGCGGTTCCCCTCCGACCATCGTTGGCACAGTCATCACGCCTACCTTTCCAGACACCACCACTGCCAATGCAGTGCGGACTGCCTTGCGTGCAGCATATCTGAGCATCACGCCACCAGCCGGCCCACCGGCAGCGGGTTCACTGGGCGGCGCCACCCCTATTGCAGCTGGCACCACGCTCGGTGCGCCGACAGGTAACGCGTTGGTCCAGGGCGACAATCTGTTTGCTCCCGGTGTCTATCAATCGACTACATCGATCCTGATCACAGGCGACCTGACGCTTGATGGTCAAGGCGATCCGAATGCTTCGTTCATCTTCCAGTCTTCGAGCTCGGTCGGCACGGCAGCCGGCGCAAAAATTCTGCTGATCAATGGCGCCAAGGCATCCAATGTCTACTGGCAGGCTGGCTCGTCAGCCACGCTGGGTACCAACTCGATCTGGCAAGGCAATATCCTGGCCGGTGCAAATATCACGATGACGACCGGTGCCACTTCGTGCGGACGCCTGTTTGCCGGCGCATTCACGGATGGCGCGTTCGTGTTTGATTCCAACACCGTTTCCGTGCCGGGGCATGCCAGTGCACCGCTTGGTTGTCAGTAAATCGACATCACGCATGATGGGTGACTGCCGCACAGGTTTCATTCCGCCATGCCGATGACATGGTAGGCGCTCGGTGAGCGCCTACCGGCTGAACCAGAAAACATGGAATTTGCAACAAGCATAAAAGTTTTGAAATTATTTTGGAGAATAGAATGAAATTAACAAGAACATCAACCGCGCTGAGTCTGATTGCCTTGGCGGCAGTTGCCAGCCCATTCGCGATGGCGGACGAAGTCGGACAACCCGGCTGGTACGTTGGCGCCAACGTCGGCCAGTCGCGTGCGACCATCGATGATCCGCGAATCCGCAGCGGCCTGACGGCCGGCGGCTTTACCTCGAGCTCGATCACCGATGACGACCGCTCGACCGGCGGCAAGCTGTTTGGCGGTTATCAGTTCAACCGCAATTTTGCTGTTGAGGGCGGTTATTTCGACCTGGGCAATTTCGGCTATTTTGCCACCACGGTGCCAACCGGTACGCTGACCGGCAACATGAAGGTCAGGGGACTCAATCTCGATCTGGTCGGGATTTTGCCGATCACCGACCGGTTTTCCGCGTTCGGCCGGGTTGGTGCAGTCTACGCCGATACCCGCGATTCATTCCGGGGAACCGGCGCGGTGCGCGTCACCAATCCCAACCCTGAGAAGCGCGCCGGCGGCTACAAGTTTGGCGGCGGCCTGCAGTATGCGTTCAACGATGCGCTGGCCGTACGCGGTGAAATCGAACGCTACCGCATCAACGATGCGGTCGGCAACAAGGGCGACGTCGATCTGATCTCGGTCGGCCTGGTCTACCGTTTCGGCAGCAAAACACCAACCCCGGCTGCGCGCGCGGAAGCACCGGTATTTGTCGCGGCCGCACCAGCACCGCAGCCAGTCGTTGCTGCAGCGCCGGCGCCGGCACCGGCACCGACCAAGGTGAGTTTTTCGGCCGACTCGCTGTTTGACTTCGACAAGTCGGTGATCAAACCAGGCGGCAAGCAAGCGCTCGACAAGCTTGCAGCTGACTTGAAAGGCACCGATTTCGATGTCGTCATCGTTACCGGCCATACCGACCGACTCGGCTCGCATGCCTACAACATGAAGCTGTCGACCAGCCGCGCCGAAGCGGTCAAGACGTATCTGGCGCAATCGGCCGGGATCCAGGCAAACAAGATCACTGCCAAAGGCGTCAACGGATCGGACCCAGTGACCAAGCCCGGCGAATGCAAAGGTACTAAAGCAAGCCCGCAACTGATCGCCTGCCTGCAGCCTGACCGTCGCGTCGAAGTCGAAGTCTCCGGCACCCGGTAACGGCACCCGGTAACCGGGCCAGGTAAACCTGCTGCCTGAATCAAGGCAGAGATGAGCAGCACACCGGCAAGGCATCCGCGGCGCAAGCGCTACGGATGCCTTTTCCTTATCGGCGCCCTGCCTGTCGCAGGGTGCCGATAAGGATGCCCGGTCATCAACAATACTGATCACACCAAAAAACAGACAGTCAGCCTGCATTTGGCAGACATGTTCGCTAGCACACAGACCTGATTGACTGGTTTGGCTATCGTCTAAGCTCAAACAAAAGCAAGATCGATCACTTCATTCGAATGGATCGCATTACCGTTACAGGGGAAACAAATGAAAATTGCACAAAAATTCCTGACCGGCGTGGTCGCCATGTCCGCACTCATGCCACTGGCGCTGTTGCCGATCCAGGCGCAGGCCCAACAATATCAGACCCAACAATACAATACGCAGCGCTCGGCGCCCCGCATCGAAGGCTTCAATGTCAATGAAGTGCGGCGCCTGAACCCGGGCGTCGAATTGAATTTCGATCTGTACGGCACGCCGGGCGGCTCGGCTTCGCTGCGCATCGATGGCGCAACCCGTACGGTTGCGATGACCGAAGTCGATGCGGGCCACTATGAAGGCGCTTATACGATCAACAGCCGCGACCAGATTGTCGCCAATAGCCCTGTGACCGCCAATCTGCGGGTCGGCAACCAGGTCGCCAGCGCGGTGCTGACGGAATCCTTGCAATCTGTCGCCGGTGCGCGCCGCGCCCAAGCCATGGCAAGCCGCAACCTGAAAATCGAGCGCTTCAGCGTGGTGCCGGCAGCTGATCTGAATCGCGGCCAGGAGCTGGAGTTCACGGTACTGGGTACGCCTGGTGCCAAGGTCAATCTGGTCATCGATGGCGTGCGCGGCAAAATTCTTCTGGATGAAGTCAGTAGCGGCACTTACACTGGTACCTACACGATCCGCGGCCGTGACCGGATTGCGCCAAACAGCGTCGTGACCGCCAATCTGGTGATGAATGAACGCACTACCAGCAGCGTACTTGGCCAGTCATTGCAGAATGCCGCAGCGCCCGCTCCTGCGCGCGCAGCCCGCATTTGCCAGACCTGCGGTACGGTCGAGGCAGTCAATCTGGTTGAAGTCAAAGGCGAAGGAGGCTTGATCGGCCTGATCGGCGGCGGCGTGGTTGGCGGCTTGCTGGGTAATCAGGTCGGCGGCGGCAATGGCAAGAAACTGGCAACAGTCGCCGGTGCGGTAGGCGGCGCGTATGCCGGCCGTGAAATCGAAGCCAGGACCCGCAAAGCGAGCCACTATGAAGTAGTGGTCCGCATGCAGCATGGCGCCACCCAGACTGTCGTATCGCCTACCGAGCCGGGATACCGGGTCGGCGAGAAAGTGCAGATCAACGACGGCGTCATCACCCGTACCCAATGAAATCGGGCGCAGCCATCGGCAACCACACGGCACGCCGCACCGGCTGCGCTGCGCGTATCAGGCGGATCATGCAGTCTGTCTGCATGATCGGAGTCGCGGTGCTGGCAACTGCCTGCGCTGCGCTGCCCGAAGTGCACAACCTGAGCAGTTCGCTGGATGCACCGGCCAATCCGACGGTGACCAATGCGAACGGCACCCTCAGTACAAAAAAATCCAATTCGCTGCTGATCAAGCGCTGGCGTAATCCGCACGCGGATATCACTACCCTGGCGGCACTGGAAGAAGTCGCAACCGCCAAGCCTCTGATCGCTGGCAACAAAGTCACCTTGCTGTACGACGGGCCGCAAACCATGGCAGCCATGATCGAGGCAATTCGTGCGGCTAAAAATCACATCAATCTGGAAACCTACATATTCGACCAGGATGAGCTCGGCATCAAATTCGCCGATCTTCTGATCGAACGCCAGCGTGCCGGCGTGCAAGTCAATATCATTTACGATAGCGTCGGCACCTTCGGCACCCCGCAAGAGTTTTTTGACAGGATGCGCGATGCCGGCATCCAGCTGCTGGCATTCAATCCGGTCAATCCATTCAAACTGATGGGGCCATGGACACCGAATAATCGCGATCACCGGAAAATCCTGATCGTCGATGGCATGGTGGCCTTTACCGGCGGCGTCAATATCAGCGATACCTATGCCAAGAGTTCGCTGTTTCGCTCCAAAGCCAGGCGCAATGCCGAAGTCGGCTGGCGCGATACCCATGTCAAGATCGAAGGACCGGCGGTCGCTGCGCTGCAATGGGTTTTCCTGGAAAACTGGGCCAGCCAGCCATCGCAGGATCTGCCGGACAGCAATTACTTTCCGACTTTAGCCGAAGCCGGCGACAAGCTGGTGCGGGTGGTTTCCAGCGCGCCGGATGGCGACCATGAAATCTACAAGGCTTATATTCTGGCGATCCAGGAAGCCAAGGAAACGGTGCATATCACCAGCGCCTACTTCGTGCCGGACCCGCAGATTCTGCAAGCCTTGCTGGAAGCGGCAAAGCGCGGCGTCGATGTCAAAATCATTTTGCCGGGCATTACCGATAGCAGCCTGGTGCTGCATGCGGCGCAGTCGTTTTACGGCGAAATGCTGGCCGGCGGCATCAAGATCTATCAGCTGCAAATCGCGGTATTGCATGCCAAGACTGCCGTGATCGACAAATTCTGGTCGACCGTCGGTTCCACCAATATCGATACCCGCAGCTTTTTGCACAATAGTGAAATCAACGTGATGGTGTTTGGCACGGAATTCGGCACGGCGATGGAAAATGCCTTTTCCGAAGACTTGCGCCATTCGCTTGAAGTCACTACCGAACAATGGAACCAGCGCCCGCTAAGCGACAAGCTCAAGGAATGGGCCGCCAGGCGCATGGCCTACTGGCTGTAGACGGTTGCCTTCGTTACAGCATCAATTCCGAAATTCTATCTGATGGAGAAATCATGCATCAACGTCCAAGCACAGGTTCGTCTGGCTGGTTAATCTGCCTTTTGCTTGCCGGTGCCACCGGCGCCGCTGGCATCGCGCAGGCGGCCCCGGCAGAATCCGATCGGGTGGCAGCACTACGTGCCAGGCATCTGTCACTGCAGGAGCCATTGCGGAAAAATCAATTCAAACGGCCACTGGTACTCGATTCAGCTGAAACGCCGAATCGTCTGAAGGGCGATATTTATGCGGTGGTCGACTATCCGTTTGGCGCAGTGAGTACCGGATTGAGCAATCCCGGCCACTGGTGCGACATCATGCTATTGCATATCAATACCAAGTATTGCCATGCGGTCAACGATCAATCCAGTACCATCCTGAACGTTAATATCGGCAAGAAAACACCGGAAGAATTGGCCGATGCAGCGCGGGTTGCATTCAATTTCAACGTGGCGACGACCACGCCGGAATATCTGGAAGTGGCGCTCAATGCCAAGGAAGGTCCGATGGGCACCAGCAACTACCGGATCTTGCTGGAAGCGGTGCCGCTGCCGAATGCGAAGACATTTTTGCATCTGACCTATTCCTATGCAGTCAGCTTTTCCGGCAGGATGGCGATGCAGACGTATCTCGGTACGGTCGGCGCCGGCAAGGTCGGCTTTTCGATGGCAGGCAAGGGCACAGATGGCCAGCCCGATTTCATTGGCGGGGTGCGCGGCCTGATGGAACGCAATACGATGCGGTATTACCTTGCGATCGATGCCTTTTTAGGGGCGGCCAGTGCGGCGCCGGCAGCGCGTCCGGAAAAACGGCTGCAGGATTGGTTTACGGCGACCGAGCGCTATCCACGCCAGCTGCGCGAAATGGATCGCGCCACCTATGTAGAGATGAAACGTGCCGAATATCGGCGCCAGCAGACGGCAGAATAGTTAGCGCGCCTTTCGCCAACAGGCGCCTGTGCAAGCGGGCAATTTGGGATGCAGCACTAGGGTACGCAGGAGTTTCGTGCACATGCGCACAGCTGCGTGGCAGCATTGACCTGCGAGCCAGGAGGTGCCCTGCAAGGGTCCTCGCGACGCATCCGGTGGTTGCCCATGCGAGCGGCGTAGCGGCGTCGGGCGCAACAACGCGCGCTGCCCACATAGCCCGTAGCCCGTTCCCTCCGAGAATTCACCAGAATTGGCAGCTAGCCGCTGCGTTGTGACGGGATGTGTGGCGCTCCTTGCTGTTAGCCCCGCTACGAGACCGGGCGTGCCGTTGCAAGGCACGTACATGCTTGCCAGCCATTGCAGTTGCGCAGGCGGACAGCTCGCTGTCCAAATTCGCTGCTGCTACACCCTGGCGGCCACCGGTTCTGGTGAAGATGCACCAGGCGCCAATCGATGCAATGCGTTCTAGCTGTTCTGACCCGCAGCCTGACTCCAGGTCCAGGTCCCGCAATGTGTCCAGGACCTCCGGTTACCACAGCATCATGTCTTTAATACCACATCATGTCTTTGCCAGCGGTTGGGCAGCTGGCTTGGCAACCGGCTTGCCGCGGTAGGTTTTGCCTGGCGGCGGTGCAACCGCCTTCTTGCGCACGTCGCTCAATAATTTTGCGCAGTCGCTGTCCTTGCCCGGACCGATGTTGACAAGTGGCAGGACAGCAGTCAGCACCGGAGCCAGTACGCCGAGCGCGACGGCGGCGCCGGCCTTGAGTGCAAGCACGCCTTTGTCGACCTTGACGGAAGGCGACTTGAAGCTGCCGGTCACATAAAAGGGTGCACGCAACGATATCAGGCGCAGCGATTTGGTATCCGGCTTGATCGTCAGTGCCAGCTGTTCGCGGGCCAGATCGATATGGCCGGTAATATTGAGGATCGCATCTTCGGTATCGACCAGGAAGGTGCGTGCCTGCATCATGCCATTGGTGACCGCAAAATCGCTTGCCATGCAATTCAGGCGGGCCTGCTTGTCGCCGGTGATCTGGGTCAGGATGACCTGGTCAATATTCAAGCCAATTTTTTCCAGCAATAATTTGCTGACCGTGCCGCCATCGATGAAGGTCTTGATCTCGCCATTCGACGACGCCAGCATCGCCGCCACCGAGTTACCGGTAGCTGACAGGGATGCGTCGCCATTGACTTCGCCCAGACTGGCTTGCATTGGCTGAAATGTCGGCATCAATTGTTTCAGCTTCAGGTGGCGTGCCGAGATCTTCATTTGCGCCTTGATTGATTTTCCACGGCCATCGAGTACCACGGTCGACACCAGATTGCCACCGGCAATGCCAAAATTGAGCGGCAGCAGCGACAGCACACCGTCCTTGAGGTGCAGATCGACCATCAAATCCTCGATCGGCAATTTCTTGTCGCGTATGATTCTGTGGGCGGTAAATTTGACATCCGCATCGATGCTGGTCCAGCGCTCGGTATTGAATGGTTCCACCGGCAGTAGCTTGTCCGATGGTTGCCGCAGCGCGGTATCGCGCTGGGCCTTGCTTGCCTTCGAGTCGGCGCCGATCAGCGGCGCCAGATCCTGCAGTTTCAGGGTTTTGGAAAGCAGGGTGCCGTTCAGATAGGGGCGTGCTGCCTTCGATTGATAGTCGAAGGTGCCGGAGAGATCGCTGGTGCCGACTCTGCCGCTGAATTTTTCATAGCGCCAGTGGCTGCCTTGTTTGCCGAACTGACCGGTCAGGTGGCCTTCGGTGGCAAAGCTCGGCGTCTCGGGAAAAGGTATCCCGGTCAGCGCATACAATTTTGCCATGCTGATGCCGGCCAGTTTCAGGCGCACGTCCAGGGCGCCTAATGCGCGCGGGTTGGTCAGGGTGCCGTTGACGGCAATGGTGGTCTTGCCGATGCGAACATCGGCTTGTACCGGGTACGGTGCGCTGTTTTGTTGCAGCGACAGGATGGCGCCGGCTTTGCCGCGGCCGGCCACTGTCTCCTTGCCCAGCAATCCGGCAATTTTCCATTCGAAATCGTAACCGCTGGCCTTGGTGTCGGCCAGGGTATCGATGTCAATTTTCAGATCAGCGCGCTTGATGGCATCGACCAGATGAATTTTCCCCTGGTTGAAGCCGATCTGCCTGATCTTGAACTGCCAATCCGACGCCGCCTCGGATTTGAAGGTCCAGTTGTTTTCACCATCCTTGCCGCGCTGCAGAAACAGCAGCGGCTCGTCCAGCAACAGGTTCTGTACGATGATTTCTTTTCGCAGCAATGCCAGCGGGCTGATCGAAAATGTTACCTGCCTGACGCGTGCCATATCGGCGGGCGTCTTGATCCATTCCGGATTGCCAAACACGATATCCTGCGCCGTGATATGCGGCCAGGGTATCCACCTGTGCCAGCTGGGGTCTTCTGTCGCTGACCTGCGCCAGTCCACCGCCAGATTGCCATGAATGACAAACGGCCGGCCGCTGGCCTGGCTGACACGCTCACTGAGCCATGGTTTGGTGCGATTCCAGTCATATTCGGACACGATGGCGATGACCACGGCGAGCGCGGCGATCAGGCCAAGCATGCCCAGGACGGCAATTTTCAGATAGCGAAGCATAGTTTTCCAGGCGCGCCGCTGATCGTGCCGCGGCGCGCAATCAATTTATCGAAAAAAATTGCCGGTGCCGAACAGTCCAATCAAGCCAATCACGATCAGATAAATTGCGACGATAAAATTCAACAAGCGCGGCATCACCAGAATCAGGACGCCTGCGATCAGGGAAACCAGGGGGGCAAGTGCCAGATTGATATTCATGAGAGCCTACTTTCTTTTTTTAAGTGGAGCGCAATGGACCGCGGTATATGGCCGGAGAATTCTGCGCCGCATTTGCAACGGCCTGTGCGGCATTGGCTGACCAGTCCCGCAAGGGTATACAAAATTGAGCTTTATGATCGTGCGTTAGCGAACAGAACGCCCGGATCGAATCCGGGATAACAGCCACATGCCAATGGCATTCTTTTCAAGCGGTACAGGAAGTACCACACCAGTTATTTTACGAACGCCCGGATCTGCCGGGCTTATAAGGAGTTTTCCATGTCTTTTCTGATTTTTCTTGTTGGACTCGCAATCCTGATCGGCGGCGTCGCCTGGGCCATGGTGACGGCCGGCGTACCGCAACTGTATGTCGTGATTACCTCGGTTATCTTGCTGGGCCTCGGCATCCTGACTGGCGTAGCCCGTACCCGCGGCAAGGACCCGGCATAAAGCAGTGAGGTGCGCCGGAAAATAGAGGGTGATCTTGGTGTGCTGACGTACAGATACTGCTGGTAACTTCCTGCATGATGAACGTTATTGACCCATCAGGATTGTTACCATGACCTCGCACCAGATTATTCACAGTATTGTTGCCGCTTGCGTGCTCACTGTCAGCACCGGCCTGGCCCGCGCCGATATCGTTCAATGTATCAACGACGCCGGTGGGGTGACGTATACCGATGTGGCGTGCGCCACCCAGGCTGACGCCGATCGCGCCACTTACCCGATTGACATACCGGCAGCCCGGATTGCAGAGATTGCGCCGGTCAGTGCTTTTGCCGCAGCTGAGGAAGCGCGATCCGCATCCTGGGCCGGCAAGCGACTGGTTAAACGGGGACATACGCTGGACGTGACCACCTTGAAAGCAGCCAAGGCACAGATGATATCGGTCGACCTGATGGCGGACCTGGCACGGCAGCAGGCATTGTCGAGGAAGAAAATCTAACGATCGATGTACTGGTCACCCAGCTGAAGCATTCCCGCTCGAGAATAAGCTGCGGACAAGGTTTGAATTGCAGTCCGGGTTGGCACCCAATCTCGGTACCAGATATCGGCACCAGCTTCAGCCAAAATTCTCCCTCTTTCCTAGTTCCTCTTTTCGACAGACGTAAAAAAGGCAGGCTGCGCCTGCCTTTTCATGCAGTCAAACGCACCAATTACTTGGCGGTCGATGCTTTCACATCAGCTGCGCCGGAAGCTTTGACAGCGGCAGTATCAGTCTTGGCATTCAGTTTGTCTGCAGTGGCTTCCACTTTGACTTTTTGAACGGATGCATTGGCATTGACGACCTTTTGGTCAGCTTTGGCATTGGCTTTCGCTTCTGTCTTGTCGGCTTTGGCATCTGCAGTGACTTTATCTTCTGGATTGGCTTTTGCCGCCTTGGCGCGGGCCTTGTTTGTGGCTTTTGCCGCCTTTGCACGGGCTTTCGCTTTTTTTGCAGATGCTTTGTTGCTGGCTGCTGCAACATTGGCGTCGGCCTTTGCGCCAGTTTTCACTTCAGCGGCAGTCGCTTTGACATCGGCCTGGTCGGCCTTGGCTTCAGCCTTAAGCGTTGCAGGTGTGGCAGGAGCGACGGTATGCGCTGCAGCGAAAGCAGACATGGCAAACAGGCTTGAAACCAGTGCAACGATTAACTTATTCATGTAAAACCTTTTTTAAATTGAGATGGCACGACAAAAATGCATGTTACCCAGCTCTAACGCATGACGAGCGGAATTGGTTGACGCGAATGATCGGGCTGATCCGGTTTTCGGGTGATTTTGCAGAATTGGCCTGTGCATCAATCTGCTGATCAGCCTGATCGAATCATTGTTCGATGGAGCATTTCCGGCTTTCGCCGCTGCAAAGTGATACCGATGCAAAAAAAAGCGACGCCGGCTTGCATGCCAGCGCGTTGGCGCTCGATGTCAGGCGGTTCGAATTCCGGCGCGACTTGCAGGTCTTAGCCAGCCGCGCCGTTATTTTTGTACTGCAGCGATTTCCGCCGGCAATCCGGCTGCGCCTGGTGTCCAGCCGACGATGAGTGTCGCCGAACTGGCGCAAAACAAAACGGTCAAGACCACGGCGAAGAATAAGCGCGAAGGGCGGCGGGCGACGGCGGATAGCATTTGATGTTCCTGGTATGGTTGGGTCGGTGTATTCGGCGCGCCCGTCGGCTGCAATCAGCCGCTTCTGTTTATCGCTTCAACCCAGTCATTGTCTGCCGGTTGTCCCGAGGGCTCTGTGTGGCAACGTACCCATCGGCCAGATTTATTATTGTGTTGTTATATCGGCAGTCCAGTCTGGCAATGCCATGCTTCAGCGGCGCTTGCCGCCATGGCCGGTGCAGACATTCTGCAGTGAATGGCTGCGTGAACCGTCGCGGCAATAGACATAAGCGAGGGGACGCTTGACGCGCGGCTTTTTGACGGCGGCCTGCTTGCTGACGACGGCCTGCTTGGCGGCTTCCGGATTGTTCGGCCGCGCGCTGCCCGAATTGAAATGAACCTGGGCCATGGCGGCGGCACTGACGGTCAACAGGAATGCAAAGATGTAGAGAGTTTTTTTCATGGAAGTACGTAATTTAGTTAGTCAGTTTTCGTGAATCTATATCACAGCGCGGACTTGGGCCGATTCACTGTAGCCATGTTCGCATCAAGGTCAGCGTTCATCGCCATGTCGGCCCCGGTCAACCCGGCTGACGTCCAGCTTGGCTGACTCCAGGGCATGTTTGCGCTTGATGGCCACATTTTAGTGGCGCACATTAACTTGTTCGGTGCGCTTGCGTACCGACTTAAGATTGCCTTGGCAATATTCTTATTGCCTAAGCCGCGGATTCGAGATCGATGCGCGGCGTCGAATGCGCGCGGCGCATCCGGCATAACAACCGTAAAGAGGAGTACCAAATGAGTATTGCAACCATTCTGTTAATTATCCTGATTCTGATGCTGGTTGGCGCATTGCCGCGATGGGGACATAGCCGCAGCTGGGGTTATGGACCAAGCGGTGGTGTCGGCTTGATCGTGGTGATCCTGTTGGTGTTATTGCTAATGGGCAAGATATAAGCTGGGCCACCAAGGCTGCATTCATGACAGTCAGTCGTGAGCGACCAGCAACAGCCAGTCAAACCTGATCAGGTCGACACTGGAAATACCAAAAAGCGGCGGCAACGCCGCTTTTTTCATTTGGCTGCGATCGGATTGTTTTACTTGTCATGGCATCCTGGAAAATTGCAGGTGACTGGCATCGCACGGCCGATTGGGGCAATTGATTTTCCTCGCCGGCGCGGTCAAGCGCAGGTTATCTGATGTTGAATCGCTTGGTAGCGCCTGCCGAGGTACGTGCTGCCGCAGGTGTTGGCACTACAGTACAGGCATGCTTGATGGCCAGCATGGGGCCCGTCGATCACCCGGCTGGGCAGGTGTCATGAAATGAAAAAATAAAAAAGCCCGCATACCTTTCGGCATGCGGGCAAGTCAAACTTCGATGAAACATCAAAATCTGACAGAGGGATCTTTCTGAATTACCGGTACAAACACTATAAAAGTTGCCGGATGGCGTGTTTGTTCGTTAGCGCACGGAACACCGAGATTTTCCAGTGCATGCTTCGGCTTGGTTAAACGAAATCAATTTACTCTGGATTCGCAGTACACGTTCGGTGATCGCTTGGATGATTTGTAAATGACATCTGTGGTTACATTAAGTGCCGAGCCTGATATCTCCTGAAGTGAATGCATCTAGTTTGAGCAGATAGCGTTGTCGAAGGCATTCCGCCTCAAAAACGCAGGATTTTTTAAAACATAATGAAAAGGCTTACCATGAAATATTCCATTCTTTTGCTGGCTCTTGTTGGTACCGTTGCATTTACAGCTTGCGAGCGTCGCGTTGACACGGTCGCCGTTCCGGTTGGCGTGCCAGTTGCCGTTCCCGGCCCAGCCGGCGCGACTGGCGCAACCGGCGACACCGGTGCGACTGGCGCGGCCGTGGTCGGCGCAACTGGCGCAACTGGCGCGACCGGCAGCGCCGGTTATGACGGTGCCAAGGGCAATACCGGCGCAACTGGTGGCGCTGGTGCGACTGGCGCGACCGGCACCGCCGGCGCGACTGGCGCTACCGGTTATGACGGTGCCAAAGGCAATACTGGCGCGACCGGCAACACCGGCGCAACCGGCGCCACCGGCTACGACGGTGCCAAGGGCGACACTGGCGGTACTGTGATCGTCGTACCGGCGAAGTAAGCAGCGACCCTGGATGACGGCTGGGTCCATCGGCTGACGCTGCTTGCAGCTGCTGCCGGTGAACCCAGCGCATCCTGGTACGGGTGCGACCAAGTCGTGCTCATGCCAAATAGGCAAGGATGCTCTGCGCAGTTTTTTGCTGCGCAGAGCCTCTAGCAAAATGTCTGCTGCACCATTGCGCCATTGCCATGCAGTGGCCATTTCGCTAGATGCTCTGAATGTGATCGGCCAGGAGTTTCAATACATTGGTTGCAACACATTAGTTACAACAAATTGGCCGCTGCCGGCATCCGATCACCGCATCGGATAAGGCTGCAGCCTGCAAAACCAAGCGTCTGCAGCCAATCCGTGAGCGCAGCCGATTTTTAACCGCAACAAAAACAGCAGTAATCAAGGGAAAATATGAATATCATCGTCAGCCTCATCATCTATCTGATCGTTTTTGGACTTATCTGGTGGCTTGTCAGCATGTTGCCATTGCCGGCACCAGTGGCGCAGATTGTCCGGGTACTGTTCATCATCCTGCTGATCGTGATCGTCCTGTCAGTGGTCGGCATTCTGCCGGGCGGCTATTTGCCGCAGATCCGGCTCTGATCGACCGCATGCCGGTTACCGGTTGATGCTGCCGCCCAGCTGACGCGCGGGGCGGATCATTTAACGGTATCCATGCACAAGCAACACATGCACCAACCGGCCCGAGGGCCGGTTTTTTAATGTCCGCGCGGTTTACCTCGGATAACTGGGTAGCCAACCTCTCGGTGCTACCCCACCTTCTGGCGAGTCCGGGTGAAAGCCTGCCCCAGACTTGCTCACATCCTGCTTGCACTTGATCTGCGATAAGAAAAACCACAATACCGTCCTTAAAACCTGGTGCGGATCGGGGAGTGTGCGCTACAGCACAGAAGAAATAGTTTCCGCTATTCATCATGGCACTGGAAAACACTGCCACGCACTTAATTACCGCCCAGAGGGATCATGTTAAATACAAAAATATTGCCATTCGCGCTGCTCGCACTGAGCCAAGGCGTCTTTGCCCAGCAGCTCCCCAGTTCCGGCAGTCAAATGCAGCAGATTCCGCCGCCGGCCATTCCGCAGCAGACCGCACCGAAAGTGGAAGTCAAGCCGGCCAGCGTTCCAGCGATTCCGGCTGCCGACACGATGAAAATTGTCGTCAATCGCCTGAATCTGACCGGTGCCCAGGCTTATTCCGCTACCGAATTGCTGGCATTGACCGGATTCGTGCCAGGCAGCCAGCTGACGCTATCGGAGTTGCGCGCCATGGCAGCCAGAATCGCCGATCATTACCACCGCAACGGCTACTTCGTGGCGCAGGCTTACCTGCCGCCCCAGGATATCCAGGGCGGCATGGTGACCATCGCCGTGGCCGAAGGCCGTTACGGCAAGGTCATTCTGCGCAACCAGAGCAAGCTGTCGGACTCAGTGGTGAATGGCCAGCTGGCCGGGCTCAACAGTGGCGATGCGATCGTATCGGCGCCGCTGGAGCACCGCCTGTTACAGCTTGCCAGCCTGCCCGGTGTCAAAATCAAATCGACCCTGGTGCCAGGTACGGCACCCGGCACATCGGACCTGATTGTCGATGTTCTGCCCGGCAAATTGATTTCGGGCAGTATCGATGCCGACAATGCCGGTAACCGCTACACGGGCCAGTACCGGGTTGGCGCCACCGTCAATCTGAATAACCCGGCAGGTTTGGGTGATGTCGCTTCGCTGCGTGTATTGACCTCCGGATCGGGGATGAGCTATGCCCGCGCCTCTTACCAGATGCCTTTCGGTCAGGCGACTGCCGGCGTGGCTTACAGTTACCTGCATTATGCGCTGGGCCGCGAATTCAAGCCGCTGCAAGCCAATGGCACCGCACACATTGGCAGCGTCTATGGCAGCTATCCGCTGATCCGCTCACGCAATACCAATCTCTACGCCCATCTCGCTTTCGATGCCAAGACTTTCCAGGACAAGATCGACACCACGTCGGCCATCACCGACAAGCAAGCCCAGACATTGACCGCGAGCCTGGTCGGCGACCATCGGGACAGTTTGGGCGGTGGCGGCGTGAGCGGGTTTTCGCTGGGCTGGACCACCGGCAACATCGACATCGAGACGCCGGCCGTACGCGCCTTCGATGCCGCCACGGCACGCAGCAATGGCCATTACAACAAGCTCGGTTTCAGCGCGATGCGGCTGCAGACGGTCACCGACAGCATTTCCCTGTATGCAGCGCTGAGCGGACAGATCGCCTCGAAAAACCTGGACGTGTCTGAAAAGATGGAACTGGGCGGCATGTACGGCGTGCGCGCCTATCCGGAAGGCGAAGCCTATGCCGACCAGGGTTACCTGATGACGGTGGAAGCCAGGATGCTGCTGCCGAAATTTTCGCAGCAAATGCCCGGGCACATGCAGCTGATCGCGTTTGTCGATGCCGGCGCCGTCAGCATCAACAAGAATCCCTGGTCTGCCGGGTCCAATCGCCGCACCTTGAGCGGTGCCGGCGTCGGCTTCAACTGGACCGATCCGGATAATTTCATGCTGCGCGCCTATTACGCCAGGAAGCTTGGCAGCGACGTTGCCACCTCCGCGCCGGACGCGTCGGGCCGGTTTTGGATACAGGCAGTGAAATATTTCTGAACACAGTCGACCACGCGGCATTAGCCGGCTTGGCATCAAAGAATAACGGGAGTAATGAAATGAACAATATCTACCGATCGATCTGGAACGACAAGACCGGCACCTACACAGCGGTATCTGAAAATGCCAAGGCTGCCGGCAAAAAATCCACATCCTGCACCAGTGGGGCGCAAAGCTCGGTGCGCTTGACCCTGAACGCCTTGTCGGTAGCGGTGATGCTGGCCTGCGGCGCCAATGTTTATGCGCTGCCGGCAGGCGGCGAAGTCGCGGCCGGCAGCGCCACCATTAATACCGGTGTCGGTACCACAACCATCAATCAGTCGACCCAGAATGCCGTCATCAATTGGCAGAGCTTCAACATCGCGCCGGGCCAGAGCGTCCAGTTCGTGCAGCCGAACGCCAGCTCGGTGGCGCTCAACCGGGTAGTGGGCGCCAACCCGTCCAGCATTCTCGGCAATCTGTCGGCCAACGGCAAAGTCTTTCTGGTCAATCCGAACGGCATCCTGTTCGGCCAGGGCGCGTCGGTCAATGTCGGCGGCCTGGTGGCCTCGACCCTGGCGATCACCAACAATAATTTCATGGCGGGCAATTACACGTTTGCCGGCGCCGGTGCTGGCGCCATCGTCAATCAGGGCACGATCAATGCCAATGGCGGCTATGTCGCGCTGCTGGGCGCCAATGTCAGCAACCAGGGCGTGATTTCAGCTAACCTGGGTTCGGTAGTGCTTGCAGCAGGCAATGGCATCACGCTGGACGTCGCCGGCGATGGATTGCTCAACGTGATGGTGGATCAGGGTTCGGTCAACGCACTGGTTGAAAATGGCGGCTTGATCCGGGCCAATGGCGGTCAGGTTTTATTGACTGCTAGCGCCGCCGGCGACTTGCTGAAAACCGTGGTCAACAATACCGGCGTGATCGAGGCGCAGACCCTGGATAACCGCAGCGGCACTATCAAGCTCTTGGGCGACATGCAAAGCGGCACCGTCAGTATCGGCGGCACCTTGGATGCGAGTGCCCCGAATGGCGGCAACGGCGGCTTTATCGACACCTCGGCAGCCCATGTCAAAGTTCACGGCGGCGCGCGCGTCACCACCGCAGCACCCGCTGGCGCAATCGGCAACTGGCTGATCGACCCGCAAGACATCACGATCGGCAACAACGTTGGCGACACCATGACCGGTGCCCAGCTTTCTGCCGATCTGGTCACCAACAATATCACCATTTCGACCGCGGCCAGCGGTACCGGCAGCGGCGATATCACGATCCGCGAAGCGTCGTTTGTTGAATGGGGAGGCGTCCCTAACCGGACCACCCTGACCTTGAACGCGATACGGGATATCAATATCAATGCCTACGTGGCACCGACCAACGGCAACCTGGTGATGACTGCAGGGCGCGATGTCAACGTAAATGCGTACATCACTGCCGTCAGCGGCAATATTTCAGTGTGCTGTGGTCGCGACCTCAATATCAATGCCGCGATGACGACCGATGGCGGCAGCATGTTGCTGGGCGCCGGCCGCAATCTGAATCTCAACCCAGGCTCGCCGGCGGTCGCGGCAACGCCTGATATCGCATTCAAGCCAGTCACGCTGGGCGGCACGGTAACGGCCACTGACGGTAACATCACCATGTGCGCCGCAGAAAATATCAATATCGATGGCAAAATCACGTTGACCCGGGGCACGGCTATTCCGGCACTGAGCCTGGGCTTGCCGCTCGGCCTGGTAATGAGTGCCGGATATGGCGCGAGTGCACCGGGCATTGGCGGCGGTACCTTGAATTTTGCGGCAACCGCACCGCCGATCACGATTACCGGGCCAAATGCGCCGGCGACCGTGAACTACAATCCTGTCGCCTACACAACGCCGACCGATTACTCCACCCGCTTCACCGGTACCGGTGGCCCGGTGACCCAGAACATGTATGTGTTTGCCAACGTTGCCAACAAAACTGCAGATGGCACGACCACCGCGACTCTGGCCGGATTAAAAGGCAATCCTGGCGGCGTGACGCTGGTGGCCGGACCAATCGTTACCGCAGAATTTGTTAATGCCGACGTTGGCATCAACAAGATTGTCAGCTATACCGGCTACAGCCTGGCCGTGGCCGGCCCGGCGACTTACGCGCTGGCGACACCTTGCTGCGGCCCTGCAGTGGCGCGAACCACCGGCACGATCGTCGCGGCAGTGGTTCCGGTCGTCCCGGTCGTCCCGGTCGTCCCGGTAGTGCCGACAACGCCAACAACGCCGGTTACAATCCCAACAACGCCGGTGACGACCCCGGTAGCGACGGCACCGACCTCGACACCTTATGTTGCCGTCCCCTATACACCTGCGTTGCCAAGTATGCCGTTTGCGCCGCCGGCCATTCCATTGACGATCGTGTCGGCAGATATGCCCACTGTCGCTCGGGTTGACCAGTTTGAACCGCCGATCGTCCAGGCGCCAGTGGTCGTGGCGCCGCCGGTAGAGGCCCCGCCGAAGGCTTACGTGGTGCCCAAGCGTGTGCCAAAACAGGATCGCAACTAACAATTGCAACCCGATATGACGGCACACCCAAAAAAAATCAGACTGCCTGCGCTGGCGGGCAATGCGGTCACGCGAGCGGCCAGCGCGTGCTGGAGCGCGCCAGTCCTGGCCAGGCTGGTCGGACTTGGCTTGCTGGCTGCCTGCATGGTCAGCCCAGTGTCGGCGGCGCAAGCCGCCGCGCACGCTACGGATGGGGGGCAGGCATTGTCCGTAACGGCAGGGATAGCGCCTGCATCGCCGGTTGCCCCGCGAGCGATGGCACAGCAAACAATCAAACGCGCACACTTCGCGCAAGAAAGTGCATCCGACGATGCACGCAGCATGGCCGACTGGATCGTCGATTCAGGCGATAACCAGCGCCTGCCATTCCTGATTGTCGACAAAGCGCATGCAAAGGTTTTCATGTTCGATGCCACCGGCAAGATTCAGGGCGCCGCCGCCGCGCTGCTCGGCATGGCACGTGGGGATGATTCGATACCGGATATCGGGAAAAGGAAATTGTCTTCGATCCGACCGGACGAGCGGACCACGCCCGCCGGACGTTTCGTCGCGAGTCTCGGCCGTAATCTTCATGGTAAAGAAATCCTTTGGGTAGACTACGAGGGGGCGATTTCCCTGCATCGGGTAGTCACCAGCAATCCCAAGGAGCAGCGTACCGAGCGGCTGACGTCCAGCACCACCGCAGACAACCGGATTTCCTATGGCTGCATCAATGTACCGGTCCACTTTTATGAGCGTATCGTTAGCCCGGCTTTCAAGCAAACCAGCGGCATCGTGTACGTGCTTCCCGAGACCCGTTCAGCACGCGAATTCTTCAAATCTTACGATGTCGACGAACGTGCCAGGCAGCAGCCAGCGATGGCGCCGCCATTGGCCGAAGGTCAGGCGCAGGACGGACAGACGATCAGGTTGCGTTAAGCGATCAATGGATTGATCCAATCAAGTAACCATCTTTTCAATGTATTTCTGGATGGAGTCGGTGCCTGTGCTGCCGGGCACCCGCAAACCGCTCGACTGACACCGGCAGGGCAGAATGACTGAATATTCATTGGCGCGATTGTGCTGCCCCTCCCTGAATCATCCCAACGCAGAACTGTTCGCCACCGAAATATTGCCGCAGGCTTAGGTCTTCCGGAACTCGAAAGTGGCCGGAAAACTGAGTGCGATGCAATATCGAGCGTCAATAGGGCGACGCGATACTGCCTTCATGAAGAAGGCGTTGATCCGCTTCAGGCAAGCCTGTCCGTTCGCTTATTCGGGCTTGATGGCAACCTTCAATACACCGTCGCGCTGGTTAGCGAACAGATCGTAGGCGGCAACGATGTCGTCAAGCTTGTAGTGATGTGTGACCAGCGGGCCCAAGTCGACGCGGCTCGACTCTACCACCGCAAGCAATCTGCGCATGCGCTCTTTTCCGCCCGGACAGAGCGCGGTGTTGATCCTGTGGTCGCCTAGACCTGCCGCAAATGCGGACACCGGTATCGTCAAATCGGAAGAGTAGACGCCGAGGCTCGATAAGGTCCCCCCCGGCTTCAGTACACGCAATCCCGATTCAAATGTCGTTTGGGTTCCCAGCGCTTCGATCGCCGAATCCGCGCCGCGGCCGCCAGTCAGCCGCATCACTTCGTCCACCACATCGCAGGTTTTGAAGTTGAGTGTGACGTCTGCCCCCATCTTTTTCGATATGCCCAGCCGGTGGTCATTGCCATCGACCACAATCACCGTCGTCGCGCCGAGCATCCGGGCACCGGCTGTCGCACACAGGCCAATTGGTCCCTGCGCAAAAACCACGACCGTGTCACCAATCCTGATATTGGCATTCTCTGCGCCCTTGAAGCCGGTCGACATGATGTCTGGACACATCAGCACTTGTTCGTCGGTCAAGCCGTCCGGGACAGGGGCAAGATTGGCCTGCGCGTCAGGAACGAGTACATATTCTGCCTGGGTGCCGTCGATGAGGTTTCCAAAACGCCAGCCTGCCGTAGCCTTGTAGCCATGGCTGCCGCAGCGGCCGCTTGGTACCAGATAGCTGCCATCCTGGGATGGAGAGCCATCCTGCGCAGCATAGGAATTGAAGTTCGGGCAAATCGCACCGGCGATCACGCGCTGGCCTTCTCTGTAGCCTGTCACGGCACTGCCAAGTTTCTCGATAACACCGACGGGTTCGTGGCCAATGGTCAATCCTTTGGCGACTGGATATTCACCCTTGAGGATATGCACGTCGGTGCCGCAAATGGTGGTGGTGGTGATGCGAACCAGGGCGTCATTCGGACCCACTTCCGGAATCGGTTTGTCGGTAAGTTCAATGCGGCCAGCTTCAACGAATATTGCCGCTTTCATCATTTTGGCTGTCATGAGCGACTCCTTAAAATGGATAAGGAAATTTACCGTGGCGTCCCGCATCTCGGAGCACTACGCACCTTCTGAAGAAGACACCAAATTTGGATCCGAAATCCCCACCGCCGATCCAGCCCATCCGTTCGGCTTGATCGGCGTCTGAAAACGTTTCAATATCACATACGAAGTCAGTGACAGTTTCGAATTGAGAGGCTGAGAGGCTTAGAGGTAGTTGGCGAACGGCAGCAAATCGCCGACTACTGACTACAAGAAACTTCAGTCGGATCGCCGGTTGAATCTGGATGTGGAAACACGGCATTCAAACAAGACATTCTTCACCTTACGGCGACCGGCATCTCCTGCATCCTCCCGCACCTTGCCAGCCGCGTGGATAAATTCGACATCAAAACGGCCTTGCGGCGCCTGTTGATGCTTGCACCATGGACAGCTTTTCGCAGCCCTTGCTATTCAAGGTGCTTGGGCGACACCGGCTTTTGCCAGGCATTGTGCGCAGACGGAGAGGAGTTTTGCAGACGGATTGAACACGGCCGGCGGCTGCGACCGCACACGAACGCGCAGTACGTCCGGCAGGCATAGAGCAACCCAACGAGTTGCCGGCAGGTCGATTTTATTTTGAAAATTTTAAAAGCATTGATTTTAAAATCCGGCTTTTACCTGTACGCAGTCAATTGCGTCAATGCGGTTGGCGGGCTTCAGGGGCGACGTCGCCGCACCCATATCACGATGGCCGCAGCGATGACTGTCGCGCCGAGCGCGGGTTTGATCAGTTTTTTGCGCCAGAGATAGGACGCGGCGGTGGCTGCCAGCGGCAATAATGAAACCCATTGCCTGCTATTGAGCGTCATCGCGGAATCGAGGCCAGCTTCGGCAAATTCAACAGTGTGATCGAAAACTTCACGCGCCAGGTTCTTGCCGCGCAAGCCAACCATCATTGTGGCCCCAGCCTGCACCATCCCGGCCCGGCAAGCTGCGCCATCGCGTAGCAGGCGTGCCTTGCGATCGGCCAGTCGCGCCGCCTGTAAAGCATGGTCGGTCATGGTCTGTTCCATACGTTGTGCGCATTGAAGGGGTCGCTACCGGTTTGACAAAGCGTGGCGCGCCGGATAATTGGAGGCAGCCAAATCATGCCAGAACCGGCCATGGCAGCACCGGTGAATAAGCCGGCAAGCCATGAGGCGGGTAATGCCGCCGCCCGGCTATACGCAGCCGGGCGGCGTTGGATCATTTGCGACCAAAAACCAATCCAAGCAATACGCCAGCGCCGGCCGCTGCGGCGACCGTGCGCCATGGGTTTTCCTTGACATAGCCATCAGCCGTAGCGGCCAATTCCTTGCCGGCGACCAGTGTGCTGGCTTGCACTTCATGGGTCTTGGCAATTGCGGTATCGAGCAAACGCATGCCGCGGGCACGGACTTCTTCTGCCTTTTCACCGGTCAATGCGGCGGCTGCCTGCAACAGTGCCTGTGCATCCTTGACCAGCGTCTTGGTATCCTGATTCAGGATTTGTACATTTTGTTCCAACATGGTGAACTCCTTGAAAAACATTGTGAATATCAATGCGTGCCAGCTTGTCTGGATCAAACTTGCTGGTACGCACACTGTTTCAGCTACTTGCAAATTTTTACGACAACCGGTTCATACAGTCATGGATGCAACCGCATGCTGATGTCCAGATACTTGGCCTAACGCACTCAGCGTTGTGAAATCTTGCCGCTGGCATCGGAGATGACAATCTCGACCCGGCGGTTCAACTGCCGGTTTTGCGCCGTATCATTGGCTGCGACCGGGAAATCCTGCCCATAGCCGCGGATCGCGACACGGTCACGGCCAACGCCCATTTCCTGCAGGGCATTGCGCACGGCGGTCGCACGGCGCTCCGACAATGCCTGGTTGTGCGTTGCGGTGCCGGTGCTGTCGGTGAATCCCTCTATCAGCACCATCCGCTGCGGATTTTGTTGCAAGACATCGGCCAGCTTTTGCGCGGTGCGCATGCCATCCGGTGTCAGGCGCGCCAGGTCGGTGCCAAACAATACGTCACCCAAGGTGATCACCAGGCCGCGTTCAGTCTTTTTTGCTGCCAGATCGGCCAGCTGCGCTTCCAGTTGGGCGGTGCGTGCTTCGGCTTCCTGCGTCTTGCGCTGCGCTTCGGCGGTCTGGTTCTGGGCTACCTGGGTGGCCTGTTTGGCTTGCTCGGCACGCGCCTTGGCCTGGTCGGCCTCATTGGTACGTTGGTCCAGGCGAATCTGATCGCGCTCTTTACCGGCACTGGCGACACTGGCTTCGGCCGACTTTTGCTTGGCCACTTCCTGAGTTACTGCAATTTTTTGCTTGGCCAGGTAAGCCAGCTTGTCGACTTTTTCCGTACTGTCCTTATCGATGGCGGCCGCATCGGCCAATTCCAGCGCTTCACGCGCCTGCTTCATCTCCAGCGCTGCGTAGCGCGCAACATCCGGATTGCTTTGCGCTGCGATGTAATCGCTGCGGGTCTGGGTCAGCAAGCTGGTGGAGGTGGGCATCGAGCTGCAGGCCCCGGTCAGTGCGGCAATCGCCAAAAGCATGGCGGTAAGCTGAAACTTCTTCATGATGTACTATGTCCTTTAAGTGACTGCGGCGCCTGCAATCGGCACCGCTGAATCGATTGAATCTGGTAAATCAGCGTGCATGCTTGCCGCTTACTTATTGGCGCGCTCGAGCTCTTCGCGCAAGATCCGGATATCGTCTTGCAGGGCAGTGGCCGCAACTTGCGCTTTGGCCGAACCAGCCTTGCTTTGCGCCAGTTTGGCGTCTGCTTGCGCCTGAGCAGCCAGATCGTTGGCCAGCTTGTAATCCTTGGCCGCCATCGCCTTATTCGCCAGTGCCATTTTTTCTCGTGCCGAATTCATTTCGACCGGCGCAAATTCCGCGCCGCCAGCACCTGCCGCATTGGCCACCGCCGCATTGGAGACGGCGACTGAAGAGGTGGCCGGCGTTTTCATGCTGCTGCACCCGACGCTCAGCAGCGTCGCTGCACCGCACAACACGATGCACCACTGTTTTAAATTCATTGTCATAATTTTCTCGATTGCGTGACGACTCAAATGGAATGGCGCGGCCAGAGGCGACCGCAAGCTCTGCCTGGTCGGCGTCACCGGTACAATTACGCACGCAGGCTGTAACTAGCCGCCAGTCCGGATGGCATCCCGTGCTTGCAGGGATGCTGGTATCGCTGCGGGCGTTAAAGCGCGCGGCGTCCGCTGATGATCCGGATCAGAACCACGACGATGGCAATTACCAGCAAGACGTGAATGAACCCACCGATGGTGAATGAGGTCACCAAACCGAGGAGCCACAGGATCAGCAATACAACTGCAATGGTATAAAGCATATTTTCTTTCAAAAGTTTGAAGCATCATGGTGGCAATAATTTGCCGGTTTAAACATGTCGCCAGGTCTTGCAAGTTGCTGCAATGCCTGGCGCCGGGAATCGTATTTAACTGGAATGAATTGCGACCGCTATCACGTCCGCCTGGGCGTCGCTGCGCTGGCCAGCCTTCAGGTCCGCTTGCTCGAGACCGCCGTCCACACGTACCACAAGCGCATTGTCGATACCTGGCTTTTCGCTGGGGGACGAAATCGATAAGATGGGAGCTGATTTTTCTCCGGCTGCGATCGATTGATCGGTTGCCAGTTGCATGATGGCAGCCAGTTCGGCGCGGTTCGGCATGCTGCGGCTGGCGCCGGGGTTCGACATCATGACAGCTGCGATCACGCTGATGCAAAGCAGGATCAGGCCAATGCCGGCAACCAGCAGCATCGGGTGCGGTGCCTGTTCGGATCGTGTCAGCATGATGCGTTCCTTATATTCGTTAAGTTTCAAGCGCTTGATTTGCTTGCCGCCAGGGCAAGGGCGGGATGGCTACACGTCAAATCAATGCCAGTTCGATCAGTCATTGTGTCTGTTACTGGCGATTGGTTCGGTGCGGTATCGCACGCATCGGATTGCGGCAGATGTGGCGAACTGACTGAAGGATAGGCAAATGGCATGCTTTGTTACCCGGAATAAAATGCCTAGGGTGGTTCAGGAATAGTGTGTTACCTTCTCCAAAGCTTTGTTTGCACATTTCACCTTGCCTTTTATTGATTCAAAATAGTCGCCCAGCCATGTCCAGTGCCCACGATCCAAATCAAAACCATCTGCTGGCGGCATTGCTCGATGCCGAGTTTGACCGCCTGGCGCCGCATCTGGAACTGGTTCCGATGCTGCTGGGTGACGTACTGTATGAGTCAGGCGCCAAGCTGCCTTACGTCTACTTCCCCACCACATCGATCATTTCATTGCACTATCTGCTCGAAAATGGCGGTTCGTCTGAAATTGCCGGCGTCGGCAACGAGGGCGTGCTGGGCGTGTCGCTCTTCATGGGCGGCGAATCGACGCCCAGCCGCGCCGTGGTGCAGACCGGCGGCCACGGCTATCGTCTGAAAGCGCATATCCTGACCGAGGAATTCAATCGTGCCGGTCCGGTGATGCGGCTATTGTTGCGCTACACCCAGGCCTTGATGACGCACATGTCGCAGACCGCGGTATGCAATCGGCATCATTCGGTCGAGCAGCAGTTGTGCCGCTGGCTGCTGCTGACGCTCGATCGGCTGCCCTCCAATGAGTTGACCATGACCCAGGAATTGATTGCCAACATGCTGGGCGTGCGGCGCGAAGGCGTCACGGAAGCCGCCGGCAAACTGCAGAGCTACGGTTTCATCAGCTACCGGCGCGGCCATATCACGGTCGTCAACCGCGCTGGCCTGGAAGGAACAGTGTGCGAATGTTATGCAGTGGTCAAAAAAGAATTTGCCAGGTTGTTATCGGATGTGCGCCAGCGTCAGGGCAAGCCAGGCGAAAAACGGCAGGCCTGACAGTCTGCACAGTGCCGTTGCAGGGTCGCCAGGCGGATGCCCGCTATCGTGCCGGGCCTGCACTCTTTGTAAGATATTTTGGATTTCATCTATGTCGATATTAAAAAATACGCCGGTCGAGCGCCTGATGCTGATCGGCTTCGGGATGACACTGGCGGTATTGCTTCTGGTCGGCGGCATCGCGTTGAACACCGCCGAGCAATCGAGTTCTGCCGTCAAGCTGGTCGAGGGCGCGATCGTGCTTCTGCTGGCGGGCCTGACACTGTTATATGTGCGCATGCTGCGGGTGATGCGCAATCGCGCGGCGCTCGAACATGCGATGCTCGACGCCCAGCAACCGCTGTTGAAAACCGGCGCACTGCAGTATGCGATTTTAAACAGCGCCAATTTCTCCACCATCGCAACCGATGCCCAGGGCACGATCCAGATCTTTAATCTGGGCGCCGAATGCATGCTGGGTTATCGCTCTGCAGATGTGGTCGACAAGCTGACGCCGGCGGCGATTTCCGATCCGCAGGAATTGATTGCGCGGGCGTCGGCATTGAGCGTGGAATTCGGCAAGAAGATCGAGCCGGGTTTTGAATCGCTGGTGTACAAGGCGTCGCGCGGCATCGAGGATATTTACGATCTGACTTATATCCGGCAGGATGGCAGCCGCTTCCCGGTCACCGTATCGATCACCGCGCTGCGCAATGCGCAGGAAGAAATTATCGGCTATCTGTCGATCGGCACCGATAGTACCGCGCGCAAGAAAGTCGAAGCAGAGCAGGCCTTGCTCGACCAGCAATTGCGCGACCAGCAATTCTATACCCGCTCGCTGGTCGAATCGAATATCGATGCATTGATGACCACCGATCCGCGTGGCATCATCAGCGACGTCAATCAGCAAATGGAATCGCTGACCGGCTGCACCCGCGATGAATTGATCGGTGCGCCGTTCAAAAACTATTTCACCGATCCGGGCCGGGCCGAAGCGGCCATTGCGCAAGTGCTACGCGAAGGCAAGGTCACCAATTACGAGCTGACCGCCCATGCCAGGGATGGCAAGGAGACGGTGGTATCTTACAATGCCACCACCTTCCACAATCGTGACCGCAAACTGCAGGGCGTGTTTGCGGCGGCGCGCGATGTGACTGAGCGCAAGCAGTTCGAGCATGCGCTGCAGGAAACCAACGTGGAGCTGGAAAGTGCCAGGGCTGCGGCGGAAAAAGCCAATCTGGCGAAGTCGGAATTTCTGTCGAGCATGAGCCATGAATTGCGTACCCCGTTGAATGCGGTGCTGGGATTTGCGCAGTTGATGGCGTCGGAAACGCCGCCGCCATCAACCGCGCAAAAACAGTCGATCGACCAGATTCTGCAGGCCGGCTGGTATCTGCTGCGCCTGATTAACGAAATTCTCGACCTGGCAATGATCGAATCGGGCAAGGTCACGATGTCGCAGGAAGCCATGTCGCTGGTGGAGGTGCTGAACGATTGCCAGGCCATGATCGAGCCGCAGGCGCACAAGCGCGGCATCACCATGACGTTCCCCAAGTTTGACAGCCAGTTCTATGTCCATGCAGACCGTACCAGGGTCAAGCAGGTGATGATCAACCTGCTGGCCAATGCGATCAAATACAACCGGGAGGGCGGCTCGGTAAAGATCGAATGTGCGATGAGCGGCGACAGCCGGGTGCGGGTCAGCGTCACCGATACCGGGGCCGGCCTGGCGCCGGATCAGATCGCGCAACTGTTCCAGCCATTTAACCGGCTTGGGCAGGCGGCCAGTACTGAAGAGGGAACCGGCATCGGCCTGGTTGTCACCAAGCAGCTGGTCGAGTTGATGGGTGGCGTGATCGGCGTCTCCAGCACAGTCGGTGTCGGCAGCGTATTCTGGGTGGAACTGGCTGCATCGAGCGCGCCATCCCTGGTGTTTGGCGGCAGCGGCGAAGGCGGCACGGTGGAGTCGGGTCATTTGCCGGCCAATACACTCACGCCAATGCGCACACTGCTGTATGTCGAAGACAATCCGGCCAACCTGGCCTTGGTCGAGCAATTGATCGCACGCCGCAGCGATTTGAAACTGTTGACGGCAATCGAGGCACCGCTGGGTATCCAGCTGGCACGGACCTGTCAGCCAGACATCATTTTGATGGATATTAATTTGCCCGGCATGAGTGGATTCGACGCACTGGAAATATTGCGTAAAGACCCGGTCACCGCGCACATTCCGATCATGGCGCTGTCGGCCAACGCGGTGCCGCGCGATATCGAAAAAGGCCTGGAGGCTGGCTTCTTCCGCTATTTGACCAAGCCGATCAAGGTCAAGGAATTTATGGAAGCGCTGGATGTCGCATTGCGTTTTGCGACCGACAACCACCCGGCAGGCAAGGATAAGCAGATCAAAGATGCTGCTTAACAAATGAAATATTTTCCGAGAGACCGCAATGCTTGAAGCATCTGAAATACTGAACGCCAGCATCCTGATCGTCGATGACCAGGAAGCCAATGTGATGCTGTTGGAAAGAATGTTGCTCAATGCCGGCTATGTGCATATCACCTCCACCCGGGACCCGCGTACCGTGAGCGCGCTGCATCAGGAACACCGCTACGACTTGATCCTGCTGGATTTGCAAATGCCCGAGATGGATGGTTTCGAAGTGATGGAGCACCTGAAGGAAAGTGACCCCAGCGGGTATTTGCCGGTGCTGGTGATTACCGCGCAACCGGGGCACAAGCTGCGTGCGCTGCAGGCAGGTGCCAAGGATTTCGTCAGCAAGCCATTTGATCTGGTCGAAGTCAAGACCCGCATTCACAATATGCTGGAAGTGCGGCTGCTGTATCAAAAGCTGGAAAATTACAACAAGGTGCTGGAGCAGACGGTGCTGGAACGCACCGCCGAATTGCGCGAGAGCGAGGCACGCTTCAAGAGTTTTACCGAGTTGTCTTCCGACTGGTACTGGGAGCAGGATGCGCATGGGAAATTTACCAAGGTATCCGGCCCGGTATACGAAATGCTCGGCATCGCACCGGATGAGTTGCTGGGCGCATCCGGCACCGTGCTGGCAGGATGGAATGCCGATGAACGTGCACTGCTGGACGCCAATATCGCGGCGCGCCGGCCATTTCTCGATTTTGTCTACAGCCGGCAAAATCCGGATGGCACCAAGCAATACCTGCAAGTCAGCGGCGAGCCGATGTTTGACTCAGGCAGCCGCTTCATTGGCTATCGCGGCATTGGCATGGATGTCACCCACCGCAAGCATCCGGACCGGAAGTAACTGGCCGGCGTCGCACTAGATTTTACAACCGGTCCCGCAGCGGACCGCGCAGCGCGGCCTGCCGGCGCAATCTTACTCGCCCAGCAATTCCGCGATCGGCTGCATGCCATCGACATGTTCGGCCACCACGCGCACCATCACGATAATCGGGACGCCCAGCAGCAGGCCCCAGATTCCCCACAGCCATCCCCAGAACAGCAATGCGATGAATATCGCCGTCGCATTCATCTTGGCGATTTTTCCGGTCATCCAGGTGGTAATGAAGGTGCCCACCAGCATGGCAATCAGCAATGACGATCCCGATACCAGAAACATCTTCGATAGCGAGCCGAATTGCATGAAGGCGGTTACACCGGTGGCAACCGCGATAATCACCGGGCCGAAGTAGGGAATCAGGTGCAGGCTGCCCGCCGCGACGGCCCACGCGCCGGCGTTTTCCAGCCCGATCGAGCGGAACACGATCCATAACAACAGCGCCAGCAGGAGGTTGGTCACCAGTAGCATGAACATATAGTTCTGGATCGACTTGTTGATGTCATCGAGAATATGCACGGTGATTTTCTTTGAGGACAGCGAGGGTCCGGTGATTTTCACCAGTTTTCGCTTGAAGCTGTCTCCGGACAATAAAAGAAAAAACACCAGGAAAATCACCATCGTCACCTGGCCGACGGCGGCGGCCGCTTCCAGCGATCCGGCCCACAGCCAATCCTGCAGCTTGAACGCGGGGCGCGCAACGACAGCGGCCTGAGCTTGCCGCGGTGTTTTGCCATTAGGATCTTGAATGGTCGCGCGCTCGATTTCGGTGGCAACTGCCTGCATTTGCTGCATGGTGCTGGGCTGGCCATCCTGTGCCTTGGTGATGGCGCGGGAAATCTGGTGCGCCGCGGCAGGCAGGCGGGCCAGGATCGATTGAAATTCGGTGTGCAGCGAATTGGTCGCCGCCCCCGCGCCGCCCAGCAGCGCGAGCATGATCAGGGTGACGCCGGCCAGGCGCGGCACTTTCAGGTGCTCGAGCCAGTTGATTACCGGTGTCAGGGTGTACGAAATCAGAATGCTGAAGATCAGCGGAATAATGAAGCCTTGTGCCCACTGCAGCGCGAACACGAATCCGATGGTCGCCAGGATCGTCAATGCGATCGGGCGGGCACTCACCGGAATGTGAAAGGCAGACGGATCAGTGGGAATCACGACAAGGTCGTCGGCTGCCGCAACCTGTTGTGCTGTTGGCTGTTCTGGGGTGAGGGTGGTGGAAGCGCCTGCTTGCGCAGCGGGTATCGACGATTGCATAACAGCCTTTTGTAAACGAAATGTCGCTATGGCGACTTTCGGTAGGGGCGGTCGTCGATGTGCGATGGCGCCGGGATCTTCTGTTGGTTAATTCGTTAATGCGGGTGTTTCATAGAACACGCCAGTCATCAGGATGACTGGCGTCGAGCGGACATTCGACCAGACACAGTCCTCGGTTGACTGTCCCTGGCAAATTTCCGCTCTGATGGATCAAGAATTACTTGATGCGCATGTCGTTCTTGACTGTCGTCACGCCCTTGACGCTACGAGCGACTTCGACTGCTTTCGAAATATCCGCTTGCGAGGATACGAAGCCGCTCAGTTGCACTGCGCCTTTGAAAGTCTCGACATTGATTTCACGCGACTTCAAAGTCGGTTCCTTGAAAATTTCAGCTTTGACCTTGGAAGTGATGACGGTGTCGTCAACATACTCGCCAGTGCCTTCCGACTTGGTAGTCGATGCGCAGCCAGCCACGGCGATCAGCAGGAAGGAAAATAAGAGTGTTGCCAGGCGTTTCGAAGTGATCATGATGGTATTCCCTGATAAGTGTTTAAAAAGTACCGATCGCATAATTTGATCGGGAGGTATTACTGGATTGAAGCAATTACTACTTGCGGTACGCGCCGTTGCACAAGCAACTCCAGCATGGTGCGCAGCAAATTCAAGACGGTTTGCTGTCTTTCAGGTATTTCTGAAAAGCCTTGATCTGTTTGTCGGCTTCATCTATGCCAACACCATAGGCTTCCTGAATGCTGCCCGCCAGTTGTTCGCGTTTGCCGGCGATCACATCCAGATGATCGTTCGTCAATTTGCCCCATTGCGCTTTTACATGGCCTTTGTATTGCGTCCAGTTGCCTTCAATGATGTCCCAGTTCATACCGTTCCCCTGATGTGCAGCGCAATCGGCAGATGCCGGTTGCATCGCTGCGTGTCCAAATTCGGTTAAGCAGGAGCGTCGCGGCTTAAGCGAGCAGCCCGCCTTGCAATGCACAGGCATCTTTATTCGAATCAATGAGGCGACTATACGGAGGACTGCAGAAAGGTTCGGTTCGGTAGCGCACACTCGGTTTCCGGGCAGGCAAGGATAAGGCCAGGCTGTCCGCCAGACTGCATGAGCGGTAAATCGAAGAGCGCATGCACCGTGCCAGTCGGGTCAGCGCATGCGGTGGATGGTGGGCAGCAAATCGTTGCTGACGTTCGCCTTGGAGACATAGGCAACCGCGCCGGCGTCGAACATTGCGTTGATGAAGCTTTGCTCGGCCTGGCCGGAAATGCCGATTACCTTGACCTCTGGATGGGATTGGTGCAGCCGACGGGTTGCTTCGACGCCATCAAATATCAACAAGCGAATGTCCATGCAAACGATGTCCGGCGTGGTTTGGTCAACCAGTTGCATCGCTTCCGGTCCATCGCTCGCCTCGCCGACAACTTCAATCTCGGCATCGGTTTCCAGCATCTGTCGCAGTGCGACACGGAACCGGTTGTGATCGTCGACCAGTATTACCCGGATCTTGGCCGGGGTGGCAGCAGCAGATGAACTGAAGGAAGAAACCATGGCGGAGGCGATCAGCAAATAGACGTGCTTTTGATCAACAATTCATTATTGTAATGCAATCACAATTGCACATAGTATAGTAACGCGAAAAGTTCTGATCACCGATGGCGCCATATAAAATTCAAGGGAGCGTGATGTGTGTCAATAGCTAGCAAAGGTGCTGCGGCCAAACCAGTGCCCAAACCATTCTTGCCGCAGCTGGTTGCGACTGCCTTGTTTGTGCAGCTGACCATCATCGGCTTGGCCAGCTGGTGGCTTTACCAGAGCCATACCCAGTATCGTCAGCGTGCCGAAGTGGCTACCCAGAATCTGGCGCAATTGCTGGAACACGATCTGGCCAGCTCGTTTGACAAGATCGACCTGGCGATTCTGACTGTCAAGGACGAGGTGGAGCGACAGATTGCGATCGATCCGAGCCAGCGCCCCGACCTGTCGGCCTATATTCGGCAACAGATTGCGCGGCAGCCGGATATTGACGTACTGCGCATTGCCGACGCGCAGGGACAAGTGGGGGACGGCAAGGGCACTGACATTGCCGGCCAGTCGATTGCATCGCGGTCCTACTTCATGCAGTTGCGCGACCAGCCGCAGGCTGGCCTGGTGATATCCAAGCCGCTGATCGGCATGACAAGCGGCAAATGGGGGATTGCGCTTGCGCGGCGCATCAATCATCCGGACGGCAGCTTTGCCGGCATCGTGGTCGCCGCAATTTACCTGGAGCGCTTTCAACAGCTGTTTGCCACGCTCCAGCTGGGCGGGCGCGGCGTGGTCAGCCTGCGCGATGCCGATCTGGGCACGGTGGTGCGCCAGCCAGAGCCGCAGGGACTGGGAACCGCGATTGGCAACCGGACCCATTCCAGGGAGTGGCCGGAAAAGCTGAAATCGAACCCGATTTTCGGCACCTATTTTGCCGTCGGCCTCGACCAGCGGGCCCGGGTGCTGTCTTACCACAAGGTCGGGACTTATCCGTTTTATGTCATCGTCGGCCTGTACCCGAATGATTACCTGGCCGACTGGCGACAGGAAGCAGTCCGTACCGCGATCGTGCTGGCCGTTTTCATTTTCATTACGACGCTGTGCGTGTGGCTGGTAGCCGGTGCCTGGCGGCGCAATGACAATGATGCGCGTCGTGTCGAGCAGCTGTCGCACCGCCTGATCGATGTGCAGGAACAGGAAAGAAGAAACCTGGCGCTGGCGCTGCACGATGAGGTCAGTCCCAATCTGGCTGCGCTGAGACTCACTCTGAGCACAATCGCCAAACGGCTGGGAGGCGACATGTCGCCGAGCCAGGTGCCGCTGCATGCGGACATGCATGCGCTGCTCGACGAGACGGCCGTCAGCCTGCGCCGGATATGCGCCAATCTGCGTCCGGCCCTGCTCGACTACTCGGGTCTGGTGCCGGCCCTGCAGGGTTATGCCGAGCAGTTTGCCGGGGCGGCTGCAATATCGGTGACGGTGAGCGGCAGCCGGGCCGGTGAGCGATTGCCGCCCAACCGCGAATCGCTGCTGTTCCGGATTGCCCAGGAAGCCATCACCAACAGCGTCAAGCATGCCCGGGCCCGCGCAATCACGATCGAGTTGATGCAGGAAGCCCGCAGCACGCGTCTGACGATTGCCGACGATGGCATCGGCTTTGATGTGTCAAGCTTGTACGGCAACGGCGCGGCGCCTGGCCTGGGATTGTTGACCATGCGCGAACGCGCGGAATTCATCGGCGCCGCTTTCCATATTGCCTCCCACCCGGATCAAGGCACGCGGATCACCGTCGAAATGTAATACGGCCCTCATCCCAGTTGTGCCCATCCATGCCAGGGTCACGAGCCGGGCCATCAAGCTTGCTCCTGCCGCCCATCGGTCGTGTTCGGTGAGTGCGGCTGCGACAGGAAGAATCGCAGCATTTCCTTGCTGGCATCCGGCCCCAGCGGATCGGTGAAACTACCGGCGGCATCGCCCCCGGACCAGCTGTGACCGGCGCCATGAATGATCCACTGTTCTGCCACCGGGGTACCGCTGTCGTCGAGATAGCGGGTTTGGGTATACGCGTGCCCGTCCTCGATTTGGGCGTGACTGGTATTGATTTCCAATGCAATTGCCGGCTCGCCAAGTTCTGCACTCGCCGTGCTGTTGGCGATCACATGGTCACCATTGTCCGGATGCACGGTTTTGTCCATGTCGCCATGAAAAACGATGGTCGACATCGGTAGCGCGCCACTGTCCGGCTGAGCGCCGGCATCGGTTGAGCGGATGCCGAATTGCCGGCCGTGGCGCATGGCCAGCAAGCCGGAAAACACGTCTTGTGCCCGGCCATAGGCAAGGCCGGAATGCACGCCGACCGCTGCATACAGCTCGGGATAACTGCGCCCCATGATGACCGCCATCGCACCGCCTGCCGATAGCCCCGCGATAAACACCCGGTCCGGATCGACGCGGTAGTCGGCCATGACCTGGGTCGTGATGCCGGCAATGATCGCCGGCTCGCCCAGATCGCGCTGCTGGTCGCCGGCATTGAACCAGTTCCAGCAGCGAAATCCATTGGCGCTCGAGGCTTGTGCCGGAAACACCACCAGGCAACCGCTTTCTTCGGCCAACTGGTTCATGCGGGTGCCGGCGGCAAAGTCTTCCGGGTCCTGCTTGCAGCCATGCAGCATCACGATCAGCGGCAGTGGCTGATGATCGTAATCGGTCGGGATAAACAGCATGTAGTCCCGGCTGCCGGCATCGCCTTGATAAGTGCGCGCAATGAATTGCGCTGCTTGATCCGGCTTGTGTGCAGCCGTTGCGAGCACGCCGGACCGGTCGGCTGCGACCGGGGATTTTCTGCCAGAGCTGCTGCCTGCACGGGACCTACCGGTGCGGCGCCGACTTTTATCCGGCACTGCTTCAAACACTCCCGCGGCCATGCTGCGAGACTTTCGGCCAATGCCTGCAAACGGCAGAGTCAACTGTGCATCGTTGGCCAGATCGAACAATGCCGGTACATTTTGACGTGTTTTCATAAAATTCCTCTCTTGCTGAAAAACGGGCAGGCGGTGAAGGATGTGACCTGTTGCGCCTGGATACATCGCTGGCTTTGTGAGCTGACAGATGCATGCGATGAAGATGGAAATGCTGAAATGCAATATGGGTTGCATGTTGCATTGCAATGTCAAGTATATCGGTCGCCGGATGCGTGTCCAAGTTCGCAGTTCGATAGCTGTTATCGAATGCATGAATGTTACTGACTAAAAATTTAGTGCAGGAAATCAAGTCTGCTGAATAGGGCGATAAGGTAGCGGGCGGCGAAATGCGCTATGATCATTTTCATTGCACGATGCGACGTTGGCCATTGTTGCGAGCATGTAATTTGAAGATGCTATTTGAAGATGCTGCGACTTTAATTTTCTCACTACACCTGTCTCGCTATAACTGTCTTCACTGTGTGCCTGTCAAAATTTATCGTTGCGAACACCGATGTGATCCTGCAAGCGTGGGAAGCATCGTTCAGGCCGTTGGTGTCACCTGTCTGGGCCAGTGATGGTGCGAGTCTGCGGGATGCGATTGAACCTGTGCTCAGTGCACTTGCGGCCACGATTGACAACCCGCAGCAGTCGTCCGACGGCAAAGCGGCACTGCCATCGGATGCGCGAGATCGCTGCCAGGCACATGCGGCAGCACGACTGCTGGCGGGTCATACCGAGAAACAACTGGTGGAAGAATACCGGGTGCTGCGTGCCAGTGTATTCAAGTTGTGGTTTGCCAGCCCGCCAGCTCTGCACGAGAATACGGCTGAGGAAGTGATTCGGTTCGACGCTGCAGTCGATACAGTATTGGCTGAAGCGGTGGCGCATTACGCCAGACTGATCATGCAGTCCAAAAATCTTTTGCTGGCTGCCGTCGCCCATGATTTGCGCAACCCGCTCGGGTCCATCATCATGCTGGCGCAATTGCTGAGTCGGGTCGGTCTGGACAGCAAACACCTGGTGGCGGCATCACGGATTGTCGCCAGTGGTCAGAAAATGAGCAAACTGGTCGACGATCTGCTCGACTTCACCCGAATTCATTTAGGCAGCGGGTTTCCAATTTCGCTTGCCCCGGCAAATATTGCGCTGATTGGCCAGCATGTCGTCAACGAAATCCGCGTCGCCCATCCGGACCGAACCGTGCAGTTCGATGCGGCCGGCGCAACGGAAGGGGCGTGGGATGCGGTGCGCATCGAACAGGCGCTTGCCAATTTGCTGGCCAATGCATTGCAGCATGGGTCGAGAACCGAGGCGGTTAGCGTGCGTATCGAGGGCGAGCCGGATCGCGTCATCGTCAGCGTGCATAACCAGGGTAATCCGATTGCGCCCGAACAGATACCGCATATTTTTGAGCCGCTGGTCAGACTGGCCCACGCCGGCGCAAACGGCGGCCGCAGATCGGCCAATTTCGGACTGGGGTTGTATATTGCCCGTCAAATTGTCACCGCCCATGGCGGCAGCATCGATGTACATTCCTCGGCAGAAGAAGGCACCCGCTTTGTGTTGCGGCTGCCCCGCCATTGCCACACTTAATGTTCCAGGCGACATGCGAATCAGTTGGCAGATGGCGCTGCTGTCTCGGCGATCTGCAGTACAGTACTATTGAGGCACATCGTCGTCACACAGGTCGTCGCCAGCCGTTCAATTTTTCAGAATCAGGACCGATCCGGCAATCAGCATCAGCGCGCCAAGGATGCGCCAAAGATTGATGCTGTGCTGGGCAAAGCCGATCGCACCATAGTGATCGAGTGCCAGCGACATGAATAATTGCGCTGCCACCGTGATGCTGATCAGGTTGGCGGCACCCAGGTGCGGCGCGACGAAGATGGCGGTGGCGACATAATAGGCGCCCATTGCGCCGCCGAGCCAGGCCCAGGCCGGCAAGCTCGATAGCACCAGCATCGATGGCCAGGGAGCGCGCGTAGCCAGCGCATAGGCCAGCAGGAATATCGAACCCACCCCAAAGGAAATCAGTGCCGCCACAATCGAGCTGCCGATGCCGCTACGCAATGCATTATTGACGCCGACCTGAACCGGCAGCACGGTGCCGGCAATAAACGCCAGCAGGATATAGACATATGTCATTTGATTTTTTCCAATAGGGCGCTGGTGTCATGGGGCAACCTCACAGGCAGCTGATCCAACCCGGCGCGAAGCCATGCCGGATTTTACAGTGTGTCGGCAATCACGACCGCATGTGGTGCAGGCCTGGGGGGTAATGTATCAGAAGGAAAAAGAATTTAAGGCTGGAATGGTCCGCATCCAGAAACTGTCGTTCGCCATCAAAAAAAAAAGCTTGACCTTCCTATTGTGGGAAGCTTTATGCTTGATTCACTCGTCAATTTTATCGGCTTTATTTGAAAATACGTGATGTGCTAGACTCATAATATGTATTCCATCCTCAAGACATTGCTCATTTGGTTGATTGTTGCGGTATTGCCCGTTCAGGGTTTTGCCGCGGCAATCAAAATGTCTTGTGGCCCGGGTCACCATGCCGCATTACCGATTTTACCTCCCGTCTCATTGTCAAATGCTCAGCATGCTGCCAGCAAACATCAAGCGGGTAATCATGCTCATGGCAATCATCATGAGATCGGTGATCATCGTCACACCAGTGATCATGCTGCCACCGATGGCCAGGCTTTGACGGCAGATGCGACGCTCGCAGGCCAGGCGAGCGCCGAGCCGACCGGGAATAAAAGTGCATATTGCAGCGCCTGCAGTTCCTGTTGTGTCGGCGCCGCGCTGCCTTTTGCCGGCTTGAACTGGGTAGCGGCGCATACGCCGTCCGAGACCCTGATCATTTCTATTGCTTCTTCTTTCACCGGCTTTATTCCAGCCGGCCTGGAACGACCTCCCCGCTTGCTTGCCGCTTAATCGACCTGCTTAGTTGATAGCAACCGCCCGCTCCTGGCGATCACTGCTGTCACTTGTTGCGGCCGCGCACCTGCGCGCCTGTTGCACCGATTTCGAGGAAATGCAATGTTATTTATACCGTGGATCACTGTCGCCGCGTTTGCTGTGCTGCCGCTCACAGTAGTTGCCCAGACCACTCACCGGTTCGATCCGGCCGACCCGAAAGTCCCGGTTGCGGCACCCGTCTATCAATCGGCATTCCAGGCTGTTCGCCCGGCCGCTGATCAAGCCGGCACGCCGGATCAGGTCTGGCGCGCAGCGAATCAGCAAATGGGCATGCTGGGCGGACATGCCGGTCATATCCAGGATACCTTGCCGGCCGCGGCAGTGCCGCCAGCCGCAACACTGGCGCCGGATGGCGCCCGCCGGCACCGCAAAGGACCATGAGCATGGCTTGCCAACATTATCTAGTGCGCCTGAAAATGGCTAGCATCGGTGTCGCGGCGCTGATGCTGGGCGCTTGCGCGAGTTTTTCACCGGATGGCGGCGTCGGAGAAGTCGCCAGTCTGACCCGGCAACGCACCGGCCACATGGTGCAGCCGGCAAAAACCGACAGCGACCGGGCCGCGGTTGACGACACGGTCAGGCAGCTGCTCGCGCAACCGCTCACGGCCGATAGTGCAGTGCAAATTGCCTTGCTCAACAACCGCAGCCTGCAAGCCGCGCTGGCCGAACTGGGCATTGCCGAGGCCGACCTGGTGCAGGCAGGCCGCCTGCGCAATCCGGGCATCTCGTTTGGCAGAATGCGCGCTGGGCTTGATGTCGAAATCGAGCGCGGCATCCTGTTCGATCTGGCCGGCTTGTTGACCATGCCGATTCGCACCAGCATCGAACGCCGGCGTTTCGGGCAAGCACAAGTGCAGGCCGCGTCGGCTGCGGTCAGCCTAGCGGCATCGACCCGCAAGGCTTACTTCACGGCAGTGGCGGCCCGGCAAACCGTGCAATTCATGGAGCAGGTGGGGATGGCGGCCGAGGCCGGCGCCGAGCTTGGCCGGCGCATGGCCCGGGTCGGCAACTGGAGCCAGCTCGACGCCGCACGCGAGCAAGCGTTCCAGGCCGATGCGGTGGCGCAGACCGCGCGCGCCAGACACCAGGCCACGGCGGCGCGCGAACAACTTGCCAGGTTGCTGGGCCTGTGGGGTGCGCAGACTGCCTACCTGCTGCCGGAACGTTTGCCGGACTTGCCGCAAACCGCGAACGCCATCAATGACATCGAATCGCAGGCGATGCAGCAGCGGCTCGATATTCAGCTGGCCCGGCAAGATGCCGAAACCACTGCCAGCGCGCTGGGACTGACCCGGGCCACAGGCTTCATCAATGTCTTGCATGCCGGTTATGTGAACAAGAGCGAAACCGGTGCCCCGCGCGCCAACGGTTACGAAGTGGAGCTGGAATTGCCGATATTCGACTGGAGCGGCGCCAAGGTCGCCAAGGCTGAAGCAATCTACATGCAGTCGGTGCATCGCACCGCCGACGTGGCGATCCGGGCGCGCTCGGAAGTGCGCGAAGCCTACTCCGCCTATCGCACCAGTTACGATATCGCCAGACACTATCGGGATCAGATCGTGCCATTGCGTAAAAAGATTTCGGATGAAGTGCTGTTGCGCTACAACGGCATGCTGATTGGCGTGTTCGAGTTGCTGGCCGATGCGCGCGATCAAATCAATAGCGTCAATGCGGCGATCGAAGCGCAGCGCGATTACTGGCATGCACAGACTGACTTGCAAACGGCAATCAATGGCAGCGGTGGTGCGATTGCCACATTGCGCGGCCAGGGCAAGCCGCAAGCTGCCCAGGCACACTGAAAAAAGGAATAGAGATGGTGTCACGCCGAGATTTTTTCAAAGGAGCGGGCGCGGTGGCGCTCGGTGCCAGTCTGGTCAGCCGGGTTGGTGCGGCTTCCCTGCCGGAAGCGGTCGTCATGGCCGATGCCGCCACCCAGCCGCCGCGGCTGCCGCCCAATGGCCGGCCATACAACCCGGTGGTCACGCTCAATGGCTGGTCGCTGCCGTGGCGGATGAATCAAGGCGTCAAGGAATTTCACCTGGTGGCCGAACCGGTGGTGCGCGAACTGGCGCCCGGCATGCAAGCCAACCTGTGGGGCTACAATGGCCAGTCGCCGGGCCCGACGATTGAAGTGGTCGAGGGCGACCGGGTACGCATCTTCGTCACCAACCGGTTGCCCGAACATACCAGCATGCACTGGCATGGCCAGCGTCTGCCCAACGGCATGGATGGCGTGACCGGCTTGACCCAGCCCGGGATCCAGCCCGGCAAAACCTTTGTCTATGAATTCATTGCCAGGCGCCCCGGCACGTTCATGTACCATCCGCATGCCGATGAAATGACGCAGATGGCGATGGGCATGATGGGATTTTGGGTGACCCACCCGAAGAATCCGGATTTCATGCCAGTGGACCGGGATTTCGTTTTCCTGCTGAATAACTACGATATCGATCCCGGCAGCTATACGCCAAAAGTCAACACGATGCTGGACTTTAACCTGTTTACCTTCAACAGCCGGGTCTTTCCCGGCATCGACCCGATGGTGGTGCGGCAAGGCGACCGGGTGCGGATCCGCATCGGCAACCTGACCATGACCAATCACCCGATTCACATCCATGGCCACGAATTCGTCGTCACCGGCACCGATGGCGGCTGGACGCCGCCGGCATCGCGCTGGCCGGAAGTGACCACCGACGTGGCAGTGGGCCAGATGCGCGCCATCGAATTCGATGCAACCGATGCCGGCGACTGGGCTTTTCATTGCCACAAGTCGCATCACACGATGAATGCAATGGGCCATGAGGTGCCGACCATGATCGGCGTCGATCATCGCGAGGTTGCCAGGAAAATCAATAAGCTGGTGCCGGATTACATGGTGATGGGCGAGCGCGGCATGGCGGACATGGCTGAGATGGAAATGCCGCTGCCCGACAATACCTTGCCGATGATGAGCGGACAAGGCCCGTTCGGCGGCATTGAAATGGGCGGCATGTTTACGGTCGTCAAAATCCGCAAGGATCAGAAGCGGGGCGACTACCGGGATCCCGGCTGGTACCAGCATCCGGCCGGTAGCGTCGCCTACGAATGGCAAGGCGCGACGCCGGCGCCGGCGCGCAGCAAGTCGGCCGGCGGACGCCTGACCGAGCCCGCTAACCCATTGCCCCAGGTGGACATGAAGGTGCGCAAACCGTCCAGTCACGGCAATCATCATTAAATTTTTCAAGGAACACACAATGAAACCATCGATCTGCAACATCATGCTGCCCGCAACGCTACTGAGCCTGGCGCTGATTGCCCTGCCGGCGGCAGTTGCCCGTGCCGATGACAAGCATGCCAATGACAGGGATGCCCATTCGGCGGCGTCGTTATCGAGTCGGGCGACCGCATTCGGCCAACCGGGCAACCGCAAAAAAGTCGACCGTACGATTGCCATCGACATGAATGACATGATGCGTTTCGGCCCGTCTGAACTCACCATCAGGCAAGGCGAAACGATCCGATTCGTGATCCGCAACAGAGGAAAAATCCTGCATGAAATGGTGCTCGGCACCATGGAGGATTTTAAGGCGCATGGCGAGACGATGAAACAGCATCCCGGCATGGAACATGAAGATGCCTACATGACGCATGTCAAGCCGGGCAAAAAGGAAACCATGCTGTGGCAATTCACCAAGCTCGGCGAATTCCACTACGCGTGCCTGATTCCAGGCCATTTTGAAGCCGGCATGATCGGCAAAATCACTGTCAAGAAAGGATAAGCCATGCAACGACGCCTATTTTTACAGGCAACGGTCGCCGCCGCACTCGGCACGCATCTGGTCGCCAGTGCTGCTGCGGCGCCGGTGATCAAAGTCTACAAGAGCGCTAGCTGCGGCTGCTGCAGCGAATGGGTCAAGCATTTGCAAGACAACGGGTTTGTGGTCAAGACCCGTAACGTCGACAACCCATCCGACTATCGCGACAAGTTTGGCATGCCGCAGGCACTCGGTTCCTGCCACACCGGCATGGTAGAAGGCTATGCAATCGAAGGCCATATGCCGGCGGCCGACATCAAGCGTCTGCTGGCGGACAAGCCTGCGGCAATCGGCTTGGCAGTGCCGTCGATGCCGATGGGCTCGCCCGGCATGGAAGGACCGCGCCGCGATCCGTTTGACGTGTTTTTAGTACGGGCAAACGGAACTACCACCACGTATAAGCACTACAACGGCAACTAAACGAAAGGATATAACCATGAACAAATTTTCAAAAATAGCATTGGCGATGGCAGTCGCGCTTTCTTCAACATCGATGGCATTTGCCCAGAAGACTGAGCATGACGCCCATCATGCGCCTTCATCCGATATTGCGAGAATCTCTGCTGATGCCAGTCAGAAAGGCAATGGTATAGCCAGTCAGATGGTGGACGGCGAAGTCAAAAAGGTCAACAAGGAAGCAGGAAAAATCACCATTCGACACGGCGAACTAAAAAACTTGGGCATGCCGGCAATGACCATGGTATTCCGCGCTAAAGACCCTGCCATGCTGGACCAGGTCAAGGCTGGCGACAAAGTGAAATTTGTCGCCGAAAAGGTGGCAGGCGCAATCACGGTCGTGAAGCTGGAAAACGTTAAGTAGCCCGCGAGATGGGTATCCATGCAAAAGCGGTTCTTGAAATTGTCGGTGTAGCTCACGCACTTTGTTTTCAGCGAAGTGCGTGAGCGCAAAGAAGCTTGCATTGATTGAAAATTGAGCGATAAAAGGAAATTTTTAGATGATGCCATTTGATTTGCATCAACCGGATTTCGTGAACCGGTTTTTAGCATGGTATTAGTATGAAATGAGCTCTTCACGACCCCAGCACGCATGGCGAATCATTTTCTTTTAATGGAGTGCATCATGACATTGAAATTTCCAAAAGCATTCTCAGCAGTTACTTTTCTTATTGCAGCAACAATTGCCGGTTGCGCGACAGATCCAGCTGCGCAACATCGGCAACACCATCCTGAATCCTCTGTCTCTGCATCGCAAGGTCGCATGGGAATGAAGGATGGCCACATGGGCAAAGGCATGATGATGTCTGATGCGCAAATGACGTCGATGTGCGATATGCACATGAAAATAATGAATGCCAAAACGCCTGAAGAGAGAAAAGCTTTAATGGCCGAGCATCTGAAGTCGATGCCGCCAGAGATGAAGCAATATCACCTGGAGATGATGCAGATGATGAAAGAACATATGGGAAGTCAGATGCCTAGAAAATAGTGCGCACGGGCATCCCGGCCCACCAAACGTCAAGGATCAAAAAATGGAAACTGACATCCATCACCATCATGCGCCTGACCATGATGCCATGATGGTCGAGAGCCCGGAAAAACCGTTTACCGACCCGGTATGCGGAATGAAAGTCGCAGCAGAGCCGGGCAAACAAATCGACTATGCGGGCAAGGACTATCATTTCTGCAGTTCACGCTGCATGGAAAAATTCCGTGCCAGTCCACAACAATATATCAATCCCGCACTCCGGCAGCCGCAGCCCGCTCAGGAAGCGCCAGCCGGGACGATTTACACCTGTCCGATGCATCCGCAGATTCGGCAGCCCCAGCCAGGCAATTGTCCGATTTGCGGCATGACGCTGGAGCCATTGATACCCGAGCTGGAGGAACAGGAGAATCCGGAACTGAAGGATTTTCGGCAACGCTTCTGGTGGACGCTCCCGTTGACTGTGATGGTGACGATACTGGCAATGGTGGTACACCGATTCGTTCATGGCGGCATACCGTATCAAAACTGGATCGAACTGGTGCTGAGCGCCCCGGTTGTCTTATGGGCAGGATGGCCATTCTTTGCCAGAGGTGTGCAATCCATCGCCAATCGCAGCCCCAACATGTGGACCTTGATTGGGCTGGGTGTGGCCGCCGCATTTGGTTACAGCGTGGTCGCCACGATTGCCCCGGAACTGTTTCCAGCGACTTTCATGGAAGCAGGCCGTGTCGGCGTCTATTATGAAGCAGCTGCCGTCATCGTCTCGTTGACGCTGCTCGGGCAAATCCTGGAATTAAGAGCGCGCTCCCAGACCTCCGCCGCGATTAAATCCCTGCTTGGACTGGCCCCCAAAACAGCGCGCCGTATCCGCGAAGATCGCACGGAAGAAGATATTCCGCTGACGCATGTGCATATCAACGACATGCTGCGCATCCGCCCTGGCGAAAAAGTGCCGGTGGACGGTGTCGTACTGGAAGGTGAAAGCGCCGTGGACGAGTCGATGCTGACCGGAGAGCCGATCCCCGTTACCAAGCGAGCAGGCGACAAGGTCATTGGTGCAACGATGAACACCAGCGGCAGCCTGGTGATGCGTGCGGAAGTGGTCGGCTCGCAAACGATGCTGTCGCAGATTGTGCAAATGGTTGCGCAAGCCCAGAGGTCGCGCGCACCAATGCAACGCCTGGCGGATGTGGTGGCCGGCTATTTTGTGGTGGTTGTCGCAGTCATTGCACTTCTTACCCTGATCGTCTGGGGCCTCATCGGGCCCGCACCAAGCTGGGTATTCGGATTCGTTAATGCAGTAGCAGTGCTGATTATCGCCTGCCCCTGTGCATTGGGGCTGGCTACGCCGATGTCGATCATGGCGGCAACCGGGCGGGCGGCAACGCAAGGCATTTTGTTCCGCGATGCAGCGGCGATTGAAGGATTCAAGAAGGTAGACACGCTGATTGTCGACAAGACCGGCACCTTGACTGAAGGTAAGCCGGCGTTTGACCGCGTGATACCAGCGCCCGGCTTTAGCGATGACGACGTGCTGATGGCTGCCGCAAGCATTGACCAGGGAAGTGAGCACCCATTGGCTCATGCGATTGTCGCGGAAGCCCGCAAGCGCGGCCTTGATTTGCACAAGCCGGAATCGTTCGAATCATCCAGCGGCATCGGTGTGCGCGGCGTGGTGGCCGGTCACCGCATTGCGTTGGGCAATACCAAACTGATGGATGACGAAAAAGTCGATTGGCATGCCCTGGCGACACAAGCAGAAAATTTGCGCGCAGAAGGTGCCTCCGTCATGTACCTGGCTGCCGGCGGGAACCTGGTCGGCCTGGTCGCCGTATCCGACCCTATTAAAGCTACCACGCAGGAAGCGTTGGAATTGCTCAAGCATACGGGTATTGCGGTCGTCATGGCCACTGGTGATGGCGTTACCACTGCCAGGTCTGTCGCCAGCAAACTGGGTATTTCCGAAGTGTATGGCGAGGTCAAGCCGCAGGACAAGCTCAAGCTGGTGGAGCGCTACCAATCCGAAGGCAGGATTGTGGCCATGGCGGGCGATGGCATCAACGATGCCCCGGCCCTGGCGAAGGCAAATGTCGGCATAGCGATGGGAACCGGCACTGACGTCGCAATGAACAGCGCTCATGTGACGCTGGTGAAGGGAGACTTGCGCGGCATTGCCCGTGCCCGGGAAATCTCCGTGGCCACGGTACGCAATATGCGCCAGAACCTGACCTTTGCCTTCATTTACAACACGCTCGGCATCCCACTGGCAGCCGGTCTGCTGTACCCATTCACCGGGCAACTGCTCTCTCCGATTATTGCCGCGCTCGCCATGAGCCTGAGCTCGGTGTCGGTCATCACGAACGCGCTGCGCCTGCGTGGAACCGGAAAGTAGCAACGCTATCAGCGGAAAAGAGAATGCATGCCTTTTTGAGCGAATGGGTGGAAATGAATAAATTCAAAACGGCATTTTTATATTTTGACCAGGCAGCTCTCTCGCTAGGAGGCTCACATGCATCAGCATCAAGACCATTCAGATCAATCCGACAGGCCAGTGTCGTTTTGGAAGTCCCATGTCGGCGTGGCGCTCATCATGCTGGGATTGGTTGTTGCGTTTTATTTCATACGTGAGCACTGGACGCATCTCGGGCAAACGTGGCCGTACCTCCTTTTGCTATTGTGCCCTGCGATGCATCTGTTCATGCACGGTGGTCATGGGCATGGGCACCGCCATTCCGGCCCGACTGTGCATGCAAAACACCATGCCAATGAGGAACAAAGCAAGCAGTTGTAGCGACAGTGACTATGCGACAAACGGATATGGATATCAGCGAGCCCACGAGCAATATGACGTGGGCTGGACAAGCGATGGACCTGGTCGTCGAATGCTGCGCATATAGCGCTCCATGCCGCGCAAATCCGTACCAGGGACAGACGACCCATGTCCGTACGCCAGGCGGTGGATTTGCGCCTGTCTACAGTTTCCCGGTATCGAATTGACTGAGTGAATCGGGAAGAGTTGTAAAAGCGGATTGGTGTGCAATAACGTGCAGTGAAAACGATTGCCGAAAGCTTGTGCAAGAATTGAATTTTCCAGGACTTCCGTCATTGCATTTTTAAATGTTTCACTGTCCTCACCCAGGTTATCTGCATTAGAGAATTAGAGAATTTGAGAATCACATGGACCCTGACCGCAACCGGCTCAAGCAGCTGGACTTGCTTGGCAGCGTCGGCGCCGGCATGCTGGGGGCCGGCATCGCGCTCGTATTTGCGCACTGGCTACAGGCGTTCGCAGTGCCGGCGTTATTGATCGGCCTCCTCGTCCATGGATGGGCGATGTTTGAGAAACACCGGATCGAGCGCCAGGCCGGATTGCTGCAGCCGGTCTGGTCGGTCTGGACTTACCGGGCTTGCTGGGCAATTCTGGCGGCACTGATTGGCTATGTGGCGTTGATATTGTCTGGCGCGGCCTGACAGACATGGCGACCCTAGCCGGATCGCCAACGTCGATCAGTTCAATTCCATCTGCCGCCGCTGCCACCCAGACTGTAACGCCCGGCGCCCAGCAGCATGATGGCAATGGCTGTTGCCAGGAACATGCCTTGCAATTCGAGGGCCCAGCCGCCGGTTTTGCCAATATCAAGCAATTCACCCACATGCACCAGTAAAATCGCGACCGCCATGTTGATCGCAATAATTGCCGCGCCGATCCGGGTCCAGATGCCGAACAGCACCATCAATGGCGCAATGATTTCACCGACGAAAACAAGATAGGCGGCTTCCGGCGGCAAGCCATACTTGGTGACCAGGCCGCTGATAAATCCGATGCCGCCGGTCAGTTTGGCAACGCCGTGAAACAGAATCAAGATCGCGAGTGCGCTGCGCAATACCAGTTTGCCCAGATCCGCCGAAGTGCTATAGGAAGCGGCTGCTTGCATGACAATTCCTTTCTTGGTTATCAAGCCAGGCTGGTAAGCCAGGCTGTTTTTTTATGGTAAATAATAGCATCAAGGTTTGACTGCGATGGATTCTGTCATTTATCAGCGTCCTTGGTTTGTACTGCTTTGCGAATGCTCAAAAATTCAATGCAATCGGTCCGTACTTTGCTGGAAAGACAGCTTCCCTTTCACGCCGGGCGATTGATGCATCGGCCGGGAGTTCAGTTGATTGGCCAATAGATACTACAGCACGGAAAACCCGACCTTGCCCAAGCCCTGGACGACTGCCTGGATTTCCATTGCAGGCGCCAGTGCCTCGGCCGACGTGGCCGCCCCGGCCAACACGATCGATCCTGGCTGCAGCGGCCTGCCAGCCTGCGCTGCCAGCCTTGCTGCTGCCACCAGCGAGCGCACCGGATTGCCAAGGATGTCAGACGACGACCCGCGCTGGCACTGTCTGCCATTGATGGTCAGGTTCACGTCCAGAGCTGTCATGTCGGCCGCGCAATCGGTCCACGCGCCGAGCACGAAGCCGGATGATGAGGCATTGTCTGCAATCACATCGGTCAATGAAAACTTGAATTGTTCAAAGCGTGAATCGATGATTTCGATCGCCGGTGCAACCGCTGCGATGGCATCGAATGCCGCCTGCTCGCTGACGTTGGCCGGCAGCGCATGCCTGAGTAAAAACGCCAGCTCCGGTTCGCAGCGCGGATGAATCCGGCGCGCCAGCGATAGCGCCGCGCCATTTTCCAATTGCATGCGATCGGTCAGCCAGCCGGCAATCTGGTCACTGACGCCCATTTGCTGCATTTTCGCCGCACTGGTAAAACCCATCTTGATGCCGACGATCCGTTCGCCGCGCTTCTCACGCCGGGCCAGCCCGGCATGTTGAATCCGGTAAGCGTCGTCAATCGTCAGCACAGCACTGTTGCTTAGTGGTGCGATTGGTGCTGCCTGCAACAAAGCGTTGTCGAGCCTTGCGGCGAACTGATCGATGCTGGTGTCCATCGGGCGTTATCCTGGCGAGGGCTGGGCATCGCGCGCCCGATCGAGCTGCTGCGCCAGCCACTGGTTGAAGTCCCGCTGCATGTCGGCATTGAGTTCGTGGCCGGCGGCATATTCACGATAAGTCAGCTGCAGGTGATTTTCCGTCAGCAGGCGCTTTGCACTGCGCGCAAAGTCGATGGAGAGCTTGCCATCTTCAATGCCATGCGCAACAAATGCCTGCCGCGTGCCAAGTGCCTGCGGCGTTGCCATCGCTGGCGCGATTTCAGGCAGGATGCGACCGCTCAGGATGCCGAAACCGGCTACCTTGTCTGGTCGGGTCAATCCGACACTGGCGCTCAGAATGCCGCCCTGGCTGAATCCGGCAATCCATATTTGATTCGGATCGATGCCATAGGCGTTCGGCAGACCATCGATGAAGTCGACCAGCGTCTGGCGCGACTGTTCAGCCTGGGCTGCATTGATCACCGGGCCGTTTGCCGTGAACTGGACATTGAACCAGCCATACTGGCCGGGTCCGAAAGTAATCGGTGCGCGCGCCAATATCACCATCAGGCGCGGATCCTGGACAGCTGCAAAATCGATCAGGTTGGTTTCATTGGCGCCGACGCCGTGCAGCAGGATCAGGCACGGCGCGCCTGTTGCGTAGTCGCTTTCCGGGCTGCGCAGGCGGTGCGCCAGCGGCAGGGCAGGGTGCAAAATAAGGTGTTGTAAAGCGTGTTGCATGATCATCCCTTCTTTCTTCAATGCTGCGTTGGACGGCGTGCGCTGCATTTGCTGCAAGCGTTGCAGGTGCCGCAGCAACCAACAACCTGCCAGCGGCTAGCCGGCAGGGTGGCTAGCGAAAGGCATACGCATCCATCGCCAGCACCCCGTATTCATAGCTCGCATGCAGCCGCTCGACTTTTGGCGCATCGCCGGCGGCGCCCATGGCCACGAACAGCGGCAGCAAGTGTTCTTCGCTCGGATGGTTGCGTGCGGCAGACGGTGCCAGGGCACGGTAGTCCAGCAGCGCGTCGCGCCGGTTGTGATCCAGCTGATCCTTGATCCAGTTGCCGAATTCGCTGACCCAGGCCGGGGCGTCGGCGCCGTTTTCATGGCCGCGCAATTCATACAGGTTATGCGTGAGCGAGCCGGAGCCGATCATCAGCACGCCTTCCTCGCGCAACGGCGCCAATGCCCGGCCCATCCGGACATGCTCGGCCGGCGAGGCGCCGCGCAGCACCGACACTTGCGTGACCGGTATGCCGGCTTCCGGAAACATCAGGCGCAATGGCACCCACGCACCGTGATCCAAGCCGCGCGTGGCGCTGCGCTTCACAGTAAAGCCGGCCTGTTCCAGCAATTCGGCGGCACGGTTGGCGGTCTCTGGCGCGCCCGGGGCGGGATACTGAATCTCGAATAGCGCTGGCGGAAAGCCGCCGAAATCATGGATGGTTTCCGGCTGGGCCGCCAGCGAGACAGCCGGGCCACCCATCGATTCCCAGTGCGCGGAAAACACGATGATCGACTGCGGGCGCGGCAGCGTGTTGCCCAGCTGTTGCAGGAAGCGGCGGGCGGGACTGTCGTCGATCGCCAGCATCGGCGAGCCATGCGAAATGAACAGGGTGGGTAAGGCAGTCATGGTCATTCTCCGAAGAAATTTTGCTATGCGAGGCCGCTGGACCTGAGCTCCTTGTTACCAGGCACGGTGTGCAGTAGTCATTACAAAATCATAGCTTACTCTTGTACATTCAAGCAGCGGTTGGGTGCGGCATGCAGCGCAAGGCTGAACATTGCCCTGCATGCCGCACCCAAACAATCTGCTTGAACCGATCAGACCCGCTTAGGCGCCGGCGATCCAGGTCGGAGCAATGCTGGTGCCCAGGCCCGCACCGTAACCGAGATAAATGTTCAGACCTGCCACCGGCTCCAGGTAGCGCGCGTTTTTCAGGCCGCCGGCATCGACAGGCTTGAATTCGATGCTTTCGATCAGCGCCTTGACCGTCTGGCGGGCACGCTCGCTGTCGGTTGCATAAAATACCGGCACCTGGCTGCCGCCCAATTGCGGGCCTGCGGCCAGCACGGTTGCAAACACCGTATTAAATGCCTTGACGACTTCGGCCCCCGGAATGGCGCGGGCGATTTCTTCCGCAGCCGAAGTATTGTGGCCGATCGTCAGGCCCATGTAATCGGCGGTCAGCGGATTGGTGATATCGATGATGGTCTTGCCTTGCAAGTCGCCCAGCGCCTGCAGTGCCGGCACCGCGTCGGCGTAACCGGTGGCAACGACGACGACCTCGGAATTGCCAAGCGCCTGCGCTGCGGGGACCGCTGTGACGCGCGGATAAGTCGTGGCCAATGCTTGCGCCTTGGCAAGGTCACGCGAGGTGATGCGAATCTGATGGCCAGCCTTGGAGAGTTGCTTGACCAAACCTGTTGCCATGTTGCCTGCGCCAACGATTGTGATATTCATGATGTTTCCTTTAAAAAGTAAGTGAAAGGTCAATGCCGGAGTGCTCTGGCAATGGATGTACTATACTTGTCTTGATATACGGGATAAATAAGCATTAACATGACTATTTGTTTCAAATAACGAGACAATGGATAAATTTCGAGAAATGCAATCTTTTGCTGCGGTCGTGGCAGCCGGCAGTTTTGTCGCTGCCGCCGATGCGCTGGGCACGTCAAAGGCGGCAGTGTCGCGCCATGTCGCCGATCTCGAGCAGCGCCTCGGCGTGCGCTTGTTGAACCGGACCACGCGCAAGCTGTCGCTGACCGATGATGGCCAGGCCTTTCACAATCGCTGCAGCGAAATTCTGCTGGCCATTGGCGAGGCGGAATCCGAACTCAGTTCACGCAGTGCCGAGGCCAGCGGCCTGTTGCGTGTCAGCGTGCCGGTGACATTCGGCATCCTGCATCTGGCCCAGTTGTGGGGTGTGTTTCTGGCGCAGCATCCGAAAGTGACGCTGGATGTGTCATTGTCGGACCGCACCGTCGATCTGGTGGAGGATGGATTCGACCTGGCGATTCGGATTGCCCGCGCACCGGACCCGAACATGATCGGGCGCAAGCTGGCCACCACCCGCATGGTGCTGTGCGCGTCGCCACAGTACCTGAAGCAGCGCGGCACACCATCCAGGCCGACCGAGCTGGCAGGTCACGCCGTCATTTCATATACCTATTGGTCATCGCGCGATGAATGGGAATTCATCGGTCCCGAAGGAGCGGTCAGCGTCAGGATCCATCCGCGCATCCATGCCAATAGCGGCGACACCTGCCGCGCCGCCGCGCTGCAGCACCAGGGCATCATCCTGCAGCCCAGTTTCTTGGTGCAGCAGGATCTGCGATCCGGTGCACTTGAGGAAATCATGCCGCACTACCAATCGCTGGAACTGGGCATTTATGCGATCTATGCATCGAGGCGGCAGCTGCCGTTAAAGTTGCGGCACATGATCGATTTCCTGGTCGATGCTTTTCGTCAGCCGGCCTGGCGCGATTAAAGTCAGCGACATGTTTTCGCCGGGGCTGTGCGGTGGCGAATCTCGCGACGATCGGCCGCAATCCGTAACACATAGATTCAGGCCAGTCGGCAAACCTGCGCGTTGCCGTTACGTCATTGCCTGATACTGCATCGATGGCATCGACGGCATCGCCTGCATGGGCGGCTTGCTTTTGTATCCAGGCAACATACTGATCCTGAACGTCCTCATCGCGCTCGATAAAGCCAATCGCTGAAAGGAAAAGTACTTGACCTTCCCATCGTGGTAAGGTCGATACTGACAATATTCACATCCATCCAGGGGTTCTGCAATGAGTGCAGTGCTAAAGCCTGCCAGCGCTGGCAGCCAAAAAGAAATCACGATCGGCATCGACGGCATGAGCTGTGCATCCTGTGTCGGCCGGGTTGAAAAGGCGCTGGCCAAAGTGCAGGGCGTAGCAAAAGTCAATGTCAATCTCGGCACTGAATCGGCGACGGTCGCAGGCGATTCGGTCGGTTTCGCCATGCTTCAGGCGGCGGTGGAAAAGGCCGGCTATGCGGTGGCGCAGGACGAACGCGATTTCGCCATCGAGGGCATGACCTGCGCGTCGTGCGTCGGCCGGGTCGAAAAGGCATTGATGAAAGTCGATGGCGTGATTGGCGTATCCATCAATCTGGCCACTGAAACCGCCCGTGTGCAAATGGCGCGCGGATTGCCGGTCGAGGCCATCACCGCAGCCGTCGAAAAGGCTGGCTACCACGCCAGCCGCCGGCGCGACCAGAACGCTGCGCAATCGGCGCGCCAGTCCACAGGCAACAATGGCCGCGCAGTGGTGTTGGCGGCGCTATTGTCGCTGCCGCTGGTGGTGCCAATGGTGCTCGAACTGGCCGGCACCCACTGGATGCTGCCCGGCTGGCTGCAATGGCTGCTGGCGACACCGGTGCAATTCTGGCTGGGTGCGCGGTTTTACAAGGCAGGCTGGAAAGCGGTCAAGGCCGGTGCCGGCAACATGGATTTGCTGGTTGCCATCGGCACCAGTGCCGCATATGGCTTGAGCGTGTATCAACTGGCGGTCCATGGCCAGGACGGCATGCCTCATCTGTATTTTGAAGCATCGGCAGTGGTGATTACCCTGGTCTTGCTCGGCAAGTGGCTGGAAGCGCGCGCCAAGCAGCAAACCGCATCGGCAATTCGGGCATTGCAAGTGCTGCGGCCCGAGTTCGCGCGGGTGCGCCGCGACGGCGTTGACGTCGATATCGCGGTCGAACAGGTGCGGCTGGGCGACCTGGTGGTGGTGCGCCCGGGCGAACGGATTGCGGTTGACGGCATCATCGTCGACGGTGCCAGCCATGTCGACGAAGCCTTGATCACCGGTGAAAGCCTGCCGGTGCCGAAGCATGTGGATGACCGGGTCACCGGAGGCGCCATCAATGGCGACGGCTTGCTGGTGGTGCGCACCACCGCGGTCGGCGCAGAAACCACGCTGGCGCGCATTATCCGCCTGGTGGAGAACGCCCAGTCGGCAAAGGCGCCGATCCAGCATCTGGTCGACCAGGTCAGTGCGGTGTTCGTGCCGGTGGTGCTGCTGATCGCTGCCGCCACCTTTGCCGGATGGTGGATGACTGGCGCGGCGGTCGAGCTGGCGATCATCAATGCGGTGGCGGTGTTGGTCATCGCCTGCCCATGCGCGTTAGGTCTTGCGACGCCGGCGGCGATCATGGCCGGCACCGGCGCCGGCGCAAAATATGGCATCCTGATCAAGGATGCCGAAGCACTGGAAGTTGCGCACGGCATCACCACCGCCGTGTTCGACAAGACCGGCACACTGACCGAAGGCCGGCCGACGGTGGCCGATATGGTGCCGTTCGAAATCGATGCGTCCGACCTGCTGCAATTGGCAGCATCGATCCAGCATGGCAGCCAGCACCCCCTTGCGCGCGCCGTGCTCGAACAGGCCAGCACCCGGACGATCTCGCTGTTGCCGGCCAGCAGCGTGCAAGCCTTGCCGGGCCGCGGCCTGGCCGCGACCGTCGACGGCATCGACTTGCGCCTGGGCAGCACGCGTCTGATGCACGAGCTGCAGATCGATCTGACGCCGCTGCTGGCCCGGGCCAATGAACTGGAGCAGTCCGGCCACACGATTTCCTGGCTGGCCAAGATCAATGCACCGAGCCGGCTGCTGGGATTGATTGCCTTTGGCGACCAGGTCAAGGCCACTGCCCGCGATGCGGTCGACCGGTTGCATCAGCTGGGCGTGACCACCGTGCTGCTGACCGGCGACAACCACGGCAGTGCGGCAGCCGTCGGCGAGGCGCTCGGGATTCGGCAGGTCATCGCCGAGGTGCTGCCGGCTGACAAGGCCAATAAAGTCATCGCACTGAAGCGGGCCGGAGCGGTGGTGGCGATGATCGGCGACGGCATCAACGATGCGCCGGCCCTGGCCGCAGCCGATGTCGGCATCGCGATGTCGACCGGGACCGATGTCGCCATGCATGCGGCCGGCGTGACCCTGATGCGCGGCGACCCGGCATTGGTTGCCGACGCCATCGATATTTCGCGCCGCACTTACCGCAAGATCCGGCAAAATCTCTTCTGGGCATTCATCTACAATCTGGTCGGCATTCCGCTGGCCGCGCTGGGCATGCTCAATCCGGTACTCGCCGGCGCCGCCATGGCGATGAGTTCGGTCAGCGTGATCAGCAACGCCTTGCTGTTGAAGCGCTGGCGCCCGGCCAGAGCAGTACAGCCTGTACAGTCGGTACAGCCTGGCGGCGCAGCAAACATCAAAACCGCGCTGGGTGAGCCAGTAGCGCAACGGAGGGCATGATGAACATAGGACAAGTCGCCAGCGCGACCGGCGTATCGGCCAAGATGATCCGGTATTACGAAAGCATTCATTTGATTGCGCCCGGCAGGCGCACCGATGCCAATTACCGGACCTATGGCGAGCATGACTTGCATAACCTGCGTTTCATCAAGCGCGCCCGCAGTCTGGGATTTTCACTCGACCAGATCCGGGAATTGCTATCGTTGTGGCAGGATGCCGGGCGGGCCAGCGCCGATGTCAAGGCGATCGCCCAGACCCATGTGGCTGACTTGCAAAAGCGGATTGATGAATTGACCGAAATGCGCGATATCCTGGGCGATCTGGCGCAAGCCTGCAACGGCGACCATCGACCGGATTGCCCGATTTTGCGGGAACTGGCAACCGCGAGCAAACCAGACTGCCATCACGGATAAGCTGATCATCGGCAGACGGCACCGGTCGCTGCATTGAAGAAGGGCAGCTGGCTGCCCTGCATGCGATCAGGCCGCGTTGTTTATGACCGGAAAGCCCGCTTCCGACAAGGCTAACGCAATCTCTTCCAGCGCAGCGCGCGACTCGACCCGCACCATTTGCGTGGCCAGGTCGACCTCCACAGTTGCATTGCCATCGACTTGCTGGACGCTGCGGGTAACCGTACTGATGCAGTGATTGCAGCTCATGCCTTCTACCTGTAGCTGGTACATTGTAAAACTCCTCTAACGGATGATCGTGCCTGCACTGTACGGGTTGCCACCATGGGAAGGTCAAGCGGAGATTTTAATCGACTCTTTTAGTGGGTTCATCTCATCGAGTCGTTGGGCTGAAAACCCGCAGCCCGCCCGCCATCATCGGCTTGACGCTGTATCGAATCGGCACTGGCTTCATCGACATCGTAAATGCTTCGTGCCATTTGGCCGCTCTGGCCTGGGTATCCATTTCGCATAGGCTTGAATAGCTCGGCAGTAACTCATCGATGAAAACGCCGGTTGTATGGCTGTGGGCGCGCAAACAAATTGCGGCAAAGAACAAGAGTAATGCATAGGCAGGGTAATAAATTGCCTTAGATAAAACGATGCCGCGCTGTTTCCAATTGTCCTACGCCAGATCACGCCGGCGTCTGACTTTCCTGTTGTCGAATCCTCTATATATTCTAGCCGACAAGCTCAGGATAACGATTTCCTGATGCCGCTACCGATTACGTGAAAAAGGAATTGCCATGTACACAGAATCCGATGTTGCTGACGACTATATTGAAACAGAAATTTTGCCGGGCCTTGAGAAATGCCGCCGACGTCCGGAATGGCACTTATCCGCGCCGCAACGCACGTATGCGGTCAGTGATGCGGGCGACGATGCGGCAAATGATTTTTCTGAACTGGACTATTTTTCGGATTTCGGCTTTGAAGAAGGTCCGCTGATGCTACCGGCAATGGAACGAAGCGCGGTACGCATGGTCGGATGGTGAGGCCTCTTGATATTGTCCAATGGCATTGGACTAAGTTGGTCGGTAGGTTCCGCAAACAACCATACCACTTCCAACGCTAAATGGGTCACAGCAATGTTGCCGCGATAACCTTGCTGTGGAACTGCTTACCTATTCCTGTATGGCCGTGGCGTAGAGTCAAGCAATCCACAACAGCGCCAGGCCGTCAAGCCGTCTATCTTTGACCCGGTTACTGCTGGTTTGATAATCCTCAAGATGACATGCATTTTGGCAATTTATTCTACTACCGTTTTGCCCGGATGTTGTCAAAATTCAGTTTGATGTGTTTTATACCGCATCGAGCCGCCGACTTCCCCCGACGTTCCGCCAAATGACCCGCTTTTGCATTCCGGTAGTGTGGGAATGCAAAATTCATTCAGTCTGTCGCAAGGGCTGAAGTTTTATTAAAGGAAAGCATAGATGACTAAACAGAGCGATGCGCCGCGCGTCAGCCAGGTAATAGAAAAGTTTCGGGCCGAGATTCTCGAAGATTGGCTGGCGAACCTGAAACGGCAATCGGTTCGCTTCGATCTGGGGGAAGAAGCGACGCGTCGCAATTGCACCCAGTTCATCAAGCTGCTGGCCGACGCCACCCGTGCCGGCGCGCTGGAGGATATTGAAGGACGGGCCTGGGATGAGGTGCGCCAGCTGCTGTCGGAAATCTCGCAGACGCGGGCACGTCAGGGCTCGACGCCGAGCGAGACCGCATTATTTGTCTTTTCATTGAAGCAATCTCTTTTTTCGCGCCTGCGCACCGAACTGGCGCAAGTGCCCGAACAACTGGCCGAAGCAACCTGGACCATCAGTGCGCTGCTGGATCAGCTGGGCTTGTTTACCATCGAGATTTTTCAAAAGAGTCGCGACCAGATCATTGCCCGTCAGCAGCAGGAATTGCTGGAACTCTCCACCCCGGTGGTAAAATTGTGGCAAAACATTTTGGCCTTGCCATTGATCGGCACGCTCGACAGTGCACGCACCCAGGTCGTGATGGAAAACCTGTTGCAAAAAATTGTCGATACCGGCGCCGCGATTGCGATTATCGATATCACCGGCGTGCCCACCGTCGATACGCTGGTGGCGCAGCACTTGCTCAAGACGATTGCAGCAGCACGGCTGATGGGTGCAGACTGCATCATCAGCGGCATCCGCCCGCAAATTGCCCAGACCATCGTGCACCTCGGTGTCAATCTGGAAGATGTGATCACCAAGGCGACACTGGCCGATGCCTTCCTGGTTGCACTTGAGCGTACCGGTGCATCGATCTCTTCAGCCAAGGATTGATTCCTGCATGGAAAGAATTCCTATTCTTCGCATGGGCAACCTGTTGCTTGTGACGATACAAGTCGATATGCATGATCGCCTGGCAATGAACCTGCAGGATGATCTGACCGAACGGATCGTCAAGGACCGGGCCAAAGGCGTATTGATCGACATTTCTGCGCTCGACGTGGTGGATTCCTTTATCGGTCGCATGATCAGCAATACCGCAGCGATGGCGCGGGTGCTGGATGCCAATACGGTGGTGGTCGGCATGCAGCCTGCAGTGGCGATCACGCTGGTGGAACTGGGGCTGGCGCTCACCGGCGTCAAGACTGCCCTGAATGTCGAAAAAGGCATTGCGCTGTTGGGCAAAAGCTGAATTCGATGAGCGATCGTTTTGCCGGCTCCGGTACCTTTTCTTCCAGTCTGACTGCATCCGACTCTCGGCCAAGTGGGTCGAACGCGTCGGTGACATTGCCGCTGCGCTCCGACGAGCATGTGGTCGCGTTGCGCAAGCTGGTGCGCGAACGCGCAATCGACCTGCAATTGAGCCTGGTGGACCAAACCAAGCTGGTCACGGCTGCCAGCGAACTGGCCCGCAATACGCTGAAATATGGCGGCGGCGGCGAGGTGACGGCAACCATGCTGTCCGACGCCGGCCGGCAGGGATTATCCCTGGCCTTTACCGATAACGGCCCCGGCATTGCCGATATCGACCAGGCATTGCAGGATGGCTTTACCAGCGGTGGCGGCCTCGGTCTGGGTCTGGGTGGCGCCAAACGCCTGGTCGATGAATTTCAAATTAACAGCAGTCCCGGTCAAGGCACCGCCGTGACCATCACCAAGTGGAAGAGATGACCAATTTACCCGCGACGCAAAAGATGTTTGCCGTCGCCCATGCAAGTGACATATCCGCCGCCAGAAGATGGGGCGTGCAACTTGCCGAATCACTTGGCTTCGATGAAACCACATCCGGCAAGCTGGCGATCATGATCACCGAAGCAGCCACCAATATCCTCAAGCATGCGGTCACCGGCACATTATTGATCGGGCCGGCGCGGCAGGGTTCGGCTACCGGCGTCGAAGTCATTGCGCTGGACCGCGGCCCTGGAATTGTCAATCTGGTGCAAAGTCTGCGCGATGGCATTTCCACTGCCGGCACTGCCGGCACCGGGCTGGGTGCGATGCACCGTTTGGCTGATGAATTCGATGCTTATACCGCGGGCGGCGCCGGTGCGGCGATTTATATGTGCCTGTGGGGCAGCCAGCGTCCGCCGGCCAAGCCGGCGCTGCAGATCGGTGCGGTGTGCGTGCCGGTCGCCGGCGAAGAAGAATGCGGGGATGCCTGGGCCTTCGCCTGGGAAGGCGAGATTGCCACGATTCTGGTCGCCGATGGCTTGGGGCATGGCCCGGACGCGGCACTGGCATCCCATGCTGCGGTCAAGACATTACAAGCCTACCCGGGCCGCCGTCCGGAAGCGCTGATGCAATCGATGCATGAAGCCATGCGGCCCACCCGCGGTGCCGCAGTTGCCGTGATGGAGTTGCAGCTCGGCCTGGATCAGGTGAATTTTGTCGGCGTCGGCAATATCAGCGCCTGCGTCGCCGATGGCGCCACCCGCAAGCAGCTGGTATCGCATAACGGCATTGTCGGCAATAACATGCGCAAGCTGCAGCAGTTTTCGATACCCTGCCCGAAGGGCGCCGTCTGCATCCTGTGTTCCGACGGGATTACGACACAGTGGGACCTGGATAAATATCCGGGCCTGTTTGGCCGGCACCCGGCGTTGATTGCGGGTGTGATTTATCGTGATTTCGCCCGTGGCCGCGATGATGCAACGGTTGTGGCCGTGCGGTATCAGTAAATGGAGCTGGCCATGACGTCGCGCATCATCAAGATTGGCATTGGCAGCGAGCAGGATGTCGTCGCTGTGCGCCAGCGTGCCCGCCAGATTTCAGCACTGCTCGGATTCGGTGCGCAAGACCAGGTCCGCATTGCAACCGCCGTCTCGGAATTATCCCGCAATGCGTTTACCCATATCAGCGGCGGACGGGCTGAATTTTCCTTCGATGACACGGCAACCAGACCGGCGCTGGTAATTCGCATCAGAAATGCGGGGGGCCAGGCACGGGAAAAAAAATCCGCTGCGGTGCCGGCATTTGTCCCCGGCGATGAATTCGATGCAGCCATCCTGAGTGCCCGGCGCTTGATGGACGCCTGCGACATCGTTGATGAGCCGAATGGCGCCACCTCGATCACGCTGCGAAAGAACCTGCCCGCCGGCATCAAGCTGAGTCAGCCGCAACTGGCAGAATTAATCGGGCAGCTGGCGGCCAGCCCGATTGCCACCACCTTTTCCGAAGTGCAGCTGCAAAATCAGGAATTGCTCGCGACGCTGGCCGAACTGCGCGAACGGCAAGATGATCTGGTTGCATTGACCCAAGAGCTGGAAGATACCAATCGCGGCGTGGTGGCGCTGTATGCGGAAATCGAGGAAAAGGCCGAGCGCCTGCGCCACGCCGATGAAATGAAATCACGCTTCCTGTCCAATACCAGCCATGAATTGCGTACGCCGCTGAGTTCGATTCGGGCGCTGTCGAGGTTGTTGCTTGACCGGATTGATGGTGAATTGACGGTTGAGCAGGAAAAGCAGGTTCAGTTCATCGATCAAGCTGCCGGCGACCTGTCGGAACTGGTCAATGACTTGCTTGACCTGGCCAAAATCGAATCCGGCAAGGTTGAAATCAGCAATGTCGATCTGTCGGTCAATAACCTGTTTAGCGCATTGCGCGGAATGCTGCGTCCATTGGCATCCAACCCGGCGGTGGAACTGGTGATCGAAGACCCGGCTGAAAACCTGATAATCTATTCCGATGAAGGCAAACTTGCACAAATATTACGTAACTTCGTATCGAACGCATTAAAATTCACCGAATATGGCGAAGTGCGCATGCGGGTAACGCCTGATCCGGCGGCAGCCACGATGACATTTACCGTGGCCGATACCGGTATCGGAATTACCCCTGAGAATCTGCAATTCGTTTTCGAGGAATTCAGCCAGATTGAAAACCCGCTGCAGAAAAAATCCAAGGGCACCGGCCTGGGCTTGCCATTATGCCGCAAGCTTGCCACCCTGTTGGGCGGACGGGTGGAACTGTCCAGCACGGTTGGCGCCGGCTCGGTATTTGCGCTGATCCTGCCGCTTAAAAATGATGAACGCGACCGGCGCGCCGGCCCTGGCAGGGATCGCAGGAATAATGAGAACAATAATGAATAGGACAACGCGGCCAGGTAGCGTTGATGCCTGTTCGCTGGATAGTGTCGGCAGCGCAGCAGCCAGCCGGCCTGGACTTTTTTTGTGAAGGCACTGTATATGGATCCTGCCAATGCCCTTATCCTGAATGTCGATGACAATGATGGCGCACGCTATGCCAAAACGCGCATCTTGCAGCATGCAGGCTATCAGGTAGCCGAAGCCGAAAATGGGTCCGACGCACTGGCCTTTGTCATGTCGCAGTTGCCGGATCTGGTTTTGCTTGACGTTAAATTGCCAGACATTAACGGAATCGAGGTATGCCGGCGCATCAAGTCCTCGCCGGCGTCGGCGATGGTACTGGTACTGCAGACTTCGGCCGCATTGACCGGGCGGGCAGACAAAATACGCGGCCTGGAGGGCGGTGCAGACAATTACCTGGCGGCACCGATCGAAGCCGATGAATTGCTGGCCAATGTCACGGCCTTGTTGCGATTGCGCCGGACCCAGGCAGCGTTGCACGAGAGCGAAGAGCGGTTCCGGCAAATGGCGGAAAACATCAATGATGTGTTCTGGACCTTTTCATTTCCAGAGCGGACCCTGCAGTATGTGAGTAACGCCTACGAAACGATCTGGCAGCGCAGCCTGGCTGACTTGTGCGAGCATCCAAACAGCTGGTTTGACGGCATTCATGCGGAAGACCGGGAACGGGTTCACGCCAGTTTTAATCAATTTATCGCCACCACACCATACGACGAGCAGTACCGCATCGTGCAGCCAGACGGCACCATCCGCTGGGTGCGTGACCGCTGCTTCCCGATCAAGGACGGGGCTGACCGCATGTATCGGATCGCCCGCATCACCAGCGATATTTCAGAAGAAAAAAATGCCGAACGGATGTTGAAGCAGGCAGATCTCCATAAGGATGAATTCCTCGCGACTTTGGCGCATGAGTTGCGTAATCCGCTCGGCCCGATTCGCAATGCGGTCGCATTGATGCAGCGTGCCCCACCGACCGAGATCGCGTTGCAGGAAAAAGCGCGCGCCATCATCTCCCGTCAGGTCAACCATCTGGCGCGGCTGGTCGATGACTTGCTGGATGTGGCGCGTATTTCGAAGGGCAAAATTACCTTGCGGCTGGAACCGATCGAGGTCGAGGATTTCATCGGCGCGGCCATCGAGACCGCTCGTCCATTCATCGATTCGCGCGATCATACGCTGGATATCGTTCTGCCCGAGCGGAAAATCCGGGTAATGGGCGATCTGGTGCGGCTGTCGCAGGGAATCAACAATCTGTTGCACAATGCGGCGAAATATACGCCCAGCGGCGGCAGGATTTCATTGCAAGTGGAACAGGCTGGGGACGAGACGCTGAAAATCATCGTGCAAGACAATGGCATCGGCATCTCGCCGGAACGCATGACAGAAATTTTCAGCCTGTTTACACAGGGCGAAAGCGCCCCGGACCGCGCCCAGGATGGACTTGGCATCGGCCTGTCGCTGGTCAAGCGTCTGGTCGAGCTTCATGATGGCATGATTTACGCGGACAGTGCCGGCAAAGGTCAAGGCAGTACTTTTACGGTGGAACTGCCGGTTTTAAAACAGGATGCCGTGGCTTGAATGCCTTCGCAGCCGCAGCGCGTAAAAAGTAAAAACATTAATTAATAAAAGTAAAAATATAAAAGTTAAATATAAAAGTAATTAAGCAGCGGTATCGCGCTCAGGCTAGTGTGCCCCAACACTTATGCCGCGTTCAGGCAGGTTTGCCTGAAAAATGATCCATTAACGCCTTACAATTTCTTAAGAAAAATATTGAGTTCGTTCTGCCTGCACAGCATGCTGAAAGTGCAGGTGAATTTTCTCAAGCAGGTATTTCAGTGTCGAACTAAACAAAACAATCGACAGTCCAATCTCCGTCTTTTCATAGTAATCCTGGAAACATTGCCTGAAGTTATTTCATTTCTGATGCGATGATTTCCCAGGCTACCGTTCTGTTGTGAAATAAATCAATAAAATTCCATTGGAGACATGCCATTTTTTTACGCGGAGGGCACGCGTGCGGGTTTCCATTGTTGACAGCAGATGCCATTTATAAATTGCAATAGTTTTACCAAATCCAACGTTACGGTTGACGCCTATTTCCTGATTCCGCTGGCAGTCCTGACTGCAGCCGGAATGCGCTGGATCCTGCAGCCGTATCTTGGATGGCAATCGCCTTTTCTGTTATTCATGCCGGCGATCGTCCTGTGCGCCTGGTACGGTGGATTCTGGCCCGGTGTGCTCGCCACATCCTTGAGTGCAGTCGCCGGTTCCTGGCTGTTCGTGGCACCGCGCTATAGTCTTGAGCCAGGCAATCTGGCCAACCTGGTGCAAATGCTGACCTTTGGTAGCATTGGCCTGACGGTCAGTGTGCTGGGAGGATTGCTGAAAAACCGGCAGCAGGCATTGCAACAGAGCGAGGAGCGGTTCAGCTTGCTGGTGCAGGGGGCTCAGGGCACCGCGATTTTCTTCATCAGCGCCGAAGGCATCATTGAAAGCTGGAATGCCGGTGCGCAGAAAATCAAGGGATATGCGGCGTCCGAGATTATTGGCCAGTCAATCTCGGTTTTTTTCAACGAGGAAAGTCGTGCCGCTGGCTTGCCACACAGTCTGCTGGACCAGGCGAAGCAGCATGGCTATGTCCGCACCGATGGCTGGCGCATGCGCCGCGACGGCAGTCGATTCTGGGCTGAAGCCAGCTTGACTGCGCTGTATGATCAAGAAGGCGTATTGCGGGGGTTTTCAAAAATGACTCGTGACCGTACCGAGCAACATGAGTTGCTTGCCTCGCTGGAAGAAACCGAACATACCTCTCGTGCCTTGCTGGAGTCGGCGAACCAGGCAATTATCGGGTTCGGAACCGATGGCGCGATTCGCCTGGCGAACCAGGCGGCCGAGGCAATGTTTGGTTATGGTCGCGAAGAGTTGATCGGCCAACCGATTGACATGCTGTTGCCGGCAGAAGTGCGGCAATGCCATGTCAACCAGTGCGCCGCTGATTTTTTCAGCACCACCCATGCCAGTCGTACGGGCCTGGACACCGACTTGTCCGGGCGCCGCAAGGATGGTGCAATGTTTTCAATCGAAGCCAGCCTGAGCATGTGCGAGACGCGCCGCGGATCGATGGCGGTCTGCTTTATATCCGACGTCACCCGCCGCAAGAACATCGAGGAAGACTTGTTGCGAGAACGCTCGCAATTGATCAGCATTCTGAATAATTCGCCGGTACTGGTATCGATCAAGGATTTGGATGGCAAGGTCATTCTGGCCAATCGCAGTCTGCTGCAAAGCCAGGGGACGACCCAGGAGCAATTCGTCGGCCACAGCATCTTCACGCTGTATCCGCCCGACGTGGCAGACCAGATCTGGCGCAGCGACCAGGCCGCCTTGCATGCGAGTGCGCCGATTCATGCAGTGGAAAAAATTTATCACAAGGATGGCCAGGCCCATACCTATCTGACTGCCAGATTTCCGGTCAGCTACCTCGACACGGCGCAGCCATTCGGCATCTGTGCATTTTCGATGGATATCAGCGAACAGAAAAAAGCGGAAGAAAAAATCCTGCATGCGGCACACCATGATGCGCTGACCGGATTGCCCAACCGCGCGCTGGTATATGAATTCGGCAATTTGCTGATTGCGTCGGCCAAGCGTACCCAGACCAAGCTGGCCGTGCTGTTCTTTGATCTCGATCGCTTCAAACCGATCAATGATACCTATGGACGTGAAATTGGCGACCACATGCTGCAGGAAGTCGCACGGCGCCTGCGCGACAATGTGCGTGCCAGCGATATGGTGGGCCGGCTCGGCGGCGATGAATTTGTGGCGATCCTGACCGATATCGCATCCGAGCAGGATCTGTCGAAATCGGCCGCGCATATTCTGGATATCCTGCGCCAGCCTTACCATGTTGGCGGGATGGAATTGCGTACCTCGCCCAGCATCGGCATCAGCGTTTCCCCCGATGATGGGCAGGATATCGAGATGCTGATCCGCCATGCCGATGCGGCGATGTATCACGCCAAGGAAAGCGGCCGCAACACCTATCAATTTTTCACGCCATCCATTAATGCCAATACCCGGCGGGTATTTGCAATCGAACAGAAGATGCGCAACGGAATCGAGGAAAGCGAATTCGAATTGTATTATCAGCCGATCGTCGATACCCGCACCCGGCAAATTATCGGCGCCGAAGCCTTGATTCGCTGGCCGCAAGCCGATGGTGGCATGATGATGCCCAATGAATTCATTCAGGCGGCAGAAGCCAGCGGCATCATCAATCCGCTCGGCGACTGGGTCATCGGGGAAGCCTGTCGCCAGCATCAGGAATGGCAGGCGCAGGGATTGCCGCCGATGCGCATCGCGGTCAATGTGTCGCCGGTCCAGTTCCGTTCACGTCATTTCTTTCAACATGTCGCCGATGCCCTCAGCCGTTCTGGCATTGATCCGACCTGCCTGGAATTGGAAGTAACGGAAAGCACGATCATGAAGCAGGTGGACGAGGCCGGCAAAACCCTGGCCGGATTAAAAGAAATGGGTTTGCAGATTTCACTCGATGATTTTGGAACCGGTTATTCCAGCCTCAGCCATCTCGCCCATTTGCCGATTGATAAATTGAAAGTCGACCAATCCTTTATCCGCAACATCAATACCGATAGCCGTTCACTGGCGATTGCCGAAACCGTCATTGCGCTTGGCAAAAGACTGGGGATCAAGGTGGTGGCAGAAGGAATTGAAACAGAGGAAGCGTTTACGCTGCTGCGTCAATGCCAGTGCGATTTCGGGCAAGGCTACCTGCTCAGTGAACCGCTGCCAGCCGAGCAGTTCGCCATATGGCATCGACACCATAACGCCGTGCCGAGGATGTATCACTGAGCCTTGATCATGGAGATATCAAGCAGTCCTGGTCACTGCCTCGCTTCAATTGCAGCGTTGCGGGTCATTACAATCATGGACCTAAGCGGTTGATAAGCGCATGTAACAATTGGTAATTTGCAAATAAAGAAATAAAATCAGGTAAATCAGGTAAATCAGGTAAATCAGGTAAATCAGGTAAATCAGGTAAATCAGGTAAATCAGGTAATAAAATAACAAATAATTTTAGGGCAATATTACGGCGGATTCGAAGGCCAATTTCCGCGCAAACCCCGAAATGGCCGGGCAATTTGGCCGATTACTACCGTTCCGGTCCCCTTCGGCACGCCTGGCTGGTGGTTGCCCTGCCGAAGATGGCATTTCTTGGTAAAATCAACGAGTTAACCCAATTTAAAAGGCAGTGCGAGTATGTTGTATCCAGAATTGTTTAAATCGCTCGAGCAAGTTCGCTGGAACATGGAAACCGACATTCCATGGGACCAGTTTGATGCCAGCAAGCTCACTGACGAGCAGGCACAAACCATCCGGATGAATGCCATCACCGAATGGTCGGCATTGCCGGCGACTGAAATGTTCTTGCGTGATAACCGTGGCGACAGCGATTTTTCTGCGTTTATGTCGGTGTGGTTTTTTGAAGAGCAAAAGCATTCGCTGGTATTGATGGAATATCTGCGCCGCTTCCGGCCCGAACTGGTGCCGACCGAAGAAGAATTGCACAATGTGCGCTTCGAATTCGATCCGGCACCGGCGCTGGAAACCCTGATGCTGCATTTTTGCGGCGAAATCCGGCTGAACCACTGGTACCGCTGCGCCTCCGACTGGCATACCGAGCCGGTGATCAAGCAAATCTATAAAATCATCAGTCAGGATGAAGCGCGCCATGGCGGCGCCTATTTGCGCTACATGAAAAAAGCCTTGACGGAAACGGGCGACACTGCGCGCGTCTCATTTGCCAAGATCGGTGTCCTGATGGCATCGGCCCGGCGTACCGAAAAGCCGCTGCATCCGACCAATCTGCACGTGAACCAGTCGATGTTCCCGAACGATACCGTGCAAAGCCGCTTGCCGGACCCGGAATGGCTGGAAAACTGGCTCGATGGCCAGATCAAGTTTGACGGCACATGGGAAAAGAAAGTGGTCGATCGCATCCTGCATAACATGTCGTTATTGTTCGAGCGTACCTTCGACACCGTGCAGGATCTGAATCGTTACCGCAAGGAAGTCATTGCGCGTTTGCCGGTGCCGCAAACCGCCTGATATTCAGCAGGTTCGCAACGGGTGTAAGCTAAAGCCGCAGACTGCCTCTGCGGCTTTTTTATTGGTCGCACGGATGAACCGGCGGCGTGCATTATCCTCTCATCCAAGTGCCCCGGGAGCCCGTTACCTTATGTCATGGTTCGACCGCAAAGTTACCTCCGGCAATGCGCCGCCAACCCGGTTGGTCCAACCGGCTTCGCCGGAAGCGCTCAGCCTGGTGAGCGAGTTCGATAACGAAACGACGCTGCAAGTGGTGCGGCAGGATGGTCCCGGTATCTCTGTCAAGGGCGACGACAATATGACAGCGGCTCAGCAACGGCAAGCCATGCCCACCGCTGGCGGCTGTGCGGGTGCGATTGCCTCTGAATTTTGTCGTTCGCGTTTGAGGCCAGAGCAGCTGTCTACGATCCGGCAGGGAGGCAGATAAATCATGCAGTTCGCACCATTGGCACAGGCAACCCGTGGCGGGCGTATCGAAAGCCTGCATCTGGGCGCGGTCGCCGTGGTCAATCTGCGCGGCGAACTGCTGTATCAGGCCGGCGATGCCCAATTTCTGACCTTCACCCGTTCAACGTTAAAGCCGTTTCAGGCGGTGCCGCTGGTCCATGCCGGCGGCCTGGAGCAATTTGGTTTCACCCTGCCGCAAACGGCATTGCTGTGCGCCAGTCATTCAGGCGAAGCCAGGCATGTCGCTCTGGTGCAGGCAATGCTCGAGCAAATCGGTTGTGACGAATCGCACCTGCGCTGCGGCTGCCACGTGCCGATCTGCGCGGCTGGGAGCAGCCAGGCCGCCGGGGCTGGCGACAGCTACAGCCAGCTGCACAATAACTGCAGCGGCAAGCATGCCGGGTTTCTGGCTTACTGCCGGCAGCACGGGCTGCCCCTGGAGGATTATCTCGATCCAGCCCATCCATTGCAGCAGGCGGTGCGCGACAGCGTTGCCCATTTTTTCAGCGTGGCGGCAGCAGATCTGGCGCCTGGTATCGATGGCTGTTCGGCGCCCAACTACGCACTGCCATTGTCGAGACTGGCTCATGCATACGCCCGCTTGGCGCAGGACCGGCCGGACGCTCGCTATGGCGATACGCTGCAACGTCTGTTCCAGGCGATGACCACCCACCCCGACCTGGTGTCCGGCACCGGCCGCTTTGATCTGGCATTGATGCAGGCCGCTCCCGGTGACTGGGTTGCTAAGGGCGGAGCCGAAGGGGTGCAGGCGATTGGCTTGCGCGCGGCCGGCCTCGGCATTGCGATCAAGGTCGCCGACGGCAATGCGCGTGCGGTATATCCGGCGACCATCTCGGTATTGGCGCAGCTGGGTGTGATGGACAGTGCGCAGGCAGCTGCGCTGGCGCACTGGGCGCAGCCGCAACTGACCAATCTGCGCGGCGTGCCGACCGGGGAAGTGCGCGCCACGCTGGATCTTGTGAAGATTTAAGCAACCAGGCAACCTGGCTGGCGCAGCAATGTTTGCGAAGCAGGGCTGCGCCGCATTGATTTACTTCTTTACAGCCGCATGCCGTCTGCCCTCAGTGGTTGTGCTGGTGGTTCGGCATGTCCGACTTTTTGCTGGCAGCGGACTTTTCTTCTACCCATACCGACAGATCGATCTTGCCGGCTTTTTCAAAATTCAGTGACAGCGGGAACTTGTCGCCCGGCTTCAGCGGCTTTTTCAAATCGATCAACATGATGTGATAGCCGTCACCGGGCTGCATCACCACCGTGGTGCCGGGCTTGATTTCGATATCGGTGACTTCCCGCATTTTCATCACATTGCCATCCATGACCATCGAATGGATTTCCGTTTTCCTGGCAATCGTTGACTTGGCACTCAGCAGCCGGTCAGCTTGCGTACCGTTATTCTCGATCATCATGTAGGCGGCGCTGCCTGGCTGGCCTGGCCGGGTTGGTCTCGCCGTAGGATGGTCGATCCGCAGCTTGCCGGTCTGGTAGTCATGGGCCTGTACCGACGTGGTCGTGGCAATCAGGACGGCAACAGTAACAACAAGGCGCAGGATCATGATCAGCTTTCAAAATAAGTGGGTGCGGATTGCGTGGCCGGCACTGCGTTCGGTGCATGTCACGCAGTCTTGCAATGCGCAAATGACAAGCGGGAAATTCGCCGCCATTATAGCAATCACGCTAGCAATCACGTGCGGCGGCCGGCGGTCATTGCCCGCCGATAAATCCATTTTGCCGCCATGCTTCATAGACCACGATCGCCACCGTATTGGATAGGTTCAGGCTGCGGTTATCGGGTTGCATCGGCAGGCGGATGCGTTGTGATGGTGAAAATGTGTTTCGCAACGCCGGATCCAGACCTTTCGTTTCTGATCCGAATACAAATACATCACCGGGCTGAAATGCGATGGTGGAAAACGGTGTCGCGCCATGCGTCGTGAGTGCAAACATGCGTGCCGGGTCGGGGGCCGTCCGGTCCAGAAAAGCTTGCCAGTTCGGATGTACCTGCATGGTCGCGTAATCATGGTAATCGAGGCCGGCACGGCGCATTTTTGCATCGTCCAGCGGAAACCCGAGCGGCTCGATCAGATGCAGCTGGGCGCCGGTATTGGCGCACAGGCGGATGATGTTGCCGGTGTTGGGCGGAATTTCAGGTTCAACCAGGACCACGTGAAACAAGTGCGACTCCTTTTATTTATTTTGGCAAGGTGCGGGCAAACACCAGATTGGTCACGCGTGCAGCGCCGAAACGCTTCAGGGTGGCTGCCAGTTCATTGAGGGTTTCCCCTGTGGTGATCACATCATCCACCACGCCGACATGCCGGCCGCGCACCATTTCCAAAAAATCCTGGGGGACGGTAAACGCCTGGCGTAAATTGTCATGCCGGTCGCGCCCATGCAATTGTGATTGTGCCTGGGTATCGCGCAGGCGCACCAGCAGGCTCGGCGTGAGCGTCACGCCGAGCAGGCGCGACAGCGGTTTGGCGATTTCGAGCGCTTGATTGAAACCGCGCTCGCGCAGGCGCTGCGGCCCCAGCGGCACGGCAGTCAGCACATCGGGCAACAGCATCGCATCAGGTGTATCTTGCAGCAGGGCATCACGCAGCATCTGCGCAAACAGCGGCGCCAATGCCAGCCGGCTGCCAAATTTCAATGCCAGCACCAGTTGGTCCACCGGTGGCAAATAATCGGCCGCAACCACAGTTACATCAAATGCCGGCGGCTGCGCGAGGCAGGCACCACAGGTCACAGCCGCCGGATCGGTCAGAGTCGCCGCGCACCGGCGGCAGCGCTGGCGCCTTTGACCGAAATACTGCTGGCGGCATGCCGGGCAAATCGCCGTCGCATGGCTGGCGCCACATAGCGCGCAAGATGACGGCACCAGCTGCGGCAGGCGCTGCAGCCAGCGCTGCGACCATTCCAGACATTCGGCAAGCATGGGCAATTAGGCCTTCAACCGTGTAAACTAGCGCACATTATTTCATTCATTGCGAAGTTGGTCGCAGCAAATTGCAACGTGTTGCGTGCATTGCGTGCGGCGTTTTTTGGCAGGAATGAAAACCGATGCATATTATCTCATTGAACCTGACAGGCTGACGCTGTGGCGCTACCACCTTCCCCGAATGACATCACGCAAGCCAGTGCGCCGATTGACTTGCAATGCGTGCGCCGATATTTTGCGCATCCGCAGAGCGTGATGGATTCGCAATTCCTGCGTCGCGAAGTGGCCCAGCGCATGCATGAGCGGCTGGCATTGGTCAAGCTTGCACCGCAGCGTATTGTCGATGCCGGCTGTGGCGAGGGCGCCGACCTGCCGGTGCTGCAAAACCGTTTTCCGGATGCGCAATTGCTCGGGCTCGATGCAGCGCCGGCAATGCTGACCATCGCGCGCGAGCGGCATGACGGCGCGCTGTCGTCGGTGCAGCGTCTGCTGACAAAGTGGTTGCCGGGCGCTGGCAAACCAGGCCAGCATGGCCGTCCGCTGCTGGTTTCCGGCAATTTTGCCCAGATGCCCATCGCCAACAATGCAGTCGATCTGGTCTGGTCGAACCTGGCCTTGCATTGGCATGCGCAGCCGGACCGGGTATTTGCCGAATGGCGCCGTATCCTGCGTACCGATGGTTTGCTGATGTTTTCCTGTTTCGGTCCCGATACCTTTCGCGAAGTGCGTGCCGCGTTTTCGGCAATTGATGAAGCGCCGCACACGCTGCCGTTTGTCGACATGCACGATTTCGGCGACATGCTGATCCATGCCGGCTTTTCCACGCCGGTGATGGACATGGAAGCCATTACCGTTACCTATGCCTCGGTCGACAAGCTGTTGGCCGATGTGCGGTCCTGGGGAGGTAATCCGCTTGCCAGTCGGCGCCGCGGCTTGATCGGGGTAAATGCCTGGGCGCGCATGGCGGCTGCGCTGGAGCAGTGCCGGCGTGCCGATGGCAAACTGGGATTGACTTTTGAAGTCATTTACGGGCATGCCTTTCGCCCCGTGCCGCGCACCACGGCAAGCGGCGAAACAATAGTCCGGCTGGATTTGCGCAAGAAATAACCATGCCGGCGCTTCTGCATGGAAAACCGGTGTGGTCCGGATTTGCCGCCGCTTGACCGGTTGTGAGGCTGTCGCTTTTGGCTGTCTGGCGCAGTGATTGTGGCTGGCACTCGCCCACTTTACCACTTGATAATAATGGCCGTTCCGCCTTATACTCCTTTGGTTTTACGCTGGGTAGTCCTTTAGAACTAGGCGGAATACGCCTTAAGTAGTATGTCGGGCCGGTCTTGCACACTTTATCCTCTTAACAAATTTGCCATACCAGGACTGGAACGTGCCTCGGCGGGTAATTGCACGTTGATATTTCGTCAACTGGCACTGGGCTGGATACTGGTATGCCGGTTCGCGGCAGGCAGTGTGGTCGATTGCCTGGCGCGGCGCAGTCAGTCATGCGTTGCAGGCACCCGGCCACGAGCCACGACGCTTGCCGGATGCGGATTGAAGTGAGCGGTTTTAAACCGAATGAAAACGTCGTCAGTTTGCACCGGCAATTGCCGGGTGCGCTAAGCTGCGGTGGGTAGGCAAAATTCTTATTTTGGGCTTTTGAGGAAATTATGAAATATGCGAAGCGCCTTCAATCGTTGATGCTGTATGCATTGCTTCTGGCAACAGGCTTGCCTGCCTGGGCCGTGGGCGACAGTCAGGGTGGCCCGGCTTTGTGGCAGCTCAACCTGCAGTCGCCAGTCACTGGCATTGCACGGGAAATCGATTCGCTGCACACCTTGATGCTGGTGATTTGCCTGGTGATCTTCATCGCGGTATTTGGCGTGATGTTTTATTCGATTATCAAGCATCGCAAGTCGGTCGGTCACAAGCCCGCCACTTTTCACGAAAGCACCGCGGTGGAAATCGCCTGGACCGTGGTCCCGTTCGTGATCGTGATCCTGATGGCATGGCCTGCCACTAAGACCGTGGTGGCAATGAAAGATACCTCGAATGCCGATATCACCATCAAGGCGACCGGCATGCAATGGAAATGGGGTTATGACTATCTGAAGGGCGAGGGTGCCGGCATTTCCTTCCTGTCGAATCTGGCCACGCCACGCGATCAGGACCCGGGAAAAGTTGTCAATGACAACTATCTGCTCGAAGTCGATAATGAAGTCGTGGTTCCAGTCAACAAGAAAATCCGCATCATCACCACAGCCAGCGACGTGATTCACGCCTGGACCATTCCGGCATTTGGCGTCAAGCAGGATGCAATTCCCGGCTTTGTGCGCGATACCTGGTTCCGCGCCGAAAAAGAAGGCGTGTATCGCGGTAGTTGCGTTGAGTTGTGCGGCAAGGATCATGCTTACATGCCGATCGTGGTCAAGGTGGTCAATGACGCCGACTACGCCGCCTGGGTCAATGGCAAGAAAAAAGAAATGGCAGCCAAGGCTGATGATCCGAGCAAGGTATGGACGGTCGATGAGTTGAAGCAGCGCGGTGAAAAAGTCTATGCTGCCAATTGCGTGGCTTGTCATCAGGCAAGCGGCAAGGGTGTGCCGGGCGCATTTCCAGCGCTGGACGGCTCCAAAGTCGTGGCCGGCCCGAAAGTCGAGCAGATCGCAACCCTCTTGAAAGGGCGCGATACGCCAGCCATGCCTGGCGCCATGCCTGCATTCAATAGCCTGTCCGATACCGAAATTGCTGCGGTGATTACCTATACCCGCAACAACTGGTCGAACAAGGCCCAGGAAAACATCGTTCAACCGGCTGAAGTTCTGGCTGCGCGCAAGTAAATAGAATTGCGGGAAGAGTTAAGCGGGGCCACTTAGGCGCAGCGGTACTCTGTCCCCAACACTTTGGAAACAGGAGTTTGAGATGAGTTCTATTGCACACGATCACGCACACGATCACGCTCACGACCACGCGCATGATCATCCGCATGGCTGGCGCCGTTGGCTGTACGCGACCAACCACAAGGATATCGGTACTTTGTACCTGTGGTTTTCGTTCATCATGCTGCTGTCCGGCGGCGTACTGGCGCTGGGCATCCGTGCCGAGCTGTTCCAGCCGGGCCTGCAACTGGTCAAGCCGGAATTCTTTAATCAGCTGACCACCATGCATGGCTTGATCATGGTGTTCGGCGCGATCATGCCGGCGTTTGTCGGCTTCGCCAACTGGATGGTGCCGCTGCAAATCGGCGCCTCCGACATGGCATTTGCCCGGATGAACAATTTCTCGTTCTGGCTGCTGCCGCCTGCAGCAATTCTGCTGGCAACCTCGTTCCTGGTGCCGGGCGGCGCCACCGCTGCCGGCTGGACCCTGTATGCGCCACTGTCGACCCAGATGGGCATTGGCATGGACATGGGCATTTTCGCGATGCATATCATGGGCGCCTCGTCGATCATGGGCTCGATCAACATCATCACCACCATCCTGAACATGCGCGCGCCCGGCATGACGCTGATGAAGATGCCGATGTTTTGCTGGACCTGGCTGATCACTGCCTATCTGCTGATTGCGGTCATGCCTGTTCTGGCGGGCGCCATCACGATGACTCTGACCGATCGCCACTTCGGCACCTCGTTCTTCAACGCCGCCGGCGGCGGTGACCCGGTGATGTACCAGCATATCTTCTGGTTCTTCGGCCACCCCGAGGTCTACATCATGATCTTGCCGGCGTTCGGCATCATCTCGCACATCATCCCGGCATTTGCCCGCAAGCCGCTGTTCGGCTATGCGTCGATGGTGTATGCGACCTCGTCGATTGCGATCCTGTCGTTCATCGTCTGGGCGCACCACATGTTTACCACGGGAATGCCGGTAACCGGCCAGCTGTTCTTCATGTATGCCACCATGCTGATTGCAATCCCGACCGGCGTGAAGGTATTCAACTGGATCGCTACCATGTGGCGCGGTTCGATGACGTTCGAAACCCCGATGCTGTTTGCAATCGGCTTCATTTTCGTGTTTACCATCGGCGGCTTCACCGGCCTGATCCTGGCCGTGACCCCGATCGATATCCAGTTGCAGGATACCTATTACGTGGTGGCGCATTTCCACTATGTGCTGGTGGCCGGTTCGCTGTTTGCATTGTTCGCAGGCTTCTATTACTGGAGCCCGAAGTGGACCGGCTTCATGTACAACGAATTCCGCGGCAAGATGCATTTCTGGCTGTCGCTGATCACATTTAACATCACTTTTTTCCCGATGCACTTCCTGGGACTTGCCGGCATGCCGCGTCGCTACGCCGACTATCCGGCGCAGTTTGCGGATTTCAACCTGATCGCATCGGTCGGCGCGTTCGGGTTCGGATTGTCGCAGGTGTATTTCCTGTTTGCGGTCGTGCTGCCATCCATCAAGGGTGGCCAGAAAGCGGCAGACAAGCCTTGGGACGGTGCCGAAGGCCTGGAGTGGACCGTGCCGAGCCCGGCGCCATTCCATACATTTGAAGTGCCGCCAACCGTAAAATAATGCATCGGGCGGGCTTGTGCCCGTCCAACTCGATATGTCTGATTCAAAGAAGCCGAACAATCTGAAAACTGCCCTGATTCTGGTCTCGGTCGCACTGGTGTTTTTCATCGGGGTGTTTTTCAAGCGATTCTGGCTGGGCTGACCCATGGCAAACCACGATCATCCGACGCAGCAGGACCAGCCGACGCGCAAGCTCAATGCGCAGATGCTGGGCAAGCTGGTGGTGATTGCGGTGATGATGTTCGGTTTCGGTTATGCGCTGATTCCGGTCTACAAGAAGATTTGCGAAATTACCGGCATCAATATCCTGACGCCGAAAGACATGATGGTGGACGGTGTCGGCAATACGCAAGTCGACAAGAGTCGCACCATCACGATCGAATTCGATGCCAATGCGCAGGGGCCGTGGCGGTTCAGGCCGACCGTGGCCAGCATGCAGGTGCATCCGGGCGAGATGGCGCAGGTGGTGTATGAAGTCGTCAATACGCAGCCGCGCAGTATCGATGCGCAGGCAATTCCAAGTTATGCGCCGCAACAGGCAAGTGCGCATTTCAAGAAAATGGAATGCTTTTGTTTCAAGCAGCAAACGCTGGCGCCGAATGAGGCCAAGCAAATGCCGGTGGTGTTTTTCATCGATCCGGCCTTGCCAAAAGATGTGACGACGATCACCCTGTCGTACACATTCTTTGAAATTGCCGGCACGGCGAAAAAGCCAGGCTGAAAGAAGGACGGATATGCAGGAGCAGGAACAACAGACAAGCAAGCGCCAGATGTCTTTTGGCGCGACCTTGAAGGCAGTATTCTGGTCGTTTTTCGGCGTACGCAAGAAAAGCGACTACGAGCGGGATGCGGCGCAGCTCAATCCGGTGCATGTCATTATTGCCGGCGTGATCGGCGCACTGATTTTTATCGCGACGCTGGTGTTGATTGTCAAAAGCGTCGTTGCAAGTTAATTTGATTTGTATTGGGGGATAAAGATGGCTACTCAACATGCTACGGCGCCTTACTACTTTGTACCAGGCCCATCCAAATGGCCAGTCCTGGCAGGCGTATCATTACTGCTCACCATGGCTGGTGCATCGGCCTGGGTCAATGGCCTGGCGTGGGGCCCGTATGCCAATATCGCCGGCATTCTGGCGCTGGTGCTGGTCTTGTACAAATGGTTCGGTGACGCGATCGCCGAATCCGAAGGCGGCCTGTACAACACGCGCATCGATACCTCGTATCGCTGGAGCATGAGCTGGTTCATCTTTTCGGAAGTAATGTTTTTTGCCGCCTTTTTCGGTGCACTGTTCTACGCCCGTTCGGTGACGATGCCCTGGCTGGCCGATCTCGACCACAAGATTCTGTGGCCGGATTTCGCCGCGCAATGGGGCCATGCCGGCCCGGCCGGCACGATTGAATCCTTTGCGACCATGGGCCCTTTCTGGGTTCCGACCATCAATACCGCTTTGCTGCTGACATCCGGTGTCACATTGACCATTTCGCATCACGCTTTGCGCGCCGGCCATCGTACCCAAACAGCAATCTGGCTGTTTGCAACTATTTTGCTTGGCGCAATCTTCATGGGCTTCCAGGCGTATGAATACATGCATGCCTACAGCGACCTGAACCTGAAACTGACTTCCGGCATCTACGGCTCGACCTTTTACATGCTGACCGGCTTTCACGGTTTCCATGTGACGATGGGCGCGATCATGCTGTCGGTGGTGCTGTACCGGGTCTTGAAAGGACACTTTACGCCCGACAATCATTTTGCCTTCGAAGGCGCAGCCTGGTACTGGCACTTTGTCGACGTGGTCTGGCTCGGTCTGTACGTGGTGGTGTACTGGCTGTAAGGATTGTAATGTCGGGACCAGAGTACCGCTTTGCGTGACCGGGATCCCGACAGCCAGCATTCTGCACCGCACTGGATACAATCAAAAAAAGCCGCACTTCGGTGCGGCTTTTTTACTGGGGCGGCTGCAGAGGCTAGCGGATACCGGTCGGCGCAATCCAGCCCAGCTGGTTGGCGATCAGGATGAAGATGAACAGCGCAATCGAAAAGCCGACCCGCAGCGCCAGGGCCTTGACGGTGCGGTTGCTCTTGCCCTTGTCCTTCATCAGGAACACCAGGGCCGACCCGAGGCTGACAAGGATCAGGATGAAGGCAACGGCAACGAAAATTTTCATGATAAATGCGCTCTGTCCGGACGCTTGTTAAAATAGGCCGGCCGGAAAAATGGAAATGTTTTGAAGCGTCATATTGTAATGCCAATCAGATTTCGATTCAGTCCGATACCGTTTATTGCAATGCTGATTGCCGTGGCACTCGGCATCGCCTTGGGCAATTGGCAAACGCGACGCGCGCTGGAAAAGGAAACAATCGAATCGGCACTGACTGCGCGCAGTGCAGCGCCGGTAATCGATATTGGTGGGCAAACAATCGCAGCCGATACCGTCGAATACCGGCAGGTGCGGGTGCGCGGGGAGTTCCTGCGGGACTGGCCGGTGTACCTGGATAATCGGCCGTATCAGGGCCGGGCCGGCTTTTATCTGCTGATGCCGCTCAAAATTGCCGGCTCCGACATGGCGGTCCTGGTTGCCCGTGGCTGGATCGCCCGTGATGTCGCCGACCGCACACGATTGCCGGTATTGACGACGCCAAATGGCCAGGTCGACATCCGCGGCATGGCGCGCACCCATGCCGGACGCCTGTACCAGTTCAATGATTCGGCGCCATTGCGGCCGGGCGTCATCGTGCAGAATGCCAACATTGCGGAATTTGCCGCGGCTGCCAAATTGAGATTGCAGCCGTTTCTGATTGAGCAGACCAGCGATACCGGCGACGGCCTGGTGCGCGACTGGCCCAAGCCGTCGCATGGCGCCGACAAGCACCGCGGATATGCATTCCAATGGTATGGATTGGCAGCGACCGCTTTCTTATTTTTTGTAGTGACAGGATTTCGACGTGGAACAAGATAAGCAGCAAAGCAGGGGGCGCTGGAAACTGTTTGCGCTGTTCGCCGTTTGTGCGGCGCCTTTGATCGCCTCGTATTTCACTTATTACGTCATCAAGCCGACCAGCCGCACCAATTACGGCAGCCTGCTGGACCCGCGTGCCTATCCGATGCCGGTGCTGGGGGCAACCACGCTCGATGGCAAGCCGGCGGAACTGGCTCAGTACAAGGGGAAATGGCTGATGCTGCAGGTCGACCAGGGGGCATGCGAGGCGTCGTGCCGGAAAAAATTGTACGAGATGCGCCAGCTGCGTACCGCGCAAGGCAAGGAAATGGAACGCATCGAGCGTATCTGGCTGATCACCGACGCCACGCCGCTCGATACCGTCCTGATGCGCGAGTATGACGGCACGCGCATGCTGCGGGTGCCGGCTGGCGCGGTGCAGGCATGGCTGCCGGCAGAGCAGGGCACCACGCCGGCCGATCATTTGTACATGATCGACCCGCTGGGCAACCTGATGATGCGTTTCCCGCAAGATGCCGACCCGAACAAGATCAAAAAAGATGTGAGGAAATTACTCAAGGCATCGAGCATCGGATGATGGCCGGCTTCAATACAAGGGCGCGGATATGCTGATCCAGCTTGGCTTGAAAGGCCTGTTGGTGGCACTGCTGGCGCTGGCAGTGGTATGGGCCTCCAAGGATGCCAATAAATACCGCAAGCTGGCGTGGGTGACACTGTTCCTTACTTTCGACCTGATCATGTTCGGCGCCTTTACCCGGCTGACCGATTCGGGACTGGGTTGTCCGGACTGGCCGGGCTGTTACGGTCACGCCAATCCGCTGCAGGCGCATGACCAGATCCGCGCCGCCGAGGTGGCCATGCCGGACGGGCCGGTCACCGTGATCAAGGCCTGGATCGAGATGCTGCACCGCTATCTGGCCATGGGTGTCGGCGTATTGATCATCGCGCTGACTGCTGTGGCCTGGCGCAACTGGCGCAAATCCGGCCGCACCGACCGGGCGATGGCGCCGGGGTTGCCGATTTTTGTGCTGGCATTTGTCTGCCTGCAGGGGGCGTTCGGCGCCTGGACCGTGACCATGAAACTCAAGCCGGTGATTGTGACCATCCATCTGTTGCTGGGCATGGGCCTGCTCGGCCTGCTGGCATGGCTGGCGGCGCGCCATACCGCGCAGGCACCGGTGGCGCCTGCCGCGGCCGCTTTGCGTCTGCCGGCCGCACTGGCAATGTTGCTGCTGTTTATTCAGATTGCACTGGGCGGCTGGGTGAGCACCAACTATGCGGCACTGGCCTGCACCGACTTTCCGACTTGCCATGGCGCATGGATGCCGGACATGGATTTTGCCAATGGCTTTACGCTGTGGCGCGACCTCGGCAAGACCGCTGCCGGCGACTATCTGCCGTTTCCGGCATTGACCGCGATTCATTGGATGCACCGGGTGTTTGCATTGGTGCTGACGCTCATGATTGCCTGGGTCGGGCTGCGCGCCATGAAAATCGATGGCTTGCGCACGACGGCGCGCTGGTTACTGGCTGCACTGGCGTTGCAGATCGTCATTGGCATATCGACTATTTTTCTCAGCTGGCCGCTGGCACTGGCGGTCGCCCACAACGGTGGTGCGGCATTGCTGGTGCTACGGCTGGCCATGTTAAACTACCGGGCTCGACTTGCGGCAGACGCCGTTGCGGCCAAGCACACGGCGGCGCACTTATCAGCCGCATAATAAAACCATGATGACACTCCTGACTGCCCCCTCCAACCGCATCGCCCAGTACTGGGCGTTGACCAAGCCGCGCGTGACGCAGCTGGCGGTATTTTGCGCGGTAATCGGCATGTTCCTGGCGACGCCGGATTTGCCGAACTGGAAAACCGTGGTGGCGGCAACGATCGGCATCTGGCTGCTCGCCGGTGCGGCATTCGCGGTCAATTGCCTGGTCGAACGCAGCATCGATGCGAAGATGGCGCGCACCGCACGCCGGCCGATGGCGCGCGGCGAAATCACGGTGCCGCAAACACTGGCGTTTTCCGGTGTGATCGGCGGCATCGGCATGTGGGTGCTGTACAACTTCGTCAATCCGCTCACGATGTGGCTGACCTTTGCCACCTTTGTCGGCTATGCAGTGATTTACACGATCATCCTGAAGCCGGCCACGCCGCAAAATATCGTCATTGGCGGCCTGTCAGGCGCGATGCCACCGGCTTTGGGCTGGGCCGCCGTGGCCAACGATGTGCCGATGCAGGCCTGGATCCTGGTCTTGATCATCTTTGTCTGGACACCGCCGCATTTCTGGGCGCTGGCACTGTACCGCCGTGACGATTATGCGAAATCGGGGTTGCCGATGTTGCCGATCACGCATGGCTTGCCGTTCACGCAATTCCACATCCTGCTGTATACGATTGCCCTGGTGGCCACCACCATGCTGCCGTTTGCCGTCAAGATGAGCGGCCTGATTTACCTCGGCAGCGCGGCACTGCTGGGCGGCGTCTTCCTGTGGTATGCGTGGCAGATTTACCGCCATTACACCGACCTGATTGCCCGCAAGGCATTTGCCTATTCAATCATCTATCTGTCGCTGCTGTTTGCTGCATTGCTGGCGGATCACTACCTGAAATTTTAATTCCATGCGATTGCTTTCCTTGGCTTGTCTGCTGGCGTCGGCGCTGTTGCTGGCCGGCTGCGATGAAAAACCGGGCAACGACGGCACCATGGTGCTGTCACCGATGAACAGCAGTTTCAAGAATACCGATGTGACCGGGCTCGGCTATGCGAAGGATTTCGCGCTGATCGACCACAATGGCAAGCCGCGCACGCTCGCTGATTTCAAGGGCAAGGCGGTGGTGGTCTTTTTCGGCTTCACGCAATGTCCCGATGTCTGTCCCACCACCATGGCGGAGATGGCGAATGTGGTGCAGCAGCTGGGGCCGCAAGGCGAAAAGGTACAGGTATTGTTCATTTCGGTGGACCCGGAACGGGACACGCCGGCACTGCTGGCGAAATATGTGCCATCCTTTCATCCAAGCTTTCTGGGACTGGTCGGCGACAAGGCAGCCACCGAAAAAGTGGCGAAGGAATTCCGGGTGTTTTATCAAAAGGTGCCAGGCAAGGAAGCGGGCAGCTATACCGTTGACCACACTGCCGGCAGCTATGTATTTGATCCTCAGGGGCGGATTCGCCTGTTCATTCGTCACGGGCAGGGCAGCGAGCCGATCGTGCACGATTTAAAGATATTGCTGGCCGGTCCGTGAAGCGAAACCTGCTGGCCAAAGAAAAAGGCGCTCGATCGAGCGCCTTTTTTAATGCCGGAACTGACTGATCGAATGCGTCAGGCAAATGCTTCCAGCGAGCCTTTCATCTTCTTCAGTGCCACTGCCTCGATCTGGCGAATCCGCTCGGCGGAGACGCCAAACTCGTCAGCCAGTTCATGCAGTGTGGCGCCCGAGCCATCGTCATTGGCCAGCCAGCGCGCTTCAACGATGCGACGCGAACGTGCATCGAGTTTGCCAAGCGCGGTTTCCAGGCCTTCCGATTGCATGCGGTCATACTCTTGCGCTTCCAGCACCTGGGTCGGCTCGCTGGTCACCGATGCCAGGTAGGCAATCGGTGCAAACTTGTCATCTTCATCGTCGGTCGGCGCTTCCAGCGCGATGTCGCGCCCGGTCAGGCGCATTTCCATTTCGATCACTTCTTCGCGCTTCACATTCAGGGTCCGGGCCAGCGCATCGACTTGCGATGGCGTCATGGTATCCAGTCCTTCCTTATGGCTGCGCAAGTTGAAGAACAATTTGCGTTGCGCCTTGGTGGTGGCGACTTTCACCAGGCGCCAGTTCTTCAGGATATATTCATGAATTTCAGCCTTGATCCAGTGCATCGCATACGAAACCAGACGCACCCCTTGATCCGGGTCGAAGCGCTTGACGGCTTTCATCAAGCCGATATTGCCTTCCTGAATCAGATCGGCATGCGGCAAACCATAGCCAAGATACCCGCGTGCAATTGATACCACCAGGCGAAGGTGCGACATCACCAGCGTCTGGGCAGCAGCCAGATCATTTTCATCGGTCAGCCTGCGCGCCAGCGAAATTTCTTCGTCATGGGTTAGCATCGGCAACCGGTTAACCGCAGAAATATAGGCTTCAATGTTGCCCAGATTGCCTGGGAAACCGAGCGCCACCAAATTGCTTGCGGCCGGAACCAGTGCGGACTGTGCAGATCGTGCATTCATTGCTTCTCCTTTATTCCTTTTTCAGAATTTCCCTGCCAAGCTTGAACTACCATAGCTAGTATATTAGCACTCTCTGATGGTGAGTGCTAATCATCAAAATCAACCAAATCGATTAATAAATACTATCAACTCTAATCGGATGATTAGCTTTTTTGATGTTTTTAGAGTGGAAAATCTCGCACAAGTTGCGGTATTCCAAATGGGAATTCCGGGCTGGGCGTCATGAATGGCCAATGACGAAGTTTGGCCAGCGGCTAATAGTTTGCAGGTTCAGACAAACGCGCGAGCACGATGTAATTCAGATAATACCCGCACGCAAGCTGGCCCGGCTACTTGCATATATTTAGCTCAGACGTCCAATTGAACGGTGTACCGACAACATGGCACCGAGCCAGCCCAGACCGCCGCTAATGGCCAGTAAACCTAGCGTAGTGGCTGCATCCAGCGGCGTCAACTGGAATTGGGATCCATATAACTGCACCATATCGGCAATGGCGCGGTTCATCGGCTGCAGCGCCAGCGCAACCAGCACCAGCGCCAGCAGTCCCGCCGCCAGCCCCAGAACGGTGCCGGCGTAGTAGAACGGCCGGCAGATGAAGCGATCGGAGGCGCCGACCAGCTTGGATAAGACAATTTCCTCGCTTTGATTCAGAACCTGCAGTCGAATCGTATTGAATACGACCGCAACTACCACCAGGCCAAGCGTGGCACCAAGTAATAGCAACGCCAGTCGCAATACCTGCATGACGGCAGCCAGGCGCTTGATCCAGGCGGAATCGAGCTGCACATGTTCGACTCCGGGCAATGCTTGCAGCTGTGCAACGATCGCATCCGTCTTGGCGGCCTGGGCTACGTTTTCTAGTTGCGACAGCTTCAGCAGGTAGCCATCTGGCAGCGGGTTGCTATCCAGGGCCGCCACCGCAGTCGAGAGACCGGTCTTGGTATCCAGTGTCGCCAGCGCTTTTTCACGCGGAATGAATTCGAGTTTGGCCCGGGTCTGGGCTGTCTGCAAAATTCGCCGTATCGGCGCCGCCAGTGCAGTGGCTTGATCGCGTGGGGTTTCCATTGCTAAAAACACGCTGATTTCCGGCTCGACAGAAAGTTGCTCGGACACAGGTCGCACGTTTTCCAGGATTGTCAGGCCGGCAAACGGCAGCATCAGCGCAATGGCAATCACAATCACGTTCAGGATAAAGCCGCCGCGCGGCTGGCGGATATGGCGCCAGGCGCCGGCCAGCGCATAAGCATGTTGGCGCAGCCAGTTTTTCATTGCAGCTCCTGTTGCGCCGGGCGGGCACCGTCCTGCATGCGGCCCTGTTCCAGCTGGATGACCCGGGCGCCCGGCTGGTAAATCGTCTCGTCATGCGTGGAAATCAGGCAGGTGACGCCGACTGCATGAAAGGCTTTCAACGCATCCAGCACCTTGGCGGCGCTGACGCGGTCAAGGTTGGCGGTCGGCTCGTCGGCCAGAATGATTTGCGGTCGGCTGACAATTGCGCGGGCAATTGCCACCCGTTGCTGCTCTCCGCCCGACAAGGTCATCGGTTCAGCGCCGGCCTTGTCCAGCAGGGCGACCTTGTCGAGCGCGGCCCGGGCCCGTTTTTCCGCTTCTGCGCGGGGCGTGCCGATGACGATCAGCGGCAGCATCACATTGGCCAGCACCGGTCGGTCATGCAGCATGCGCTGCTGTTGCAAAATCAAGCCGAGATTGCGCCGCAAATAGGCCAGCCCGGTGCCATTGAGCTTGCCGATATCCTGGCCCCTGACCTGCACGCTGCCGGAAGTGGGCCGCTCGATGGCGGCGATCATTTTCAACAGGGTCGATTTGCCGGCGCCGGATGGCCCCGCCAGAAACACCAGCTCACCTTTAGCAATGGAAAGGTTAATGTCGAACAGCGCGGTAGCATCTTTTGCATAGCGTTTGGTAACGTGTCGAAACTCGATCATGAGGCTGGTGTCCGCTGAAGTGATCAGCTCAATAAGGCATCTACAAATTCCTGCGCATTGAATGGCTGCAAGTCCTCGATTTTTTCACCGATACCGATGAAATAGACCGGCACCGGCCGGGTCTTGGCAATGGCTGCCAGCACGCCACCTTTGGCGGTGCCATCCAGCTTGGTGACCACCAGGCCGGTCAGGGTCAGCGCGTCGTCGAAGGCCTTGACTTGGGTGAGCGCATTTTGCCCGGTGTTGCCATCGATAACCAGCAATACTTCGTGCGGCGCCGATCCCATGCTCTTGCCGATCACGCGCTTGATTTTCTTTAATTCTTCCATCAGATGCAATTGCGTCGGCAGGCGGCCGGCGGTATCGACCATCACCACCTGGGTGCCGCGTGCCTGCGCCGACTGCACCGCATCGAATGCCACTGCCGCCGGATCGCCCGATTCCTGCGCGATCACGGTCACATTGTTGCGCTCGCCCCAGATGGTCAGCTGTTCGCGGGCAGCTGCCCGGAACGTGTCGCCGGCCGCCAGCAGCACGGACTGCTGGTGCGCCTGCAAATGCTTGGCCAGCTTGCCGATGGTGGTGGTCTTGCCCGCGCCATTGACGCCGGTAATCATCATCACCAGCGGCTGGTGGCGGCCTAGCACCAGCGGCTTTTGCAGCGGCGTGAGCAATTCGGTCAGCAGGATCCGCAACGCCGCCTTGACTTGGGCGGCATCGGTCAGTTTTTCATCCTTGACCTTCTTTTTCAATGCAGTGAGCAGAAACTGGGTGGCATCGTTGCCGGCATCCGACATCAGCAATGCCGATTCCAGCTCCTCATACAAATCGTCATCGATCTTGGCGCCGACGAACAGCGTGGTCAGGCTGGACGAGGTTTTGGATAAACCAGCCTTCAGGCGCTTGAGCCAGGTTTGCTTTTGTTCGGCGGACGGTGCAGGGGCTGCGACAATCTCTTCCTGCGCCGGCGCTGTCGTTGTCGCAGACGCGGGTACGGGTACGACAACCGGTGATGGCGCCGGCGAGCTCGGCGATGGAACCGGTTGGCGAGATTCGGGCGCAGCCTGTGGCGGCACGATGACCGGCTCGGGAGGCGTGTCTTTTGGCTTTTTCTTGAAGAAACTGAACATGGAGCTGAAATGAATGGGTTCAGGGGGAAAACACCCGGGATGCAGCAGAGCGCGAGACAAGCAGATACAATCGGAGCCTTGTTGACGCGTTACTGCATGAAAGTAATGCATTTGCTCAATCATGCCGGAAGGCTTGTTGAGATATTGCATTTTCATGCATTTTCTATTTTATCAGAGCACAGACTATGAAATTGCGGATTGGCGTACTGTTTTGCTTGCTGCTGGCATGCGTGCCGGCTTTCGCGGCGGGCATTCCAGCTCAGGAATTCATGTTGAAAAATGGCATGAAAATCGTGGTGAAGGAAGATCACCGGGCACCGACGGTGGCACACATGATCTGGTACCGCAACGGTTCGATGGATGAAGTCAACGGCACCACCGGTGTCGCGCACGCACTCGAACATATGATGTTCAAAGGCACCAAGACACTGAAGCCGGGTGAATTCAGTGCCAGGGTGGCAGCCTTGGGTGGCCGGGAAAATGCGTTTACCAGCAAGGATTACACAGCCTACTTCCAGCAAATCGAAAAATCGAAATTGCCGGCGGTGATGGCGTTGGAAGCTGACCGGATGGCCAATCTGGTGTTCGACAAGGCCGAATTCGCCAAGGAAATCCGGGTCGTGATGGAAGAGCGGCGCTGGCGCACTGACGATCAGCCGATCCCGCAAGTCTATGAACTCTTGAGTGCCACCGCTTTCACGGCCCATCCTTATCATCATCCGGTGGTCGGCTGGATGGATGATTTGCAAAACATGACGGTGGCAGATGCAAAGGCCTGGCATGAGCACTGGTATGCACCCAACCATGCGGTGATGGTTATCACCGGTGACGTCAATGCCAAGGAAGTGGCCGCGCTCGCCGAAAAATATTTTGGGAAAATCGCGCAGAAAAACTCAGCCCGGACCAAGCCGCAAATCGAACCGGTGCAACGCGGTATCCGCCGCGTCGTGGTCAAGGCGCCAGCCGAAAATCCCTATGTGGTGCTGGCATTCAAGGTGCCGACCTTGCGCGATGTGGAAAACGATAGCGATGTGTATGCGCTCGACGTCTTGTCGACTGTGCTTGATGGCTATGACAATGCGCGCCTGAATGCCAAACTGGTGCGTACCGACCGGGTTGCCAATTCCGCCGGAGCCAGTTATTCGGGCCTGGCCCGCGGACCGGTATTGTTTATGCTCGATGGAACGCCGACCGCCGGCACCACCACCGAACAGCTGGAAAAACTGTTGCGCGCTGAAGTCGAACGTATCGCCCGCGATGGCATTTCGGAAAGCGAACTGCAGCGGGTGAAGACACAGTTAATCGCCGACCAGATTTACAAACGGGATTCGATTTTCGGCCAGGCAATGGAAATCGGTGTGATGGAAATGGTGGGGCTGTCGCACAAGCAGATCGACCGCATTATCGACAAGCTGCGGCTAGTCACGGCAGAGCAGGTGCAAAGCGTCGCGCAGCGCTATTTTGGCGATGACACCCTGACGGTGGCGACGCTGGTGCCGTTGCCGCTGACCGACAAGAAGCCGACGCCTGTGGCCGGATTGCGGCATTGATGCATTGGCACATTGACGCGACACATTGGCAAGATTGATCTCTATGGCAAGCGCCTGAACCTATCTGAAAAATTATGAAACGCATTCTCTTTTTATTGTTGGTGGTGAGCGCGACAGCCAATGCGTATGCCGCATTGAAAATCGAATCCTGGACCCTGGCCAATGGCGCGCGCGTGCTGTTTGTCGAAAGCCGTTCGATTCCGATTCTTGATGTCAGCGTCGAATTCGATGCCGGCGGGCGGCGCGACCCCCAAGGCAAGACTGGCACTGCATCGCTGACCAATGCAATGCTGGCGCGCGGCGTGCATGCCGTGACCGCGCCAGCCAATGAGCCAGCCATGACGGAAGCGCAAATTTCCGATGCATTTGCCGATATTGCCGCGCAGCGTGGTGGCGGTGCCGGCAGCGACCGTGGCGGTTTGTCGTTGCGCACCCTGGCCAGTGCGGGTGAGCGCGAGCAGGCGGTGACATTGCTGGCACGACTGCTGGCGCATCCAAGTTTTCCGGACGATTTTCTGGCGCGGGACAAGGCGCGCACGATTGCCTCGATCAAAGAATCGCTGACCAAGCCGGAGTCGATTGCCAGCCGTGCATTTTCACGCGTGACCTATGGCACCCATCCCTACTCGCAAGAAGAAACCGTGGAGTCGGTGAGCGCGATTACCCGCGACGATTTGCTGGCATTTCATCGCCAGCATTATGTTGCCAACCGTGCCGTGATCGCGATGATCGGCGATATTTCGCGCGTCCAGGCCGACACCATTGCGCAGCAGTTGACGGCGCGCCTGCCGCAGGGAACGGCGCTGCCGGCATTGCCAGCTGTGGCACAGCCGATGGGACAGGAGGAATGGATTGCCCATCCGGCGTCGCAGGCGCATATCCTGATCGGCGCACCGGCCCTGGTGCGCGGCGATCCGGATTTTTTTGCGATCACGGTCGGCAATTACATTCTGGGCGGGGGGGGATTTGTGTCGCGGCTGATGCGCGAAGTGCGTGAAAAACGCGGACTGGCTTATAGCGTCTACAGTTACTTCAGTCCGCTGGCGCAGCCGGGCCCGTTCCAGATTGGCTTGCAGACCAAAAAGGAGCAAGCCGATGACGCTTTGAAAGTGGTGCGCGGCATACTCGCCGAGTATCTGCGCACCGGACCGACTGCGGCAGAATTGCAGGCAGCCAAGGATAATTTGATTGGCGGCTTCCCGCTGCGAATCGACAATAACCGCAAGATTCTCGACAATATTGCCGTGATCGGCTATTACAATCTGCCGCTCGATTACCTCGATACCTGGTCCGATAATGTTGCGCGCGTCACCAATGCCGATATCAAGGCAGCATTCAACCGCAAGGTCGCGGTCGACCGCCTGGCAACCGTGGTCGTCGGAACCGGCAAGTAATTGAAGCCCCCATCCCCGCTGCCCGCCACGATGCAAAAAAAACGCCCCCATTCCTCCGCGCCCAAGCGACCAGGGCGCGCCGGGCAATTGCAGCAGGTGCGCATTATCGGCGGCCAATGGAAGCGTACGCCGCTGGCGGTGCTCGACGCCGAAGGGTTGCGCCCGACGCCGGACCGGGTACGCGAGACGGTGTTCAACTGGTTGAGCCATGTCTACGACGGCGCCTGGGACAAGCTGGTTTGCCTGGACATGTTTGCCGGTACCGGTGCCTTGGGCTTTGAAGCAGCCAGTCGCGGTGCGGCCAGGGTGGTCATGATTGAAAACAAGGCACCGGCAGTGCGACAGCTGGAAGCGGTCAAGGAAAAGCTGCGTGCCGAGCAAGTCAGCATCGTGCGCGCCGATGCATTGGTCAAGGCACGCGCATGGATTGCGGCGTCTGGGACGCCAGGCGAGCAGCAGGCGCCTGCATTTGATATCATTTTTCTCGATCCGCCCTATCATCAGGATGCGCTGGCCAGTGCCTTGCCGCTATGTACCGGATTGCTGCGGGCGGGCGGGGTGGTCTACGTGGAAGCGGAAATGCCACTGGCGGAGTCGGGCGCGGACTGGCTGCAGGGATGGGAAATTTTACGGGCAGACCAGGCTGGGTTAGTGTTTTATCATCTATTGCGAAGCAGAAATACCGCTGAAATTCAGGCATAATGCGACTTCTTTTCGGAAGGACCCATCATCATGGTTGCCGCAATTTACCCAGGAACATTCGATCCGCTCACCCGCGGCCATGAAGATTTGGTCCGGCGGGCTTCTGGCCTGTTTGGCAAGCTGGTAGTGGGCGTGGCCGACAGCCAGAACAAGAAACCCTTCTTTTCACTGGAAGAGCGCCTGACGATTGCCAATGAAGTGCTGGGGCATTACCCGAATGTGCAAGTTGAAAGCTTTTCCGGCCTGCTCAAGGATTTCGTGCGACGTCACGATGCCCGCGTGATTGTGCGGGGTCTGCGCGCGGTGTCGGACTTCGAATATGAATTCCAGATGGCAGGAATGAACCGCTACCTGCTGCCCGATGTCGAAACCCTGTTCCTGACGCCGTCCGACCAGTACCAGTTCATCTCTGGCACCATCGTCCGGGAAATCGCCAGTTTGGGCGGCGACGTCTCCAAGTTCGTGTTTCCCTCGGTCGAGAAATGGCTGAAGGAAAAAATTGCCAAACCAGTCAGTGAATGAGCCGGCAATGACGCGGGTAATCTCTGAAACGCAGCGCAAGGTTTCGCACAGCATGGCTTCGCGCCGAGCTGTGCTCCGAACGCCTGCAGGCGTTTGGTGGAATCGTCCTGAATTGGAGCTCGTATGGCATTGATGATCACGGACGATTGCATCAATTGCGATGTATGCGAGCCGGAATGCCCGAACGATGCAATTTCGATGGGGCCGGAAATCTATGAAATCGATCCGCACAAATGTACCGAGTGCGTCGGTCATTACAACGAGCCGCAATGCCAGCAAGTCTGCCCGGTGAGCTGCATTCCATTCAATCCGGAATGGCGCGAAACCAAGCAGCAGTTACAGGAAAAATTCGAGGCATTGCAAGCGGCATTGAAGACCGCCTGACCAGCGAACTGGGGCCCGTCGCCATGGGGACATTGAAAGGGACAGCTTGCTGTCCCTTTTTACTTTCACTTACTGGTCGACCTGCATCATGCCCGGCTGTCCAGCAGCAGTCATCACCCGGTTGCGCCCGCTTGCCTTGGCCTGATACAGCGCCTGGTCGGCATGCATCAGCAACTGGCGGGCGATGGCGTCAACCTTTTGCAGGGCAGCTGCGGTGAAGAGGGTGGCAACGCCGATCGATACCGTCACTGTCAGTGTATCGCCGCATGCCAGCGTCACGACAACATCGGCCATGCCGGCGCGGATGCGTTCAGCGACATTGCCGGCATCGAGCGTTTCGGCATCAATCAGCAAGACGACAAATTCCTCGCCGCCGAAGCGGCCGAGCGCATCGCTCAGGCGCAGTTCGGCCTTGATGCGCTGGGCAACTTCGCGCAAGACTTCATCGCCAGCCTGATGACCGAACCTGTCATTGATCTGCTTGAAGTGGTCGATGTCGATGTACAGGCAAGAAAGCGGAGAGCCGTGGCGGCACGAGCGGCCGATCTCTTCCTGCAGCCGGCGTTCAACATAGCGGCGGTTATTGACACCGGTAAGTGGATCGGTCAGTCCGATATGTTTCAGGCGTTCGCTGTTGAGGACATTTTCAATGCAGATTGCCACGATCGATGCCAGGTGCGCGATGAAATCGCTGGCCATGCTGGCGGCAAAGCGTGCCCGGTCAAGACTGCCCAGGCCCAGTGCGCCGATCAGGCGATTGTTACGCATCAGCGGCACGATGGCGACGCTGCCTGGCAGCTGGACTGGCTCCGGGAACATCGGGCCATGCCGCTGCTGGCTGTAACTGCCTAATTCCACATGGTTTTGACTGGCTTGCCATTCACCGAGCTCGGCGGCATCCTGATAAAACAGCAATTGTGGCAAGTCGCTGGCGGCAATGCGCAGCTCGACCAGGATGCGGCGCAATTCATAGTCCGGATCAAGCAGTGCCAGCGTGACGATATCGAGTTCGGATGAGCGGGGCAGAGTTTGAAAAACGGCATCGATCAATTCCTGGAAGCTGGATGCGCTGATGAATTGCAAGTCCAGCTGCTGGTGGCGATGCATGATGTCCTGATTGCGGCGGGCCTGTGCCAGCAAGCGTTCCAGGTCGCGCCGTAACTGCAGATTTTCCGCCTCCAGCATATTGCGCATCGATCAACGCTCCAAATCAGGAATGCCCGTTAGTGCGATTTCTCAGCAACCAAGCGTTATTGCTTGCATGCTGTCTGCCGAAAGCGCGATGCGGGCCGGGTCGGGCGCCGGATATCCGATGGAATATTACCCTGCGGGAAATCTGCCTGCAAGCGTGGCGACCGCCGCGCCAGCATGGGCCAGTGGATCAAAAAGCCAGGTCGATTGCGACTTCCTGGCCAAGGCGCAGCAGCTGGTTTTCCCCCGCCAGCAAAATCGCATTCATGCCGAAGGCCAGGCCGCCATCGATGGCGGGATTGGCCCGGTAAGTTTGCAGGATGTCGAGCGGGCTCGGGCCAACGGTGCCGCTGGCCTGGTCGACTGCTGGAATGGTGCAGCGCGGGCAGGGTTTTACCGGTTTCAATACCGCCTCGCCGATGCGGATGGTGCGGGCGAAATCTTCCTCGAACGCGCCTATGCCGCTGATGACCAGGTTCGGGCGGAAGCGGTTCATCGGCAAGGCGTCGCGGCCCTGTTGCTGCAGCTTGTGGTTCAAGTCTTCCAGCGACGCGGCCGACAGCACCAGCATGGGAAAGCCGTCCGAAAACAGCGTCGGCACGGCGGCGCCATCGGTCCATTGCGGGTTGGCTTCGCGTTTTGCATGTGGATGAAAGCGCACCAGGCGGCATGGCCTGCCCAGTACCTTGGAAAACCAGGTGGCGGTGAGGTCGTCGCAGTCGTACGCGGTGACGACATCGTCCCAGATCCTGACGCTGACAGTCGGTGCCTGGTCGGCGTCGGGCAGGCCGAGCGCAATCTCCAGGCGCAGCATGCCGGGCGCACGCAATTCCAGCGTGTCGGCCTTGATGCGCGGCACAATCGTGGCCATCTGCGGGCATTCGCGCTGGGTCAAAAAGCCGCCGTCGGCATCGACCACCATCCATTCGCGGTCATAGATGTGTTCGCTCATCAGGCCGGCTGCCGTGACAGTGGCTTCGCGCAGTGCAATGCCGGCGCAGGACTTGACCGGGTAGAGGTTGAGCTCGGTGAGGATCGGCATCGCGCAGTCAGGTCTGGTAACGGTCAGACGTTGAACAGGAAATTGAGTACATCGCCATCCTTGACAATGTATTCCTTGCCTTCGGCGCGCATCTTGCCAGCTTCTTTCGCGCCTTGCTCGCCCTTGTAGGCGATGAAGTCATCGTAAGCGATCGTTTGCGCACGGATGAAGCCGCGCTCGAAATCGGTGTGGATTACGCCGGCGGCTTGCGGGGCGGTGGCGCCGACCGGCACGGTCCAGGCGCGCACTTCCTTGACGCCTGCAGTGAAGTAGCTTTGCAGGCCGAGCAGCTTGAAGGCGGCGCGAATCAGCCGGTCCAGGCCCGGTTCTTCCATGCCCATATCGGCCAGGAAATCGAGCTTGTCGGCATCGTCCAGATCAGCGATCTCGGCTTCGATCGAGGCGCAAATGGCGACCACCGGCGCATTTTGCGCTTTCGCGTATTCGGTCAATTGATCGAGCAGCGGATTGTTGGTGAAACCATGGTCGGATACGTTGCCGACGTACATTGCCGGCTTGGCGGTGATCAGGCACAGCGGCTTGATCAAGGCCATTTCTTCGGCATCCAGGCCGAGCGCGCGCACCGGTCTGGCTTCATTCAGTTGCGGCATGATGCGCTCCAGCAGCGTCACCAGCTTGGCGGCATCCTTGTCGCCGGAACGCGCCTTCTTGTTTTCACGATGAATCGCTTTTTCGACGGTGCCCATGTCGGCTAACGCCAGTTCGGTTTCGATGACGGCAATGTCATCCAGCGGGCTGATGCGGCCAGCGACGTGGATCACGTTGTCATCTTCAAAGCAGCGCACCACGTTGACGATCGCATCGGTTTCACGGATATGCGACAGGAACTGGTTGCCCAGGCCCTCGCCCTTGGAAGCACCTGCCACCAGGCCGGCGATGTCGACGAATTCGACGATTGAGGGCACGATGCGTTCTGGCTTGACGATGTCCGATAGCGCTTTCAAGCGCGGGTCCGGGACTTCGACCACGCCGACATTGGGCTCGATGGTGCAAAATGGATAATTTTCCGCCGCAATGCCCGCCTTGGTCAGTGCATTGAACAGGGTGGATTTGCCGACGTTAGGCAGGCCGACGATGCCGCATTGGAGACTCATAGTGTGTTGTGCAATGGATTTGGATTAACCCGCTATTTTACCGTAGGTGGGCCGGTGTTTACGTCTGCAGGTCTATTCCAGGCGGCAGGATGTTTGGAATAAACATCCTGCCACGGTAATTCTGCGTTTCAGTGTCAGATCCCATGAGCATTATGCAGTCAGTGTGCCGAAGCGCAGTCTGGAAAATCCGCAGTCCGGAGAATGCATATAGAAAAACAGCATGACTTGATGGTGTCAATCAACACCGTGCCTGCTTTGGCGGTGCAGGCCAAAGCAGGCAGGTTGCAAATGCTGTGCGAAATATTAGGCGGCAAGTAATTCGCGCAGAGTCTTGAAACAATGTCTGGTCACAGCATCATTCATCGCGGAATAATGCCTTAGAGGAGATTTTTGCGCGATTGCTGCCTGTATACCGTTGCACCAAAGCAGAATGCCTCGGCACGCGTGATCGCATTGACAGCACTGTCATCATGGTTCAGGGGCCGATCGGCACGGGTCGGCCGCTATCATAGGAATAGCCGCCAGTCGAAAAACTCTCGCCTGGATAGCCGCCGCTGCTAGCATCCGAGGGCATGCCGCCTGAACTGGAAGGATAAGGCATATTGGAACAACCGGCGATGAAGCCCAATAGCGCAATGGCAAAAAGTGCTTTCATGATTTTTCTCCAACAAACATTTTTCCGTATACGAACACCGTATGAGGCGGAAGCATTTGGCATCTGTAGTATAGAGCCCGCGTACGGCAATCGCTACCTGAAGTGCAGCCGAAGTTTGATGGAAAATAGGGTAGTGCCGGGTGACTGAATCATCAGTGAACTTCAGGCTGCGACTTGGAATTTTTCAATTTTCAAACATCGGCGTCAGATGCTGACGACTGGCAAAGCCCGCGCCTGATGTGAGATGGAAAGCGTGCTGGTTTGCGGGATCTGCTTGTAGGATCAGATCAGGATCTCCGCTGCAGCATACTGTCAGGCGCATGACAAGAGCCGATATTCAGTGGCCGGTATCAAGCGCCAGACAGGCATTGCGCACGGCGAGGATCAGCCTGGCTTAGCGCTATGCAATTGCATCATCGCCGCTTCGAATTTGCCCTGGCAAAGCAGGGGGACGATTTCCAGGCTGTTGGCAATCGCCTGATCGATCAGCAATTGCTCTTCGCGGCGTGGCCGGTGCAATACGTAATCGACGACCGGTTGTTGCGACTGCAGTTCGCGCGGATGGCCGATACCGATCCGCAAGCGCCAGTAATCCTGGGTACCAAGCGCCGCAGTAATGTCTTTCAAGCCATTGTGGCCGCCGGACGAGCCGCCTTTCTTGATCTTTGCAATCCCCGGCGGTAAATCGAGTTCATCATGCGCGACCAGGATTTCATCGGCGGCGATCTTGAAAAAACGCGCCAGGCTGCCAACCGATTGCCCTGAGCGGTTCATGAAGGTTTGCGGCTCCAGCAGCCAGACTTCTTGGCCGGCAATCGTGGTTTTGGCGGCCAGCGCATTGTGGCGCGCTTCCCGCATCAGGCGATTGGCGGCAAGATTGTCCACCAGCCAGAAGCCGGCATTGTGGCGGGTCGATTCATATTCAGGGCCGGGGTTGCCGAGGCCGACGATCAGGCGGATGGACATGGTATAGGGGATATTTGAATTGATTGCCATTATCCGGAACTCTCCGCCAGCCGTCCACTGGACGCCGCCGGGCAGGTGTGCGGCGACAAATAAAAAAACCCGCCACCAGGGCGGGTTGTCGATTGCGCGCAGCGCGCAAAACGGTACGACTTACTTCTTTTCAGCTGGTGGCGTGGCTTCTGCGGAGGCAGCAGCAGCGGCATCTTCCACTTTGCCGGCAGGGATCGCCGCTGTAGCGATGGTCGGGTCATCCTGACCATGCAATACCGCAGTCACGCCTTGTGGCAGCTTGACGGCTGACAGGTGCAGCGAGTTACCGACTTCCATCGTCGCCAGATCGACTTCGACGAATTCCGGCAAGTCTTTTGGCAGGCAAGAGACATCCAGTTCCGTCATCACGTGGCTGATGATGCCGGCCGACAGTTTGACGGCTGGCGAGATTTCCGCATTGATGAAATGCAGCGGTACCTTGACGTGGATCTTTTGCTTGGCATCGACGCGCTGGAAATCGGCATGCATGACTAGTTGCTTGTATGCGTGCACCTGGAAATCGCGCAGCAGGACTTGTTCCACTTTGCCATCGACTTCGAGGTCGAGGATCGAGGAATGGAAGGTTTCCTTTTTCAGCGCATGGTACAGCGCGTTGTGATCGAGCTTGATATTGACCGGGGCGCTGGTGCCGCCGTAGATGATGCCAGGTGTCATGCCGGCAGTGCGCAGGCGGCGGCTCGCTCCGGACCCCTGCTCAGTGCGTGCAAATGCGATTACTTTCATGTGGTTACTCCAGTGTGTGCAGGATAAGCATCCTGCGGTAAAAATCCCCCGCGACCAGGGGATTTGAAAATCCGCTCCGTGAGGTAGCGGGAAAAATTCTTGAGTGCTTGACTACTTAATCGAATCGGGTGGAACAAAAAAGCTAGTCAGTCGGGGAGAGAGTAATTCGCCGCGCTTCGGCGCCTCGCAAACTCTGTCCCGATTCTAATTTGTTGAGGACAGAGTACCGCTGCGCCTCGGCGGCTCCGCTTAACTCTGTCCCGCAATAATTTTAATCTGCAAACAGCGACATCACCGAATCGCCCTTGGTGATGCGTTTAAAGGTTTCAGCCAGTAGTTCCGCGCACGACAATTGGCGGATCTTCGGGCAGGCCCGGGCTGCCGCCGTCAACGGGATCGTGTCGGTCACCACCAGTTCATCCAGTGGCGACTCGGTGATGCGATCGATTGCCGGGCCGGACAAGACTGCATGTGTACAGTAGGCGATCACCTTCTTGGCGCCGCGTTCTTTCAATACTTCGGCGGCCTTGGTCAGGGTGCCGGCGGTATCGACCATGTCATCCATGATCACGCAATTGCGGCCTTCGACTTCACCGATGATGTTCATCACTTCCGACACATTGGCTTTCGGACGGCGCTTGTCGATGATGGCCAGGTCGCAATCGAGGCGCTTGGCCAGTGCCCGTGCACGCACCACACCGCCGACGTCCGGCGACACCACCAGCAGATCATCGTACTTCTTGCTGACCAGATCGGACAGCAGGATCGGTGACGCATAGATATTGTCGACCGGGATATCGAAAAAGCCCTGGATCTGGTCGGCATGCAAATCCATGATCAGGACGCGCTCGACGCCGGCTTCCTGCAGCATGTTGGCGACCACCTTGGCGGAAATCGCGACGCGGGCCGAACGCGGCCGGCGATCCTGGCGCGCATAGCCGAAATACGGAATTGCAGCGGTGATGCGACCGGCCGAGGCGCGTTTCAATGCATCGACCATCAGCATGATTTCCATCAGGTTGTCATTGGTCGGCGCACAGGTCGATTGCAAAACGAACACATCCTTGCCGCGCACGTTTTCATTGATTTCGACTACGACTTCGCCGTCGGAAAATTTGGATACCAGGGCTTTTCCCAGCGGGATGCCGAGCTGCTTGGTGACCCCGATAGCCAAGTCCGGATTTGCGTTGCCGGTAAAAACCATCAGGTTTTCGAGTGCCATGAGATCCCCAAATGCATGCGTTAAAAGTTTGAAAAGCCGCCAAAGCGGACGGTTAAGTCTTGCGTTGGCGGCTTAGCATCAATACTGGTTCTTTTTGGTTTGTCTAGTGTGGCGGGGCGCTTTACCGCCGACGCGCCACACTAAATAATTGGCAGGGGAACAAGGATTCGAACCTTGGTATGCTGGAATCAAAATCCAGTGCCTTAACCAGCTTGGCGATTCCCCTACACGACCGGTTGTCTGGCGTTGGCGCCGTACGGGCGCTTGATGCAACGTCAAACGAATCTGGTGGTAACGACTTTATAGCGTTGCAAGCGGATGATGTGCTATCGCTTGGGCTTTCCATGCTTTCCATCGAGCCGGTACTGCTTTGAGTACCGCATCGGCTTCCGGTTCATGCGCAAAAAAACAAAATACGCAGGCACCGGACCCCGTCATTCTCGCCTCGCCGTGATTCTTTAGCCACATAATGACTTCGGCGACTTCGGGAAACAGTTTGGCAGCCACAACTTGCAAGTCGTTTTTTCCAAAGCCCACAGGAGCACTGGAAAAGTCCGATATTTTGACGGGTTTCGTATCTCTTGTCAATTCCTGAGAGGCAAAAATGGCGGGTGTCGGTACCGATACACCCGGTTCCACCACCACAAACCAGCCGGCAGGGGTGTTTACCGGCACTAATTGCTCACCCACGCCCTCGGCAAAGGCATTTTCGCCAAAAATGAAAAAAGGCACATCTGCGCCCAGTTGCAAGCCGATTTCCATCAATTGCTGGCGGCTCAAGCCGGTTTGCCATAAATAATTCAGCGCCATCAGTGTGGTAGCCGCATCCGACGAGCCGCCGCCGACACCGCCGCCCAGCGGCAATTTCTTGTCAATCGTGATATCGGCGCCCGGTAGCGCCCGGCCGGCATCCACCGTTGCTTGCAGTAATTTAGCTGCCCTGACAATCAAATCGTCTTCGGCGGCAATGCCTGGCACTTGATTGGTGCGGCAAATCACGCCATCGTCGCGCACGGCAAAATCCAGCACATCGCCGACATCGAGCAGCTGGAATACCGTTTGCAGCATATGGTAGCCATCGGCGCGCCGCCCGGTGACATGCAAAAAAAGATTTAACTTGGCCGGCGCCAGGCAATGAGTCAGCGTACGTGGATGCATGGCTGCAATTTTGTTGGTCAAAAGCTTATTTTGGTTGCCAAGTATCAATTATCAAGCGGATGGCGACATTGCCGGCCTGCGCGGTCTGGCGGGACAGGTCGATGCGCCGAGGCGGCGGCAGGCTGGCCGCAGGCGCATCGTCGCGCCAGCTGGCGTACACGATACGCCAGCCATCCTGGGTCGTGACTTCGGCCCCCGATTGCGGCGGGGCCGACCAGCGGCGTCCCTGGACATCGATGGCAATCGCTTGCAGCCAGTCGCGCAAGCCGGCGATCGGCAGTGGCCAGCCAAGTGTGGATGCGGCCAGCGCATCGGCATCGGCTGCAGTGCGCGCTGCCTGTCCAGCCTGGGTCAGGGTGGCGCTTCCAGAGGTCACGTCAATGATGGCGATGGTTTGGCCAAGCGGCGACAGCAACGTGACAAGGGTGCGATCCGGCGATTGCGACCAGGTAAAACTGCCGTGCACGGCTTCATCCCGGCCGTCGCGCTGGAACTGGACTGACAGGCGCCCGGCCAGGTCGATCGATTCGTGATATTGACGCGGTTGTGCCGCGCTTGTTGCCGGCGTGGCCGGTGGCGCAGTAGGCGCAAGCGCCGCGCAGCCGCCGACGAGCCAGATCAGTGCCAGTATGCTGGCGGCGCGACCGATCATAGGCGTACCTGCAGCCGGATCAGGGTGTTTTTCAGCGTATCGTTTTGCGGATCCTTGGTTTTGGCGTCGCGCCAGAGTTTCTGGGCATCGTCCTTCTGTCCCTTGACCCACAGCACTTCACCCAGGTGCACCGCGATTTCAGGATCGGAACGCAAGGCAAAGGCGCGCCGCAGCAATTGTTCGGCTTCCTTGATGCGTCCCATGCGGAAATGCACCCAGCCCAGGCTATCCATGATGAATGGATCGTCCGGTGCCAGTTCCAGTGCTTTGGTTACCAAGGTGAATGCTTCCGGCAAGCGGATGCCGCGGTCGGCCAGCGAATAACCGAGTGCGTTATAGGCATGCTGATTATTCGGCGCCAGCACCATGATTTTCCGCAGGTGCTTTTCCATCAGATCGAGCTTGTTGGCTTTCTCGGCCAGCATCGCATGGTCGTACAGCAAGTCGGTATTGTCTGGAAAACGCTTCAAGCCAGTGTCGAGCACATTCAGTGCATCCTGCAAGCGATTGGCATCGCGCAGCAGTTGCGCTTCGGCCATCAGCACCTGGGTCTGTTCGCGTTCGCCGTCCGGGGTCAGGTCGGTCAGGATCTTGCGGGCGCCGATCAAATCACCGCGCTTGGCCACCAGCTGTGCCCGCTTGACCTGGGCACCGATGTAGGCTTCGCCCGGGTCGATCTGGGACAGCCACTTGAGGGCCGTCTCGGTATCCTTGCGCTCTTCGGCCAGTTGCGACAGCATCAGCAGTGCCTGGGTCGGGTCGCGCTCATCATCGGGTTGCACCGTCAGCACATTCAGGTACGTGGTCAGATAGCGTTCTGCCGCCGGATTGTCCTGGGTCTGTGCTGCCAGGATGCCAAGCGCATACAGTGACGACAAATCCTGCGGGTTGTCCTTCAACATGATCTCGAATTCGCTGCGGGCGGCCGGATACTGTTTTTGCTCGACCAGCATCCGCGCATAGGCGAGGCGCACTTCCCGTGCCTTCGGATAGATCGCCAGGTAATCGCGCAAGGCCTTGGTCGCTTCGGCTTTATCGGTCGTGGCCTGTGCCAGCGTCAGCGCCGCCAGTTCTGATTCCGGCTTGGCGGCTTGCGCGCCGAGGGCCTCTTGTCGGGCGCGCGCGACGTCGCCAATGGCAAGTGCACCTTGCGCTAATACCAATCTGGTTTCCGGCGTCGCCAGATACGGCGCCATCAGGCGTTCAAGCATCGCAAAGCCGGCCGCTTTATCCTTTGCGCGCGCCAGCAGCCGCTGGATCTGGAACATCAGCATGCTGCGCGAGCCCGGGGAAATCTCGCTCAGGCGCTGCGCGAAAATCGGCTGCGCTTCGGCCAGATTGTCGCTCAACATCAGAAAGCCGAGAAAATACTGGGTTGCCTGCTCTGAATTGGGTGCCAGGTTGCGCCACAGGCGAATCGCCGACAGTGCTTCGCCATGCCGTTTGGCGGCCAGCGCGATTTCCATCGCGCGTTGCGCCAGGCGCGGGTCGCGCGTCTGTTGTGCCAGGCTGAGGCTGGTGACGAAGGCCGTTTGCCAGTCGCCGCGCTGGGCGGCGACTTCGGCGGTCAGCAACTTGAACATGATGTCTTCGGTCAGCGCCACCGACGGCAGCGATTCTTCAGTGGCTTGCTTGTCCGACTGGAGAACCTTGCGCAATTGCGCCGAACTGGCATTGCGCGGACGCTTGAGCGGGCCGGCGCTGTTACCCGGCTGGTCAGCCTGAGTCGATGTAGAGGGTGCCGGGACTGACGCGCATGCCGACAACAGCAGCGACAGCGTTACAATAGCAAAAGTATTCTTCAAGGGGCGTCCTGACAAATGGGCTCAGGGGGATTTTACGCCCAACCGGCACCGTTTGCGCAAGCTTGCGCCGGGATCGGGCGGTTTCGATGCAATCAGATTGCGATCGCTTCATAATCCGTGGTCGACTCGTCAAGCTGCCAGGCGCGCCGATCGGGCCGTACGGGTCGGCGTTTGTAAAAAGGATGGATGTTTGTTATGCCTGAATTGCCGGAAGTCGAAGTCACCCGGCGCGGTGTCGCCCCGCATGTCGAAGGGCGCACGGTCAGTGCGGTCGTGCTGCGCCATACCGGGCTGCGCTGGCCATTCCCGGCCGATCTGGCGCAGCTGCTGGCCGGACAGCAGATTGTTGCGGCCGGGCGGCGCGGGAAATACCTGCTGCTGGAATTCGCGCACGGTACGTTGATCCTGCACCTTGGCATGTCGGGCCATATCCGCATCCTGCCGACAACCACACCGCCGCAAAAGCACGATCATGTCGATCTGGTGCTGCAAGACCAGGTCTTGCGCCTGACCGACCCGCGGCGCTTCGGCGCGGTGTTGTGGCATGCGCGCAGCGACGGCCCGCTGGTAGAGCATCATTTGCTGCGACATCTGGGGGTCGAGCCGCTGGAGCCGGGATTTACCGCCGAATTGCTTTACCGGATGACACGCCAGCGCAGTGCGCCCATCAAACAAGTGTTGCTCAGTGGAGACATTGTGGTTGGCGTAGGAAATATTTATGCATCGGAAAGCCTGTTCAAGGCAGGCATCCACCCGCAGACGGCGGCCAAGCGAATCGGCCTGGCACGTTATGTTTTACTGGCCCAAGCCATCCGCGACACCCTGGCTGCAGCCATCGAGCAAGGCGGCAGCAGCCTGCGTGACTTCCTGAACGTCAATGGGCAATCTGGCTATTTCCAACAACATTATTTTGTCTACAATCGTGCCGGCGAACCCTGCCGGCGGTGCAACAAGCCGGTGCGGCAAATCAGACAGGGCCAGCGTTCGACCTTTTACTGCACAAATTGTCAAAAATGAGCTTGAATGCTAGTGTGTGCGTTAAGCAACAAAAAAACAGTGAACAGTGAACAGTGAACAGAGGAACATGTGAGTCATCTGATACAAAAATTTCATCAATATAGCGACTGGCGCAGCGGCGTGGTGCAGGCATTGGCGCGTTACCAGGCCTGGGTAGCCGAAGCCGATCTGACCGATGCTGCCAGCGACCAGCGCTGCGCGCGCGTCAAGGAGCGGCTGATTGATGACAAACTGTCCATTGCTTTTGTTGCCGAATTTTCGCGCGGCAAATCCGAATTGATCAATGCGATTTTCTTTGCCGATTACGGCCAGCGCATCTTGCCTTCATCGGCCGGCCGCACCACGATGTGTCCGACTGAACTGCTGTACGACGAAACCTTCCCTCCCTGTATTCGCCTGCTGCCGATCGAAACCCGGGCCGAGTCGCAATCGACCTCCGACCTGAAGGAACAAAATCATGTCTGGAACGTGCTGCCGCTGGATATCCAGTCGGGCGATGGCATGCTGGAGGCATTCAAGCAAGTCAGCCTGACCAAGCGCGTGCCGGTCGCCGCCGCCCAGCAATACGGACTGTATGACGAGACCGACACCGACATGCAGCTGGAAGTCGGCACCGATGGCATGGTGGAGATTTCCCAGTGGCGCCATGCGATCATCAATTTTCCCCATCCCCTGCTGCAACAGGGCTTGATCATCATCGACACGCCGGGCCTGAACGCGATCGGCACCGAGCCGGAATTAACCCTGAACCTGATACCGAATGCGCATGCGGTGTTGTTCATCCTGGCGGCCGACACCGGCGTGACCAAGAGCGATATCGAGGTGTGGCGCAATCATATCGGCGCCGGCGCCGGGCGACTGGTGGTGTTGAACAAGATCGACAGCATGTGGGACGAATTGCGGTCGCCGGCTGAAGTCGAGCAGCAAATTGTGCAGCAGGTGAGTTCGGTGGCGCATACGCTGGCCATCGATGAGCGGCAGATCTTTCCGGTTTCGGCGCAAAAGGGCCTGGTTGGCAAGATCAACCGCGATGCCCCGCTGCTGGCCAAAAGCCGACTCCTCAAACTCGAACAGGCATTGTCGCAGGAGCTGCTGCCGGCAAAGCAGGAAATCATTCGTTCGCAACTGGCCAGCGACATCCATGATTTGACTGCTGCCCGCCAGGCGTTGCTGGCGTCACGCATGCGCAATGTGGTCGAGCAGTTGGTCGAGTTGAAAAGCCTGCGCGGGAAAAATCAGAATATCATCAGCCATATGATGAATCGCATCGAAGTCGAAAGAAAGGAATTTGATGCCAGCCTGATCAAGCTGCAGAGCACCCGATCGGTATTTGCCAAGCTGTCGTCCGATGTCTATACCCATCTGGGTGTGGGCGTGCTGAAACAGGAAATCCGCAAGGCGCGCGACGTGATGGAAAAAAGCATGTTTTCGGCCGGTTTTCGCGATGCCGTCAAAGCCTTCTTCGACGATACCCGCAACAATCTCTGGATGTCCGGGCATAAGATCGATGAAATCACGGAAATGATGACGGTCATGTACCGCAAGTTTTCGACCGAACATGGGCTGGCGCTCTCGACGCCGATGCCTTTTTCACTGAAAAAATACCGCGATGAACTCGACATGATCGAAGCGGTGTATCAAAAGCAATTTGGTGCAACCGCCCTGATGACGACGCACAAGGTGGTGCTGATGCAAAAGTTTTTCGAGTCGATCGCGGCCCGCGTCAAGCATAGTTACCTGCAAGCCAACCGCGATGTCGAAGCCTGGTTCAAGGTGGTGATGGCACCGCTCGATGCGCAGATCCGCGAGCACAAGCTGCAATTGAAGCAGCGCCAGAAATCGGTCGAACGGATTTTCGACGCAACCGACAGTCTGGAAGAGAAAATTGCCACCTTCGATCAGCTGCATGCGGGGCTGCAGGGGCAACTGGCCGCGCTGCGTTCGCTGGAAGCGGAACTCAATTCGGCCATTGCGGCGGATATGTCGTCGTTCCAGGCAGCAGCGTAGCCGCCACAATCCAGGTCTTCCATGAAACGAGTTGTCCCCGCACGTCCGATGCTGGCCACGGAAAATGCCGGCGACCACGGCAATCCGCTGGCTGATTCCCGATTTGCCGACACGGTCATCGGCTGGCAAAAGCTGCACGGCCGGCATGCGCTACCCTGGCAAAACACTACCGATGCCTACCGCATCTGGTTGTCCGAGATCATGCTGCAGCAAACCCAGGTGGCGGCGGTGATCCCGTATTATCAGCGTTTCTTGCAGCGCTTTCCGGATGTGGCGACGCTGGCGGCGGCACCGGTCGACGAGGTGATGGCACACTGGAGCGGCCTGGGCTATTACACCCGTGCGCGCAACCTGCACCGCTGCGCCAGGCAGGTGGTCGAGAACCATGGCGGGGTGTTTCCGGCTGCACCTGACGTGCTGGCCGAGTTGCCGGGCATCGGACGCTCGACTGCTGCGGCGATTGCAGCATTTTCGCACGGCACCCGCGCCGCCATCCTGGACGGCAATGTGAAGCGGGTATTTGCGCGGGTATTCGGCATCGATGGTTACCCGGGCGAAAAAAAGATCGAGCAGGCGTTGTGGCTGCGCGCCGAAGCGCTGTTGCCGGCAACCGACATGCGCGCCTATACCCAGGGATTGATGGACCTGGGGGCGACCGTGTGCTCCCGCAGCCGGCCGGCATGCCCGACCTGCCCGCTGGCGACGCGCTGCGTCGCCTTCAATACCCTGCGTACCGGTGAACTGCCGGTGCGCAAACCGAAAAAGAAAGTCCCGGAAAAGCATGCAGCGATGCTGATCGTCATCCATGACGGCCAGGTCTTGCTGCAGCAGCGCCCCGAAAGCGGCATCTGGGGCGGGCTGCTGTCGCTGCCGGAAGTCGGCGGCTTTGCGCCGCTGCCGGATTCGGGGGGCAGCCTGCCGCAGCCTGACGAGCGCGCCATCGGGCAGGCGCTGGCGCCATTCGGCCTGCACGCCGGTAGCGAGCGACTGCCGGCAATCGTGCATGGCTTTACCCATTTCAAGCTGCATATCACGCCATATCGGATTCGCCTGACGCAACGCTTGCAGATGGCCGGGCAAACTACCCATGTATGGGTGGCGGCTGACCAGCTGGCGCAGGCGCCGTTGCCGGCACCGATCAAAAAGCTGTTGCTGGAAATGGTTTCCTGCTGAGCCAGGCGCTTATACGCTTAGAGAATTTTGTGCTGCTGCAGGTACTGGTCGATTACCGACAGGCGGCTTTGCGCATCTTCCAGTTCCAGCAGTTTCTGCCGGGCCTTCAATGGAATCGGCAAGATTTCGCACCAGCGGTTGGCAACCCAGCCACTCTGGTCAAACTGCAATGGCATGGCAAACGGATTGTCGAATGCGTCGCCATGTTCGGCACGGCCTTTTGCCAGGATCCCGTCGGTGACGATCTTCAAAGCCTTGGCGCAGCGCACATGCATGTCGCTGATCGGTTGGGTGATATCGTCAGCAATTTTTTCAATCCGCGCCTGCAGCAGATCATTGGGCAACTGGCGGGTTTGCAGGATGCGAAAACGCGCGCCGCCCTGGGTGCGCAGCATCAGGATGCCAGGCTGGTCCATGTCCCATTGCAGGATATGGGCCAGGCAGCCGATTGCTTCCGGTTCAGCCGCCTTGCCGACCTCTTGCCCGGATTTGATCAGTACCACGCCGAACGGCGCCTCGCGTTTCATGCAGTCGCGCACCATATCGATGTAACGCGCCTCGAACACTTTCAGCGGCAACACGCCACCGGGAAACAGCACGGTATGCAGCGGGAACAGCGGCACCCAGTCATCGGGCGTGGAATGGATCAGGGTCAGATTCGGAAGTGCCATCGGAATGCTTGTCTGCGGGCGTGCGATTACTGCGTGCGGCTTGCCTAGGCAAGCTCGCGGTGGCGCAACACCACCCGCTCCGTTGATTGAAAATAATTCGCCAGTTGCTCGACCATATACACCGAGCGATGCTGTCCGCCGGTACAACCGATGGCGACCGTCAGGTAGCTTCGGTTGTCATTCTTGAACGCCGGCAGCCACTTTTCAACGAAGCTGCGAATATCCTGGAACAGCTCCGCTGCGTCCGGCTGCGCCTGCAGAAAATCGATGACCGGTTGATCACGGCCGTTAAAAGGCCGCAGCGCCGTGTCGTAAAATGGGTTCGGCAAAACCCGCACATCGAACACCAGGTCGGCGTCGAGCGGGACGCCAAACTTGAAGGCAAACGATTCGAACAGCAAAGTCAGGGGCGTGCGGTCGGATTCGACCATTTCCTTGATCCAGCCGCGCAGCTTGTTGGCCGACAGCCCGGAGGTATCGATTATATGGCCCAGCTTTTCAATCGACGACAGCATTTCGCGCTCGAGCAGGATGCATTCGGCCAGCGTCGGGCGGTCGATCGGCGTCTGTTCCGCACGGACGCGGTGCGTCAGCGGGTGGCTGCGGCGGGTTTCGGAAAAACGGGTGATCAGCGATTCGGTCTTGGCGGTCAGGAACAGCACCTTGACGTCATGGCCCTCGTCCTTCAGGCGGCGGATATCGTCCGGCAATCCGGCCAGCGAGGTGGCGCTGCGTGCATCCATGGCGACCGCCAGTTTTTCGGCGCCTTCCTGGATGCGCGTATCGACCAGCGCGCGCAACAAGGTCGGTGGCAGGTTGTCGACGCAAAAATAGCCGGCGTCTTCCAGTGCATTCAAGCCGACCGACTTGCCGGAACCGGAAATGCCTGTAATCAGAATAATGCGCATAGGGAGAAGCCTGTCAGCATGCTGTTTGAGTCACATCATACCGCAAGCTTAGAGCCGCTGCGACCGGGCCGGCCGGCAGCTTAATCGCTATCCATCGCCTTTTGTTGTCGATCCATAAACTCTTTGAGCGTATCGATGCCGCGCAACTGCAAAATGGTATTGCGCACCGCCGCTTCCAGCAGCACTGCGAGGTTGCGTCCGGCTTCGACCGGGATGATCACTTTACGGATCGGCAAACCCAGCACATCCTCGGTTTGCGAATGCAGCGGCAGGCGCTCGTAGTTTTCTTCCAGCGTCTTGCGGCGCACCAGGTGCACGATCAGTTTCAGGCGCATCTTGCGGCGCACCGCGGTTTCGCCAAAAATCGTCTTGATGTCGAGCAGGCCCAGGCCGCGCACTTCCAACAGATTCTGCAACAATGCGGGGCAGCGGCCTTCGATCATGTTGGGCGCTATCCGGGAAAATTCCACCACGTCGTCCGCCACCAGTCCATGACTGCGCGACACCAGTTCCAGGCCGAGTTCGCTCTTGCCCAGACCCGATTCGCCGGTGATCAATACGCCAACGCCCAGCACATCCATGAAGACGCCATGCATGGTGATGCGCTGCGCCAGCTTTTTCGACAGATAGACGCGCAGGTAATCGATGACCTGAGCTGCCGGCAGCGGCGTCGAAAACAGTGGAATGTTTTTTTCATCACAAATGGCGATGAATTCCTCCGGCGTTTCCAGTCCCTGGGCAACGATGAAGGCAGGCGGGCCGCCGGCGACCAGTTCCGAAATCAGCCGTACCCGCCCATTCGGCGACAGCCGTTTGTAATACTCGGTTTCCTGGTGGCCGAAGATCTGGATGCGGCCCGGATGAATCAGGTTCAGATGGCCGACCTGGTCGGCAGCCGACGCCGCATCGCCGGAAATCAGGCGCTCGCCGCCCGGAAAGCCGGCGAACCATCCGAGTTGCAGGTCCTCGCGGTTTTCATCAAACAATTGCTGGATCGATAGGGGAGTAGAAGCGGGCATGATGGTGAATTGAAGCGAGGACAACGTCGGCCCGGATACGTCAGTTAGGCTGCATGGTGGACGTGCGGTTGCCAGGCGACGATTCTGTTAAATACCGATACGGGATCAGGGTCAGTTGCCAGCGTAGCGCGAAACTCGTCGTCGGAAAACATTTCAGCGATTTCGGACAGTGTTTCCAGATGCTGTTGCGTGACATTGGCCGGGATCAGCAGAAAAATCAGCAGGTTGACCGGTTGGCCGTCTGGCGACTCGAACGGGATCGGTTCTTCCAGCCGCACAAAGGCGGCCATCGGCGTTTTCAATTCCTTGATGCGGCCATGCGGTACTGCCACACCATGGCCGAGGCCGGTGGAGCCGAGCCGTTCGCGGGCGAACAGATTGTCCGAGACGATCGACCTGGCAATGCCGCAATTGTTTTCAAAAATCAGCCCGGCCTGCTCGAATGCACGTTTTTTGCTGGAGACTTCCAACCCGAGCACTACATTGTCAGGCAACAGAATTTTGGCAAGATTGGTCATAACATACAAAAAATGGTGCGTCGCACAAATGGCGCTTTGACGCAAATTATAGGCTTGTTTTTCAGTATCCGTGAACCAACTAGAAAAAATGTGGCGGATCAAGCGACAAGATATTGATTCAATTCAAAGAATACGACTTGCTACAACCGGGAATTGTCGCCAAAGCGTTGAGACGGACCCCTGGCCGACCAACGTTCAGCAGTGAAATGTGGGGCCATCTGGCAGCGTCTCCTTTCAATAAAAAAGGTCCGGATTACTGGCGCGCGTTGCGCCGGTTGGACGGATTGTCCGGTGTTGTAAAATTACTACGCCAAGGATTGATATCCAGGCCGCCGCGCCGGGTATAGCGCGCATAGACCGATAATTTTTGCGGCCTGCACTGGCGCAGGATATCGATGAAGATCCGTTCGACGCATTGTTCATGAAATTCGTTATGGTTGCGAAAGCCGATCAGGTATTGCAGCAAGCGTTCCTGATCGATTTGCGCACCGACATAGCGAATTTGCACGCTGGCCCAATCCGGCTGGCCAGTCACCAGGCAATTCGATTTCAGCAAATGCGACACCAGCGTTTCTTCAACGATGGCGGCGTCATGGTTGGCTTGCAGCAGCAAGGCATTGGGATGGTAATCGGCGACGTCAATGTCCAGCCGGTCCAGCAGAAAGCCGCTTAATTCGCCCATTTCGATTTTGCCGAAGTCGCCCGGCAAGCTCAGGCTAACCTGCACCGGCGCGCCAAATCCATTCGATAAATCGGCACGCAATCGTTCGATTAATGCATCCGGCCCGGCCAGCCGGGTTTGATTGAATGAATTCAGATACAGCTTGAACGACTTGGATTCGATGATATTGGGCGAATCGGCCGGCACGATCACGTTGGCAATCGCAATGTGCGGCTTGCCGCGCAGGTTCAGCCACGACACTTCGTAGGCATTCCAGATATCGACACCGAAAAAAGGCAGCGTGCCGGCCAGGCCGAGTTCATTGCGTTTTTCCTGACGCGCAATCGGAAACAGCAGCGCCGGATTGTAGTCGGTCTGGTAAGTCGCCGGCTTGCCCAGCGGTGAAGCGGCGGTCGTGTTGACGTCAGGCATACTGGATTTTTCCATGGGAGAATCGACCGGCTAAGCAGCTTTCGTTGCATCTGCTTCGATTGTGCATGGCACTCTTCATTAAGACTGGCGTGCGGGACACAAGGTTGCACCGGGTTGGGTCAGGCCTGCGTTCATCCCAAAAACAATTTATAGGCAGGATTGGCGCTTTCGTCGCAATAGCGGTATCCCAGCCCCGCCAGAAATTCGCGGAAGATCTTCATTTCCTTTTTCGGGACTTGCAGACCGACCAGAATCCGGCCGGTGTCGCCACCCTGATTGCGATAGTGAAACAAGCTGATATTCCAGTTCGGTGCCATCGAATCCAGAAACCGCATCAAGGCGCCCGGACGCTCGGGAAATTCGAAGCGGTACAGCAATTCATCCTGCGCCAGCGGGCTTTTGCCGCCGACCAGATGCCGGATATGCAATTTGGCCAGTTCGTCCTGGGTCAAATCCAGCGCCTGGAAACCATGCTTGATGAAATTCCTGGTCAGCTTGCCGGACTCGTCGCGGTTTGCCGTCTGGACCCCGACGAACACGTGCGCTGCCTTGGCATCGCTGATGCGGTAAATGAATTCGGTGACATTGCGCGGTCCGACCACTTCGCAAAAACGCTTGAAGCTGCCGCGTTCTTCGGGGATGGTCACCGCCAGCACGGCCTCGCGCGCCTCGCCGACTTCGGCGCGCTCGGCAATGAAGCGCAGGCGGTCGAAATTCATGTTGGCGCCGCAGGCAATCGTCACCAGGGTTTCATTTTTCAACGGTTTTTTGTCCGCCTTGGCGCGCTCCAGGTAGACCTTGGCGCCGGCGACGGCAAGCGCCCCGGCCGGCTCCAGAATGCTGCGCGTGTCTTGAAACACGTCCTTGATGGCGGCGCTGACTTCATCGGCGTCGACAATGATGATGTCGTCGACATATTTCCTGGTCAGGCGGAAGGTCTCTTCGCCCACCAGCTTGACCGCGGTGCCATCGGAAAACAGGCCGACATCGGTCAGGGTCACGCGCCGGCCAGCTTTGATGCTTTTGGCCATCGCATCGGAATCGGTGGTTTGCACGCCGATCACCTTGATGTCGGGCCGCACCGCCTTCACATAAGCCGCCACGCCGGCGATCAGGCCGCCGCCGCCGATCGCCACAAAAATGGCGTGGATCGGACCGGCATGCTGGCGCAGGATTTCCATGGCGACGGTGCCCTGACCGGCGATCACGTCCGGGTCGTCGAATGGATGGACAAAGGTCAGCTTGAGCTTTTTTTCGAGTTCGAACGCATGCTGGGCCGCATCGGAATACGAGTCGCCAAACAATACCACTTCACCGCCACGCGCCCTGACTGCATCGATTTTCACCTGCGGCGTGGTGGTCGGCATCACGATCAGTGCGCGGCAACCGAGGCGGGTGGCCGCCAGCGCCACGCCTTGGGCATGGTTGCCGGCAGACGCGCAAATGACGCCGCGCTTGAGTTGCGCCGGCGGCAGATGCGCCATCTTGTTATAGGCGCCGCGCAGCTTGAAGCTGAACACGCTTTGCATGTCTTCGCGCTTGAAGTAAATCCGGTTCTCCAGCCGTTCGGACAGTGATGGTGCCAGCTCCAGCGGGGATTCGATGGCAACGTCATAGACGCGCGCGGTCAGGATTTTCTGTAGATAGTCGATGGTCATAACATTCAATGGTAGGCACGCTGCAATCGGCGGACACACGTGCGGATGTGCCGGCCATTATAATGGACCGTCCTCCATCACCGGAATCACAATCTTGATTTATCCAAGCGGCCAGCCTGTTCCACCGTCAGTGCAAGCATGATCGAGGCTGCCATCGCCTGGCTGCTGGCGGAGCTGGCAGTGCCGCAGGTCGGCCTGTGGGCGGTTTTCCTGATCAGTTTCATATCGGCCACGTTGCTGCCGTTGGGGTCGGAGCCGGCGGTGTTCGCGGTCGTCAAGGCCAACGGCGCGCTGTTCTGGCCGACGATCATGGTGGCAACCATAGGCAATACGCTGGGCGGCATCGTCGATTACTGGATGGGTTTCGGCGCCAAGCGGATTTTTTCCAGGGAACGTGAAACCCACTGGTTCGGCTGGCTGCAGCGGTACGGCGCCAAGACCATGCTGCTGGCATGGCTGCCGGGCATCGGCGATCCGATCTGCACCCTGGCCGGCTGGCTGCGACTGCCATTCTGGCCCAGCGTCGCCTACATGGCGATCGGGAAGTTTCTTCGTTACGTCTGGATGACCTGGCTGTTGCTTTATGTACCCGACGGCTGGTGGCGGCAACTTGGTCAGTGGCTGGGATGAAAAGGGTGTTGTAAATTTAGCATTTTTTCAGGCTGTCTTTTTTTCATCGCTTAAGCCGTATGGCGCCTAGGGCTGTTCTCTCGTGATGCGGTGCAATACGGTAAAATGCTTTTTTATGCATGACGAAGCAGGGTTTGGCGCCGCCAAGCTACCCGATACGCTGTTCCTCCCCCAAATCTGATCAAGCTAGATGAACGCTCCCGCACAAATCCAGGCTCTTCTGTCGGACGCCCCTGCCGGCGCCGCCCCCACGCGCTTGCGCGAAATTCCGTACAACTACACGTCGTTTTCCGATCGTGAAATCGTCATGCGCCTGCTGGGTGAACCGGCCTGGGTGTTGCTGGACGAATTGCGCGGCGTGCGCCAAACCGGCCGTTCGGCCCGCATGCTGTATGAAGTGCTGGGCGATATCTGGGTCGTGCGGCGCAATCCCTATCTGCAAGACGACATGCTGGATAACCCGAAGCGGCGTGCGGCATTGATCGAGGCGCTGAACCACCGGCTGGGGGAAGTCGACAAGCGGCGTATCACCACCGACCTGGCCGAAGCGGGCGACGCCGCCGCGCAGCGGCGCAGCACCCATGTGGGGAGTTTGCTGCAGTGGGCCAGAAAAGCGGTCGCCGATTTTGCCGAGGAATTCCGGCAAACCTACGATTTGCGCAAGCGCACCAACCGGGTGCTGGGCCGTTACACGGCACGCGACAATATCAAGTTCGACGGCTTGTCCCGGGTCTCGCATGTGACCGACGCCACCGACTGGCGCGTCGAGTATCCATTCGTGGTGCTGACGCCAGACACCGAAGATGAAATGGCCGGCCTGGTCAAGGGCTGTATCGAACTGGGACTGACCATCATCCCGCGCGGCGGCGGCACCGGTTATACCGGCGGCGCCGTGCCTTTGACCCCTTTGTCGGCAGTGATCAATACCGAAAAGCTCGAGCAGTTGGGCGCGGTCGAAATCACCCGTCTGCCGGGCGTGGATCGCGATTACGCGACCATTTTCTCCGGCGCCGGCGTGGTCACCAAGCGGGTCTCGGATGCGGCTGAAAAAGCCGGATTCGTGTTCGCGGTCGATCCGACCTCGGCCGAGGCGTCCTGCATCGGCGGCAACGTCGCGATGAATGCCGGCGGCAAGAAGGCGGTATTGTGGGGCACTGCCCTGGATAACCTGGCCAGCTGGCGCATGGTCGACCCCAACGGCGACTGGCTGGAAGTCACCCGCCTGGACCATAACCTGGGCAAGATTCACGATGCACCGATGGCCAGGTTCAAGCTGGAATGGACCCATCCGGCCGAGCGCAGCAAGAAAAACACGCCATTCAAGACTGAATATCTGGAAATCGAAGGGCGCAAGTTCCGCAAGGAAGGCCTGGGCAAGGATGTCACCGACAAGTTCCTGGCGGGTTTGCCTGGCGTGCAGAAAGAGGGCACCGATGGCTTGATTACCTCGGCGCGCTGGATTCTGCACAAAATGCCGAAATTCACGCGCACCGTGTGCCTGGAATTCTTTGGTCAGGCGCGCGACGCGATTCCGTCGATTGTCGAAATCAAGGATTACCTCGACGCCGAAACCAGGAAGGGCGGCGCGATCCTGGCTGGCCTCGAGCATCTTGACGAGCGCTACCTGCGCGCAGTCGGTTATGCGACCAAATCCAAGCGCGGCGTGCTGCCGAAAATGGCGCTGTTTGGCGATATCGTCGGCGACGATGAAAATGCGGTCGCGCAGGCAGCCTCCGAAGTGGTGCGTATGGCCAACAAGCATGTCGGCGAAGGTTTCATTGCGGTCACGCCCGAAACACGCAAGAAATTCTGGCTCGACCGGGCCCGCACCGCCGCCATTTCGAAGCATACCAATGCCTTCAAGATCAATGAAGACGTGGTGATCCCATTGAACCGGATGGGTGAATACACCGATGGCATCGAGCGCATCAATATCGAGCTGTCGATCGAGAACAAGCTGCAGCTGGTGGCGGAGTTGCGTGGTTTCTTTGCCAGGGGCAATCTGCCGCTGGGAAAGAGTGAAGATGCCGAAGGCGACGATATTCCGGCTGCCGAATTGCTGGAAGACCGCGTCAATCAAGCCGAGCAATTGCTTGATGCGACCCAGGCGCGCTGGTCCTATCTGCTGACGCAACTCGACAAGCCGCTGGTTGATGCCAAAGCGGAGTTGGTGGCGCTCGGGCTGGACAAGCTGGCCGCAACCTTTGACGACCGCTTGCAACGGCAGCCGGATGCCACCGTATTCGATGTGGTACAGGATCGCACGGTGCGGGTATCGTGGAAGGCCGAAGTGCGCGCCCAGCTGCGGCAGATTTTCAATGGCGCCGCGTTCAAGCTGATTCTCGACGAGTGCACCGCAATTCACAAGAAAGTGTTGCGCAGCCGGGTCTTCGTGGCGCTGCACATGCATGCCGGCGACGGTAATGTACATACCAATATCCCGGTCAATTCCGACGATTACGGGATGCTGCAGGTGGCCCATGCTGCAGTTGCGCGCATCATGGTGCTGGCGCGCGCGCTCGATGGCGTGATTTCGGGTGAACATGGGATTGGTATCACCAAGCTCGAATATCTGACCGACGCCGAGATGAGTGATTTCCGCGCCTACAAGTTGCGGGTCGATCCGCACGGGCGTTTCAACAAGGGCAAGTTGCTCAACTTGCCGGAATTGCATGCGGATCTGCGCAATGCCTATACGCCTTCATTTGGCTTGATGGGACATGAGTCGCTGATCATGCAGCAAAGCGATATCGGCGCCATCGCCAACAGCGTCAAGGATTGCCTGCGTTGCGGCAAGTGCAAGCCGGTGTGTGCGACCCATGTGCCGCGCGCCAATCTGCTGTATTCGCCACGTAACAAGATTCTCGCGACATCGTTGCTGGTCGAGGCGTTTCTGTATGAAGAACAAACCCGGCGCGGCATTTCGATCAAGCATTGGGAAGAATTCGAGGATGTGGCCGACCATTGCACGGTGTGTCACAAATGCCTGACGCCATGCCCGGTCGATATCGATTTCGGCGATGTGTCGATGAACATGCGCAATTTGCTGCGCAAGATGGACAAGAAATCGTTCAATCCCGGCACGGCTGCCTCGATGTTCTTCCTGAACGCCACCGATCCCGCGACCATCAACGCCACCCGGCAGGTGATGATCGGCTGGGGTTACAAGGCGCAGCGACTGGGTCATGAGGTCCTGAAAAAATTTGCCAAGAAGCAGACCAAGGCGCCGCCCTCGACCCATGGCAAGCCGCCGGTCAAGGAACAGGTGATCCACTTCATCAACAAGAAAATGCCGGGCAACCTGCCGAAAAAAACGGCCCGCGCCTTGCTCGATATTGAAGATGACAAGATCGTACCGATCATTCGCGATCCGAAAACGACCACTGCCGATACCGAAGCGGTATTCTATTTCCCGGGCTGCGGCTCCGAGCGGCTGTTTTCGCAAGTAGGCCTGGCTACGCAGGCAATGCTGTGGCATGTCGGCGTGCAAACCGTACTACCACCGGGATATCTGTGCTGCGGCTATCCGCAGCGTGGCAATGGCCAGTTCGACAAGGCCGAGAAAATGATGACGGATAACCGCGTGCTGTTTCATCGCATGGCCAATACGCTTAATTATCTGGATATCAAGACGGTGGTGGTGTCGTGCGGTACCTGCTACGACCAGCTGGAAAGCTACGAATTCGAAAAAATCTTCCCGGGTTGCCGGATCATCGATATCCACGACCTGTTGCTGGAAAAAGGATTGAAACTGGAAGGGGTGGGCGGCGTGCGCTACATGTATCACGAGCCGTGCCACAATCCGATGAAGATGCAGGATTCGGTGAAAACCGTCAATGCGCTGATTTCCACCATCGATAACGTCAAGATCGACAAGAATGAGCGCTGCTGCGGCGAATCCGGCACGCTGGCGGTCACCCGGCCCGATATTTCGACCCAGGTGCGGTTCCGCAAGGAAGAGGAAATGCAGAAGGGCGCCGACAAGCTGCGTGCCGATGGCTTTGCCGGCGATGTCAAGATCCTGACTTCCTGCCCATCCTGCCTGCAGGGCTTGAGCCGCTACAACGATGATTCGGGCACCACCGCCGATTACATCGTGATTGAAATGGCCAGGCATTTGCTGGGTGAAAACTGGTTGCCGGAGTATGTGGCCCGTGCCAATAACGGTGGGATCGAGCGCATCCTGGTGTAAGTTGGTGCTGTGTGCGAAAAAAACGCCAGGTGGCGTCGGCCCGGTGCATTGCGCCCGACCGGGGTCACCTGAAGATTGGTTGGGATGGCATCCGGGCATCGCAAATCATCTGTAAACCATTGACAAAGGGCGCCCGAGTGACGCATCCAAGATGACCGACCAGCAAACTGCCGCCACCAGCCCGAACCCGACCGCATTGACGGTGCATACCCAGTCGCGCACGCTGGAAATCGCTTTTGACGATGGCACCAGCTTTTCATTGCCATTTGAATTGTTGCGGGTGTATTCGCCCTCGGCAGAAGTGCGCGGTCACGGCCCGGGACAGGAAGTGCTGCAAACCGGGATGCGCGCCATCCTGGTCACGGCGCTGGAGCCGGTCGGTAATTACGCGGTGCAGCCGCATTTTTCCGATGGGCATAATACCGGGATCTATACCTGGGATTACCTGCATTGGCTGGGGAAAAACCAGCCGCAGCTGTGGCAGGATTACCTGCAGCGGCTGCAAAGCGCCGGTTTTGCCGGCGACAGCGGGCGAGATGCCCCGATGCCGGCTGGCGCCAAAGCACGCGGACATGGATAAAACCCGGCGTTGAACTTGTATAATGCGATTTCCAATACAGAATCGCCGCCATGACCAATAACACCCATTTCGGTTATCAAACCGTCGCCGAGGAAGACAAGGTCCGCAAGGTCGCCGAAGTCTTTCATTCCGTCGCTGCCAAGTACGATGTCATGAATGACTTGATGTCGGGCGGCCTGCACCGCTTGTGGAAAGCCTTCACGATAGCCCAGGCCGGGGTGCGTCCCGGATTCAAGGTGCTCGATATTGCCGGCGGCACCGGCGACCTGGCCAGCGCCTTTGCCAAGCAGGCGGGCCCCTCCGGCGAGGTCTGGCTGACCGATATCAATGAATCGATGCTGCGGGTCGGCCGCGACCGCCTGTTGAACAAGGGTTTGGCCACGCCAACCGCCTTGTGCGATGCTGAAAAACTCCCATTTCCGGATAATTATTTCGATCGCGTCAGCGTCGCTTTTGGCTTGCGCAACATGACCCACAAGGATGTGGCGCTGGCGGAAATGCAGCGCGTCTTGAAGCCGGGCGGCAAGCTGTTGGTGCTGGAATTTTCCAAGGTATGGCAGCCGCTGCAAAAACCCTACGATGTCTATTCGTTTTCAATCCTGCCGTGGCTGGGCAAGCAGATTGCCAAGGATGCCGACAGTTACCGTTATCTGGCTGAATCGATCCGCATGCATCCGGATCAGGAAACCCTGAAAACCATGCTGCAGGATGCGGGCCTGGAAAATGTCAGCTATTTCAATCTGACCGCAGGGGTGGCGGCACTGCATACCGGGGTCAAGCTTTAACTTGCATTGTCCACTCCAGGAGGAAGCATGAAAAAATGGTCGACTGCCGTTTTCTTTGCAAGCGCCGCTTCCGGTGCGGCCAGCCTGCACGCCGAAACGACTGAAGTGCCGTCCTCAATGCTGGAGCAGCATGCCGGCACTTGGCAAGGCATGCTCGACAGTCCGCTCGGATTGGCTGCAGCGGTGTTTGCCGCAGTCATGCTGGTGGCGCTGGTGGTTGCGCTGTACAAGCGCAGCTCGGGCGCACGCGAACCGCATCGGTTTGAACATACCTATGCCGGCGGCTATGACACCATTACCCCGGTCACACCGGTTCGCAAGGAACCCGGCCTGCGGCCGATTGCCCTGAAAGCCGTTTCCGACAAAAAGACCGATACCGTCATTGTTCCGTGGAGTGTGCCGGCCGACTTCGATGTGCCTCGTTTTTTGCGCAAATCGAAAGCGGCCTTCATTCGTCTGCAGGCATCCTGGGACCAGGCTGATTTGAAAGATATCCGGCGCTTTACCACCCGCGAACTGTTCGGCGAATTTTGCCAGCAGTTAAAACAGCGCGGCGGCGCGCCAAATGTCACCGAAGTCGTGACGCTGGGCGCCGAGCTGCAGGGTGTTGAAACTGCCGGGGACTATTACATTGCGACGGTCAAATTTACCGGCATGATCAAGGAAGATGCCCAGGCCGAAGTTGCGCCGTTTTCCGAAACCTGGAACCTGTCCAAGCCGCTCGACGGGCACCGCAGCTGGGTGGTGGCCGGCATCTCGCAAGCCTAATTTCTGTCTGGCCGGCGGTGCTTGCGCAGCACCGCTTTCAGGGGCGCAATGCTACACTGGCAGCCGTCCGCCGATTTTTCACGGGGCGGCTTAATTTTTTAAATGATGAGCAATTTACATTCGATTTTGCCGGCGCCAATCAATCACCTGCTGGCGCAGGAACCCTGGGCTCGCAGCAGACTGGCAGCGCATGCCGGCAAGGTCGCGCGGCTCGATGCCGGTGTGCTGGCAGTGACCTGGCAGGTCGGGCCAGACGGCATGCTGCTCAATGCGGCGCCAGATGCGGCGCACGATGTGGTGATCCGTATCAAATTATCCGACCTGCCGCTCATTCTGCAAAACCGCGAACGCGCCGCATCCTACGTCAGGATCGAAGGCGATGCCGATTTCGCCAATGCCATTTCCCAGTTGAGTCAATCGCTGAAATGGGAAGCCGAACATGATCTGAGTCGATGGATCGGCGATATTGCAGCCAATCGCCTGGTCGGCGGCGTCAAGTCTGCGCTGGCCACGGCGCGTTCGACAGGGCAGGCATTGACGGCGAATGTCGCAGAATATTTTATTGAAGAAAATCCGATGTTGACCCGGGCCCAGGCTGTGGCCGAACTCGGGCGCGATGTCACCAAGCTGCGCGACGATGTCGAGCGTCTGGAAAAGCGGCTGAGCAAGCTGGAGCGGACCTGATCAAGCGCACCCTGGCACGCCAGGCAGTGCGCCGGCGCCCCGGGCTTGCCTGCTACGGCAGATCAAGACAGATCCAATAAGTCGTTCGCTTTTACAGTATTGATGAAATGAGTATTCCATGTTGATGAAATCCCTGCGGGTGCTGAAAATAGGCCGGGTCGCGATGCGCTATGGTCTGGACCATATCGCCATGTCCAGCCTGCGCATCCCGCGTATCGCCGCGCTGTTTGACCGGTTGTTTTTCTGGCGCGATATTTCGGCGCCGCGCGGGGTGCGGCTGCGCACCGCGCTGGAAGAGCTGGGGCCGATCTTTGTCAAGTTCGGCCAGTTGCTGTCAACCCGGCGCGACCTGATGCCGCCGGATATTGCCGACGAACTGGCGCTGCTGCAAGACCGGGTGCCGCCATTCGACCCGGATCTGGCGGTGGCTGAAATCATCCGCTCGCTGGGCGCCCATCCCGACCAGCTGTTTGCCTCGTTTGAGCGCACCCCGGTGGCCTCGGCCTCGATTGCGCAGGTGCATTTCGCGACCCTGAAGGACGGTCGCAAGGTGGCAGTCAAGGTACTGCGCCCGAACATGCGCAAATCAATCGAGGAAGATATCGGTCTGATGTATCTGGCCGCCGCCTGGATCGAACGGCTGTGGGCTGATGGCAAGCGATTGAAGCCACGGGAAGTAGTGGCCGAATTCGACAAGTACCTGCATGACGAACTGGACTTGATGCGGGAAGCCGCTAACGGCAGCCAGTTGCGGCGCAATTTTGCCCAGTCAGAGCTGTTGCTGGTGCCGGAAATGATGTGGGATTATTGTTCCAATAACGTGATCGTGATGGAGCGCATGAGCGGCCTTCCGATTTCGCAAACCCATCGCCTGATTGCAGCCGGCATCGACATGAAGAAACTGTCGCGCGACGGAGTCGAGATTTTTTTCACTCAGGTATTCCGTGACGGTTTTTTTCATGCCGACATGCACCCCGGCAATATCCTGGTATCGACCGATCCGGCCACGCTTGGCCGCTATATCGCGCTCGATTTCGGCATTGTCGGCACGCTCAACGACTTCGACAAGGATTACCTGTCACAGAATTTCCTGGCGTTTTTCCGGCGCGACTACAAGCGGGTGGCGCAGGCGCATATCGAATCCGGCTGGGCGCCGGCCGACACCCGGGTCGATGAACTGGAGTCGGCGGTGCGGGCTTGCTGCGAACCGATATTCGACCGGCCGCTGAAGGATATTTCTTTCGGCCAGGTGTTGCTGCGGCTATTCCAGACCTCGCGCCGTTTCAATGTCGAAGTGCAGCCGCAACTGGTGCTGCTGCAAAAAACCTTGCTCAATATCGAAGGACTGGGGCGCCAGCTCGACCCCGACCTGGATTTGTGGAAGACGGCCAAGCCGTATCTGGAACGCTGGATGCAGGAACAGATTGGCTGGCGGGGTTTGCTGGAACGCTTGAAGACCGAAGCGCCGCATTACAGCAAGCTGTTGCCGCAATTGCCCCGGCTGGCACACCAGGCCTTGCTGAAGTCATCACAGCCGAACCATCACGAGAGCGCATTGCTGGTCGCGCTGCTGGCCGAACAAAAGCGCACCAATCTGCTGCTGAGCATGATGATCTATTTTTCCGGCGGCATGGTGGCTGGCGTGGTGTTCATGCAGATTTACCAGCGCTGGCACCATCTGCTGCCGTAACCATTTTTCTCCGCCAATCTATGTCCACGCTCAGTTTTACTACCCGCGATCCATCTCAGGCTGCCTTCTGGAACGAGCGCTTCGAGCAGCAATTCATGCCATGGGACCTGGGCCAGGTGCCGGCGGCGCTTAAGCGCTTTGTCGCGCGCGCGCAGCAACCCTACATCACCTATATTCCCGGCTGCGGCACCGGACATGAGATCGCCTATCTGGCTGAAGCGGGCTGGAATGTCACCGCGATCGATTTTTCGCCGGCAGCGGTGGTCGCGGCCCAGGCCATGCTCGGGAAGTGGGCCGACCGGGTAGTGCAAGCCGATTTCTTCACCTTTATCCCGCCGCAGCCAGTGCAGCTGATTTACGAGCGGGCGTTTCTGTGTGCGCTGCCGCGCGATAAATGGCCGGCGATCGTGCAGCGCTGGGCCGACTTGTTGCCAGCCGGGGGACTGCTGGCAGGATTTTTCTTTTTTGACGATGCGCCGAAAGGGCCGCCTTTCGGTGCAGATGCCGGCCAGCTGGATGCCTTGCTGACGCCTTTTTTTACTAAAATCGATGACCAGCCGGTGGATGATTCGGCGCCGGTATTTGTCGGCAAGGAGCGCTGGCAGGTGTGGCAGCGCAGGGCCTGACCGCTGCAGTGATACGCACGTCGACCTGGATCGCTGGATTGAATGTTGAACAGATCGATTTGACCTGATAAAAATGCTTTTCTGAAAACAATCTTCATTATAATTCCTGGGTTTTTTACGAAGAGCATCCCAAAATGAATTACACGCTGATCTCCTTTGTGGTTCTGTATTTGCTGGGCACGCTGGCAATAGGCGTGTGGGCCGGGACACGTATCAAGAACACCAGCGATTTCGCGATTGCCGGGCGCAGCCTGCCGCTGATCATGGTAGTGACGACCACGTTCGCCACCTGGTTCGGCGCTGAAACGGTGATGGGCATCCCGGCCAAGTTCGTCCAGGGCGGGTTGAATTCGGTCGTCGAAGATCCGTTCGGCGCCGGCACTTGCCTGATTCTGGTCGGCATATTTTTCGCAGCCCGTCTGTACAAGATGAACCTGCTGACGATCGGCGACTTTTACCGTCAGCGTTATGGCAAGGGTATCGAGGTGTTTTGCTCGCTGGCGATCATGCTGAGCTACCTTGGCTGGGTGGCGGCCCAGATTACTGCGCTGGGCCTGGTATTCTCCGTTCTGACCAATGGCGCGATGTCGGAAACCACCGGGATGATCATCGGTACGCTCGCAGTCCTGGTCTATGTGGTGATTGGCGGTTTCCTCGCCGTTGCCTGGACCGATTTCATTCAGATGATCGTGCTGGTGATTGGCCTGTCGATCATCGCTTTCTTCGCCGCCGACCTGGCTGGCGGCCCCGGCGCCGTGTTCACCATGGCGTCGCAAGCCAACCTGTGGAACTTCCTGCCGCCGCCGACCTTCACCGATATCGCCTTCTTCCTCGGCGCGGCAGTGACGATGATGTTTGGCAGCATTCCGCAGCAGGACGTATTCCAGCGCGTGATGTCGGCCAAGAATGCGCCAACCGCGCGCAGCGGCGCGGTCATCGGCGGGGTCAGCTATATCCTGTTTGCCTTCGTGCCGATGTTCATTGTTGCCTGTGCCGTCATCGTGATGGGTTCCGGGGCGCTCGACCTGGCGAAAAACGATTACCAGCGGCTGCTGCCCACGTTCGTGATGACCAAGATGCCGCTGGTGATGCAGATCCTGTTTTTCGGCGCACTGCTGTCGGCCATCAAGAGCACTTCGTCCGCCACGCTGCTGGCGCCGTCGACCAGCTTTGTCGAAAATATTCTCAAGAACCTGCGTCCCCGCATGAGCGACCGGCAGCAGCTGTTTGCGATGCGTTGCACGATCGTTGTTTTTGCCGCTCTGGTGCTGGCCTATGCGATCGCCATGAAAGGCAAGCCGATCTACGACCTGGTGTCGGCAGCCTACCAGGTGACATTGGTCGGCGCCTTCGTGCCGCTGGTCATGGGCCTGTACTGGAAGCGGGCGACCACGCAAGGTGCGATCATTTCTCTGGGCGCCGGCATCGGGGTCTGGATCTTGTTCTTTCCGCAGGTAACCAGTCTGGGCGAGCAGTTTCCGGGACAGCTGGCTGGCTTGATCGCCGCGTTCGGCGGCATGCTGATCGGTTCGCTGCTGCCGCAGGTGCTGAAAAACCGCCATGAGGCCATGCATCCGGTCAAGGGGCTGGGCGCCTGAGCAAAACGCAACATGCCGGCCTGGCATTGCTGCCCATCAGCTTGTTGCTGGACGGTTGCCGAAGTGACAGCAATTGGGACGGTTTCCTGGTTGCCAATCCGGCATCCATTGGAGAAGCTGGGGAAAGCTGAAAAACCGGATCAAAAACCTTTATAATTCAGGGTTTTGTACGATTTTTTAGCGGGAATTTTCATGCCAATTTATGCCTATCGCTGCCAGACCTGCGGTTTTGCGAAAGATGTATTGCAAAAAGTGTCGGATGCACCTTTGACCGATTGCCCTTCCTGCGAGCAGCCTGCGTTCAAGAAGCAGTTGACCGCAGCCGGATTCCAGTTAAAGGGTACCGGCTGGTATGCCACCGATTTTCGCGGCGGCGCCAGCACCACCGCAGCACCGGCTGTTGCCGGGTCGGATACAGTAGCGGCCACCGCGCCGGCAACCGCCAGCACGGCAGCCCCGGCCGCCGCCAGTCCCGCTGCTGCGGCCGACAAGCCGGGCAGCAGCACGCCGTCGGCGACTTGAATGCTGTCTCGCTGAGGCGGCAATAACACGCGCCCGAGTCGATCGGCTGCGTTGGAAACAGAGCAAATGCGCAAATATTTTATTACCGGATTACTGATTCTGGTGCCCCTGGCAATCACGCTATGGGTGCTGAATCTGATCATCACGACCATGGACCAGTCGCTGCTGCTGCTGCCGCAGCAGTGGCAACCAGAAGTGTTCCTTTCCTATCGCGTACCAGGCATGGGAGTCATTCTGACCCTGCTGATCGTTTTCTTTACCGGCCTTGCGGCACGCAACTTCATCGGCAAGCGGGTGGTGTCGCTATGGGAATCGGTGCTGACACGCATTCCGGTGGTCAATTCGATCTATTCCAGCGTCAAGCAGGTGTCGGATACGCTGTTTTCATCCAGCGGCAATGCGTTTCGCAAGGCGGTGCTGGTGCAGTATCCGCGCCAGGGTTGCTGGACCATCGCCTTTCTGACCGGCGTGCCGGGCGGTGATGTGAAGAATCATCTGCTGGGCGACTACATCAGCGTGTATGTGCCGACCACGCCGAACCCGACCTCCGGATTTTTCCTGATGATGCCCCGGGCGGAAACCGTCGAACTCAACATGAGTGTCGATGCTGCCCTTAAATACATTGTCTCGATGGGCGTGGTTGCGCCTGACTCGGTCGAGAAAAAAGAAATTGTTGAACTCCCTAAAGTCGGAACCTGATGCGCGTCATCGATGCCGCAACATTTTTCGAGCGCCGCTTGCGGCAATAAACCTTTTTGAAATTGGAAACTGTTATGTCAATGCGAACTGAATACTGCGGCCTGACCACCGAAGCGCTGCTCGGCCAAACCGTCAGCCTGTGCGGCTGGGTGCATCGCCGGCGTGACCATGGCGGCGTGATTTTCATCGACCTGCGCGATCGCGAAGGCCTGGTGCAGATCGTCTGCGATCCGGATCGTGCCGATGTGTTCAAGAAGGCCGAGTCGGTACGCAATGAATTCTGCCTGCGGATCACCGGCCTGGTACGTCACCGTCCGGACGGCACTACCAACGCCGGCCTGAAATCCGGCAAGATCGAGGTGCTGTGCCAGGATCTGGAAGTGCTCAATCCATCGGTGACGCCGCCGTTCCAGCTGGACGACGACAACCTGTCGGAAACCACGCGCCTGACGCATCGGGTGCTGGATTTGCGCCGTCCGCAAATGCAAAACAACCTGCGCCTGCGCTACAAGGTGACGATGGAAGTGCGCAAGTTCCTCGATGCCAACGGTTTCATCGATATTGAAACGCCGATGCTGACCAAGTCGACCCCGGAAGGTGCGCGCGACTATCTGGTGCCGTCGCGCGTCAATGCCGGCAACTTCTTCGCGTTGCCGCAGTCGCCGCAATTGTTCAAGCAATTGCTGATGGTGGCCAACTTCGACCGCTATTACCAGATCACCAAGTGCTTCCGCGACGAAGACTTGCGCGCCGATCGCCAGCCGGAATTCACGCAGATCGATTGCGAAACCTCGTTCATGAACGAGCAGGAAATCCGCGACATGTTCGAAGGCATGATCCGTCTGGTGTTCAAGAACACGCTCGACATCGACTTGCCGAACCCGTTCCCTGTCATGGACTATGCCACCGCAATGGGCATGTATGGTTCCGACAAGCCGGACATGCGTGTCAAGCTGCAGTTCACCGACCTGACCGCGGTGATGCGCGACGTCGACTTCAAGGTGTTTTCCGGTGCGGCCAACATGGAAGGCGGTCGCGTGGTCGGTTTGCGCGTGCCGGGCGGTGCCAAGGAAGGCAGCGGCATGCCGCGTTCCGAGATCGACGCCTACACCCAGTTCGTCGCCATCTACGGCGCCAAGGGCCTGGCCTACATCAAGGTCAATGACAAGTCGAAGGGCCGCGATGGCCTGCAGTCGCCGATCGTCAAGAACCTGCATGACGCCGCACTGGCGCGGATTGTCGAGCAGACCGGCGCCGAGGATGGCGACCTGATCTTCTTTGGCGCCGACAAGGCCAAGGTGGTCAACGATGCCATCGGCGCGTTGCGCGTGAAAATCGGTCACAGCGATTTCGGCCGCAAGAATGGCTTGTTCGAGGAATCCTGGAAGCCGCTGTGGGTGATTGACTTCCCGATGTTCGAATACGATGAGGAAGGCCAGCGTTATGTCGCCGCCCACCATCCGTTCACCTCACCCAAGGATGGCGATGAAGATCTTCTGGAAACCAATCCGGGCAAAGCGATCGCCAAGGCATACGACATGGTATTGAATGGCTGGGAGCTGGGCGGCGGTTCGGTGCGTATCCATCGTGCCGATGTTCAGAGCAAGGTATTCCGGGCACTGAAGATTGGTGCCGAAGAGGCGCAATTGAAGTTCGGCTTCCTGCTCGACGCGCTGCAGTACGGCGCGCCGCCGCATGGCGGCCTCGCATTCGGCCTGGACCGGATCGTGACGATGATGACCGGCGCCGAATCGATTCGTGACGTGATCGCGTTCCCGAAAACCCAGCGTGCGCAATGCCTGTTGACACAGGCGCCGTCGGAGGTCGACGAGAAGCAGTTGCGTGAATTGCATATCCGCTTGCGCGCGGCCGAGCCATCGGTCAAGGCATAACCCGGTTCGAAAGTAAAAGCGCGTCAATCCGCGCTTTCACTTTTCACTTTTTAATTTTTGCCTTGTATTGCTTGCGATATGACGGGAGTTGTATGACCGTTGCCGGCATCGATGGTTTGCCAGGTGTTTTCGTGCAGTGTTGAACTGGAGACGGTAATCCGGCATGAACCAGCCTTACAAGATTCCTGAATCCGTGCTGGTGGTCATTCATACCGCCGAACTCGATGTATTGCTGATCGAGCGGGCGGACAAGGCCGGTTACTGGCAATCAGTGACCGGGTCGAAGGATCGGATGGATGAGCCGCTGCAGGAAACCGCGGTGCGCGAAGTCTTCGAGGAAACCGGCATTCAAGTCGCGCCAGACGGTGCCGCGGACCGGCTGGCGCAAGCGGCCGTGCCATTGGTGCATCTGCGCGACTGGCAGCTGTCCAATGTCTATGAAATTTACCCGGTGTGGCGCTATCGGTATGCGCCCGGCGTGGTGCACAATACCGAGCATGTATTCAGCCTGCAGGTACCAAGATCGATGCCGATCTGCCTGAGTCCGCGTGAACATGTCAATCATGTCTGGCTGCCTTACCGGGAAGCCGCCGACCGCTGCTTTTCACCGTCGAATGCGGAAGCAATCCTGCAATTGCCGCATTATTTGCGGCCCTGATCTTGCAACGCCCATCCCGAACATGTCGGAATGACCATATTCACTGCCTGCCTGCACGCGGCCCGAGATGCGTACGCGCCCGAACAGTTCTGCAGGCGCTAAGGCGCTACAATAAGTCCCATGAAACTTCGCATTGCTACCTACAATATTCACAAAGGCGTGTCCTCCATCGGCAGCCGGCCGCGCATCCATGCATTGAAGCAGGCGATCAGCACCCTGAAGGCCGATATCCTGTTTTTACAGGAAGTGCAGGGGCGCCATGATCTGCTCGCCACCCGCCATGCGGCCAACTGGCCGGAGCAGGGCCAGCATGATTTCCTGGCCGGCGATTCTCACCACGTAGCCTATGGCATGAATGCCGTGTATGACCATGGACATCATGGCAATGCCCTGGTCAGTTGCTATCCGATTGCGTCCCATCGCAACCAGGATGTCTCGGATCATGCCTATGAACAGCGCGGCATTCTGCATTGCGTGGTACGCGTACAGGATACCGATGTCCATTGTTTCGTCATCCATCTCGGACTGTTTTCCGGCAGTCGCAAGCGGCAAACCGATGCCTTGATCGAAGCGGTCATCAAATCGGCGCCGAATGATGCGCCAGTGGTGATCGCCGGCGACTTCAATGACTGGAGCAACCAGCTGAGCGCGACCTTGCGTGCCAATCTGGGCGTGTGTGAGGTGTTCGATGAAAATATTTCCAAGCGGGGCTTTGCTAGTTATCTGCGGCAACTGAGCGGACGTGGGCCAAAAATTCAGCCGGCACGAACCTTTCCGGCAGCCATGCCGTTTTTACAGCTGGACCGCATCTATGTACGCGGCTTTGTGATTGAAGAAGCTCAAGTGTTGCACGGAACCTTGTGGGCCAAGCTGTCGGACCATGCACCGATTGTGGCAACATTGCGTCTGAAATAAGAATGGCCTGAATGACAGCGTCCAGGCCGCACCGACCTTGCTTCTTCCTTTCAGGCCCTTGTGACTTATGCGCTCGGTAAGCTTCACCGCTGATAACAGCATCACGCTCCTGCATTGCGGCGCCGAGTACTTTCCGGCGCTGGTTGCCGCATTCGATGCCGCCCGCGCAGAAATTTACCTGGAAACCTACATTTTTGCCGATGACGATACCGGCCGCCGGATTCAGGACGCATTGCAGCGTGCTGCAGCACGGGGAGTGACGGTGTGCGTGGTCACCGATTGGCTGGGTACCGGCCATGCGCAAAGCAAACGTCTGGAAAACGCATTCAAGGCCGCCGGCGTCCACCACCGCATTTTTAACGCCTGGTTCAAACGCGGCATCACCCGCATGCACCGCAAGTTGTGCGTGGTGGACCGCCAGCTGGCGTTTGTCGGTGGCCTCAATATCAACCATGATCTGCACGATGACCAGGATTACGAAGTGATTCTGCCGGCACCGCGCTGGGATTTCGCGGTCCAGATCCGCGGGCCGCTGGTGGCCGTCATCCACCGCGAAATGGAAGCGCAGTGGGCGCGTCTGGGGCGCATGAAACTGCGGGCGCGCTGGGAGCAGTTGCTCGCTGCCCGGCAACAGTTTCGACAGGATGCGGCGGAGGCTGCACTGGCGGCGCTGGTGGTGCGCGACAACCTGCGCAACCGGCGTACCATCCAGCGCAGCTACCTGCAGGCGCTGGGGCGCGCCAAGAAAGACGTCTGGCTGGCCAATCCGTATTTTGCCCCAGGCCGCAAAATGCGGATCGCGTTGGCGGCCGCAGCCAAGCGTGGCGTCGACGTGACCTTGCTGCTGGGAGTCGGCCAATTCCGCCTGCAGGACGCGGTCGCGCGCTCCTATTACCCGAAGCTCTTGAAAAGCGGTGTCAAGATTGTCGAATACCGCAAGACGCAGCTGCATGGCAAGGTCGCGGTGGTCGACGATATCTGGGCCACGGTCGGCTCGAGCAACTATGACGGCTTGAGCCTGTTCGTCAATCAGGAAGCCAACGTGGTGATCCGGGATGCGGCCTTGTCTGCCGCGCTGCGCCGGCATATCCAGCAGGGCGTTGCCGATGGCGTGCCGGTCAGGCTGGAGGATTTTATCAATATTCCCTGGTACAAGCGGGTCAGCTATGACGCAGCCTATCTGCTGTACAAGGCAACCATGCGCATCATCGCCTGGGGCAATTACTCGTAAGCCGCCAATCAGCAGGCTGCGGGTATTTGGCGGGTGGCGGCAGCACGACTACAATATCTTTTTACCCGTTTTTCGGCGAATCCCAAATGGGCACGATGACAACTGATGCAGTGCGCATCGACAAATGGCTGTGGGCCGCCCGTTTTTTCAAGACCCGTTCTCTGGCAACCGATGCCGTTGATAGCGGCAAGGTGCGCCTGAATGGCGATCGCATCAAGCCGGCCAGAAGCGTCAAGCCCGGCGACATCCTGATGATCGACAATGGCGCCACTGAATGGGAAGTGGAAGTGCGCGCATTGTCAGATGTGCGCGGGCCGGCCGCTGTCGCCCAGACGCTGTATCAGGAAACCGAACAAAGCATTGCCAAAAGGCAGCAGCAGGCAGAGCAGCGGCAGTATTTCCGTGAACCGGGCACCACGATCCGGGGCCGTCCCACCAAGCGCGACCGGAGAAAGCTCGACAGCTTTTAGTCATTGTTAATCACGGCTGATCCCACTGTTACCGACTTGCCGGACCGCCGGGTTTTCACGTCCTCATGCATAGCTCCATCCTGTTCAGTGCAAGCAATATGGCTGGGCGCTTGTGCGCCTGGTGGCTGGATCGATCCAGGTGCTGCCTGCATCAAGCGATCGTGCACAGGTCAAGAGCTGGCGCCCGTCAGTCATTAAAACAGTGGCGTACTGTCGCGGCGCTCCCCATATGCTTAATGTGGCACGTAGACAAATTTGCTTCAATATCTTGTTAGAATGATGCCGATCTTGGCACCTGCCTTGCATAACAGGAGTATCCATGTCCCCTCCGCCGATTCGCGGCAAAGTTGTTCAAGGCCCACCAGGGCGCACCCGGGCCGAGGCGGCACAAAAGCTTCTGGTGCCACAAAAGAAAATGATTTCGCAGACCGCGCTGCAACGCGCAACGCTTGCCAACAAGGCGCATGCGTTAGGCGTGCCATTGACGAACCAAGTCAAGGCACATGGTACGACCCGGTTAAGGCAGCGCAGCAGTACACTGGCTAACTATTCGCCGCATCTGGTCGGTGTCGGATTTGCCGCGATGGCGGCATTGCTGTTAGTGGCGGGCCTGGAAATATTGTTCGTGCTGGCAGCGGCTTGTGTGTTTTACGGCTGTGGATTCGCCGTCGGCAAGCATTTGCAGGAGCGCCGCTTTGCAGCATTGCTTGCCGATGAAATCGATCTGGCGAGCGAGTTCGATCAGTTGGTTGACCGCATTGCAGCGCGCTTGCCGGCTGAGACGCTCGAAGAATTGCATGCCATTAAAGGGTCGCTCACGCACCTGTTGCCCAAGCTGGTTGCGATACAAAGCGAAGGCAGCCTGGGCCAGGAAGACCTGTTTTTCATTCAGCAGACGATCGTCCGCTATTTGCCGGATGCCAGTGCGCCGTACTTCGCCATTCCGGTGGATCAGCAGGACAGCCCCTTGCTGGAGCAGGGCAAAACTCCAAAACAGGTTTTGCGGGAACAGTTTCAAATGATTCGCGACAAGCTGCGCGAACTGGAAGAACGTATCGTCCGGGCCGATGCACAGAAGCTTGCGCAGCATAAGCGCTTTTTGGAGCGCAAGACTTCCGTGTAATGGATCAGGGCTGGAACCGGATCAAGCCGCGCGGCGCGGTTCGGCTTCTACTTGCGCAGATTGTTCCAGCAAGTCGGCATCGTGCTTGTCGCGGATGGTTTTAGCCAGCGTGAAAGTGGCCGACACAAGAAATAGCCAGCTGGAAACCATGTAGCCTTTTTCCCAGTCGCCGATCTTCATGCGCACCAGTCCCCATGCTGTCAGCGCGGCTGCGACCAGGAAGGCGATCCACACCTGTGCACGCCATCCGGCGGTATCAAGCTGCTCGTTCTGATTGTCGCGAATGGTTTTGGCCAGCGCAAAGCTGGAAGACAGGCAAAAGAAAAAGCCGGTCGCCAGAAATGCACGATCCAGGCTTTCGCTTGGCATGTTCCAGATGCCAATACCGCACAACAGAATCGCCAGTCCGAATGCAGCCCAGACCTGGAAAATCCACGTGTTGGTATCACGACGAATATAGTATTGCTGGCTCATTTTTCATTTCCCCTTGATTTTAATTGTCAATACGATGCAGTATTGCTTGAAGTAAAGCCCATTCGCCACAGATGGCTGCGCTGAGTATAACGTTTTCATTTGCGCCAAGAAACGATATAGTTATACACATTACAACAAAACAACAATTCAGGAGGATGCCATGACCCACCCAAGCGCGCCGCAACCAACCGAGTCGGTTCCGACGCTAGCATTGACCCCGCCCCAATTTCCGGAAGTGGTTCAGCCGGAAAAAGCCGTCGATCTGGTGCCGCTGGATGACGAATTAAAGAAAAAAGTGGAAGCGCAGGCGGAGTTGTTTCTCAAGGCGTTGCTGGTGGCCGACGTCCATAGCGAAGATTTCAAGAAACGCATGGATTCGGCATTCAAGCTTGGGCGCAAGGAAATTGCCGAGGCAACCCGGCTCAATACTTCTTTCCTGAAACAGAATTATCGCGGCATCGAAGACAGCCCTGCGTTCAAGGCGATGTCGGAATTGCGTGACATCATGGATGACTTGAACCCGGGCAAGCAGGGTGACTGGCTGGAACCGATCAAGATTCTCGGCATGATCCCGGGCGGCTCGAAACTCAAGGCTTACTTTCGCCAATTCGAATCGGCTTCCAAGCAGATCGACGGCTTGATCAGTCAGCTGTCTGCCGCCCAGGATGACCTGGAACGCGATGTGGTCGCGCTTGAAGAAGGCAAGGTCCAGCTGTGGAATGCGATGCAGAATTTGAAAGCGGCAGCGCACTTCGCAAAATTCCTGCAAGAAAAACTCAAAGCCCAGGTCGAATCGATCAAGCCGACCGACCCGCTGCGCGCCCGGGCGCTGGAACAGGAAGCGCTGTTTTATGCGGCGCAGAATCTGGAAGGCATCCTGACCCAGCAAGCCGTGACGGTCAACGGTTACCTGGCATTGGAGCCGCTGAAGAAAACGGCACGGGAGATGTCGATCGGGATCGATCGCCTGAAAACCACCGGCATGTCGGCACTGGCGATTGCACAGATGGTTGCCATTGCCACCGGCAACCAGCTGAAGATCCAGGAAGCGATGGGTAAAACCCGGGAAGTCATCGGCAACCTGGTGGTGCAAACCTCGGTGCAGCTGGGCCAGCATGTGCAAACAGTCGGCAAATTTGCCAGCGATCCGTTGATTGAAATCGGCAAGCTGCAATCGGCATTCGACAATACCTTCAAGGCCATCGATGCGATGGATAATTTCCGTTCCGCCGCGATCGGCAATATGGTGAAAAACAATGATCTGCTGCAAGGACTGATCGATAAATCCAAGCCTTATGTGGAACGTGCCTCTGCCGGTGCCGCAGCAGGCAAAGTCGACGCCGACATGATCGGACCGGTCGCCCTGTAACCGCTTAGCGCATTGCCGAATCCAGGTGACTGAACCAAGCCAGGGCATTGCCCTGGCTTTTTACATTCGTGCGCGGCACATGCTACATCCAATGGTTTGACCTGAATAAACCTTCTAAAAAACCTGTTTGACTTTTGGCGGGCTATGCATAATAGTACGAGCGTACGATTATTTTGATCGCTTCCTTTTTCCGTATCTACACGACATTCAACATGGCATCTAAATCATTGCGCAAAGGTGAGTTGACCCGCGCCGCCATTCTGGATGTAGCACTGGAAATGGCCAGCCGGGAAGGACTGGAAGGATTGACGATTGGCTTGTTGGCCGACAAGATGCATATGAGCAAGTCCGGGGTGTTTGCCCATTTCGGTTCACGCGAAGATTTGCAAATTGCCGTAGTTAAACTCTACAACGATCATTTCGAGCAAGAGATTTTTTATCCAAGCCTGAACCAGTCGCGCGGCTTGCCGCGCCTGCGGGAAATGTTTTCGCGCTGGGTCAGCCGGGTCACGGTCGAAATTGCTTCCGGCTGCATCTATATCAGCGGCGCGGTCGAATACGATGACCGGCCGGGACCGATTCGCGATGAACTGGTGAGCATGGTGCGCACCTGGCAGGATGGCTTGCGCCGCTGCGTGCAGCAGGCAATTGATGAAGGCCACCTGCGCGCCGATGCCGATCCGGCGCAGCTGGTCTATGAAATGTATGGACTGGTGCTGGCGCTGCATCACGATGCCCGTTTCATCCAGCGTCCCGACAGTGTATTGCGTGCGCAAAAAGGCTTTGAACGCCTGATCGACAGTTACCAGAATGGCGCATCATCGCGCATCCCAAGCGTCGCTCAACATCCGAAATCCACCACTAAAAAAACAGCCTAGCCTCAGGAGATAATTATGGGTCAATACAATGCACCGTTGCGCGACATGCAGTTTGTGCTGCATGAATTGTTGCAGGTCGAACAGGAACTGAAGCAGTTGCCCAAGCATGCCGATACCGATGCCGACGTCATCAATCAGGTATTGGAAGAGGGCGGCAAATTTGCCTCGAACGTGCTGTTTCCGCTCAACCACAGCGGCGACCGTGAAGGCTGCCACCTGGATTCGCAGGCGCACACCGTCACCACCCCGAAAGGGTTCAAGGAAGCGTACCGGCAATATGTCGATGCCGGCTGGCCATCGCTGTCATGCGACCCGGAATACGGCGGCCAGGGCTTGCCGCTGGTGGTGAACAATTCATTCTATGAAATGGTCAATTCCGCCAACCAGGCCTGGACCATGTATCCGGGATTGAGTCATGGCGCCTACGAATGCCTGACGGCGCATGGTACACCCGAGCAAAAGAATCTGTACCTGCCGAAACTGGTATCGGGCGAATGGACCGGCACCATGTGCCTGACCGAAGCGCACTGCGGCACCGACCTCGGCCTGTTACGCACCAAGGCAGAACCACAAGCCGATGGCAGCTACAAAATCACCGGCGGCAAGATATTCATTTCCGCCGGCGAACACGATATGGCAGCCAACATCCTGCACCTGGTGCTGGCGCGCCTGCCGGACGCGCCGATCGGCACCAAGGGCATTTCGTTATTCCTGGTGCCGAAATTTCTGCCCAATGCCGATGGCTCGCTGGGCGCGCGCAATGGCATTACGGTCGGCGCGATCGAGGAAAAAATGGGTATCCATGGCAACTCGACCTGCCAGATGAATCTGGATGGCGCCACCGGCTGGATCATCGGCGAGCCGAACAAGGGCTTGAATGCGATGTTCGTGATGATGAATGCGGCGCGCCTGGGCGTGGGCATGCAGTCGCTCGGCCTGACTGAAGTCGCGTACCAGAATGCGGTGGTGTATGCGAAGGACCGCCTGCAGATGCGCAGCCTGTCGGGCGTGAAAGCGCCGGACAAGCCGGCCGACCCGATCATCGTCCATCCGGATGTGCGGCGCATGCTGCTGACGGCCCGCGCCTATGCCGAGGGCGGGCGCGCATTCAGCTCGTATGTGGCGCTGATGATCGACCGCGAACTCCATCACCCGGATCCGGAAGTGCGCAAGGATGCTGCCGACCAGGTGGTGTTGCTGACCCCGATCGTGAAATCTTTTCTTACCGACAATGGCTTCATTGCCGCATCGGAAGCCATGCAAGTCTATGGCGGCCATGGTTATATCGCCGAATGGGGCATGGAGCAGTACGTGCGTGATGCCCGCATCAACATGATTTATGAAGGCACCAATACGATCCAGTCGCTGGACTTGTTGGGGCGCAAGGTGTTGATGGATAACGGTGCCAAGCTGCGCAAGTTCGGCGCGCAAATCCAGGCGTTCGTGGAAGAACACGGCACCGATGAAGCGATGAGCGAGTTCGTCACGCCCCTGGCCGATATCGGCGACAAGGTGACCAAACTGACCATGGAAATCGGCATGAAGGCCTTCCAGAACCCGGACGAAGTCGGCGCGGCTGCGGTGCCGTATCTGCGCGTGGCCGGTCACCTGGTGTTTGCCTACTTCTTTGCCCGCATGGCCAAGATCGCGCTGGAAAAGCAGGATTCGGGTGACAGTTTCTACAAGGCGAAACTGGCGACCGCACGCTTTTATTTCGCCAAATTACTGCCCGAAACCGCGATGCTGATTCGTCAGGCGCGCGCCGGATCGGCCAGCCTGATGGCGCTTGACGCAGATTTGTTTTGATTTTTTACCGCGACGTACACGGCCAACACGGCGAACCCAGGCAATGATGCCTGACGCCCGTGCCGCTGTGGTTCATATGGAGTTTTAAGTTATGTCCAATTTTATCGTCAAGAAAGTCGCGGTGCTCGGCGCCGGCGTGATGGGTGCGCAAATCGCCGCCCACTGCATCAATGCGAAGGTGCCGGTGGTGCTGTTCGATTTGCCGGCCAAGGAAGGTCCGAAGAACGGCATCGTGCTGCGCGCCATCGACAACCTGAAAAAGTTGAGTCCTGCGCCGCTCGGCAACAAGGAAGATGCGGCGCTGATCCAGGCTGCCAACTATGAAGACAACCTGGAGTTGCTCAAGGGCTGCGACCTGATCATTGAGGCGATTGCCGAACGCATGGACTGGAAGCATGACCTGTACAAGAAGGTCGCGCCGCATATCGGCCCCAACACCATTTTTGCCTCCAATACCTCCGGTCTGTCGATCACGGCATTGTCGGAAGGCTTTGATGCCGAGCTGAAGGCGCGTTTTTGCGGCGTGCATTTTTTCAATCCGCCGCGCTACATGCACCTGGTCGAACTGATTCCGACCGCCGCCACCCAACCGCACATTCTCGACCAGCTGGAAGGTTTTTTGACCACCACGCTGGGCAAGGGTGTGGTGCGCGCGATCGACACCCCGAACTTCATCGCCAACCGGGTCGGCATCTTCGGCATGCTGGCCACCATCCATGAAGCGGAAAAATTCGGCCTGTCGTATGACGTGGTGGATGACCTGACCGGCGCCAAGCTGGGTCGCGCCAAGTCCGGCACCTTCCGTACCGCCGACGTGGTCGGTCTGGATACCATGGGCCATGTGATCAAGACCATGCAGGATACGCTCAAGGATGACCCGTTCTATAGCGTCTATACAACCCCGCCGGTGCTGGCCAAGCTGATCGCCTCCGGCGTGCTGGGACAAAAGACCGGCGCCGGCTTTTACAAAAAGGTCGGCAAGGATATCCTGCGCCTGGATCCGGTCAAGGGTGACTATGTCGCCGGCGGCGGCAAGGCTGACGAGATCATCGGCCGCATCCTGAAGGAAAAGGACCCGGTCAAGAAAATGAAGGCGCTGCGCGAATCGACCAATCCGCAAGGGCAATTCCTGTGGGCGATCTTCCGCGACGCGTTTCATTACATCGCCGTGCATCTGGAGTCGATTGCCGACAATGCGCGCGACATCGACTTTGCAATGCGCTGGGGCTTCGGCTGGGATGTCGGCCCGTTCGAAACCTGGCAGGCATCCGGCTGGCAGCAGGTCGCCGGCTGGATCAAGGAAGATATCGATGCCGGCAAGGCGCTGAGCAGCGCGCCATTGCCGGCGTGGGTATTCGATGGCCGCACCTCCGTGCATATGGCGGAAGGTTCTTATTCTGCGAAGAAAAATGCATTTGTACCGCGTTCTGAATTGCCGGTGTATCAGCGCCAGGCATTCCGGGCGCCGGTGGTTGGCGAAAACGCCGTCGACGGCAAAACCGCCGGCACCACCTTCTTCGAAGACGAATCGGTGCGCATCTGGCATCAGAACGATGATGTGCTGATCCTGTCATTCAAGACCAAGATGCATGTGATCGGCCCGGGCGTGATCGACGGCATGAGCCGTGCATTGGCAGAGGCAGAAAAGAATTACAAGGGACTGGTGATCTGGCATGCCGATGCGGCCGAAGGCGGCCCATTCTCGGCCGGCGCCGACCTGCAATCGATGCTGCCATTGTTCATGTCGGGCGGCGTCAAGGCGATCGAGCCGGAAGTCTCGCGGCTGCAGAATGCACACATGGCATTGAAATACGCCAATGTGCCGGTAGTGGTGGCGGTGGCCGGCCTGGCGCTGGGCGGCGGCTGCGAGCTGCTGATGCATGCGGCCAAACGGGTCGCCTCGATTGAATCCTATATCGGCCTAGTTGAAGTCGGCGTCGGTCTGATTCCGGGCGGCGGCGGCTTGAAGGAAATCGCGGTACGGGCGGCAGCGCAAGCCAAGGGCACCGATATCCTGCAATTCCTGAAAGATACCTACATGAGTGCGGCGACTGCGGCAGTCTCCAAGTCGGCGCTGGAAGCGCAAAAGATGGGTTACCTGTCGGCCAATGACGTGATCGTATTCAATCCATACGAGTTGCTGCATGTGGCCAAAGTCGAGGCGCGTGCAATGTTCGATGCCGGTTACCGTGCACCGATGCCGGCACTGGTGCCGGTCACCGGCCGCTATGGCAGCACCACCATTACCGCACAGCTGGTCAACATGCGCGATGGCGGCTTCATCTCGGCGCATGACTACAAGCTGGGGGCGATGATTGCCGATGTGGTTGCCGGTGGCGATGTGGAACCGGGCAGCCTGGTCAATGAACAGTGGTTGCTGGACCTGGAGCGCAAGAGCTTCATGGAGTTGCTGAATCATCCGAAGACCCAGGAACGGATCATGGGCATGATGCAAACCGGCAAGCCGGTACGCAATTAATCACGCGACCAACTGACAGAATCAGGAGTATTAAATGTCCAAGCAAATTCAAGAAGTGTATATCGTCGCCGCCACCCGCACGCCGATCGGCAAGGCGCCGCGCGGCATGTTCCGGCATGTTCGTCCGGACGACTTGCTGGTGCGCGCGATCCAGTCGGCAGTGTCCCAGGTACCCAATCTCGATCCGGCACTGATCGAAGATGCGGTGGTCGGCTGCGCCTTTCCCGAAGCCGAGCAGGGCTTGAACTTCGCGCGCATGGCGGTGTTGCTGGCCGGCTTGCCAAATACGGTCGGCGGCATTACCGTCAACCGTTACTGCGCCTCGGGCCTGTCGGCGATTGCGATTGCCGCTGACCGCATCCGCGTCGGTCAGGCCGATGTGATGATCGCCGCTGGCGCCGAATCGATGTCGATGGTGCCGATGATGGGGCATCACCCGTCGATGAATCCGCTGATCCTGAAGGATGACAATATCAGCATGGCGTATGGCATGGGCATCACCGCCGAGAAGGTCGCGCAGCAGTGGAAGGTTTCGCGCGAGGCGCAGGATGAGTTTGCGCTCAATTCGCACCGGAAAGCGATCGCCGCCCAGCAGAGCGGTGAATTCAAGGATGAAACCACGTCGGTTGAGATCATCGAGAAATTCCCCGATCTGGCCACAGGCCAGCTCGATATTAAAACCCGCACTGCCAGCCAGGATGAAGGCCCGCGTGCCGACAGCAGCGCCGAAGCCCTGGCCAAGCTGAAACCGGTGTTCGCTGCCAAGGGTTCGGTTACTGCCGGCAACAGCTCGCAAATGTCGGATGGCGCCGGTGCGCTGATCCTGGTCAGCGAGAAAATCCTCAAGCAATTCAACCTGACGCCGCTGGCCAAATTCAGCTCGTTTTCGGTGCGCGGCGTGCCGCCCGAAATCATGGGAATTGGTCCGAAGGAAGCCGTGCCCCTGGCCTTGCGTGCGGCCGGCATCACCCAGGACCAGCTGGACTGGATCGAATTGAACGAGGCGTTCGCGGCCCAGGCACTGGCGGTGATCGGCGACTTGCAGCTCGACCCATCGAAAGTCAATCCGCTGGGTGGGGCGATTGCATTGGGTCATCCGCTGGGTGCGACCGGTGCGATCCGCGCGGCGACCGTGGTGCATGGCTTGCGCCGCCGTAACCTCAAGTATGGCATGGTCACCATGTGCGTTGGCACCGGCATGGGTGCAGCCGGCATTTTCGAGCGCGTATAAGGCTGGTTTCAGCGCCATCACAAGCCGTACGGTGCGAACTGTGCGGCTTTTTTATTCATGCTGCGAGCCTTCCCGCCGATTGCCCGTGGTGTAACCAAGACTGGAAATGAGCAATGGATATCCTGACAAACAAGATCAATGGCATCTTGACGATCGAGTTCAATCGCCCGGATAAAAAGAATGCGATCACCACCGACATGTACCAGAGCATGGTCGACGCGCTGAAGGATGCGCAAGCCGACCACACGGTGCGGGCCATCCTGTTCCTGGGCAAGCAGGATGTTTTCACAGCCGGCAATGACCTCGAGGATTTCATGCGCCATCCGCCGACCGCCAGCGACAGTCCGGTACTGCAGTTTCTATGGCAGATCAGCCATGCGAGCAAGCCGCTGGTGGCGGCCGTTGCCGGCGCGGCGGTCGGCATCGGCACCACGCTGTTGATGCATTGCGATCTGGTCTATGCGGCCGAGAATGCAAAATTGTCGCTGCCATTCGCGCAACTGGGCTTGTGTCCGGAAGCGGCCAGCAGCCTGTTGCTGCCGCAAATCGCCGGCTATCAGCGTGCCGCGGAAAAGCTGATGCTGGGTGAAGCGTTCACGGCGGAAGAAGCGCGCGACATGGGTCTGGTGAACAGGATTTTGCCGCTTGAGCAGTTGAACACGTTTGCGCAGGCGCAGGCAGCCAAGCTGGCGGCACTGCCCGCATCGTCGATTCTCATCACCAAGCGCCTGTTAAAGGGCGGCCAGACGGCGGCAGTCGAAGCCAGGATGGCGGAAGAGTTCCAGCATTTCGGCGCCATGCTGTCGTCGCCGGAAGCCAAGGAAGCTTTCACGGCATTTTTCGAACGGCGCAAACCAGACTTTACAAAATTTTCCTAAGAGCGTCTAACATAATGAAGCGTGCTTGCATGGCAGTCGGATGCGAAGGCCTGCTAGGCGCGCGACGAACCAAGGGTGGTTCCCCTATGGCTGGTGTGTTTTGGATATTGTGCACAGGTGCTGCATGGGCAGATTTGCCCAATGAGTATCCTTTATATGCCAGGTGGTGCAATCGATTTGCCCTGACGATAGCTGACTTTGGATGACCTTTGAGAGAAACATGCAATATCCTGCTGAAACCAAGCAAGCATTTTAGGTTCTTTTGCGACAAGATAAGTAGTCGAAATTAAGAAAAATGTGAGGCCAAAATGAAAGTGAACTGGAAGCAGCTAGTCATCAAAAATAAATGGCTTGCCTTAGCCATGATTGCGATGCTTCCATTGTCAATCTCGTGCACACATAAAACGCAATCACGCAGTCCACCACTTGTTTTGCCATTTGAAGTAAAAGCTGGAAGTAAGATTGAGACCGAACTGCATATCGAAGAGCACAAAGAATATATTTTTAGCCTTAAATTCCAATACAAATCGGATGACCCAGAAGACCGTGTGCGTGTCCAAAAATTGGTTGGTGAGGATGGTCGGCATAAGGGCGATAACCCTGGCATTTTAACGCCAATAAGATTCAAAATTCATGCTGTCGATGCCACTGGCGAAAAGCCAATACTTGATCAAGAAATTCCAGTGTTAAGACTGAGATCATGGGGTGATGGTCATTTCACTAAGCACATTGCTTATGTGGTTTTAAAACCTGGTAATTATCGAGTCAGCGTCGAAAGTTTAAAAGATGCACCCGAACTGGTCGGAACCCCCATTGCTTTTAGTATTGGTTTTTACCCTAAATCTACACGAACAAAATAAAGAATAGACAAGCCAACTGTAACAATCTACATCCCAGACTACATTAAAGAATAATCGCAGCGGCGGCAATGGTCGTCGTTTTTCATTTGCACGTCATACCGGTAGCCGAAAACTAAAATGTGGTCAGGCCAGTGTTTATGAAATGTGTATCTAAGCAGGTACGCAAAAGTCTTTTGACAAAACTTGATTCGATGGAGCGCCTCGATCGTCTCTATAGGGACCGCACAAACCTTTATTATGTCCAAAAACTTTTGTCTACCTGCTTAGATTACCTTACGACCGGTACGCAGTTATTTCGGTAACTTAAAGTGACACAGAAGACGAGTTCGGTAGGTCATAAGGTGAGATTTTTGCCGCAGTAGTTGAGGCTGCAAATCGCAACATGCAATTCATTCAGCCAGATGGACACCTGACCCACCCATCTCAGCAGGCACATCTTTAAATTTTGGCAAGCCGTCGTGGATGTGCAGCATCGCTTCCTGGTAATGGACATGGACGCCCGGTGTAAACCGGTAATCCGGAATCAAGGCGGCATACACATCCACCAGTCCCATCCCCGGGTGGTCGGTAAAGAGGTGGCCGCCGCACTTGTCGCACCATTGCCTGACGCTTTGCGGCGTTTTGCTGTAGCTGCCGATGTGGTCCGCGCCACGCGTGATCTTTACCGATTCCGGCTGCCACAAGGTGAACGCATTGACCGGCCCGGCCGACCAGTGCCGGCACGACGCGCAATGGCAATATCCCATAGCAGCCGGATGCCCGCTGACAGTGAACTCGACGGCGCCGCAAAAGCAGGTGCAGGTATAAGATTCTTGCGAGGTCATGATCCGTTCCTTCAAGTTGGTTGATGAAGAATGATTTTGCGGGCTGACCTGGCGACCCAGGCAGAGCTCGACTGTCACTGATCGATATGGCGTACCGGCGCAGCCGGCGTGCGCCGTACCTGCAGCTCAAAAATATCCGGCCGCGCGTAGTGCCCGGTAACGTCCAGCGTCCGGCGTGCCGGTGCCACGCGCGCCACATCGATATCGGCGTACAGGATGCCCTCTTCGCGCCGCATCGGTCCCGCAACAATCTTGCCTTGCGGATCGACTACTACCGAATCACCATCGTTGATCCATTCATCGGGATTAGGGAACAACTGGGTGCGGCCAGGAAAATCGTCCGGGATATCGCTGGCACGCAGCAAAGTGCCGCTGCCCAGCACCCAGCAGCGGCCTTCCAGCGCAATGTGGCGCATGGTGCAAAGCCAGCTCTCGCCGTTGTCATAAGTAGGTGCGATATAAATTTCCACCCCTTGTTCGTAGAGGGCGTAGCGCGCCAGCGGCATGTAGTTTTCCCAGCAAATGAGGGTGCCGATGCGGCCGGCCGGCGTATCGACAGTGCGCAGGCCGCTGCCATCGCCGAAGCCGTGCACCATGCGTTCCGGGTTGGTGGGCATCAGTTTGCGGTGACGGTTGCGCACTTCACCATCGTTGCCGATCACGACCACGCTGTTGTAGAGGGTGCCGCCGCTATGGCGCCGGTCGCATTCATTGATGCCGCATACGACCGTCACGTCATGGCGCAGGGCCGCTTCGCACAGCGGTGTCAAGTCGCCGTTGGCAATATCGACGGCATTGGCCAGTAGCCGCGCATGCAGTTGGCCGATCAGGGCGCCATCCTTTCCCGCGGCAAGCCGCCATATCCATGACGGATAGCCGGGAATGAACGACTCCGGCAAGACAATCAGTGCGGCGCCGGCGGCAGCGGCATCGCCGATCGATTCCAGCGCGCGCGCGATCGTTGCGCTGCGATCGAGCAGCACCGGCGGACGTTGAATAATGGCAATTTTGGTCATGGCGTTTTCCTTGCACGGTTAGGGTGTTTGAAGACACCAAGGTGCGCTTGACGCAGACGCGTGTCCAGTCCAGAATCTGAAGCGTTTCTTGCGAAGGCGCCAACATGGATGAGAGTTATGGGCAATTCTGTACAGTCGCGCGCGGCGCCGAGGCACTGTGCGAGCGTTGGACGCCATTGGTCGTGCGCGAATTGCTGTGCGGCAGCAAACGCTTCAATGACTTGCATCGCGGCGTGCCGCGCATGTCAACCAGTTTGCTGGCGCAGCGGCTGCGCCAGCTGGAAGAGATCGGGGTGGTCCAGCGCACAGCGGCAGGCAAGGTATGGGAATATGGCTTGACCGAAGCAGGCGAGCAATTGCGCCCCATTATTATGGCGCTGGGTCACTGGGGCGCCCGCTGGATTGGCAGCCGCCTTCGCGACGATCAGCTCGATGCCGGGCTGCTGATGTGGGACATACGGCGTTTCGCGCGGGTTGATCAGTTTCCGCCGCAACCGGTGGTGATTCAATTCAAGTTTCGCGATGCCCGCTCCGGCGAACGGGAATGGTGGCTGGTGGTCGAGCTCGGCCAAGCTGACTTGTGCCGGGACGATCCGGGGCGCGAACTGACCCTCATTGTCGATTCCACCGTGCGCGCCCTGACTGACGTATGGGCAGGCGACCGTACGCCGAACGAAGTGTCGCATGCCAAAGAGCTGCGCGTGGACGGTGCCGCGCAAGATGTGCAAAACCTGTGGCGATGGCTGGGAACCAGCGTTTTTGCCGGTACCAGACAGGCAGCGAGATCGCATCCGCCGCTACCGAAAAATGCCTCTATCATTCCGAAATAATCCCGACAAGGAAATGGGTCAAGGATTAAAGGGATGGGCTTGATGGTCAATCGGACTTGTTAAAAAACAGCAGCGCGATACGCCCTCTATCGCAGCGAGTGCGGCCTTGCCTTTTTTTATCGGTGGCGTTTACTTCATCCTACGCAAAGTCGAATACCCATGCGGATTTTCGCTGGATATTCGATTCGAGTCTTACTTGCCAGAAAACGGCTGACTTAAGCGACCGACTTAATGCAAACCACCCGCACTTACGAAATGTTTGCGCGCGTAAGCGAGTAACTGCCCTTCGCTTGGGTGATCAACGGTTTCAACGCCCTTGATTTTTTCAGCGACGGCCGGGACCTGCTCGGTCAGGTATTTCATGAATGCGGTTTTTTCGTCGCCCGGTCCGACAATCAGGATTTCAAGCGAATCTTTCAGTGCGACGGCGATATCGGCGAAGAAGGCTGTATTGTCAGAGGCATTTCCATGCTTTTGGTCGCCGAACTTCGATTGCGGATGTGGATGGGACGAATGCGTCTTGAGCGATTCGGATTCTGCCGCTTTCAGGTCGAAGTGGATCACTTGTGCCTTGGTATGGTCCAGCCATACAACTGCGTGGTGAAATGTCATGGGTATTTTTCCTGTGATGGTTGGTAGTGGATGTAAGCGCGACAAGCATTGGCCTGGCGCGCAGCCTTTATTGCCGAAATAAGGGATAGGGATTGATTGGTGTTCCTTTCCACCATTTCTTTTCAGGCGTCAGTTCGAAAATTGCAAAGTGCAGATGCGGTGCGGCCGGACTTGCATTGCCGGTGCTGCCGACGTAACCAATCAGGTCTCCTCGCTTGAGATAAGTTCCCTCGGTGACTGACGGTGCGTAGTGATCAAGGTGGGCGTAGTAATAAGCGAGCTTTTCACTGACGTCGAACTGATACAGCGTCAGCCCGCCCGCCTTGCTCTCAAACAGCTTGGCCACTTTGCCGTCGGCGACCGCAAATACCTGGGTTCCCCTGGGGGCGAGGATGTCGATTGCTTCGTGACGGCGCTCGCTGCCACGGGCTTGATCGAAGGTGTCCGCAAGTTGACTAAACTTAATGCCGGCAACCGGAATCAGCAAGCTTTCAGTGGGGTTGGTTACTGCAGCTTGCGGTTGCACTGTGTGCTGCGCCGGCGGTGACGCCTCGGGTGGAGCCGGCGGCATGGGGGTGACGGGCGCAGCAGGAGGGGCGGCAACAGGTGGCGAGACGATAACCGGAGGTGTGGGCGACACGACAGGCGGCGGTAAAACAAGTGGCGGTAAAACAGGCGGTGGTGCGGCACTTGGCTGCACTGCATCCATAGCCACCCGAAGCAAACCGGATGGCGTAACGCCGAGAAAGTATCCAAGGGCGGCGGCGCCGCACAATGCCCCCACCAGAAACGTCATGATCCATTTCATGGTCGTGCCCTGTCTGGCTTTCGGTTTATCAGGCTGAAAGTGGCTGCCGGCGACATGTCGCTCATTCCTGCAAGGTGACTTGCGTGCCGGTCGATACGATCGATGTCAGCAATTTTACATCCCAGTTTGCCAGCCTGATGCAACCATGCGACTGTGTCTTGCCAATCGTGGATGGAGTCGGTGTGCCGTGAATGCCATAATGCTCTTTGCTCAGGTCTATCCAGGCGACACCGACTGGATTGTTCGGTCCAGGCGGAATTTTTGCCTTCTTGTCTTCCAGCTTGGCATCCCAGAATAATTTGGGATTGAAGTGAAATACCGGATTGGCCGAGATGCCGTTCACCTTCCAGTTGCCAACCGGCAGTGGATCATGCTTGCTGCCGGTGGTGGCGGGGAATTGGGCAATGGCCTTGCCGGCGGCATCGACTACCGTGAGCGTGCGACTGGACTCGTCGACGATGATTTTTCCAGCCTTGGGCAGCGGTTCGGTATCCAGCACATTTGGGACGATGATTTCCTGGCCGGCAAGAGCGAGATTTTTGCCGGGATTCAAGCGCTTTAACAGTGCCGGACTGGCATGAAATTTTTCGCCGAGTGATTCTTCGACGCTCGCAAAGCCTAATGCCGGCATCTTCGCCTTGTCTTCCATTTGTTCCGGGACTGGCTCAAACGGTCCGGCAACATCTGCATCGGTGATGGTGTAGGAAATCAGCGCGATGGCGCTGTCGGCGTTCAATGCAGCCCATGTTACCGCATTGACAGTCCCGGTGACCTCCAGGCTATTCTGTTTCTGATAACCGGCGATGGCCTCGCGCATGTTCGAGCCAAAAGCGCCGTCGATTTCGCCGGATGAAAAATGGGCGCGATCCAGCAGGATCTGGGCGCGCAGCACGCTTGATCCCTTGCTGCGGGCGACTACCGGTTTAAGGCGCTCGATGGAGTTGACCGTATCGACTGCAAACAATGGAGCGGCGGCAATCGATGGCTGGGCGCAGGCAGCGCTGGCGAGAAATGCGGCCATCAGGCCAAGTCTTGTACGATTCAATTTATTCCCCGAAGAAACTACTAAAAATTCAGGGTATCCCTGCTTGACCGTGCAGTCTGTGGGGCAGCGTACCAAGCAACCCGATTTGCTTTTGATAAAACCGGCGCCGCCGGCTGCGGCTATCGCAGTGCCTTGACTTATGAAAGGGGTGCTATCCGTTACCGCTGTTTTTTCGCGCGCGCAAATACCGGGCCCCAAAGCGGGTGACCTTTTTCACCGGGCTCCAGATCGAACGCCGGATCGAGTTTCAGTGCTTTTTCGAATTGCTGGTGGCCTGGTGCAGGCTGGGATGTCACGCAATAGCTGAACGCCATGTATTTCAATGCTTCCAGCTGGATCTTTTTTTCCGCTTAAATGGGCCAGCTTGCTCCTTGCCGCCGGTAGTTGCAATTGCCGAGACGTCGGGCGTACAAGTGTCGGTTGGATAACGTCGGGCTTATCTGCGCTGTGTCGAAATGTGGTCATGCACTTGGTCTGGCTGGCTCATGGCAGTGATATCAGGTCAGCTGACGGGTTGACAATTTGCCTGCGTGTCGTGTCCGGCTGCGCGGGTTTAGGTTGAACCGCAGGCAGCGGCACGCCGGGCTGCTTGGCATGACTGTCCGACTTTATTTTGACTTCAGGCTTTGCTTTTCTTTCAAGCTTTTCCTGACTAGCAAGCTTCGCCTTGCTGTCAGATTTGCCGATGTTTTCGCTTTTTGGCTTGATGTCGACCGTCGGCTCCGTTTGCCGGCCTGCTGTTGCTGGTGTGGCGATCGATTGCGAATGGCTGACTGGCACCGGCGATGCGGCAGGGGCAACGGCTGCCGGCACCTCGCTGGCTGACTGGAAGACAAATACGCCTAGTGCGGTCAGGCAGCCGATGCCGATAGCGCTCGCGATGCCGATGATCCATTTGCGCGTTGTGTTCGACGTGGCGGTGCCGGCTTGCCGGCGGCCTTTCCCGGCAGGTGCGGATTTGTTTGGTTCTGCGGCGTGCTTGGCGGACGGCATGCGATCGGCGCGGGACTGGGGCGTGGAAGTTCGGCGCGCGCCGGGTTCTTTTTTATCCAGGCCCAGCAGATGGCTGAATTCGGCAATCGTCTGCGGCCGGTCATCCGGCCTGACCGCAAGCCCCTTGCTGATGGCAAACAGGAATTGCCGGCTATAGCCAGGGTAACCATCCGGGGTCAGTGGTTCCAGCGGATCCTTGATCATGCGCGCGACCGACGCCGGCGGCGCCTTTTTGGCGATGCTTGAATACAAGACCGCGCTCAGCGCATAAATATCGGTCCAGGGACCCTGTTTCATCGATGGATCGTCGGCATATTGTTCGATCGGCGCGAAACCCGGTTTCAAGATCACCGTCAGCGCCTGCGTCATGTTTTGCACCAGCTGGCGTGCGGCACCAAAATCCAGCAGCACCGGTTCGCCACCGGGCTGGATCATGATGTTTTCCGGCGAGATGTCGCGATGCAGGATCTGCACGTTGTACAGCACGTCGAGTGCTTCCAGGATCGGCTTCAGGATCGTTTTCCACCAGGCTTCTGTCGCCAGCTCGGGTTGTTCGCTGAGAATTTCCTTGAGCGTCCTGCCTTCGTAATAGCGCATCGCCATATAGGCGGTGTTGTTCTGTTCCCAGAATCGGTACACCTTGATCAGCGCCGGATGATCGAATTGCGCCAGCAACCGCGCTTCATTGATAAAGCTTTTTAAGCCTGCATCAAAGGTTTCCTGATGGCGTTTTGCGCGCACCGCCACCTGCTGTTCGCTGCCACGCCCGGCCAATGCCGGCGGCAGGTATTCTTTCAGTGCGATGGTCCGCTGCAGCGAATGGTCGAAGGCCAGATAGACGGTGCCGAATCCGCCTTCGCCGACCACGCTGGTAATTTCGAATTCAGCCACCCGCGTACCGATTTCGAGGCAGTTTTCAGAACCGGTTTTGGCTGGGTGCGGCAAGGGGCTGGCGGTCATGTGGTGTGGGCTTGCGTTCGGTGGTGCTGGATTCATCGCGCGCCGGATGGCGCCGCGTTTTCACTTGCTCTGGGCCTGCGATCGCGACTGCTGTCACCGAACCAGATGGCGAATGCGGTGAAATTGTCGCGCGCCTTCGCCGATGCACTGCTGTTAATCTTTGCCTTATCGGCCATGCGGGCAAGCCATTGATCGACATCCTGCGCCGCGGTCAATGCCTGTTCCATCTCGGCTTCCGCCACCCATTCCCAGAATCCATCGCTGCAAATCAGCAGCGCGTCGCCGTCTTCGATGATCAGCGTATCGTCCGACAGCGCCGGCCGGGTATCGCCCTCGGCGCCAATGGCAGCGAACAGTACGCTGCGCTGTGGATGGGTTCTGACTTCTTCCGGCTTGCAGTAACCGGCATCGATGAATTGCTGGACCACGCTATGGTCTTTGGTGATGCTCGATATCTGGCCGTTGTGAAACAGGTAGACCCGGGTATCGCCCATATGGGCCCATAAAGCGCAACGGTTCTTGCGATCGATTAACACTGCAGCCACGGTGGCGCTCATGTCCGGCGGCGAGTCGACGCCAGTCTTGCCCTGGGCGACTTTCAGGATCGCTTCATCGACATAGGATTGCAGCGCACGGCTGCCAAACGACAGGTCTTCGATGAAACTGTCGAGCACGGCCTGCACCACCAGCCTGGCGGCAATTTCACCGCCGCGGTGGCCGCCGGCGCCGTCTGCGACCACGAAGCAGGCAAGCGCCTCTTGCTCGGCCATGCCAAGCGCATCCTGATTGGTCTGGCGATCGCCGATGCCGGTAATCTGTGCCACGCTCAGTGTGATGGCGCTACCGGCAGGCCATGCCGTTTTCATGCTATTGCTCGCTCTGGAAACGGTCGATTTCCTTTTCGTAGGCCGCGACGAATGCCTTGCCGAACAATGCCTGGAAATCGTGCTGCGCTTCCTGATAGATCACGTCGAACAGGGACGTGTACTGGTCCCACATCTTGGCCTTGCGGTGCGCCGGCAGCACCGCATCGAATACGGTACGTTCCTTCAGGCGCTTTTCCAGCGCGTTCGGATCGAAGCGCTTGAGCACTTCATCGACTGCCGCATGCATGCCGGCCACCATGCCGACCTGATGCGCCTGTAAATCTTCGAACGCATCCTGCATCGCTTCCGCCGGCCCCATGAAGCCGGGCATTTTCTTGCGCAGCATTTGGATCAGGATGGTTTCGCTGTCGGAAAGGAATTTCAGCGGATTGTTATTGCGCAGCACGATCATCGTGACATCGGCCTTGACTTCGCGCTTCATCGACGCGCGCGAAGCCAGCAATTCGAACGTGCCCTGGACCGATGTGGCCACCAGCTTGCCCATGGTTTCCATGAATTCCGGCGTCAAGCCGGTATGCAGGCTGGCGTGGTCGATACCCGCGCCTTTCAGGAAAGCCTGCATCAAGACCTGGCTGTCGTCGGCAGTCCCAGTGTTGTTCGCTGTCTTGTCCGCTGCTGCGGCCGGTGCCGGCTGGCTTGCCGGCGGCGCAGTTGCGGCAAGCACAGCCAGCGCTGCCTCGGCAGGGGGCGCGGCATGGACTGGCGACTCGACCGGCACCAGGTGCGGTTCGGCGCGCAACACATACAAGCCGACGCGGATTTCATCGCCGGCTTTCAGCGGCACTTCTTCGCCATAATTCAACTCGGTGCCGTTGACGATCATTGGCGTCGCGCGACTGAGATTGGCAATCACATGCTGGGCGCCATCGATCTTGATTTCCGCCTGCTTGCGGGAAACAATATGTTTTGAGTCAGGCAATACAAACGCATTTTCTTCGCTGCGTCCCAAAGTACCCCCGCTGCGTCCGAATACGGCAGTCAGCGCGGGGGTGAGCGGGGTATTGTTATAAGAAACGGCGGAGATTTTAATCATCAGAATCAATGGTGAGTGCAGCAACCGGTATAAAAGAGGCCAACCCGGTCGCTATTGCCTTGGCAACTTTTATAGCGGGTTTTTATATTATGGAAGAATCTTTTCGAGATGAGATAGCTTAGGGTATTTTCCATGCAAAAAGGCATTTTTTTGCCAAAAAGTCATGTTGAAAAATTGCAACTTGTCATGATTGCATGATCCGCCCTTTGGCAGCATGCTCAGGCCATTCGCCTGCCATTCAACCGCCCCTGATCGCGGCGCGCAGCATGTAAGCTGGTTACAACAGAAGATGGCGGACCGCTAAATATACAGCTTGCACTTCTCTTGACTGGAAAGAGCCGCTCCGTGCCAGTCATGTTCTGTCGTGCAGCATGGCAGGCAATCCGCGGCCAGGAAGCGGTGCTGTCATTGCGACAAGTGAACGTGCTGCAATCTCTCTATAATGTGGGCTTCCTGCAGCTCTGACCTGGCCCTAGTACAAAACCTCATGACGCGATTCAAACTTCAACCTGTCGTACTCATTGTTGCCGCTCTGGTGGTGTTGGCAGTAGGTACGATTTTCATCTTGCCTGCCAAATCCACTGCGGCGGAAGATAAAAAAGCCATGCCTGCCAAGCCTGCGTTGACGGTAACCACAGTCAAGCCAAGCCAGACCAGCCTGCCGATCAAGCTGGCGGCCAACGGCAATATTGTTGCCTGGCAGGAAGCGATTGTTGGCAGCGAATCGGCCGGCTTGCGCTTGGCCGAAGTGCGGGTCAATGTCGGCGACGTCGTCAAGGCAGGGCAGGTTCTGGCGACTTTTTCCGCCGAAGCGATCCAGGCCGATGTGGCGCAGGCGCAGGCAAATCTGAAGGAAGCCGAGGCGCGTGCCATCGAAGCCATAGGTAATGCGGACCGCGCCCGCGCGCTGCAAACGTCCGGCGCCATGAGCAAGCAGGAAGTCAGCCAGTACTTGACCGCCGAACAGACTGCCAAAGCGCGCGTGGATGCTGCCCGGGCGACAGTCGATGCCCAAAAATTGCGTCTGAAATATACCCGGGTGACAGCGCCCGATGACGGCGTGATTTCATCGCGCACCGCCACGGTCGGAGCAGTGGTGGGCAACGGCACCGAACTGTTTCGGATGATTCGCCAGGGACGGCTGGAGTGGCGCGCCGAAGTGACCACATCGGAATTGCCGCAGATCCGGCGCGGCACCATTGCGCAGGTGCGCGCCGCCAACGGCACTCAGCTGCAAGGCGTGGTGCGGATGATTGCGCCAACGGTCGATGTGCAAAGCCGCGCGGCACTGGTGTATGTCGATTTGCCAATGTCGCCATCGATCAATGCGCCGGTCAAGGCGGGGATGTTTGCCAGAGGTGAATTCGAACTGGGCGCATCCGGTTCGCTGACGGTGCCGCAACAGGCAGTGGTAATCCGCGACGGCTTCAGTTATGTATTTCGCGTCAATGCCGACGGCCGGGTCAGCCAGATGAAAGTGCAGACCGGGCGGCGCCTGGCCGACCGGGTGGAGGTCACCGCCGGCATTGCGCCGGATGCGGTGCTGGTTGCCAGCGGCGCCGGTTTCCTGAATGACGGCGATCTGGTCAAGGTGGTGCCGGCACCCGGCCAGCCTGCCGCCGGTTCGAACCAGGCAGCGGCAAGGTAGGGGGCGGCATGAATTTTTCTGCACTGTCGATTCGCAATCCGATCCCGGCGATCATGCTGTTCGTGCTGCTGAGCCTGGCTGGCCTGCTGGCGTTCAAATCGAATGCGGTACAGGACTTTCCGGATATCGAACTGCCGGTCGTGACCGTCACGGCAACCTTGCCAGGCGCCGCGCCGGCACAGCTTGAAACCGAAGTTGCGCGCAAGCTGGAAGACTCGATCGCCACCCTGCAGGGCATAAAAAACATCTATTCGAGAGTGCTCGACGGCTCGGTGGTGGTGACGGTCGAATTCATCCTGGAAAAGCCGATTGCCGAAGCGGTCAATGATGTGCGCGATGCGGTGGCGCGCGTGCGCGCCGACTTGCCGAGCGACTTGCGTGACCCGTCGGTGACCAAGGCGTCGACTGCGGGACGGGTGGTATTGACCTTTGTCGCTGCCGCCAAAGACGGTGCTGCCGGCAGCAGGCTGGATGACCAGGCGCTGAGCTGGTTTGTCGACAACACCGTTTCCAAGCGCTTGCTGTCGGTGCCGGGCGTGGGTGCGGTCAAGCGCATGGGCGGGGTGACGCGCGAAGTGCGCATCGAACTCGAGGCTGCCCGCATGGCGGCCCTGAACGTCTCGGCTATTGACGTGTCGCGCCGCCTGCGGCTGGTGCAGCAGGAAGCACCTGGCGGGCGCGGCGATATCAGCGGCGCCGAGCAATCGGTGCGCACGATTGCCACGGTCAAGACGGCCGATGAACTGGCCACAATCGAGATTCCGCTGGCCGATGGACGCACGATTCGCCTCGACCAGGTGGCATCGGTTACCGATACCGTGGCCGAGCCGCGTGCGGTGGCCACCCACAATGGCAACAAGGTGGTCGGTTTTGAAATCTTCCGTACCCGGGGCGCGTCCGAAATTGCGGTGGCCAATGGCGCACGGGAAGCGGTGGCCGAATTGCAGGCGGCGCACCCGAACATCACACTGCAGCAAGTGATCGACAATGCCTTCCCGGTCGAAGAAAACTTCGACGGTTCGATGGAATTGCTGCTGGAAGGCGCGCTCTTGGCGGTGCTGGTGGTGTGGTGGTTTTTGCGCGACTGGCGCGCCACGCTGGTAGCTGCGGCCGCCTTGCCGCTGTCGGTGATCCCGACCTTTCTGGGACTATCCTTGTTTGGCTATACCTTGAATACGGTGACGCTGCTGGCGCTGGCGCTGGTGGTCGGGGTGCTGGTCGATGATGCAATCGTCGAGATTGAAAACATCATGCGCCACCTGCGCATGGGAAAAACGCCGATGCAGGCGGCAATGGAAGCCGCCGATGAAATCGGCATGGCCGTGATTGCCACCACCTTTGCATTGGTGGCGGTATTTTTGCCGACCGCCTTCATGGGTGGCGTGCCGGGCCTGTTTTTCAAGCAGTTCGGCTGGACCGCGGTGCTGGCGATTCTGGCGTCTCTGGTGGTGGCGCGCCTGCTGACGCCGATGATGGCCGCGTATATTCTGAAGCCGGCTAGTCATGTCGAGGAAAAGGATGGCTGGATCATGCAGCGCTACATGGCGGTGATGCAGTGGTGCCTGCGCCATCGGCTGGTAACAATGATTGCATCCGCAATCTTTTTCGCAGGATCGCTGGCATTGGTGCCGCTGCTGCCGACCGGTTTCGTACCGCCGGCCGACCGGGCGCAAACCCAGATCAATATCGAACTGCCGCCCGGCAGCACGCTGGCCGAGACCCAGTCGGTAGCGGAACAGGCCCGGCTGGCGGTCATGCGAATCAAGGGCATCAGAGGCGTTTTCAGCTCGATCGGCGGCGGCTCCAGCGGCGACGCATTTGCGCCGGGCGCAGCGGCCGAAGCACGGCGCGCGGTCTTGACACTGACTACCGTGCATCGCAATGACCGCGACGAATCGCTGCAGGACATCGAATCCCAGATCCGCAACAGGATGGCGGACATCCCCGGCGCCCGCTTTAACGTCGGCCCGCCCGACACCGGCGTCAAGATGCAGCTGGTATTGCGCAGTGAAGATCCAATCGCCCTGTCGGCGGCGGCGCAAAAAGTCGAGCGCGAGCTGCGTACCCTGGCCGGTATCGGCAATGTCAGCTCCAGCGCATCGCTGGTACGCCCGGAAATCATCGTGCGTCCCGACTTTGCCCGTGCCGCCGACCTTGGCGTAACCGCTGCCGCGATTGGCGAAACGGTGCGGGTCGCCACTGCCGGCGACTACGACATCAATCTGCCCAAACTGAACCTGTCCGAGCGCCAGGTGCCGATCAGGGTCAAGCTGCCGAATACGGTGCGGGCCGACCTGGCGGCGATCGAACGTTTGACCCTGCCGGGAAAAAATGGCCCGGTCATGCTGGGCAATGTGGCCAGCGTCACCATGGATAGCGGACCGGCGCAGATTGATCGATTGAACCGCAGTCGCAACGTGATCCTGGAAGTCGAGCTGGGTTCGCGCACGCTGGGCGACCTGAATGCCGAGGCGCGCGCATTGCCGTCGCTGAATAACCTGCCGCCAGCAGTCAAGATTGCGGAACTGGGCGATGCGCAGGAGATGCAGGCCTTGTTCGCCAGTTTCGGGATTGCCATGCTGATCGGCATCCTGTGCATCTTTGGCGTGCTGGTATTGCTGTTCAAGGATTTCATGCAACCGGTGACCATCCTGGCAGCATTGCCGCTGTCGATCGGCGGCGCATTCGTGGCGCTGCTATTGACCGGCAAATCATTGTCGATGCCATCGATGATCGGCTTGATCATGCTGATGGGTATCGTCACCAAGAATTCGATCCTGCTGGTGGATTACGCAATCCTGGCGCGCGCCGCCGGCATGAACCGTTTCGATGCACTGGTCGATGCCTGCCACAAGCGCAGCCGGCCGATCGTGATGACCACCATCGCCATGGGTGCCGGCATGCTGCCGCTGGCGCTCGGCTGGGGTGCCGATCCAAGCTTCCGCTCGCCGATGGCGACCGCGGTGATCGGCGGCTTGATTACCTCGACACTGCTGAGCTTGCTGGTGGTGCCGGCGGTATTTACCTATATTGACGATCTTCAAAACTTCATGCGCCGGCTGATGCGCCGTGCGCGCAAACCGGCGCCAGATATCCACGGCGATGCGCCGGCACCGGCTACCGAGCATTGATCCGGTCGCCGCCATGCGGCTGATCTGTTGTGTGTTCGATTCTTTTATCCAGGCCGTAAAAAACGGGACAGGAATATTTCCCTGTCCCGTTTTGCCGCTGATTGGGCGACGGTCTATTGTCGGTTTGAAGTGATACCGTCTTAACGATAAACGACAATGCTGCTGCTGGCCTGATTGCCGGCGGCGTCGACTGCGGTTGCCGTCAGGGTCTGGCTGCCGCGCAGCCAGCGGGTGTTCCAGCTGTATGTCAATGCGCCGGCAGTGCCTGACTGAGACGCAACCTGCCTGCCGTTAATGGACAGGGTCACTCTGGACAGTGCCTTGTTATCGGTTGCCGCGAGGTTGATTTTGACCGTGCCGGATACCCGTGCGCCATTGGCCGGCGACAGAAACGTTACGGTCGGCTGGATTGTATCGGGCAGCACCGTGCCGCCGGCAGTGGTGGTCGTGGTGGTATTGACGGTGCTGGTGGTCGCGCTTGGAGCGGTGGTGGTGGTACTGACCCCGGTGGTGGTGGATGGCTTCGCAGTAGTGGTCGTGCTGGCAGCCGTGGTAGTGGTAACCGCGGCAGTAGTCGTGGTTGCTGGCGCAGTAGTCGTGCTGGCTGCAGCCGTGGTGGTGGTTGCCCGCACCGTGGTGGTGGTACTGGCGGCAGTGGTCGTGGTCGTAGCGATGGCCGCTGCTTCATAAGCGCCGATATCGATCTGGCCAGACACTGTACGCACCCTGTTGCTGGCCAAATGCACATACTCGTTTGTCGCTGCAAGCGAGATGCCGGTGCTGCTGGTGCCGGCTGGCGATCCGGCATCGATGAACTGGGCGCCGGGCGCCGGGCGCAAATCGTAATTGGCGCGGTCGACGAATGCCGGCAGCAGCGCATGGAAATTGTTTTTCAGGATGGCGGCAGTCTGGTTGGTAATAGTGCCGGTACCGGCAAACACATTATTCTGGATCAGTGCGGGAATGGTCACTGCACCACCAACGAGGATGAAATTGCCGGCTGAACTGTAATCATTAATAAAAGTATTGTTCACCACATACAAGCCAATTCCGGGATTGCTGACGTTTTCAGTCCCGTAGGCCAGCAGGTTGACATTTTGCTGGTTGGCTGGCTGCTGGATCACGTTGCCGATCACATACGCGGTGCCGGCATTCGGCAAATCAATTTCATAGCTGGGCTGGCCGATCCCCGAGCTGGAAAACCGGCTGTAGCTGATGGTATTGGTTTTCGCGCGGGACTTCAGGTTATGTCCGACGTTGGCATCATGCGAATAGTTATAGCGGAAAGTCAGGCTGTTGACGGCACCAACATACACATTGTGCGAGAAGCCATTGCCATAGCCATTGCCGCCGAATTCGGTGTTTTCGATGACGATATTGCTGATGCCATCGTTGTTGGTCAAAATGCCCATTTCATTGTCATGAATATAGCTTTTTCGAACCGTGAGGTGCACCCCATCCAGGCGGATCGCCGCGCCATTCAAATCGGGTACTTTTGCGCCAAACATTTCAACATTCTCAATCACCGTGCCACTGCCTTGCACCACCCAGGTACCCTTGCCCCCCGCATTCTGTCCCGCAGCGTCAATCTTTGGCCGGCCATTTACACCACGTATGGTCAGGTTATTGGCTGCGAAAGCGCAGACGTCGCCGGCATAGCTGACTGATCCGTCAATCTCCACCACATCGCCACTGGCGGCGACTGTCAATGCCTGGCATGGCTTGGCAAAAGTCTTTCCGGGGCCGACACTGAGCGTGGCAGCCGCAGCGCCCGGCGTCACATTGATCAAGACAAGGGCCGCCGCGATGGCAATCGGTGCGGTGCGCAGTTGGCATGGCAATGCAACAAGAGTGTTATTTTTCATTAGGATGTTTGTTTGACTGGCAAGGGTAAGAGTCGGCTAGTTCCATTTCGGAAAATGGAAAACGGAATCGACTTTTGGCATGGAGAAATTGAAAAGGTTCAATTTAATGCCGGCAATCACAGCAGCTTCCCATGCTTGGAAGTAGTCTGCAATCTGATTGCAGACTACTTCGCGTTGTGCATTGATGATCGATTTGCTGATCGTTTGCAGGGTAATTGCGCAATACTAAATTGCGATGCGATGGATTTGTTACCGTGAGTCGATCACCCCTTCGGATAGTCGGCGCCATGTATTTGATTCAGATGTTGTTGCCGCTTTATGATAATGAAGGCAAGCCGTTTTCGACGGCGCTTTATACCGAGGTGCGTGCAGAGATGGTGACACGCTTTGGCGGCTTGACTGCGTATGCGCGCGCGCCGGCCAGCGGGCTGTGGCAAGAAAGCCAGGGGCAAACCGTGCGGGATGATCTGGTTATTTATGAAGTGTTGTCGGCGCGGCTGGATCGAATATGGTGGCAAGACTATCGCACCACCCTTGAAAAGCGATTTGTACAGGATACGCTGATGGTGCGGGCGCACCGTATTCACATCCTGTAAATTGGCATGGACCTTGGCAATCAATGAACATCGTGCAGTGCGATCATGCATGGCGCAAGCCTTTCATTTATAGTGAATGGCGATGCATGGCTGTGTTCCGAACCGAAAATTACAATTAAAGGATAACTATGCAGCAACAGATCCGACAATGGCTGGCAGTGCTCACAGCAATGCTCCTGTTTGCCTGCGATCAGAGCGGGCGACCGATTGAACAGGCAGGCATGGACAAGCTGGCAAAGGGTATTTCTTCTGAAGCAGATGTACGCATGGTCATGGGGCAGCCGGACAGCGTGCGTGAAGAAGCGGATGGGTCGCGCGCGCTGGAATACCCGAAAGGACCGGAAGGCGCCCGTACCTGGCTATTCACGATCGACCAGTCTGGCAAATTGCAAGATATCAGGCAATTGCTCACGCCTGAAAATTTTGCCCGCATCCGGACCGGCATGAGTAAGGACGAGGTGCGCCGCACCCTGGGCAAGCCACGCGGCGTCGCGCAGTTCAAGCGCAAGAATGAAGAAGTGTGGGATTGGCGCTATCTGGAGGGTGCCGGCACCCGCTATTTCAATGTGCATTTTGATATGAATAATGGCAATGTCACGCAAACCTCGATCTCGGAAGAGCACCTTCCCTGACAGTCACCGGTGACAATCGCATTGGAGTGAATGCATCCTGCGCTAGCGCTACCGGCAGATGTAGGCAACCTCGCTGCCAGCCGTCAGGGAGCCAGGCGTCCTGGGCTGGCATAATCAGCTTAAATAGGGTGATGTTCGCCGCAAGCACCGTTTTCACGATGAAAAAATGATAAGATTGCGCGCATCCACTTGCACACGAATGTAGCGATTGATGACGAAGCTGCTCGGCACTATCAGCCTTAAGACGCGCATGCTCATGGTGGTATTGGCCGTGATCATTACTGCCATCTTTGGGTTTGCCGCGCGCATGTCGGCTGTGTTGCAAGCGGATCTTGAAAAGATTTTAATCGCGCAATTATCTGCGACAGCGGACTATATTGCGACCGATCTCGACACAGAATTGCAATTGCGCATTGCCCTGCTCAAAGAAACGGCTGCCGCGATTACGCCGGATATGCTGAGTGAGCCGGCTAAAATCCAGCGCCTGCTGGAACAACGCAGCGTGCCGCCATCCTTGTTTCCACGAGGTTTTTTAGTCGCCAACAAGGATGGAATGATTGTTGCCGATTACCCGCGGCGCTTGGGACGTCGCGGTAATTACATCGGGGACCGGGAGCATTTCCGTATCAGCATGGCCAGCAGCCATGCGCATATCGGTGCACCATTGATGAGCCGCTTTTCCAAGGAAGCATTATTGACCTTCTCGGTACAATTGCGGGATGCCAGCGGCGAATCGGTCGGTGTGCTGGCCACCGGTATATCCCCATCCGACCAGAATCTGTTCCAGTTTCGCGAAAGCCCGCAGCGTGGCATGAAGATACGCGTAGTGGTGGTTTCACCGCAAGCCAACATGATCGTGTCAGCCGATGACAAGCGGCGCGTCATGCAAGCGCTGCCGGCCAAGGGCGTCAATCCCTTGTTTGATCGTCGTATGCGCGACAGAGTTGAAGTCGCCGGGATTGCTAACATTTCCAATGGCATCGAGACATTGAGCGTGAATCGTTTTATCAAGTCTGCCGATTGGATGGTTGTCGTCGGTGTTTCGACCGAGTCGGCTTTTGCGCCAATTGCAACGCTGCAGCGCCAGATTTATCTGGGCGCACTCATGATGTCGATTGCCATCGCGCTCCTGTTGCATTTCATCTTGACGCGCCAGCTGCGTCCGCTGCAAGACGCCACCACGGCCATACAACGCATGGCCGACGAAGGCAATGCGCTCACGCTGCTGCCGGTGGCGCGCGATGATGAAACCGGCCGCCTGGTCGGCAGCTTTAATCGGCTGGTGGTGGAGCGCAACCGGCTGCATGCCGCGCTGGAAGAAAGCGAGAGCACCCTGCAAAAGGCGCAGTCGGTCGCCAACATCGGCAGCTGGAAGGTGGATATCGCATCCGGCAAGGTAAGCTTGTCAGACCAGACGCATAAGATATTTTGCCTGCCACCTGGAACAGAGTTGAGCCCGAAAATATTTTTCGATTGCATCTTTCCCGAAGACCGCCCGCTGATTGCCGAGGCATGGGATGCCGCCTTGCGTGGCGCGCCGTATGACGTCGAACATCGTTTCAAAACGGCTGATGGCATCAGATGGGCGCGGCAGCGGGCGGAGCTGACATTTGATGCTTCAGGCCATGCCGTGACGGCGATCGGGACCACACAGGAAATTACCGAAGCCAAGGTGGCGGAAGCGTATATCGAATTTCTGGCTTATCACGATGCATTGACCAAGCTGCCCAACCGTCTGCTGGCTAAAGATCGGCTGGAACTGGCCATGGCTTATGCGGACCGCGTGCAAGCCAAGGCGGCCTTGCTGTTCATCGATCTCGACAGCTTTAAGTCGGTCAATGATTCGCTCGGGCACATGATCGGCGATGCACTGCTCAAGGCGGTTGCCTCGCGCCTGCGGGAATGCGTGCGCGAGACCGAAACGATCAGTCGTCAGGGCGGCGACGAATTTCTGATCGTTCTTTCGGATATGCCGGATAACGATGCGATTGCCAAGGTGGCCCAGAAAGTCCAGGAAAACATGGCAGGCGCGTTCGATATCGATGGCCTGGAATTATTTGCCACGCTGTCGATGGGAGTCGCCGTGTATCCGGACGATGGCGAGGATTTCAATACCTTGCTCAAAAAGGCCGATGCAGCGATGTATGATGCCAAGGAAGCGGGGCGCAATACCTACCGCTTTTATACCGAACAGATGAATGCCGACGCCACCGGACGCCTGACCATGCGCAATGGCTTGCGGCGGGCGCTGGAACATGACGAATTCGTGTTGCATTACCAGCCGCAAATCAGCCTGACTACCGGAGCGGTGGTGGGTGTGGAAGCCTTGATCCGCTGGAACCACCCGGATCTGGGGCAACTGCCGGCAGGCCGTTTTATCCCGATGGCCGAAGACTGCGGATTGATTATCCCGATTGGCGAATGGGTGTTGAAACAGGCATGCCGGCAAGCGGTAGCCTGGCAGCGCGCCGGATTGCCTGACATGCTGGTCGCCATTAATCTTTCTGCTGTACAGTTCAAACGCGGCGATCTCGAAAAAAGCGTCGCCCAGGCGCTCGCCGAGTCCGGCCTGGACCCGGCGCTGCTGGAACTTGAAATGACTGAATCGGTACTGATACATGATTCCGATCATGTGCTGGCGACGGTACGCCGCTTGAAGGCGCTCGGATTGAAGCTTGCCATCGATGATTTCGGCACCGGCTATTCCAGCCTGGCGTACCTGAAGCGCTTTGCAGTTGATACTCTCAAGATTGATCAATCATTCATCCGCGACCTGGGTTGCGACCAGGAAGAATCGGCGATCGTCAGCGCGATCATTCAGATGGCACGTAGCCTGAATCTTAAAACGATCGCCGAAGGTGTCGAGGATGAAGGCAAGATCAAGCTGCTGCGCGGCTTGCAATGCGATGAAGTGCAGGGATCGTATGTCGCCATGCCGATGCCGGCAGAAGACATGCCGCGTTATATCGCTGAATACATCATCAAACCAGTTTGAGGGTGCACCAGACGTTTTTAACTGCCGGCGCGCCAGAATCTTTGTGGCAACCTGCAGTTAACTCTGGCTGTTCCGGCCAGCTGGTGCCACTCCATCGGTGCCGGCATCAAGCAATGCCTGCTTCATCCATTGTGCCAGCTGATCGGCATTGTCTGCGCTCAGCTTGGCCGCATCGTATGCCATATTGACGATAAGGCGGCCGCCATAAGTGCTGGCAGCACTGAAGAGCATCTGGTAAGGCATCGGACACAAGGCAAATGAAATTGCCTCGACCCGGCCTGCACCGGATACCGCATCGACTACCCCGATATTGCTGATCATCGAACTCTGCGGCGAAGCCAGCATGATGGCCGAGAACGCAGCGATGCCTGCCGGCGTCGGCGCAAAGCTGGCCGGCTGGATCTGGGCAAATAACAGATGCCCATCGCCGCGGCCGAGTTGGCGCTTCAAATCGCTGCCGACGGCGCGTGCCAGTTCCCAGAAAGACTGCGCGCCCCCGAGCGCATAGTTTGCCTGCAGCAACGTGACATACAGACCGAGCCCGGTGACCGGAATAGTGCCGGCCAGGTAGGGCCGCATGTCGGCCGGACTGCCCAGGCTCAGCGTATGCTCGTCGCTGCCACCGAGCGAGCGGTACTTGGCCAGCAATTGGGCTGCGCCCAGCGCGCCATGCATTGTTGTCCCATGGTTTTTACATGCCCGCATCAGCTGTGCGGTGCTTGCCGCATCGAGCATCAGACGTTTGATGCGCGGCATCCTGCGCGGTTGTTGCTGATCGAGCCAGGGCAGTGCACTCGGGCGGCCATGGCGTTTCAATTCCGATTTTCTGGTTGCGATCAATTCCACGGCGGACTGCGGCTGCAGGTGCCAGTGATATTTTTCAGGAAATACGCTGTGCATTGGCGGATGCACCGCGCCGGTCTGGAAATGACTCGCCGAATCGGGCTTCGCCAGATAGGCCAGAATTTCGCGCAACAACGCGGTGCCCGAGCGGCCATCCGCAATCGCATGATGAAAGCTCAGCAGCAGTACCGATCGGTCCTGATCCGTGAACGTCAGGTAACGGCAGCGCACCAGCGGCGCCTCTTCCAGTTCAAACGGCAGCGACAGTTCGGCTTCGATCGGTGCCTGCCAGTCATCCTGGGTCACCGCTATTGTCTCGAACATCAGCGGTACTGCTGCCGGCGCAAACCACAGTTCGCCGGGCGATGGCTGCACGATCTGTGTGCGAAGCAGTGGATGCGCTTGTTGCGCCTTTGTCAGGGCCTGTTGCAAATGCGCCGGGTCGATGGCGCCGCCAATCTCGGCGAAGATGACAAAGTTCATGCCTGATACGCGATCGAGCAGCCAAAAAAAATGTTCGCCGGGATCGAGCTGCCGGTGCAGGACAAGCTGGTTCATTCGACAACCCTTGAAATGTGTTCCGGTGTCTGGATCGGTCCAGACTAAAACATTGGCGCGGATTATTCAAGTGGAAACACGGCTTTTGAAAATGCTTCAACCTTGCTGCCGGTCTTGATTTATCATTTCAAATACGCCGCGATCTGCCTGCAAAATTCGTTGCCGGGCATCCTGGACACCCGGCGGCTTTCATTTTCTACAGCAACTTGACTTCATCCCTTCGGAAGATCATCCACTGCGACTGCGACTGCTTTTACGCGGCAGTGGAAATGCGCGACGATCCGTCACTGCGCGATTTGGCAGTGGCTGTCGGCGGTCGTCCCGATCAGCGCGGCGTGATTGCCACCTGCAATTATCCCGCGCGCAGCTTCGGCGTGCGTTCGGCGATGGCGACAGCCCGGGCCTTGCAATTGTGCCCGGCGCTGGTGGTATTGCCACCTGCGATGGAAAAATACCGGATTGCGTCAAAACAGATTCTCGCCATTTATCGTGATTACACCGACCTGGTCGAGCCGCTGTCGCTGGATGAAGCCTATCTCGATGTCACCGAGACGACCCAATGCAAGGGCAGTGCAACCCTGATCGCACAGGAAATCCGCGAACGGATTGCGCAAACAGTCGGCATTACCGCGTCGGCTGGCATCGCGCCCAACAAATTCATTGCCAAGATTGCCAGTGACTGGCACAAGCCGAACGGGCAATTCGTGGTCAAGCCTGACCAGGTGGATACGTTTGTCTCGGCATTGCCGGTAAAAAAACTGTTTGGCGTCGGTGCCGTGACCGCCGCCCGCCTGCACCAGCTCGGTGCCACCACCTGCGCCGATTTGCGGGGCTGGCCGCTGGCTGACCTGCAGCATCATTTCGGCAAGTTCGGCGAGCGGTTGTTCGAGTTGTGCCGTGGCATCGACCAGCGTGCGGTGTGTTCAACCCGCGAACGCAAATCGGTCAGTGTCGAAGAAACCTACGCGGTCGATATTCCGGATCTGGCTGCCTGCCTGGATAAGCTGCCGGAATTGCTCGAGCAGTTGCAGCAGCGGGTGAAAAGAGCGCAGGCCGAGTCCCATGCGCACAAACTGTTTGTCAAAATCCGCTTTGCCGATTTCCGTCAGACCACCGTCGAATGCCTGGGTGAGCGGATCACCCAGGCATCATTTCAACAGCTGCTGAAAACCGGTTTTCAGCGTGGCGGACAACCGGTGCGATTGCTGGGCGTGGGTATCCGCCTGGGTGAACGCAGAAACCAGCTCGGTTTGTTCAGCCAGGAATGAATGGACAGATGAGGACGCCGTGAAAAAATTGCGCCGCGATTTCTATGCGCGTGACACGATCGCCGTTGCCCGCGATCTGCTGGGCACCTGTCTGGTGCATGTTGTCGATGGCGAGCGACGCGTGGGCCGCATCGTCGAGGTGGAAGCCTATATCGGCGCGCATGATCTGGCCTCGCATTCATCCAAGGGCATCACCGACCGCACGCGGGTCATGTACGGGCCGCCTGGCCGCGCCTACGTCTACCTGATTTACGGCATGTACCACTGCATGAATGTGGTGACCGAGCGTGAAGGCACCGGTGCAGCAGTCCTGTTGCGCGCGCTGGAGCCGGTCGAGAATATCGCCGGGAAAACCCAGGGGCCGGGATTGTTGAGCCGGGCAATGGGCATCGACAAGCGTCTTAATTCACATGATTTACTGAGTGACGATTTTCATATCGCGGCGCCATTGGATATGCCTTCTTTTTCCATCGTTGAACGCACACGGATCGGCGTCGACTATGCCGGTGAATGGGCGGCGCGGGAATTGCGATTTTATATCGCGGATAATCCGTACGTATCCAGAAAATAGCGCGCTTTCGGCATGCACCAGTTGGCAACGATCCGCTGCCAACGCACTGTGCTGCAAAAAAGGGCATTTCAGCCCAATGCGCCAAAGGTGGCAGGCAATCCGCACCAATAGAGTGATCCGGCGGTTTTTTTCGATGCAATAAGCTGGCATGTGGCTTGCAATCCAACCAGGTATTGCCTGGAAAAAGTAGGAGCAGGTTGATCCTGCTTTTGCCATGCCATGCCTGTACCTCATCCGCTGATTATTTACCCTATATGGAGCCAAAAATGGATCGCAACCACGTCACGCAGAAAATCATCACAGCAAAAGTGAAAAACAAAATGAGCTGGGGCGCGATTGCCGAGAAAATCGGCCAGAGCAAGGAATGGACGACCGCCGCCATGCTTGGCCAGATGACGCTGGATGCGCGACAGGCGGGAATTGCCAAGGAATTGTTCAGCCTGACTGACGAAGAAACCGCCTGGCTGCAGATTGTTCCTTACAAGGGATCGCTGCCAACTGCAGTGCCGACCGATCCGCTGATTTACCGATGGTACGAGATCGTCAACGTGTATGGCGCGACCATCAAGGAATTGATTCATGAAGAATTCGGCGACGGCATCATGAGCGCGATTGATTTTTCAATGGATATTCAGCGCGAGCCTGACCCCAAGGGTGACCGCGTCAATGTCGTATTGAGCGGTAAATTTTTGCCCTATAAATCATATTGAGACGAAGCCCGCGACACCAGTCGCTATCCCGATTTGACACGCTCGCAGCGTCGTGTCGCACATACGCCAATCGATTGCGGTCGGGATTATTTTCATTGACTGCATTTTCCCGCCTGCCATCAAGGCGGAAATGTCTGCAAACTGCATTGACGGATTACCGGCGCTGATAACCGGGACACTGGCCTCGATCGATTTCTTCAACGTCGAGAAGACAGCTCCATGCAAACAGCCGTATCGGGCAGGTTGCTGCGCGACGGATTGCATTCGAACGCCTGTCAAAATGATCCTGAGGGTGTTGCGCGGGGCCGCCGCAACTACCTCGCCGTACAGCCCTACGGTGGTGCCCGGGCCTGTCTGGGGCACCGCGCCTACTCAGAACCGCTTCGCTTCATTTGAATAGGCGCTCTTCATTAAAGATCATTGTTTTTCAAAAGCCGAACCCGGTCGCACAAGTTTATCTCGCCGCATCTGTGTATCGTGGTAAGGTCTGTATGCATCTGCCGGCAATTCGCTATGAATATGACGTGATCTGCGGCTAAATGTGGCAATAATACAAATCCTTTCAAGCCTTGCAAAAATCGGCGTCAGAGAGTCCATGCACCCTGATTGCGATTTATCAATCGCAGGCCAAGTATATTTCTCCATGGCAACAAAAATAGACTACATTATTCAATGGGGTGACGCATCACCGCGATGCTGAGTGTTTGTGCTGCCGTAGCTGGTAGCTAGAGTCCATCAGCGTTGGCGGAGTGCCTGCCCGAAAGCGGGCGCAGCGACTCGAACGGACCCGATGTTATTTTGTTATTTAATTATCAGATACTGTCTTGACCTTGAACTGGATCCTGCATCGTGTTTACGCCAAAAATACTTGTTGTAAACGACCATGCCGCCAGTTTGCTGGCGCTAAAGACGCTGTTGATCAATGCGCCGCATGAAGGCGAGTTCGAAGTGTTTGCCGCGCGCTCCGGTGCCGAAGCATTGGGCAAGATCTTGAAGCATGATTTTGCGGTGATCCTGCTGGACGCCGAAATGCCGGAAATGGATGGATTTGAAACGGCGCGCGCGATCCGTTCCCGGGCGCGCTCGGCCGCCATTCCAATCATTTTCATCACCGCCCATTACGACGATGAAATTTCACGTCTGAAAGGGTATGCGACCGGCGCCGTCGATTTCCTGCTGACGCCGATCATACCGGCCATCCTGCTGAGCAAGGTTGCCGTGTTTGTCGAATTGCAGCGCAAGACCTATCGGGTGATTGAAATGAATGAGGATTTGCTGGCCAAGGAACAGGCGGCCAGCGAACGGGAATTGCGCATTCGTACCATTGTCGACAATGTCGGCGAAGGCATCATTACCATCAACGAGCACAGTGGCATCGAGTCGTTCAGTGCTGCCGCCACCCAGATGTTCGGCTACCTGGAAAAAGAAATTCTCGGACAATCGATCACGCTGCTGATGCCGCCGCAAATGCGCAGCCGGCACGATGAAGGCATGCGACGCTATCTGGCCGGCGGGGCACCGAAGATGATCGGCAAGAAGTGCATCGAGCTGCCTGGCTTGCACAAGAATGGCACCGTGTTTCCGATGGAGCTGGCGCTGATGGACATGACGAACGCGGGACGTCGGCTGTTTGTCGGTATCGTGCGCGACATTACCGAGCGCAAGAGAGCGGAAAACGCGGTATTTGCCGAAAAAGAGCGTTTGCGTATCACGCTCAACTCGATTGGCGAAGCCATCGGTGACGCCGTGATCACCATCGATACCGCAGGCTCGGTCACCTATCTCAATCCGGTCGCGGTAGAGTTGACCGGCTGGCAAAACGTTGAAGCGGCCGGACTGCCATTGTCGAGTGCATTCAATATCATTTATGAAAAGACCGGCGAGCCGGCCGCCAATCCGGCGACGCTGGCGCTGTTGCATCAGCAAGCACATGTACTGAGCGAGCCGGTCCTGCTGCGCCATCGCGACGGTCATCAAATCGCCATTGAAGCATCCGCCGCGCCTATCTTCGATCGGCAAAACGATATCATTGGCGTGGTCATGGTGTTTCGTGACGTCACCCAGACCCGCCAGATGGCGGCGCAAATAAGCTACCAGGCATCGCACGATGCATTGACGGGCCTGATCAACCGGCGCGAATTCGAACACCGTCTGGAGCAGGCGATCCTGACCGGAAAACTGCACGACAAGCAGCACACATTGCTGTATCTCGATCTGGATCAGTTCAAGGTGGTCAACGATACCTGTGGCCATAGCGCCGGCGATGAATTGCTGCGGCAATTGACCAGCATGCTGCAAGCTCAATTGCGCCAAAGCGACACACTTGGGCGACTGGGCGGCGACGAATTCGGTATTTTGCTCGATGGCTGCGCGGCGGTGCCGGCGCTGCGGATTGCCGACGGCTTGCGCAAAACCGTCAGCGACTTCCGCTTTGTCTGGCTCGACAAGGTATTTGCGGTCGGCGCCAGCATCGGCCTGGTCGCATTTGGCCGCGGCGACGCGACCCTGGCCGATATCCTGCGCATGGCGGATTCGGCCTGTTATGTCGCCAAGGACAAGGGGCGCAACCGTATTCATGTCTATACACCGGAAGACCGCGAGCTGACCCAGCGCCAGGATGAAATGGGCTGGATCGGCCGGATCCGCCAAGGACTGGATGAGCAACGATTCATCCTGTACTCCCAAAAGATCGAGCCACTGAACGGGCATGCCGGTAACGGGCTGCATCATGAACTATTACTGCGTATGCAAGAAGCAGATGGCACGCTGGTGCCGCCGATGGCTTTTATTCCGGCGGCCGAACGCTACAATCTGATGCCCACTATTGATCGCTGGGTGATCCAGGAAGCCTTCAGCCGCCGGGCAGCCGAGCCGTCGCTGCAGGCTGGCGGCATGTGTGCCATCAATCTGTCGGGCGCATCGATTTGCGATGAGAATTTTTTGCATTTCATACACGAACAGTTCGCACGCTATCCAGTGTCGCCGGCCGGCATTTGCTTTGAAATTACCGAGACCTCGGCGATTGCCAACCTGACCCAGGCCGCTGCACTGATCAGGGAATTGAAGGAAATCGGCTGTTGCATCGCGCTCGACGATTTCGGCAGCGGCATGTCGTCATTTGCCTACCTCAAGCATTTGCGCGTCGATTATCTGAAGATCGACGGCTGCTTTGTACGGGACATGATCGATGACCCGATCGACTTTGCGATGGTCGAAGCGATCAACAAGATCGGTCATGTGATGGGAATCCAGACGATTGCCGAATATGTGGAAAACCAGGCGACCCTGACTGCCCTGCGCCAGATCGGGGTCGATTTCGCGCAAGGCTATGCGGTGGAAAAACCGCGGCAGGCGTGGCCAGGCCCAGCTGCCAGGCCACAATGACGGCGGCCGATGCCTATACTGTGCTGGTGGCTTTTTCTATATAGAAAAGATCCCATACCGCGATGAACAGCGCGGCGATCACCGGCCCGATCACGAAACCGGTCAGACCGAACAGCGCCAGGCCGCCCAGGGTCGAGATCAGCACCACGTAGTCGGGCATCTGGGTATCCTTGCCCACCAGGATCGGGCGCAGCACATTATCGACCAGGCCGATCACCAGGACGCCGAAGGCAATCAATACCACCCCTTGCCAGATTGCCCCGGTGACCAGAAAGTAAATCGCGACCGGCGCCCAGATCAGTGCCGCGCCGACTGCCGGCAGCAGCGATAAAAAAGCCATCACGACACCCCACAGCATCGGCCCTTGTATGCCCAGTATCCAGAACATGATGCCGCCCAGTGCGCCCTGGGTTGCCGCCACCACGATATTGCCCTTGACGGTAGCCCGGATCACGGTGGTGAATTTACTAAACAAATGGCGCTGGTGTTCCTGACTGATCGGCAGTGCCTGCTTGATTTTTTCCGACAGATGGATGCCGTCGCGCAGCAGAAAAAACAGCAGGTACAGCATGATGGCAATACTGATGATGAAGTCAAAAGTGTTCTGGCCGATATTGAATGCGCGCGCCAGCATCATCTGGCTGCCCTGGGCGAAGCTGGCGCCGATTTTGGCTTCCAGCATCGACAGGTCGTTCAAGCCGAACCGCTCCAGCATGGCGACCATCCAACCGGGCAGGATATTGATCACCTGCTGAAAATAGGCACCGAAATCCAACTGGCGCGAGCGGATATCCTGAAACACCGCCGTGCCTTCGGCCACCAGCGAGGTGGTCAGCAAGGTCAGCGGCAAAATCACCATCACCACGCATAGCAGTACCATCGTGACCGCTGCCAGATTTTGCCGCATGCGCATGGCCGACAGTAGGCGCCGATACAGCGGCCCGAACAGGATCGCCAGGGTGGCACCCCAGAAAATTGCACCAAAGAATGGCAATAATACCCAGCCAAATGCCACGGTTACCACCACTAACAGCAGCAGAAAGGTTTTATGTTGAAGCTCAAGGTAACTCATAGGTCTCCATGTCGGCAGGAAAGCGTCAAAATGTTTCTTATAATGCAATCTTACCTGAGTACAGCTAGATAGCGTCTTGTCCGGTCAATTTAAACGGTTTTTATATCGCCGCTTGCCAGAACCGGGATTGATGGCGATACTTATTTTCCCAGGCAATCAGGCAGGAATGTGTGCGGCAATGATATATGAAGAGAATGGCGAGAATAGTGATCAGCCGGCGCAACCGCCGGTGCGTCCATGGATCGTCTTGACAACCAGTTATGACGTGGAAGCCTGGATCGATCATTACAATCGCGATTTGCGGCAGGCGATTCAAAAGCCCAATACGGTTGGCCATGGGATCTGTTTTTATCTGGCGCATGGCGGCGAAATTTACATGCATACCACCGTCGATGGCGATGTACTGCTGGATGTGACGCCGGAAGCCGAATGGGTGGCGCCGGTCATCACTGCTGCCACCGGCGTCAATCCCCCGGTTGCCCGAATCTGGGCCTTGCCCGCCGATACCATGACACAGCTGGTGCTCGGCTTGAGCAGCCTGATCGTCTCGACCAAAATCGTGCTCCAGCATGATTTTAAAATAAAGCGATATTCATAACCCGTGCCTGCGCCATTCTGTGGCGTGTGTGCCGATCATGGATGTGGGAGGCCAAGCGGCCTCGAGTGCAGCATTTTCCGCCTGCAGGTGCGGCTGCGCTGCTTTTTTATTGTCAGACTCAACACAGCGTGCTGTGGCGGCTGCGCGTCTTTACAGGTGCGCGCCTGCATGAAGCAATGTAACATTGCTTGTTTCGAATGCTACGCAGGTCGGCAGTCATGCAAGATCATCTCGCTGCACCGACCATCCCGGCATTCGTGAGCGATGCGCAACCGCGCAGCAATGCAGTAATTTTGGAGTAGTGGGCTTATGTCGAGTGAACAAGACGATCTGGAAGCACTGTTTGATGCTGAATCGGCGCAATACGGTCAGGTATCTCCCCCCACCACGCCAGCCAGCCAGGATAATAAAATCCAGCAAAATCCGGCCGACGGCCTGGATCAATATTATCAGGCGGTCAACGGACTGTATTTGCATGATCCGGCGGCACGCTCGTTGGCAAGCGCTGTTGGCAAGGATGGGAGCAACGGCCTTGACAATCCGATGTATGAGCGACTGGGCGGCATTGTTCGTCAGCTGCACGATTCGCTGCGCGAACTCGGCTATGACAAATCGCTCGCTGACGCCAATTCGCAAATCGCCGAATCGAAGGACCGGCTCGAGCATATCGCGGCGCTGACCGAGCAATCCGCAGTCAAGGTATTGAATACGCTGGAAGCCGGCATGCCGGCGCAGGATGCATTGATCAGGCAAGGCCAGGAAATGGAAGCGCGCTGGGCCATGTTGTTTGCCGGGAAAATCGGGATTGATGAATTCAAGATCCTGGCTGCCGACGCGCGCCAGTTTGCGGCTACGGTCGTCAGCGAAGGAGAAAAGGAAAAAGCGCGCCTGCTGGAAATCATGATGGCCCAGGATTTCCAGGATCTGACTGGTCAGATCATTAAAAAAGTAGTCGGTGTTACCAAAAGCATCGAGCAAGACCTGGCCAAGCTGTTGCTGGATAATGCGCCCGCCGCCGTCAAGGAAAAGCAGGTTGAATTGATGTCCGGGCCATCCTCGCCCGATACGGCGCTGGCTCAGGGCGACGTCGACGACATGCTGGCCAATCTGGGATTTTAACTAGCCACACCGGAGCCACTGCACGCCGCACGCCCCGTCATGCGGCCGGGCGGGGCGGCGATGCACAAGTGCATCATGCGCCCATGCTTCGGGACCGCTGACCCGCCGCACCGATTGATGCGTGGAAGTAGTTGTATCTCACCTTGCACTGACGCACGTAAATGCTACAGTGCAGTCAGACCCAATGCATGCCGCAAGCGCTTTTCCAGTAAAAGGTAAAGGCAATCAACATGAATAAATTAATCGTGGATGTCGCCATCATTGGCGCCGGCACCGCTGGTATGGCCGCCTACAAGGCAGCGCGCACGCACGGCAAGCGGGCGGTCCTGATCGAATCCGGCCCCTATGGCACCACCTGTGCGCGGGTCGGATGCATGCCAAGCAAATTGTTGATTGCCGCGGCCGAAAGCGCCCATGCGGTGCGCCTGGCACCGGCCTTCGGGGTCCGGGCGGGGTCGCCGCACATCGATGGTAAAGCCGTCATGGCACGGGTGCGCAGCGAACGCGATCGCTTCGTTGGTTTTGTGCTCGAAGGCGTAGACAAAATTCCGGCTGAAGATTTGCTGCGCGGCGCGGCACGGTTCGTCGCACCAAACCGGTTATGCATCGATGATCATATCCTGCTCGATGCACATAGCGTCGTGATCGCGACCGGCTCCAGCCCCAATGTGCCAGCCGAGCTGGCCGCAATCGGGACGCGGCTGATCACCAGTGACAATGTATTTGACTGGGAACAGTTGCCAGAATCGGTGGCAGTAGTCGGCACCGGCACGATCGGTCTGGAACTGGGACAGGCGTTACATCGGCTGGGCGTGCGGGTCGCGCTGTTTGCGCGCAGCGCAAAACTGGCGCATCTTGGCGATCCGGCGGTGCTGGCCATTGCCACCCAGTGTCTGGGCAGTGAACTCGACTTGCGGCTGGATACGCAGATTGTGAGTTGCAAACCGGAAGGCAACGGCGTGCTACTACAAACCCGCGGCGCTGCCGGCGAGTGTGTTGAACAGTTTGATTACGTACTGGCGGCAACCGGCCGCACGCCCAATGTCGCCGGCCTTGGCCTGGAAGCAACCGGCTTGGCGTGCGATGATCGTGGCGTGCCCTTGTTCGATGCGCACACCATGCAATGCGGCAGCAGCAGTATCTATCTTGCCGGCGATGTCAGCAATGAACGGCCACTGTTGCATGAAGCTGCCGATCAGGGGCGCATCGCCGGCGATAATGCAGGCCGGCATCCGGCTGTGTTGCCGGGTTTGCGCCGCACGCCGCTGGGTATTGCATTTTCCGATCCGCAGATCGCCACCGTAGGCCAATCTTACCGGCTACTGCGGGCCGGCAGCTACGCAATCGGCGAAGTGTCGTTTGCCAATCAGGGGCGCAGCCGGGTGATGTTGCAAAATTGCGGTTTGCTGCGGGTGTATGGTGAATTCGGCTCGAACCGGTTCCTGGGCGCCGAGATGGTGGGGCCGCGCGCCGAGCATCTGGCGCATCTGCTGGCATGGGCCTGCCAGGCCAGCATGACCGTTACGCAAATGCTCACCATGCCGTTTTACCACCCGGTGATCGAAGAAGGTGTGCGCACCGCCTTGCGCAGGCTGCATGAAAACCTGCAGCATGATGTGCCGGAAATCGAGCATTGCGCCGATTGCACGCCTGGCGTGTGAGAACTCGGTTAGCCGGCTAGAGGTTTTTAGGCAATTGCGGTGCGAGCACCGGCTCGGCATGCCGCCGCAGCATTTCATGCAAATGACCATCGTCTAACACCTGCTGCAGGTACGTCATGTTGCGCTCGATCGCTTCCAGATACGGATTGCTGCCGTCAAACAGCAGCTCCAGATAACGGTAACCCTGATGAAATTGCTGATCCAGTCGATGGTGCACCATGGTCGAGTAGAAGGCCGGGGTTTTGCTCAGCAAATCGCAGCCTGAGCGATACAGGATATCGGTGCTGCCATCGGCATTCTGCCTGCTGGTCAAGCCGCCCAGCTCGAATTCCTCGTACAGGTAATCGCGGCATTTTTCCAGATAGACGCGGTCAGCCATTTGCGCAATCAGGTCCGCCGTGCCGATCAGGTAACCGAGTTGCCGGTCAAGCGGATTGTTCAAGCTTATTCGATGCAATTCGATTTCATAACCGGTAAAGTGGATCAGCTTTACCGCGCGCCTGGCCCAGCCATGCCTGCCTTGCCGGGCCAGAAATTGGCTGAGCAGACGTGCGCCGCGGGCCACATGGCGCAGCGTATATTGCGCACCATGCCAGCAGCGGCGGTCCTGGCGGAGCCGGATATAGCCGGCATCATGAAACAGTGCGACGATGATGCCCAATGTGAGCCTGTCGCCGCCCAGGCATTCGCTGTCCTGGTGTGCGTGTTCATGGCCGGCCAGCAGGCGCGCGCATGCCAGGGTTACGTCTAACGCATGTTGCATATCGTGATACTGGGTTTCACAGCCATGATAGCCGGGCAGCGTACCCGCATACAAATGACTGAAAGTCTCGAAGCCATGCGCAATCAATGTCCGGTCGACGCTTGCATTGGTATGCCACAGCAAGTCGCACACCGCAGCGCAGACTTCCTGCGGTCGGGTCAAATCAATCTGCCCGGTGATATCCCGGTGGTCGAGCACATGCATGATCATCTCCTCGATGAGTGGCCCGAACCGGGTACGCCGCCCGGTCCGGTTAGCGATGCCGCCGTACTGATGCACCGTATCCCAAGACTGCCGATTCGAAAAAAGTTTGTTGTAATTTTAACAAATAGTGGCGGGTAATGTGTGATTTGCAACACATTTCCAGCGTGTTCCTGCATGCACTCATTCGAAAACGGTGATATTCCCTTTTCTCATTTCGGAAAATCAGACACTGCCGGAAGAAGGCTGGTTAATCCGCGCTACCGATGGCAACGTCCACAGGACATGGGCGGCGCGTGCCGGTCGACGCTATTTGCAGGCAGGAAGCAATTGAGGCAGGCAGCAGGCGATGACCGACTTGGCTACTGGCGCCGGAGGATTGGATTGGTGTGAAGTCAAACCATGGTTGGCATCAATGGCAGTCTCGACTTCAATCTCGTCAGGTTGAGACAGCACCGTTGCGGCTGCGTGCCCACTGGCGCAACTTGCCGATGGCAATCGCCATAGTGGCGCCAATTGCCAGGAGCAATGCAAACACGCCGGTCAGCATCGCCACTGCCACCAGCATCACGCTTGCAACCGTAACCGTGCCGAGAATTTTCCAGCGCCACCAGCGACCCAGAAATGCCTGTAACAGTTGCTGCAGATTGGGCTGCGACCGGGTACCGGCATGCGCGCCCGATTGCGATGCGTGCGGTCTTGCTTCATCCACGATTTCCCATTCAATTTTTTCCTGCATGCTTTACTCCTTGGCAAATATGCGCTCAGACAACTGAACCGATGCAACAATGAGCATAAAACTTCCGCTTTAAAACTGCCATTGCCATCACTCGAAGGACGCATTGTAGAACGATTTTAAATATTTAAAAATGGGATATAGTCGAGATTAATATTCGAAAAAACAGAAGTGTTGACGCGCCTGGTGTGGCTGTCTGCGCAAGCAAAGATGACCTTGATTGCCTTTGTATCCGGCCGCTGCCGGTCCGCTGGTCCGCCCAGCGGATTGGCGCAGTGTGGACCAGAGCGCTTATCTTGCTTCGCGCGGCTGGTCCGGGCTGTCGGCGAGACGGTCCTTGCTGCGGTCCTTGTCATCCCGTGCTCCGCCCAGATTCTCGATTTCCTTGCGCACCTCTTCCAGAACCTTGGCTGGCCCTTCCAGGGTTTTTTCAATACGGCGCCGTTCCCGATCGAACGTCTGTTCGACTTCTCTGGCCTGGTTGATAATCCGCTCCACTTCTTCTAGTGGGGTATTGCTTTCCTCTTCGGGTTCGCTCGGTGGTGCGGCAGGCGGTGGGCGTGATTTACTCTTGCCGAAGAGTTCATCGAACTTGTCGAGGATCGGGCCCAGCAGCGAGCCATGTGGCCGCGGGAATTGCGCGCGGCCATCGATCAACCTTGCCGCAAGTGTCTGCCGAAAAAAATCGCCCACGACCAGCAGCGCATTGTGGCCGCCCTGGCCCCAGTAATTGCTGCGCATGGTGATGCGCGCATCATTGAAACCGACCCAGGAGCCGGCCACCAGCCGTGGATGCATCAGGATGAACCAGCCATCGGTATTGTTTTGCGTGGTACCGGTTTTGCCTGCCACATCGGCCTGGATGCCGAACCGCGAGCGCACGCCCTGTCCAGTGCCGCGATCGATTGCGCCACGCAGGATATCGATCAGGTCTTCCGCTGTCTCGGTCGACATCGCCCGTTCGCCTTCGGTGGTGAAGCTTTCCAGCAGATTGCCATCCTTGTCCAGGATCCGGTTGATCAGAACCGGCTTGCGGTATTCGCCGCTGGCGGCAATCGTGCTATAGGCCGATACCATTTCCAGCGGACTGACCGGGCTCACGCCGAGTGCCAGCGCCGGCACCGCATCCAGCCGGCTCTGGTTGACACCCATCTTGCGCGCCAGCGCAATGGTTTTTTTGGGGCCGACCTGTTGCATCACCTGGGCCGTGATCGTATTCTTTGACAGGATCAAGCCGTCGCGCACGGTCATTTCACGCCCGCTTGCGGCCGACACGTCGGTGGGGCGCCATACGGTGCCGTCCGCCATCGGGATATCGACGGCCACATCCATGAAGCGCCGGTCTGGCGGCATGCCCTGTTCCAGCGCCGCGCCATACACGATCGGCTTGAAGGTCGAGCCCGGCTGGCGCCGCGCCTGCGCGACATGGTCGAACTGGTCAGTCTTGAAGTCGCGGCTGCCGACCCAGGCCTTGACTTGGCCGGTTGCCGGATCAATGGCCACCAGGCCGGCCTGCAGCCGGGTTTTATCGGTGCGCAGCAGGTCGATGAATTGCACATCGGCCTTCAGTTGCGCCAATGCCGCTTCAGGAGAGGTGCCCGCTTCGACCGCATTGCGATAGGCGCCCGATTCGCGAATGAACGCGTCCTCCAGACTTGCCTTGCTGTTCCAGAAATAGCTGAACGGCTTGATGCGCCGGCGCAGTTCGGCATAGGCTTGCGGAGTCGATGAGATCAGACGCTGCGAACTCAAGCCCCATTCGACGTCTGCCACCGCCTGCAAGCCATCCATCTGGCGCGCGACCGCCTGATTGGCCACTGTCTGCAAGCGCGAATCGACCGTGGTGTGCACTTTCAATCCATCGGCATAGATGTTGTAGTCGTTGCGATCGGCCCAATCGACCAACCACATGCGCACATGTTCGGCGAAATGCGGTGCCGGACCGAGTGGCTCCGGCTGGCGCTCGAAGTCCAGGCGCAGTGGGCGCTTTTTCAGGTTATCGAACTCGGCCTGGCTCAGCGCCTTGCGTTTGACCATTTGCGACAGCACCACGTTGCGTCGTCGCTGGGCGCGTTCGGGATTCAATACCGGATTGTAGTAACTGGTCCCTTTGAGCATGCCGATCAGGGTAGCGCTTTCCAGTACATTCAATTTGGCAGCCGGCTTGTCGAAGTACGTGCGGGCACCCATTTCAATGCCGAACGCGTTGTACAGGAACGGCATGGTATTGAGATAGGTGATCAGGATTTCCGGTTTGGTGTACGCGTATTCGATCTTGAGTGCGGTGATCATTTCCTTGAGTTTGCGGGTGATCGAACGCTTGCGGCCGATCTCTTCAGGGTACAGGTTGCGCGCCAACTGCTGGGTCAGGGTGGAGCCGCCTTCGGGGTCGCCCATCAGGGTGCGCGCAATACCGGCTGCAGTGCGCTTCAAATCAACACCGTGGTGCTGGTAGAAGCGGTGATCTTCTGTGGCGATCAGCGCCTTGACTACGTGCGGCGAGACACGATTCAACTCGACCCATTCCCGGTTCATGCGCTTGAATACGGCCAGTTGTCGACCGTCGGCCGACATCAGTGTGCTGGGCTGTTCGACCTTAGCCTTGCGCAAGTCAGCAATGCTGGGTGTGAAAGGGATCAGCAGCAGTGCGTAGGCCAGCAACAGCACGAGCCCGATCAGGCCAAGGGCGGCGATGCCTTTGACCAGCGACCGGGCTTTGGCTGGCCTGCTGAGGGCGGGATCGGCCAGAGCCTTGAAATACATTGTAATGCGCAGGTATTGCTGCCTGAGCCATTTACGCTGCTTGAGCCATTTGCCGCGCTCGATATTTGCATCCAAAGCTGTTTCCTGTTTTTTTCAATTGCCCCGTCAAGCGGGTAAAGTCGATTCTGTCGCGCATCACTGTCACCTGAACTCGGGGCTGGTGCGCGCAACTGGTTCGAGTCGGTATGCATTGTAAAGCCACCGCCTCGCATATGCGCTGCCTGCGACGCTGCAGGCCTGAGACCGTATCCGCTCCTGAAGGCTGGTCAATGGCGTAGATGGGCATGGCAGATGACGGCGCTGCAAGCTGGCATGGTCCGTCAGGCTGGGGCCGTATCAATGAAGCACGCCAGCTTGCATTGCAGGCCGGTTTGGCAAAACAAGCATTAAAAAATGGTTGTTTTAACAGTTCTGTCGCGGCCAAGCGACACAAACGCAAACAATTGTGCCTGCACGGAAAAAATGACGCCGGTTTTTCATTCCTGACATTTCTTTATTTACGCCCATCCTTAGAATGAAACCACAATTCAAACGGAGCGGACCATGGAAACAGAAGATGCAATCGTGATAATGCGTCACTTGAGCGACCGGCTGGACAACGTGCTGGCACTGGAAGACCTGGTGTCGCCGTTTGCCGAATTCATGGCTCACATGCAACCCAAAGTATCGGAGGAGGAGTTTGCTTTTCTTGGCACGATCGGTGCCATCATTTACCAGCGCGGGTCCGGTAAATATCATTCCAGTGTCCAGGCAGAATTACTGATGCAAAAACTGCGTCAAGGTTCTGAGATCGATAAGGCGTAAAGCAAATCTGCAATACAAAGTCGCGCCAATAAATAAAGCCCGTTAATCGAAACGGGCTTTATTTCATTGGGTGTAACGGCAATGAAGCAGCTTGTGCATTACATCGATTCGCCATCGTTGCCTTTTGGCTTGAACTGCTCCGGGCTGATGCGGAATTTTTCGCGACGGTCACCCATCAGCAAGCGCAACTCCTTGATCGAGAGGTCGCTGACTTCATGCATGCGAATCAAAAGCGATGCGCCCACCGGCAAGCGGCGATGGCGGATCTTGCTAATGACTGGCGGCGCCACTTCCAGCGCGCGCGACAGTGCCGCATCATTTTTCAATCCCAGCTTCTCAATGAGAGAATCCAGCAGATTGTTGGGGTCATATTCTGGCCGATTCAACAGGGGATTGCTGTCCATAATCATCCTTGTAATTAACTTAATTAATTAATTTTATAACAGCTTAACGGTTATCTGCACGATATTGATTGCAGGAATTACTATATTGCAATGCGGAATGACTCCGTAGCACTATTGTAATACTATTTGCTGGTAGTTAAAAAAATCCAGATCCGTAGAGGGCAGGAGACAGCGGTCATCAGGTTAATTCTCTGATAAGAGACCGTCATAGCATCCAAGAAATGCGTGTTATATAAAAAATGTATACCAGTTATCGAGGAAATAAAGCAGACATTGTAAAGGTGCAAGTTTATAGTTACTTCGTCTCCTCCAAATCTCAATGAATTGGATTTAGCCCGCACCGCAAGGTTGCGGGCTTTTTTTTAGGCTGTGCCAAAGTTGCCGGACCGGGTAACCAATTGTAAGAATGCTGGAACCGGCCCATTAGGCGGTGTATTGTCTTATTGCCATCTAATCTTCCTCGAGACTTAGATTTAGCCCGCGCCTTTTGGTCAGCGGGCTTTTTTTCTGGGCTTTTTCTTGATCCCAGTTCGCCATAAAGCGCAGCGTCATCGTACTCGACGGCTTACTCGACGTGGTCGGAAGTCGATGGTTGCGCGATTTTTTCCAGTATGTGGCGCGTCATGCCTAACGCCAGTTCCTGTTCTCCGATAAACACTTTTCCGGCCTTTTCTTTGCGCAAAAGGATTGCCTCGTTTTCATTGTGGGTGCGCACCACGATTTCAATGGCTGGATTGAGTGCGCGGGCGGTTTCGGTCATCTGCCGCACATGAAATGTATCCGGCGTGGCGATCACCAGGAAGCGGGCGCGGGCGATATGCGCCTGAATCAATACGGCGGGTTCGGCAGCATTACCTGCCACTGCCGGAATGCCGCGCCGACGCAGGTCTTCCACGATTTCCCGATTTTGTTCAGCCACAACGTAATGAATGCCGCAACTTTCCAGCTCCGTGCCAATATAACGGCCGACCCGGCCATAGCCGACCAGCACTACTTGTCCGGACAGTTTGTGCTGCTCCACCGTCATCGGCAGTTCTGCCAATGGGTCGGAGGAACGTTCCAGGCGGCGCGCCAGTTCCGATCTTGCGCGCACCCAGGACTGCAGCGGTTCGATGGTGGCAAATATCAGCGGATTAAGGGCAATCGAAATAATGGCGCCCGCCAAAATCAAGCTTTGCGCTTCGGTTGACAGTAATTCCAGCGACACGCCCAGTGCCGCGAGGATGAATGAAAATTCACCGATTTGCGCCAGGCTCGCCGAGACGGTCAATGCCGTGTTGAGCGGATAACGCAGCAGCAACACCAATATAAAAGCGGCGACTGATTTGCCGAAGATGATGATGCCGACCACGGCAATCACTTGCAGCGGACGTTGGACAATGACTTCCGGCTCGAACAGCATGCCGACCGAGACGAAAAAAAGCACTGAAAATGCGTCACGCAGCGGCAGTGATTCAGATGCCGCACGGTGGCTCAGTTCCGATTCACGCAGTACCATGCCGGCGAAGAATGCGCCAAGTGCAAACGACACGCCGAATAGCTCCGACGAACCATAGGCAATGCCGACGGCGGCGGCGATCACGCACAAGGTAAACAATTCACGCGAACCGGTGCGCGCAACTTGCCACAGCAGCCACGGAAAGAGTTTTCTGCCGACCACCAGCATCAACGCGATAAAGGCCCCGACCTGACCCAGGGTGACTCCCAGCGTGCGCCACAAATTGCCGCCTTCGCCGGCTTGTGCTCCGCCCAGCCAGCCGGCCAGCGGCGGCAGCAGCACCAGTACCAGCACCATGACCAGATCCTCGACCACCAGCCAGCCAACCGCAATCCGTCCATTGAGCGAATCCAGAATGCCGCGGTCTTCCAGCGCCCGCAGCAACACGACGGTGCTGGCAACCGACAGGGCCAGGCCAAATACCAGGCCGGCACCGATGCTCCATCCCCACAGATGTGCCATGCCCATGCCCAGGACCGTCGCTGCCGCAATTTGCAAGATGGCGCCGGGCAGGGCGATTTTGCGCACGTCCATCAAGTCCTTGATGGAGAAATGCAAGCCAACACCGAACATCAGCAACATCACGCCAATTTCGGCAAGCTGCCCGGCCAGCTTGACGTCGGCAACCAGCCCGGGAGTAGCCGGGCCGATGACAATGCCGGCAACCAGATAGCCGACCAGTGCCGGCAAATTCAGGCGCACGGCAAGCATGCCAAAAATCAGGCCGCCACCTAACGCGGCGGCAATCGTGGTAATCAGGCTAATGTCGTGCGGCATTGAAGAGGATGGTCCTTATCGGGAGTGTTATGAGCGGCAACAATGCCGCCGTCGCCAGGGAATACTGGCAACTATTACAAGTGTAGTCGGTTTTGCATTTTTACTGATCATGCGCCTGCCACACACGCCTGTTCGGCAGAGGCGAAATGACACCTGACAGGATCGGGGTGGCCAGGGAGCGAGGCCGGACTAGCCCGGTGCGGGCGGGGCTTCCGGCAATTCGCTGGCAATGTCGGCGGATGTGGTGACCGGCGGAAGTTCGCTACGTGCGCCCAATACCATTTCGCTCATCCAGTTCACCAATAGCGAAGTATAGGCGCGCTGGCTGGTGACTTCGGTCAAGCCGTGATCGGCTTCGCGGATCACGCGGTAGGTCAGTGAGCGCGTCTGCGTGAATGCTTCGCGGTAGCTGCTGAGAACCGCATGCGGAATCACTTGATCGCGCTCCGATTCGACCACCAGCACATCGCCTTGAAATGCCACGCAGGCGCGCAGCGCGCGGTTATCCGCCGCCGGCACCAGTTGCTGCCGATAGGCATTCAAGTCCTGATCCTTGTGCAGTTGCCGCTTGGGCAAATCCCAGCCATGATCCATGTACAGCGCCGGCGCCCGCAATGCCAGCCATTTGACCGCACGCATCGCAGTCAGGATCGCCGCCAGATAGCCGCCGTAACTGCTGCCGACGACGGCAATCGCCGCCTGGTCTACTTGTCGATGTGCCGCCAGCACATCGTAGGCAGCCAGTACGTCCTGCAAGTTGGCAGCGCGTGAAATCGTTTCCTGCTGTGGCCGGGTACCGGCATGGCCACGCAGATCGAACGTCAGGCAAACACAGCCGAGCGCGGCAATTTCGCGCGCCCGCGCCAGGTATTGTTCCTGGCTACCGCCCCAGCCATGCAAAAACAATACGCCTGGGATCCGGGTGGACGGCGTAATGATGGTGCCGGCAATCTGGTCGCCGTCGACGGCGATGGCAATGCTGTCGTCACGGGTTGGCATAGGGTTCGATCTGCGCATACTTGGTAATCGGGCCCACGCGTTCGTCGACCTGCTGGCAATAGACCAGCGCGCCAGGCGGCAGCACCGGGTCGGCCTGATAGATTTCCGTGGTCGATGCGCACACCACGGCGAGCGCCGGGTCATCCAGGAAAGCGTCGAGTGCAACGATTTCCGCGCCACTCGCGCCGCCGATGCGCCAGGACTGTTCGAGAACCCCGGAATGCCATTGGCCGGCCTCATCCGTGCCCTGGGCAACATCATAATTGCAGCGCGACGCCAGCATGCCGGGGAAGGTGGACAGGGCGGCGGCGTGATAGGCGCGCGCCTGGGCAATCGCAGTGCGCGTCGCGTCATCCAGCGCCAATTCAAGCAACGCATTGAAGTCGCCGCGCACGACCGTCAGCTGCGAGCCGCCATACACTTCCTCGCCATGATGATTGCGGGTGGTGTGCTGGATGCCGCAATAGGTGGCCAGCAGGTTGTCGACCCGGACTTGGCCGACACTATGGGTGGCGACATCTGTCAGGTTGCGTTCAAGCACGACGCCATCCGGCAGCCACTGGTGCGCATCCGGCGACGCCAGCATGGTTTCGAGCATGTCGGCACTGGCAATGACTGTCTGGCCGGCGCCACCAATGCCGCTGGCCTTTTTCAGGCGTACCGTCCCGGACGGTAACAACGCCGCGAGTGCAGCGCGGGCGTCGTCGGCGGTAAAGACGGAAAATCCCGGCAGCACCACTTGCTGCGTGCGCTGCGCAAAATGCGGCGACCATCCGGCCGGCGCCCGGGCTTCAGGATGCGCCAGAGGGTGGGTAATGACCTTGGTGGCGACGAACGGGAATGGCACCACCCCACCGAACAGGTCGTGCTCGCCCAGGATACCAAGTTGGCCGGCAAGTCCGAGCGTGGCTATGGTGTCGCTCGGGATAAAGTAGAGCGGCATCTGGTACCGGGTTCCGGGATCGAATTCGCCGCCGAATTCATAACCTTTGATCGCGGCCAGTCGGCGCGCCAGGGCGCTTTGACTGACGCGTTCATGACCGTGCGGTTGGGTTGCGGGTTTGCAGCGGTAGACCACTACCGTGCCGCATCCAGCCTCACGCCGCAACGATTTGCCCGCGCTATCGGTTGAGACGTTCTGCGCCAGTTGCTGCTCCATCATGTGTTCTCCATCGGTGCGCTTCTGCTGCAAGCCAAGGCAGTGTCTTTTTGCTGCGCCATGCCCGCACCTTACTGTGGGGGCGCGGCGCAATCGGTCCGTGATCTGATGCAAAAACCGCGCCGACATGAGACAAGTGGCGAATGAAGTAAGATCCGCAAGCCGACCCACAAATTGCCGCAGGCGGGGCAGGGCAGGGCACATTTGCCGGGATTGGAAGGAACCAAGGATGGTCAATTTTACTCAGAAGGGTTTGTGCATGGTATTCACTTATCTGGAGGAAAAATTATGACACTCGGCGCAGATATCGGCCGCATCCTGCAGCAATACAAAGGCGCACCCGGGCAGGGACAGCAACAGGTAGAACAGGATTTTGACCAGGTGTCGCGTGACGCCGATCCGGATGACTTGCGTGACGGTTTGAGTGAGGCATTTCGCTCGGATCAGACGCCGCCGTTTGGCAATATGGTGAGTCAGCTGTTTAGTCAGGGCGATTCGAATCAGCGCGCCGGCATGCTCAATCAATTGCTGGGTGCGCTCGGACCAGGTGTGATCGGGTCGCTATTGGGCGGTAGCCGTAACGGCGGCGGGCTCGGCTCTTTGTTGGGCGGTGCCGGAGGCGGCGGCATGCTGGATGGCTTGCTCAATCGGCTCGGCAGTGGGCAGCAAGCCCAGCTGTCGCCGGAAGAGGTAGACCAATTAAGCCCGGATCAGGTACAAGAAATCGCCAATCGTGCTGAACAGGAAAACCCTGGTGTCATCGACCAGATGAGCCAATTCTATGCGCAAAACCCGACCCTGATTAAAGCGCTTGGCGGTGCTGCACTGGCGATTGCACTCGGAAAGATGGCGCAACGTAACCGGTAACAGCAACCGGTGAAAGTGGTACTGAATTGTAAGCTTTGATCTGTCACCCTGCAGCCCGCCCTTGATGGCGGGCTTTTTTGTGTCGGCTTACCGGTACAATCGGCCGACGCTTTGCAATTTTGATGCGCTACTTTACACTCCCTGCTTTAATGACAGCAATCAACCGCGGAGAATTCAGGCATGCATGATCAGACCTGCCATGCAGCGTCCCGGCACCCGCGACTGCATACCATCTGGTTGCCACCTGCTGGCATAAAAATGGTGAATGGAGCAGTGACATGATGCATTTTGTCGCAGACGATGGTCAATCGATCCGGGTCCAGGTGACCGGCAACGGGCCGCCATTGGTGATGCTGCATGGCTGGACCGCCAGCCATGAAGAATGGCAGATGTTCGTCAAGGCGCTTGCAGCACATCATCGCCTTTTCCTGTGGGATGCGCGCGGCCATGGCGACCCTGTGCTGCCGACCGAAACGCCGGCAACGCTGCAACGCATGGCGCGCGACGTACACCAGATGCTGGAATATTTCGCCTTGACCGACGTCACCCTGGTCGGACATTCGATGGGGGCGTTGACAGCATGGGAATACATTCGCCAGTTTGGCACAGGAAAATTGACCCGGCTATGCGTGATTGATCAATCCCCCAAGCTGTTAACCGACAGCAACTGGGCTTGCGGCATTTATGGCGCTTTCAATGCCGAACGGGCAGCGCGCTTCCTGCAGGCGTTGCGCAACGATTTTATTGAAACCGTATTGCAGCTCAGCGCCCATGGCCTCAATGCGCGTGCGCGCCAAACCTATGATCAGGACACCCGCGGCTGGCAACGCGAACGGGTGCGTTTGGCGAAACTGATGCCGGCACCGCTGACAGAAATTTGGGAAAGCCTGACACAGGCCGATCTGCGCGATGTCTTGCCGAAGGTTACCATTCCAAGCTTGGTAATCCACGGTGCGGAAAGTAATTTTTATCCGCTCCAAACCGCTGAATTCCTGCGCGCACATCTGCCTGATGCAGTATTGCACATTTACGACAATACCGACCATTGTCCTCACCTATGGCAACCGACGCGCTTTGTGCGCGACTTGCTGGCGTTTGCCAAGGCTGACGCCGTCTGACGGCGGTCGCCCGGCGCACAAATCCGCTAGCCTATTGCGCTCAGCCTGCCAGCACCATGCTTGGCCGGTGCGCAAACGCCAGCCGGCACGTAGTACGGCGGTCACCCAGCCAGTTGCGCAACTCCTTGACGCTGATGCCGGTAGTGTCTTGCATCCACAGCAGCATTGAGCCGCCGATCGGCATGCGGCCATGCCGGATATCGAGAATAACGCGCTTTGCCACTTTCAGCCGCCGCGACAGGGCGCTATCACTATTGAGTTGCAGGTGCCGCAGCAGTGCATCGAGTAACTGTGCCGGGTTATAGTGCGAAGAGATCATTGCTTGATTCATTGTTTTATACATTCCATTGAAACGGATACGAAGGTTCATGGACAAATCGTCAAGCTCGAAGTTCCATTGAATGCACTATTGAAGAAAATGAATTGGTGCAAATCGCAGCCATGCTGCGGCATATCACGCAGTCCTGTTTCGGATCAAAATGGTTGCGGCTGTTATTGATCATTGGCATGTAAAGCGTATGCAATTTATATCTGTAAATGTTTCAGAATCTCCGTGTAAATTTCTTGGAAGTATTATTAATTTTGTCTGCCTCTTGCGCCCACACTTTGGCATCTATTTCAGTATCCCCCATATGCCTGGCCAATGGTTCAAAGCTGGCTCGGACAACGTCGTCCGTTATCCAAATTCATCTGGTGGCAGCGCCCGCTCCTCAATAGACACGGGCAAGATCGGCAATTTGGGTAGTTCAGGCTCTTCAGGCAAAGCCGGAGCACCATCATCAGGCAGCATGGCTGCTACAAGCAGTAAATAGTACTCCCTGTCTGATTGATATCTCCTGTTATCTGCGTCCCATTCATTATTGCGCACCATGCCGCGCCATCGGCCTGCAGTTGGCTCGTCAATAGCGCTGCAGGCATTCTCGTAACAGGACCTTGCAAATAATTGACTCGGTCTAGAACTTTGGTCAATGGTGGGGCTCCTACCTCGTTTGATAGGGCCAGCGGCTTTCGCCACGCTCAAGTATGGCTGGCTCGAAGCGCACCTGGCCGATCCATTTCCAAAACGAGGACCCATCATGACGAGTACACGGTTTGCACATCCTGCGCCTGAACGCCTGCCGGGCATGCTGGTAATTGAACGCAAGTTGTTGGAAATGGTGCGCAGCAAAGGGGCAGGCGTGTCCCACTGCGGTTGGACGATTGCTGGTGGCAGTTCGCATGCAACGCCTTACCGGCTTGATATTTCAATCGGCAACCGTGCAGAAAAAATTTACTTTACCAAACAGGAGTTGTCACGCTGCGCCGACCATGAGATCGGCGATTACACGCTGGTGCGTCTGTATCGCGTCATCAGTCGCATTGACGACAACAAGCTGCCGCTTGCGATTTCATCGTTGAAAGATGCGATGGCACGGGTGCGCCCTTGAGCGACGCTGTATTGTGCCGTCTGCAGTTAATTCTGATAAGGCACGCTGCTGCCGGCGAGGCAGGCGCGGTCGCTGACGCCGTGTCGCCTTAAATTTTTGGGATGCGCAGTGTCTTGCTGATCATCAGGCTGCCAGATAAGACAAACAGCAGTGCTGCCGGATGCAATTCCCATGGACCCAGCAACCACGTGCCGCCATACAGCTGCGTACCGATCCGGTCTTGCCATGCGGCCAGAGCCAGCAATCCGGTAATCACGACGCTGGTCGGAATCGGCGTGCCTTCGAAATAGGCGACCTTGTCATCAGGTCCAGAAAGTGTTTCAGCAGTGACGTTGAAGCGCGCCAGGCGGCTGATGCCGCAGCAAACAAAGTAGATGAGCGCGACTGCATCCCAGCCTCCGCGCAAGCCGGCTGCAAAACCGAGTGCGGCGGGCGCCACCCCAAAGGAGACGATATCGGCGAGAGAATCCAGTTCGCGTCCGAGTGCCGAATGGTGACGACGCCAGCGGGCAATCCGCCCATCGAGCACATCGAACAAGAACGCAGCCGGTGCCATTGCCGCCGCTAAAAAGAAATGCAGCAGCGCCTGGCTTTCCTGATACATCATTGTCAGCAGAATCGCCGCCATGCCGCAAGAGGCATTGCCGAGTGTGAAAAAGTCCGCCAGATGGAAGGTGCGGATCAATGAAAAATGACGGGGAGGATTTGCGGAGGTGGGCATTGGGTGTGCGTATCAACGTAAAGGCATGTGCAACCAGGATAACAGGGTACCGGTCCACGCAGGGAGCTTGTTTACTAATGCTTCTGTTTCATCAACGGCCTGCCGGAATTGCCTGCGGTCGCTGGTGTGTTCAGACCCGCAGCCAGCGCACACCAGTGTGTCCTCCGAATAAAGCCGTGCCAGCGTTTCTTTGTGACGGTTGCCGCATTGCTCGCAGCATGTGTCAATCAGGGTATCCGGTTTAAAATACGTGATAGCCATGTATGGTCTCCAAAAGAAAACTGGACCAGCTATTCATTAAAATTATACTGAGTGTACCGGCCTTGCTGCCCCGGCCGTTACATTATGGCTTTACCATCACTCCCGGCTTGGCTGCTTGCGCGCACGTTTGTTGGAGACGGCAAGCCGCCAATCAGTTCTGCCATCCAATTGCAGGGTCAATGCATGTGTACACATGCGTACAACACGCATGATCACAATAGCACTATTTGGCGGACGATTGATTGCCCCAACCTGTTCAACAGGTTGGCAGGATATTGACGTCGGGAAGACGGCGCACACATTCCAATTCGTTGCCTTCAGGATCTTTTTCAGCTAAGGCATGTACCCAGCCCAGTACTTCATCGGCGCTGACCACACCGCTAATCAGGCTGGTGCGCAGGCGGCTGTAGGCTTCAAGAATCAATGGATCGGTTTCGGTATCCGGATCATCGGCTGCCGACATTGCGATCAGGCTTTCGATATTCGCCAGTTCATTAACAAGAATCTCGCGCAAGGCCCGAACCCCGGAGACGGCATCATCTGTATGGCGGACACGCATTTTTTCCATTTCGTTGCACCTTTGCTGAATATCGATCGACAAGCGTCATATTGCTTCACTTGATCGAGTACTAAGCAATCCATGTGCCTAAGCGCGGTAGGCTTGCAGCAAGGAACTGAAATGCGTTGGCAGTCTGCAGACAATTGGACTGTGCCGCGTAGCCAACCACCGTAGTAGCGCAGGCAAGTCACCCGGATAGGAATGCAACCCGGCCAAGATTTCCTGTAATTTTTGGCACACTGTTCGGCATGTGCCCAAATCGATCAGCAGGTATTTTTCCGGAATAAAATTGCTATGATGAAAAAATCTTTGAAATTCTTTCAGCCAGTTGAAAGAATCGATGACAAGCCTTTCAAACGCATTCATCAGGCGCTTGGACCAGTACCGCCCGCCGCCCGCCGCAACCAACAGCGCAGCAACTGGTTCGGTCAGCGCATTTGGCGCCTGCTAATCAATCGATCATGCCAGCCGCACCGATACGCCATCAGGGAAAAATCACCGGCTGGAAGCGCGTTCAGGGATATGGCTTTGTGGTCCCGGATGGCGAGCACGGTTGCATATTTGTCCACATCTCGGTTTTTGCCAGCGGTGCGCGTCGGCCGGCAAATGGCGATTTGATCAGTTTTGAACGAATGATTGACGACCGGCAGCGCTTTTTTGCAGGCAAGATCCGCTTCGTTCAGGCGCCAATGCAATCCATCACAGTCGCCGCCTCAGAATTGTCGGGCATGCTCATTGCCACGCTATTTAGATGTTTTATTTTGGCCGGCTGGTATTTCGGCTGACGGCCCTGCTTAATTGCTGCGCGCTCGGCTGGCTGCTAAGCGAGGAAGGTGCGGCCTGGCTGCCATTCCTCGGTGGTCCCGTCACCTAAGCTAGCTTGAGCTTTTCTTGCCTGTCAGTGCTAGTTGCGCCTAAGCTGATACCACCGGACGTGCCGCGACCAGAAGTGCTGCATGCGTTTTTAGGCTCGCACGCAAGCCGGCAGACGGCAAGCGCCGTACGGAGCGATTGACGAGACTACTGGGCTGATTTTTTTTGCCAAAAGAATGCATGCCAGACCATGCTGTAGGCAATCAGCAGCATGCCGAAGCCTGAAATGCTGGTAATGACCGCTTCGCGTACAAAATCCTTCATATCCATCAGGCCGTGCGACGCGATGGTCGAATCGATTGCCAGCCACAAGCCGATTGCCAGCGGCACAGTCAGCAAGATGCCGATGATTGTGCGCCGCGAGCGGCCGGCCAGTGCCGCCGGTGCCGGCACAAGCAAAACCGGTGCCGCAGCCAACCAGCGTCTGCTCCAATGCCACAGCAGCAGCGCGCCGCCAACCGTGCTGACATGCTGCAGAACTTTGTACGGGTAGACATGATAGGAGCCGACTGAAAAAAGGTGGGCACTTAACGACGGCAGGGCAAATGCGGTCAGCACGCTGTAATGGGTGAATGCATCCCAGGCCAGATGCGTCAGAATACCGGCCAATAACGATGCGGCAACCGCCAGCCCCGATGCCTGCGGCAACAGCGGTGTGTTGCGATACGCTGCATTCAGGCGCGCGCCAACCAGCGGTGGCAACAGGCCGATCATCGGCTTTTTCAACAGCAGGTGAAATACTAGATACAGACCCATGGCGACCGGCAGGCAAAACCACAGGATGCCGGCAGCACTATGGCTTTCCCCACGGTCGACATCGAACGGCAGGAAATACTGGAAGTCGGGCACCATGCTGCCGATGATCAGTGCCGACAGCACTGCACGGCGTTGGAGCAACCGGTGGACGGGAATGACGGCAGCGGGGTGGGAAAAAGTAAACGGCATGGATCAATCGGCGGGGAAAAGGGACGAATGCTTGCATTCTTGCTGGCTATTCGCTCTGGCGGCGGCTGGTGGCAGCCTGAGGGGTGGCGAACGTCTGATCATGCGGCTTCCAGCGGTTTTTGCCAAAACATGGCATTGCCCATTGCCGGGTCCAGCGTGTAGCCGGCAAAACCGCACGAGACATACAATGCACGCGCTGCCGCATTTCCTTCCAGGACTTCCAGGGTCAGCTTGCAGCAGCCGCGCTGCCGTGCAAGGGATTCCGCCATCGCCAGCATTTTTCTGGCGATGCCCCGGCCACGATAGGGCGGCAGAACGGTCACGTCATGAATGTTGAGCAGCGGTTGGCAGGCAAAGGTCGAAAACCCTTCGATGCAAATGACCAGGCCAGCTGGCTGGTCGTCGACAAATGCCAGAATCACCGCGGCGCTGTCGCGCTTTTTCAGTTCCATCACCAGATTGGCTTGTGCGAACGGGGACAAGGCAGCGCCGCCGCCCATGATGTCTAGTGCATACGCATTGAGTAGCCTGACAACTGCGTCGGCATCACGTGCAAAGGACAGATCGGCTTGTACGATAGTTAACAAAACGCGGATTCCTTGCTAAGTCAGGCTGGGCAAAGCGCCATTATCGTTGAAAACGCCGCCGATTTCGGCAAGGGGGCGGACAAACAAGCTTGCCGCCTGGAACTAAGATAAAGTAGCTGCTTCTAAATACGGCTGCCTGCCGACGAAATCGGGCAGGCAGATCGAGTTTTCTTGCTCAATACCGAAAGTTGTCTCTATACTTGCGGGCCGCAGCAACATTGCGGCCCGTTTATTTTTTAAACGTGCTGAAATATTAAGCATAACGATTGCCGCTGTCATGTCAAAAATTCAATCCCGCAAGCCTATTGAAATCAAGATTTCCACCGTGGTGGCGGTGTCAATCATCCTGCACGAAGCCGATCTGCCCCTGCTCAATAAGGCCATGATGGAATTGACTGGCGGTGCATCCGATTATTTCGATGACGAATTTGCCGTCATCGATGTCGGTGCCGCCGAGCTGGCCGGCCGGGACATCGACTGGGCAGCCCTGATTGTGCTGTTCAAGTCCTATCGATTGAATCCGGTGGCGGTGCGCAATGCTGCGCCGGAAGCCGCACCCCAGATCCTGGCCGCCGGTCTGAGCCTCGATGTGATGGTCAGGACAACGCGCGAAGCCGAGCCCGAGATAACGGCGGTGGCGCCGGCGGCCACACCGGCTCCCGCCATTGTGGCCGCGCCAGTGCAGGCTGCACCAGGTCTGCTGCGTACCATGATCATCGATACTCCGGTGCGCGCCGGCCAGCGCATCTATGCGCGGGGCGCCGACCTGATTGTGACGGCGATCGTCAATAGCGGCGCCGAGCTGATCGCCGATGGCAGTATCCATGTCTATGCGCCGCTGCGCGGACGGGCGCTGGCCGGCGCATCAGGCGACACCAGCGCCCGTATCTTTGCGATGAACATGGAAGCCGAGCTGGTGTCGATCGCCGGTATTTACAGCACCTTTGAAAACGGCTTTACCGCCAATCTATTTCATCATCCGGTGCAGGTGCGACTGGTGGGGGATCGGATCGATGTGTTGCCGGTCAATGTCAATTAACTTCCAATCACCATTTTAATCAGTCGGGGGGATGGAATGATGCTGCGCTTAACTCCATCCCGCATTGTAGTCAGTTGGGGACAGAGTAACGCTGCGCCTAGGTGGCCCCGCTTAACTCTGTCCCGCAATATCTAAAATTAAGGAGTCTGTAGTGGCAAAGATCATCGTGGTGACATCGGGTAAGGGGGGTGTCGGCAAGACTACCTCGAGCGCCAGCTTTTCTTCGGGCCTGGCCCTGCGCGGTCACAAGACCGCCGTGCTGGACTTCGACGTCGGCTTGCGCAACCTCGATCTGATCATGGGCTGCGAACGCCGCGTGGTGTACGATCTGATCAATGTCATCAACAAGGAAGCGACGCTGAACCAGGCGCTGATCAAGGACAAGCATTGCGACAACCTGTTCGTGCTGCCCGCCTCGCAAACGCGCGACAAGGATGCCTTGTCCGAAGACGGCGTCGAGCGCGTCCTGAACGACCTGGTGGCGATGGGTTTCGAATATATCATTTGCGATTCTCCTGCCGGCATCGAGCGTGGCGCGGTGATGGCGCTGACCTTCGCCGATGAGGCAATCGTGGTGACCAATCCGGAAGTGTCGTCGGTGCGCGACTCCGACCGCATCCTCGGCATCATCCAGGCCAAATCGCGCCGTGCGCAAAACGGCGGCGAGCCGGTCAAGGAGCATTTGCTGATCACCCGCTATGTGCCGAAACGGGTCGAGGCCGGCGAAATGCTGTCCTATACAGATGTTCAGGAAATCCTGCGCATTCCGCTGCTGGGTATCATCCCTGAATCGGAATCGGTGCTGCATGCATCGAACCAGGGCAATCCGGCGATTCACATGGCCGGCAGCGACGTGGCGCAAGCCTATCAGGATGTGGTGGCGCGCTTTCTCGGCGAGGATGTGCCGCTGCGCTTTAGCGACTATGAAAAACCCGGCTTGTTCAAGCGGATTTTTGGAGGCAAGTGAGATGGCGCTCCTTTCCTTCCTGTTCAATAGCAAACCGAAGACGGCGAACGCCGCCAAGGAACGCCTGCAAATCATCATCGCGCGCGAGCGCAATGGCCGCACCGGCCCGGATTTCCTGCCGGCGCTGCACAAGGAGTTGATTGCAGTGATTTCCAAGTACACCAAGGTCAATCCGGACGATATCAAGATTTCGCTGGATCGCCAGGGCAACCTCGAAGTGCTGGATGTAAATGTGGTGCTGCCGGATGCGGTAGCGGCCAAGTAAATTTCCGAAGCAATACCGGGTCCGGGCCGGCAGGCAGCTAGTCCGGGCCCGGCGTCTTACAGCAGCGGCGCGATCAGCGCCAGCGTATGCTCAATCAGCTTTTCCTTGAGCGGCCGGGTCAGCCATGCCTGGTAGGTAATGCGGCGCGATTGCTGCAGATCCTGCTGGAAAATATCTATCTGGCGCCGTGCGAAATCGGCATCATAGACATTCACGTTTGCTTCATCATTATGGCGAAACGAGCGGTCGTCGAAATTGGTGGAGCCGACCGATACCATCAGTTCATCCACCACCATCACCTTGCAGTGGTACATGGTCGGCTGATACTCATGGATTTCCACCCCGGCCTGCAGCAGATCCCCCCATTGGCCGCGCGACGCACTGCGCACCGTTTCGGTATCGATGTATTTTCCCGGCACGATGATCTGCACCTTGACGCCACGCTTGATCGCCTCAATCAGCGCCTGGCGCACCAGCTCGTCCGGCACGAAATAGGAACTTGACAGCTGGATTGATTTTTGTGCTGCCGTAATGGCCAGCAAGTACATCATTGCCATGCTTTCGCTGCCGGTCGACGGCGAGCTGCTGAAGGTCTGCGCCAGCGCCTTGCCGGCCGGCTGCAGGGCAGGGAAGTAGGCCGGGCCATGCAGTACTTTGCCGCTGGTCTCGACCCAGTTATCCATGAATACCGCCTGCATCTGCGCGACCACCGGGCCTTCGATGCGAAAGTGCGAATCGCGCCAGTGCTTCGGATCCTGCGCATTGCCTGACCATTGTTCGGCAATGCCGACGCCGCCGGTAAAGCCGATCTTTCCATCGGTGACCAGCAGCTTCCTGTGGGTGCGGTTGTTGAAACGACCCAGCTGATACCAGTGCAGCGGCCGATACTTGCGTATTTCGACGCCTGCCTGCTGCATCAGGTCCATCAGCGGCTGTTCCATCTTGCTGCTGCCAACCCAGTCCATCAGCACATGCACCTTCACCCCGGCGCGTGCCCGCTCGGCCAGTGCTTCGGCGAATTGCTGACCGACTTCGCCTGACCAGTAGATGTAGGTCTCGAAGGTGATGGTGTGTCTGGCGCTGCGAATGGCTGCCAGCATTGACGGAAAGATTTCCTTGCCGTTCAAAAGTGCCTCGACCTGGTTGCCATCGACGATGGTGGGGCCAAGCATGACGCCCATGGTGCGCAGGAATTGCCGGTCCTGGGTCGAATACAGGTGCGGTATTTCGCGTTTTACGCTCTTTTCGCCTTGGGTAAAATTCACCACAAGTAAGGTCGCAACGAGCGTGACCAGCACGCTGGCGCCAATGATCAGCAGCTTGCTTTTGGTAGAACGGGGTTTCCATTGCATCGGAGTCAATCGGTCATCCAGGAAAAATGACTATGTTGCATTCACCGTTTGCTTGTCAATCAAACTGCAATGATGCTTCTCAAAAAGTAACTCTATGTACGCCAGTGCACACTGGCGTGCCGCCTTGATTGCGGCCGCGGCATGTCCCGGCAGTGATTTGGCCCGTCATTTCCTGCATACTCGGCTACAATGGCAGATGAAGCAAGCCAGACAGCCGCTGGCTGGCACATGACCTCGGTCGTGTTGCCAGCGGGAGGAAGGTCCGGACTCCACAGAGCAGGGTGACGGTTAACGGCCGTCCGCTGAAAGCCTGTCCGGCGCAAGCCGGAAGGGTATAAGGCGAGGAATAGGGCCACAGAGACGAGCGTATTCAGTTACGGTGAAACGCGGTAACCTCCACCCGGAGCAATTCCAAATAGGCACGCGTTGAGGCGGCTCGCGGAGCGTGCGGGTAGGAAGCTTGAGCCGTGGAGTAATTCACGGCCTAGAGGAATGGCTGTCATAGCAAACAGGGCAACCTGTGAGCCGTAACAGAATCCGGCCTATCGGCTTGCTTCATTTTTAAGTTTTAACAGGTAACCTGCAGCCAGGTACCAATTCCCTTCTGGTGTCGAACCACAATCCACGATTGCGGTTTTTATTTCTTCCCTGAATTCATTTCATTTCGGAACCCAACCGGCGCGTTGCCAGTCCTATTCAGGCCTTGCATCGTTGGGCGCATACACGCTTTTCGGCATCCATCCCTGATATCAAATTGGGTATTTCATCGTTTTCGTTGATTGCCCGCTGCAAATCCATGGCCATGGCGCTTTAGCGCATGCATACGGTGCGGGGAAACACCCGATCGTTGTGATGATTCCTTCATTTATTTCCGTTTGGAATTCTTTGAAAAAGACTGTTGTATGCGCAAACACATGTGTTTATCTGAGAGGGCACTTTCAGTGTGGTCGGTAAGTGCTTAATTTTGCTCAATATTCTGTTGCGGACGGGCTTGCACAAAGTGCGCTAAGTGTTTGACTCCATTGGAAAAAATATCAATTTCGTCAACGAATATTACTTGACCGCAAAAAGGTCCTCCTCTAAAGTGGGTGCAAGTGTGAAAAAGTGTCATTTTGTGGGAAAAAGTCGAATTGATTGCTTCCCGGTACACCATTCACCAGCAGTATTAACCAGTCAACAGAGAGGGTCTTCCCAGTGTTCCAAGGTGCGTCAGCATTAAATCTCGATGCCAAAGGCCGGATGTCCATTCCGGCCAAGCATCGTGACGCCCTGTTGGTGCAGTGCGAAGGCCGGGTCACGCTGACCAAGCATCCGCATGGTTGCCTGTTGTTTTTCCCGCGCCCGGTATGGGAGCAGCATCGCGAGCAAATCGCCGCCTGGCCGATGTCGGCGCGGGCATGGCAGCGGATTTTTCTGGGCAATGCATCCGATGTCGAGATGGATTCGGCTGGACGGATTTTGATCGCGCCCGAATTGCGCACCGCGGTCGGCCTGTCGCGCGACGTGATGTTGCTCGGCATGGGTAGTCATTTTGAAATCTGGGATGCGGCCAAGCTGGCCGAAAGCGAGTCGCAGGCGATTGCGACTGGCATGCCCGACGTACTGAGTAATTTCTCTTTCTAGGCCCGCAATGAGTGAGCAAGCGGTGCCAGAGTTGCAGCACCGTACGGTGCTGCTGGAGGAAGCAGTTGATGCATTGGATATCACCGGCGAGCGTGCCGGCGGCAGATATGTGGATGGCACCTTCGGTCGCGGCGGCCATAGTCGCAGGATTTTGGCGCAGTTGAATGCAACCGGCAGCCTGCTGGCGTTTGACAAGGATTTGCAAGCCATTGCCAATGCGCAGGCCGTGGCGGATCAGCGGTTTGCAGTGGTGCATGGCAGTTTTGCAGGAATGGGCGACGCTCTCGCACAGCGCGGGGTTTCCCAGGTAGATGGCGTGTTGCTGGATTTGGGCATCTCGTCGCCGCAAGTCGATGATGCGGCGCGGGGTTTCAGTTTTCGGGCCGACGGGCCGCTGGATATGCGCATGGATACCACGCGCGGCATATCGGCGGCGCAGTGGCTGGCCACGGAAGACGAACGGACTATCGAGAAAGTGATACGAGAATATGGGGAAGAACGGTATGCTTTTCAGATTGCAAAGGCGATTGTTGCTCGCCGGGCAGTCGAACCAATTTCAGGCACACGACAGCTTGCCCAGATCGTGGCACACGCCGTCAAAACCCGCGAGAAGGCCAAGGACCCGGCAACTCGCACCTTTCAGGCTATCCGGATTTACATCAATAAAGAGCTTGAAGAACTCGAAATAGGATTAAAGCAGGCGTTTGACCTGCTGGCACCCGGGGGGAGAATGGTTGTGATCAGCTTTCATTCATTGGAAGATCGCATCGTCAAGCAGTTCATGGCTGGAAAGGCCAGACTGCCGCAGCCTGATCGCCGCCTGCCGATTCGCGCGGTGGATTTGCC
>JAKFBY010000008.1:0-10076 GCA_036677325.1 Paucimonas sp.
ATATTCAAAATCATGCCTTGCTCTGCATCGGTTTTCATGACGAGACTTGCCAGCCAACCGATGATGCCACCTACGACAATCCAAATAATAAAATTCATGTTGATCTCCAATAGTGTGTGCAATGACATGTAAAAAAGCGCGCCTACTTTAGGGATGCTAGCAGGGGAAGCCTCTCAGTGGCATAGGACAGCGACTGATTGTAATGTAGGAAAATCAGAAGTCTGCGCGCTAATTATTTCTCAGTAAAAATTTATAATGCCGTTTATAAAATGAATATGTTTCCTTTCCTAAATTTTGATGATGGAAATTACCGGTAGAAATGTTTTTTACGGTTAAGCTTATTTTTACCGGCGACCAATTTTATTTCCTGCGTATTACCCGGCAGTCGTTTGAATCTGAAACGCCTACACTGATGATGCGATATTAATGTGCACCATCGTGTCACTTTACTGGTTTCACAAAATTGAAACTAAACATTGCGCAAGATGAAGCCTTGCTTTCATCTTGCAGGATCATTCTCTATGCACATTGTCGGCGTTGACTTTACTTCGATGCCGCGACGCGCCAAACCGATCACAGTGGCGCACGGAAATTGTTGCGGCAACCTGCTTCAAATTGATCGCATCGATGAATACTGTAGTTGGGAAACTTTTGAACAATGGTTATGTGCGCCAGCTACCTGGTTGGGTGCATTTGATTTTCCATTCGGCCTGTCGCGCGAACTGGTCGAGCATCTCGGCTGGCCAGTGACATGGCCGGAGCTGATCACCCACTGCGCAGGCTTTTCCCGTGCGAGCCTGCGTGACACGTTCAAGGCTTTTTGTAATGCCCGGCCGGTAGGCAACAAGTTTGCGCATCGGGTGACCGATGGTCCGGCTGGCTCCAGCCCATCAATGAAATGGGTCAATCCGCCGGTGGCTTACATGTTTCACGAAGGAACCCAACGCTTGCTGCACGCCGGCGTGACGATTCCCGGTTTGCATGCGGGTGACCCGCAGCGTATTGCACTGGAAGGTTACCCCGGCTTGATTGCGCGCGCGGTTACCCGGTCTTCATACAAGAGTGATGACAAGGCACGGCAAACACCCGCGCGGCAAGCGGCCCGTCAACTGATTGTCGAAACGCTGGAAACAGGGCGCCATCCACTGGGCATTACCCTGCTGCTCGATGCCGGGTTACGCAAGCACTTGATTTGCGATGGTTCGGCCGACTGGCTGGATGCAGTTTTGTGCGCGGTGGCCGCGACTTGGGCGGCAGCCCGCCCATCGTATGGGATGCCGCCGTGGATTGATCCGGTGGAAGGGTGGACGGCGGCTGCGCCGTTCGAACAGGTTTTGGGCAAATAAGGCCGGTGCCATACCGCGCTTACCAATCCGACAATTACCGGCTTTTTTGCAACAGGCACCCCCTTACTTTTCATATTTTTCTCCAGAAACGCTCGCCTCTGGCGACGTTTTCAGCGATCATATTTTTATTGCTTTGGAGAAATCAAATTGGCACGATCAATTGCATCGCTTGAGCGACACGCGCGCTACATAATGGGTGGGCTGGCAGTCATCGGCCTGCTGGGATTGGCTGCATTCGAATTTGGCTGGATTGCCACCGCGCCGTCTTACAAGGAAGATGCCTGGTATTTAGTCAGCGGCAATGCCAGTTTTGTCGTCACCAGTGAATATACCGATGAAACAAGCTGTCGTCGTGAAGAAAAGGCCTCTGCGGTTTGCCGCTCGGGCAAAGCCTTGATGGAGGCCGCCTCACGCGGTTGATGCGGTCACTGGTACTTCGGGCGACACGGGTGTCGACTGCGGTATGTCTTACTGCGCTTGCGCCACAGTACTGACTGATGAAAATTTCAAGTGCCCGACATACGCCAGAGGCTGGTGGATGCTCATCGATGGCACGTCGCCTTCGCGCATATGCAAGATGTCAGCCGGGCTGATCCAGCGCGGATCGGCGGCGGTCAATGGCAAACCGGCCTGACGATATGCTTCCAGAACCAGTTGCGAGCAGAAAAACCGGTCATTGCTGGGCGTACCCAGCTGGATGGTGGCAATGCCTTGCAGGCATGCGTTGCGAATGATTTCCGGCACCAGGGGCAGTTCGCAGATACGGCGTTCCAGTGTGAAAGGCGCCTGCAGCATGATGCCCAGATGGTCGTACGGCCGCCCGACTTTTTGCAATGCAAAACCACGGATTTTTTCGCCATGTTCGCGCAATAAATTCGGATGACGAAACACGACGATCACATCTTCTTCGGCAATCACTTCGGCAATCGGACGATTGCGTACGCCAGTGCCGACCGCTTCGACAATCTGATCCTGACCGACATACAGCGCCGCATGACTGACCGGAGCCAGGGTCAGCAAACGAATGCCGGCTGAGGTAATGCCATTTGTTGCCGAAAGCAAGATATCGCCGGGAAGCAGGGTGCCTGTGGCGATCAACTGTCCGCCGTTGCGCGGATCGAGCGCGAGGTTCTGGAACCGCACCAGTCGCGTGGCGGTGCTCGATTTCTCCGTTTTATCTGCCTGATCCGCTTGATCCGCTTGATCCGGTGCGTTCGGCACGCCGAGGCCAGTGGCGCAACCGCCTGCCAGTAAAGCGGTGAGAAACAAGGTAAATAACTGCTTCATTGATCTTCCTTTATTCATGCACTGCCAGGCCCACAGGCCGAAGATTGCAGCGGAACATGATGATCATTCGGAAACAGTTGAGAAGTCAAGCAAGCGCGGTCGGCACGCACAGCGCCTGTTGTTAGGCAGATGAAGTCATCTGCGCTTCGGTGCCAGCATGGTTTTGCGGCAGTTGAGCGCGCCGCAGCGACATTCGTAGGCGCGCTTGAGCGATGGCGTATGCCGTTCACTGACAATCAAGCCATAGTCGTAGCCCAGCTCTTCACCCGGGGCGATATCGCGCAATGCATAGATAAAGACCCGGCCGTCATTTTCAACCGCTTCACAGTTTGGCGCGCAGGCATGATTGATCCAGCGTGCATTATTGCCGCCGGCGTCACCGTCAATCAGGCGACCATCTTCCAGGCTGAAAAAGAATGTGTGATGCGGATTGTCCAGGTCGCGCCCATGCCGCTTCAACGCTTGTTTGGCGGTAATGCGCTCTCCCTTATATTCCACGATTCTGGTGCCGGCCGCGATTTCACGCCGGGCAAACACCCCCCTGCCGTGGATGTCCGAGCCCTTCACAACATAGGCGGGTCCCTTGCGGGAAATTACAGAAGGTGTGTGGACAGTGTCTGGATGGGTCATGGTGTCGTGATACATGAAGGGCGTTCGGCGGCGGCGATCAGTGCTTCAATGAAATTTGGTCGTGCATTATCGCTGTTTGCAAACTGCGTGCCAAGAGCCTGCGCACTGATAAGAAGCAGGATTGACGCCGATCCAAGTGCTCACATCCGGGGCGTCCTGTTTTCAATGCATACGATGATTGCGTTCAACGCCGGGCAGAAAGGTCTGTGCAACCGACTGGCTTTGGCGGCGCGTTACCGCACTGATGCGGTTGTGCGACTGCGAACGCTGAATGACAAAAAGAAACGGGCCGCTTAAGCGGCCCGTCGGGTTTGCAGCAAACGCAGCAAATTATTTCTTGGCGCGGCCAGTTGCTTTTTCAGCAGCCTGGGTGAATTGCGCTGTAGCTGTGCTCATGTTGTTTTCCATCGCTTCGACCGCTTGCTTGGTGGTCTTGGTCAGTTGCTCGTAACCAGCGTTGGCGTTACCGATCATCGACTTGACGATGGCGATCATGTTTTCCGAACCGGCAGGTGCATTCTTGGACACGTCATCGACCAGTGCCGATACCTTGCGGCTGGTTTCAGCGATTTGCACTTCTGCAGTCTTGGTGATTTCTGCTTGGGTGCTGGTCGCGATGTTAGCAACATGGCGAGCATAGGCAACGGCTTTTTCAGCTGTCGGCTGGGCTTGTGCTGCTGCCAGCGCGAAGAATTCCTGTGCATCTTTAGCGGCCAGCAATTGCTTGGCAGCTGCGTTGGATTCTTCCAGCGAAGTCTTGGCAACGGTCAGGTTCAGGTCGATCAGTTTCTCGACGCCTTCGAATGCCTTGCTGGTCAGTGCGGAAAACAGAGCGACTTGCGCTTCAACGTTGGCTTTAGTGGCAACGGAAAATTGGTCTTGAATTGAAAACATGTTTTTCTCCTAGATTCGATAAAATTACAAATTTGGTAAAACGCAACACATATTGTGCGCTGCAACAAATGCTATTTTAAGCTTCTCGTCGTGAATGTCAAGAACTTTTTGTGCGATGCAGCATAAATTTTATCAATGCCCAACCACAACCATTTATTGATAATCGCCAGGCAAATATTGTTGCGTTGCAACCGAAGGATTATATGGATTCATTGCCAATAATACAACTCTCTATGTTTGACAGTTATCAATAACTACCAATCCAATCAGCATGAAGACGATTAAAAGCAGGCCGGCCGCGCCATTCCGGCAGCAAGCACTGTGCGGCGCAAGAGATCACATGATGATGAAGGCAGATTATTTACTGGTGACAGCGTTTTCTTCATCCGGTACCAGTTCATGCACCACAATGCCGGTTTCAGCAGGAACAAAGGTCATCCATCCGCGATGTTCAATGGCGCGTAGTGCATCCTGGTAACCAAGCTCCCACCGCCATTGAATCGATCCCTTGGAAAAATTGACATCTTTCGATGCCATGTGCCAGTCGCGCCCCGAGTAAGTCAGGCGCACGATATGGATGGTTGAATCCCGGCCCACGGTTTCCAGGGCCTTGGCGGTTTTACGCTGGCACTCTTGCGGCAGCTGCGCATGTAATTCGCGCACGGTGCGACGTAAATGATGCAGTTGCAGATAATGCTCGATATGGTTTTTCGAGCGCGACGCGTACATCACGTCTTTATACCGGGTACCGACTTCATCGATGGTGGTCGGCTCATCGCCCGACGCGCTCCATAGGTCGACCATGAAACACAGGGTATCGATGCGCGGCTCATCATCGAGCACTGTTTCCAGCGGCGTATTGGAAAACACGCCACCATCCCAGTACAGATCGCCGTCGATCCTGACCGGTGGAAAACCCGGTGGCAACGCGCCACTGGCCAGAATATGTTCGGGTCCGATATCGCGTTGGCGGTTATCGAAACTGACCAGCTTGCCGCAAGTCACCTTCACCGCATCGACGGTCAGCCGCATGCCGCCGGCGGCATTCAGGTAATCGAAATCGACCAGTTCGCGCAGGGTCTGCGTCAGCGGTGTCGTATCGTAAAAACTCGCTTCTTCGGGTTTGACTGGCAAGCCGAGTGAAAACGGATGCATCATTCGCGGAGAAAAGAAACCTTTTACGCCGCGCAACACTGTATCGAAGGTGGCCATGCGGATATTGAATTGCCTGGCCGGGTCGGACACTTTGGTCATGTCGAATATATCGCCGTGCGCAACCCGGTCCCAGAAAGCCCGCAGCCGCTGTATGCAGCGGCCATGATCATTGCCCGCAATTAATGCGGCATTGATGGCACCGATCGAAGTGCCGATCACCCAATCCGGGGTGAGGCCATGTTCATGCAAGGCTTGATAGACGCCGGCCTGGTAAGCCCCGAGCGCGCCGCCGCCTTGCAAGACCAAAGCGATACGGTGCTTGCCCGGGTTGATTTCGTTGGCATCCTTCATGGAATTCGGCTTTCAGATGGTGATTACGAGAAGTACGAATCCAGTCACACTTATGCGACCAGGCATTTTTGTGAACATCCGACTATTGTTTCCATTAATTCAGTGGCAGGATTTGACAGTACAGATTTGGCAGTATTCAACGCTGCATCATCATTAAGTGTATCGCAATCGCTATCTTTTATCTGGCGTACCAGGCAGCGCGTCGATTATCGTCCGGCACCTCTGCACAGGAAGCGTAGAATGGCGCTTTTGCCTGTCCGCCTTTAACTATGAGCATCCTGCTGTCAACCCTGAATGCACGTTATGCCCATGCTTCGCTTGGCTTGCGTTACCTGATGGCCAATATGGGCGATCTGCAATCGGCGACCCGCCTGCAGGAATTTGTGATTGGCACCAAGACCAGCGAAATCGTTGAAAAACTGCTGGCACAGCAACCGCGCATCATCGGCCTGGGCATCTATATCTGGAATGTCGAAGAGACCACCCGGGTCGTGTCGATGTTGAAGCGGGTTGCCCCGCACGTGACGATCGTGCTGGGCGGACCGGAAGTCTCGCATGAACCGGACCAGCAAGCGATCGTACGATTGGCTGACTATGTGGTGACCGGCTGGGGGGATGTCACGTTTGTGGAATTGTGCCGGCAGATTCTGAACGGCCCGAAGCCGTTGATGAAAATGCATGCCGGTGTGCAACCACCACTGGCTGATATTGCCTTGCCGTATGCACTGTATTCAGCCGAGGATATCGCCCACCGGACCCTGTATGTGGAAGCCTCGCGCGGCTGTCCATTCAAATGCGAATTCTGCCTGTCGGCACTAGACAAGACAGCCTGGCCATTCGACCTGGACCTGTTTCTGGCTGAACTGGAAAGTCTGCATGCGCGCGGCGCGCGGCTGTTCAAGTTCGTAGATCGCACCTTCAACCTGAACATCAAGTCCAGTTTGAAAATCATGCAGTTCTTCCTCGACAAGCTGGCCGTCGCACCCAGCGATCCGGTGTATGCGCATTTCGAAGTGGTGCCCGATCATTTGCCGGATGCCTTGAAAGACGCGATTACCAGGTTCCCTTCCGGCACACTGCAGTTTGAAATCGGCATTCAAAGCTTCAATCCCGAGGTCCAGGCCCTGGTCAGCCGCAAGCAGAATAACGACAAGGCCGCCGAGAATATCCGCTGGCTGTGCGAACATTCAAACGCCCATCTGCATGTGGATTTGATTGCCGGCTTGCCAGGCGAGGATATCGACAGTTTTGCACGCGGCTTCGATCAGCTGTATGCATTGAAGCCGCATGAAATCCAGTTTGGCATCTTGAAGCGGCTGCGCGGCACACCAATCATCCGCCATACGGAAAACTATGGACTGGTATTCGATGCCCATCCTCCCTACACCATCCTGGCCACCGACCGCATCGATTTCGCCAGTATGCAGCGGCTGGTGCGCTTTGCCCGCTATTGGGACATGATTGCCAATTCCGGCCGCTTTGCGCATACGCTGCCAACGATTTTGCAGGACGCGCCGTTTGCGCGCTTCATGGCTCTATCCGACTGGCTGTATCAGACCACTGATGCCACCCACCGCATCGCGCTGGATCGCCTGGCAGCGCTGGTGGCTCAATGGCTGCAACTCCAGGGTGTTGCGCCTGATCAAGTGCAAGGCTTGCTGGAAAGCGATTATGCGGGTCAGGCGCACAAAGCCCATATCAAAAAGAAACACGCTGAAAACAGCAAGAAGAGCGATACTCGCGAAGCCCGTGATAGCAGCGCGTTGCCGCAACGTCAGGCACGCCATTTGGCGGCTTAGAGCCTGTCTCAATAAAAACTGAGCAAGCGTGACAAGTCGTTTACTGCTCAGACGTAACTGATGTCAGGCACTGGCCTGTGCCTGTTGCACGCGCCAGGCTTCAATCAGCTGGCGCGGTGCTGGCTCGATCGCTGCCAGGGCCAAGCTGCTGACGCGGTTGAAAATCATGAGTGCATACACCGTCGCCAGCAAGTTGACTTCGGGCGACAGCCTGCATTCCTCGCCGGTGGCAGGGCGCAGGATGCGCCAGTAATTGATTGCCTGTTCCAGTTCGGAGAGGGTGATATGCATTATTTTATTTTACTCCGGTACCCCGCTTGCGGCTTGCGGCAATCGATGCCTGCGGCGCTGGCAAATCGGCAATACTCCGGCAGTATTCGACTATTGTGAAACTAAAAGCACATGATCAGGCGGTTGGCGAGATCGACGACAAATGCAGGCCGCAGATAAGCCAGAAATGCCGCAGTCAACACGGCGGCAAGGGCGATTCCAGCAAGAATTTTTTGAACACGCATGTGCATCGGAGTAATCTGATTAACGAATTCGCCAGTCGATTGTAATACAGGTCGCGGCCAGGCCGCTCCGGTCAAACAGCAGACTTGCTAGCCACTGCTTTCGATCGCTCATGCCGGCACCGGCTGATGGCGCACGATGGCTTTTTCATTGATCGGCAAATTGATCAGGGCAGCAAACACCCCCAGCACGATCGTGATCAGCCATACGGTATTGTACGTGCCCTGCCTGGTGAACAAGTAGCCGCCCAGCCAGACGCCGAGGAAGCTGCCGACCTGGTGCGAAAAGAACACGAAACCGGACAGCATCGATAAATATTTGACGCCAAAGATGCCGGCGACCACGCCATTGGTCAGCGGCACGGTCGACAGCCACAACAAGCCCATGGCTGCTGAAAATATATACACCGACCAGGATGACAGCGGTGCCAGCAAGAACAGCGAAATGATCACTGCGCGGCTGATGTAAATCGATGACAGCAGATAGCGTTTGGGCAGCTTGCCGCCCAGCTTGCCGGCATAGTAAGAACCGAAAATATTGAACAGACCGATCAGGGCCAGCGCCATCACCGCCACATTCGGATCCATCAATCCCTTGTCCTTCAGGTAGGCTGGCATATGCACCGCAATGAACACCACCTGAAAGCCGCACACGAAGTAGCCGGCCACCAGCAACAGAAATGGCTTGTAGCCGAACGCTTCGCGGGTGGCTTCCCAGATGCTTTGTTCATGGGCGCCATTTTTTTCCTGCGCCGGTTCACGCAGGTAAAACGCCATCGGGATCATGATCAGCAACACCATCGCCGCCAGCAGGTAAAACGCGTTTTGCCAGCCTGTTGCGGAAATCAGCTGCTGCTCGACTGGCATCAGCACGAACTGGCCGAACGAACCGGCCGCCGATGACAGGCCAAAGGCCCAGGAACGCTGCGCTGCCGGCGCGGTGCGGCCAATGATACCGCTGATGGCGCCAAAGGCGGTGCATGCCAGCGCAGCACCAATCAGGATCCCGGAGCCGACCACGAACAGTGTCGGTTGCGTGATGAGCGCCATCCAGAGCAGGCCGGCCATGTACAGGATGGCGCCGACAATCACCACCCGGGCGGTACCGAAGCGGTCCACCGCCATGCCGGCGAACGGGCCAAATGCACCCCACATCAGATTTTGCAGCGCCAGCGCCAGCGAATAGGTTTCACGGGTCCAGCCGTGCGCCTGCGAGATTGGTTGCAGCCAGAAGCCGAAGCCATGCCGCACGCCCATCGCCAGCGACAGGACCAGGCCACTGGCAATCAAGACGGTTTTCAAATCAGGGGCGCGGGAGGCAGTCAGCATCATGGGTATCCAACAATATTCATGCAGGCAGTGTAACAAAAAGGCGATTGCCCCGTGATGTCGGCATACTTGCCGGGCTAACCATCCCGGCATAGGAAAAAGTGCAATTCGTAATAAACTGCCAAGGCATTCGATTGCGCTAGCCCACCATTCTCCAACTGGATGACAGGACAGACCATGCTTTTGCAATGGCCCTGGATTGTCTGAACTTGCTACGATCCCCGCTACTCTAAAATCATGCATTGAATAAATTGAAAAATGAAAACGAGGGAAATGAAATCGGCGCCGCTAGACGTAGTGCTACGCACCGTTATTGCGACCCGCTTACCGGTTATTAAATCGTCGTCAGCAGGTGATATATATATGAGCAGAACAGATGATTTGAATATGGATGAATGGACGCCGTTGTACCGTCTGTGTGGTGAATTGAGGAGGGATAGATAATTATTGATCCTCGACTTTCCAGCCAAATATTGATTGGCTGTGCCGGATGGAGTGTGCCGGCCACTGTGCAACAACGTTTCCCGCAACATGGGAGTCATCTCGAACGTTACGCTGCAGTCCTGCCCGCCGTCGAAATCAATACTTCTTTTTACCGGCCGCATCGCCCCGAAACGTATGCGCGCTGGCACGACAGCGTACCGGAATCTTTCCGTTTTTCAGTGAAGGTGCCGCGCAGCATTACGCATGAACATCGATTAATCAATACCGATGCACTGTTGTCGCGCTTTCTGGCGGAAGCCGGCAGGCTTGGCGAAAAACTGGGGTGCCTG
>JAKFBY010000009.1:0-1502 GCA_036677325.1 Paucimonas sp.
CACCAGTTTTTGCAAGAATCTGCATGCCAAGTGCTACCTCAACGAGGAGTTTTGCATCATCACCAGCCTGAACCTCTACGAGTTCAGCCAGGTCAACAACAACGAAATGGGCGTTTTGATCAACCGTGGCGATGATGCCGATCTCTATAGAGATGCGTACGAAGAAGCCCAGCGCATCATCCGCATCAGCGATGAGGTGCGCATCTCACTGGAGGTTGTTTCCAAGGAAAGCGACGGCGACAGCAACAAAGTTGAAAGCGATGACAGTGTCGAAAAACTGACCAGCTCCAAGCTGGCGCAAAAAATAGGGCTCAAGACCAACGAACTGATGGATAGGTTGATCACAGAGCAATATCTCGAAGTACGAGACAGCAAAAACTACCTGACCGAGAAAGGCAAAAGTGCAGGTGGTGAGTTCCGCATGAGCCCGAAATTCGGCCCGTACTTCCTGTGGCCGACAGAATTTCGTCCATAAGCAAAATCAGTTCGGATGGGTTGAGCAATAGCGCTATCCATCAACAAAGCCGTGGCTCTGCTTTTGATCATCGATGTTGCTAACTCACTTACCCCACAAACACTTGCTCGCGATGCCACGCGACCAGTTCAACACTCGGCATAAACCGCTCCGGCAATTCGATTTGTCGGCCGGCAAGTGGCAACAGCACTTCCCGCACAAACGGTTCGTCGCGCTGGCGCAACGACTCCGAGAGGATCACCGCGTATTCATCCGTCAGGGCTATCAGGCCCTGGTCGAAGGCGCGGTCATGCAGCGCGGAAAGGCACAGGCCATTGGCAGGATTCAGGCGATTCGCCTTGTCCTGACTCCAAGGCACGATATGACTGGCAAGCAACAAGCGCGGCTCTGCCAAGCCGGACATGCAGCACTTCCCTCGGTAACTGCTCAGCACTGCCTTACGGAAGAACTGCTGTTTTATGCGCTGCTCGACTATCACTTGCCGCGTTTCGCCGATGTAGTCGGCAGTCGGGTCATCTTCGATCGAGAGGGCTACAGCACCAGCGCCGGCAACCAACCCCGCCCTCAAGCTTGCGCACTCTAGCGCCAGGCCTTCCCAGTCCGCATGAAACTGATCCCAGACTTCTTGATCGAGCTTGGATGCACCACCCAACCCCTTGCGCCCACTTGCGGTAATAGCGGGGTCCAGGCTGGCGAAATTGACCAACTTCATGGCCAACGCCGACGGCGTTCGGCCGATAAGGCCGGCAAGCTCAATGATCTCTGGTTTGCGCTGATGCAGCCGGCCAAAAGGCAGCTGGCAATACAAATGGAATGCCAGCTTCAGCTCGTCTCTGTTCCAGCGATTACTACTCAAGTTGACGCCTCCTTACCTAGAACCGTGCACATAGAACCGTGCGTAGATCAGCCGCATTAACGGCCGTCCGGGGCTTTGATCTGGCCCAAATAAACATTGCCCAGCGCGCACTCTACCTGTCCAATCGGCCCACGTACTCTCATTTAGCCATTACAGGGAACCGTCATGGCG
>JAKFBY010000010.1:0-4238 GCA_036677325.1 Paucimonas sp.
GCTGGGCCATCCGATCGGCGCCTCGGGTGCGCGCATCATCGTGTCGCTGATTGGCGCGCTGAAGAAGACCGGCGGCAAGCGCGGCGTGGCATCGCTATGCATCGGTGGTGGCGAAGCCACCGCAATGGCGATCGAACTGGTGTAATCGCATCAATGGGAGAAACGCGACTGCCGTCTGCCAGGCGGGCCAACCAGCTTGTTTTACCTGACCCCAAACGGGATGGTTGGCCCGCAGCCGGATATTGCGTAAGACTTGCGTAAGGCCTGTAATTAAAATGGCTCAGGCCTTGCCGATTGCTGATCTGAGATGGTCAGATGCAATCGGCAAGGCCTGAGCCGATAAAGTCATTTTCTTTTGAGGTTTTTGCAACAGCCGGTACCAGCTTACGCCGGTTCGGTCAGCTCACCCTTGTATATCGTGCGCAGCGGTTTCAAGCCCAGCTGCTGCGCTGCCAGTTTTTTTTCAATCCGTTTTTTCATGTCGGCCGGCGAATGGCGACTGGCATCGACGGCAAAGGAAACGGCAGCCTGCTCCAGAGACAGGCGCACCGTCCCGCGCTCGACCCCTGGCGTTTGCTCCACTGCAGCGGCAATCGCTTGCCGGGTTGGCGTGCCGTGCGACGCCAGCCCGGTAAGTTCGAAAAACAATACCGTATGATTGTTGCGCGTCGCATTGGCCACCACCTTGAAATCATAGGTGGCGGCCACCTTGTCTTCGATGCACACGCCGCATGCCGCTGCCGTCAGCGGCATGGCGGCGGCCAGCAGTATCGACCAGAATAATTTCCGGGCCATTATCTCTTGGCAGGTGCCGGCGCAGCTGCTGGCCCTGAAGCCGGCGCTGCTGGAGCAGGAGCCGGTGCGGCTGCCTGACCAGGCGCTTTGGCAGGTGCATGGGCCGCCCCGGTTTGCTCGTCGATCCAGTGGAAGTACTTGATCAACTGCATCGCCTCGGCATCCGACAGGTTCTGGTTCGGCATCGGCACTTTATATTTTGCCAGCATCGCCTTGGCATCCGGGTCACTCGCCAGCATGCTTTCCGGCGACTTCAGCCATTTCATCAGCCACGCATCGGTACGGGTTTTGGTCACGCCCAGCACATCCGGTCCGAGCTTGTCGCCTTTGCCCACCGAGTGACAGGCCAGGCACTTGCTCTCGAAATTGAGCTTGCCCTTGAGCGTATCGGGATCGGTCGGGGTGCCGGTGGCCGCCATGTTGTGATGTTCCAGTTCGCCGCCTTCGGCCATGCCGCCGGCGTCGATCAGGCCGATTGCGCCTTGCGAGGCGTTGGCGAAATGATGGTCGACCATGATGTACTTGCCCGCTTCCGGCACGATGAATTCAACAATCGCACCGCTGCTCGAACCCAGCAACACGGTTTGCAGGCCGCGCTGCTGGTTGTCGGGGTTGCCATCCGCCCAGACCCGGTCAAAGATGGTGCCGACCACGTGGAAGCTTGATGTATTGCTTGGGCCGACGTTCATCAGGAATACGCGTACCCGCTCGCCTGGCTTGGCCGGCAATGGTTTGTTGACCATGCCGTTATGGGTGCCGTTGAATACGGTATGGGTGGATGACTTGCTTTTCAGGCGGTCGTTATCGAGTACATACAGCGGCTGGCCATTGACCTTCTTGCCATTCGGATCCGGCTTTGCATAAAACTCGCTCTGGATCACCACAAATTCACGGTCGACCTTGGTCGGATAGCCGTTACGCGGCTCGACGATCAGCGCGCCATACATGCCTGAGGCGATATGCTCGAGGATCATCGGCGTGCCGCAGTGGTACATGAACACGCCCGGATAGTTCAGCGTGAATTCAAACGAAATGGTCTGGCCCGGTGCGATCGACCGGTACTTGTCCTGCGGCGACACCATCGCCGCATGGAAGTCCATCGAGTGCATCATCGGCGCGGCGATCTCGGGCGCCTGCACCGTTTCATCGCTGCGGTTGGTCATGCTGAAACGGATCTTGTCGCCGACGCGGGCGCGAATCGTCGGTCCGGGCACCTGGTCGCCGAAGGTCCAGGCGCTGAATTTCACACCGGGCGAGATCTCGATGATCTTGTGGGTGGTATCGATCTGGATGGTTTTGGTCGGTGACGGGTCGAGCGGTTTCAGCAGCGCATCAAAACTCAATGAATCGCCGGTTGCAAACGGGCCGGTATGGCGAGTGGTGGAGACCACGGCCGGGGGCGCGCCGAACACCATTTTGGTGGTGTCGTATGGATCGACCTGCTTTGGCTGCTCTGCGACCGGCGGCGCGGCTGGCGCCGGCGCCGGCACTTCCTGTTTTCCGCATGCAGCCAGGCCGATGCACAGCATGACTGCCGCAATCATCCCTGTGGCTGGTCGTGACTGCTGTTCTGTCTGGATATTGGTTGCTGCGGATGCTGGCCACATGTTCTGTCCTCTTTGATGATGGTAGGTGTCGCTGATCAGATGCAATCTGATCGATGCGTTATTGTTATCTTGCCAGGTTAGTCTTGATTTGGCCCGGTCCATTCCACGACTGCGGCAGTGCTGGCAGTGTCGGGCAAGCTCCGGGCAGGGGCACTGGCGGCTGCCTGCCTATGCATCATGACGGTGCAAGCCGATCCGATCATGCATTAATTACCAGGATTGTTCAATCTTATTCAGGAATTTCTCGGCACTGGCTGGCGTACATGCATGAAGCGCACCGAGTTTGACAGCCTGTCCAGACACCGATGGGAGCCTTGCATAAACAACTGTTGCACAGGAACACAAGAGCAGGCTGCGATGTACTAACGCATCAGCACATGCCGCTGCTTACCTGCCAGCATGCCGCCGGCAGTGAATGGCGCCGATCCGTTTCGCCGATCAGGGAATTGGCTGCACGGCGCCTGACAGGCCGGGGACGTTATGTGGCCAGTTCGTCGACCAGCGCATGGCCTCTGACAAAGCCGGCTTCGAGTGCCGCCTGCCTGCTCGGGTAGTCGGCCTGATCGCCGGATTGACCGATGACTTCGCTGTCGCTGGTCGGATCTTCGCCTGGCCAGACCACGCGCACCGCGTAATCCCACAGACTGGCCGAAGTGTCATGAGGCAGCGCGGTGACGTGAATTTCCATGCCCTTGTATGACTCGGTTTGCCAGTCCTGTTGATTTGCCATGTCGGTCTCCGGTTTCACTGAATTGCCATCATATCGGTGCTGCATGAACCGCCATTGAGAATGGTCATCGGGCCGAATGGCGTGCACTGAAATGAACCGGCATGGGGAAAATTCACGCCGGAATATCGGTGACTTGCTCGCCAAACCTGGCTGTGACGAATACCCGCATTGCCGCTTCCAGTGGCGTTTTGCCGTCGCACACCGCCTGGGTCTCGACCGATCTGCCGTAACTGGCTTCCCAGCGATCGCCGATGATCGGTGCAATCAGCGAAATCAATTCACGCTCAATGATCGGCCCGGCTTGCGACCAGTCCTGGTGCGGTGCCCAGTGCAGGTCTTCGGCATCGCCGATGATGCGCCAGTATTGTTCGACCGTACTGTATTTGACCTCGATGCCTTCCGCCCTGGCGACCCATCGATCCAGCACGGCTCCTTCCAATTCGGATACCTTCATTGCGATTCTCCTTGCAGTTCCGGCGGGACATGTGCAGTGCGCAGCGCCCCACTGGTCGGGCACAATCAGCATACCCGATTATCCGGCTACCGGCAGCGCGTCCGGCGCATCGACTGCACCGGTCCGGCGCCGGTGGGAACGGAGGAGTAAGCGTTTGGCCGACGGCGCTTCACGAGCGATGCACGTGAAGCGATTGCAATGTGCAACATTTTCCTGAAAACCACACAGTTATGTGCTGTAGATCACATGTTCTACGTAAATTTTTATTTACAATTTCGTAAAAGGAAATGTTGGATTCAAGGAGGAGCAAAATGGGAAATTCATTGCACAACAAAATCTATCTCGGCCGGCGCACGTCCCTGTTAGCCAAGAAGCGCATGCAGATTGCCGCCTGTATCAGTGCCACGGTGGGCATCAGCCTGACCCTGTGGGCAATGCAAACGCTTGCCTGATGTCCGTAAGTGGTAACTGGTGACCGCTGACGATTGGCTACCGGCAGCTTGCCTGCCGCCGGCATCGACCGATCTTGTTGACTGGGGCGCCAATGTCCGTGGGATCAGCAACGCCGATCATGGCTGGCACCATCTGGCATTCGCCGTTGCGACGTAGCTAATTAGCGCGCCTGCGACAATACAATCAGCCATTTGCGCAA
>JAKFBY010000011.1:0-34791 GCA_036677325.1 Paucimonas sp.
CTGCTCGCCCTGTCTTCCACGGCAACACTTGCCCAGGCACAGCCGCAAAGCAGCGCCCCGGCCGCTGTACAATCCAGCTCCGCGCCAGCTGCGGCACTGCAGCCGACAACAGAAAACGGTATCACTTATGTCTGCGGCGGCGTAGGCGAAATGTCCAAGGACCAGATGAAGCAGGCAGCAGCGGATTATGATCTGATGCTGACTTTCGCCGCAGGTGATGGCACCTACCTGGCTGATGTCGGCGTTGAAATTGCTGATGGAAAAGGGCGGCCATTGCTCAAGACGACTTGCGGTGGACCGATCATGCTGGTAGATTTTCCGAAAGCCGGCGCTTATCGCGTTCGCGGCGACACGCAAGGTCACACGGTGACCAAGTCGGTTCGCGTAGCGAAAGGCGGCAAGGTGCAAAAGACGGTCATGGCCTGGCCTAAGTAGGGTGCGGCATGGCCGAGTGCGCTTGTCTTGCAGGTGCTCGGCCTGCGACTAAGCTTGAAACTATACGGTCGGATGACTGCGAGGTCTTGCGTATAATTTAAGGTGGTTTGTTTTGATGTTTCAATGTTTTAACTAAAGGTAAAGGGAAAATAATGAAAAAAAAGATGGGAATTTTGTCCGCGCTTGTTTTTGCAGTCATCCTGACTGGCTGTGCCGGCACCAACTTCAAGCGCCCCGATCCGCAAGCCTTAGTGGTTAGCAAATCCACGAGCGCCGACGTGACGCGCGTGATGGGAGCGCCAATGCAAACTGGCGAACTTCTCAAGAATAACGAGAAAATCAAGACGGCCCGTTACGCCTATGCAGAAGGCGCCGGCACGGGCCGATATCCCGGTGTCGTTCCGGCGCGCTCGATGAGCTTCTTTACTTTCAACGACCTGCTCGTCGGCCAGGAATTTGTCAGCTCGTTTCCTGACGATGCGACCGAGTTTGACGACACAAAGGTGCCGGCAATTATCAAGGGAAAGTCGACCCGTGCCGAAGTTCTTGCCTTGCTCGGCAAGCCGCATGGGGAAGCGGTGTACCCACTGATCAAGAATAAGACAGAAAACGGCATTGTATATACCTATATGCATGCCAAGGGATCGGTGTTTGACATGAAGTTTTATAGCAAATCGCTGATTGTCTCTTTCGATGCAAACAATATTGCCACCGATGTGGAGTATGTGTCTTCCGGCGTAAAATAGTTATAGCCTAAGCCAGGCGGGCCTGGCAAGCGTGTCGGCTTTGTGTCGGCCTCTATTGGTCCGCCTGGCTTTCAGATTGACGCTGAAAGACAAGGAATTGCAATGATTCTTTTGATGGCAACGTATACCCATCTCCGCCAATTCAACGCCAGATGCCAGTGACACTCGACATTTCTCAGCCTGACATCATCATCGTGGGCGCCGGCATCGCCGGCCTGACTGCAGCTTATTTCTTGAAGCAACAGGGAATATCAGCGCGAGTCATCGAGGCCGATGCCCGGGTCGGCGGACGGATGACGAGCGATGTCGTCAACGGCCATGTGGTTGACCGCGGGGCACAGTTTCTGTCGTCTGAATACAGTCTGATCCTGGATATGCTGCGCCGGCTCGGCCTGGCGCAGCAAAGTTGCACAACTTCTCAATGCAGTGCCATCGTTCGCGACGGCACGCCGCGCAGCATGCGCATCGACCGTCCGCTGGATTCGCTTAAATTGCTGAGCCTGTACGGCATGCTGAGATTGGCGTGGCATTCGCTGCACTTTCACGGCAAACAGAAAGAGCTGTCCCTGAGCGACTATAGCCAATGGGCTGCATTTGATACGGAAAGTGCCGCTGCCTGGTCCGGTGACCAAATTGCCGATGAAGTCACCGAGTATGTGGTCGAGCCGATGCTGCACGGTTTCTACTTCCAAACTCCTGAGCAAACCTCCAGGGCGCTGGCGGTTGCCTTGACAGCCTTTGGCATGCGGCGAGCAAAGACTATTTCACTGAAAGAAGGTCTGGGCATATTGCCGGAGACGCTGGCTCGCGGCTTGGACGTGATGCTCGATACAAGCGTGCAATCGATTGAAGAGGTTGGTGGTATCAACGGACACGCGCGCGTTCATACTTCGTGCGGCACCTTCATGGCGCGACACGTGATTCTTGCCGTGCCTGCACCTGTCGCCGAAAAATTGCTGGTGCATTCAACGGATCAATCGATGGCCTCGTTGCTTGCCACGCCTTACAGCGCGAGTATCAATATTGCCTGTGTTACGGATGCCCATTTCAGATTGCCGGAAAACCTGACGGCGGCATATGGGCTGCTGATCCCGCGAAAAGAGCGTGCCACCGTTGCAGCCGTTGGCATTGAAAACAACAAGAACCGGGGTAATGCGGTGGCGGGGCAGTTGTTGAACTTGATGCTGTCGCATGATGCGGCGATTCGGCTGATGTCGTCATCCGATGAAGAGATCGTTGCCTCTGCCATGCAGTCGGTTGCAGATTATTTCCCGTCACTGGCAGCGCATGTCACGCATTCCCGGGTGTACCGGTGGCCAGTCGCAGAACCGCTGTCGCCGGTCGGGCGTTCGACGCAATTGCAGGCATACCGCCAGCGCTGCGAGCAGGCGTTGCCGACAACAATTCTCGCCGGTGACTATATGAGCATGCCTTACACGGAGGGCGCCGCCGAGTCCGGGTACTGGGCCGCTGCCATGGTCGCGCGGCTGGCAGTAGCCCAAGCCCAAACCTAGTGGCTTGCTGCGAGCGGGCGAGGCGCGACGGGCAGACCATATTGATTTTTTACTGTCGTGCAAGCTGGCCAATCACCGGCATCGCGATTGCCCCGGCCTGCAAGGTAATTTGCCGATCACCATTGACAGACAATGACCCAAATGAATCCTGCTGATCAAGCCACCGAAGCCGTTCTGATGCACCTGGAAGCCAGCATCGCCGATGCGCGCTTAAGCGATGACGAGCGCCGGGAACTGGTGGCGATGCTGCGCGATAGTGGCACGCCGGAAGAGGGGCTGCGCCGGGTGCGCAACCGGGCGTTCGAACTGGTGCGGCTGCGCCTGGGCAGTACCGACGCGATGACTTTGCTGAAATGGCTCGACGGTGTGGCGCGGGCGCTGGATGCCGTGCGGGCGCCGGTTGGCATGGTGCGCAGTGAAGCGCATTTCAGTCCGGGCGAAGCCTGCCTGCGCGCGATCCAGCAGCGCCTGCGCAGTGCTTCGCAAGACATCAGCATTTGCGTATTCACCCTATCGGATGACCGCATCACCGATGAAATCCTGGCGGCGCACCGGCGCGGCGTCCCGGTCCGCTTGATTACCGATAACGACAAGGAATTTGATGCCGGCAGCGATATCGATGCATTGCGCCGCGCGGGAATAGCGGTCGCGGTGGACCGCACGGCTGCGCACATGCATCACAAATTCGCGCTTTTCGATGGCCAGTGGCTTCTCAACGGCAGCTATAACTGGACCCGAAGCGCCAGCCAGTACAACGAGGAAAATCTGGTGCTGAGCAGTGAGCCGGACCTGGTGCGGGCTTTTGCTGTTCAGTTTGCAGCGTTGTGGGCGGTGTTGAGCAAATAGCGGCGACAGGCGCTATGGGCTGCAAGCTTGCAGTCGATAGAACCGGAAATATGAAGTTTCCAACCCGGCAGACTACTTGTACTGCGGCAGTGACCAGTCTGCCGGCGCTTGCGGACACGCTGTTGCCTTCGCAGGCGATGGCAACAGCGTGGATTGAAACGATCGCGGGTTAGCGGCGCAACATCAAAAAGCCCGCCACCAGACCGGCGATGGCACCAATACCAACCGATTGCCATGGATGCGCTTTCACGTATTGGTCGGTGCTATCGACTGCTTCCCGAGTGCGGGCGCTGACCTTTTGCTCGACGCCGGACAGGCTGGTTTTAGCATGGCTCAGCGTGTCTTCAAATTTCACTCGGGCATTTTTATAGCGGTCATCGAACTGCTGGCTGGCTTGTTGGCCGCTGCTTCTGAGCAAGTCTTCCGCATCCTGGATTACTGCCTTTAAGTCGCTGACCAGTGACTCGCGTTTTTGGTTGATCTGGGTGCTGTTTTCCATGGCGATATTCCTATGAAGGGGATGAATGATGTCGAGTGTAAGCATGGTCCGATTCGACCATTTGCGTCGAATCAAACTAAGCCCGCGCTACGGCAACACTTTTGGAATGCGCTCAGGAGCAGGCGCTATACGCAGTATGGATTTACACAGTACCGATCAACGCAATGCGTAATCGAGCGCGACACCGGCAAACAGCGCTGCCCCTAGCCAGTTATTGTGGCGAAACGCAGCAAAGCAGCGCATCCGGTCACGCTCGCGGATCAATTGATAATGATAGATCGCGCAGCCGGCAGCCACCAGCACGCCGCCGACAAACCAGCCGCGCAAACCAGCCTGCCAGCCAATTGCCAGGATCAGCAGCAGGCTCACCGCGTAACACAGCATCACGGCGGCGACATCATAGCGACCGAAGGTAAGAGAGGAAGTCTTGATGCCGATCTTGATGTCGTCGTCACGGTCGACCATCGCATACTCGGTGTCATAGGCAAGCGTCCAGAAAACATTGGCAAGCAGCAATAGCCAGGCGGCAGCCGGCACCGTGCCGAGCGTGGCAGCGTAGCCCATCGGGATCCCGAAACCATAGGCAATGCCGAGATAAGCCTGGGGTATCGCGAAGAAACGCTTGAAATACGGATAGCTGGCGGCAATCACAAGCGCCACCACCGACAACTGCAGGGTCAATGCATTCAGCGGCAGAATCAACAGGAATGCGACGATCGCCAGTACCGCGGCGACCAGTAAGGCTTCGCGACCGGTCACTTTGCCGGAGGTGATGGGCCGCTCGGCGGTGCGCTTCACAAACCGGTCGAAATCGCGGTCGGCATAATCATTGACGGCGCAGCCGGCCGAGCGCATCAGGGCCGTGCCCAGCGTAAAAATGACCACCAGCCGCCAGTCTGGCTGGCCGTTGGATGCCAGCCATAACGCGATCAAGGTTGGCCATAGCAACAGCAGAATGCCGATTGGCTTGTCCAGGCGGATCAGGCGCGCATACAGCTGCAGCCGGTTCAGGTTGATTGCGGCAACAGGCATCGTCAGCTCTCGGTGACGTCGGCGTCCGGCAGCATGGCGACACCCGACAGATTGCAGGAAAGGACCGCCTGGCGCACCGCTTCCAGTGCAGTCTGGCGAGTAAAACTTTTGCGCCATGCAATCACCACACGGCGTGACGGCGCCGGATCGGCAAACGGCGCGTACTGCAGCATGCTGTCCTTGGCGTGCATGTCTGGCACCGATGCGGCTGGCAATACCGTGATGCCGATCCCGGAGGCGACCATATGGCGGATGGTTTCCAGCGACGATCCTTCGAAGGTCCTGGCGATGCCGTCGCCGGTGGTCGAAAAGCGCGACATTTCCGGGCACACTTCCAGCACCTGGTCACGGAAGCAGTGGCCGGCGCCGAGCAGCAGCATGGTTTCCGACTTCAAGTCCTGCGCCGTCAGATCGGTGCGCTCGGCCCACGGGTGATGTCTGGGCATGGCGACCACGAACGGTTCATCGTACAGCGCTTGCAGATGCAGGCCGGCGCTCGGCAGCGGCAGCGCCATGATGGCCGCGTCAAGTTCGCCCTGGCGCAGCAATTCGATCAGGCGCACGGTGAAATTTTCCTGCAGGATCAGCGGCATTTGCGGCACCCGCTCGATCATCGCCTTGACCAGCTGCGGCAGCAGGTAGGGGCCGACCGTGTAGATGACGCCGAGGCGGAATGGACCGGCCAGCGGGTCCTTGTTCTGCTTGGCGATTTCCTTGATGGCGGCGGTTTGTTCCAGCACCCGTTCGGCTTGCGCGACGATTTGCATGCCCAGCGGCGTGGTCGAAATTTCAGTGCCGCCGCGTTCGAATATCACCACGCCCAGCTCGTCTTCGAGCTTCTTGATCGCCACCGACAAGGTAGGCTGGGCAACAAAGCAGGCTTCTGCTGCGTGGCCAAAGTGCTTGTGGCGCGATACCGCGACGATGTATTTGAGTTCGGTTAGCGTCATCTGGTCATGGTCAAGCTGACAAAAGCGGGTTGGTTGGATGCCGGCGCGGCCATGTTTTGCCGCTGAATTTTCCGTGCAACCACAGAAGGATAACGCAGAATCGTGATTGCGGCCGGGTTGCGCGCAGGGTGGCCTAGACCTTCAGGAAATCTTCCTTCGCGCCCAGCCAGCGCGCCAGATGGCGCTCGACCGTTACCGGGTCCTCGCGCAGCAGCTGGTGGGCGATGGTGCGGGCCTTTTCCACCAGCCACTGGTCGGTTTCCAGGTCGGCAAAACGCAACATTGCCTGGCCTGACTGGCGGGCCCCGAGGAATTCGCCGGGGCCGCGGATTTCCAGGTCACGCCGGGCAATCTCGAAGCCGTCGGTGGTTTCGCGCATCGTCAGCAGACGCTGCTTGGCGACTTGGCCGAGCGGGCTTTGATACAGCAGCAGGCAGACGCTGGCGGCCGAGCCGCGGCCGACCCGGCCGCGCAGCTGATGCAGCTGCGACAGGCCGAAGCGTTCCGCGTGCTCGATCACCATCAACGATGCATTCGGTACATCAACGCCGACCTCGATGACAGTGGTGGCTACCAGTACATGGATCTCGCCGCGGATGAAGCCATCCATCACGTGCTGCTTTTCCGCCGGTTTCAGGCGACCATGCACCAGGCCGACCTGCAGCTCGGGCAGGGCCTCAGACAGCGTGGCGTGGGTATCGGTTGCAGTCTGCAGCTGCAGCGCTTCGGATTCCTCGATCAGCGGGCAGACCCAGTACACCTGGCGTCCTTCCTGGGCCGCCACCTGCACGCGCGCGACCACTTCATCGCGCCGCATCTGGTCGACGATGCGGGTGACGATCGGCGTGCGCCCCGGCGGCAGTTCATCGATTATCGACACTTCCAGGTCGGCGTAATAGGTCATCGCCAGCGTGCGCGGGATCGGCGTGGCCGACATCATCAGCTGGTGCGGCACGGTCGAGGACTGCTCAAGTGCGGCGTCGCTGGCAGCGGTCGGCGCCAGCCCCTTGTTGCGCAGCGCCAGGCGCTGGCCGACGCCGAAGCGGTGCTGCTCGTCGACGATCACCAGGCCCAGTCTGGCGAACTGGACCCCTTCCTGGATCAGCGCATGGGTGCCAATCACCAGTTGCGCGGCACCGGACTCGATCTGTTCCTGCGCTGCCAGTTTTTCTTTCTTTTTCAGGCTGCCGGTCAGCCAGGCAACTGTCACGCCCAGCGGTTCCATCCACAGCGCGATCTTGTGAAAATGCTGCTCGGCCAGGATTTCGGTGGGCGCCATCAAGACCGCCTGGAAGCCGCTGTCGATCGCCTGCGCCGCCGCCAGCGCGGCAACCACGGTCTTGCCGCTGCCGACATCGCCCTGCAGCAGCCGCTGCATCGGATAGGCGGCGCGCAAGTCGGTACGAATTTCTGTCAATACCCGCTGCTGCGCGGCAGTCAGTTCAAACGGCAGCGTCGCCAGGAAATCGCCGGACAGCTTGCCCATCACCGGCAGTGGCACCGCGCCCTTGGCGCGGCGCGCTTCCTGCGCCCGTTTCAAGGACAATTGCTGCGCCAGCAATTCATCGAATTTCATCCGTACCCAGGCCGGATGCGAGCGCTCTTCCAGCGCATATTCATCGACGTCGGGCGGTGGGTTGTGCAGCAGGCGCACGGCCGGCTCGAACGCCATCAAGTCCAGCGCACTGCGCAATGCATCGGGCAGGGTATCGTGCCAGTCGGTCTTTGCCATTGCGTCAAGGATTGCCTTGCGCAACAGCGGCTGCGACAAGCCTTCGCCGCTCGGGTAGACCGGCGTCAATACGTTGGGCAGCGGCGCGCCCGGATTGATCACTTTATAAGCGGGATGGACCATTTCGGCGCCGAAAAAGCCGTGCCGCACTTCGCCGCGCGCGCGCACCAGGGTCCCTTCGGCCAGCTGCTTGGTCTGGCTGCCGTAAAAATTCAAGAAGCGCATCACCAGCTGCGCGGAATCGTCGGCAATCGTGACCACCAGCTGCCGGCGTGGCCGATACTGCACTTCGCAGGCGGTGACCACGCCTTCGACCTGGGCGGGCGAGCCGGCCATGAAGCCGGCTTGCTGGATCGGCACCACCGTGGTTTCATCCTCGTAGCGCATCGGCAAATGCAGCACCAGGTCGATGGCACTGTGCAAACCAAGCCGGGCCAGCTTGTCGGCAACCTTGTTGGCGCCCGGTTTAGCGACACGTGGCGCAGCGACGCGTGGCGCAGTAGCGCCCGGCATTGCTGCCTGAGCGGCGGGCGGGGCGGCAGGTTTTCGCTTGGGTGCGGGCATGTGAACTATCTGGCCGTAAAGTGGGCGGCAGGGCGTAAAATAGCGGGTTTGGTCAAGTATTCGATTGCCGGTAAATGGCATTTTGCCATGAGAGTGCATGAGAGTGCGACCGGCCGCCCGCACCACCTGCAGTATGCCCGATTCCCCATGACTGTTTGAAGCATGTATTCATTATCCGATTTCGATTTTGTTTTGCCGCAGGAGCTGATTGCGCAAACCCCGCTGCAGGAACGTAGCGCATCGCGCCTGCTGCAAGTCGCGGGCGAGCAACTGGTCGATCGCCAGTTTGCCGAGATCGTAGACCTGCTGCAGCCGGGCGACTTGCTGGTCTTTAACGATACACGGGTGCTGAAGGCGCGTTTTTTCGGCGTCAAGGCAAGCGGCGGCAAGGTCGAAGTGTTGATCGAGCGCATCCTGGACCCACGCCGCGTGCATGCGCAGGTGCGCGCCTCGAAGTCGCCGCAGCCGGGCAGCACGATCCGCCTCGCCGACGCATTCGACGTCACGGTTGGCGAGCGGGCCGGCGAATTCTTTACCCTGCAGTTTCCGGCCGATGTGTTCGAGCTGATCGAGGCGAATGGCCGCCTGCCGCTGCCACCCTATATCGACCATGCCGCCGACGAGTTCGATGAGGAACGTTATCAGACAGTCTATGCGAAAGCACCGGGAGCGGTGGCCGCGCCCACGGCCGGCCTGCATTTCGATCAGGGCTTGCTGGAGCAATTACGCATCCGTGGTGTGCACTGTGCGTTCGTGACGCTGCATGTGGGTGCCGGCACGTTCCAGCCGGTACGCACTGAAAACCTGGACGAGCACCAGATGCATAGCGAGTGGTATACCATCCCGCAAGCCACCGTCGACGCGGTGCGCAGCGCGCAGCACGCCGGGCGCGATGTGGTGGCGGTGGGTACCACCAGTTTGCGGGCGCTGGAGTCGGCCTCCCAAACCGGATCGCTGCAGGCCGGCAGCGCCGACACCCGGCTATTCATCACCCCTGGCTACCAATTTAAAACGGTGAACCGGCTGATCACCAATTTCCACTTGCCGAAATCGACGCTGTTGATGCTGGTGTCCGCCTTTGCCGGATACGATGCGATTCGCGCGGCATACCGGCATGCGATCGACCAGCAATACCGGTTTTTCAGCTACGGTGATGCGATGCTGTTGAGCCGGCTTTGCTCAAAAGACAAAAACTAGGACGACCAAGAATTTCTCTGTTCTCTCTCTCCCCGTGAAAGGGGAGGAGCACGGGCGCTACTGTTGAATTGAAAAAACCATGTTGAATTACAAACTGATTAAAACCGATGGCAACGCTCGTCGTGGCCGCCTGACACTGAACCATGGCGTGGTCGATACCCCGATCTTCATGCCGGTCGGCACCTATGGCTCGGTCAAGGCGATGTCGCCGGTCGAGTTGCATGAAATCGGCGCCCAGATCGTGCTCGGCAATACCTTTCACCTGTGGTTGCGGCCGGGCACCGATGTGCTTGACAAGTTCGGCGGCCTGCATGGCTTCATGGGCTGGGACAAGCCGATCCTGACCGATTCCGGTGGCTTTCAGGTATTTTCACTGGGCGAGATGCGCAAGATTACCGAGGAAGGCGTCAAGTTCGCGTCGCCGCTCAATGGCGACAAGCTGTTCCTGTCGCCGGAAATCTCGATGCAAATTCAAAAGGCCTTAAATAGCGATATCGTGATGCAGTTCGATGAATGCACGCCGTATGAAATCGATGGCCGGCCGGCCACCGAAAAGGAAGCGGCCGATTCGATGCGCATGTCGCTGCGCTGGGGTCAGCGCTCGCGCAATGAATTCGATGCAGGCGCCAATCCGAATGCGCTGTTCGGGATTGTGCAGGGTGGCATGTTCGAGCATCTGCGCGATGAATCGCTGGCAGGTCTGGAAGAAATCAGCTTTCACGGCATCGCGATTGGCGGCCTGTCGGTGGGCGAGCCGAAGGAAGACATGCTGCGCATCCTGTCGCATGTCGGCCCGCGCCTGCCGCAAGACAAGCCGCATTACCTGATGGGGGTCGGCACGCCCGAAGACCTGGTGGCGGGTGTGGCCAATGGGATCGACATGTTCGACTGTGTAATGCCTACGCGCAACGCCCGCAATGGCTGGCTGTTTACCCGTTTCGGCGATATCAAGATCAAGAATGCCCGTTACAAGGATGATACGGCGCCGCTGGATGAAACCTGTGGCTGCTATGCCTGCCGCAATTTTTCACGCGCCTATCTGCATCATTTGCACCGGGCAACTGAAATCCTCGGTGCGCGCTTGAATACCATCCACAATCTGTACTATTACCTGCAACTGATGCGGGAAATGCGCGATGCGATCGATGCCGGGCAGTTTGCCGCCTTTACGGTACGGTTTGCCGCCGAGCGGGCGCGGGGCATATAACCCTGTTGTTGACGAGGCTGTAACAACACTGAAAAAAACCTATCCGGTGCTAAAATGCCGGGTTATTCATAATTAACACTATCCATTGGAGCGTAACGTGTTCATATCCAACGCATTTGCACAAACTGCTGCAGCCGGTCCGGAATCCAGCCTGATGAGCTTTTTGCCGATCATCATCATGTTCGTGGTGTTGTACTTCTTGATGATCCGCCCGCAGATGAAGCGCCAGAAAGAGCAAAAAACCATGATCGAGGCCTTGACCAAGGGCGATGAAGTGATTGCCGCCGGCGGCGTGCTGGGCAAGATTACCAAGGTCGGCGATGCGTATGTGACGCTGGAAGTTGCCAATGGCACGGAAATCATTGTCCAAAAAGCTGCCGTCACTACGTTGTTGCCTAAAGGCACTGTCAAGGATCTGTAATCCCTAGCCGGCCCGCAGGTGCGGGTCGCGGCTGTTGCCGATGCGCCGAATGTTGTCATTAAACGCTGGATCCCCATGAATCGCTATCCCATCTGGAAATACCTCATCATCGCCTTCGCGTTGTTGTTTGGCGTGTTGTATACCGTGCCGAACTTCTTTGGCGAATCCCCTGCGGTGCAAATCAGCAGTGGCAAGGCAACGGTCAAAGTGACCAGCGATACCGTGTCGCTGGTCGAGCAGGCATTGGAAAAGAATAATATCAAGGCGCAAGGCGTCGTTTTCGACCAGAACGGCACGCAGGGTTCGGTGCGGGTGCGATTTGCCGATACCGACATCCAGTTCAAGGCCAAGGCTTCGCTGGAACAGCAATTGAATCCCGATCCGAACGACCCGACCTACATCGTCTCGTTCAACCTGCTGCCCAATACGCCGCAGTGGCTGCAATCAATCCGCGCGCTGCCGATGTATCTGGGCCTGGATTTGCGCGGTGGCGTCCACTTCCTGATGCAAGTCGATGCCAAAGCGGTCATCAACAAGCGCATACAGGGCTTGCAGTCGAGCGTGCGCAGCCTGCTGCGTGACAAGAACGTGCGGCATGCCGGCATCACCCGCAATGGCAATGTGATCGAGATCGCCTTCCGCGAGCCGCAAACCCGCGACCAGGCAAAGGATGCACTGGCGGCGCAATTGTCCGACGTCGTACTCACCGATGTGGCCGATGCCAGCGACTTCAAACTGCAAGTCGCATTACGTCCGGAAGCATTGAAATCAACGCTGGAAGAGGGCGTGCGCCAAAATATTTCGACTCTCTCCAAGCGTGTCAATGAACTGGGCGTGGCCGAGCCGGTGATCCAGCGCCAGGGCGCCGACCGTATCGTGGTCGAGTTGCCCGGCGTGCAGGATGTATCACGTGCCAAGGACATTATTGGCCGCACCGCCACGCTGGAAGTGCGCATGGTCGATGAAACCATTCCGCGCGGCACCGAAGAAACCGCAGCGATCCCGTTCGGCTCCGAATTGTTCAAGGTCGGCCGCGATGCGCCGGTCGTGCTGTACAAGGAACCGATCATTACCGGCGACTATATTTCGAATGCATCGGCTGCCTTCGATCAAAACCAGCAGCCGGCAGTGGGCATCGACTTGAATGGCGATGGCGGGCGCAAGATGCGTGAAGCCACTCGTGGCAAGATCGGCAAGTCAATGTCGATCGTGCTGTTTGAAAAGAACAAGGGCGAAATCCTGACGGTTGCCACCATCCGCGATGAACTTGGCTCCCGCTTCCAGATTACCGGCATGGGTTCGGCCGAGGCGGCCAGCGACCTCGCACTGCTGCTGCGGGCCGGTTCACTGGCGGCGCCGATGGAAATCATCGAGGAACGCACCATCGGCCCGCAACTGGGTGCCGACAATATCGAAAAAGGTTTTAAATCGGTGCTGTACGGTTTTGCCGCGATCGCGATTTTCATGGTGATCTATTACCACCTGTTCGGCTTTTTCAGCGTGTTTGCGCTGGGCGTGAACCTGATGCTGCTGATTGCGCTGCTGTCGGTAATGCAGGCAACCCTGACCCTGCCGGGCATGGCCGCGATTGCCTTTACGCTCGGTATGGCAATCGATGCCAACGTGCTGATCAATGAACGGATCCGGGAAGAATTGCGGGCCGGCAGTACGCCGCAGGCGGCGATTGCCACCGGCTTTGACCGCGCCTGGGCGACCATTCTGGACTCGAACGTCACCACCCTGATTGCCGGCCTGGCGCTGCTGATTTTCGGCTCCGGTGCAATCCGCGGCTTTGCAGTGGTGCATTGCCTGGGTATCCTGACCTCGATCTTCTCGGCGGTGTTCGTGATGCGCGGCGTTGCCAATCTCTGGTACGGCCGCAAGAAAAAGCTCACCAGCATCTCGATTGGCCAGATCTGGAAACCGACTAACAGCTAACGCTTTGCCCGCCATGCGTGGCGGGTGAAATGCCCCTTCTCCCTGAGCGGGAAGGGCACTTCGGGATGGAAACGCCACAACGTTTTCATCGACGAAAATCGAAAGGATTGTGATGGAATTATTCCGTATTAAAAAAGACATACCGTTCATGCGTCATGCGTTGATTTTCAACCTGATTTCGGCGCTGACGTTTGTGGCTGCAGTGTTTTTTCTGGTCAACAAAGGCTTGCACCTGTCGATCGAATTTACCGGTGGTACCGTGATGGAAGTCACCTATCCCAAGCCGGCCGATCTGGATGCGATTCGCACCGCGATCAACCAGCAAGGCTATTCCGACATCCAGGTGCAGAGTTTTGGCACCGCTCAGGATGTGATCATCCGCCTGCCGGCGCAAAAGGGCGTCAGCTCGGCGCAATTGAGCGACAAGGTGATGATCGGCCTGAAAACGCAGGATGCCGATGTCAAGCTGCAGCGGGTTGAATTCGTCGGCCCGCAAGTCGGCGAAGAACTGGCGCACGACGGCTTGATGGCGCTGGCCATGGTGATCATCGGCATCATGATTTACCTGGCATTCCGCTTCGAATGGAAGTTTGCGGTGGCGGCGATCATCGCCAACCTGCATGATGTGATCATCATCCTCGGCTTCTTTGCCTTCTTCCAGTGGGAATTTTCACTGACGGTGCTGGCCGCGGTGCTGGCCGTGCTCGGCTATTCGGTCAATGAATCGGTGGTGGTGTTCGACCGGGTGCGTGAAACCTTCCGCGACCGCCGCTATGGCAAGATGGAAACGCCGGATGTGCTGAATCATGCGATTACCAGTACCATTTCGCGCACCATCATCACCCACGGCTCGACCCAGATGATGGTGCTGGCGATGATGCTGTTTGGCGGACCGACCATCCATTATTTCGCGGTGGCGCTGACCATCGGCATCCTGTTCGGCATTTATTCGTCGGTGTTCGTGGCGGCGGCGGTGGCGATGTGGCTGGGCGTCAAGCGCGAAGACCTGATCAAGCCGGTCAAGGAAAAGGATGAAACCGACGGCGCCGTGGTCTGACCACGCACCCGCACAATAAAAAAGCCAGCGCATGCGCTGGCTTTTTTGTTGGCAAAACTTTGGCGTCAAGTCTTGTTGCTGGCCAGGCTGGCATCCAGGCTGGCTTTCAGCCGGCCCAGTTCACGTTCCAGTTTGGCGAAATCGTCCTCGCTGTAGTCCAGGAATGGCTGCTTGCAATGCGCAACGTGCGGCGCGAATACCCGTTCGAATTCGCGCTGGCCCGACTCGGTCAGCTGCACCAGAGTGCAACGACGGTCGTCAGTCTGTGCCACCCGCTTGACCAAATCGCGCGCTTCCAGACGGTCGATGACGCCGGTCAGCGTGCCTTTGGTGATCAGGGTGCGCTCGCCCAGCTCGCGAAAGGTCATGCCTTCGGTATTGCCAAGCGTGGCGATGATATCGAATTGCGACGGCGTCAATTGGGTTCGACGCACGTCGGCATTCGATAGCTGCTCAAAGCTTTGATAGCATTGCACCAGCAGGCGGATGCTGCGAAAAAAACGTTCTGCCATGAGAATAAAAGGGCCCCCGGATTGCCGGACGCCCGAAAAAGTGAAGCCGGCATGATGCCGGCCCCGGGTTTAGTCGGCCTTCAGTGCTTCGACCTGGATGGCGAGTTTGACTTCTGGCGAGAATCCCATCTGTACGCCATAGTTCAGACCGAAGTCGGCGCGATTGAATGTGCCGCTGGCGTCGGCGCCGCAGGCTTCACGCTTGAACATCGGATGCTGGATGCACTTGAACTTGTTGATCGTCAGTGTAACAGGCTTGGTCACGCCCAGCAGGGTCAGTTCGCCTTCGGCCGATACTGGCGTGTCGCCATTGAACTTGATCGACTTGCTCTTGTAGGTGGCGGTCGGGAATTTCTCGATGTTGAACATATCCTTGCCCTTGGCATGCTCATTCATCTTGGCATGACCAAAGTCCAGCGTGCTGGCATCGATGGTGATATCGATGTTGCCGTTCTTGGCGGCGCGGTCGAGCGTGACAGTGCCGGCGGTCTTGGTGAATTTACCGCGCCACAGCGAGATGCCCATGTGGTCGGCTTCGAAGCTCGGGTAAGTATGGTTCGGCTCGATGTTGTAAAGGGTAGGCGCGGCGATAGCCGAAACCGAGGCAAAAGTGAGGGCTGCTGCTGCGATGTGCTTGAGTTGCATGTTGAGATCCTTGTTAAATGGTTTGCTGATTAGGAAAATTGCTAAGGGATTGCCAGGGTGATGATAGGGTGCTGCTATTGCGCCGTTACGACGCGAAACTTGATGACGACTTCATCGGCCACCATGCTGGTGTCTTTCCATTCGCCTTCGCCGATGTTGTAGGTCAGGCGCTTGATCGGAAGGGCGCCTTCAAAAACCTGATTGGTGCCGTCTTTCTTCACGGTGAGCGGGAATGTCACGTCGGCAGCCTTGCCCTTGATGGTGAGCTTGCCGGTGACATTCAGATTGCCGCCGGTGGCCGGCTTGATGCTGCTTGAAACAAAGCTGGCCTTGGGAAATTGCGCGGCGTTGAACCATTCCTTTTTTAATACTTCACTATTGAATTCGGTGCTGCCGAGATCGAAGCTGGCGACATCAATGTCGACGCTGGCCTTCGAGGCTTCCGGCTTGGCCGGGTTGTAGTCGATCTGGGCATTGAATTTCCTGAATTTGCCCTCGACCGGCACGCCCATCTGTTTGGTAACGGCGGCAACGCTGCTCTTGGTGGCATCGACTTTCAGCGCGGCGTACGCCAGGCCCGACAGCGCCAGGCACAACAGGGCAGTGCTGCCGGTGCGGATCAGTTTATTGACTGACATGATGAAATCCTTTGCTAGTGTGTGAAGGAATAATTCGGATAAAAAACTTACGGCAGCATGCGCTTGAGCACGTCGTCGCGGTCGATGAAATGATGCTTGAGCGCAGCCGCTGCATGCAGCACGACGGACGCCAGCAGGGTCATGTTGAGCCAGTAGTGCACCGACTTCAGCACCACTTTCCATTCCGGATTGGGCTCGATGAACACTGGCAGCGGCAGCACGCCCAGATAAGTCACCGGCACGCCCGACGCCAGGCTGTAAAAATAGCCGGACACCGGAATGGCGAACATCAGCAGATACAGCAAGCCATGTAGCAGGCCGGAAATCCTGGCTTGCCAGGCAGGCATGCCAGCCGGCAGCAACGGTGCGGGATGGGTCAGCCGCCACAGCAGACGCACCGCCGCCAACGCCAGCACGGTTACGCCGAGCCATTTATGCCAGGAAAAATATTTCAGCTTGGTTGGCGTCAGGCCTGGAATATCGACCATGGTCACGCCCAGGGCGAACCCGGCGATGATCAGCAGGGCGATCAGCCAATGCAGTGCCATCGCAGTCTTGGTGTATTTTTTCATATCTTTTTGGAAACTTGTTCTGGTTAAATTAGTTCGCGTTAGGACTAATATACCAAAAAAAACGCAAGCGTGCTTGCCGCCATAAAAAAAGCGTCAGCCAGCCTGCGTTTCAGAAAACTGCAATTCTTATATTTTACGTGCCAGCTCGGCTGCAATCCCGATGTAATTGGCCGGCGTCATTGCCAGCAAGTGGTCCTTGGCCGTCTGTGGAATCGCCAGAGTCTGGATAAAATCGCGCAGTGCTTCCTTGGAAATTCCTTTGCCGCGGGTCAGCTCTTTTAATTGCTCGTACGGGTTTTCAATGCCGTAGCGGCGCATCACGGTTTGCACCGGCTCAGCCAAGACTTCCCAGGTTGCATCAAGATCATCGGCCAGGCGGGCTGGATTGACTTCCAGCTTGTTCAGGCCGCGCAGGCAGCTGTCGTAGGCCAGGATCGAATAGCCGAATCCGACGCCGATATTGCGCAGCACGGTCGAGTCGGTCAGGTCGCGCTGCCAGCGTGACACCGGCAGCTTTTCCGCCATATGCTTCAATACTGCATTGGCCATGCCGAGGTTGCCTTCGGAATTTTCGAAGTCAATTGGATTGACCTTGTGCGGCATCGTGGAAGATCCTATTTCGCCAGCCTTGGTGCGCTGCTTGAAGTAACCCAGCGCGATATAACCCCAGATGTCGCGGTTCAGGTCGAGCAGGATGGTATTGGTGCGCGCCACCGCATCGAACAGTTCGGCCATGTAATCGTGCGGTTCGATCTGGATCGTGTACGGATTAAAGGTCAATCCCAGCCGTTGCTCGATCACGTCCTTTGAAAAAGCCGCCCAGTCGACATCCGGGTAGGCCGACAGGTGCGCATTGTAGTTGCCGACGGCGCCATTCATCTTGCCGAGAATTTCAACCGCGGCGATGCGCTTTTCGGCGCGCTGCAGGCGCGCGACCACGTTGGCAATTTCCTTGCCGAGGGTGGTCGGGCTGGCTGGCTGGCCATGGGTGCGCGACAGCATCGGCAAGTCGGCGTTGGCATGGGCGATTTCAGTCAGTTTCGCCATCACTGCCTGCAATGCCGGCAGCAGCACGGTATCGCGCGCGGCCTTCAACATCATGCCGTGCGAGGTATTGTTGATGTCTTCCGAGGTGCAGGCAAAATGGATGAATTCAGAGGCCGCTACCAGTTCCGGCACATCCTTGACCTGCTCCTTCAGCCAGTATTCGACCGCTTTCACATCATGGTTGGTCACCGCTTCGATTTCCTTGATGCGGGCCGCATCGGCTTCGGTGAAATCGGCCGCCAATTTGTCGAGCAGGGCGCTGGCCTGGGCGGAAAACGGCTTGATCTCGGCAAAGCCGGCAGCCGACAGGGCCTGCAGCCAGGCGATTTCCACTTTCACGCGGTGATGCATGAAGCCGGCTTCGGACAACAGCGGGCGCAGTTTATCGGTTTTGGCGGCATAGCGGCCGTCAAGCGGGGACAGGGCGGAAAGCGTGGACAAAGGCATGATCGCAACGATGTGGTGGAGGAAAGAAGGCGCAATTCACAAGGAAATGCGTACGGCAAACAAGCAAGTCGCCATTTTACCATCCGGTATCTGGTGTCAATACCTGGCTTGCCAGCGATTCGACCACACCATGGCCAGTCTCCCGCAGCAAACCGTCAAAACATGACAATGTTATAATCAGGGCCAATTTTTATTACTCACGCCTATGAAACTGATCGGTTCCCTCAGCAGCCCCTATGTCCGCAAAGTCCGTGTCGTGATGGCGGAAAAGAAGCTTGACTATGCCTTTGTCCTTGATAATGTCTGGGCACCGGAGAGCACGATTCTTGCCTCCAACCCGCTGGGCAAGGTACCTTGCCTGGTGATGGAAGATGGTGGCGCGATGTTCGATTCGCGCGTGATCGTCGAATATCTGGATACCCTGACCCCGGTCGGCAAACTGATTCCAGCCCAGGGCAGGGAGCGCGCCGCCATCAAATGCTGGGAAGCGCTGGCCGATGGCGTGGTCGATGCAGCAGTCCTGGTGCGCCTGGAAAAAACCTTGCGCCCGGAAGCGCAGCAAAGCCAGTCCTGGGTCGATCGGCAGATGAACAAGGTCGACGCTGGCCTGCAGGCGATGTCGACTGGCCTGGGCGAGACGCCATATTGTGCCGGCAACCTCTACACGCTGGCCGATGTCGCGGTCGGTTGCGCGTTGGGCTGGCTGGCCTTCCGCTTTCCCGACCTTGCCTGGCGCACCGATTATCCCAATCTGGCCAGACACTTCGACAAGCTTTCGGAGCGCCCATCGTTCAAGGATACGCTGCCGCAGTAATATTTGAAATTAGTGCCGTGCAAGAGATAAAGAAAAGAGATCAAAAATAGCGGAAATAAAAAAGGGCGCCTGGCGCCCTTTTTTATTTTCTTATTTTTTTATTTTGCTGATCTTCAATCATCCATTTGCGACTGCAGGTAGTTTGGCAATCCGAGCTTGGCGATCAGGTCGATCTGGGTTTCCAGCCAGTCGATATGTTCTTCGGTATCTTCCAGAATCGTCTGGAACAGTTCGCGTGACACATAGTCGCCGGCAGCTTCGCAGGCTTTGACGCCATCCTTGACGGTCACTTGCGCGACGATTTCCAGTTTCAGGTCGCAGTCCAGCATTTCCGGCGTCGACTCGCCAACCATGACCTTGTGCAGTGCCTGCAGGTTGGGCAAGCCTTCGAGCATCAGGATGCGGTTGATCAGCCGGTCGGCATGCTTCATTTCGCCAATCGATTCTTCATATTCTTTCTTGCCGATTTTTTTCAAGCCCCAGTGCTGATACATCCGGGCATGCAGAAAATATTGATTAACGGCAGTCAGTTCATTGGTCAATTGGGCATTGAGCAGCCGGATGATATTGGCATCGCCTTTCATGGTCGCCTCGTAATAAATGTAGAAAACAAGCTGGGGTAAAACAGTGTAGCCATGATAGCGCAATCTGGCGTGGCTGACCGAAATCAGGTTAGCAGCCTGGGCCAGACAGCGCGCACCGTGATAAGCCGGCATCCAGGCCAGCACGTTGCCAGCCGCCAGAATTCACCAGTCATAACCAGCAGCGCTTGTCAGGGCATCAGGCCGTTTTCAGCAGAGCTTGCCCCGGCTGCCAATCGCAAGGGGTCAGGCCACCGGCTTGCAATGCCAGCAGCAGGCGCAGCGATTCATCAGCCGAGCGGCCAACATTGCTGCTATTGATGGTAATCGATTCGATCATGCCGGTTGGATTGATGATGAAGGTCGCACGATGCGCATAGCCTTCATTGGACAGCACGCCGCAGCCTTGTACCAGCGCACGGTTCAAATCGCCGATTAATGGAAACTCCAGCTTGCCCAATCCATTTTCGGTCCAGGCTTTATGGCAATGCACCGAGTCTACCGAAGCGCCCAGGATCGCTGCGCCGGATTTGGCAAACTCTGCGTGCAGCGTGTTGTAGGCTTGAATTTCAGTGGGGCAAACAAAGGTGAAATCCAGCGGGTAGAAAAACAGTAGCAGCCATTTGCCACGGTAATCGGTCAAATCGATTTTCGCGATTTCACCGTTGGGCATGAGCGCTTCGCCGGAAAAACTGGGCAACGGTTGACCGATTGTCAGCATGGCATGTCCTTTTCGGATGATTCCCTCTGCGGGAAAGGTTAGATAAAATTTACTTTGCATCCATGATGCAGGAAGGGTTGCTGATCGGACTGTGCGGTGCATCACACAGTTCCACCCTAACGTTTTCTACGCTATTTTGCTTGAGGATTGGTAATGAATCCGATTTTGCTCAAGCCGCCCGATTGGGCTGCCGCCATGACTTGCGCCACTTTTTCATATTGCGTCGTGCGCTCCGCGCGCAAATGCAGTTCCGGTTGCGGCATCTTTTTCGCGGCTTCGGTGATGCGTTCAGTTAACTGAATCTCATCAATCAATGCTTCATTCCAAAATACCTTACCTTGAGCATCGATCGACAGGTTGATATGTTCCGGTTCAGCCTGGTTTGGTTGGCTGACCGCATGCGGCAAGTCAATCTTGACGCTATGGTTCATCACGGGAATCGTGATGATAAAAATAATCAACAGCACCAGCATCACATCGACCAGCGGCGTCGTATTGATTTCCGGGTTGAAGTCGTCGTCCTGATCCGACAGGGAGCCCATTGCCATCATGCCGCTCCGACTGCAGCCAATCTGGTGCCGGCCGCTTCGGTGGTCGCGCCGGTGCGGGCACCGGTGACGAACAGCGCATGCAAGTCAAAACCAAATTTGTTGAGCTGGCCAATCACGCTCTTGTTGCCGCGCACCAGCGCGTTGTAACCGAACGAGGCGGGGATCGCCACCGCCAAACCCAGCGCAGTCATGATCAAGGCTTCGCCGACCGGTCCGGCCACCTGGCCAATGCCAGCCTGGCCAGCGGTGCCGATCGATACCAATGCATGATAAATCCCCCACACCGTACCAAACAAGCCAACGAATGGCGCACTGGAGGCGACCGATGCCAGCACCGCCATGCCACCTTGTAACTTGCCGCTGACTTCATCGATGCTCTGACGCAAAGACAACGTGACCCAATCGCTGACCGACAATTGATCATGCAGGTGCCCCTGGTGGGCACTGTGATGCTGCATCGCATCGGCGCCGGCTTGCGCCAAACTGGCAAACGGGTTGTTCCTGCCAAGCAGGGCCATGCCATCGGTAAGGTTGGTGGCATCCCAAAAGCGGTGGCCAGCGGTGTTAGCCGGTCGGCGATACTGAAGCAGTTGCAAAGCCTTGGTAACGATCACATACCAGGAGGCGATCGACATGACAACCAACAGCATCGCGACGCCTTTGGTAACCAAGTCACCCTGCAGCCACAGGCTGGTTAATCCATACGGGCTAGCTTGCATCCTTACTCCTAACTATTTAAGTTAAATATGATCGGCACAGTCACGAATACCGGGATCGGCTTGCCATTTTCCATGTAAGGCTTGAATACGTAACGTGACGCCACTACTCGGCGGGCGGCCTCGTCGAGACGCAGTGTACCGGACGATTTGTGGATTTCGACCCGATCGGGCCGCCCCCTTTCATTAACCAGGACGCGCAGCATCACGGTGCCTTCTTCACCCATGCGGCGCGACAACGGCGGATATTCCGGTGCTGGCGCCTGCAGGTATTCGACGCCAGAGCTCACGGACTTCGGCTGCGCCGGTGCCGTCGGTGTGGCGGGGGGCACGGGCTCTGCGGGAAGTGCCGGTGCAGCCGGCGACGCTGGTGCGGACGGCGCAGCAACTATTGCAGGCTCAATCGGTGCCGGTGCCATTTCCGGCGGCGCTTTTGGCGAGCTGATGGCTTTCGGCGATGGTTTCGGCTTCGGTGGTGGTGCCGGCTTGACCGGTTTGGGTGCCGGTTGCACTGGCACCGGTGTCGGGGGAAGAACGGGGCGCGCAGGCTGTGGTATTGCTGGTGTAATCAGGGTAGCAACGATTTCCTTGGTCGGCACTGGTGCCGGCGCCTGCAGCAATCCGCTGTATAGCGCATAAAAAAAGCCGATATGCAGCAAAATGACCAAGCCCAGCGGGCCGATGCCCCGCAGTACATGTCTGGCCTGGTCTGGAAAATTCATGGTCTTCGAAGAAGCTGAAACGGCGTTGGCATGCATGAAAAGATAAATCGTCGATGCGGCGCCAGCGAACAAATGATGGTTGCGCCGTTGGCCCGACGATCCAGCTGGAGGATTGGTTGGCGCCGCACCGGCTTGGCAAAAACGCATCATACCGCGTTCAGGTCGACTACTGAATGCATCCCGGACTTGTATCAGGCAGCCAAGGCATGCATTGCAAACATCCCTGCAGGCTGATTATCCAGACATTCGCGCAAAACCTGTTTTGCGCATGAATGGCATTTGCCGCAGCACGTGCCGACGTCCAGATGCGTGCGCAATTCAGCCAGCGAACTCATGCCTTCATCAACCGCCTGACGGATCTTGCGGTCGGAAACGTTATTGCAGACACAGACAATCATGTAGTCACCTGCCGATATTGATTCGTAAAAAACGCCGGTAGCGCAGGGCTCGGTTTGCCTGAAAAGAAGCACAAACTGAGCAATTTGCTAATCTTATTGTAAATGATAACAATTCGTATTTAGATTATGTCGGGTTTGATCCGGATTTGCAAGCGTTTTGATTTACGAAGGGAATGTCGTTGTTGTCGGATTTCGTTTAACTCTGAATTTTATTCAGTTAAGTCTGAACTCAGGAAAATTGTAATTGAAATAACAATATTGTATGTTTGCATAAAACCGTTCCTGAGAGTTGCACAAAACTGTTTCCCCAATCTATCTGTGGCTTTCGCATGCTAAAGCCACAGCCGACAGGAATTCCACATGACACTGAATTTAAGATATTTATCTTTGCCATTAAAGTCCGGGAGAGTGCATTAAAGCCTGGAACATGCCATTTATGTTTGGGAAACAAAATGGAAGCTAATGGATGTCCGCTACCGGCCTTGGATTCAACCGGAAGTTGGTGGCGAACGAAAAGCGGATATCAACAAGCCCCGGTCAGTAGTCAATCATAGTAGTCAATCATCGACATATGGCCTTGACGGATGCGGCGGCCCGCTTTGCAGGATCTAACTATGTAGGTCAGATCGTGCAGTTCGGAAATCAAAGTTATTCCGGCGACGGAAACCGTGGAGTCTTTTGCGTCAATTTGCAAACCACGCCGATGGTATCGTGATGCGATCCTGCTTGTGCGGAACATCGTGAGTATGCAAAAAACAAGCAAAAAATAAACAGCAAGTTGGAAAATTTTGCAGCGTCTAAACAAGTCGGCGCGTCGGCCGACGCGACACTGAAAAGACGTAACCGCTGAAAACAGAATCGATTACATCTGGGGCTCGTGCACATCCGATACTGCCACCGGTTTCTTGGCAATTTTTTCTTCCGCAATGGCTTCATCCTCGGCATCGGCCGTGATGCCTTCCTGCCGTGCACCGGTTGCTTCATCAAACACCAGTTCAACCAGTACCGGAAAATGATCCGAGCCGAACGCCGGCAAGCGCTTCATGAATGACAGGGTGAAATGGCGACTGTGAAACAGATGGTCGAGCGGCCAGCGCATGAACCAGTAATCGGCGTGAAAGGTATTGAACATGCCCCGGCCGATACGCGGGTCGAGCAGGCCACTGATTTTTCGAAACAGCCGAGTCGTCGCCGACCACGCCACATCGTTCAAGTCGCCGGCAACGATGACGGGATTATCTTTGCCGGCGATGCTTTTGGCCACCACCAGCAGCTCGGCATCACGCTCGGTCGACTCATCGTTTTCAGTCGGGCTGGGTGGGGCAGGATGCAGAAAATGCAACTGTATCCGCTGCCCTGACTTCAGCACTGCAGTGGTGTGCATGGAGGGAATGTCTTGTTGGACCAGAAACTGCGTCGCGCTATCTTCCAGCGGCAGCCTGGAATAGACATGCATACCATACAGATTTTCTAATGGGCATTTAATCGTGTGAGGATATTCGCCTTCCAGGGTATCGAGCCATGTCTGCCACCACGCATCGGATTCGAGCGTCACGAAGATATCCGGCTGGTATTGATGGATCAGGGCGATCAACGCCTCGGCATTGTGGTTGGTTGATAAAACATTGGCCGTCATGATGCGGATGCGGTCGGAAGATGCGTGGCCGTGGGCGACCTTCACTTCATTCGGGTAAGGTTTGAGGTAGGGGGCGATCCACCACGCCTGATAGAGGATGCACATCACAGTGACTGCGATGATGGCCTGTGACGAAAAGGTCCACCATTCCAGAAAGAAAAGTTGAGCGCACAGCAAAAAAATAGCAGCAATGATGATCTGCAGCCGCGGGAAATCCAGGTCCCGTATCCACCATATTGCCGAGCGGGAAAGTGGCAACAGGGTTGCCAGCACAATAAGCATCGCTAGCGCGGCGAAGAGGGTAATCTGCATGCGATTATTATCGCCAAGATTCCATGTGTCAGGATGACGGTTCGCAAAAAAATCCGGCACGCAAGGCTGCCTGCATTTTACAAAAAACAAACCTGTGCCGGATTGATTCAAAGAACTGTCGGCGCGCCGACAGTTCAGCTGATCAAATCTTTCGCAGATGAAAAATTGGACATCGGTTCAGGTACCGCTGGCCGTTAGTGGATTGGTGGATCAGTGGATCGGATGAAAGGATGCGGCGCGGGCAATCGGCCAGTAGGTCTTGAATACTTCCGGCATGCGCTGCAGCTGGCTCGGGTCGAGCAATTCACCCGGGTCAAGATAGGGCAGCAGCGCCGACGCCAGCTTGACCTGGTTGGGCGAGACACGCCGTACCAGGTGATGCGCTCGCAACTGGCCGGCATCGGTCAGGCCGGCGGCGGCAATCAGTTCGGCCAGTGCTTTCAACGTATTTTGGTGATAATTGGCCACCCGCTGCGCCTTGTCTGGCACGACCAAGGCCCGTTGCCGCAACGGATCTTGCGTAGTGACGCCGGTCGGACAGCGGTCGGTATGGCAATTGAGCGACTGGATGCAACCGAGCGCAAACATGAAGCCGCGCGCCGAGTTGCACCAGTCCGCGCCCAATGCCAGGGTGCGGGCAATATCGAAGGCGGTAATGATCTTGCCGGAAGCGCCGATTTTCACGCGGTCCCGCAGGTTGGTACCTACCAGCGTGTTATGTACCAGCAGCAGCGCTTCCTGCAGTGGAGAGCCAATATGATCGGCAAACTCGACTGGTGCCGCGCCGGTGCCGCCTTCGCTGCCGTCGACCACGATGAAATCCGGATGAATGCCGGTTTCGACCATTGCCTTGGCGATGCCGAAAAATTCCCATGGATGGCCGATCGCCAGTTTGAAACCGGTCGGCTTGCCGCCCGACAGGGTGCGCAATTGCTCGATGAATTGCAGCAGGCCGACCGGGGTATCGAAGGCCGAATGCGCCGCTGGCGACACGCAATCGACGCCGGCCTGCACGCCGCGCGCCAGCGCAATTTCGATCGTGACCTTGGACGCCGGCAGGATGCCGCCATGACCGGGCTTGGCGCCCTGCGACAGCTTGACTTCGATCATGCGAACTTGCGGCAGCGTCGCATTGGCGACAAAATTCTCTGCGCAAAATCGGCCGTCACTGGTGCGGCAGCCGAAATAGCCGGAGCCGATTTCCCATACCAAATCGCCGCCTAACTCCTGCGGGCTCTGCGGCAAATGATGGCGGCTGATGCTGCCTTCGCCGGTGTCGTGCATGAAGCCGCCTTGCCGCGCGCCCAGGTTCAACGCCCGTACCGCGTTGGCCGACAGCGCGCCGAAACTCATCGCGGAAATATTGAACACGCTGGCCGAATACGGCTGCAGGCGTTCGGCGCCAATCGTGACACGGAAATCATGGGTCGTAATCGGCGCCGGCGTCATCGAATGGTTGATCCATTCATAACCGGCTTCATACACATCCATCTGGGTGCCGAACGGGCGCTTGTCGAGCACCTGCTTGGCGCGCTGATAGACGATCGAGCGCTGGTTGCGGGAAAACGGCTTGGCTTCGGTATCGTCTTCCAGCAGGTACTGGCGGATTTCCGGGCGGATGGTTTCAAAGAAAAAGCGGAAGTGGCCAAGGATCGGGTAATTGCGCAGGATTGCGCGCTTGGTTTGCAGCAGATCGGCAATGCCGATCGCCGTCAGTCCGCAGGACAGCACGACCAGCCACCAGCCGGCATGGAGCAGTAACGCCAGCATCAGTGAAAACAGGAAGATCAGCGCCACGATGACCAGCGCCAGGTAACGCGAAGGGAAGTCCCGCACCGTTGACTCCTGACAGAAAGGTGAGCTTTCCTGCAGTGTACAACGGCGAACCAGAAAATTTCTGTTGAGCAAATATTGCTGAGGCTGAAACGGCCCGCTTTAGCCAATCTGTCGTGCCGGCACGACAGTCACGCCGCTGGCGCAATGCAGTTAAGACAGGCGCTAGGCCAATGGCGTGGCGATAATCCCGCCGCCCAGACAAATGTCGCCCTGATAAAGTACCGCCGATTGCCCCGGCGTGACTGCCCATTGCGGCTCTATAAACGCCAGGCTGAAGGTATCCCCGCTGGCCGTCTCCACAGTGCAAGCCATATCTGCCTGCCGGTAGCGGGTTTTGGCTGACAGCTGCTGCTCGGTGGGCGCGGTGCCGGCCACCCAGCTGGCCTGGTCGGCAGTCAGCTTTGACGACAGCAGCCAGGGATGGTCATGGCCCTGCACCACGTACAGCGTATTGGCGGCGACATCTTTTCTGGCGACATACCAGGCGTCGCTGGTGCCGTCGGCATTCTTGTGGGTTTTCATGCCGCCGATGCCGATGCCCTTGCGCTGGCCGAGCGTGTAAAAGCTCAAACCGACGTGCTCGCCGACGGTTGCGCCGTCCGGCGTCTTCATCGGGCCCGGCTGGTAAGACAGGTAGCGGTTCAGGAATTCGCGGAACGGACGCTCGCCGATGAAGCAGATGCCGGTCGAATCCTTTTTCGCCGCATTCGGTAAACCAATCTGTTCGGCGATCCTGCGCACCTCGGTCTTTTGCAATTCTCCCAGCGGAAACAGGGTTTTCGACAATTGCGCCTGGTTCAGCCGGTGCAGGAAATAACTCTGGTCCTTGCCGGTGTCGAGCGCCTTCAGCAATTCAAACCGGCCGGCATCGGCGCCGGCACCGGCTTCGCGTACCCGCGCATAATGACCAGTGGCGATCAGGTCGGCGCCGAGCAGAATCGCATGGTCGAGGAAGGCCTTGAACTTGATTTCGGCATTGCACAGCACATCCGGGTTCGGCGTGCGTCCGGCCTGGTATTCGCGCAGGAATTCGGCAAAGACCCGGTCCTTGTATTCGACGGCAAAGTTTACCGCCTCGATATCGACTCCAACCACGTCGGCGACGCTGGCCGCGTCGATCCAGTCCTGCCGGGTCGAGCAGTATTCGGAATCGTCATCGTCTTCCCAGTTTTTCATGAACAGGCCAATCACTTCATAGCCCTGTTCCTTGAGCAGCCAGGCCGATACCGACGAATCGACGCCGCCGGACATGCCGATCACGACCTTCTTTTTAGCCATTCATGACCCCGAGCGCGGTCGCATGGGTGTACAGCAGCGACAGCGGCGCGCGTTTGCCATTGAGGTAATCATCGACGCATTTCATCACTAGCGGGCTGCGGTGCTTGTACTGGGAATCTTCGAGTTCGGCATAGGTCATCCAGACCGTGCGCAAGATGCCTTCATCCAGCGGCTGATTGTAAAAATCGCCCAGTTCGCCGGCAAAGGCAAATCGCAGGTAAGTCACTTCCAAATTGGTCCGGCTAGACAGGTAGCGCGACATGTAGACGCCGACCAAGGCCGTCGGCACGAAATCGTGCGCCGCTTCTTCCATAGTTTCGCGCGTGACCGCTTGCTCCAGCGATTCGCCCGGATCAAGATGGCCGGCTGGCTGGTTGAAGCAGATGCCGTCGCTGGTCTGTTCCTCGACCAGCAAAAAACGGCCATCGCGCTCGATAATCGCGGCCACGGTGACGGACGGTTTCCAGATTTGAGAACTCATGTTTTGAAGATCAGTATGGTGCAATGAACTGGGAAATATTGGCCTTGGAAATTTGCCTTGGCAACGCGACCAGCCGGCATATCGGCCTGCCTGCAACCGGTTTAGACCTGCCTCTGCCGCCGGAAGATGCCTGGTCAGGCACTTCATCACTTGTAAAAGAGCGCCATTTTACCGTGACAGCAACTTGCTGGTGTGACCAACTATCGATGTTTGTGATGCAGTCCTATTCTGGATCATGATGTTTCTTGTATGAAATATCATGTTTGATTATAAACAACCGTCTGATAGTAATTAATTTGGCGAAGTGGCAAAAAACCGTCAAAATTCCCCGCCTGTGCCAATTTGTCTCGCCAGATTTGCTTGCTGCGCGCAAAACACGCGCACCAGCAGGGCGAAGAGCTGGCCGAGCTTGGTTGAGGTTGGTATTGATGCAGCTGCGATATGGCAAGTTTGCGTGTAAGATTCCGCAGGCATTTTCATATTTTGGAGATGTTCATGGAAATCGGCATCCCCGCCGGAACGTGGCCGGACGAAACCGGTGTTTATATCGCAATTTTGTCCACTGAAGAGCTGTGCTTGTGGGGTGGCTGCGACATGTTGTGTGGCAATGTGGAGAAGTAAATGCAACGTATTATGTTACGCGCAAAAATTCACCGGGTCGCTGTGACCCAGTGCGATTTGAATTACGAAGGTTCCTGCGGCATCGATGAAAATCTGCTGGAAGCGGCAGACATCCGCGAATTTGAAAAAATCGAGTTATACAACATTAACAATGGCGAGCGTTTCTCGACCTATGCGATCAAAGGCAAGCGTGGCAGCGGTGAAATTTCCCTCAATGGCGCGGCAGCGCGGCGCGCCCATCTGGGCGATTTGCTGATCATCTGCACCTATGCGCCGATGAGCGGCGCCGAGGTGGAAACTTATCAGCCAAAAATCGTTTTTGTCGATGATAAAAACCAGATGACCAGCCTCAAAAAATAAGATTTGGCAACGGCCGCCGGCAATCAGGCCGGTGGTTGCAGCCGTGCTTGCGGTCAGTCCATTGCCTCACAGAGACTACGGTATGAAGTCCAGGTCTGACAGCAACACCAGCAAAAATCGTGGTGACAGTTTTAAGGTAAGAAATATTGGGTGAGTTGCGGCGCCGCTTCGGATGCAACAGAAATAGATCAATAAAAGGAAAGCACATGGCACAAGTGATTGGCGTACCCCGGGAAATCTATCCCGGCGAAAAACGCGTTGCCACCGTCCCTGACGTGGTGGAGAAACTGATCAAGCTGGGTTTTTCCGTAGCGGTTGAAACCGGCGCCGGCGACGCTGCCAATTTTGACGATGACAGCTACCGCGCCGTCGGCGCGCAAATCGTCGACAGCGCCGCTGCCCTGTGGGCCGGATCCGACCTCGTGTTCAAGGTGCGCGCGCCGGGTACCGAGGAAGTGGCACTGATGCGCACGGGCACCACCTTGGTGTCATTCATCTGGCCGGCGCAGAACCCGGAACTGATGCAGCAGCTGGCAGCCAAAAACGTGACCGTGCTGGCCATCGACGCGCTGCCGCGCCAGCTTTCCCGAGCTCAGAAGATGGACGCGCTGACTTCGATGGCCGGTATCAGCGGCTACCGCGCCGTCATCGAGGCCGCCAATGCCTTCGGCCGTTTCTTCAATGGCCAGATTACGGCGGCGGGCAAGGTGCCGCCGGCCAAGGTCTTCATCGCCGGTGCCGGCGTGGCCGGCCTGGCTGCCATCGGCACCGCCGCCAACCTGGGCGCGATCGTGCGCGCCAACGATACACGTCCGGAAGTGGCGGACCAGGTCAAGTCGCTGGGCGGCGAGTTCGTGAAAGTCGATTATGAAGAAGAAGGTTCCGGCGGCGGCGGCTATGCCAAAGTGATGTCGGAAGGCTTCCTGCAAGCCCAGCGCGAGATGTACGCCAAGCAGGCCAGGGAAGCGGACATCATCATCACTACCGCACTGATTCCAGGCAAGCCGGCGCCGAAACTCATCACCGCCGAGATGGTGCAGTCGATGAAGCCGGGCAGCGTGATCGTTGACATGGCAGGCGAGCAGGGCGGCAATTGCGAATTGACCGAGCCGGGCCAGGCCGTGGTCAGGCATGGCGTGACCATCATCGGCTACACCGATTTGCCGAGCCGTCTGGCCAAGCAATCGAGCACGCTGTACGCCAGTAATCTGTTCCGCCTGACGGAAGAGCTGTGCAAGACCAAGGATGGCAAGATCGACGTCAACATGGAAGACGATGCCATTCGTGGGCTGACCGTCATCAAGAATGGCGAAGTCACCTGGCCGGCCCCACCACCCAAGCTGCCGGCAGCACCGGCAGCCAAGCCGGCCGCAGTGCCGCCACCGAAAGCGCATGGCCATGGCGCCGGCGCGCCGGCATCGGCCACCAGCATTGCCGTCACCTTCGGCGTTGCGGCAGCGCTGTTCTGGCTGATCGGCGCATTTGCTCCAGCAGCCTTCATCGGCCACTTCACCGTGTTCGTGCTGGCCTGCTTCATCGGCTACATGGTGGTGTGGAACGTGACACCGGCCTTGCATACGCCCTTGATGAGCGTGACCAATGCGATTTCCAGCATCATCGCCATCGGTGCGCTGGTGCAGGTCGCGCCGCCACTAACCGACACCGTCGGTCGTCCTGACGACTGGATCCGCTGGCTGGCCGTGATTGGCATCGTGCTCACCGCCATCAATATGTTCGGCGGATTCGCCGTCACCCGCCGCATGCTGGCGATGTTCCGCAAATAAGTATAAAGAAAGGCGAAACTCAAAATGTCTGAAAGCCTCACAATCGTCGCCTACCTGGGCGCAGCGATCCTGTTCATTCTCAGTCTGGGTGGCTTGTCCAACCCGGAAACCTCGCGCCGCGGCAACCTGTACGGCATGATCGGCATGGCGATTGCCGTGCTGGCCACCGTGCTAGGTCCCCGCGTTGCGGCTGCCGGCATTCCCTGGATCGTCGGCGCCATGGTCGTCGGCGGCGCCATCGGCCTGTATGCGGCGCGCGTCGTCAAGATGACGCAGATGCCGGAACTGGTCGCGCTGATGCACAGCCTGGTCGGTCTGGCCGCTGCGCTGGTCGGCTATGCCAGCTACATCGACCCGGCCGCCTCGGCCCATTACGTCGGTGCTGAAAAAACCATCCATGACATCGAGATCTATGTCGGCATCTTGATCGGCGTGGTGACCTTCTCCGGTTCGCTGATCGCCTTCGGCAAGCTGTCGGGGCGGATCGGCGGCAAGCCCCTGCTGCTGCCGGGGCGCCATTTGCTGAACCTGACCGGCTTGCTGGTGGTGATTTACTTCGGCATCCAGTTCGTGCGCGCCGAATCGATCGAGGCGGGCATGCTGCCGCTGGTCGTCATGACCGTGATTGCCCTGCTGTTCGGCATCCACATGGTGATGGCGATCGGCGGTGCCGACATGCCGGTGGTGGTGTCGATGCTCAACAGCTATTCCGGCTGGGCGGCAGCGGCAACCGGCTTCATGCTGTCGAACGACTTGCTGATCGTCACCGGCGCGCTGGTGGGGTCAAGCGGTGCGATCCTGTCGTACATCATGTGCCGCGCGATGAACCGCAACTTCCTCAGCGTGATCGCCGGCGGCTTCGGTGGCGGCGCCGGCAAGCCGGCGGCAGCCAAGGGTGAAGCCGAGCCGCAAGGCGAAGTGGTGCCTGTCAGCGGTGCGGAAACGGCTGAGTTGCTGCGCGAAGCCAAGAACGTCATCATCGTGCCCGGCTATGGCATGGCGGTGGCGCAGGCGCAGCACGTGGTCAATGAAATCGTCCAGCACTTGCGCGAGAATGGTGTCAATGTGCGCTTCGGCATTCACCCGGTCGCCGGCCGCATGCCGGGCCACATGAACGTGCTGCTGGCAGAAGCCCGCGTGCCATACGACATCGTCATGGAGATGGATGAAATCAATGCGGATTTCCCGGACACCGATGTGGCCATGGTGATCGGCGCCAACGATATCGTCAATCCATCGGCGATGGAAGATCCGACCAGCCCGATCGCCGGCATGCCGGTGCTGGAAGTGTGGAAAGCCATGACCTCGATCGTCATGAAGCGCAGCATGGCGTCCGGTTATGCCGGGGTCGACAATCCGCTGTTCTATAAGGAAAACAACCGCATGCTGTTCGGCGATGCGAAAAAGATGCTCGATGAAGTACTGGTGGCATTGAAGGCCGGGTAAGCTTGCCTCGCAACCGACATGAAACCGCGTGCATGCCACGCGGTTTTTTTTCATCTGTGGGTAGCGACAATCTTCGCTCTGCCAGCATTGGCAAATGGTCCCGCCAGGATGAAAACACGATTCTTTTCAGATTTTTGGTCGATTGAAAGTAATCGTTAAATTTTGGCGGTTAAGCGAAATTTTTCTGGCTCTGATGTTGTATTTTAGGTATGAATTTGGCTGGATTAGATTGGTGAAAATATTGCATTTTGTTATGATACTTTTGGTTTTTTAAAGTCAACCGTGGGTCACTTAGACGATCTGGATGCCGCACTTTCGAGCTTGTGGCCATCACGGAATTCCTGTTCTTTGCCGAAACATTCTTCTCCTTAAATTCAATTAAAAGAAAACTCATGATGAAAACAAAATTTTTACTCGGCACAGCCTGGGGGATGTCTGCTCTTCTTCTTGCAGGCTGTGGCGGCGGAGGCGGCGGCGCAACTGATGCGGCGACCACGACTACGACAACAACAACGACCACAACGACGACACTGGCTCCATTGTCGGCCAGTTTTGTCGATGCGCCAACAAAAGGGATTACCTATAGTGCCAGCCCTTCCGGCTTGACCGGCACCACCGATGCGAATGGTACCTACCAATTCCGTGCAGGCGATACCGTCACGTTTACCTTACCGGTGGGCAGCGCGACCATCGCACTTGGCAACACTGTACCGGGCGGATCAGGTGATCTGACTTTTGTATTGAACCTGGCAAACGGCGAGCAGGTGGCGCACGTCCTGCAAATGCTCAATCACGCGACCGGCACGGCAACGCTTGATGTCAGCGGGACGACCTTAAGCAATACGCATGTGACGACACTGAACGAGTACATTGCCTCCGGCGGGATTAGATTGCCAGCCGGATTAGCTGCGACTCCGACCAATATCACTAACATGTTGGCCGCAGTACAGGGCGCAGCAACATTTACTGGCGGGGCGTCAGTCAAGACGCCTGTGACCGGCACGTTCCTGGATACGGTCAGTGCACACTTGCAGACAACAATCAGCGCATTCGCATCAAACAATGTTTCGTTGGCCACGCTGCTGCCGGGACGTTTGGCATTCGTTGCTGCAATTAACAATACCGCAGGGGCAGTACCGTATTATCTTATCAGGTACCGCAATGCAAATGGATCGTCCTTTGCAAAAACCAGTTCAGTTATGGCAAGCCTGAATAATTATCCGAACATTACCTACACCGCGCCAGCGACAGGTAACGTTTTCACCGAAACCTTCGCCTCGTACACTGTCGGCGGAACGACCTATCCATCAGCTGTGAATACGGTTACCTTGAATGCGGTAATGAATAATGTTTACTTCGGCACATATTCCACCGCCGTTACCGGTGGCACAACCTTAACCGGCAGTGCGGCATCCCACCTCATGGAAACATCGTTTGGCCTTGCCAGCGTTGCCGGCAAAACCCTGACGATTCCTTCATTCCAAACCACCGTTTGTTCTGCTGCCAATCCATTTCAGCTCACGTTTGATGCGACTGGCGTGAACTATACAAGGTCCTGTAAAGGGTCGAACACCTTGGTTCCGAACCCGACGACCGGTGTGGCCAGTACTGTTCCGACGATGCCAGGTGTCCTGCAGATGCTTTCCACAGGTAGCTCGGCGCCGGTCTATCTTGGACTGTTGAAGGGATCGTCGCTAACCAATGGCACTTTGGGGTACATTTTGCCTCCAACGGCACCGGGAGTCCTTGGACTTGGCGGATTGGCGGCCGTCACAGCACAGTAAACATGCAATACCGGCCAATGCGCTGATTTCAAGCGATGCACTGGCCGGCTTCAACATAAAACCTCCTTTTTCAGGAGGTTTTTTTATTGACCGATTAGCCGGCACATTTAAAGACGCAGTCGAAGACGAAGCCGGCTAAACCGGTATTGGCGCAGCTTGTTTTGGCCGCTTGCCGCTGCCGCCTATCAGGTCATATCCTGGGCCGACATGGCATCGGTAAAGCAGTTCATGCATTCTTGAAGATTTGCTCGAATGGCAGAAATTACAGGATGGATAAATTCACTGAAAATGAAAGCGCAGTCATGCCTGATATGGGCCGGTTGACATGATGTGCTCTATCCAATAGCTGCGACTGACTTTCATTACGCGATGATCGTCGATCAGGCTAATCGTCAATCATTCATCGAAGTGGTGTGAGTTCAGAAAAAAATCCAGCCAATAAAAAAGCCCGCTCAGGGAGCGGGCGAAGTCTAATTTCGGAGAGAAATTAGAGGAGAATTCAACACTGACTAGAAAGTCTTGGACCCCGGTGCGTGCTTATTTTTTCAGTAGCGCGCATTTGGATTCGGCGACCTTGGTGAATGCTTCCTCGCCCGGGACAGTCGCCACGATCTTCAGGTAATCCCATGGCTTTTTCGACTCGGCCGGCGTCTTCACCTGCATCAGGTACATGTCATGGATGTAGCGACCGTCGCCGCGGATAGTGCCCTTGCTGTAGAAATCATCGATCTTCATCTTCTTCAATTCCGCC
>JAKFBY010000012.1:0-3537 GCA_036677325.1 Paucimonas sp.
CTCTCACGCAGATGCTGAACGTTTTCAGCTTTTTGTCGCCAATGTTACCGACTACGCCATTTACATGCTGAGCCCGGAAGGGCTGGTCCACAGCTGGAATGCAGGCGCGCAACGATTCAAGGGCTATGCACCGGACGAAATCATCGGTCAACACTTTTCAACATTCTATACGGAGGAAGATCGCGCAGTCGACCTGCCATCCAGGGCGCTGCAGACAGCGATCAACGATGGCAAGTTTGAGGATGAAGGCTGGCGGGTGCGCAAGGATGGCACCAGATTCTGGGCCAATGTGGTGATCGACCCGATTCGCGATGATGAAGGTACGCTGATCGGGTTCACCAAAATCACACGCGATATTACTGACCGAAAAAAAGCGTCAGATGCGTTGCATGCCAGTGAAGAGCATTTCCGGTTACTGGTTCAGGGCGTCACCGACTATGCGATTTACATGTTGTCGCCCGATGGTTTGGTGACCAACTGGAACGCGGGTGCCAAACGCATCAAGGGCTACGACCAGCGCGACGTCATTGGCAGCCATTTCTCCCGCTTCTATACGCAGGAAGACCGGGCCAAAGGCTTGCCGATGACAGCCTTGTCGACTGCGGCCACAGCAGGCCGTTATGAAAACGAAGGCTGGCGCGTGCGCAAGGATGGCACGTCATTCTGGGCACACGTTGTCATTGACCCGATCAGAAATGATTTGGGCGAGTTGATTGGCTACGCCAAGGTCACCCGGGATATCACGGAACGGCGTGACGCAACCATTGCGCTTGAGCGTACCAAGGAAGCCCTATTCCATTCACAGAAAATGGAAGCCATTGGCAAGCTCACTGGTGGCATAGCACATGACTTCAATAACCTGCTGAATGTGATTGTCAGCGGTATCGATATCCTTGGCAGTGAAGTCAAGACGCCGACCGGACTAAAGATCCTTGACAGCATGCAACGTGCAGCATCACGTGGCGCAACGTTGACGCAACAGTTACTGACGTTTGCCAGAAAACAGCCGTTAAAACAGGATAAGTACAATATCAACCAGGTCATCGGTTCGTTTGAAGCTGTGCTTCGCAGAGCCAACAAGGGTTCCATTGGTTTTGACCTGACACTTGCTCCGGATCTGCCGTCGGTAATGATCGATGCTGCCCAGTTTGAAGCAGCGCTGTTGAATCTTATTGTCAATGCGCGGGATGCCACCCCGGACGGCGGCGCCATTACCATTTCGACAGAAGCAGTCACGCTTGAGCAAGATGCAATCGGCCAACTTGCTGCAGGACGCTATGTGAAAATCACCGTCAAGGATACCGGCACCGGCATGGCGCCGGAGGTGGCGAGGCGCGCGCTGGAACCTTTTTATACTACCAAGGAAATCGGCAAGGGTACTGGCATGGGTTTAAGCCAGGTTTATGCCGTGGCCCAGCAAGCCGGCGGCGACTTGAGTATCCACACCGTGGTTGGCAAGGGCACATCGATATCCCTTTATCTGCCTGCCCTGGAGGGTGATGCCGATGCGGGACCATCTGTAGACAGGATAGCTTCCTGCGACAAGGCGTTGGTGGTGGATGATCAGGCGGATGTTCTGGATGTGGCGATTGAACTGTTTCGCACCATGGGGTATGAAGTTCTATCGGCAAACAATGGCGAAGATGCACTTGCGATACTGAAGCGCACGCCAGACATCAATGTGCTTTTTAGTGATGTCGTCATGCCAGGGATGAGCGGCGTCGACCTGGGGCAACAGGCGCGGTCCCTGATCCCCAATCTGAAAATCATTCTGGCTTCCGGGTATGCAGCGCATTCGCTACAGGCGCAAAACGCTGCCATCAACGATTTCGATGTCATCAACAAGCCCTACCGAATGGCAGAAGTCATCAAAAAATTACGGACGGTCAGCTAGCCATTACATGCCGACTTCAGACTTGCGCCTCCAGGACCTGGGCAGGCCTGTTGGCGAGATTTTCCCCGGCACAGACGTCATACATCAGGCAAGTTGAATTCACTTGATCCAGGATATGGCCAGCTTGATTTGTTTATGCTGTAATCCCGCTACCTGGCCATCCGTACAAGGCAAAGGACTGGATCAGAATTGCTGCATTTTTGACTGCTCAGCATGTAGCTGACCGTTCTGCAGCCGAGATTGCCCAATCAGGCTTCATCAGCGCAGGATGCATCAGCGATGTCGATCCAGCCGCAGGTGAGCCGGTCTGGTCTGCCTCGACCTGGCTGGCGGGGCAAACCCGCATTAAAATGCATTGAAGATGGACTCTCCGTCCAGGGCCAGCTTTAGCCGGGTCAATTCAACATCTTCCTACCAATACAACAGGACTGCACCATGCCGCAAACGAAGATACTGCTCGACGAATCCGAGATCCCGACCCACTGGTACAACATCGTTGCCGACATGCCCAATCCACCGGCGCCCCCGCTGGGACCGGATGGCAAGCCGATCGGACCGGATGCGCTGGCGGCGATTTTTCCGGCGAGCCTGATCGAGCAGGAAATGTCGGCGCAGCGCTGGATCGAAATTCCGGAAAAGGTGCGCGAGATTTATCAGTTGTGGCGGCCCACACCGCTGTTTCGCGCCCACCGCCTGGAAGCCGCACTCGGCACGCCGGCCAGGATCTATTACAAGTTCGAAGGCGTCTCGCCAGCCGGTTCGCACAAGGCCAACACTGCGGTGGCGCAGGCTTTCTACAATGCTGAAGCCGGCATCAAGCGTATCGCCACTGAAACCGGCGCCGGTCAATGGGGCAGCTCGATGGCATTGGCAGGCCAGATGTTCGGACTGGACGTGCGCGTCTACATGGTCAAGGTCAGTTATCACCAGAAGCCGTACCGCCGTTCAATGATGCAAACCTGGGGTGCGGAAGTGTTCGCCAGCCCATCCGAGCACACCAATGCCGGGCGCGCCGCGCTGGCGGAAAATCCGGACAATCCCGGTTCGCTGGGACTGGCCATTTCGGAAGCGGTCGAGGACGCTGCATCGCGTGCGGATACCAATTATGCGCTGGGCTCGGTACTCAACCATGTGTTGCTGCATCAGACCGTGATCGGCCTGGAAGCGAAAAAGCAGTTCGACATCGCCGGCGATTATCCGGACATGATCTTTGCTCCCTGTGGTGGCGGCTCGAACTTCGGCGGCGTGGCATTCCCGTTCCTGGCCGACAAGGCTGCAGGCAAGAATGTGCGACTGGTCGCCGTCGAGCCGACTTCCTGCCCTACCCTCACCCGTGGCCACTATGCGTATGACTATGGCGACACGGCCAAGCTCACGCCGATGACGCTGATGTACACGCTCGGCCATGACTTCATGCCGCCCAGCATCCATGCCGGCGGCTTGCGCTATCACGGCGACTCAGCGCTGGTGTCGCAGCTGTTTCATGAAAAGCTGCTGGAAGCAGTCGCAGTGCCGCAGCTTGCGACCTTTGAGGCGGGCGTGCGCTTTGCGCGCTCGGAAGGCATCATCCCGGCGCCGGAAGCCAGTCATGCGATCGCCGCGTGCATCGACGAGGCATTGCGCTGCAAGGAAAGCGGTGAAGC
>JAKFBY010000013.1:0-2119 GCA_036677325.1 Paucimonas sp.
GTCGCTGGAGTGGCCGCCTAGCCTTCCGGACTTCTGCGGCATGTGCATACCGGATGCCGCGAGCTTTGGCTTGCCAGATACAACCACGGCGTTCATGGAAGCTATGCGTCACAGCCATGAGCCACGCGATTACATCTTCTCGCATGAAGCCGTGAGGATCGCCGGGGATGCAGTGGGTTGGTATGACATGCATCGGTGTATGCCCAGCGAGGAATCGTTGCGCAAGCGGTTTGATGCGGCTTATGGCGCGCTGGTTGGAAAGCTTCAACGCGGCGAGAGTCTGACCAAGCCATTGCAGGCTATCGAAAGCGACAGCGAAACCAGCCCGATGGTGCTGGCTGAGAAGGAAGCAGAACGGAAGATCTATGACCGAATCCGCGAGCAGGGTCTTGAAGACAAAACGCCGGCAGAGCTTCGCGCTGAAATGCTGGCCAAGATGGGGATCAAACGATGAAACCACTCCCAGGCCAATTGGAGCTTATGACCGTGATCGACCACCAGCGCGTAACGCCGATTGACTCGCACAAGCCGCAGGGGATTCGCCTGGCGACGCTGTTGCGCGATTACGACAAACGTCCATCGTCTGACACCTGGAGTCGCATCCAGGCGCTGGCAGCGGAGATTCTGGAATGAAATTACTGATCGGCATCTTCCTGCTCAATATCGGGATCGCCGCGACCTGCAACCCTTCGGACACCATCGCCGCGCTGGTGCTGGCCGTGACGATGAGCGCCGGGCTGTTGATCGAACACCGTGCCGCACCCAAAACCTACCGCAACCCACGCAACCGCTGAGGACTGACCATGACCAATGCAATCGAGCGATCCAAGCAATCCATGTACAAATGGCTGGAAGCCGCCAAGCGATCCAGCGCCAACGTAGTGAGCGAGCATTCGATCTCCATGAAGTGGCTGGAGGAAACCCTTGAAGCGTATCTGGAAGAGCTGCGCCTTGACCACGAAGCGCTGCACGTAACGGCGCGGGAAAGGTTCGACAGCATCAGGTCGCTGGAGCAGGCGAACAAAGAACTTCAGCAGCTCAACGATACGCAATACGAAACCATCCGTTCTTCGTATCGGACTGCCAAGGAAATGACAGAGCGTCTCGCCGCGATGACCCAAGAGCGCGACGACATCCAGGGCCGGCTGCATGCCATCGATCACGCCTATGACAAATCGCAGCGCGCCAACGGTGTCGCCGGTTACGAGATTCGCCGCCTGCAAACGCTTGTGCAGCTTTACAAAGAGCAAAGCCATACACAGGCTCAAGATTCAAAAGAAAACAGCGCCAGCGAGCAGCCAGACACCAAGGCGCTGATGATTGTGCTGGGGGCGCTGGTGGATGCGCAGCGGATCGTCACCGATTGGCTAGTGCCGGACGGGATCAAGGCGAAAAAGGCGATGGCCAAGCTGCTGCCGGTGCTCGACAACCAGATATTGGTCGGGGCGCAGAAGGTATTTGAGGTTACAGGCAGCGACGTGACATTCGGCGTAGATGCAGGCACTGCAGAAGGCGACTACGCGACACTTGCTTGGCGGTGCTGGTGTGGAAATTTCGGGTCGACGCGAATCGAAGGCCTGACGCACAAGCAATGGAACTGTCTAAAGTGCAACGCCTCGCATGAGTGGTACGCGTGACCAAGCGCACCTGGACGGTAACCGTCGCCGGTTATCGTTCTTTCCAGATGGTGCTGCTGGACGGGGCGCTAGACTACGAGCAGGCCTTGGCGGAAGCCCGGGCAATATGGCCGACCTGTGAGGTTTCCTGAAATGAGTGAAAGGCAATTGAGATTCGAACGTATTTGGAGTGCCCAGCACAACGTCCCGGTGGAATCGTTGAAGCCCTACCGCTGGATCACCCAAGACGGCTACCGGTTGCCGGACATGGCGGCACATTACCGGACCTTCTGCCTGACCCTGGATTCGCTGGTGGTGCGCTTTCCGGAACGCTGCTCGGAGGGCTGCAAGGAAGCCATCGAGGCGGTGAAGGTCGAGGTGTAAACCCGTACAATGGCGCCTGACCCGCGCCAACTCCAACGACCAAAGGAAATACAATGAACTCATCGCTGCAGGCGCTTGGGCGTCTCAAGACCGGCGTAATGAACAAGACCGAGGCGGCT
>JAKFBY010000014.1:0-36745 GCA_036677325.1 Paucimonas sp.
GACACACCTTCCGCCATATAAGTACTATTCAAGCAGTATTATTCAAGCGGGTTTCCGGGCAATCCGGTACTTCTACTCCAATTTCTTACGACAATTAAGATATTTCAAGCTGCTGTCATTGACGCTTTTCATTTGGCAACTTATTTATGCCATCGGCGTCATCCCCAAGACAATGTCAAAACGCGCTGTAAGTTCGCCCTGACGTTCTTTACTGGGTAAAAACGGCACCAGGACGGATGATCGCTGTTGCGGATCACGAATGCCGCGCAACAGGCCATCGCGCTCGTTGAGCGGATGGCCTTGCACGTACATTTGCGTGGTGAGCAATTCGCTTTTCCCTTTGCGCAATTTGACGTGGATGTGCGGGGCGCGCCCGGGATAGGGCACCGGCTTGATGGTCCGGAATCGATAGGCACCGTTCTGCCCGGTTTCAAAACGGCCAAATCCTTGAAAACCTGCATCGTTTTTGGCGCTTGCATCGCCCGTATGGATGTAATGGCCATGGTGATCGACTTGCCAGATTTCGATCACCACTCCACGCAAGGGCTTGCCGTTCAGATCGAGAATACGTCCCGTCAAATGCGTAATCTCGCCTAGCGCCGGGGCCTTGCGGCCGGCAATAAGGACCAAATCGTTATCCTGATCGAGCGGCATCTGATCAGGATAGAACGGCCCCTCGGTTTGCGCAGGTGTCATGATCAGCCGCTGCGCCCACGCCCGTTGCGTGCTGCAAGCCAGTGCACCAATCAGCAAGCCATTTAACAAGGCGCGCCGCCTGTCGCCATGGACCTGGCTTGGCGCCGGTTGCAGCGGCCGACCCGACTGGGAAGGAGGTGATGTGACTTTTGGCACGGCTACTTTCCTTGATGATGTTGTGCTGATTTTCCTCTATGGACTCGACAGGATGATTCAGTGTATTGGACCATAGTGCATGGTGCTTTCATTTGAAAGAATGAATTCAAACACGTCAAGAGGTACTGCCGGAGAAAACAGGAATCCTTGCCCGAAATCGCATCCTGCCTGTGCCAGGCACGTCATCTGGGCATCTGTTTCAATGCCTTCGGCAATGACTTTCAGTCCAAGCTCATGCGCCATGCTGATGATCGCTTTGGCGATGGCATGATTGGCGTGGTTTGTAACAATGTCACTGACAAAAGAGCGATCGATTTTCAAATAGTCGATATCAAGCTGTTGGAGGTAAGACAATGATGAATATCCCGTTCCGAAATCGTCAAGCGCAACTTGTATGCCGACGTCGCGGTAGTAAATCAGCTTTTCACGAATCTGCGCCGATTGCCTGAGCAAGGTCCCTTCAGTGATTTCCACCACAATATTATTGCCGACAGCACCTGCCTGCACCAGGGTTTGCAGGCGGTCTGGTCCCATGCCTTGCGATTCAAACTGCAACGGCGATTGATTAATACTTATTTGTACCGTTCTGCCGATTGTTTCTTCCCAGCGTCTAGTATGAAATGCAACCTGTTCGAGAACCCAGTCTCCCAGTTCCCCAATCAACCCGGATTCTTCAGCTAAGGGAATGAAGATGGAGGGTTCAATCGCTCCGAGTCTGGGATGATTCCAGCGCAGCAATGCCTCTGCCTTCTCGATTTGCCCTGCACGTAAATCGATGACCGGCTGATAGTACACAGTCAGCTCATTGTTGCGTACAGCATGGCGTAATTCATTGGTTATTTGCAGGCGCCGGTGCGCTAATTCATCCATTTCGGCAGTGAAATATTTAAACTGTTGTTTGCCACTTTTTTTGGCCGCATACATTGCCTGATCAGCTTTTCGGATTAAATCTTCGGCTGAAGCAGCGTCCATTGGATACACGGCGATGCCGACGCTGGCAGAGATATAGGCCAACTCGGGGCCAACGCGAAACGGCTCGCTCATGTTCACCAATATCTTTTGGCAGACAGTTTCCACATGACTGTCTGCAGAGAGTTCAGACAAAATGACGGTGAATTCGTCCCCACCAAGGCGCGACACGGTATCGGTTTGGCGCACGCACGTTTGAATGCGATGGGCAGCGTCGACCAGCACCTGATCACCCGCCTCGTGGCCCAGCCAGTCGTTCACCTGCTTGAATCGGTCCAAATCAATAAATAGCAAGGCAAATGGCCGCCTGGTGCGGCTAGCCTTCAAAAGCTCCAATTGCAGCCTTTCATGGAAAAAACGCCGGTTCGGCAATCCGGTCAATGCATCGAGGTGGGCATGCCGCCAGGCTAGATTTTCATTTTCTTTTCTTGCGCTGATGTCGGTCACCATGCCGGTCATCGAAGTAGGTTTGTCCTGGTCATCGCGTGCGACGATCACGCCGCGTGAATATACCCACCGCCAGGTACCGTCACGCGCATGCAACCGGAATTCGCAGCGATAATGCGGCAAGCTTCCGTCGACGTAACAATTGAATGCATGACTGATCCGCTCGTAATCATCGGGATGGATCACTTTTTCCCAATCAATCGCGCCTATGCGCTCGGAACTGGATTCATTTGTCCAAGTAAAGATGTTTTTAAGCCCGCCAGTAAAGGTGTAAACATTGGTCTGTAAATCGACATCCCATACCGCTTCGTCATAACTTTCCAGGGTGAGATTAATTCTTTCGTTGAGAAGCCGAATTTTTTCTTGTGCTTGCTTTTCTTCAGAGATGTCTCGCGCGATAACCTGCAGCGCCGGCTTGCCATTCCAGCTGATTCTTTTTGATGTCCATTGCAGCCAGAGGACTTTGCCGTCCAGCCGCTCCAATTGCAATTCAATCCACGGTGCCGCACCGCTCTTCAAGATCTCTTCTGTGCGCGAAGCAATGAGGTGGTGATGTTTTTCATGAAAAAAGGCATAGGGGGAACGGCCAAGAATCGATTCAACCATGCCGTCACTGAAAATATCCGCGGCAGCCTGGTTGGCATAAACAAAAATTCCATCGCACGCTACGCAGATACTTATCGGGCTCACTTCAGCCAAGGCACGAAAGCGTTCTTTGCTTTCCTTGAGTGCCTGTTCGACCGCCTTGATTTCCGTGATGTCGATTGCCATCCCGTTAATGCTGACAGCTTCGCCAGTATCATCGAGGGCGGCTGCGCCGCGCAGTGCAAGCCATTTTATGCTGCCGCTTGCCAGCTTTACACGCAATGCAGATCTGAATGTCTGGCCATTTTTCGGAAGGTCGCTGAACAGTTGGCGAATAGCGACAAGATCTTCAGTGAAGATCATTCCTTCCCAGTCACTGATAGTCAAGCTGCCATAGTCTGCTGGCAGCTCAAGTAGCGCTGCCATCACAGGGGAGATAAGGATGGAATCTGAATCTATGTCACGTTTCCACGTTCCAATTTGGGCTGCGGAAGCTGACAAGCGGTAATCGACTGTCCCGTTATGGTCATTGCAGGTGTGCAGCTCATTCAATATTTGCGGCGCATTCTTGTCAGATGATGGTGCAGTGAGAAATGACGCTTCCTTTGTATTGCTCATAAGTGGAAAATGCCCGATATCATGGAAGCATCCTGATGACGGCTGCTAAAGATGGAGTTTTGACAAAAATGCCAAACACTTGTTCATATTTGCGCATTTTTTACATTACGCCATCCTGGGTCGCAGAGCTTTCAGCGTCAGCGTGCCTACCGGACCTGACTGGCCGCACCGGCATCAATCTGCACTCGCAGGTTGGTAACCTAAGAAATTAAAAAGACAACGGCGAGCTGAATTTACGCGTTGAGGGGGGCAGCGCGTGCGGGCCAACCCGCACCGTCAGTGCGGCCTTGGACGGATCTGGCCTGGTATTGATGCGCCCGGATCGGTATAGGTGCAGATCGGCCAAGGACACGTCAAGCGAAAGCTCGAACCATGGTGTCCGGCCTTTCCGGGCGATCACCTCGCTTCCGCAAGGCGCCGGTAATCATTGGCAGCCTTTGTTCTACTGGTTGAGGCGTTGCGGCAACGAGCATGACGACGCGACGTCAGTTGCCAAGGGCAAGCTTGCTGATGGTGGTGCTGAATGACGTGCCCGGGTGCCTGGTTGGCACTTTGTTTCGTTCGTTATCCAGGAAATCAGCTTATTTCTGCAAGCTGTTCCGTAACCAGCCTTGCTTACATTGTTCGACAGTGGCCCTGCAGGGTGAGTCTTGACTCGTCAAAGGTAGGCCTATTAGCCCATTACCAGCAAGCTTGGCGCTTTAGGGTTGATAAAAAAGGGCTGCCGCCCTTTTTTATCCTCGTTGATGAAAACTGCGTGACTGATGCGGTATGGCTCGAGAGGCGTAGATTATTGCGAACGCCAATTCACTGACTGTACTTCCCTAACCAGAATTTGGCATCTATCTGCCATTGCGGCAAATGCTCGCTGGTTCAAACACTATGCGTCGTGCATTATCCGCGTGGAATAACCTTGGTTTGCCGTCTTTCCGGTTCGACTAGAATTGTGCCGGTCAGCTTTTTGACGCTGGCCTTGATTTCCAGCATCTGTTCCGATTTCGCCAAGCGCACCAACGCATGCAGCGTTTGTTCAAACACATGCCGCTGCCGAATATCGGTATGTTGCGCACAATAGGCGTTGGTTAAACTTTCAACCATTTCTTGGGTAGTCGGAGTAAACATGACAGTTTCCTTGTCCTTGTCGGTTTATTTCTGTATGTAATTATTTCCCAATCGGGCATGGATAAATTTGACGAAAATCAATTTTTTTATGGTGAAAAGCTTAGCAGATGGCAATTTTGGTCTGCCAATTGGGAAAAATTGTCAAATTTACCTAGTCAATTGCTACATCCAATGAAAATCGAGCATGGCATTTGCCGAGAAATGCATCATACGTAGTCAAGCAGCGTAATCACCACGCTACACCATGATTGGAGTGGGTTGTTGGTGTCCGGTGTCAATCATGCGCGATCACGCGGCAGAACGATGATCCAATAAAAAAAGAGGAAACTTCAGTTGAAGTTTCCTCTCGGATGAGGCAGTACTCACCTTTATTACCGTACTGCAGTCACAATGCAGCGATTAAGCGCCACTGCCTGCCAAGTAGCGTAACTCTGCAGCTTGATTGGGCATGATCGAGTCGAAATGATCTGCGAGGTGATTCAATTCCTCGATACCGGCTGCCTGATCCTGGGGGCCAGATGCATGATGAGCCAGAACTGTATCGATTTTGCTTTGCTCCACTGCCAGCAATGCAGCTAGGAAGGTCCGGGTAGCTCGGCCAAGGTTGGCAGCATAGGTATTGACCGGGTTGATATACGGATAGCTTGCGAGATTAGATCCAAACATGACATTCTCCTGTGAGGTCAGATGACTTGATTATGGGCTTTTATAGTCATAATTCAAGTTTCTATTTTCGATAAACGTCATTCACAAATAATATAACTTAAGATTTCTTTAACTGTCCTGCACTGACACGTTGTTATTTAATAAGTGAAGCGACGAAGTTAATTTGTTCACTTTTTACTGGTATTTTTCTTGAATATTTCAATTTAATCATATACTTATAATTTTCCATAATATTATGGCTGGCTGCCATTTTATTTCTGTAGTGACATGGCATGGTCATATGTTGCAAATTGCCAATTTCCCATATGCATGTGAGATCGGTGCAACAAACAGTTAAATCTCTGATAAAAGGCAACATAAAAAGCGACAAGAATCCGGCACGAAAGGACTTGCAGTGCATTGCGGATAGCTTGACCTGTACTGCTACAGTGCGCACGTCTGATCAATACCTTGATGGTGCCGGCAATGGGTGAGCTGCACCGAATGTAAAGCCAGTGCAGTTGGGGCAATTTGTGGCTTGATGAATTTGTCGAACTGCCGCATCGGCGCATTTGGCAACGCTTTCATGCCGCAAGCAGTCTCGCGATGCAGTCGCCGGATTTTGCCTTCCGCCAGATAAGACAACTTTGGATGCATCGTGGTCGGTGAGCATTTTCCTGGCATGCGGTATACCATGCTGGATTGCGTCCATTCATGCAATGTCTGGCAACCACAGCAGCAACCCGACTCTCGGAAATTTTAAAAGGAATCAGCATGCCGACCATCACGGCCAATGGAATCAATCTGTACTATGAAGTCTCGGGTGCTGGCGAGCCGCTGGTATTTGTTCCGGGATTGGGGGGCAATACCGAGTTGTGGCTTTATCAGACCCAGTTTTTCAAGAATGACTATTGCACCGTTTCGCTGGATAACCGCGGGGCAGGACGCAGTGACAAGCCCGCCGGGCCTTACTCGATGCAGGAATTTGCCAGGGATTTGCACGACTTGCTGAATGCACTGAATATCACCGAGCCGGTGAATCTGGTCGGTGCATCGATGGGCGGCTTGATCGCCCAGGCCTTCATCCACGATTATCCGCAGCGCGTCAAACGCTTGGTGCTGGCCTGTACCGGGGTGTCGGGAGGGGATCCGCACATTACTTTTCCATCCGAATATGTGGCGAAAAAGCTCGCCAATCCCGGTACAACACCGGAAGAAAAAATCGATACCTATCTGGATATTTTTTATCATGCGGATTTCGTCAATGCGCATCCGGAAATTCGCAATGCTTTTCTGACCCGCAAAATCGAGCCGCAGCCTGCGCATGCCTACCAGGCGCAATTGGCGGCCCTCGCGGATCCGCGCACCTATTATCAGTGGCTGGCCGATATCAAAATTCCGGTACTGGTGATGCACGGAGATGATGACCTGGTATGGCCTTTGCAAAATGCACGGACCCTGATCGAAGGCTTGGGCAGCACCGCCGAGCTGTATGTGATGCCGGGGGCGGGCCATGTCTTCATGCATGAGCAGCCGGCAGAATTCAATCGCGCGCTCGGTGAATTCTTAAGCAAACCGGTACCTGCGGTGAGATGAATCGGTTCTGCTGCAGGTCGGCCTGAGCCTCGCCTTGCACATAATGAAGTTGGCAGTGCCGCTGAAAATGCCACCGCAAACGAGGCTGGTTGAACAACGTGACATTGCAATGCGGCAGGATGAAAAAAAAGCAATGGCGCATGGCTGAAAAGTCTGCAGGCACGTTATTGGACCAGTGCTTTCGTCCGGGCGACCCGTTCGCCCATCGTGTAATTTCATTTTGAAACATCGTTCGTTCATTATTGGATTTTCGCGCGCGGCAAGCGTTGGAAAAATACCGGCTGACTCTAACTTTATTCAATTAAAACAGCCGCTTATGTCTTGATGAGCAAGTATGGCAAGAATTGGCACGGTCTTTGCGAATATGACCGGTACTAATTGTCATGGAGAACAAAGTGGATTTTCAACTCTCGCCCGAAATCCGGGACTATCAGCAGCGCATTCGCGCATTTGTCCTCAAGCACCTGGTGCCGCTGGAACTGGACCCCGATTCGTACGACGAACATGAAAACATCCGTCCGGATTTACTCGATACCTATCGCAGCCTGGCCAGAGCCGAAGGGCTGTGGGCGCTGCAAATGCCCAAGGCTCGCGGTGGCGGCGGCTTGTCCGTGACCGGCATGGCTGCATGCTATGAGGAAATGAACTGGTCGATTTTCGGGCCGGCCGTGTTCAACTCGGCTGCCCCTGATGACGGCAACATGATTCTGCTCAACAAGGTGGCGACCGATGCGCAAAAAGAGCGCTGGCTGCAGCCGATCATCGATGGCCGCGTGCGTTCCGCCTTCGTGATGACCGAGCCGATGCCCGGCGCCGGCTCAGATCCATCGATGATGCAAACCACGGCCACGCTGCGGGACGGCAAATGGATCGTGCACGGACGCAAATGGTTCATTACCGGCGCCGACGCGGCCGAGCACATGGTCCTGATTGCCCGCACGTCCGATGATGTTCGCAAGGGTTTGACCGCATTTTTGTTCGATCGCAGCCAGCCCGGCTGGCGGATCGAGCGGCGCATTCCGATCATGGGGCCGGAAGAACATGGCGGCCATTGCGAACTGGTATTCGACGGCCTGGAAATCCCGGATGAAAACCGCCTGATGAATGTCGGCGACGGTTTAAAGGTCACGCAAATCAGGCTGGGCACCGCGCGCCTGACCCATTGCATGCGCTGGCTGGGCTTGGCCAAGCGTTCGCTCGACATTGCAACCGATTATGTCAGCGAGCGCACGTCGCAGGGTAAAAAGCTGGCGGAACGCGAAGGCGTGCAAAGAATGCTGGGCGAGGTCGCGATGCAGATTTCCATCGGCCGCCTGTTGACCATGCACGCTGCCTGGAAGCTGGACCAGGGCGACTTTGCGCGCAAGGAAGTGTCGCTTGCCAAGGTGGCCGTGGCCGATACGCTGCACAAGGCGGCCGATACCGCGATCCAGCTGTGCGGCGCGCGCGGCTATTCACGCGACACCATTCTGGAATGGGTCTATCGCTATGCGCGCCAGGCGCGTCTGGTCGATGGTGCATCCGAAGTGCACATGATGGTGATGGCGAACTATTTGCTAAAAGAACGTAACGAGTTCTGGGCATGGGGCTAACCGCCATGACCACCACGCTGCCGCAAGCCGGCCACACGGCGCATGACCTGGCCGACCCTGCGACTCACAAAAAACTGGAGCGCTTTCTGCTGGCGCAGACCGGGGCGCAACAGCTGACGATTACCGGGATGAGCCGCTTGAGCGGCGGCGCAATCCAGGAAAACTGGGCGATGAGCGTCACCATCGACGGCGGACCCTGGCACGGCAGCCAGGAGTGGGTTTTACGCACCGACGCGCCGTCGGCGGTTGCGCTAAGCCTGTCGCGCGCGCAGGAATTTGCCGTGTTGACGGCAGCTCACCAGGCCGGCGTAATTGTGCCGCAGCCCCTGTGGCTGTGCCGCGATGCTGCGGTGCTGGGCCGTGATTTTTTCATCATGCGCCGGGTCAGTGGCGTGGCAGCCGGTCACCGTCTGGTGCGCGAGGCGGAACTGGTGCCCAATCGCGCCGTCCTGGGCGAGGAGCTGGGCGCCAACCTTGCGCAACTGCACACGATTGCGCCGCCTCTGGCGCTGCTCGATTTCCTGCCGCCGCCGCAAGCCAATCCGGCACTGGCCAATATCGCCGCCTACCGCAGGCACCTGGATGAAATCGATGCGGTTTATCCCGCCCTGGAATGGGGACTGCGCTGGTGCGAACTGCATGCGCCGGCCGATGGGCCATCGAAACTGATCCATCGCGATTACCGGACCGGCAATTACATGGTGGATGCGGGACGGCTGACCGGGGTGCTGGATTGGGAATTTGCCGGCTGGGGTGATCCGCTGGAAGACATCGGCTGGCTGATGGCCAGCTGCTGGCGCTTCGGTGCCAATCAGCGGGAAGCCGGCGGCGTCGCCCACGCCGAGGATTTCCTGCGCGGCTACCAGCGCGTATCCGGCCGCACAGTGACCGAACAAGAAATGCTGTACTGGCAAGTGATGGCACACCTGCGCTGGGCCGTGATTGCGCTGCAACAGGCGCAGCGCCACCTGTCCGGCCGGCAGCGTTCGCTGGAACTGGCGCTGACTGGCCGTCTGGTGGCCGAACTGGAATATGAAATCATCCATTTGACTGGAGGCATGCAATGAGTGGCCATTCCAATGCGCAGGATCTGTTGCAAGTCGCACGCGACGAATTGGTGAAACAGTTGCTGCCGGCATTGCCGGCCTCATTGCGCTACCAGGCATTGATGGTCGCCAATGCGATGGCGATTGCCGCTCGCGAGTGCCAAACCGGGCGGGAGGCCACTCAGGCAGAGCTGAGCGGCCTGCAAAACCTGCTGCACGAAACGGTCGACGCCAGGCAGGCAGGGGGAGAGTTGCAGCAGTCGTTGCAAGCCTTACGCCGGAAACTCGCGGCAGAAATCCGGCTGGGCAAGTTTGACGCGCCGGATGCGCGCCGGGCCGAATTGCTGGCGCATCTGGCGGCAAGCGCCGCCAACGAGCTGGCAATCTCCAATCCGAAAATGTTGGCAGGCCGGCCCACAGCATGATGCCAGCTCCATCCCATCGTACCCAGGATGAGCAGGCGCGGCCACGCCGCAGGCGGCTGTACCTGGTGCGGCATGGCCATGTCAGTTACTTCGATGACCAGGGCCAGCCGGTCGATCCTCGCCATGTCTCGCTGTCGTCGCAGGGCGAAAGCCAGGTGCGCAGCCTGGCTGCAGCGATGCAGGGCGTGCAGGTGGACCGGATCATTTGCTCCGATCTGGCGCGGGCCCGGCAAACCGCACAAATTTTAGCCGACGGCATGGGTAGCGACTGTCCGCTGGAATTGCAACCTGCCTTGCGCGAGATACGGGCCGGCCGGCTGCGGGATATACCGCGTGAACAGCGCGAAGCGGAACTGGCTTATGCCTATGACCATGCCGCGATCGATGGCGCCCGGTTTATCGGTGGTGAAGAATTTGCGGAATTTGAACAGCGCATTCTGGGCACCCTTGACGCACTGGTGCAAAACCCCGACTGGAACAGTGCATTATTGGTCAGCCATGATGCGGTCAACCGGGTGCTGCTGTGCTGGGCGGCAGGCGTCGAGCGTTCTGCGATGGCAGCCTTCGAACAGGATATGGCTTGCCTCAATATTATCGACATCGACACCTTCGGCGGCAAGATCGTGCGGCGTCTGATCAGAACGCTCAATTACACCCCGTACGATGGCGTGAAATCGGCGGTCGGCCTGACCGTGATGGAACAGGTTTTTCATGCTTACCGGTCGGACCCGGCCTAGACCCCGGCATGGGACGGGGTTGCCGCCATCGGGGCGGAAGCCGGCACCGGTCAGCCCGGCTGGTTCAGGCGTCGCCACAAGGTGGAGCGGCTGATACCCAGTCGCTTCGAGGCGCGCTCCAGATTGCCGTCGCACTCATCGAGTATCTTGCGGATACGTACCAGTTCAGTGGTCCTGGACAGCGACTTCAAATCGATTTCGCTGCCCGTCTGCGGTGCCGGCGCCGTCATATCATCTTCGAACAGCGCCGCCATCATGCCGCTCCATTGCACTGCATCGCACGGCTTGGCCGTATCCTGATTGGCGAGGGACAGCACCACGCGTTCCAGCACGTTTTCCAGTTCGCGGATATTGCCCGGCCACGCATAGCTTTCCAGGTACGGCAGCAGCGGCAGCAGCAGCGTGTCGGGCAGGTTGCCGGCACCGGTGCGGATCGCCACCTGAGAGAAAATATGTCGGGCGATGGCGTGAATATCTTCCCGCCGTTCACGTAGTGGCGGCAGCTTCAGCCGCAGGATATTGAGCCGATAAAACAAGTCTTCCCGAAATGCACTGTCCGCGATCCGGGCACGCAGGTTGCGGTGGGTTGCGGCGATCACGCGAATATCGACCGGCGTCGGCTCGGTGCCGCCCAGACGCACGACTTCGCGTTCCTGCAACACCCGCAGCAAGCGGGTCTGCAGAGACAGCGGCATGTCACCGATTTCATCGAGAAAAATGGTGCCGGTATGCGCCATTTCGAACAGCCCTGGTTTGCCGCCCTTGCGCGCGCCGGTAAAGGCACCTTCCTCGTAGCCGAACAGCTCGGATTCCAGCAGATTTTCGGGAAATGCCGCGCAATTGATGGCGACAAACGGGCCCTTGCTTCGTTTGCCGGCATTGTGAATGCCTTGCGCCAGCAATTCCTTGCCGGTGCCGCTCTCGCCCTGGATCAGGATGGTCGAGCCAGTTTGCGCATAGCGCTCGGCCAATGCCAAGATACTCGTCATCACTTCAGACTCGCCGATGATTTGGGTCAGCCGATATTTGGCAATAAAGCGTGTGGCGCGCGTGCTGGTGCGGATCTGGCGATCGGCGCGCTGCACCGTGCCGGTATCCTGGCAGGTGAGCACGGCGCCGGTCTGGATGCCATTTTCGTAAATCGGAATAATATTGGCCAGAATGGTCTGGGTGCCAAGCCGCAGGATACGGTTTTCCTCGGCAATACCAGTGCGCAAGACCGATTCGATTTCGAGCTGCGGCGCCAGCTCACCGACATGGCGACCCTGGGCCCACTCGACCGATACGCCGAGCAGCCGCGCCAGCGCTGGATTGACCGATTGCACGTGAGCAGCCATATCCACAGCCAGTACGCCATCGGTCAGATGCTGCAACAGGGTATTCAAGCGCTGGCGCTTGGCAGTTTCGGCGCGCGCGCTTTTAAAAATCACCATTGCGTCATCGAGCGCCTTGCGCGCCGCGCTGCCCGAGGTCACCAAAATACCGATTATGCCGGCTTGCTCGGCCAGTTCGGTGACCATTGATGAACCAATCACGACCCGGTAACCTGCATCGGCCGCATCGCGAACACATTGCTCTGCCTGTGCCAGAGTAGTGTAGCTTGCCTGGTGCAGTTTGACGGTAAACAGCGCGTCCAGATCGTCGAGTTTCGGGGTGGCGCTGCCAAAGCTGAGCATCGCGACCTTGTCGGAAATGCGTCGCGCACGCTCCAGTGCATGCAGGATGTCAAGATCCGCCAAGGGCATCAGTACCACCGGTGAGATCAAATGCTTGCGCAGATAGGCGCCGGTTGCACCGGTACAAATGAAAATATCGGCTTGTCTGGCTTGTTCGAGTTCCTGTGCCTGTTGCAAGGCGTCGGCAAACGGTACATCAATGATACGAATATCGGCAGCGCCCGAAAATGCCGGCAAGACGCCTTGCACTTCCTGCGCCAGTCTGCTCGGTGGCGTCACCATCTGTAAATGGCTGATCAGCACCACGATACGAGCACGACGCACAGGCAGCGAAATTGTATCTTCCATCAAGAAACCAAGTAGAAATCGACATGCAAATCTTATCATGTCGAAGTTTCGCCTTGGATATAAAACGCCCGGGTCAACCCTTGGGTTAAAACACAGGGAGTATTGACGAACCCGCCGGTTTCAGATGCGGTTTAACAACCTGTCTCGCAGTTGCCACCGGCATGCAGCAAACAGGTGCCTGAGCACGGTCTCGGCTTGCTCCTTATGTCCGGATTGTTAAAATTCATGTTCTCGAATGGCGCGGGTGGCGCGTTGTTCCGCCGCTTGCCACGCCTCTTCTTCTGTCTGAAAAATTCCAGCAGGAATATACGTTTCTGCGATCTCGGGTTCCCTGGTCAGACGCACGAACACTTGCGCCTCAAAGCTCTTATCCGGCAAAGGCGTCGCTACAATCCGGGCAATATGCGTTCCGCTTCGTAATACGCGTCCATCCATCGTTTTCTCCAGAATAAAAGCAGGCTTTATTAATGACTGAGGCATCCCGCCGCACCGGCCGGACTTTAGTTGTTATTTAGCAATTTACATCGCAGGCGTATGCCGTTCCTCGCTTGTCCAGTATTTATATAAATTACCGGCGTGGCTGGGGCTGGGAACGCACATTATTTTTTACGGGCAGCTTCGACTCCTGCGCACTGCCATCTTGCTGGTTCGGCTGTTTTTCCGAACTATTTTCCGCAGCACTCGCAGGGTTTTGCGGCACATGATTTTCTTGCTGGCTGATGTATTGCTGTTCTTCCACGACCTGTTGCAACTGACTGCCATCGAGTGGATGGTTTCGCAGTTTGGCCTGCTCCTGCTGTTCTTTCAAATGCTTGGTTGATTCCATATCTTCTTGCTCAGCGGCAGTCTTTTCACCGCTGCCGATATCGGCTTCGTCCATGAAGTGGGTAATTTTCTGACCCATAAAAATTCTCCCGCGTTAGTTTTAAAACGCCACGGTTAATGAGCAAACGGGCGGCTGCATTTATAAGATTCATGCTTGCCAGAATAGTTCGTATGACAACGAGTCATTTCCATGTGGAAAACATTTGGAAATTAGGATGTCAAATATTGCTTGGCATGTTTAGCGTTTGTGCTAACGCAAAGGTCGCCGATTCGGAGTGAGTAATTTAAAACATGGCGAGTCAATCAGATTTATTTCAACAGGGAGAGATGGCATGAATGACGATTTGGCAGTTGCTTCACCAGCGATGGTTTATCCGGATGTGATCAGTTTGCTGAAAGCAGATCACCGCAAGGTGGAAGCCTTGTTTGCCGAATTTTCAGCCCAAAAAAATCAGATTCCGGTTCATGAAAAGTTCGAGATCGTGCGAAAAGTCTGCGGCGAACTGTTGATTCACATGGCAATCGAGGAAGGCATTTTTTACCCGGCAGCGCGCGAGGCGATCCGGGATGCGGCATTGATGGATGAGGCGTCGGTCGAGCACGAATCGGCTAAGGATTTGATTATCCAACTCGGTAACATCCAGCCAGATGACCCGATTTTCGATGCCAAAGTCCAGGTATTGGCGGACCAGATCGAGCACCATGTCCAGGAAGAAGAATCGCTGATGTTTCCAAAAGTACTGGTATCGGAGATTGACCTGATTGCAATTGGCAAAGAGTTGCTGGAAGCCAAGAATAATATGCGTGCCCGCCTCGGGCTGCCGGTCGAGGAAGTTGCGGACGACCCGTATTCCCAAAACAGTTTTTATTTTTCTTCGCCCACCGAACCCGCCAGTTCGGCTTCGCGCACGACTTGAAAAAAGTTAAAAAAAGCCCGCAGTGCAAACGCAGTGCGGGCCGGTGTCTCCTCATCTCTCTTTGAGATGGATTTTTTTAACAACTGCGCGCATTCTGCAGCAATTCACGCCGTCTGTCATTGCGCAGTGCAATATAAATTTCTTTTCCGCATCAACGTCGCTTTGATGCGACAGACTCAAGGCCAAGGTGCCGGGTTCATATCGACATACTGTCCGTTATCGCTATGCGCTGTCGAAGAAGGTACAGATTGTCCTTCGTGCAGTTTGCTACCCAAAATCATGCCGACTTCCCGTCGCGATTCGATAAAGTCCGAGGATAACAGCGGGAAGTTTTTTTCTGGCCAGTTTGTGATCGCCCAGCTGGTAAATTCCTCGAACCGGCGCGCCACTTCAGTCGCATAACGGTCACATTCCTGTTTGCTTGCCATAATCGGTTTCCTGTAAAAATTTCTGACGGTTGCTGCATGTGCAGGTTAATCGGCAGGGATATGCCACCTGTGCCGGTTTGACTCCAGCGCAGCAGCAAAACATTGCGCGGCCATCGCAGAGTGAATATTGCTCAGTTGCAAATTTATGCCATTCAGTGACTGCCAGCGAAATGGCTTCATTGTCGCCCATCTGCTTATTGCATTCGATTGGCAGTCGGGTCGGGATGCGGTGGCGGTTCTTCCTCGTCCGGTGACGGTTCTTCGCCGGGAATGGGTTCTTCCTCCGGAATCGGTGCGCGATGAAGCAGGAGCCCTAAGCGGCTGTCGCGCCAGGTAGCATTGATTGACCGGGTGCTGGTTGCAGTAACACGCATAGTCTTACCTCGCTTCAAAAAAACTAATGGCGCAGAGTTTATTTAATGCTGCCTTCCGCAACCGATTGACAGTACTGCACGAGTCGCGGGGATATATCAATTTAATGCTTCCATTTTAATAAGATGGAAGCGACGCGGCGAGGTTCCCGCAGAAATTTGATTGACGTACAGTGGCGATCTGCTGCGGGGATGGCAAAGGCAGAGAAAAAATGGGGGCGATCCTGGAGAGGGCGAAAAAAGAGAAAAACGCCATGCATGACTAGCGGCGTAATGCGCCAGTCATGCTGCTCATTTTTTGCGGCGACGCTTTCTTTCTGCCTTGCATTCAATCGTGTCGAGAACGATCCCATCCGGACTGACGGTTTCCAGGTGCACGTCAAAGTTCCACAAGCGTGCGACATGCTTCAAGACTTCTTCGGTATTCTGGTTCAGCGGGCGGCGATTGAACTGGGTGTGGCGCAGCGTCAGCGTACGATCGTCATGGGTATTGACCGACCAGACTTGGATATTCGGTTCGCGGTTGCCCAGATTGTATTGTTCGGCCAATTGCTGGCGCACATGCTGATAACCGCTGTCATCGTGAATGGCGGAGATATACAGATTGTCGTTGCGGTCGTCGTCCAGCACCGAAAAGAAGTGAAAATCCCGGATCAGTTTCGGCGACAGATATTGGGCAATAAAACTTTCATCCTTGAAGTTGCGCATTGCAAAATCCAGCGTGGTTTTCCAATCGCTGCCGGCAATGTTGGGAAACCATGCACGGTCTTCAGCGGTAGGCTCTTCGCAGATGCGGCGGATATCGCGCATCATCGCAAAACCCAGTGCATACGGATTGATGCCGCTGAAGTGCGGGCTGGTAATCGGCGGCTGGTAGACAACATTGGTATGGCTTTGTAAAAACTCTATCATGAAGCCATCGCCCACAATACCTTCGTCAAACAACTGAGTCAGGATCGTGTAATGCCAGAATGTCGCCCAGCCCTCGTTCATGACCTGGGTCTGGCGCTGCGGGTAAAAATATTGCGAAATCTTGCGGACAATGCGCACGATTTCGCGCTGCCAGGGTTCCAGCAGTGGCGCATATTTTTCAATGAAGTACAGCAGGTTTTCCTGCGGCTCTTCCGGGAAGCGATACGGGGAATCCTCGGGCGCTTCCTCTTCACGGCGCGGCAGGGTGCGCCACAGGTCATTGACTTGCGATTGCAGATACGCTTCGCGCTCCTGCTGGCGCGCGTATTCCTTTTCCATCGACAGCTTGGCCGGGCGCTTGTAGCGATCGACGCCATAGTTTTGCAATGCATGACAGGAATCAAGCAGCAATTCGACTTCCTCGATGCCGTAGCGCTGTTCGCAGGCAGTAATGTATTTCTTGGCAAACACCATGTAATCGATGATCGCCTCGGCATCGGTCCAGGTGCGAAACAGGTAATTGCCCTTGAAAAATGAATTATGGCCGTAAGACGCGTGCGCAATCACCAGTGCCTGCATGGTCAGGCTGTTTTCTTCCATCAGGTAGGCAATACACGGATTGGAATTGATCACAATCTCGTAAGCCAGGCCCATCTGGCCGCGCTTGTAGCTTTTTTCAGTGGACAGGAAATGCTTGCCGAACGACCAGTGGTGATACGACACCGGCATGCCGACCGATGCGTACGCATCCATCATCTGTTCGGCGCTGATGATTTCCAATTGGTTTGGATAGGTATCCAGGCCAAAATTTTCAGCCACCCGGCGAATTTCGTCATGCGCCTGCTCGATCAGTTCGAAGGTCCATTCCGACTGGTCGGGCAGGCGGCGGGCATTGCGAGATGCCGGTGATTTTTTGAGGGCGTTCGTCATTTCGGCTGCTTTTTGAACAATTCGCGGAAAACCGGATAAATGTCTGCCGGCGACTCGATTTTTTGCATCGCAAAATGGTGATGGATTGCTGGAATCTGGGCGTATTCTTCCCACAGGTTCTGCGGTGGGCCGTCGGTGATCTCGACATAGGCGTAATACTGCACGGCCGGCATGATGGCATTGACCAGTAAGTCGCGACACGTGACGGAATCGCTATCCCAGTTGTCGCCGTCGGAAGCCTGTGCTACATAGCTGTTCCAGTCGCTGCTGGGATAGCGCTCGTGCATGATTTTGGTGAGCAGATGGAGCGCCGACGAGACCACGGTGCCGCCCGATTCGCGCGAATGGAAAAACTCTTGTTCATCGACTTCCACCGCCGAAGTGTGGTGGCGGATGAAAACCACGTCTATTTTTTCATAGGCGCGCGTCAGGAACAGGTAGAGCAGAATAAAAAAGCGCTTGGCAGCATCTTTTTTCGCTTCATCCATCGAGCCTGACACGTCCATGATGCAAAACATCACAGCCTGGCTGGCCGGCTTGGGCACCTTGATCCGGTTGCTGTAGCGCAGGTCGAACGGATCGATGAAAGGAATTGCCAGGATGCGGGCGCGCAAATGGTGGATTTCGCGCCGCAATTCAATGACTTGCGGATCGTCCTCGGGCGCCACCAGCAGCAACGCCATCAATTCCTGCTCGGCTAATTTCAAACGCTTGCGCGGCGCGCCGCCGACGGCGATGCGGCGTCCGAGCGCGCCCCGCAGCGAGCGCAGCACATGGATGTTGGATGGCGTGCCCGACACATTGTAGCCGGCGCGCTGATTCTTGTATTCCTTGGCAGCAGTCAGCTGCGTCTTGACCAGATTGGGCAATTCCAGGTCTTCAAAAAAGACATTCAGGAATTCCTCGCGTGACAACTCAAAAATGAAATCGTCTTCTCCGGTTTCGTCGCTATTGCCCGCCTTGCCGCGACCAGAGCCGCTGCCGCCGCCCTTGGGACGCTGCACCTGGTCGCCCTTCAGATAATCCTGGTTGCCCGGGCGAACCGTTTCCCACACGCCGCCTGGGGCATGGCCGAAATTAGGCTCGTTGATATCCTTGACCGGGATCGAAATTTTTTCGCCATTTTCGATATCGGTAATCGAACGGCCTTTTACCGCACGCTGGACAGCATCCTTGATCTGTCCCTTGTAGCGCCGGATGAAGCGCTCGCGGTTGATCGCGGATTTGTTCTTGCCCTGCAGACGTCGGTCGATAAGGTGAACCAAATCGGTCTCCTGCTAATGAAACTGATCGTACAACAACCGGCTGGATCATGCCGATCCAGCCGACCCACCCATTATGACGACTTGCGCACCCGCAGGTACCACTCGCACAACAGCCGTACCTGTTTGGCGGTATAGCCCTTTTCCACCATCCGCTTGACGAATTCCTCATGCTTGTTGGCGTCGTCGGCACTTGCCTTGGCATTGAAGGAAATGACTGGCAATAGTTCTTCCGTATTCGAAAACATCTTTTTCTCGATCACGGTGCGCAGCTTTTCATAACTGGTCCACTGCGGATTCTTGCCGGCATTCTGTGCCCGTGCCCGCAGCACGAAATTGACGATTTCGTTGCGGAAGTCCTTCGGGTTCGAAATGCCAGCCGGCTTCTCGATTTTTTCCAGTTCATTATTCAATGCATTGCGGTCGAAACTCTCGCCGGTATCCGGATCGCGGAATTCCTGATCCTGGATCCAGAAATCGGCGAACAGCACATAGCGGTCGAAAATGTTCTGGCCGTATTCGGAATAGCTTTCCAGGTAAGCGGTCTGGATTTCCTTCCCGATGAAATCGACGTAGCGCTGCGCCAGATGCTCCTTGATAAAGGTCAGGTATTTTTGCTCGGTTTCTGGGGGGAACTGTTCGCGCTCGACTTGCTGCTCCAGCACATACAGCAGGTGCACCGGATTGGCAGCCACCTCGGTGGTATCGAAATTGAACACCTTCGACAGGATCTTGAACGCGAAACGGGTCGACAAGCCATTCATGCCTTCATCGACGCCGGCATAGTCGCTGTACTCATGCATCGACTTGGCCTTCGGATCGGTATCTTTCAGGTTTTCGCCGTCATAGACCTGCATCTTTGAAAACAGGCTGGAGTTTTCCGGTTCCTTCAGGCGCGACAACACCGCAAACTGGGCCATCATCTTTAATGTGCCCGGCGCGCACGGCGCCTGCGACAGCGACGAATTACGCATCAGCTTGTCGTAAATCTTGATTTCATCGGTCACGCGCAGGCAATACGGTACCTTGACAATATAGATACGGTCCAGGAACGCTTCATTGTTCTTGTTGTTGCGGAAGGCCTTCCATTCCGACTCGTTCGAGTGCGCCAGCACCACGCCATCGAACGGAATCGCGCCAAAGCCTTCAGTGCCCTTGTAGTTGCCTTCCTGCGTGGCCGTCAGCAGTGGATGTAGCACCTTGATCGGCGCCTTGAACATTTCAACGAATTCCATCAAGCCCTGGTTGGCCAGGCACAGGCCGCCGGAATAGCTGTACGCATCCGGATCGTCCTGCGAATATTCTTCCAGCTTGCGGATATCGACTTTACCGACCAGCGAGGAAATATCCTGGTTGTTTTCATCGCCTGGTTCGGTCTTGGAAACCGCAATCTGCTTCAATACCGACGGATAACGCTTGACGATACGGAACTGGTTGATGTCGCCATTGAACTCGGCCAGACGCTTGACTGCCCATGGACTTGGAATCGTGCGCAGGTAGCGGCGCGGGATGCCGAAATCCTCTTCCAGGATTGCACCATCCTCGACTTCATCGAACAGACCGAGCGGCGACTCATTGATCGGCGAGCCCTTGATCGAATAAAAGGGTACGTGTTCCATCAACTGCTTGAGCTTTTCCGCGATCGATGACTTGCCGCCGCCGACAGGGCCCAACAGATACAGGATCTGTTTGCGTTCTTCCAGTCCTTGCGCGGCATGGCGGAAATACGACACCACTTGCTCGATGACTTCCTCGGTGCCGTAAAACTCACGGAATGCCGGATAGATCTTGATGACCTTGTTGGCAAAAATGCGCGACAGCCGCGAGTCATTGCGGGTATCGACCAGTTCCGGTTCACCGATCGCATGCAACATGCGTTCGGCAGCAGTCGCGTAAGCCAGGCGATCGCGTCGGCAAATTTCGAGGTATTCCTTCAGGGAATATTCTTCTTCGCGGGTCCGTTCGTAGCGTGAGGCATAGTTGTCAAAAATTTTCATCTAAAGATCCTTTGGTAGAAAGTATCCGTTATTCAGGAGCGCGGCGGTACGCCTGTTACAAAGGTTAATTTACTTGTGACAATAAATTTAATAATACGCCGTTCTTTCTTTTGGTGTGTCGTTTCTTGCAGCATCCAACAAATTTTATTCAGCAATGCTACAACGGTCTATCCCCATGCGGAAATGCGATGGCGAATTGGTGATCATCCAAAAAACTACAATGGCTCGCGCACCAGGTTAAAGACAATCCGTCAGACTTATTCAGTTCAAGAATGGATTGGGTTTGATGCCTGAAATTTTCCAAGCATCCCGGATTTGCAAACGTCGTTTGTTTCGCATGACCGATCGTATCCTTATCTGGTATGGAACTGCTGGAAGCTTCCTGAATCTGTATTAACTGCATCAAGCCGGTCGTGAAACCGGCCGGGGCAGACCCGTCGCAACTGGTTTATGTATATATGTTAAAACTTAACAGATAGAAGAGTGCACGTGAACTTTTGCTGTATTTGATTCCTGTTCAGTTAAGACATTTGAAGTAGATCAATTGTTCATGAGAAAGGTAAAAATTTCGGTAAATAAGCAGCTTAATGTTGCTATCAATGAAAGATAATATCGCCCAAAGACGGATTGCCCTTGTAAAGGAGGAGCAATGAAAAATGCTTGCAGTCTGTAAAGGTGTGTCGGTGCATTCCTACATCAAAATCGGAGAAACACGGATGCGGTAAATTTTCCATTTATGTAAATATTGGCTAGACAATTTGCAAACCTGACCAAGGAGTGTCTGTGCCAAACGATTACGAAATGAATGAAGCTCCGCAGGCGATGGGTTTTCGCCCGACGTTTGAACCTGAAATGCCGAAAATCAAGCGGCTTGCTGATGAGGCGCAGAAGCCGTCAGTCCGATTACTGACAAGATTTGGTGACTTGTATGGCGCATCCAGATCGATGCGGCATTTGTTTCAGATGATTGGCAAGGTTGCACCGACCCAGGCCAATGTGTTGATCGTCGGCGAAAGTGGCACTGGCAAGGAATTGGTTGCCAATACCATTTACCAGATGAGCGGACAAGAGGGCCAGCCATTCGTCGCCGTCAATTGCGGTGCGATTTCGCCGCATTTGATTGAAGCCGAGTTGTTTGGGCATGAGCGTGGCAGCTTCACAGGTGCGGTGCGAACCCGAAAAGGGTGTTTCGAGCGAGCCAATGGCGGCACGCTGTTTCTGGATGAAGTAACTGAAATGCCGATGGATATGCAGATCAAGTTGCTACGCATTCTGGAAACCGGACGCTTTTGCCGGGTTGGCGCAGATGAAGAAATGCAAGTCAAAGTCCGTGTAATTGCGGCTACCAACCGTTGCCCGGTCAAGGCGGTTGATGAGGGCATTATGCGCAGCGACTTGTTTTATCGCTTGTCGGTGTTTCCTTTGCAAGTGCCGGCATTGCGCGAAAGGGCTGAAGATGTGGAGTTACTTGCCAATATTTTCCTGGGCAATTTGAACCAGCAGGAAAATACCAGTAAGGTATTTTCCACTGCATCCAAGCACTTCATGAAAGAGTATTGCTGGCCGGGTAATGTCAGGGAGTTAAAGAATTTTGTGCAACGGGCATTTATCCTGGCTGACCGGGAATTGGATATTACCGTTGCAATCGATGCACCCAAGCCGGTGGTGTCGGTCGTCAACGATGACTGTGTGATGCTGCAGATCGGCAGTCGTTTGGAAGATGCTGAGCGTCAGCTGATTTGCGCTACCCTCGGTCATTGTCAAGGAAATAAGACTCTTGCAGCCGCTGTGCTGGGAGTCAGTTTAAAGACGCTTTACAATCGCTTGAAAGAATATGAAACGAAAATCCTTAGTACTGGTAGTAGCCAGCAGACGGTGCCATCCTATACTTCGATGGCCAGGGTGTAGCCAATGCTTGACGGTAGGCTGCCTATGATCAAGATTCTGGTTGTTGATGATCATGCTGTCGTCCGTGCAGGCGTGCATTACATTATTGGCAGCATTCCTGATATGGAAATCACTGGGGAAGCTGCCACTGCCGAAGAAGCGATTCGGCTCATCCGGGCACGTACTTGGGATATTGTGTTGCTCGATATTGCCATGCCCGATAAAAGTGGCCTGGAAGTGTTGCGGCAAATTAAGCGAGAAAAGCCCGAGCTGCCGGTGCTTATTTTAAGTATGCATCCGGAAAACCGTTACGCTGTGCAAATGTTGCGCAGCGGGGCGGCTGGTTACGTCCAAAAAGAAGCGCTGGCCACTGAATTGGTCAACGCCATCCATACGGTTATGCGCGGGCATAAATATATCAGCTATGGCGTGGCGGAGTTATTGACGGCGGAGCGGGACACGGATGCCAACAAGGCATTGCATGAAACCCTATCGCGTCGGGAATATGAAATTTTTTGCAAGTTAAGTCTTGGCGAAGGGGTAACGCGGATTGCCGACTCACTTTGCCTGAGCGTAAAAACGGTCAGCACTTATCGCACGCGGATCCTGCAAAAAATGAATATGACCAATAATGCCGATTTGATCTATTATGCAATTAAGGAAAAACTGATCGATTAAGATTGGTAATTCCTGGTTATTAAGACGTTGACTACAATATGTCGATGCAGCAAAGAACAAACCAACGCGAGGAGTATGAGGAAATATGTACGATCCTCAGTACCATGAGTAATCCGCTCGATAACTTGTCTCATTCGACCAGTAACGGCGCTTTGCGGATTTTTTTGGTAGAAGATTCGCCTGCGATTCGCGACCTTTTAATTGAAAATTTGACAAGTATTTCTGGTATCGTGCTGGTAGGTGTTGCAGAAGGGGAGGATGAAGCGCTTATACAGCTTTCCCAGCAAAATTACGATGTGCTGATCATGGACATCGGCCTCAAGCAGGGCAATGGCATGAGCTTGCTTAAATCCCTGTCTAGTCTGCCCGACCATCAAGCAAGAGAAAAAATCATTTTCACCAATAATGTCAGTGACACCTATCGGCGCGCTGGCAAACAATATGGCGTGAAATTCTTTTTTGATAAAGCCTCTGATTTTTTACAATTGCGCGCTTTGGTGCAGGATATGGCTGCTGCTGCCCATTAATCGGCCGTTCGTCTGCAGTGCCTGGTTTGCTTTTTTCTTTTGCCTTTTCCCCTCGGCTTCCACACCCTTCCCACTTCGTGCAACCCACACCTTACTCGTGGTGCCGCGTTAACCGGGTACCCGGTATTCCTTGCATCCTTTAATTCAGGATAAATTTTCCTGCGGGTTTACAAGACAAAGCCGGTATTGGCCTATTCTCAACGATGGCCCGTACTTGCTGCCGCTGTGAAGGCAACTTCCTGCTGTCAGTCGAATCCCACACAAGAATCGGAGAAACACGGATTCAGAAAAATGCGGCATTCAGGGATGATGGTGTCATAGAAAGTTTTGAGTGATCAAGGAGAGTGAAATGGCGCAGAAAATCAGTTCTTCTATTAACTCTTCCAATATGCCAGTGGTCAATTCTCGTGCCCTTGCGGATTATCGTCAGGTGAGGGTAGAGCGACAAACGTCCTACTCGCCGTTGCAGCATGAAAGGCCGATACGGATTGCCGGCCTCTACGGCCATAATCCACAACAAAATCATATCCTGGCGGCATTGCCGGCAGCCGACTATGACCGTCTGGCCGCTCATCTTGAACTGGTGTCAATGCCCTTGGGGATGGCAGTTTATGAAGCCGGCATCACCATGCAATACGTATATTTCCCCACGAGTAGCATCGTATCGATCCTGCATGACACCAGGGAAGGTGCGTCAGCGGAAACGGCAGTGATCGGTAATGAAGGCTTGGTCGGCGTGACGCAATGCATGGGGGGCGGTGCGATGGCCAATCGTGCAATGGTCAAAAGTGCCGGTTACGGTTTTCGCCTGAAGGCAGCGCTGCTGAAAGAAGAATTCGATCGCGGCGGCGTGCTGCAACAGCAGTTGCTTCGATTTACCCAGGCCCTGCTGACTCAAATGTCCCAGACCGCCGTGTGCAACCGACATCATAGCGTCGCCCAACAATTGTGCAGGTGGTTATTGCTGAGCCTGGATCGACTGCCTTCCAATGAACTGAGCATGACACAGGAATTGATCGCCAATATGCTGGGCGTGCGCCGCGAAAGCGTCGCAGATGCGGCCGGCAAATTGCAGGAAGAAAAAATGATTCATTACAGTCGCGGCCATATCACGATCCTGAACCGCTTCGGACTGGAACAGCGGGTATGCGAATGCTATGCAGACGTCACACGGGAATATGCGCGACTGCTGCCGACTAAGGTCGAACAGCGCCGCTCAGCAAACCAAGTCAGTGAACCCAGTTCCAGGTCATGGGCCTGAGGTTGTCGGCCTGCCAGCCAGGCGCGCGAGTTTCATAGGCTGTGCTTGACCGCCTGGTCGACTGGTTGGACGGTGGCAACCGGAGGCTTGGGTAAAACCACTTGAATCTTGGTGCCGGCGCCGAGATCGCTGACGACATCAATGCGCCCGCCCAGGTAGGTCGCACGTTCACGCATGCCACGCAAGCCGTGTGCCGCGTGGTATGGCAGCGTCTCGGACGACATGCCAACCCCGTTGTCGCGCACCGTCAGGTAGATCGATTCGTCATCCTCATCCAGAATGACATCGACATGGGTCGCTTTGGCATGCTTGGCAATATTGTTCAATGCCTCCTGAACCATCCGGAACAGAGATATTTCCACTTCGGTTGAATACTTGACTTCCTCGTCTGGAAGGCTCGTGGCGCAGGGCACGCCCGTATAGTTCTCAAAATCCTGTGCTTGATCGGCGATGGCAGTCTTGATGCCAAATATATCCAGCTTGTCCGGCCGCAGTCCGTTCTGGATGCGGCGCGTGGTGGCAGTCACTGAACTCAACAGGGCTTTGATCTGGACGGTACGTTCGGTAATGCTGGCATCATTTGGGATTTGCTGGAAAAGAATCGCCAAATGCATGTTCAAGGCGGTCAGGGATGAACCGAGATCGTCATGCAACTCGCGTGCGAGTGCCCGTTTTTCTTCTTCCCGCATTGTTTCAAGGTGGCCAATCAGCTCCCGTACCTCGTCGGTGCGCGCCTCGACCAGTGCCTCCAATTGCACTTCGTGTGCCTTGAGTGCATCCTCGGTATGCTTTCTGTCAGTGATATCGGTTGCAATGCCGACTGTGCCGAGTATTTCGCCGCGTTCACCCAGCCAGGGTGCGGTGGTCGAATAGAAAGTTCGCAGGCCATCGACGGTTGCCAGTGTAACCTCCACTGCCTGCGACTTGCGGCTGCTCAGCACTGCCTGGTTATTGGTCTCGATAATTGCGGCCGCCATCGGATCGGTAAATAGTTCAATGCTGGTGCGCCCGAGTGCCGACGGCAGATCGCGGTCAAGTACCTTAAGCGCTGCAGGATTGGCGAAAATCAGGCAGCCTTTCTGATCCTTCACATAGATTGCATCGGTCGTGCAGTCACTGACGCTGCGGATCAAGTCATTGGCCTTGGCAAGCACGGCTTCCCCTTGCAGCCGTCCACCGTATTCATGATTCAACAGCAGCGCGGCGCGCCAGAACAGGATCAGCAACAAGCCACCGCCCACCAGCATTACCAGAGGTGAAATCATATCGTGGCTGTAAAAGCCTTGCGCTGCGCCCCACTTGCCGACCAGATCCAGTGCCACCAGCAGCAGCAGCGTGGCTGGCAATACGCCGCGCAGCAGGCGGCCACCTGGAGCATTGCTGAATAATACTGCCATCAATGGATGCGTTGGACGGGAAAATAAAATACCTAAAGACAATATCAGGAATGGTAACGGGGTCGGTGCAACCTCCATCAGTGCGTGGGCATTGAACAGCAAGCCGATCAGCGGGATGCACATGACTGCAGCCACCATGGCAGCGCAGTATTCTGATGCATAATGATTTTTTTTATTTTTCCAGTCGAGAAATAACAGGCTGCTGGCAGACAGCAAAATGCACAATGCACTCAATAATGGCATGCTGTTTTTTTGCAACGTATAGTCTTCCAAATCCCATTTTCGTAGCAGCGGATCCACGACCGCGTCGACGACCAAGCTGATATTGGCAAGCGAAACCAGGCTCAACAGGATTGCCAGAACGGCTAAAATTTGCGCCAACACCCGAACCGTCCGATTGATCGACGCGACGGCAAACCGGTTCGGATGAAGCTGCAGCCACAGAGACAATCCGGTCAGTGCCATTGCCAGCATGACATGGGAATTCGATGCAATCCACGCCTTGATCCAGCCATCCGGCGGTACCAGGTGCAAGTGCCAGCCAAGCATGATGCCGATGCTGCCAACCGTCAGGACAGTGGCCGCCAATTGGGCGACCCAATTCGATGAATGATGCGGATCAGATCGCATTGGCATTACATGTTTATAAGTTTCATGCATAGATTGCGTTATCAATATAAATTTTCATGGTGGTGGAAACCATGCGTTTCAATAGAGTCCATAGATTTGCCGCAGCAGAGTCGAAAATCGGATGCGAACCGCACTGGCTATTCAAAAGTTGCAGGCTTGCAATATAAAAAGGTCAGGGAGCAAACGATCCCGTATTGCATGAAGCTGATACATTTTAAAAGCAGTTGGCAAGTGTAGTGGATATCACAGCAATCGCCGATAAAACCATATTTAGGATCAGGTTTTTGCTTGCTTTTCGTCATACGTCCGAATGGATTCCGAATCATATCGCGCAGCTTATTTTAATGAACTTGAAACAACATTAATCATTCCTTTTTTGATAAATATCATTGGTTGATTTGAAATGCTGCGAGGAGTCGATGCTTTTCAAGAAAATCGATTGTCGCAAAGGCAGGCTGAAGCGTATCTACAAAAAGACTGATACTGTTTCTCAAAGTAATGGTCACTTGATATGCGAGTTAGCGCACAGATCATATGCTGGCACTGTCCTACATTGAAAAAACACGATGGTCAGCCATTTTTTGGCAACCCATTTTTGAATATAAGGAGTAGCGATCATGAACAAGGATCAGATAAAAGGCAGGGCAAAAAATCTTGCCGGCAAAACGCAGGAAGGCGCCGGCAAACTGACTGACAACGACTCCCAGCGCGGCAAAGGACTTGGAAAACAAGTCGCGGGGCAGGTGCAGGAGAGCTTTGGTAATGCCAAGGAATCGATTCGCAATGCAACAAAGAAGACCCACTGATTGATTCATCAATTCACTCGCAATTCGTCACACCCGACTGTTCTTCCCTGCATCATCGATGCAGTCCTTGGCAGTTTTCTGATTTTACATCCACGTAATGCGAATAGTAGCCCGTAGGGCAATTCGCATTACGATCTGAAAGGAACTCACATGGTTAATACTCAACCGACCCAGCAGGATCCTCGCCTGGTTACTGGCCTGTTCCGTGATCGCGACAGTGCAGAACGCGCTTATCAGGCTGTGTCAGACAGGGGTTATGGAAAAAATGACGTCAATCTGGTGATGTCCGATGAAACCCGCAAGCGTCATTTTTCCGATGGCGCCTCGACGCAAACCGAATTGGGCAGCAAGGCTGCCGAAGGCGCGGGCGTCGGCGGCGCAATTGGCGGCACGCTTGGTGCCATTGCCGCAGCAGTGGCGGCCGTGGGTACCTCGATTGCAGTGCCAGGCCTCGGCCTCGTTATCGCTGGTCCACTGGCTGCAGCATTGGCCGGTGCCGGTGCTGGCGGCTTGACCGGCGGCCTGGTCGGTGCATTGATTGGAGCAGGCATCCCGGAAGAACGGGTAAAGCACTATGAAAGCGGAATCAAGGAAGGCGGGATCCTGATGGGTGTGAAGCCGCGTTCAAAAGAGGATGCCGACTATCTGGCGCAGACCTGGAAGCAGCATCAAGGCGAACATATCTATTCATAAAATTTATGTTTTTTGCGCGGTAGTGCTACGCATGAAAAGAGGACGTCTGACGTCCTCTTTTTTTATTCTGGACACATCGTCTGAATCGGCATTTTTTTACACTGTCTCGGTACATATTACGAATTGTCGCGTACAAAGATACTGCACCGATATTGCCGATTTTCTTTAGTTAATGGCAAAACAGACGTAAGTCGACAGGCTTATTTCTATAATAAAAAAATCGAAATGAAAATATAAGTGATGCTTGAAAACTTGATAGCTTGCACTCGTGGCGCTGCATGCCAGACGGCCTAAGTACCCGATCGGAATTAATTGTGAGATGGATGCGGCTGTGGCGGGATGCACTGCAAGGAGCTGGCAACACGACAGTGCGCCACCCAGGGCCGCAGACACTGACAATTTATTTTTAACAGGTAATTCAGTCTCTCAGCTTGATCCGAACGACTGTGCCTAGGGTAGCAATTCACTATGCAAACGAAGTGGCTTGGTCGCGTGGGTCAGTGTCAGCAATATGTTTTCATTTCCCTGGCCATGGATGGCTGTGTGATCCGTAGTGAAGCGCGACATACAATCCAATGAAGTGGCTTGGTGCAGGCATCATTCATTTTTGTGACCGGTGCTAATCAAAATAGAACAGATCCATAGCGCAAACAATGACGTACATGGCCATTAGTAAATTCCCTCTTCACACAAACAAGCCTTAGAAACAAATGGCAATCATCAACGTATTTTCTCGCTATGCGGATACCTGCCTGCAAAATAATCACTCGTTATTATCCTCGCCGGACAATAAATGATTATTCTTAAAATAAAAAATTTGTATCGATAAAATTTCTCGTTATTCAGGCACAGGCCGTGCATGAACACGATCGAGATTCTTGTTGGATCTTGACTGGCATGCATATCGCGGATGTTGGCATGATTTGCAATCCAGCTTGCCTCTACCTGTCCGCAGTAACCAGCAGCGGGCTGATCGCTATACTGATTCGCGACCGCCTACCTGCATCGCAACCTTCAGACCGCGTTGCTTCTAACTGCAAAGATCCGGGATCTCATTTTCTTAACTTTCCAAGAGGTGATCTCATGAAAAATTTCAGCAAAAATTGGTTGGCCGCATGGTGGCTTTCGCTCGCGTCTGCCTTGTTGCTGGCCGCTTGTGGCGGCGATACTGAAAACGGGCAGCCGACAAGGTTTACTGCCAGCTTGTCAGGTGCGCAGGAAGTACCGCCTACGCCTAGCACCGCTACCGGCACCGGCGTCGCAACGGTCAATCCGGATACGCGATTGTTAACGGCAACCGTCAATACTGCCGGCATTCGAGCCAATGCTGCGCATATTCATGAAGGCGCACCTGGTACCAACGGACCGGTGATATTTCCATTGACCGAAACCTCGCCGGGTAGCGGTGTATGGGGCTTGCTTACCACGCTTTCGGAGGCACAATTGGCAACGCTCAGAGCGGGCAATTACTATTTCAATGTCCATTCTGAACAATTTCCAAATGGTGAGATTCGTGGGCAAATACAGGATGATGCCACCCGCAATAGCACCACCACTACAGGCGGCACGACCACTACCACTGCTGCTGGCACCACTACTACGGGGGCAGGCACAACGACGACCGTTCCGGGTGTCACCACGACCACTGGCTTGGGCGGTACTACCACGACCGTTCCTGGCGCGACCACAACCACTGGCCTGGGTGGGACGACCACGACCGTTACCGGGGTGACCACCACCACCGGCCTGGGCGCCACCACCACGATTCCTGGTGTCACGACCACCACTGGCGTGACGACCACAACCATCGGGGGTACAACCACTACCACGGTGGCTGCGGCAGCAGGTTAACAGGGACTGATGCCAAAATTCGGCAATGATGATGCGGACGTCGCTGAAGGTGTGTCTGAAGTCCGGGCGGGCATGCTTTTCCCTCGGGAAAGTGCATGCCCTTTTTTGATTGGTTGTTTTTTGCAGGACAACAGTATGGCGTGGAAAAATGCATTATTGGCGCAGGTTGCTGATTGTGGAATCGCATTGGTCGATCACTCCAGCTGGGTTGTCATCAAAATGACGCAATTTGATACGGACCTTCTAGACTAAAAAACAATTATGGCCTTATAGTAAGGGCTGCATAAACCAGTGGGACGTCGCAGATGCGCAGAATGAGCAGTCGGCAGGCCAAACGGCGCGGCAGTCCAGCAGCAGGATGACATTAGGGAGATAGGAATGGAGCAACGCGTAGTAATCACTGCCGGCGCGTCTGGCATTGGGCGGGAAATTGCTCGGGCTTTTGCAGCAAAGGGCGCGAAAGTCTTTGTATGCGACATTGATGTGTCCGGCCTCAACCAATTGGCGCAGGAAATCCCCGGCCTGACCACCATGGTCTGCGACATGGGGCGGCGCGAAGATATTGAGCGCATGATGGCATCGGCAGTCAGTGCGCTGGGCGGGCTGGATGTGCTGGTGAATAATGCCGGCATTGCCGGACCGACCGTGGCGGCAGAGGAGTTGCGCCCTGACGATTGGGACAAGGTGCTGCAGGTGAATCTCACCGGAACGTTCGACGTCACACGGCTTGCCATTCCTCATCTCAAGCAGTCACCCGGAGCCGCGATTATCAATATGTCGTCTGCCGCCGGCCGATTCGGTTATGCCAACCGCATTGCTTATTCGACCAGTAAATGGGGCATCATCGGCTTTACCAAAACGCTGGCGATCGAGCTGGGCGAATACGGCATTCGAGTCAATGCGATTTTGCCGGGTGCGGTCGATGGGCCGAGAATCCAAAAAGTATTTGAAGGCAGGGCGCAAGCCACCGGGCAAACGATGGATCAGGTCAGGGCAACCTCCATGTCGAACCAGTCGATCAAGTCGCTGGTCGATCCGCGCGATATTGCCGCTCTGGCGGTCTTTCTCGCGTCTGAAAGTGGCAAGTCGATCTCCGGGCAGATGCTGCCGATTGATGGCGATATGCAAAAACTAGCCTGATTCGGCGGCGCAAAGTTCACGGCACCCGAGCGCCGGTGTCAATGATAATTTGGCGTATGCGCAAAAGTGCAGGGACAATATGGGGTATAATCGAAGAATCCTTCAGGTAAGCCTGCTTTGGCTCGATGCCTCGAACTTTCTGAAGCCTTCGGTGACCGCGTACTGAATCACAGCAGCGCACCACTCACTCTTTATTGTCCCGTATTGGATGCCAGCTTCATGGCATTCCTCAAAGCGATTATTTCCCTGCTGAAACAACGCTGGTGACAAGAGCGTAATCGTAACGAGCAGCTTATAGGCCGTCCTTTTCATTGCCGGCCAAATCAAGTGGGCAGCTCGAAGCTCATGCAGCTGCTAATTTGGCTGTTGCAACCCTTTTTATTGGAATGGTTTTATGGCAAAAGAAGAACTTCTTGAAATGAATGGCTTGGTCGCCGAAGTGTTGCCTGACTCACGATTTCGTGTTGACCTTGAAAATGGTCATCAGTTGATTGCCTACACTTCAGGCAAAATGCGGCAAAACCACATCCGCATCTTGGCGGGCGACAAAGTAACCCTTGAATTATCGCCGTATGATCTGAGCAAGGGGCGTATTACGTTCCGCCATATCGAGAATCGCGGGCCAGGTCCTGCCAGAACGCAGCGCCGTCGCTATTAAGCTGATTGACAGTTGCCGGCGACGCTGGAATTGATTGACATACCCATTCGGGAGTAAAAGATGAGTGATACCAATGTACCGGCGCAGTTGACTGAAGGCGGTGTCGCTTTTACCGTGCGCGTCGACTCGCTTAATCGCGACTGCATGATCTCGACCGAGGCCCTGTCCAAGATCGCCCAGTTAGGAACCGGCAAGCTGGATCCCCTGGCGACCTATTATGCGTTTGAGGCATCGATCAATGGTGTGGCACGCCGCCTGGTCGCGGCCAATGTCAAAGGCACGCCGCTTCAGCTAGGGCCGAACAATTTTCGTTGAAGCCCATCATTGAAACCGCTTCATTAGTGTCCCGTGCAGCACGTCGGGTATGATGAGTGGTGAACTCGCCGCGCTGCAAGTTGATTCATTGATTCGGCCGCAGTAACAAAAAAGCCAGCAAAAGCCAGCACCAACAAAAAAGCCCGCCAAAGCGGGCTTTCCATTCAATACAAGATTCAATCCACTAAAAACCCATGCTATCTGCGTGGTGCCCTTAGCGCTTCAGAGTACCGGAACCCATGCTATCTGCATGGTGCCCCTGACTCTGAAAACATTGTCCCGCTTATTATTGCTCTGCGTATTACGGCACTTCAATAACTACTGAATTCTTTGCCTGCTAGCATATTGCAGGCGCCGCCCATTACTCAGGGCGAATGTTGGTGGCTTTTTCGCCTTTAGGGCCGGTGCCGCGCTCAAACGAGACGCGCTGGTTTTCAGCCAGGCTTTTAAAGCCGGTCGACTGGATGTCCTGGAAGTGCGCGAACAGATCCGCGCCGCCGCCATCTGGTGTGATAAAGCCGAAGCCTTTGGAATCGTTAAACCATTTTACTGTGCCAGTTTGCATACTCATGTTATTTCCTTTGGATAAATAGGGACGATGCCCGGGATGCACCCGAAACCAAGAGATATAACCAGAGGGATCAAACAGGAAAACTCTGCAACAGAGTAAAACGGAAGAGACGCCAGCGAGAACTACGACTTGATGTAAGTGCAGGGCTCACTATACACGTCAATCGGCCGTCTACCTAATGTTATTTTCAATCGGGTCATTAATACCCCTGTGACATCTGCTGTAACTGAAGCTTGTATCGCTGCCGTTCTTCTTCCTCAATCCGGGCTAGTTCGATTTCGTGGATTACCGCGCCGACATTGACTGGCCGTTTGTCTTCCGAAACGCGGCCGGTGAGCACCGTATCGGCGACCAGCAAGCCGGCTTGGTACAGCCCCCAGATTTCCTTGCCATATTGTGTCGTCGCCAATGCTGGCGCAAAGCGGCTGAAGTACGTGGCCAGGTTAGCGACATCGCGCTCGAGCATCGGCCCGGCGCTGTTGTTGCCGGCCGCATCGACCGCCTGCGGCAAATCGATGATCACCGGCCCCTCGGCATCGACCAGGATATTGTATTCCGAGAGGTCGCCATGAATGACGCCGGCGCAGAGCATCAGCACGACTTGCTGCAGCAGCTGGGCATGATATTGCAGTGCCACGGCTTCGGTCAGTTCGACATCGTTTAGCCGCGGCGCTGCATTGCCATTGGCATCGGTTACCAGTTCCATCAACAGCACGCCCTCGAAGCAGATATAGGGTTTCGGCACGCGCACGCCGGCGGCGGCCAGTCGGTAAAGCGCATCGACTTCGGCGCTTTGCCAGACTTCTTCGGCCATCTTGCGTCCATAGCGGCTGCCTTTTTCCATCGCCCGAGCCTGCCGGCTGTTCTTCACGCGGCGCCCCTCCTGATAGGAAACGGCCTGGCGAAAGCTGCGCTGCTCGGCATCCTTGTATACCTTTGCACACCGGACTTCGTCGCCGCAGCGAACCACATAGACGGTTGCCTCCTTGCCGCTCATAAGCTGGCGCAACACCATGTCGATCAGTCCTTCATCAACCAGAGGCTGGATTCTTTTAGGCGTTTTCATTAATTGCGAGTGATGGATTTATGATTGGATAGAGTAGGGTGAGGAATGATCCGTGAGCCGGTTTCACTTGCGAAATATTTTCGGATTGGACTTGTTGCGCTGCTCGTAAATCGTCTTGGCATCCTGCTCGGCGCGTTCCTGGGTGCGCATCGACGGCTCATCGTCGTGGAGGCTGAAAAACTCTGCGGCTTGCGCGCGCACCACGAATTTGACGGCATCGGCCTCGCTCACATTGTACTTTTCGTAAATGAGTGTGGTCACTTCGTTCAAATAATCTTCATAGGTCATTGTCATTGTCTGGCTCCAGTCCATTCATTGTTCCGCTTTCCCGGCCGTTACAATGCCGGAAAAAAGTGCATCAGGCGTATTCTGAACCATAACGGCTGCGGGCGTTGCCTGACCTGCGCCGGCCGGCACAACTCGGTTGTTGTCGCAAATTACGGTTGCCGGAACTGTCACGGGCCTGTACAATCGGCTCCCTCAGACGCGGGGTGGAGCAGTCTGGCAGCTCGTCGGGCTCATAACCCGAAGGTCACAGGTTCAAATCCTGTCCCCGCAACCAACGTTATTTGCAAAGCGCCGGCTAGCCCGGCGCTTTCTATTTCTGCAGTCAGTGTGCCGTTCTCGGGCACCAGGCGCACATTACCGATTAGGCCGCGCAAGGCTTCACGCGCTGCAGTCACATCTTCAACACCTTCCAGCTTGGCCACCATGTCGCGATAAATTTCGCGGGCACGCGGCAGCATCTGTGTCGGTTCGTATCGCTCAATAGCTTTGATTTCCTCTTGTGCTGTCAAAACGTTCTGTTCGGCTTCCTGTAATGCTGCCTTGGTTGTCGGCGTGATAATACCTGCCTTAATGGCCATCATCAGGTTATCGATTTCCTTTTTCGCGTCGACCAGGTGGCGCCGGGCTGCCGATGGATCCGGCTTGGCTTGCTTGAGCAGGGCGCGGGCTTCGGTTTCAAATACCCGGTAGGCTTCATCGGACAGCAGCGAATCCTTCACGCCGGCCAGCAAAACCTGTTCGATCGTGGTCCGCTTGACCCGGTATTGATTGGCGCAGATGCTGTGCCCCCGGTCCTTGTTGGTCGCGCAACCGTATTGTGTGCGGTTCTGGATCACGAACGCGCCGCCACAGACGCCGCACTTCAGCAGGCCCGAGAACAGATACTTTGGCAGTCTGCCACCTGACCCCTTGCCGACCGATTGTTTCGCCGCGGTGTCGCGCTTGCACGTCTTGGCGCGCAGTTCGCACAGCCTCCAGGTGTCGTCATCAATAATTTTGAGTTCCGGCGAGTCGATAATCACCCATTCCGACATCGGGCGCATGGTGCGGCGACGCCGGCCGGTTGCAGGATCCTTCACCCAGGCGGTTTTATTCCATACCTGCCGGCCGTTGTACATCGCATTTGCCAGAATGCCTACGCCCTTTGAATCCGGATAAATGGCGGAATGCGCCCAGCTGCCGCCGCGCGGACTTGGCACGCCCTGGGTATTCAGTTCGTCGGCAATCTGTCGTGGCCGGATGCCGGCAGCATAGCGATCGAATATGAATTGCACCCACTTGGCCTTGTCTTCATCGATGGCGCGCTTGAAGCCGTTGCCATCGTGAAAGCTCTTGTAACCGTAGGGCAGGCCGCCGGCACTGTAACCATCCAGCGCCTGGCCCATCAGGCCGCGATGCGTCTTAACCGCCAGTTCGTCCAGGTACAGTTCGCCGATCAAGCCACGCAGGCCGGTTTCCAGCTTGGAATTGTTCCGCTCGGTATCGATGCCATCCGATACGCCGATGATGCGGATTTTCAGGTACTTCAGGCGCCGGATTAATTGCGCAGTCTCGATATGATCGCGTGAAAGCCGCGAAAGGTCATCAATCAGCAGGACATCGAAACCGCCAGCGTCTGCCGCGTCGAGCATCGCCTGATAGCCTGTGCGGTCGTTTCTGGATCCGGACATAGCCTGATCCTGATACAGCGCAGGTGTCGGCCATCCCATGCGGGCGCAGTAGGTTTCGATGTTCCTCAGCTGATCGCGAATGCTGGCTTCGCGTTGCTGATCTGAGGAAAATCTGGCGTAGGCGGCTGTTCTCATGCGGGAATCTTAACCTTTTGCTGGCTTGCTTTGAACAGGGTGATTTGAACGGTCGCTCTGAGAGCCGCATGGTTGCTGGGTTTTCGGTGTCAAATGCTGGCTTACGGCTTGGCGCGCCAGCAGTCGAATAATTGCCATTTGGCTAATGTTCATTTACTTCACCTCGTTAATTATTGCTTGCTGACACGTTTTGTCAGGTGCCACATATCGCAATGCGGGCATTGATACACCCTGAGTGCGGACGGCGTATTCAGCTTTCCGATCCTACGGCTGACCTGTTTCGCGGCTTTTGCCTTAGTCGGGTAAGCTCGCTTGGTCAGGCACATCGCGGCCATCTTTGCGGCTTCCATTGCCTGCGCTGCAATCTCGGCACGTTGTTCTGGCGTCAGTTGCTTGGCTACATTTGGGAAAGCCCGCGCTTTCATTTGTCCCCGCTCCCTTGACTTGCCGCCTCAATCATGGCGCGGTAGCAGTCGCCCCATGTCAGATATTCGCGGCCACGGTTAAACGCATCGCACATTGCCTGCGACGGCTCTTTCGGTAGCAGTACATGGGTATCCGGCACTGTGCGACTGTTCCATGCTGCAATGGCTTCGGCCCCACTCTTGAAAGCGTGCTCAGGCATGGCGTCTCGGTCCCAAATTTCACCAAGGGCGCAGGAGCATGTTAGGCATGCAACATAAACGCCACCGTAGTCCGCTTCGCCGCAAACTTGGGCGGTGCCAGTGCAGAACGGGCAAGGTAAGAGGTCTGTCATGTCGGCTCCTTTTGTTTGTTCGTTAAACACTGATCATCCTGTCGCCGAACTGCATGGCCTTATACAGCAGCGTCAAGACCTCCTGCTGCGTCAGCTTGCGCGGTCGGAGGCCATC
>JAKFBY010000015.1:0-149557 GCA_036677325.1 Paucimonas sp.
CTATGCCCCCGGACTTCATGCAAGCTGCCGGTATTCCGCGGCCATGCACCATACGCACTCGCCTGAAAAAATTTGGCATGTCTGAAAATATTTCATGTAACCAAAAAGTCATCAACACGACACACGGCCGTCATCTTGCGCAAATAAAATCTTTCGAATCGTTCACCCCCAACAGGAAAATAAACATGAACAAACCGAGAGACCTGCCGATCACGGTAGTCGATCCAGATGACGTCGGCTTCAACAACTCAGGCAATGAGGACTTTGGCGCGATACTGCATACCCGGGTCAGCCGTCGCGGCCTGTTGCGTGGCGGCGTGGTATCTGCCGCCACCGCACTGTTTGGTTCAGTCGGCCTGACTGCGTGCGGCGGCAACAGCAGTGTTCCTGTAACAGACAATACGCCCGTGCCCGGGCCTGCACCCGCACCGGTGCCGGTCGCCACGGAAAAACTGCTGGGTTTTTCTGCGGTCGGCAAAAGTGTGCTGGATAGCGTGATCGTCCCGGCCGGCTATACCGCCACTGTCCTGTATGCGCTTGGCGATCCGCTGAATGCCGCCACGCCGAGCTACAAGAATGACGGTACCGATACCGACTTCGATAATCGTGCCGGTGACCATCACGACGGCATGGAATACTTCGGCTTGACGGCGTCCGGCGCGCCCAGCACGGCAAGTTCCGAGCGCGGCCTGCTGGCGATGAATCATGAAGCATTGACCCAGCATTTCCTGCATGTTGCCGGTGCCAGTGCCAATCCGCGCCCGGCGGCCCAGTCCGACAAGGAAATCCCGGCGCACGGCGTGTCGGTGGTGGAAGTCAAAAAAGGCACGAATGGCGCATTTGCCACTGTGCGCGATTCCAGCTTCAATCGCCGCGTGACACCCTTGACGCCGCTGCAGATCGCCGGTGTCGCACGCGGCAATGCGCTGATGAAGACCAAGTATTCGACGGCGGGAACCGATGCGCGTGGCACCATCAATAACTGCGGCACCGGCACCACGCCATGGGGCACCTTGCTCACCGGCGAAGAAAACTGGGCTGGCTATTTCACTCGTGCCGGCACCGACAATACCGCCCGCAACGACAAGAGCGTGGTCGCGCTGAACCGCTATGGCCGCGCCCAGGGCGCAGCCAGCCGCCATGGTTGGGAAACCAGCGGCGCGGATGATAAATATGCCCGCTGGAATATCAGCAAGCAGGGCGCGTCGGCAGACGGCACCGATGACTACCGCAATGAATTGAATACGTTCGGCTATATGGTCGAGATCGACGCCTACGACAAGACCGCCGCCATCAAGAAGCGCACGACATTGGGACGCTTCGCGCACGAAAGCGCGGCATTCGGCCTGCTGGTCGCAGGCAAGCCGCTCGTATGCTACATGGGCGATGACTCGCAGGGCGAATACATGTACAAATTCGTGTCGTCTGCGACATGGAGCACGTCGGACGCCAGGGCTGCGAACCGTATCGCAACCGGCGACAAATACCTCGATGCCGGCAAGATGTATGTCGCCAAATTCAGTGCCGATGGTTCCGGCCAATGGATAGAACTCAGCATCGGCAATCCATCCATTGCCGGCTACGTCACCTATGCATTCGCCGATCAGGCCGATGTCCTGGTCAATGCGCGTCTGGCAGCCGATGCGGTCGGCGCCACCAAGATGGACCGCCCGGAATGGTGTTCGGTGCATCCGACCACCGGCGAGGTGTATTACACCCTGACCAACAACAGCAACCGCCGGCTCGAGCCGACCGGTGCCCAGTTCGGCCTGGATGCCGCCAACCCGCGTGCCTACACCGATCTCAAGGGCACCGCCACCAACCAGAGCGGAAATGTCAATGGACATATCATCCGTCTGGCCGAAACCGGCGGCGAAGGGGCTGCCACGACGTTCAGATGGGACGTGTACCTGTTCGGTGCGGAGTCCGGCGACGATGCATCGAAGGTCAACCTGTCCTCGCTCACCGGCGACCAGGATTTTTCCAGCCCGGACGGTTTATGGTTTAGCCCATCGACCGGCTTGTGCTGGATCCAGACCGATGACGGCGCCTACACCGATGTGACCAACTGCATGATGCTGGCGGCCATACCGGGCAAAGTGGGTGATGGTGCGGCCAAGACCCTCAGCTACACCAAGACCGATGGCAGCACGGCGAGCATCACTACGCAAGCAGGGAAAGCGGCCACCGCCGACACCCTCAAGCGTTTTCTGGTCGGACCGGTCGACTGCGAAATCACTGGCCTGGCAGAAACGCCGGACGGCAAAGCGCTGTTTGTCAACATCCAGCATCCCGGCGAAACCATTTCCGCTGCCAACGTCGCCGATCCGAGCAAGTACCAGAGCCACTGGCCAGCCAACGCCGGCTATGGTGCGGGCGGCGCGACGACCGCGCGGCCGCGTTCGGCGACGATTGTCATCACCAAGAATGACGGTGGCAGGATCGGCAGCTAAGCGCTGGCAAAGCGAGCAGACAGTAACTAAAGGGCAGGGCCTGGCAACAGCGCTGCCCATTTTTTTCAGATGAGGTGATGCATGGGATCTTTCAGTATCGGCCATTGGGCAGTCGTGCTGGTCATTGTGATGTTGATGTTCGGAACAAAAAAGCTGCGCAACATTGGCACCGATGTCGGTGGCGCGATAAAGGGCTTTAAGGATGAATTGCATGCCGGACCCTCCAACAGCGTATCCGGTCAGGATCAACACAATGTCGTGTAGTGCGATTGATATCGAACACCTGTTCCATTGAACGGAATGTGCTGCCCTGTCGCTACCGCAACGACGATCAGGTATCGGTCAGGTATCAGATCGCAACTGCATCCTGCCTGTCATGGCCATGTCATGCGCGGTGGGTATGATCGGGCGAAATTAATGCGAATCAATCCGGTCACCAGATTATCGGACCGGATGCGCAGGAAGAACTGGCTGAACTAGCCTGGACAGTTGAGCCAGAAAAGTGGCGTGATTTTTGATCTGTCCATACGGGAAAAAAGTGGAAAGGATGAACATGATTTCTAACAAGCGCGGTGCAGTCGATGGTTTCGCAGCCACCAGTCGTAGCAGACATGTACAAGGACTGGAACAAGAATACCCGTCATCTGGGGCAGACCGGCGCTTTGCGACAGGCGATGAAGGTAAATCGGCTTATAGTGGCTTGACAGTTTGCCAGCCATCACTGAACAATCCGAAAATCTCCATGAGGAGGGCCGCCGATGCGGTGGTGGCGCGGTCACTTTCAGCATGGGGATGCGGCGCGAACCAGCCTGGAAACCTGTGTCATCGCTTGGCAACTAGCTAGATAAAAAGAGTACTCCGAGAGCCTTTGCCCGTGTTTCTTTGAAGCACGGGCTTTTTTATGATCTGGCCAGGCCAGGTTGCTGCCTTCTCATACGGAGTGGTCCGGAAAATTCAATTCGTCAAAATTTTCAAAATGGGGTCAAGGTCAAGGTTAATCCTGAATGGGAGGGGTGAAATCCTGCGCCTGGCCCCTTTTATGCGTCAAACAGGCTCATGCAGGAAAAAATGCTGTGCAGCATCTAGCCACAAGACATGAACGAAGCTGCATGATTGATGTCTAGGTAGGTTGGCAGTGATGGTCTTTCAGCCCATCGTCGGGAAAGGCGTGGGTGTTTATTTTTATGACGGCGAATGATCTTCTGCAACGAGAGATCCTTTCCAGAATCGATGCAGCCCAGCATGCCGACAACGTCGCCAGCGCGACCGGTTTTTTGTGGGAATTGATCGCATCCAAACTCATTGTGCTTGTCGGTGAGACGGGTTTCACCGCGCTCTTCACCAGAAGCCTGTACCTTACCCAAGAAAAATTCCCCTGGCTTGAAGATGTTCAGGCGCCGCCTCCGGGTGACGCGCGTTTCACTTCTCTGCAACGGAGTCTGGAAAAACAAGCCCTTAGCCAGGCCAGCGAAGCCAGCAAGGCATTGCTGCTTGCGTTTACCCAGATCCTCTACCGATTGATCGGCGAACCATTAACCACTGGCATTTTATCTGCGGCCTTGCGCGATGAAGCGACGCAGCAAGCCGGAAAGGAGTTTTCATCATGAGTGAACGGGTTGCCATCAAGTGCTTGCCAACCGGTGTGCCCGGCCTGGACAGTTTGCTCGGCGGGGGCTTTCCGGAATTCTCGTTCAACATTTTGGCGGGCGCGCCAGGCAGTGGCAAAACCACGCTGGCGCACCAGCTGATGTTTTCGCACGCCGGTCAGGCATGCCGCGCGCTGTACTTCACGGTGCTGGGCGAGCCACCCTTGAAAATGCTGCGTTACCAGCAACAATTCGCTTTTTTCGACATCAAAAAAGTGGGCGACTCGATCCGCTTCATCAATCTGTCCAAAGACCTGTTGAGCGGCGATTTTGATCAGGTGCTGGCCCGTATTACCGACGAAGTAAAACAATATTCTCCGCAACTGGTGTTTGTCGACTCGTTTCGTTCCGTCGTACAGGCCGCCAGAAGCGGAGAAAATGAGCGCTCCAGCCTGCAGAATTTCGTGCAACAGCTGTCCATGACCATGACCAGCTGGCAGGCCACTACCTTTTTGATCGGTGAATATCTGTTGCCCGAAGCCGAATCGAGCCCGGTATTTACCGTTGCCGACGGCATCGTATCCTTATCGCAAAGCGTGCACCGCAATGCGATGGTGCGCAAGATGCAAGTGGTCAAGATGCGCGGTCAGGCGCAAACGCCGGGCTGGCATACCTTCCGTATCAGTGATGCAGGGCTGCAGGTTTTTCCACGCGCGATTCTTGGCGTGGCCGCGCCGGAAGGAGGCGAGGCAGATCAGGAAAAAACCAGTAATAGCCGGATCGCGATGGGCATACCGGAGCTGGATGCAATGCTGGGCGGTGGCTTGCCGTCTGGTTATTCGCTGCTGGTGGTCGGGCCGTCCGGTTCCGGCAAGACCATCCTGGCAACCGAGTTCCTGGCCGAAGGCGCGCGATGCGGCGAGCCCGGCGTGATTGCCGCATTCGAAAAGAGTCCCAGCCAGCTGATGAGCGGCAAGCTGATGTCGCTGGTGAAGTCAGGGCAGGTAGGTGTCATCAATACCCGTTCGCTGGACTTGTCGATCGATGAAACCTTGCAGAACATGGTCGAGATGATCGAGAAAATGCATGCCCGGCGCGTGGTCATCGATTCCCTGTCCGGCTTTGAACTGGCGCTGGCGCCGGAATTCAGCGAAGATTTTCGCAGTGCACTGTACCGGATGATTGCGGTGCTGACCGGCATGGGCGTGACTATCCTGCTGACCTCGGAGCTGGAAGACCGTTACACGGATCTGCGTTTCAGTCCCTATGGCAATGCCTTTCTTTCTGACGCCATCATCATGCTGCGCTATATCGAAGTCAGTGGCGAATTCAAGCGCGTCATTTCGGTCATGAAAGTGCGCGCGAGCTTGCATAGCACGGCGCTCCGGCTGTTCGGCATTGGCGACGATGGCATTGAAATCGGCGAGCCCTTGTCCGCGTACCAGGGCATCCTGTCAGGCCACCCGATTGACATGGCTGAAGTTATACAATTTGATTCCGGAGAAACATCATGAACATGGACCAGAAAACCACTGATTCTGGCAAGCGGGAGCAGCATACTGCGCCGGATCAGCAAGCCGATGCCGACGGCACGACCACCGCTCATGGCCAGGACCAGAAAATGCCCAGTGACGCTGCCATTTCAATCCGCGAGAAATCGGTGGCAGCGCGTGAAGAAGTGACGCTGTCGCGCGAAGAAACCGCAGGCCAGCGCGAGTCGGTGGCGCTGGTGCGGGAACAGGCGGTGCAGGACCGCGAAGCCGTCACATCCTCGTGCGAAAAGATGACCAGTCGGGCCAAAGCGACCAAAGCCGATCTGGAAAGGCATATCATCCAGTTGCGCTTGGCAAACGAACATCTGGTGGTCTCGTCGGTCAAGGCGCAGTCGATGAGCGACGATGTCCGCAAGGCGCACGATCAGATGGACCACATGGCGCATCATGATTATCTGACCAGCCTGCCCAACCGGGTGCTGTTGAAGGAACGGATCATGCAGGCACTTGCCATGGCCAAACGCCATCAGGTGAAACTGGCGATCCTGTTCATCGACCTGGACCGCTTCAAGATCATCAATGATTCGCTCGGCCATGCGATCGGCGACACGCTGTTGCAAATGGTTGCGCAGCGCCTGCTGGCGTCCACACGCAGCAGCGATACGGTCAGCCGGCAGGGCGGCGATGAGTTCGTGGTATTGATGTCGGAAGTTGACGGGGACGAGGCAGTCGGGGAATTCGCCGAAAAACTCAGGTTGGCGGTATCTGCACCGTATATCATCGGCGACCACACATTGCATATCGGAGTCACGATCGGCATCAGCATGTATCCGGATGATGGCGCAGATGCGGAAACGCTGATCAGCAATGCCGATGTCGCGATGTACCATGCCAAGAGCAGCGGGCGCAACCGCTATTATTTCTTTAAACCTGAAATGAATCAGCGCGCGGTCGAGCGGCAACAGGTCGAGGCTGACTTGCACCGAGCACTGGAGCAGCAAGAGTTTGAACTGCATTACCAGGCGCAGGTAGACCTGGCAACCGGCAGTATTATCGGCGTCGAAGCATTGATCCGCTGGCATCATCCGGTGCGCGGCTTGCTGATGCCGGCGGTGTTCGTGCCGATTGCCGAGCAATCGGGTGCGATTGTGCCGATCGGACGCTGGGTACTGCGCGAAGCCTGTCGCCAGGCCCAGGCGTGGCTGGACGCCGGCCTGGCGCTGGAGGTGGTTGCCGTCAATATTTCCGCGCTGGAGTTCGAAAGCGAGGATTTTCTGGCGAATCTGCGTACCATCTTGCAAGCTACCCGCCTGGCGCCCCAGCATCTGGAGCTCGAATTGACCGAAACCGTGCTGATGGAAAATGCCGAAACCACCATGGCCATGCTGGAAGAAGTCAAAGCAATGGGTATCAAGATCTCGATCGACGATTTTGGCACCGGTTATTCCAGTTTGAGTTATCTGAAGAAATTTCCAGTCGACACGATGAAAATCGACCAGTCATTCGTGGCCGACATCGCCGGCGGTGGAAATGACGGCATCATGGTGGAGTCGGTGATCGGTCTGGGCAAAAACCTGCGTTACCGCGTCATTGCAGAGGGCGTCGAGACGCGTGACCAGCTCGCCTTCCTGAGCAAGCATCACTGTACCGCAGGGCAGGGCTATTACCTGAGCGCGCCTCTGGCTGCTGAAAAGTTTTCTGCGCTGCTGAAAGCTGGCATCGCAGCAGACCTGTTGCACCGGCGGGCGCCATTGCACTAGCCGTTCATTCATCACTGTCCCGGACGTCCTCGTGCAGGCGCACCGCTTGCGAGTGGGTTACGCGCTGGCCGCAGGCGGCCGCATCCAAGCGACGCGCACTTGCAGCCAGGCATTGTCCGAAAGTCGGTGTCGCGGCCTGTTGTTACAAATCATCCAAGGCAGAACAGGCGTGGGCGTGGTTTTGCGGGCATCCTTATACTCCCCCACGGTGTGTGGAATTCAGGCTGCAACAGGCGCCGTGCATGGCTCCAGCGCAGGTATCGCCTTTTTCGCCTGCGAAACAGAGGATCGGTATCGTGCCAGCAAGCAGTATCTTTTAATAAATAGTCACCCCCAAATTGCGATTAAGAGTATGGTGTATGGATCTCGGTGCTACCTGCCGTCGCAATGGCAATCAGCTTGGACAAAAGCAGCAAATTACCTATTATGATCAAGCAGCCTCAGATCGAAGCAGTCGATGTCACCTGTTAATCAACGTAATGCAAAGCTGGGCCAGAAGGCTCAGGCAGAACAGCAGCTGCAGCACAAGATCGCCGGTTTGTTTACCGCAGTCGATCAGGAAGCAGAGCAATTCAAGCAAAAGGTCGCCGAACTGCTGGAGCAGATACGGCTGCTGCAAAAAACCACAAGCACCAGGGATGCCGGTGATGACATGGTGTCGCAGCTGCGCGAGGCAAACCAGAATCTCATCATCGCCACCTTTAGCGCCCAGGATATGCAGGCCAAGGCCGAGGCAGCCAATCGGCAGAAGGAAATCTTTCTGTCGATGCTCGCGCATGAATTGCGCAATCCGTTGGCGCCGATCGTGATGGCGGCCGAATTGATCGGCAAGATCACCGACGCGCATCCCCAGTTGCCCAAGCTGCATGGCATCATTCAGCGCCAAGCCAATCATATGGTGCATCTGGTCGATGATTTGCTGGATGCGTCGCGCGTCTCGAGCGGCAAGTTGACTTTGAAAAAAAGCACGCACCTGCTGTCCGAGATTATCGACAGCGCCGTCGAAACCAGCCGACCCTTCATCGATGCACGGCAACAGCGGCTCAGCATTGCGTTGCCGTCGCAACCGATCGTGATCTACGGCGACCTGGTCAGGCTGGCGCAAGTGTTTTCCAATCTGTTGATCAATGCGACCAAATTCACGCCGGAATACGAACATATTGCCGTTTCGGCGCATCAGCACGCGCGTACGGTCATCGTATCGGTGAAGGATAACGGCATGGGGGTCGCCCCGGAATTGCAGCCGGTCATGTTCGATATGTTTACGCAAGGTTACAGCTCACTGGACCGTGCTCAGGGCGGGCTTGGCCTCGGCCTGTCGCTGGTGCGCACCATCGTGGAAATGCATGACGGCAGCGTCAAGGTTCACAGCGACGGCATTGGCTTTGGCAGTGAATTTCTGGTTTCGCTACCGGTTTGCGCCGATGCGCCACCCCAGACCGTCACCGCCGATGTCGGCAAAGTGCCGGCCCGCTCCCGCAAGATTTTGCTCATCGAAGACAATGTGGATGCCAATGACGCGTTGCATGACTTGCTGAAACTGCAGGGCTATGCGGTGACCTGCGCATTCGATGGCAAGACCGGACTGGGATTGGCACTGGAAGGCCGCTTTGATGTGGTTATCTGCGATATCGGCTTGCCCGGCATGGATGGCTATGAAGTGGCCAGGCAATTGCGCCGTCGTGCCACGGAGTTCTCGTCGTGTATCATTGCGTTGTCGGGCTATGGTCAGCTGGAAAATCAGCACCTTGCCCGGGAAGCCGGTTTTGATCACTATCTGGTCAAGCCGGTGGCCATGGATGCGTTGATACGGCTGATTGCAGCCAGCGCCGTTCATTAAGCGGCTGTCATGGTCGATTGCATCCATGTCAGTCAACTAGATATGCGTGACCTGGTTGGCATCTAGTGGATAAATTGCCTTCTTCTTTATTGTCGTTGTTTCACGATCACAAAATAAATATGGCAATTTCCGACCCGCCACGTCACCAGATGATCCGACGCGCTGTTCTGCAGCGACCGGATGCGGTACTGGACGTCACCATTGAACTTTGGGAACGGCTGGCCGCTGATCTGATTTCCATCATCGGCGAAGGCGGGTTTGACTCGCTGTACGCCAGAAGCATCCATCTTGCCGGCGCCAATTTTCCCTGGCTGATGCTGTGTTCGCCTGCAGAACAGAGTGGTGCGCGTTTTGCGCAATTGAAAATATGCCTGGAAGGCCAGGATGGCAGCGATGTCGGCGAAGCCAGCATCGCACTGCTGAGTAAGTTCATCGACATACTGGCCTTGCTGATCGGCGAGCCATTAACAACCAGCATACTTCGTTCGGCCTGGGGTGATGGCGCTTTGGATATGGCTGTAAAGGAGCTTGGGTAATGAGTAACAAAGTAGCCATACGCCGTCTGGCAACCGGCGTGCCGGGCCTGGATGACTTGCTCGGCGGCGGATTGCCGGAATTTTCATTCAACCTGCTTGCGGGTACCCCTGGCAGCGGCAAAACGACGCTCGCCCATCAAATCATGTTTGCTCTGGCCACGCCGGACCATCGGGCGCTCTTTTTTACCGTGCTGGGCGAGTCGCCCCTGAAGATGCTGCGCTATCAGCAGCAATTCCCGTTCTTCGATATCGATAAGGTCAATCACTCGATCCGGTTCGTCAACCTGGCTGCCGACTTGCTGGATGCGGACTTCGACCGCGTGCTGGCGCGCATCGCCGAAGAAGTCAGGAATTTCTCGCCGAGCCTGGTCTTCGTCGATTCGTTCCGCTCGGTGGTGCAGGCGGCCAAGACCATGGAGGCGGGCGCAAACGGCTTGCAGCATTTCGTCCAGCAGCTGGGCATGCAAATGGCAAGCTGGCAGGCCACCACCTTTTTGATCGGCGAGTATCTGGCGCCGGAAGCCGAATCGAGCCCGGTGTTTACGGTCGCCGACGGCATCATCTGGATGTCGCAGGTGGTGCACCGCGACGCGATGGTACGCAAGATGCAGGTCGTCAAGATGCGCGGCCAGGCCCAGAGCCCGGGCGTGCACACGTTTCGCATCACCGATAACGGCGTCGAGGTGTTTCCGCGCCCGATGCTGCAGGCGTCGCCTGCAGCCAACATCCGCATACCCCGCGAACAGCGCCTGTCGATGGGCGTGCCGGAGCTGGACGCGATGTTGGGTGGCGGCCTGCCGGCCGGCTATTCGCTGCTGGTGGTGGGGCCGTCGGGGTCCGGCAAGACCGTGCTGGCGACGCAGTTCCTGGCCGAAGGCGTGCGCGCCGGCGAGCCGGGCGTGATTGCCGCCTTTGAAAAAAGCCCGAACCAGCTGCTCAGCTATTCTCTCAACCAGATGGTGGCAAGCGGCGCCGTCGGCTTGATCAATACCCGCACGCTGGATTTGTCGATCGATGAAATCCTGCATGACATGATCGTGATGATTGACCGCATGAAGGCCAAGCGGGTCGTGATCGATTCCCTGTCGGGCTTTGAGCTGGCGCTGGCATCGGTCTACCGCGAGGATTTCCGCGAAGCGCTGTACCGGATGGTTGCGGTACTGACCGGCATGGGCGTGACGGTCCTGATGACGGCGGAGCTGGAAGACCAGTACAGCATGTTGCGTTTCAGTTCGTATGGCAATGCCTTCCTGGCGGATGCGATCCTGATGCAGCGCTATGTCGAAATTGCCGGCCAATTCAAGCGCGTGCTGTCGGTCGTCAAGGTGCGCGGCAGCGAGCATAGCAAGGATATCCGCTTCTTCGATGTGGTTGCCGACAGCCTTGCCATCGGCGAACCGTTGACGCATTTCGAGGGCATTCTGTCAGGCGTGCCTACCCCGACCGGCAACAGATGAAGCGGGCGGGCGAAAAATAAATCGTCATGCGCCGTGCCGGCTGCGCAGCGTTCGCCTCTTGATCCAACTTCTCGGGAAAACGGCGTCATGCGTATCAACCCATCGGAGTCGGTGCTGCTCGCAGTCGACCTGCAGTCGCGTCTCTTGGCTGCCATTGATGGTGTCGAGTCAGTGCTTGCCAATTCGGTCTGGATGCTTGGCGTGGCCCAGGCGATTGGCATCCCCGTGCTCGCCACCGAGCATTGCCCGGAAAGCATCGGCTTGATTGATCCCGGCCTCCGCGCAAGCTTTCCTGAAGGCTGCATTGTGAAGAAAACGCATTTCTCCGCAGTGACGGAAGGCGAGCTGCTGCAGGCCCCGGCAAGCCATCGGCAACACTGGGTCGTGATCGGCACCGAAGCGCATGTGTGCGTCCTGCAAACCGTGCTTGACCTGCTGGCGGCTGGACGCAATGTGTTTGTGGTGGATGACGCGGTAGGTTCACGTCGTCCCCGCGACAAGGAACTGGCCCTGCAACGGATGCGGCAAAATGGGGCGGAGATCGTCAGCCGGGAAATGGTGGCTTTCGAATGGCTGGAGCAGGCCGATACAGCTGTTTTCAAGGATGTGCTGAAACGATTTATTCGTTGAACTGCATGCTTCGCCGGTGTCGACTGGCGAAGGCACGTCAGCGTAACGGTGAACCTGGCTGACATAAACCATTCACGCGCAGTGACGCCATACTTATTTACGCCACATGTAATTACCTCACACGCACTTGCGACAATAAAAAGGCCCTGCCGCACAATGCCTGGCAGAGCCTTTTTTGTCTTTTTGCGTCTTGGCAGTGTCGAACTTTACTATGACGCGTTGAGAGAGTTTTTCAAACTCAAAACGTCATTCTCGTGTTCCGGACGCTATTATGAATCCACGCCAAGGTCGCGATTAAGCAAAATTCTTCGCGACGAAATCCCAGTTCACCAGATTCCAGAACATCTCGACATATTTCGGACGCGCATTGCGGTAATCGATGTAGTACGCATGTTCCCAGACATCGCACGTCATCAGTGGCTTGTCAGCCGAAGTCAGCGGGGTGGCGGCATTCGAGGTATTGGCGAGATCGACCGAGCCATCCGCTTTTTTCACCAGCCAGGTCCAGCCGGAACCGAAGTTGCCGACGCACGACTTGGTGAATTCTTCCTTGAACTTGTCAAACGAGCCCCACTTGGCGTTGATGGCATCGCCCAGCGCGCCGCTGGGAGCGCCGCCGCCGTTTGGCTTCATGCAATTCCAGTAAAAGGTGTGGTTCCACACCTGGGCAGCATTATTGAATACGCCGCCGCTGGATTTCTTGATGATGTCTTCCAGCGAGGCTTCCGCAAATTCGGTGCCCTTGATCAGGTTGTTCAGGTTGGTGACGTAAGCCTGGTGATGCTTGCCGTAGTGGTATTCCAGGGTTTCCTTGGAAATATGCGGTTGCAGGGCATCCATCGCATACGGCAGTGGCGGCAAAGTATGTTCCATGTCGAATCCTTTCTTTTGTTCGGGGAAGTTGATTTTTTAGAAATCCCTTCATTGTAAGCCGGATGCACTTTCACTGCAGCGCTCCGCCTTAAGCATCGGGCGATCGACCTGAACGATGCGCAAACATCCGGCTCAATCCAGGGATTCCTGCACCGTAGCAATGCCGACCTGCACCGTGCCGGTTGCCAGCCGGACTGTCACATGCTCGCGCGGATGCAGTTGCTGGGGCGAGCGCACCAGATTGCCGCGCTTGTCGCTGACCATTGCATAGCCGCGTTCCAGCGTGCGTTGTGGATTGAGCATTTCCAGCTGCGCTGTCAGGCCTGCCAGTGCCTGCCGGCGTTGCGCCTGGCGGGTCGCCAGATCGGCACCCAGGCGGCGCGCGCTGTCGGCCAGCTGTATCCGATGCGCTGCCGTATTGGGCAGCCGGGCCGCCAGGCGCGTGCTTGCGTGCATCAGTGCATAGCGGGCCTGATTGAGCGGTGCGCGGGTGGCGTGCGCCAGCCGGGTCTGCCAGCCTGCCAGCCGCAAACGGTCATGCCGGATCATGGCCGACGGGCTGACCAGCCGGCGCGACAGCCAGTCCAGGGTTTGCGCCGCATCCGACAGCCGGCGGCGGATGCGGCGGTCCAGTTCAGACGCGTAGCTGTCGAGCATCGCCAGCCAGTCGGCGCGCGAGGTCGCTGCCAGTTCGGCCGCGGCAGTCGGGGTCGGCGCCCGCAGGTCGGCGACAAAATCCGCCAGCGTGAAATCGGTTTCATGGCCGACGCCGGAGATGACCGGCATGCTGCAGGCAGCGATCGCGCGCACCACGCCTTCCTCATTGAATGACCACAGATCCTCGATGCTGCCGCCGCCGCGGCATACCAGCAGCACATCGCATTCGGCGCGCGCCGATGCGCTGCGAATCGCCTCGGCGATCTTGTCACCGGCACCCTGGCCCTGCACCGGCGCCGGGTAGATGATTACCCGCACATGCCGGGCGCGCCGACGCAACGCAGTCAGCACGTCGCGCAGCGCGGCGGCTTGCAGGCTGGTGACGACGCCGATGGCCTTCGGAAAGGTTGGCAACGGCCGCTTGCGAGTCGGATCAAACAGGCCTTCACTGTTGAGCTTTTCCTTCAGTTGCAGGAAGGCTTCGTACAGATTGCCCATGCCGGCACGCCGGATCGCTTCCACATTCAACTGGTAATCGCCGCGCGGCGCATACAGCGTCACCAGCGTGCGCACTTCGACCCGGTCGCCTTCGCGGGGCGTGAATCCGGCGTATTGGGCCCGGCCGCGAAACATCACGGCCCGCACCTGGGCCGCTTCGTCTTTCAGGGTGAAATACCAGTGCCCGGACGCAGCGCGGGTGAAATTGGAGATTTCGCCAGCCACCCAGACCAGCGGAAAGCTGCGCTCCAGCATGCGGGCGACGCTCTGGTTGAGGGCCGATACGCTGAGCACCGGCGCCTCCGCCGAGATGCCTGCTGAAAGTTCATTAGTTGTCATAAATTTTTCCACGCTCAAATCTGTCCACAGCTACGGACAATTGTCACGGTTTGGTCATATACGGTAATTCGAGCGCATATTTTCGCTAAGCATTTGATTTTTATAGGAAATAAAGTTTTCTCGAAATCTTTATATTGAGAAAAAGTTCTTATAAATCAAGCACTTTGCCGTATCTAAAATAATTATTCACAAAGTTATCCACAGCGCTTGTGAAGAACTTGGCAGTTTGTACAGGATAAAAGGGTGTCGTAAATTACCGAGCGAATGATGCTTGCTCACAAGGGCTCAACACGTTACATTCTGCATCTTGTATCGCGGGCGGGGCCAGTTTAGCCGGCGCCACCCTCTTCATCTTTTGCACCGAATTTAGGAGTGTCTTTTGTTCGCCATCATTCAAGCGGCAGGCTGGCCGATCTGGTTTTTACTCATTGCATCCGTGATCGCGCTTACCCTGATCGTCGAACGCCTATTGTACCTGCGCCGGGGCCGGATTTTGCCGCCCAGTCTGCTGCAGGAAGTCATCCGGGTGTATTACAACGGCAAGATCACGCCTGAAGTCCTGACCCGGCTGGAACAGAATTCGCCGCTGGGGCGCGTATTGGCGGCCGGCTTGCGCAATGTCGAAGCGCCGCGCGACGTGATGAAGGAATCGATCGAGGAAGCCGGACGCGGCACCGCGCATGAACTGGAGCGCTTCCTGACCACGCTGGGCACGATTGCGACGCTCGCGCCGCTGATGGGCTTGTTTGGCACGGTAGTGGGCATGATCGAGATCTTCGGTTCGCAAAACGCCACCGGCACCAATCCGACCCAGCTCGCGCACGGCATTTCCGTGGCGCTGTACAACACCGGCTTCGGTCTGGCGATCGCCATGCCGGCACTGGTTTTTTACCGCCATTTCCGGGCGCTGGTGGACAGCTTTATTGTCGATATGGAACAGCAGGCAGTGAAATTTGTCGATACCGTGCATAGTGCACGCAAGTAACCGGATAACAGCATGGCAATGAATTTTCGCAAAGGCAAATCCCGTGAAGACCCGGAAATCAACCTGATTCCGTTTATCGATGTGTTGCTGGTGATCCTGATCTTCTTGATGGTGACCACGACTTACAGCAAATTTACCGAACTGCAAATCACGCTGCCGACCGCCGACGCCGAAAAGGCGATGGAACGGCCGTTTGAACTCAATGTCGGGGTCGATGCCCAGAATCGCTATGCGGTCAACAATACCCAGATCAATTACCTCGATCCGGCCAGTCTGGCGGAAGAATTGAAAAAGGCGGCTGGCGAGCAGGGTGATCCACAGAAGGAACCGATTGTCATCATCAATGCCGATGCCGCCGCCACCCATCAATCGGTGATCAATGTGCTGGAAGCAGCGCGCCTGGCCGGATTCGGCAAGGTCACGTTCGCTTCCCAGACCAGCGGCAAAAAATAAATGCCGGTTCAGCGCGTATCGCTCGAATCGGGATTGACGCGCGCCTGGACTCGGCGCGGGTGGCTTGCCTGTGCATTGCTGCCGCTATCGTGGCTGTTCGGACTGCTGAGCGCGCTGCGGCGCAGCCTGTATGCGGCCGGCTGGCTGGCCTCGACCCGGCTGCCGATGCCGGTGATTATCGTCGGCAACATCTTCGTCGGCGGCACCGGTAAAACGCCATTCACGATCTGGCTGGTGCAAGCCTTGCGCGCGGCCGGCATGACGCCCGGCGTGGTGTCGCGCGGTTACGGCACGGCCAGCGACGTGCCGCGCTTGGTCGATGCCGATTCGCTGCCGCAGCAAGTCGGTGACGAGCCGCTGTTGATTGCGGCACACGCCGGCTGTCCGGTGATGGTCGGGCGCGACCGGGTGGCCGCAGGCCAGCGTCTGCTGGCAGCCCATCCGGAGGTGAATGTCATCGTGTCCGACGATGGCTTGCAGCATTACGCGCTGCAACGGGATATTGAAATCGTGATGTTCGATGGCCGTGGTATCGGCAATGGCTGGCTGTTGCCTGCCGGCCCCTTGCGCGAATCAGCTGGCAGGCGGCGCGACTTTACGGTCATCAATGGCTTGCAGCCGATGCCGGGTATGCCGGCCGATGCAAGCCGCATGCGGCTGACCGGCGAAGTCGCCGAACGCCTGGCAGACCGCACCGAACAGCGCGCGCTGGCGTCATTCAGTGCGGAGCAGGGCAGCGGTCGGGGATTGCGGATCGCGGCCGCAGCCGGAATCGGCAATCCGGGCCGGTTTTTTGCAATGCTGCGCGCCACTGGCCTGGCGTTCGCGGAAATGCCGCTGCCCGACCATTACGATTTTGCCGATAATCCTTTTGTCGATGTCGATGCCGATATCATCCTGATTACCGAGAAGGATGCAGTAAAATGTAGCCGACTGGATGCACTGCGAAACGATTCCCGGCTGTGGGTGGTGCCGGTAACGGCGCAAATCGACGGTGCATTGCTTGACCAACTTCTGGAGAAACTTCGTGGACGCTCGCCTGCTTGATATTCTGGTCTGCCCGATTTGCAAGGGCCCACTGGTGTACGACAAGAAAGCACAGGAATTGCTTTGCAACCCGGACAAGCTTGCTTATCCGATTCGCGACGGCATTCCAATCATGTGGGCCGATGAGGCGCGCGACCTGAATGCGAAAATTGACCCAGCGTCCGATCCGGCGCCTGCCGCCGGCTGAGCAGCAGAGCACCGTCCCGCCTGTCAATTCAATTCCGTCGATGTCGTTTACCGTCATAATCCCGGCCCGGCTCGCATCGAGCCGCCTGCCCAACAAGCCGCTGGCGGACTTGGGCGGCAAACCCATGGTGGTGCGGGTCGCCGAGCGCGCAGCGCTGTCCGGCGCGGCCCGGATCGTGGTGGCGACCGACCATGCCGATATTGCCAATGCCTGCCGTGAACATGGCGTGGCGGTGCAGATGACGCGTGCCGATCATCCATCGGGTACCGACCGCATCGCCGAAGTCGCTGCCAGCATGGGCTTGGCGCCGGAAGCGGTGGTGGTCAATGTGCAGGGCGATGAACCATTGATCGATCCTGGCCTGATTGCCGCCACTGCAGCGCAGATCCGCGCCGGCGTGCCGATGGCCACCGCCGCGCACCCGATTGACCAGATCAGCGACATTTTCAATCCCAACGTGGTCAAGGTGGTGCTGGACAAGGCAGGGCGGGCGCTGTATTTTTCCCGTGCCACGATCCCCTGGCACCGCGATGGCTTTGCGACATCGACACAGGCGTTGCCCCCCGGGTATCAGGCGCTGCGCCACATTGGCCTGTATGCGTATAGCAATGCATTTTTGCAGTCTTATCCGCAATTGTCGGTGTCGCCGCTGGAACAGATCGAAGCGCTCGAACAATTGCGGGTGCTGTGGCATGGCTTCGCGATCGCCGTTCACGTGACTGATAGCGCGCCGGCCGCAGGGGTCGATACGCCGGAAGACCTGGCCAGGGTACGGCAGGTTTTTGACCAATAATTGATGGGGAAAGCGATCTAAACGATCGTTTTGGTCAAATTCTGTGGTAAGTTTCGTACAAAGTTTGTGTGATATAAACGTCATTACATACTGCGTCGTGGCAGCCGACTTGCGCCGGACGCGGCATTAGAATTCAAAACTTGTTTTAGGAAATAATATGCGCCTCATCCTGTTAGGAGCGCCTGGTGCCGGTAAAGGTACGCAGGCCACTTTCATCAAAGAAAAATACAATATCCCTCAGATTTCCACTGGCGACATGCTGCGCGCCGCGGTCAAGGCCGGCACTGAACTGGGCCTGGCGGCGAAAAAAGTCATGGATGCCGGCGGTCTGGTATCGGATGACATCATCATCGGCCTGGTCAAGGATCGCCTGAAGCAGGCCGATTGCGCCAACGGTTACCTGTTCGACGGTTTTCCACGCACGGTTCCGCAAGCCGACGCGATGAAGGACGCTGGCGTGGCGATCGATTTTGTGTTGGAAATCGATGTGCCGGACGAGGCAATCGTCGAGCGCATGAGCGGGCGCCGCGTGCATCCGGCATCCGGGCGTACTTATCATGTCAAATTCAATCCGCCCAAAGTCGAAGGCCGGGATGATGCCACCGGTGAGGAATTGATCCAGCGCGATGACGACAAGGAAGCAACGGTCATGAAGCGCCTGCAGGTCTATCATGAACAGACCGAAGTGCTGGTTGGTTATTACAACCAGTGGGCAGCATCCGGCAAGCCCGGCGCGCCGAAGTACCGCAAGATTGCCGGTATCGGTCCGGTAGAGACCATCCGCGATAGAGCATTCGCGGCACTAGAAGAGTAAAACCAGAGCGGACCATGTGTCCGCTTTTTTCATCTCCAGGGGATTTCTAGCAGTTAATGGCGGCGGCCTGCCGACAATAATCAAAAAGGGCCGCAAAAAATTTTGCAGTACATCACAGCATCAGCAAGCAGCTACCTGAGGTGCCTGCATCGGCTGAACTGTGGCAATCGTAGCGGTTGAACTTTGTCGTTATAAAAAGGAGAAGTCAATATGGCAGATGCAGCTTTGTGGTTCGCCGTGGCATGCGGCTTGATTGCCGTAATTTATGGGTTGATCTCCCGCAGCTGGATCCTGAAGCAGGATCCCGGCAATCCGCGCATGCAGGAAATCGCCGCAGCGATCCAGCAGGGCGCAGCTGCTTACCTGGCGCGGCAGTACAAGACGATTGCCATCGTCGGTGTCGTGCTGGCGGTATTGATTGCCGTGTTTCTCGACCTGACTTCAGCGGCCGGTTTTGTGGTCGGCGCGGTGCTGTCGGGTGCCTGCGGCTTCATCGGCATGAACGTGTCGGTGCGTGCCAACGTGCGCACCGCCCAGGCCGCCACGCGCGGCATCGGGCCGGCGCTGGACGTGGCTTTCCGCGGCGGCGCCATCACCGGCATGCTGGTGGTCGGACTTGGCCTGCTCGGTGTCGCACTGTTCTTCTGGTACCTGACCGGTGGCTCGACCATCGATGCCGGTACGCTGCGGCCGATGCTGGGCCTGGCCTTCGGCGCCTCGCTGATCTCGATCTTCGCGCGTCTGGGTGGCGGCATCTTCACCAAGGGTGCAGACGTCGGCGCTGACCTGGTCGGCAAGGTCGAAGCCGGCATCCCGGAGGATGATCCGCGCAACCCGGCGGTGATCGCCGACAACGTCGGTGACAATGTCGGTGATTGTGCCGGCATGGCAGCCGACCTGTTCGAAACCTACGCGGTGACCCTGATTGCGACCATGACGCTGGGTACGCTGATGGTGGTCGGTGCACCGCTCAACGCAGTGCTGTATCCGCTGGTGCTGGGCGGCGTGTCGATCATTGCCTCGATCATCGGCTGCAGCTTCGTCAAAGCCTCGCCCGGCATGAAAAATGTGATGCCGGCGCTGTACAAGGGCCTGACCATCGCTGGCGTGATTTCGCTGATCGCATTCTATTTCGTGACCGACTGGATGTTCCCGCAAGCGGTCGAAGTGGTCGGTGGCCAGTCGATCGGCGCCTTCGCGCTGTTCGGTTCCTGCGTGGTCGGCCTGGTGCTCACTGCACTGATGGTCTGGATCACCGAGTACTACACCGGCACCAACTACAAGCCGGTGCAGCATATCGCGCAAGCCTCCACCACCGGTCACGGCACCAACATCATCGCCGGTCTGGGCGTGTCGATGAAGTCGACTGCCTGGCCGGTGATCTTCGTGTGCGTCGCGATCTGGGTGTCGTTCGGCCTGGCCGGACTGTACGGCATTGCGATTGCCGCCACCTCGATGCTCAGCATGGCCGGCATCATCGTCGCACTCGACGCTTACGGCCCGATCACCGACAACGCCGGCGGCATTGCCGAAATGGCCGATCTGCCAGCCTCGGTGCGCGACATTACCGATCCGCTGGATGCGGTGGGCAATACCACCAAGGCTGTCACCAAGGGATATGCCATCGGTTCGGCCGGCCTGGCAGCACTGGTGCTGTTTGCCGACTACACCCATGCGCTGGAAGCGCGCGGTCTGGATATCAGCTTCGATCTGTCGAACCACATGGTGATCATCGGCCTGTTTATCGGCGGCCTGATTCCCTACCTGTTCGGTGCGATGGCGATGGAAGCAGTCGGCCGTGCAGCCGGCGCGGTGGTGGAGGAAGTACGCCGCCAGTTCCGCGACATCAAGGGCATCATGGATGGCAGCGGCAAGCCGGAATACGGCACTGCAGTCGACATGCTGACCACCGCTGCCATCAAGGAAATGATCGTGCCGTCGCTGTTGCCGGTGGTGGTGCCGATTCTGGTCGGCCTGTTCCTGGGACCAGCCGCGCTCGGTGGCTTGCTGATGGGTACCATCGTCACCGGCCTGTTCGTGGCGATTTCAATGTGTACCGGCGGCGGTGCCTGGGATAATGCCAAGAAATACATCGAAGACGGCCATCACGGCGGCAAGGGTTCCGAAGCCCACAAGGCAGCGGTGACCGGCGACACGGTCGGCGACCCATACAAGGATACTGCCGGCCCGGCAGTCAATCCGCTGATCAAGATCATCAATATCGTTGCCCTCTTGATCGTGCCGCTGCTGCCTGGTGCGGTTGCCACCAGCCAGGCGGTTCCCCACGGCACGGGTACGACCGCTGTGACCAGCGCGCCGGCCTCGGCGGATGGCGCCTCGTTCAAGGTTGATGGCGGTGTGGTGAAGTTCTATTTTGCCAGTGGCAAGTCCGAACTCGCCACCGGTGCCGATGCAGCGCTGGCCGACATCGCCAAGGGAGTCGCGGCCGGCAAGCGCGCAGTGGTCAGCGGTTTTCATGACAGCACCGGTACCGCCCAGGCCAATGCCGAGGTCGCCAGACAGCGTGCCGAAGCCGTGCGCGATGCACTGAAGGCAGCCGGCGTGGCCGCCGACCGCATCGAGCTGAAAAAGCCCGAGCCGGTCACGGCGGAAGGGCCGGAGGCACGGCGGGTCGAGGTGCGCCTGGAATAACGGCAGCCGCTTCCAGCACTGCCGCACCGGCAGTGCAAGTGGCAGTGATTGCACTAAAAAACTAAGCAAGTTAGTGGAGGTCAAGAAAAGGCAGCTTCGGCTGCCTTTTTTGTTTTTTTCACTCGAAAGCCCAATAGTGATGCGCTATAGTGCGCGTTCGATTCAGGTTTTTCAATTTGTTAATGCGGGGAAAAAATGCAGATTCAACAAAACGTATTCATCATTACCGGCGGCGCATCGGGACTGGGAGCGGCGACTGCGCGCATGATCGTGGCAAACGGTGGCAAGGCGATACTGGCTGACGTGCAGGTCGAGGCTGGTGAGAAACTTGCAGCCGAGCTGCAGGCGACATTCGTCAAATGCGATGTGACATCCGAAGCCGATGGCCAGGCAGTGGTCGCGGCGGCGCAGGCACAGGGGACATTGCGCGGCCTGATCAATTGCGCGGGTATTGCGCCGGCCGTCAAGACTGTCGGCAAGGAAGGCCCGCATCCGCTCGATGTATTTCAGCGCGCGGTCAACATCAACCTGGTCGGCACCTTCAACATGGCGCGCCTGGCGGCAGACGCGATGTCGAAGACCGAAGCCGGCGAGCAGGGCGAGCGCGGCGTGATCATCAATACCGCATCGGTGGCGGCATACGATGGCCAGATCGGCCAGGCTGCTTACGCCGCCTCCAAAGCGGCGGTGGTTGGCATGACGTTGCCGATGGCACGCGACCTGTCGCGCAGCGGCATTCGGGTGATGACGATTGCCCCCGGCATTTTCGAGACGCCGATGTTGCTCGGCATGCCGCAGGATGTGCAGGACGCGCTGGGCAAGATGGTGCCGTTCCCGCCGCGCCTGGGCAAGCCGGCCGAATATGCGCATCTGGCCAAAGCCATCATTGAAAACGTCATGCTCAATGGCGAAACCATCCGGCTCGATGGTGCCATCCGCATGCAGCCGAAGTAAAGCGGACTGCGCGACATGGTCAGGCAGGATGCGGCTGCGGTTGAGCCAGAAGGGGCGGTGGCAGCCGGAATGACCCGGCAGCACCGACCCCGGTTTTTTTCCGTGGCCGGCAGATTCCCGCGGCCAGGCAGAACCGGCATGCTCGCGGTCATGCTGGGTTGGCTGGCTGGCTGCGCCACCAGCTTGCCGGCGCCAGAACCAGGCATACCGCCACCGGAAGCGGCCAGCGGCTATAGCGCAAAGAGCGGCTGGCATGCGCGGCACTTCATCGCGGCCACCGCCAACCCGCTGGCAACCCAGGCCGGCTACCGGATATTGAAGGCGGGCGGCTCGGCAGTGGATGCGGCGATTGCCGCGCAGATGGTGCTCACGCTGGTGGAGCCGCAGTCGTCCGGCATCGGTGGCGGCGCGTTCCTGCTGCATTACGATGGCCACACAGTCGCGGCATTCGACGGTCGTGAAACGGCACCCGCTGCTGCCAATGAAACATTGTTTCAAAATGCAGACGGCAGCACGCTCGCCTTTTACGATGCAGTGGCAAGCGGTCGGTCGGTCGGTGTGCCGGGCGTATTGCGCATGCTGGAGATGGCGCACCGCCAGCATGGCAAGCTGCCGTGGCAAGACTTGTTTGCGCCGGCAATCGCACTGGCCGAACAGGGGTTTGCCGTCAGTGTGCGCCTGGCACGCCTGCTGCAGGTGGACCAGCATTTGAAAAAGGATGCCACTGCTGCCGCTTATTTTTACGACCGACAAGGCCAACCATGGCCGGCCGGGCATGTGCTGAAAAATCCGGAGTTGGCAAACACCTTGCGTGCTATTGCAAGTGGCGGCGCCGATATTTTTTATACCGGCACCATCGCCGGCGACATCGTCGCCAAGGTAACAAACCATCCGACGCGCCCTGGTGTCATGACCGTGGAAGACATGCAGGCTTACCGGCCAAAATCGCGCGCAGCAGTCTGTGCCGACTACCGGACATGGACCGTGTGCGGCATGCCGCCGCCTTCATCGGGCGGGATTGCGGTGGCCCAGATGCTGGGCATGCTGGAGACAACCGATATCGCGATGCTGGCGCCGCGCGATGGCCAGTTGCATGCGCAGGCGGTGCACCTGTTTTCGGAAGCCGGCCGCCTGGCCTATGCCGACCGCGCCCGTTACGTGGCCGATCCGGATTTTGCGCCGCTGCCGGGCAACAGCATCGGGCCGCTGCTCGACAAGGCATACCTGAAAAAGCGCGCCGCCCTGATCACCGCTCAATCGATGGGCGTGGCCCAGCCCGGCACGCCGTATGGCATCAAGACTGCCCGGGGACAGGATGCGTCGCCGGATTTGCCGGCTACCTCGCAGCTATCGATTGTGGACCGCAATGGACACGCGGTATCGATGACGAGCTCGATCGAGGATGCATTCGGTTCCCGGCTCATGGTCAGGGGCTTTTTGCTGAATAACCAGCTGACCGATTTTTCATTTGTCGCAGCCGATGCTGCCGGCCCGGTCGCCAACCGGGTGCAGCCGGGCAAACGTGCGCGCAGTTCGATGGCGCCGACCCTGGTACTTGAAAAGGACAGTAGGAATCTGCTGCTGGTGGCCGGCTCGCCGGGCGGATCGGCAATCATCAATTATGTGACGAAGGTATTGGTCGCAACGCTCGACTGGGGCATGAATGTGCAGCAGGCGATCGATTTGCCCAACTTCGGCAGCCGCAACGGCCCAACCGAACTGGAGCAAGGACGCACGCCGGATGGCTTGCTGACCGCGTTGCAATCGAAAGGCCATACGCTGCGGGTCATGGAGCAGACTTCGGGCGTGCAGGCGATCATGCGCATCCGGCGCAACGGTGAACCAGGATGGTTTGCCGGCGCCGATCCGCGCCGTGAAGGCACGGCGCAGGGCGACTAACCACCTCCTGAAAAAATGCGATGCGACGCCATAAGGATGGATTGAACCGTCGTATGTTTTGCGCGTCACAAATCATCACACAAGTCACCACAACCAGGTCAAATCCCCACAAACCACATTCATCCTGCTAATCTCTCATTAGCGGAGACAAGAAAAGTTATGGGCGACCAAAAGAAAATCGGCCTGGTGTTGACGGGCGGCGGCGCGCGGGCAGCCTACCAGGTCGGCGTACTGCAGGCGGTGCACCAGATCCTGCGGGAAGCCGGCTGGGCAGCGGAACGCTCGCCCTTCGACATCATCTGCGGTACTTCGGCCGGCGCCATCAATGCCACCGCGCTGGCTTGCCGCGCCGATAATTATGATGAAGGCATCAGCAAGCTACTGGCGGTGTGGGAACATTTCGACGTCGAGCAGGTGTACCGTGCCGATTCGCTCGGCGTGCTGCGCTCGGGTGCCAGATGGCTGTCGCTGTTATCGTTTGGCTGGCTGTTGCGTACCTGGCGCGCCAATCCGCCGAATTCGCTGCTCAACAATACGCCGCTGGTGAGCCTGTTGCACCGGATGCTGGATTTGCCGCGCCTGGATGCGGCGCTTGCCAATGGCGACCTGCATGCGCTGGCAGTCACGGCCTCTTCCTACACCGCCGGCCACCACATCACGTTTTACCAGAGCGCCGTCGAGATTGAACCGTGGAAGCGCATGCAGCGCATTGCGCAGCAGACGCAGATCAATGTCGAGCACCTGCTTGCTTCGTCGGCAATCCCGCTGATCTTTCCGGCGACGCCGATTTACTGCAACGGCCAGCGTGAATATTTTGGCGATGGCTCGATGCGGCAACTGGCACCGATTTCTCCCGCCATTCATCTTGGCGCCGACAAGGTGCTGGTGATCGGCGCCGGCCGGCTGGTCGAGCCGAACCCGGTTGCCGCGCAGGCGGCCACCTATCCGAGCCTGGCGCAGATCGCCGGTCATGCGCTGTCCAGCATTTTTCTCGATAGCCTGGCGGTCGATATCGAGCGGCTGACCCGTATCAATCACACCCTGTCATTTTTGCCGGAAGAGCACCGCAACAAAACGCCGTTGCGTCCGGTGGATATGCTGATCATTGCGCCCTCGGAACGGCTCGATACCATCGCCAGCCGCCATATCGGCAGCCTGCCATTGCCGATCAGGACCCTGCTGCACAGCATCGGCGCAACAGAAGTGCGCGGCGCCGCGCTGGCGTCCTATCTGTTGTTCGAGTCCAGTTATACCTGTGAGCTGATCCGCCTGGGTCAGCATGACACCATGTTGCGTCGCGATGACGTGCTGGCTTTCTTTGGCGCCGAACGGCGCACCAGCCGGCGTTCGCCGGAGATGCCGTCGATAGCCGAGCAACTGTCGGTCGGCGCCGAATAAACAATAAACGCTGCGGCCTGTGCCGCCCATGACGCAGGGCGATGCGGCAGAATCAGTCGCTCAGTCGTGCCGGTGAGGACCACGATCATAGCCGTGATCATGCCCGCGACCGTAGCCTCTGCCGTCTCCGTGGCGATGCCGGTCGTAATGCCGGTAATGCCGCGGCTGCGTTGCTTGCCCGTAATAATAGGTGGTCTGGTCAGAAATAATATAGCCTGGCGCACTGTAGACGATGCCCGGACCAGGCTGGACATACACTGGTGGCGGCTGAACATACACCGGCTGCGGATAGGAATAAACGACTGGCGGCGGTCCATAGACAGCCGGCGGCGTGCCGATGCTGATTGACCAGTTCACTTCCGAGCGGTCCCGCGCAACAGCCGTCGAGGATGCGCCCAGCAAGGTCAAGCCGGCTGCCAGCGCGGCCATGACTGAGATATGAAAAGATGGTTTCATCGCGATTTCCTTTTGGGTATATCTCCATTTAACGCTAAACCGATGCAGACTTCCAAACCAAATTCGTCAATCGCCGATAATTTTTGAAACAATTTGTTTCAGACGCGCAGGCAGGCCAGGGCGCCTCCTGGAATTCCAGATTGAGACCTCGCATCTAGTCGATTTCTATTGCTTAAATAGAAACATGTAGGGTGGCAGCGACACTGAATTAGCGGGAAGGGTGAGCGAAAGGAAACAGGTTGATTCATTTTAATCAACACGTTACTCTAACGCATCAACACAGCACCGTACGGGCTTAAAACATAGGTTGTTGCATATGGGAATTATTCAGCAATGAAATTGTTAAATAAAGCATTTTTTCTTTTCATTGCCTTATGCTTTTCCCTGACAGTCTGGGCTCGGGGGCCAATTCCGGTAGAGGTGATCGCGGTCAGCGATCTGCCGGTGGAAGCCCGGTATACGCTGATGCTGATCAAGCAGAATCGACCGCTGCCCTATCCAAAGGATGGGATGGTGTTTAAAAACTATGAAGGGGTTTTGCCAAGACAAAAGCGCGGGTATTATCGCGAATACACGGTCAAGACACCGGGGATTCGTCACCGTGGCGCCCGGCGCATTGTGGCCGGCGGCGAGCCTGAACAGTTGCAAACATACTTTTATACCGATGACCACTATGTCAGTTTCAAGCGTATCAGAGAGTAACGGTGTCAACCGGGGGGAACTCAACCTGTTGATTACTGTGTCGCCCAATGTTGTCCAGTCGATCCGTGCCTTCCGGGTAACCGATCTGCAGGAAGAGGCTGCGCGCCTCGGACAGCATTTTCTGTATGCGTATTGCGCCGATGCGACTACCAAGCAACAGGTGTTGTCGGTGATTGCCAATGCCTTCCATTTCCCTAAGCATTTTGGCAAGAATTTTGACGCGCTGGAAGATTGTCTGACGGATCTGGCCCATAAATCCGGCCAGCAACCGGGGTTTTTGATTGTTATTGAGCAACTTCCTAATACATCCAAATTTGATAAGGAAGCGCGCGAAACCCTGCTCGATGTATTTCGCGACGCTGCCGATTTTTGGGCCGATAAGAAGATCCCGTTTCGGGTGTTTTACTCGTTTCAGTAATATATTGGCAAGTATGGAAAGAAACGCCGGCGCATCAGTCGGCTTTTTTTTGCCCGGTTCGATGGCAGGCTGACAAGGTCTGCGTTCCGGGGCGGTAGTGGGTACGGTACAATGCGCGCCATGAAAAACATTGTGATCCTGATTTCCGGACGCGGCAGCAATATGCAGGCGATCGTCCAGGCGGCCCGTGCTGAACGATGGCCGGCCAGGATTGCTGCCGTGATCAGCAATCGCGCCGATGCCGAAGGCTTGCGCTTTGCCGCTGAAGCAGGGATCGCCACGGCAACCGTCGACAACAAGCGTTACCCGAGTCGTGTGGCGTTCGATGCAGCGCTGCAGGAAGCCATCGACCGCTTTGATCCGCAGCTGGTGGTGCTGGCCGGCTTCATGCGGATTTTGACGGCGCAGTTCGTCGACCATTACGCCGGTCGCCTGCTCAATATTCATCCATCGCTGCTCCCCAGTTTTCCGGGACTGGCGACCCACCAGCAAGCATTGAGCGCCGGCGTGAAGGTGCATGGCGCGACCGTGCATTTCGTCACCGCCGACCTCGACCATGGTCCGATTGTCGACCAGGCTGCGGTGCCGGTGCTGGCAAACGATACCGAACAGGCGCTGGCAGCGCGGGTCCTGGTGCAGGAACACCTCATTTATCCGCGCGCGGTACGCTGGTTTGTCGAACAGCGTCTGTCGATCGAAGAAGGGCGCGTGACCATTGCGCCCGGTACCGAATAGCCCAACAAGGGCCTGTCTGTTTTAACAAGTGAAGGATTTTGCATGAGATTGCCTCCAGCAATCATCGGTTTTACCGAAGAAGTATTGCGCGAGATATTGCGTTTTACCGGCCCCGCCGATGGCACCCTGTCGCGTTATTTCCGCGACCATCCAAGGCTCGGTTCGCGTGAGCGTGGCGTCATCGCCGAAGCGATCTACGCGATTTTGCGCAACAAGCTGATGTTTACCAATTTCGCCGAATCCGGCAATGGCCCGACCATGCGCCGCATGACGCTATTGGGACTGGCCGACCGGGTCGGCATCGATACCTTGAGCGGACTGTCGGAAGACGAGATCGCCTGGCTGACCCGGGTCCAGCAGATCGACCGCAACCTGCTGCCGGTCGAGTTGCGTGCGAACCTGCCGAAATGGTTGTTCGACAAGCTGGTTGCCCGCGACGGCGAAGCCGGCATGCTGGAGCTGGCGGATGCATTGAACCGCCCGGCGCCGCTCGATTTGCGCGTCAATGACTTGAAATCGTCGCGCGAAGAAGTGATCCTGGCGCTGGCCGTGGCGCCGATTGCGGCGGAACCGACACCCTATGCGCCGCTCGGCTTGCGTATCCTGAAAAAGCCGGTGCTGCAAAATCTGCCGCTGTTCAAGGAAGGAACCATTGAGGTGCAGGACGAAGGCAGCCAGATCCTGGCGCAGATCGTTGGCGCCAAGCGCGGTGAAATGGTAGTGGATTTCTGTGCCGGTGCCGGCGGTAAAACCCTGGCGCTGGGCGCGACCATGCGCAATACCGGACGCCTGTATGCATTCGATGTATCCGAAAAACGCCTGGCCAAGTTGAAACCGCGTCTGGCCAGAAGCGGCCTGTCGAATGTGCATCCGGTACTGATCGCGCATGAAAACGATGCCAAGATCAAGCGCCTGGCCGGCAAGATCGACCGGGTACTGGTCGATGCGCCCTGCAGCGGCCTGGGCACATTGCGCCGCAATCCGGATGTGAAATGGCGTCAGACGCCGCAATCGCTGGTGGAACTGAACGCCAAGCAAAGCGCGATCCTGGCCGGCGCCGCCCGCCTGGTCAAACCGGGCGGACGCCTGGTGTATGCAACCTGCAGTTTGCTGGATGAAGAAAACGAGGGCATCGTCAGCCAGTTCCTGGCGCAAAACGAGGCATTTGAACTGGTGCCGATGCAGGCAGTCCTGGCCGAGCAAAAAATTGCGCTGGAAATGCAGGATTATTTGAAGCTGCTGCCACACCGCCATCATACCGACGGTTTTTTTGCCGCCGTCATGCAGCGTAAAAAATGAACTCGCTGGTATTAGCCCCTTTGTGGCAGGACGTCTGGAGCGACTTGCAGCACCCGGGCGTATTGTGGCAAATCGGCACGATCGCCGCCTGTATCGCGATTTCCTGGGCGCTGGCACGCGTTCTGCGGCCCAAGCTGTCTGCACAGGACCGGCGCCAGCGCATCATCCGCTTCGGTGTGGAAAGCTTTGCGCCGGCTTTGTGGCCACTGCTGGCATTGCTGCTGTTGTGGCTGGCCCGACCGGTGGTGGGCCTCTGGCAACCGGTCAACCTGTTGCGGCTGGCGATTCCCCTGATCGGCTCGTTTGCGATAATCCGTCTGGCGTTTTATATCCTGCACCGGGCGTTCGCCCGGCGCGGCCGTGTCGGCAATTTCCTGCTGCTGTTTGAACGGGTGTTTGCCCTGCTGGTATGGGCTGGGGTCGCGCTGCATATCACCGGCCTGTTGCCATCGCTGGTGACGCTGCTCGATGAAACAGTGCTGCCAATCGGCAGCAACAAGGTCTCGCTGTTGATGATCATCCAGGCGGCGGTGTTTGTCGCCATTACCCTGATCGTGGCACTGTGGGCCGCCGCGACCCTGGAAGATCGCCTGATGCGGGTCGATAGCATGCATGCATCGCTGCGGGTGGTTTTGGCGCGACTGAGCAAGGCGCTGCTGATTCTGGTATCGGTCTTGATCAGCCTGTCGCTGGTGGGGCTGGATCTGACGGTGCTGTCGGTATTTGGCGGCGCCTTGGGTGTCGGCTTGGGACTGGGCCTGCAAAAAATTGTCAGCAACTACGTGTCGGGATTCATTATCCTGCTGGAACGCAGCCTGGGCATTGGCGATGTCGTGACAGTGGATAAATATACCGGGACCGTCAAGCAGATCAATACCCGCTATACCATCATCCGCGGCGGCGACGGGGTGGAAGCGATCATTCCGAATGAAATGCTGTTATCCAATGCGGTTCAGAATCATTACCTGAGTGACCGTTCGATCCGCCAGGCAACGCGGGTGACCGTCGACTATGGCACCGATGTCGACCAGGTGCTGAAATTGCTGGTCGACACCACTGCCAGTGTGCCGCGCGTCAATCAGGATCCACAACCAACCGCTTTGTTACTCAATCTTGGTGCGGATGGTCTTGAGCTGGAAGTCGGCTTCTGGCTCAGCGATCCTGAAAATGGACGTGACAATGTGTTATCAGACGTCAATCGATCGATCTTGCGGGCGTTGCAAGCCAATAAAATTAATATTCCATTTCCGCAACGGGAAATCAGATTGGTTGGCAAAAATACAATATCTGTCTTGGAAGCTGCGCCTGAAAACAAGGTACAATCTTGAAAAATCCAACAAAAACAGATAGATAAGCGTGGTCTTGCATCAACCTGCACGACTGAAGAGATGAATTTTCGGAGTTTTATAGTTGAATACACTGATAGATGGCTTACTGAATTTTTTGGCGAACGGTATTGTTGGTGCGACCCCATGGCAGGTCGTGATTACCACGCTGGTCTTCACCCATATCACGATTGCCGCCGTGACGATTTATTTGCATCGCTGCCAGGCGCATCGCGCCCTCGATCTGCATGCGATTCCGAGTCATTTTTTTCGCTTCTGGCTGTGGCTGACCACTGGCATGATTACCCGGGAATGGGCAGCCATTCACCGCAAGCATCACGCCAAATGTGAAACCGAAGAAGATCCGCATAGCCCGGTTACCCGCGGCATCAAGAAAGTCTTGTTTGAAGGCGCTGAACTGTATCGCGCGGAAACTAAAGTCGGTGAAACCATGGAGAAATACGGCCATGGCACACCAGACGACTGGATCGAGCGAAATGTCTATGCTAAACACAGTGCGCTTGGCATCGTATTGATGCTGATTGTTAACGTGATGTTGTTCGGCGTGCTCGGCGTATCGGTCTGGGCCGTGCAAATGATGTGGATTCCGATCACGGCGGCGGGCATCATCAATGGCATCGGCCATTACTGGGGTTATCGCAACTTTGACTGCACCGATGCGGCGACCAACGTGTTCCCTTGGGGCATCCTGATTGGCGGGGAAGAACTGCACAACAATCACCATACCCATGCGACGTCGGCCAAGCTGTCGTCCAAATGGTACGAGTTCGATATTGGCTGGATGTATATCCGCATCCTCGAAACTTTTGGCTTGGCAAAGGTGAAAAAAATTGCCCCGGCACCGAAGTTCGATCGTGAAAAGCTGGTCGCCGATTTTGAAACCCTGCAATCGGTGATCGCCAACCGTTATGACGTGATGGCGAAATATGCCGCGTCCCTGAAACAGACATGGCATGACGAACTGGAACACTTGAAAGCCAAGTCCAAGTTCGAGGCGAAGGCATTGAAGTCATCCAGGAAACTGCTGCAGCGTGAACCGGCCAAGCTGGCGGCGCCGCAAATGCAGCAACTGTCGGAGTTGCTGGCCCATAGCAAGCCGCTGCAAACCATGCACGATATGCGCGTGGAACTGGCGGCCATCTGGGACCGTTCGCATGCCAGCCGCGAACAGTTGCTGCATCAGTTGCAGGACTGGTGCGCGCGCGCCGAAGCTTCCGGCATCAAGGCGCTGCAAGAGTTTTCGATGCGCCTGCGTACCTATGCCTGAGAAGGCGTAGCCTTTACCTGATGCAGCCTCAATTAAAAACCCGCGCGCAGCGATGCGATGCGGGTTTTTTTACGGCCAAAATTCACCACTCCTGTTTATATCGGGGCCTTTGGCTGGCATGCTGAATACCGAGTTATGGCTGTCGGCCGTCAGCAAGAATAAGAATACTGCTTTCGATAAAGCGCAGATATATTGAATTCGCGCAGCGCATTGGCGCCGCGCGACAACGACAGGTTTATGCTTGATAGGCCGCCGGTTTGCCGACCTGATACCAGTCGACCTTGCGGGTTGCGATCATGACAGCCGACAGCACGCCGAACAGCAGGATGCTGCCCATGACCAGCGCATTGTTTTCAGAGCGCAGCAAGCCAAACAGTACGCCGTACAGCACGGTCAGTGCCACCCCGAACCCCAATCCGCGTTTCCAGTTGCGCAGTGCATGTGCAAGATAAAAGCCGATCAGCAGGATACAGGCGCAACTGGCCAGCAGATAGGCGGCAACAAAGGCGATATGTTCGGACAGGCTCACCAGCAATAAAAAGAACAATGCCAGTGCCAGGCCGACGAGCAGGTACTGGACCGGGTGGATCGGCAGTTGCCTGAGCATTTCGAACAGGAAGAATGCGGCGAAGGTCAGTGCGACAAACAGCAAGCCGTATTTGATGGCGCGATCAGCCTGGGAATAGATATTGACCGGCTCGATAAAACCGACGCTGAAGTAATCGAGCTTTTCCAGCGTGGCGGCGCCAGCTGCTGGATTGTCAGCGCCCGGTCCGCTGAGTTCCAGGCGGCTAAGCTGGTGCTGCGCATTGGTTGCCAGCGACGAAATATTCCATGTTGCGGCAAAGCCATTCGCATCGATCGTGCGCGCCTTGGGCGAGGGCAGGAAGCGCCCGCCAAACTGTGGATGCGGCCATTTCGAGGCCAGCCTCACCTGGTTATTCTTTGCTACTGGCACGAAGTGCAGGCGCTCGATCCCATCCAGCCCCAGGTCGAATGAAAATTTGACCAGGCCGGGATGGTTCAAGTTTTTTACATCCACCGGCGCATGCAGGCCGCTCTTGAATGCATTGAGCTGCGCGCCTTGCTCGAATTCACTTGGCTGTCCATTCCAATGCATGGTCGGGATATTGCGGATGCCCCTGACATCATCGATCGACAGGGCAACGAAGGCTGGTCCGATCGTCAGTGTCGAATCGGGCCTTTCACGCTCGAGTTTGTCGCTGCCAGGCAGCATGAAGTCACCGGTTACCGCATGCTGGGCGCTATACACCAGCACTTTATGAATGCCACGGTAGCGCTGGTCGGTATCGATGTTGCCTGTTACCTGCAGATCATTGGGGAAAACCAGTGCCCGCTTGCTGACGGTACGCTTGACCATCTTGGTTGTTTTTGGAAAAACAGCGATCACCTGTTCTTCTTCGAATTCCTCGCTATACGGAATCACCAGCACCGGTCCGATGATAGTTTGCTCGCGCACCGAATCGGCGGCGATACTGTGCACCGCGTCAGCGTGATACGCCATACGCTCGGAAATGGTGGACTGGATCATTGTCAGCGGCACACCAATGATCAGGGCGAGGACACCCACAATCAGGATTTTAAACAACAGGGATTTTTGCATGGCAGTTTCCTTTTCTAGTAAGGTGGTGCCAGTATAAAAATCCTGTGTGAAGTGATGATGCGTTGTATGTGAACTGAAAATCAGATGGCCGGCAGGCGCAACTGCGCGCATACGCCGCCGCCGTCCCGGTTGGTCACTTCGACCGAACCGCCATGCAACAGTGCGACTTCCCGCACGAATGGCAGGCCGATGCCGGTACTCTTGGCGCCATTCGGGCGCGGCAGTGAATAAAAGCGCTCGAAAATGCGTAAGTTCGCATAGTCAGGTATGCCGGTGCCACGGTCGCTTATTTGAATGACGGCCGTGTTCTGATGCCGCTGCGCAGTGATGGTCAGCGTGCTGCCAACAGGCGAAAAGCCGATCGCATTATCGACCAGATTGCCGAGTGCCTGGCGCAGCAGCAGCGGGTCGCCCGGCACCGTCAATTCCTCTGATTGCAACTCCAGCCTGAGGGACTTGGCGGTCAGCCGCGATGCGAAATCCGCCTGCACCAGTCCCAGCAGCTGGCTCACCGCCACCGGTTGGGCAGTACCGAGCTGCTGCTGTTTTTCCACCTTCACCAGTGCCAATACCTTGTCGATCAATTGCTGTTGCCGGGCATTCTGGTCCAGGATATTGGTCAGGAAATGCTGGCGCTGATCTGCCGGCATGTCCTCTTGCATCAGCTCGGCCGATCCCTGGATCGCGGCAATCGGGCTTTTCAATTCGTGCGCCAGCGTATGCATCAATTGTTCGACATATTCCTTGCCTTCAAGCTTGGTGCGCATCGCTTCCAGCGCGCGTCCAAGCACGCCGATTTCATCGTTGCCAAGTTTTGGCAAGGCAACTTTGTGGCCAGCTTCGACTTCGGCCGCATAGTGCTGCAATTTGCGCAATGAATGGGTCAGCCAGAATGCAAAGGCCAGACCGATCAGTAATGAACCCAGCAGCAGCAGGGCGCCGCGGCGCAGGATTTTTTGCTGGCTGCGCTCGACGAATGGCTGGACCGTGGAATTTGCCTTGGCAACCGTTAATACGCCGATGATCCGGTCGCCATCCCTGATCGGCGCAGCCACATGCATGACGGAAGAACTGTCGTCAGCCGGGTCATCCAGCGTGCTGCGGGCACCGTATTTGCCACGCAAGGTCAGATACACGTCATTCCAGCGCGAAAAATCCTTGCCGTTATCCCTGCCATCGGAATCAAACAGCACGATACCCTGGTCGTTGGTGATATACACCCGGTAATCCAGGGTTTGCTTGGCAATGCCGCTGATGGTCACATCGACACTGCGTTGCGCCAGCTGCTGCATGCGGCTCACCAGAATCGATGTTTGCAGGGTGCCGGACTTGACGTCTTCGGTGACCAGTTCAGCCAATAACTGGGCGGTATCGACCAGCGTATCTTCCAGAGTGCCGCGCACGCCGGGTTTTACTTCCTGCACGAATACATTCAGGATGAACCAGGCGGCCAAGCCCATTACCAGGAAATAACCCAGCAGGATACGCAGGCCGATTTTCATGAAACGGTCAGGCTGTAACCCATGCCGCGATGGGTCTGGATCGGATCGATCCGCTCGTCGACCGTGCGCAACTTGGCCCGCAATGACTTGATGTGGGCATCCACGGTGCGTTCCAGTGTATCCGGCGCGTCGGACCAGACCCGATCCATCAATTGGGCGCGCGACAGGATGTGGCCGCGATGCTGGATGAATGTCTTCAGCAATAAATACTCGTAGCGCGTCAGATCCAGCGCCAGACCGGAAAAGAAAATACGGCCTTCCTGTTCGCGCACCTCGAACCGCGCAGCAGACACCGGCTGCAGTGCCGGCAGTGTCGGCACGGTCGAAGCCTGCCGGCGCAGGATGGCGCGGATGCGCGCTACCAGCTCGCGCGGTGAGAAAGGCTTGGTCAGGTAGTCGTCGGCGCCGATCTCGAGCCCGACAATGCGGTCGATCTCATCGCTGCGGGCAGTCAGGAATATCACTGGAATGTCTGAAAACTGCCGCAGACGCCGGCAGACTTCAAATCCGCTCATGTCGGGCAAGCCCACATCGAGCACGACCAGTGAAGGCTGCGCCTCGTGCGCCGATTGCAGCATCGTCAGCGCCTGTTCTCCCAGCGTCACATGCTGCGCTGAAAACTCTTCCGTGCGCAGCGCATACATGATGCTGTCGGCAATGGCTGGCTCGTCTTCGACAATCAGGATTGCTTTATGCATAGTCTTAACAGGGGTGTCGGAAACAAAAAAGCCGTTCATGAATGAACGGCTTTGATGATACAAAAATCACGCGATCCGGATTACTTGATCTTGGTTTCTTTGTATTCGACATGCTTGCGTGCCTTGGGATCGAACTTCATGATCGCCATTTTTTCAGGCATGGTGCGCTTGTTCTTGGTGGTGGTGTAGAAGTGACCCGTACCTGCAGTCGACTCCAGCTTGATTTTGTCGCGGCCAGATTTCGCCATGATGGTTCCTTTATTTTTTACTGGTTGGGGACAGCGTAGCGCATGCGCCTGGCACAGTCCCGCAATTTATAAAATTAAACTTTTTCGCCGCGGGCACGCATATCGACCAGCACGGCATCAATGCCGAGCTTGTCAATCACGCGCAAACCAGCGTTGGACAGGCGCAGGGAAACCCAGCGGTTTTCAGACTCAACGAAAATACGGCGATTTTGCAGGTTCGGCAAAAAGCGGCGTTTCGTCTTGTTATTTGCATGGGAAACATTGTTGCCGACCATCGGCTTCTTCCCGGTGACTTGGCAAACACGTGCCATGACTGACTCCTTAAAGATTTCCGTAATTGGAAAAAACGAGAGTATAACGAAAAAATGCCGAGTTTTCAATGACTTGCGGAAAATAATTGTGTCTTTAGGTATTTGGAAAATTTAACAATTTGGCTGGCCATGGTTAACCGGCCTCGGGCGGCAAGGATCTTGACCGCATCCTGATAGCGCACTCACCTCATCTGTGCGACAGGTCGCACCGTTTTGCGGGGCGTCAGCGATTGCATTTGCGATGTCATGACTTCTGAAACCAGTTGCCTGATCGACTGCCTGTATCGGATAAACCTGTTCTGCACTCACGACAGGTGTCATGTATGAATCCATGGCCGGGGAAGCAATGGATCGACAGGTTGGAGCGGCACGATGATCAAAAAGCGATCGCGACACATATGAGGATGATGGCTGCCTGCCTGTCGAATGTGACAGGTATTGATTCAACATCAATCTGGCCGAATTCAGGTCAACATCAAGCCGGTAAGGTAAATATTGCAGTAGGCGTGGCACATCCTGTAAATACATGGAAAAGCAGGTGATGGATCAACCGCAGCCGGATATCACGATTGCCAGGGCCATGCAGTGCATCATTGCAGTCGCATCGAGTCGGTGCGCGCCAGGCTGGCACGAGAAGAGTCCGGGTGGCGAGCCAGCATGGCTTCTACAAGCAAGCTCACCGACTCGTCAGCAGGCACCGGGCGCATTTCTGAAAGAAGTCTTTCCTAACTCGGCATATCGTTGAGAACATCACACGGCGCATGAAAGGTATTGGCATTCATTACCAGTGGTATGCCAGGTACCCGTGCCGAAATCAGCCGACGTGCCACGCCGTTAATGGTCGCTTCAAAGGCATGGAACACTTCCATAGTGTCCGCATCCGCGGCATCAATACTTTTCAGCGCTGACAATTTTTCCAGTGCTTCTTTCAAGATGACGCATTCCCGGTTTTGTGAATCCACTCGCACCGTAAACAGCACCCCATTTTCGGTCAGGCGTGGATCTGTCGTGGTTGTCTGCATGATGTGCTCCTAACAGTGTGGGTGAACATGTTTGTAGAGAGGGGTGTCGACAAAAATGCGGCGTCGAGCAACCTGCTTTATGTTTGCATACCTATCGTTTTCTTATAACGATAAGCGCAAAGTGTGCGCGACAATTCTATGTTTTTCTGTATGCTGTCTGACACATTCGTATTTAATTAACGTCAATTTACCTGTGGAAATCTGGGCATGGTGCGATATCGAAGGGCGCATGCTGAATGATTTCAATCAGGCATCAGCTACCTTCACTAATCCAAACATTTTCCTTTCCGCTTGATCGTGCTGAGCAGCAAGAAAATCTGCATGTCACCACAAGATCAAATTTTCAGGAGGGGAGAATCGATGTTGGCTGCTGAAAAAATATTGTTGAAATAGCGTTTAATGCGTGGCATACCGATCAATCGATACGCGTCAAATAATGCCCTGCCGAAAATGTCAGATGCAAGCATTTTTCTTCATTAAATCTTGCAATGAAAAAATTTGAATATTTCTGTCATGTTTGTCAGAGACCATACAGCGCAACAGGCTCGAAATGGTCAGACTTTGTTTTACTTTGTTTTAAAACATGGGATGCTTATGAAGGCAAATAAGAGTGAGGCCGGGAACAAATCAATACAACTCTGGGGCGGACTGGAGTGCACTGTCAATCGTGTGCTGGATGATTACTTCTGCCAGATGAAAAGAAATGGTCATGCCACGCGCATGGATGATCTGGAACGTTTCGCATCGCTGGGTATTGAGGCGATTCGCTATCCGGTTTTATGGGAGCGCACGGCGCCCAACGGCATTGAACAGGCCGATTGGTCCTGGCCTGACGAGCGTTTGCCAGTCTTGAAAAATTTAGGTATCACGCCAATCGTGGGGCTGGTGCATCACGGCAGCGGGCCGCAGCACACCAGTCTGGTGGATCCCTGTTTTGCCGAACAGTTGGCACAATTTGCAGGCGCCGTTGCACAACGCTATCCTTGGGTTGACTATTACACGCCAGTCAATGAGCCGCTGACCACTGCACGGTTTAGCGGATTATATGGCGTGTGGTACCCGCACGGAAAAGACGAGCGGACTTTTATTCAGGCTTTTTTGAATCAGTGCCGCGGCGTGGTGTTATCGATGCGCGCCATTCGTGCGGTCAATCCAGTCGCCAGGCTGGTACAGACAGATGACATCAGTAAAACGTACAGTACGCCGAAAATGGCTGAGCTGGCCAATTTTTATAACGAGAGACGCTGGCTGACGTGGGATCTTTTATGTGGCAAAGTCGGGCCTGACCATCCACTTTGGGACTATATGGTTGGTACCGGCATCGATTCCGCAGAACTGCTGTGGTTTCGCGACAATCCCTGTCCACCGGATATCATCGGTCTCAATTACTACGTGACCAGCGAACGCTGGCTCGACCAGCGGATAGAGCGATACCCGGAGCGGTTTCGCAACACCAGTAGCACAACACGGTTTGTCGATATCGAAGCCGCGCGTGTGCTGGCGACGCCCACCGCGGGCCTAAACCTGTTGTTGCAGGAAACCTGGGAGCGATATCAATTGCCGATAGCCGTGACCGAAGCCCATATCGATGCAAATCGCGAAGACCAGATACGCTGGCTGCTGGAGATCTGGCAAGCGGCCAGGCAGGCACAGAGCAATGGCGCCGATATCCGGGCAGTCACGGTGTGGGCATTGCTGGGTTCTTTTGACTGGAACAGTCTGGTTACGCAATGCAAAGGTTATTACGAACCGGGGCCGTTCGATGTGCGTTCCACGGTGCCCAGGCCGACCGCGGTGGCGACCCTGATGCGTGAGCTTGCTGCCGGCAAGCCGCCGTCTCATCCGGCATTGGCAGGGCAGGGCTGGTGGCGCCGGCCCGGGCGATTTTTCTGCGCACCGGTTGCAACCCGCAGTGCGGTCGCCTCCCTGCATCTGGAGCAGCTGCCAGAGGACGGCGCTGTGCAGCCGATTCTGATCATCGGTGCGACCGGCACGCTGGGACGCGCGTTTGCCCGGATATGCGAACAGCGCAATCTGGCCTGCCGTCTATTGGGCCGGCAAGAGATGGATATCGCGATGCGCGAATCGGTTGAACAGGCTATTTCGCTGTATCGACCCTGGGCGATTATCAATGCCGGCGGCTACGTCAATGTGGACCTGGCTGAAAGCGAAATCGAACGCTGCTATCGCGACAATGCAGTCGGACCTGCGATTCTGGCAGACAGTTGTGCCAAACACGGCATTCAATTGCTGACATTTTCCAGTGACCTGGTATTCAATGGGGAGCAAAAAGTACCCTATGTCGAATCCGATCCGGTCGCGCCGCTGAATCATTATGGCAAAAGCAAGGTTGAGGCGGAACGCGCGGTACTCGGCAAGCATCCGGCGTCCCTGGTGGTGCGTACCAGCGCCTTCTTTGGGCCATGGGACAGCGCCAATTTTGTGACCTTGGCATTGGAGGCGCTGGGTAGCGGCCAGCCGTTTTATGCGGCCGCCGATATCACCGTGTCACCGACTTATGTGCCGGATCTGGTGCATGCCAGTCTTGACTTGCTGATTGACAGGGAGTGCGGGATTTGGCACTTGACCAATGGGCAGGCGCTCACCTGGGCGGAGCTGGCCTTAAAGGCAGCCAACATGGCAGAGGTCGACGCCAGCCGGCTGGAGGGCTATGCAGGCAGCAAGATGAATTACCTTGCTGCGCGCCCGGCCTACACGGCATTGAGCAGTGAACGCGCCATTTTATTACCTGATCTGGATGACGCGCTGGCGCGTTATTTACACGTGCAGAAAACGTCCGGCTTGGCACACTCGGTGAAAGCGATTCACTTTGGCAGCTGAACCATCTGCTGATTGTCTGAGTGTCTGAATAGCTGGGAGCGTACAACGCAACTTTGTTGCTTTTCATCAAGGTGCTGGCAACTTTGGCGACTATGATGGAAGTGAGAGTTGTATTTGCCCACATGCGAAAGCCTGTGGGTTTTTTCTTTTTGGCTGCGCCAATTAGCTTCAGTTGGCTGGCCCGATGCCGGTTCTGCTACAGCTGCCCATGTTCGGCAAACGAATGTACCAGGCGCCCGGCAATAATGAAATGGTCGAGCGCGCGCACATCGACCATGGCCAAGGCCTGCTTCAATGCCTGGGTCAGGGTATGGTCGGCCGCGCTCGGCTCCGGCGTGCCGGACGGGTGATTATGCGCAAATATTACGCCGGCAGCGTTGTGCGCCAGCGCCGCCTTCACCACTTCGCGCGGATACACGCTGGTATGGGTCAGGGTGCCGCGAAACAGTTCTTCTGTCGCGATCAGACGGTTCTTGACATCCAGGAACAAGACAATAAACGCTTCATACGGCTTGGCCGCCAGCAGCAGTTGCAGATAGTGTTTGACCGATTGCGGTGAGCTGAGCGCGACACCGGTTTGCAATTCTTCCGACAAGGCGCGCCGTGCCAGTTCCAGCACCGCCTGCAACTGCGCAAATTTGGCCGGACCCAAACCGTTGAGTACCGAAAAATCGGTCAGGTTTGCCGAAAACAGGCCATTGAGCGAACCGAAGTGGCCGACCATGTCGCGCCCCAGATCCACTGCCGTTTTTCCCGAGACCCCGACGCGCAAAAATACCGCGAGCAATTCCGCATCCGACAACGCTTGCGGTCCGTGTTTGATGAGCCGTTCGCGGGGACGCTGTTCTTGCGGCCAGTCGGTGATTGCCATGTGAGTGAGTTGTTATTGTTAGATAAACATAAATTGCGACAGGCTGGCCCAACTTGGGCCCGAGGCCCGGTCAGCAGCGACTTTTCAGCGACTTTTCATTTGAACGTGGCTTAAAATACGGGGTTATCCTGCCATCTGGAATTTTTAATGTCAAATTTACCACAAACTCTTGTTACGGACTCTGCTTATCTGACCTTGCATTACCGGCTTGCCTCGCAGGCGGGTGAAAACATTGTTAGTACATTTGATGAGAGCCCGGCGACTTTGCAGCTCGGCACAGGGCAATTGGCCCCGTTTCTGGAAGCTTGTCTGATTGGCTTGCCGGAAGGCGCACATCAGACGTTCGAGCTGACGCCGGAGCAGGCGTTTGGATTGCGCAATCCCGCGATGGTGAAATATGTGTCGCGAGCCACACTCGACGACAATTCGCAACCTGGCGCAAGCTATGCGATCGGCGACTTGGTAGAATTCGCTGCACCTGGCGGCGGCAGGTTTGCCGGCATATTGCGCGAACTGAATACAGACGACGCCTTATTCGACTTCAATCACCCGCTGGCGGGCCAGCCGGTCAATTTTGAAGTCAAAATCATCGGCATACTGTAAATTGATGGCCGGCTTGTCGCACAACTCGCTCGGGTTTTCGGCAACGCTGCCAAGGACGCATTATGGATAAAGAAGTTTTACTGGCCCAGCCACGCGGATTTTGTGCCGGCGTCGACCGCGCGATTGAAATCGTTGAACGGGCACTGGCGCAATTTGGCGCGCCGATTTACGTGCGCCATGAAATCGTGCATAACGCCTATGTGGTGGACGACCTGCGCAACAAGGGTGCGATTTTTATCGAAGAGCTGGATGATGTGCCTGCCGGCAATATTGTGATTTTCTCGGCCCATGGCGTTTCCCGGTCGGTGCAGGCCGATGCGGCCGCACGCGGCTTGCGGGTATTCGATGCCACCTGTCCGCTGGTGACCAAGGTCCATATGGAAGTCGGCAAGATGCAACGCGAAGGGCGCGAAATCATCATGATCGGCCATGCCGGCCATCCGGAGGTGGAAGGCACCATGGGCCAGGCGGACCAGGGCATGCATCTGGTCGAAACGGTCGAGGATGTCGAAAAACTGGCAGTAAAAAATCCGGACTTGCTGGCATATGTGACGCAAACCACCTTGTCGGTCGACGATACCGCGGATGTGATCGGCGCCCTCAAGCGCCGCTTTCCGCACATCGGCGAGCCCAAGAAAGGGGACATCTGCTATGCCACCACCAACCGGCAGGAAGCGGTCAAGTTCATGGCGCCGCAGGTGGACCTGGTGATTGTGGTGGGCAGCCCAAACAGTTCCAACTCCAACCGGTTGCGCGAAGTTGCGCAAAAGAGAGGCGTGGAAGCCTACATGGTCGACAATGCAGCGCAAATCGATCCGGCATGGCTGGAAGGGAAAATCCGCATCGGTGTCACTGCAGGCGCCTCGGCGCCGGAAATTCTGGTGCAGGCAGTGATCGACCGTCTGAAGGAATGCGGCGCCAAGAGCGTGCGGCCCCTGACCGGCGTCGAAGAAAACGTGACCTTCCCGATGCCCAAGGGATTGAGCGGTCAGGCCTCCACTCAGTCCTGACCATGTCAATTGACGGCGCGCTTCCCATGCCGGCGATTTTTCGGTAACCAGCACCAGCCGCGGCGCCCGTGACACGGTCCTGGACGCCGCTTTGAATGGGAACGATTTTTGCTCCATGCTCCAGCCAGGGCAGGAACAAAAATTCCGTAACACGCTTTCTTAAAGAATTTCCAAACTATGGATATATTCATCCAGCAAGTCATCAACGGCCTGGTGTTGGGCAGCATGTATGCGCTGATCGCGCTTGGTTACACCATGGTGTACGGCGTTTTAAATCTGATCAATTTCGCCCATGCCGATGTGCTGATGATCGGCGCCATGGCCGGCTTGACGATCTTGAATATCGTGCAAAGCGTGGCGCCGGATCTGCCTGGCCCGGTCAAGCTGATCATCGCCATTCTCGGGGCAATTCCGGTGTGCGTGCTGGTCAACGTGGTCATTGAACGGGTGGCCTACCGGCGGCTGCGCAATGCGCCGCGCCTGGCGCCATTGATTACCGCCATCGGCGTGTCGATCCTGCTGCAAACCTTTGCGATGATGATCTGGGGGCGCAACCCGCTGCCGTTTCCGCAAGTAATGCCATCGCAGCCATTCGAACTGTTCGGCGCACTGATCTCTTCGACCCAGGTCATGCTGCTGGTGATGGCGGCGCTGGCGATGGCGGCACTGGTGTTCATGGTGGAAAAGACCAAGATCGGCCGTGCGATGCGGGCGACCGCCGAAAACCCGCGGGTGGCCGGCCTGATGGGGGTTGATGCCAACCGGGTGATCGTGTTTACCTTTGCGATCGGCGCGGCGCTGGCGGCAGTGGCCGGCGTGATGTGGGGCGCCACCTATGCTTCGGCGCAGTTTGCGATGGGCTTCACGCCCGGTATCAAGGCTTTTTCTGCAGCCGTCCTGGGCGGCATCGGCAATATCTACGGCGCCATGCTGGGTGGATTGCTGCTCGGTTTGATTGAAAGTCTGGGTGCCGGCTACATCGGTGAATTGACCGGCGATGTTCTGGGCAGCCAATATCAGGACATCTTCGCCTTCATTGTCCTGATCATCGTGCTCACCTTGCGGCCGTCCGGCATCATGGGCGAACGCGTGTCCGATCGCGCATAAGGGATTTCGCATGGCTATCCATTTCAATTTTCAGACCCACCCGCGCCAGGCGACCGTCAACATGGTGCTGCTGGCGGTTGGCCTGATTGCGTTCCCGTTCATCGCTTCCCAGTTCGGCAACTCCTGGGTGCGCATCATCGATTACGCGCTGCTGTATATCATGCTGGCGCTGGGCTTGAATATCGTGGTCGGCTTTGCCGGCTTGCTCGACCTGGGCTACATCGCGTTCTACGCGCTTGGCGCGTATATGACCGGCTTGCTGGCATCGCCGCAATTTGCCACCGTGATCGAATCCTTCGTCAACCAGTATCCGCCGGTCGGCGCCGCCCTGATCGCCATCCTCGGACCGGAAATCGTCCAGAACGGCATTCATCTGTCAGTCTGGCTGATCGTGCCGCTGGGGGCGGCGTTTGCTGCGGTACTCGGCGCATTGCTGGGCGCGCCGACATTAAAGCTGCGCGGCGACTACCTGGCGATCGTGACGCTTGGATTTGGCGAAATCATCCGGATCTTCATGAATAATCTGAGCGGCCCGGTCAATATCACCAATGGCCCGCAGGGTATCAACCTGATCGATCCGATCCGCATTTTCGGCGTGTCGCTGGCTGGCGAATCCGGTTCGCAGTCGACGGTCCATCTCGGCAGTTTTTCAATGCCGTCGGTGAATGCCTATTATTTCCTGTTCCTGTTCCTGTGCATTGCAATTGTTTTCATCTCGCTGCGCCTGCAGCATTCGCGCCTGGGGCGGGCCTGGGTGGCGATTCGGGAAGATGAAACGGCCGCCAAGGCAATGGGCATCAATACCCGCAACATGAAGTTGCTGGCATTCGCGATGGGCGCGTCATTTGGTGGCGTGGCCGGCGCCATGTTTGCCTCGTTCCAGGGCTTTGTATCGCCCGAATCGTTCTCGCTGATGGAATCGATCGCGGTGCTGGCGATGGTGGTGCTGGGCGGCATGGGCCATATTCCCGGTGTGATCCTGGGTGGCGTGTTGCTGGCAGCGTTGCCGGAAGTGCTGCGCCATATTGTCGAGCCGGTGCAGCATTTGTTGTTCGGCAAGATCCTGATCGAAGCGGAAATCCTGCGTCAGCTGCTGTACGGTCTGGCCATGGTGCTGATCATGCTGCACCGTCCGGCCGGCATCTGGCCGGCACCGCGCAAGGAAGACCGGCCCGATGCCGATATCGACCAGCCGGGCAAATCCACTGACGTGGTGGCAGCGTGAAGCCTGACATGAACCCTTCCGTGGTCCTCGATATCCGCGGCGTCAACAAGCGCTTCGGTGGCTTGCAAGCCCTGGCCGATGTCGCCATTCAGATCGTGCAGGGCCAGATCTATGGTTTGATCGGACCCAACGGTGCCGGCAAGACGACGTTTTTCAATGTGATCACCGGCCTGTACCAGCCGGATTCCGGCACCTTCATTTTGGCCGGCAAGCCTTATTCGCCATCGGCACCGCATCTGGTGGCCAAGGCGGGGATTGCCCGCACTTTCCAGAATATCCGCCTGTTCGGCGAAATGACGGCCCTGGAAAATGTGATGGTCGGCCGCCATGTACGCACCCGCCAGGGTGTGATCGGCGCGGTGTTGCGGCATAAGGCTGCGCGCGACGAAGAGGCCGAGATTCGCCAGCGCGCGATCGAGCTGCTCGAATTTGTCGGCATCGCCAGGCTGGCCGATCGTACTGCACGCTACCTGTCTTATGGCGACCAGCGCCGCCTGGAAATCGCGCGGGCGTTGGCTACCGAGCCGCAACTGCTGGCGCTGGACGAACCGGCCGCCGGCATGAATCCGACCGAGAAGCTGGCACTGCGTGAACTGTTATTGAAAATCAAGGCGACCGGCAAGACCATCCTGCTGATCGAGCATGACGTCAAACTGGTGATGGGCTTGTGCGACCGCATCACGGTGCTCGACTATGGCAAGCCGATTGCCGAAGGCACTCCGGCCGAAGTGCAGAAAAACCCGGCTGTGATTGAAGCCTATCTCGGAGGAGCGCATTGATGTCGCAACAGGATCAGCCATCTGCGGCACCCGTCAGCATGCTCAAAATCAGCGGTTTGAAAATAGCCTATGGCGGCATTCAGGCGGTCAAGGGAATCGACCTCGAAGTCAAGCGGGGCGAACTGGTGACCCTGATCGGCGCCAACGGTGCCGGCAAGACCACCACCCTGAAGGCGATTACCGGCACACTGCCCGATTGCCGGGTCGATGGTCATATCGAATACCAGGGCCGGCCGATCAAGGGCTTGAGTTCATTTCAGCTGGTTAAGAACAAACTGGCAATGGTGCCGGAAGGACGCGGCGTATTCGCCCGCATGACAATCCGGGAAAACCTGATCATGGGCGCCTATACCCGCAATGACCAGGTCGGCATTGCGGCCGATATCGAGCAATGGTTTACTGTATTTCCGCGCCTGAAGGAGCGCGCCTCGCAAATGGCTGGCACCCTTTCCGGAGGCGAGCAGCAAATGCTGGCGATGGCGCGGGCGCTGATGAGCCACCCGCAATTGCTGCTGCTGGATGAGCCGTCAATGGGGCTGGCGCCGATCATGGTGGAAAAGATCTTTGAAGTCGTGCGGGATATTTCGGCGCAGGGCGTGACTATCTTGCTGGTCGAGCAAAATGCCAAGCTGGCGCTGCAGGCTGCCAACCGCGGCTACGTGATGGATTCGGGGCTGATCACGATGGCCGGAGCCGGCCAGGAACTGTTGACGGACCCAAAGGTACGCGAAGCCTATCTCGGCGAATATTGAGGTTGGGAAGATCCATTTTTGAAGCAGGATCGCACTGCCGCACAGGTCAGCAGCCTGCAGCCGGATGTTTGCGGTAATGGCATAATTGCTTCCTACAACAGGAGCCGCCATGTCGTTCGTTTTCCCACCCCAGCAGCAAGCCGCCGTCCCGGTGGCCGACAGCAACGCATTATTTCCGGTGCACCGCATCTATTGCGTCGGGCGCAATTACGCCGAGCATGCCAAGGAAATGGGCGGCACCGGCCGCGAAGCGCCATTCTTTTTCATGAAGCCGGCCGACGCCGTCCTGCCTGTGGCGCACGGCACGATCGGCGCAATGCCGTACCCGCCGATGACCGAAGACTTGCATCATGAAGTCGAGCTGGTGGTCGCCATCGGCAAGGGCGGCCGCAACATTGCCGCAGCAGATGCACAACAGCATGTGTGGGGCTATGCGATCGGCCTGGACATGACGCGCCGTGATCTGCAAAACGATGCCAAGCAGAATGGCAGGCCATGGAGTGTTGCCAAAGGGTTTGACTATTCGGCGCCGATTGCCGCGCTTCACCCGATCCAGGAAACCGGCTGGCTGACAGATGCCGCGATCGGCTTGCAAGTCAACGGTAACCCGAGACAGGCGAGCAATATTGCCAAACTGACCTGGAACGTCGCCGAGACGATTGAACACTTGTCGCGCTTTTACACCTTGCAGCCGGGCGACCTGATTTTTACCGGGACACCCGAAGGTGTGTCTGCCGTCAAGCCGGGCGATCTGATGCTTGGGTCGATCGCCGGGCTGGGCGAGTTGCAGGTCAAGCTGGTGTGAGCTGCACGACAGGCAACGCTACCGAACCGGGAGGCGCATGAAACTCTACAGCTATTTTCGCAGTTCGGCTGCCTACCGGGTACGCATCGCGCTGAACCTGAAAGGCCTGGCTTACGAAACGGTGCCGGTGCACCTTCTGAAAGACGGCGGCCATCAGCTGGCGGCGGCTTATCAGGCATTGAATCCGGCCGCACTGGTGCCGGTGTTGACCACTGGCCAGGACGACAGCCTGGTGCTGACACAATCGATTGCGATCATTGAATATCTCGACGAAACCTATCCGGCGCCGCCACTGTTGCCCGATGCGGCTGGCGACCGGGCATTCGTGCGCAGCATTGCCTTGTCAATTGCCTGCGATATTCATCCGCTGAACAATCTGCGGGTAATGCGCTATTTGAAACAGACACTGAAGGCAGGCGAGGATGAGCGCGATGCCTGGTATCGGCACTGGTGCGAACTGGGATTGACGTCAATCGAGGCGATGCTGACGAAACACGGCAGGGCAGGGAAATACTGTTTTGGCGATACGCCGACCTTAGCCGATTGCTGTCTGGTGCCGCAGGTCGTCAATGCCCTTCGTGTTAATTGCGATTTGTCGAGACTGCCAACCGTGCTCGCGATCAGCGATGCTTGTCAGGCGCTCGATGCATTCCGACAGGCTGCACCTGATCAGCAGCCGGACGCGGCATAGGCCTGCCGGCAAACATCGCACAATAAGAGGCTAGAACAGGCAAACGTTCAACTTGGAACCAGCACAGTAAAAATGAACGACAGGCCGGTCAGCAGCGCAACCAGCATCAGCATGACAATCAGCGGGATCTTCATGTAGTCTCTCCTTGCAAACGGTAAAGCCGGAACCATGCCACCATGCTTTGTCTGCGCCCAACTCTGCCCGAACAATTTTTAGAAATACACAGGTTATGCAAGTTCCTCGTTATTGTTGGCTGGAGCAGGAATATCTGGGCTAAGTGTCATGCTTGCCCGGCCCGGCAGAAATTTTTTTATCAGATGAGGCGTGCGCCATGCTGCATTACATAGTTAAGGTTTTGCTGACATCGATGATCATTGTCGGTATTTCAGAGATCGGCAAGCGCAGTACGGTCTGGGCGGCAACGTTGGCCGCTTTACCCCTGACTTCACTATTGGCGTTCGTCTGGATGTATATCGAAACAGGAGATGTCAGCCGCATCGCTGCAATGTCGCAAAGCATCTTCTGGCTGGTACTGGTTTCCCTGCCCTTGTTTTTGCTATTGCCATTCCTGCTGCGCGCGGGATGGGGATTCTGGCCTAGCCTGTTATCTGTCTGTCTGGCCACGGCGGTCGCCTATGCGGCGATTGGCATGGCGCTGGGTCGGTCCGCCTGATATGAGACGCGCTGCAGGCATGCCGTGGCAGATACGGCAAAGCGCTGGCGACCCGCCGATGCCGGGACGTCTGATGCTGCTTTAAAAATTTTGGCTGCGGCAATGATGAACCGGCGAAGCTTGAGTGCGGCGTAAATACCCTGTTCATCCGGCCAAGCCGTGCGGCGTCAATGCTTGACCGATTTCTGCTGCGAGCGGCCCTGTTTGGCGTTGCGTCCCGAACCATTGTTCGGCGAAACAAACTGTTCCATCGCCGCTTTCTGGCGCAGCGTCACCTTTTCGGTTTCTTCTGATGCTTGCCGCGCAACTTCATCGGCAACCGCTGCCGCTGTGCGACTTGTCTCCGACACATGCGATCCGGCAGTTTTCACCAAGTCGACTTGCGTGCCTGCCGCAATCGAAGTCAGGTGTTGCTGATATGCGCGCATTTTCTCGGCGACAGGCTGAGCTTGTGCCGCCGAAATGGAAAGCGCTTCATAAGGATCATTAGCGACCAGGATTTGCTGGAAGCCGGAAAGGGATTCCTCCATGATTGTTTCAGCGACCTGGATGTTCAAGTCGTTAATCTTCTTTGTCGAATCAAAAATTCTTTTGCTCAAGTCGGTAAACAATGAAAACTGCTCTTGCAGGTAGTTGTTGACCGCTGGAGAAACTGGCTGGAAAAATGGCATCATGATTGGCCTCTTGACTGAAAATTTGCAGGATTCAGTTTATGCATGCACCGACTGGCTGCGCACCATAGAAGCTCGATCAATCGACCTGTGTCAAAGTTTTTATGAATAGGAAGACGCTATTCATCGGGGCGGATCGCGGTGTAGTTGACGCCTTGAAAGTGAGTCGGCATATCAGACGCTGCAACAATTTCACATGACGTCTTTGCCGTAGCGACAGGGCGATGCCGATTGAAGAAAGGTCTTCGGCTTGTGAAGCGGCAGCTTATTTTCTGTAACGTGTTTTAATCGAAAAATTTTGGAAAATATATCTGGCTATAAGTCATTCAGCATACAGATGAAGTGCGAAAAAACGCGCAGACTTTGCTGACATCTTCAGGGAATACGTACCGCAATGTACAAGCATTCTCCTCGACATTATCATCAGCAAAAGCAATTCATATTTGGGCCGGTGATCGTGTATACGGGCAACTTCCTCCTTGCCAAGGAAGCCTATGCGACCATTTTGCGCGATGATCTGCTGTGCGATGAGGGTGGCAAGATTATGCTCAACACCGGCCAGGAAATTCGCTGGGAAAACCTGGCCGCCATATCGCTGCATTAAAACCCCATTGCAAAGCCGTATTGCATCAGGCGCATGCTTTGAGCCTGCTGCTGCAGGCTCAAAGCATGGTCGTGCTGTAACAAGTGGAGGACGAGCGCCGTTTTACTGAACGGTCGCTTCTGATCAGGTAAACTCCAGCATTCTGGCTTTCCGTCTTGCCCAAACCAGATGAATCCACTTTATTCGATTGATCACGCCTGCCGCCAGGCGGCAGAACTGATTTCCCAGGCTGACAGTTTGCTGATCACCGCCGGCGCGGGCATCGGCATCGATTCAGGCTTGCCAGACTTCAGAGGAGACCATGGATTCTGGAAGGCTTACCCCGCCCTGGGCCACATGCGCATGCGCTTCGTCGAAATTGCCAATCCCAATGCATTCATGTCCAACCCCAGGCTCGCATGGGGATTTTACGGACACCGATTAAGGTTGTACCGGGCAACGGTGCCGCACCAGGGCTTCACGCAGCTGCTGGCGCTGTCACGCATCATGCGGTACGGCGCTTTTGTTTTTACCAGCAACGTCGATGGACAGTTTCAAAAGGCGGGATTTGATACGCAGCGAGTGGTTGAATGTCATGGCTCGATCCATCATTTGCAATGCCTTGACGGCTGCGGTCAAGCGCCATGGTCAGCTGAGGCATTTGAACCGGTCGTTGATATCGAAAATTGTATGTTGTTGTCCGCATTGCCGACTTGTCCAGCCTGCGCCGGATTGGCCCGGCCCAATATTCTGCTGTTTGGCGATGGAGATTGGGATAGCACACGCGCCGAGCGCTGCCAGTCCAGATTGCGTGCATGGCTGGCGCGCGCGAGCCGGCCGGTGGTGATCGAAATTGGCGCCGGGACGGCGATTCCTACCGTACGGCATTTCGGCCAACAGGCGCAATGTCCGCTGATCCGGATCAATCCGACTGAATCCCAGGTGGGACGGGCGCGCGATATCGGCGTTGCACTGGGCGCCATGGCTGGTATTGCCCGGATTGCCCATGCCTTAAGCGCCTTGAGCCGCGGAGATGATGGGCAACCGGGATGAGGGCACGGTGGTGGTCCGATGTGCGGTGGCTTTGAGATGGGAATAGTGGGTGAAAAATAGTGCGATTACTTGCGGGTCGAAATGCCGGCCCGCTTCGGATTTGAGATGATCGAGTACCTGCTGCTCCGGCCACGCCGCCTTGTAGACCCTTTCGAAGCTTAAAGCATCCCACACATCGATCACGGCAAACAGGCGCGCGGAAAAGGGAATTTGTTCGCCTCGCAAGCCTTGTGGATAGCCGCTGCCGTCCCATTTTTCATGGTGACAATGCGGTATATCGGCGCATGGCTTGAGAAAATCGATTTTCCCCAATAGTTCAAGTGCAATGACCGGGTGCTGCTTCATGATTTCAAATTCCTCGGCACTCAATGCGCCAGGCTTGATCAGGATTTCATCCGGAATGCCGATCTTGCCGACGTCATGCAGCATGGCGCCGCGCTCAACATTCTTCAATTCCTCACCGCGCAAGCCGGCCAGCATCGCAAATTCTGTCGCCAGCAAGGTGACGCGCATCGTATGGTCTTTGGTTTCCTTATGCCGAAAATCCATTACGTTGATCCAGCCCCGCATGGTGTCTTCATAGCTCTTGAGCAAGGCATTGTTGGCCTTTTCAATCGATTCGAAATCTTCCTTGACCAGAAAATACAGAAGTGCGCCGGTAAAAAGCACATAAACCCAGCCCTTGATGTGCTGTACCAAGGTGACTTCCAATATTCCATGGAAATTGGATTGCACGAAACCATCGGAAAAATAGATCCAGGCAGATGCCAGCACAACGTAAATGAAGGCAATCTTTTGATAGGGCTTAATCTTCATGATGCGTCATTTAAATTATTGTAATTTGGACACAAAGTTGTTCATATTATCATTTCTTTGATGCACAAATTGTTCTATGCAGCGAAGCCAGAACTTATCCCCGTTTGCACTGGACAAGTCTGTGGATAACTGTGCTTGCAAATAAGCAAGTCCTTGATTCCAATAATGTATTCAGGCTTGCATGAATTTGCAGCGTACGAGACAGCCGGTATTGGAAATAGATACTTGCCCGATATTGCTGGATAGGCAGACCCGGTCTTCATACCATTCTGACGTGACAGATAATTTATTGATTTGTATGACACAAGGAATGAAGCCAATGACCCATTCGGGCAGGAACAGTCAGTCCTACTCGCGGTTTGACGTCGGTAGCGCTGTGATCGTGGAAAAAGGGATAGCGTTGCAACATATTGCCGGCACGGCTTACGCGGCCAGATTCTTGCAATCGGAACGGATCGGGGCAGCGGTAATTTTGCGGGTGTTGCTGCGGCCAGCCCAGCGCCGTCTGTACCGAAGCCGGCAGGCTAGCCACAGTTACTCACCGATGAGTATCGAGGACTGACTTGGCTTGGCATGGCATGGCTGCGCCAAGTTTAATCGGTTGGATGGTCGGTGCCAGGAAGCTGAATTCACAGCGCAATTCACAAGCGTTGCTGAGCTGCCGGACCAGCTAGGTGCATGCTGAATTACAACATCGCGTATGACTGATGAAGCGTGGGGGACGCGATAGTCTGGCTTGGTCCCGCCGGCGAGAATCGAACTCACATCTAGCGCTTAGGAGGCACTCGTTCTATCCATTGAACTACGGCGAGACGCTTGCAACCGATCAAAATTGCATCGCGCCCGAGATTATAGCCGACCCGGCCGGCATAAAATAGCGCGAAATGCGCGGGTATCGGTACAATGCGTGCTTCATTCATTTCACTTGGCGCCCGGGATTCGGGCTGACCCAGTTACGTTAGGTTGTTATGGCAGTCATTTCATTATCCAATGCGCAACTCGCATTCGGTCACGTTGCGTTACTCGATCACGCAGAATTTTCACTGGAATCCGGCGAGCGGGTCGGCTTGATCGGCCGTAACGGTACCGGCAAGTCGTCGCTGTTAAAAACCATTTCCGGCGTCTCCAGGCTGGATGACGGCTTGCTGGTGATGCAGCAAGGTATCAAGATTGCCTATGTCGACCAGGAACCGCACTTTTCACCCGACATGTCGGTATTTGATGCGGTAGCCTCGGGCTTGGGTGAAATGCCGGCCTTGCTGGCGGAATATGATGCATTGACCGGGCAGTTTGGCCAGGGTAACGATGATGCGGTGATGGAGCGCATGCATGACATTCAAGTCAAGCTCGATGCCGCCGATGCCTGGAGTTTGAATAACCGGGTCGAGGCGACGCTGGACCGTTTGAGTCTGAACAAGGATTCCCTGATGGGCACCTTGTCAGGCGGGATGCAAAAGCGGGTGGCGTTAGCCTGCGCACTGGTCAGTGCACCGGATGTGTTGTTGCTCGATGAGCCCACCAACCACCTCGATTTTTCATCGATCCTGTGGCTGGAAGGCTTGCTGCGCGATTACAAGGGCAGCGTGCTGTTCATTACCCATGATCGCAGTTTTCTCGACAATGTCGCCACCCGCATCATCGAACTCGATCGCGGTCGCCTGCTGTCGTTTCCAGGCAATTTCAGCGCCTATGAAATCCGCAAGGCCGAGCAACTGGAAATCGAAGAAGTCGAGAATGCCAAGTTCGACAAGTTTCTGGCGCAGGAAGAGATCTGGATCCGCAAAGGGGTCAAGGCCCGCCGCGTGCGAGACGAAGGTCGTGTCCGGCGCCTGGAGGCATTGCGCCTGACCCGCAGCGCCCGCCGCGAGCAGCAGGGCCAGGTCAAGCTGGATGTATCGTCCGGTGACCGTTCCGGCAAGATCGTGGCCGAGCTCACCGATGTCAACAAGGCGTTCGGCAGCAAGGTGATCGTGCGTGATTTCACCGCCACCATCCTGCGTGGCGACAAGGTCGGCCTGATCGGCGCCAACGGTGCCGGCAAGACCACGCTGCTCAAGCTGATTCTCGGCGAAGACCAGCCAGATTCCGGCACCATCAAGCAGGGCACCAAATTGCAGGTCGCGTATTTCGACCAGATGCGCGCGCAGCTAAATGAAGAAGCCAGCCTAGCTGATACGATTGCACCCGGCAGCGATTGGGTCGAGATCAATGGCCAGCGCAAGCACGTGATGACTTACCTTTCCGATTTCCTGTTTGCACCCGAGCGCGCACGCTCGCCGGTCAAATCCCTATCCGGCGGCGAGCGCAACCGGTTGCTGCTGGCGCGCCTGTTTGCCAAGCCGGCCAATGTGCTGGTGCTCGATGAGCCGACCAACGATCTCGATATCGACACGCTGGAATTGCTGGAAGAGTTGCTGGAAGAATATAACGGCACCGTGTTTTTGGTCAGTCATGATCGTACCTTCCTCGACAATGTGGTCACGCAAGTGATCGTGGCCGAAGGCGAGGGGATGTGGCGTGAATTCATCGGTGGCTATAGTGACTGGGAGCGGGTGCGTGCTACCTCTGCCAGCAACACGGCGTCGAAGGCGGCCGCCAAGGCCGATGGCGGCGCGGCGAAGGAATCATCACAGCCGGCTGCCAAATCCAGAAAACTGAGCAACAAGGAGCAACGCGCGCTGGAAGAATTGCCAGCCTTGATCGCGCAACTGGAAGCCGAGCAAAAAACCATTTCAACACGGCTGGCAGACGCCGATCTGTATCTGAAACAACCGCAGGAAGTACAGAAACTGAATCAGCGCTTTGCAGAAATCGATGGCTTGATTCTGGAAAATCTCGAAAAGTGGGAAGCGATCGAGGCCCTGAGCAAAAAATGATAGTCGCCGGGTGGCTGTTGCGCCCGGCATCTATCAAAGCTCTGTTGTGTAAGCTTGCCTAAATCCAGGCCCGCCTAATTCAGGCCCTTGGCGGCATCGCGCAAGGCTGGCAGCCGCGCACGCACGCTTTGCGCATCGGTTGCATACGGGCGTTCAGCCAGATAGGCTTGCAAATCTTCGAGTGCTGCTTGCGGACATTCCAGGTGGGCGTACGCCAGCCCGCGGTCGCGCCGCTCGCTGATTTCTTCCGGCAGCAAAATCACCAGGCGCTGCTGTACGTCCAGCATGCGTTGCCAATCTTCATGTTCTGCAAACAGTGCCTTCAGGTTGTGCAGCATGCGCGCTAAAATTTCCCGCGGCTGCGCACTTTGCAAATAGGCAGCCAACGGCATATCTTGCGGATGGTAATTGCGAAAATACGGTTCCAGCCATTCTTCCAGTTCTTCTCGTGACAGGCTGCTGCCATTGAACGGATCGAGAATGATCTCGCCGGATGGCACCGACAGCTTCATCAGGAAATGACCCGGGAATGAAATGCCCTTGATATCCAGGTCGATCTGTTGCGCCAGTTCCATGTAAATGACTGCCAGCGAAATCGGAATGCCGCGGCGGGTGGTGATTACGCGGTGCAGATAACTATTGTTGGGATCGTAGTAATCGTTGACGTTGCCGGCAAACCCGAGTTCGTTGTAGAAAAAATGATTCAGCATCCTGACCTTTTGCACGGACGATGCGTCCGGTGCAAGGCGGCGGCTCAACTGGGTGGCAAAGGTATCAACGCTGGCCTGGGTGGCGCTCAGGTCGAGTTCCGGGTCGGCATCCTGCGCAATCGCCAGCGCTGCCTCGAACAGCGGAATCGCGTCATCTTGTTGCACCAGTGAAGTAAAGTAATCGAGAGCACTGATCATGGATTTACAGGGTGTTCAAGTAAAGACCGGCCGGGAATGGTGATGACTATCATGTTGGAGGATCCGCGCCATTTTCAAGTCGTGCTGCGCTTGAAATCCTGGAAACGAAAACCCATTGCCAGCAGCGCAGCGAAATAGGTGATGCCGCAGGCTACCATTACCAGCGCCAATGCGCCGACGCGTAACAATGGTGTGGCTTGCATCGCAATCCACTGGAACTGGCTCGCCGTCAAGAGTGCCACGCCTGCCATCAGGGTGACTGCGCCAGCCAGCTTGATAAAAAACAGGCCCCAGCCGCTTTTGGCCTGATAAATGCCGCGATGGCGCAAACCCCAGTAGAGAAATGCGGCATTCAGACAGGCACCCAAGCCGACTGACAAGGCAAGGCCCGCATGCGCAATCCACGGTACAAACGCGACATTCATCAGCTGCACCGCAATCAAGACGCCAATGCCAATTTTGACCGGCGTTTTGATATCTTGTTTCGCATAAAAGCCAGGTGCCAGGATTTTCACCAAAATCAGGCCGAGCAAGCCGACACCATAGGCAATCAATGCCTGTTCGGTCCTGCCCACCGATTGCGCAGTGAATTTGCCATAATGGAAAAGCGTGGTCGTCAAAGGTTCGGACAAGGTGGCCAGCATCACGGCGGCCGGCAGCGCCAATATGAATGTCAGACGCAAACCCCAGTCCAGCAGTGCAGAGTACTCGGACTTGTCGCCGTCGGCATGGGCTTTGGATAGGCTGGGCAACAGGATGGTTCCAAGCGCGACGCCGAGCATTCCAGTGGGGAATTCCATCAAGCGGTCGGCATAGTTGAGCCAGGAGACGCTGCCGTTTTCCAGGTGCGTGGCGATATTGGTGTTGATGATGATACTGATTTGTCCAACCGAGACGGCAAAGGTGGCCGGTACCATTTGCTTCAGGACGCGCCGTACGCCGGGATCGCGGTAGGCGATCAATGGGTTGAATCCGATGCGCGGCAGCATGCCGATTTTTTTGAGTGCCGGAATTTGAATCGCCAGCTGCAGGATGCCACCGATGAATACGGCAATCGCCAGCGCATACACGGGCTGCGCCAGATACGGCGCCAGAAAAAGTGAAGCCGCGATAAAGGAAAGATTGAGCAATACCGGCGTAAATGCCGGGACCCGGAACTCGCGCCAGGTGTTGAGGATACCGCCGGCCAGCGCGACAAACGACATGAAACCGATATACGGGAACATGATGCGCGTCATCATCACCGATACGTCGAAGATGGCCGATTCGGATTTCAGGCCGCTGGCAATAAAAAACACTACCGCCGGTGCAGCAACAATACCAACCAGGCAGGTCACGACCAATGCCCAGGCCAGCAGGGTCGCGACATGGTCAATCAATTCCCTGGTAACGGCTTCGCCTTGCTGATTTTTGTATTCAGCCAGGATCGGTACAAAAGCTTGTGAAAATGCGCCTTCGGCGAATAGCCGACGCAGCAGGTTGGGAATACGGAACGCCACAAAAAAGGCATCGGTATAGGCCGAGGCGCCAAATGCGCGGGCAATCAGAAATTCGCGCACCAAACCGGTCACGCGGGAAAGCAATGTCATGCCAGAAACGGTGGCCAGGGTTTTGTGCAAGTTCATGGGGCGCCATTATAGCTTGCCGTTGAGACGGCCAAGAATGGATCTGGGCTAGGATCTGTGCTATGCCGCAAAGCTTGTTGCAAGGTTTCTATCGACTAACTTAAAGGTAGTCCATACCCGTCGAATTCGTTGCACAGAACAAACTTAGTGGGATGATAATGAATTGCAATAATGCAAGTTTATGCATGCATTTTTCAGGCTGGCTAGAAGCAATACCAGGAAAAATCATGATATTCACTGTTTTGCGGCTTGAGAATTGCCAATTTCTCTGGAAAACGTTATACTCGGCGGCTTTACAGAATTCTGTCTCGCGTAACCTGTATCAGCATCAAGTTTTATCGCGAACGCAATACTCGACATCGTTTAGGATATTTTTCATGGCAAATACCGCACAAGCGCGCAAACGTGCTCGTCAAGCAGTCAAAACAAACGCTCACAATTCCAGCCAGCGTTCCACGCTGCGCACGGCAATCAAGGCTGTTCGCAAGGCAATCCAAGCAGGCGACAAGGCTGCTGCTGCGAAGATTTTCCAGGATTCGGTGTCGACTATCGATACAATCGCTGACAAGAAAATCATTCACAAGAACAAGGCTGCCCGCCACAAGAGCCGTCTGTCGGCTGCCCTGAAGGCGCTGGCCTGATAGAAGCACCTTCTGCGCTGATCTGAGGATCTGAATCAGGCAGCAGTTGAAATAGCAGTCCCTGTCAAAACAAAAGCCGCGTACGCTACGCGGCTTTTGTTGTTTGTATTATTTGTATTGTGCGCAGATCGGCACCAGGCTTACCGGGGCAAGCCTTCAATCAGGGTGCCTGGCTTGATGTTTTTGCGGGCAAACCAGCCTTGGTTCATCTCCAATACATATTTGGCCGGTTTTTTTGCGCAGTGGGACTCAAGCGACTGCGGCTGCATATCCTCGATATTCACAATCCGCCCCTCTTCATCGATGAAAGCCGCCGACAGCGGAATCAGGGTATTTTTCATCCACATGCATACGCCGCTGGCGGACTCGAATAAAAACACCATGCCTTGATTGGTGCCAAGTTTTTCCCGATACATCAGTCCTTGCTGGCGCTGCGCAGAACTGACTGCCGCTTCCGCCTGAATCATGTGAATCCCGATATTGAGCGGGATGGTCCGGAATTTCATCGTGGCTTGGGCGCTGGCTGAGGGAGCCGCGCAACTCAAGGCTGCGGCAAGCAGCAGTGAAAGCAAAAAGGATTGTTTATGCATGGCTGGACATTTGCCGAAAGTGGCTGTAAAGACAGATAATACAAAATTAACGGCAAATAAAAAAGGCAGGACGCGCCTGCCTTTTCGGGAAGCTGACTTCAATTACTTGGCAGCAGGTGCGGCCGGAGTAGCAGGTGTAGCTGGAGTAGCGGCTGCAGCTGGCGCAGCTTTCTTGGTCTTGGCAGCCTTTACTTTCTTGGCTTTTGCTTTTTTGGCAGGTGCGGCGGCAGGCGCAGCAGCAGTAGTAGGTGCGGCGGCAGGCGCAGCAGCAGGAGCGGCGCTATGGGCAGCAGCGAAAACCGAAGTAGCAAACAGGCCGACGACTACAGCAGCGATCAAGTTTTTCATTTTTTTCCTTCTAGTTATCAAGTCAATAAATTGGCGATTCGAATGAATCAATGGAAATAACGTTGCAATAAAGGATTAGTTGACAGCGTTAATGCAAATAGATTGGCCGTTAAAGCTTGCTGGCGGCAGTTATTTGTAAATTAGGCAATTTTAAAGCAGTGTTGCATATGCGGTTTTCAACCAGTCCGGTGGTGCTCGATCTCGTTTGACGAGCAAGACCATGGTGCAGCGAAATGCGTCCTGAAACATCGCCGGTGTCTTTATTGGCAATCGATACCGTATTGCAGTCCTGTAATCTTGTTCGCAAGGCGTCAAATTTGGCTCAGCTAAGGTGTACGCAGACCTTTAATCACAGATGCTGATAAACTAAAAATCTTTGGCCAAGCCTTCGGTGCTCTCATGAAAATCCCATCCGGAAAAACTCTTTTGGCGACTGCGTTGCTCGTCATCGCTACCGCCAGTACGGCCCTGGCCGAAGTCGGTACGCTTCAGAAAGTGGATGTCAACCAGGGCGCGGTCCTGCAAAGCCAGGGTGCTTTATTGCTCGACGTGCGTGAAGTTGATGAACATGTTCAAGAGCATGCCCCGGGCAGCATCCTGATTCCGCTGGGGCAGCTGCAACAGCGCTTGAATGAGATTGATGGTTATCGCAATCGGCCTGTCGCCGTGATTTGCCGTTCCGGTAGCCGTTCGGCACAAGCGCTCAAGGTGCTAGAACGCGCTGGTTTCAGCGCCGCCGTCAATGTCGAAGGTGGCATGATCGCCTGGAAAAAAGCCGGCTTGCCGATCCGCTCGGGTGCCGCTGTGCGCTAACAGGCTGTTCGGCCCGATTCATTCCCGGTATAGTTTTTTTCAGCCATTTCACTGCCACTGCGTCACCTGCGGGTGATAGTGCGTTCCTCATCCTCATATTGACAGGTTCGCGATGCCGGTGACCGGGCTGACATAAGTAGCACTGTCATCAATTAGTCGCCGTCATGGGCGCGACGCTACTGTATTCACCACCCATCACACGCGAACTGCAATTCGTCTCCGTGTCAGCATTGGTTCACATTGCAAGGAGAAGACCACATTGCTATGATGCATCTCCCGTATCGGCACCAGTGAGATGTTTATGCGTTTTTCGAAGGCGTTTGCCGCACCGCTGGTCCGCTCCGCCGGTTTTTTTCTGCTGTTCTTTTCTGCGGCAGCAATGGCCGCACCCTACATTCCGGATACTGATGACCGGATTCTCGAACGCCTGCCGTTCAAGGCCAACGATCCGGTGGCGCGCAGCATGGCGCAGGATCGTACCAAGTTGCAGCGCGACCCAACTGATGTGGCGCTTGCCGTTAGTCTGGCACGGCGGTATTACGAATTGGTCGCCGCTGAAGGTGATCCTCGTTATCTTGGCTATGCGCAGGCGGCGCTTGCGCCCTGGTGGACGCTGGCCGAGCCGCCGCTGGAAGTGCAAGTCCTGCGCGCCAGTCTGGCCCAGTTCCGGCATGACTTTACCGGCGCCATCGCTGATTTGACCCAAGTACTCAAGCGTGACCCGAGCCACGCCAGGGCACGCGCATTACGTGCAACAATTCATATTGTGCAGGCGCGCTATCATCAGGCGCACGCCGATTGTGGCGCCTTGCACCGGGTTGCCACCGAATTGATTGCGCTGGGCTGCGAGGCGATGGTGGATGGGTTGACTGGCAAGGCCGATCGCGCCTACCGGTCATTGACAGATGCCATGACACGCTATCCCGACGCCGCACCGGCCGACAGGCTGTGGGTACTGTTGCGGTTGGCGGAAATCGCACAGCGCCAGGGACACGGCGCGAAGGCTGAAATGCATTTCCGGCAGGCGCTCGATCTGCGGATTCCAGATACTTTTTTGCTGGCTGCCTATGCAGACTACTTGCTGGACCAACAACGCCCGACAGAAGTCGTGGCCATGCTCAAGGAAAAGCGTTCTTCCGATTCACTCTTGTTACGCCTGGTATTGGCTGAGCGCAGATTGAATTTGCCGGCTGCAAAAGAACGCAGCGAGACATTGGCAGCGCGTTTTTCTGCTGCGCGGATGCGCGGTGACAGCGTGCATGAGCAAGAGGAGGCGCGGTTTGCACTCGAGGTGTACAGCGATCCTGCGCAAGCGCTGATCCTGGCCCGTCAAAACTGGCAAGTCCAGCGTGAACCGCGCGACGCGCGCATCTTTCTTGAAGCCGCGAAGGCGGCAAAAGACAGCAGTGCAGCGCAGCCGGTGTTGCAATGGCTGGCCGACAGCCGCATCGAAGACCGGTATCTGATTCAGCTGGCGCAGCAATTGACCGGGGCGACGCGATGAAGCGCCTGTTGCTGCTGCTTTGCGCCAGCCTGTATCTGTCCAGCGCGCTGGCACATAAACCCAGCGACAGTTATCTGGCGTTGCATGTGGCTGGCACGAAAATCGATGGCCAGTGGGATATTGCCTTGCGCGATCTGGATTTTGCCATCGGACTCGATGTCAATGGCGATGGTGCCATCAGCTGGGGTGAGCTGCGCGCCAAGCATGACGAGATCGCATCCTATGCGATGGCGCGGCTGGCATTGTCGTCTGATACCCATGTCTGTCCGGCGACGGTGGTGCAGCACCTGGTCGACGATCATACCGATGGCGCCTATGCCGTGCTGCGTTTTACGGCCGAATGCGCGGCTGCGGTACAGACGCTGCAATTGCGCTATGGCTTATTTTTCGATATCGACCCGCAACACAAGGGCCTGTTGCGGCTCGATTACCAGGGGGCATTCAGCAGCGGAATTTTCAGTCCCGAAAAAAGTACCCAGCAATTCGTGCTGGCCAATCCAAGCAAGCTGACCCAGTTTCTGGATTATGGACGGGAAGGCGTCTGGCATATCTGGATCGGCTTTGACCATATTCTGTTTTTGCTGGCCTTGCTGCTGCCTGCAGTGCTGCTGCTTGTCAACAGAAAGTGGCAACCGGTCGATGCCTTGAAGCCGGCATTTCTGGCGGTGGTGAAGATCGTCACCGCATTCACGGTCGCGCATTCGATTACCTTGACGCTGGCGACCCTGGGCCTGGTGAGCCTGCCGTCACGTTGGGTGGAATCGGCGATTGCCGCATCGGTCGTGATTGCCGCCATCAACAATATTTATCCGTTATTTAGCGAACGCCGCTGGTTGATGGCGTTTGTATTTGGCCTGATTCATGGATTTGGGTTTGCCAGCGTCTTGGCAGATCTGGGATTGCCGCAAAATGCGCTGATTCTGGCATTGGTTGGTTTTAATCTCGGTGTCGAAGTCGGCCAGCTGGCGATTGTCGCGGTATTCTTGCCGCTCGCGTTCGGACTTCGTCGCAGCGGGTTCTATCGACGCATTGTCTTGTTTGGCGGCTCCGTGCTGATCGCCATATTGGCAACGCTGTGGCTGGTGGAGCGCGTATTTGATCTGAAGCTTTTGCCTTTTTGAGTCGCGTGCCGTGTTTTACTCCGATTCTGTCATTACCACTTGCTGCCATTCACCGGGCAGGAGTGGGTGGGTGAGCAGCGAAAACGGCCCGATGGCAATCCGCACCAGCCGCAGGGTAGGCAAGCCGACCGCCGCTGTCATGCGCCGGATTTGACGATTTTTCCCTTCTTTTAATGTGATGGCCAGCCAACTGGTCGGGCTGTTGGCGCGCTGACGGATGGCAGGAGTGCGCGGCCAGATCCATTCTGGCGCCTGGATCTGTCTGGCATGGCAAGGCTGGGTCACGAAGTCGCCTAAATCCAGCGGACCACTCAACTGCCCGAGCAGCGCGGCATTCGGCATGCCGTCGACCTGGACAATGTAGGTTTTAGGCTGCTTGTGGGCCGGGTGGCTGAGCTCATGCTGTAGCTTGCCATCGTCAGTGAGCAGTAACAAGCCTTCGCTATCGGCATCCAGCCGCCCCGCAGGGTAGATGTCGGGAATATCAATAAAATCTGCCAGCGTCGCGCGTGCCGGATGCGGTGAGAACTGGCACATGACTTGATACGGTTTGTTGAATAATATGAGTGACATGCTGATTTCAGGTACGACCAGTGCGTGCTTGGGTTGCAGGATTGTAGTGCATCGCGCCAGGCACGCAGGCATGGATAAAAATGATCCGGATCAAGGCATTTCAGCGCGCGTCAAAATTTCACGATATCGCAAAATTATGGCATAGAGTAAAATTCTAGTGCATAATACGAAACGTGGTCTTATGTCTTATATAAGACTTGCGATCCGATTTAGCAGCAGTACAGCGGCAGTAATAAAAACCGTCCCCTCCCATTTCCTCCTTCACTGTGGAGACAGCGATGTACCAACATATCAAAATACCAGCCAACGGCAAGCAGATCAGCGTCAATTCCGATTTTTCCCTAACGGTTCCCGACAATCCGATTATTCCTTATATCGAAGGTGACGGTACCGGCGTTGATATCAGCCCGGTGATGATCAAGGTAGTCGATGCCGCTGTGGCAAAGGCATACGGCGGCAAGCGCCAGATCAGCTGGATGGAAATTTATGCCGGCGAAAAATCAACCAAGGTCTACGGTCCTGACGTCTGGCTGCCGGAAGAGACACTGAAGGTGTTGAAGGATTACGTGGTATCGATCAAGGGACCGTTGACGACGCCAGTCGGCGGCGGCATTCGTTCATTGAACGTCGCCCTGCGCCAGGAGCTGGACTTGTATGTCTGCCTGCGCCCGGTGCGTTACTTTACCGGTGTGCCTTCGCCGGTGCGCGAGCCGGAAAAGACCGACATGGTGATCTTCCGTGAAAATTCGGAAGACATCTATGCCGGCATCGAATGGCAAGAGGGCACTGACGGCGCCAAGAAAATCATCGATTTCCTGATCAAGGAAATGGGCGTCAAGAAAATCCGTTTCCCGGGCACTTCCGGTATCGGCATCAAGCCGGTATCGCGCGAAGGCACCGAGCGTCTGGTGCGCAAGGCGATCCAGTACGCAATCGACAATGACAAGCCATCGGTGACGATTGTCCATAAGGGCAATATCATGAAGTACACCGAAGGCGGCTTCCGCGACTGGGCCTATGCATTGGCGCAAAAGGAATTCGGCGCCGAGTTGATCGATGGCGGCCCATGGTGCAAATTCAAGAATCCAAAGACCGGCAAGGAAATCGTCGTCAAGGATTCGATTGCAGACGCCTTCTTGCAGCAGATCCTGTTGCGTCCGAACGAGTACAGCGTGATTGCCACGCTGAACCTGAATGGCGATTACATTTCCGATGCACTGGCAGCTCAGGTCGGGGGTATCGGCATTGCCCCGGGCGCCAACCTGTCTGATTCGGTTGCGATGTTCGAAGCAACCCATGGCACTGCGCCAAAATATGCTGGCAAGGATTACGTCAATCCGGGCTCGCTGATTCTGTCGGCCGAGATGATGTTGCGCCACATGGGCTGGCTGGAAGCAGCTGACCTGATAATCGAATCGATGGGTAAATCGATCACATCGAAAAAAGTCACTTATGACTTTGCCCGTTTGATGGAAGGTGCCACCCAGGTATCGTGCTCCGGCTTCGGCGACGTGATGATCGAAAACATGTAATTCAAGCGTGTTTTCCACAAAAAAAGCCGGATACGTTCCGGCTTTTTTGTTTTTCAGCCTGTGACAAGGTGCAGGCTGTAACGAGGCGATATTGCGTTGCACACAGTGCGTTGCAACTTAGCAACAAAAGTAATGCATGATTTCATCAACATCTTCCAGAGAAAACGTCGCTGCTCAATAAAAAAGCCCCGCCGAAGCGGGGCTTTTCATCAGCTTCTAGAATACAGATTAAGGAGCTTGGATATTGGAAGCTTGCTTGCCTTTAGGGCCTTGCGTGACTTCGAATTGGACTTTTTGACCTTCTTTGAGGGTCTTGAAGCCGTTCATCTGAATTGCGGAAAAGTGGGCGAACAAATCTTCTCCACCATCATCCGGCGTGATAAAACCGAAACCTTTGGAATCGTTGAACCACTTGACTGTACCTGTTGCCATAAAAGCGTCTTTCAAATTTGAACTAATCACACGAGCCGTAAAAGCAAGAAGGCTCGCGTAATGCTGCCCCCTCTTAAATCCTGCTCACTTCTTATTAGCAAGTGCATAACATTCACACTTGCTAATATTGTTCATTGTTCTAGGAAAAATTGGGAAAGTCAAGGGTTATCAAACCGCCAAAACCAGAATTTATGTGCTGTCGCAACAATCGACTCTTGTTTTAATCTTTTATAGCGCCATCTGCGTACTATCAAGAATCGGCGTAATATCAGGTTTAAATGAACTCGGGTTTAACTTTGAGCGTTGCGCACGCAGTTGAAATCATTAGAATAGACGCATGGCAACTAAGCACGAAAATGGTACCGTACTGTCGCGGCAAGAGCAAAAGCTGAAACCGCCACCAATGTACCAAGTGTTATTGTTAAATGATGACTATACGCCGATGGAATTCGTCGTTGCGATCATCCAGGAATTTTTCAATAAGGACCGTGAAACGGCAACGCAAATTATGCTCAAAGTGCATCGTGATGGAAAAGGCATGTGTGGCGTCTATCCGAAGGATATCGCGTCCACTAAAGTTGAATTGGTGTTAACCCACGCTCGGAAAGCAGGGCATCCCCTGCAATGCGTGATGGAGGAAGCATGATTGCGCAGGAACTGGAAGTTAGTTTGCATATGGCCTTCGTCGAAGCAAGACAGGCCCGGCATGAATTTATTACCGTTGAGCACTTATTGCTCGCGCTACTGGATAATCCGTCGGCTGCAGAAGTATTGCGTGCCTGCGCCGTCAATATTGATGACTTGCGCAAGACACTGACCAACTTCATCAGCGACAACACGCCGACGGTACCGGGTGCAAGTGAAGTCGACACTCAGCCAACCCTCGGTTTTCAGCGGGTGATTCAGCGCGCCATCATGCATGTTCAATCAGCATCGAATGGCAAGAAGGAAGTCACCGGTGCCAATGTCCTGGTGGCGATTTTCGGTGAAAAAGATTCGCATGCGGTCTATTACCTGCACCAGCAGGGGGTGACGCGCCTCGATGTCGTGAATTTCATTTCCCATGGCGTTCGCAAGGATCAGCAATCGGATGTGCAAAAGTCGCCGGAAGGCGCCGAAGATGCACAGGTCGAAGGCCAGCCGAAGGAAAGCCCGCTGGAGCAATTTACCCAGAATCTGAACAAGGCAGCTGCCGAAGGCAAGATTGATCCGTTGATCGGACGTGAAGCCGAGGTCGAGCGCGTGATTCAGACACTGTGCCGCCGGCGCAAGAACAATCCTTTGCTGGTTGGCGAAGCCGGGGTCGGCAAGACCGCCATCGCCGAAGGTCTGGCCTGGCGCGTGACGCAGAGCGAAGTGCCGGAGGTCTTGCAAAATGCGGTGGTGTATGCGCTTGACATGGGCGCATTGCTGGCTGGTACCAAGTATCGCGGTGACTTCGAGCAGCGCTTGAAGGCAGTGTTGAAGCAGCTGAAGGACAACCCGAATGCGATCCTGTTCATCGATGAAATCCACACCATCATCGGTGCCGGCGCAGCATCGGGCGGCACGCTGGATGCGTCCAACCTGCTGAAACCTGCTTTGTCGAGCGGCCAGCTCAAATGCATCGGTGCGACCACCTTCAATGAATACCGTGGCGTGTTCGAGAAGGATCATGCACTGTCGCGGCGCTTTCAGAAGATCGATGTTAACGAGCCGACCGTCGAGCAGACGATACAGATCCTGCGCGGCCTGAAGTCGCGTTTCGAAGAGCATCACGGCATCAAGTATTCCGCGTCGGCCCTGACCTCTGCTGCCGAACTGGCTGCGCGTTTCATCAATGATCGTCATTTGCCGGACAAGGCGATCGACGTGATCGATGAGGCCGGTGCTGCTCAGCGCATCCTGCCGAAATCGAAGCAAAAGAAAACCATCGGCAAAGCCGAGATCGAAGACATCATCTCGAAGATCGCGCGCATTCCGCCGCAATCGGTCAACCAGGATGACCGCAACAAGCTGCAGACCATCGACCGCGACCTGAAAAATGTCGTGTTCGGTCAGGACCCGGCAATCGAGGCATTGGCGTCGGCCATCAAGATGGCGCGCGCGGGGCTCGGCAAGACTGACAAGCCGATCGGTTCCTTCCTGTTCTCCGGCCCGACCGGTGTCGGCAAGACGGAAGTCGCCAAGCAGCTGTCGTTCATTCTCGGCATCGAGCTGATCCGCTTCGATATGTCGGAGTACATGGAACGTCATGCGGTCAGCCGCCTGATCGGCGCGCCGCCAGGCTATGTCGGATTTGACCAGGGCGGACTGCTGACCGAGGCGATCACCAAGAAGCCGCATGCGGTTTTGCTGCTTGACGAGATCGAAAAGGCGCATCCGGATATCTTCAATATCCTGCTGCAGGTGATGGATCACGGCACGCTGACCGACAATAACGGTCGCAAGGCTGATTTCCGCAACGTCATCATCGTCATGACTACCAATGCCGGTGCGGAAAGCCTGCAGAAGCGTTCGATCGGGTTTACCGACAAGAAGGAAGCCGGCGATGAAATGGCGGATATCAAGCGCATGTTTACGCCGGAATTCCGCAACCGTCTGGATGCCATCATCAGCTTCAAGTCGCTCGACGAAGAAATCATCCTGCGTGTGGTCGACAAGTTCCTGATGCAGCTTGAAGAGCAGTTGCATGAGAAAAAAGTCGAAGCTATTTTCAGTGAAAAGCTGCGCAAGTTCCTCGCGCAAAAGGGCTTTGATCCGATGATGGGCGCACGACCGATGTCGCGTCTGATCCAGGACATGATCAGGAAAGCCCTGGCTGACGAACTGCTGTTTGGGCGCTTGGTATCAGGTGGACGTGTAACAGTCGATCTGGACGAGAAGGATCAGGTCAAGCTGGAATTTATTGAAGGGGATGTGAGCCCGCCGGCAGCGCCGCAGGAAACAGTGGAAGTCGAATAGGACTGATACTGCAAGTCAGTGGCCGGCGCACAGCGGCGGCACACTAAAAAGCCTGGCTCATGCATGAGCCAGGCTTTTTTTTGCCTGCGTAAGATGCCGCCGGAAAATGTCAGGCGAAATGTCAGGCGGTATGACTAGGGCAGCAGCGGCCGCCGGGCCGATTGCCTGGATTGGATTTCTGTGGCTGCTTTGTCGATTGCTGCCAACCGCACTGCGGTCGCCGGATGAATCGCAGTATAGGCATTCAGAACCGAGGCGGGATACTGGTTAGCCAGGCGCTGCCAAAAAGATGACACGTTCTCGATTCGATAGCCGGCGCGTGCCACCATATACAAAGCCAGCCGGTCCGCTTCGGCATCGAACTCCTGCGAGTAGGGCTTCACGCCTGCCATACCGGTCATTGTGCTCAAGTCAGGGTTGACGCGGATCAGATTGTCGATGATGCCGCCCATGGTCGCGTTCATTCGCTGCTTTGGCGCGTGGGCAAACACGTTATGGGCCATTTCCTTTGCAAGCACATACGCCACTTCGTCATCGGACTGCGCGAAATTGAGCATGCCGCGGGTAATGACGATGCGGCGGCCGTCGGCATAGGCATTCACATGATCCGCATTGCCCAGATCGATGCTGAATCCGCATGATGATGTCAGTGGGATATCGAGCGTCAGGTTGGCGTTATTGCGGGCGACCGTCAATTTGACATTCGAGCGGCCCTGAACCAGCGGCGCAAGTATGACGGCAGCCTGGCGCTCGGCATTCTCGCCTTGCGCAATTTCCTTGCCTTCGGCGGCAATCAGAATGTCGCCGCGTTGCACGCCAACCCGGGCAGCGCCGCTGCCTGCCAGTACATTGGTAACCTGCAGGCGCTCATCGAAGCCGAACGTTTGCTGGACCAGGCCGGCCAGCTCAGCCGAGTAGGAATATCTGTTTTTAGCGGAAAAACCCAGCAGCTTGCGCGAATGCGATTTACACAGTGCGGCATTGTTGACCAAAAGCGGTGCAGCGACCCGGTCCAGCCTGTTTTGCAGGGTGGCCAGTGTGCGCAGCGCTTCCTGCTGCGGCGATGGCGGCGCAGTCGCCGGGCTGACAACGATCACCGGCGTCGGTTGGCCCGGCTGCAGCGGCACGGTACAGGCTGTCAGCAATACCGCTGGCAGCAGGGCGCAGGCGAGTGATGATCGAGGCTGGCGATTGCCGAGCCAAAGCTTGATACGGTGAGTCATGAGTGTCTCTTTCAGTGTTTGCCGGTACTGCCGAAACCGCCGGCACCGCGCTGGCTGGAATCGAATTCTTCGACGATATTAAATCCGACCTGCATGACCGGTACGATGATCAATTGGGCCAGACGTTCCATAGGATTCAACACGAATTCCGTTTGTCCGCGATTCCAGGTTGATACCATCAATTGCCCCTGATAATCAGAATCGATCAAGCCGACCAGATTGCCCAGCACGATGCCATGCTTGTGGCCCATGCCGCTACGCGGCAGAATCATTGCCGCATAACCTGGGTCGCTGATATGGATTGCCAGACCAGTCGCAACCAGTACGGTTTCGCCCGGCCGGATGGTCAGGGGAGCATCGATGCATGCGCGCAAATCCAGGCCGGCGCTGCCGCTGGTGGCATAAGCGGGCAATTGTTCTTTCATGCGTGGGTCGAGAATTTTGACGTCAATAGTTTTCATGGACAGAGTAAGTGGCTGGAAATGGTATGGCATTTGGCTGCATATGCACGCCTGCACGCATACACGCATGCAGGCACACGGGTGAGGCGATTGAATCAAATGCGGCGGGCGATTTCCGCGATCAGCAGCCGTGCCAGATGCTGCTTGCTGGCTCGTGGCAGCAGGCTATGGCCGTGGTCATCGAACAGCATCAGTTCATTGTCATCCTTGCCGAACGTATGATGGCCGATATTGCCGACTAAAAGCGGCACCCGTTTTCGCAGGCGTTTTTCCTGCCCATATTCAATCAGATTTTCCGACTCGGCGGCAAAGCCGACGCAGTACGGTCCCTGAGGCAAGGCGGCTACCGCAGCCAGGATGTCGGTATTCGGTTCCAGTTGCAATTGCGGCGGCTGGCCTTCGGGGGTTTTCTTCAGCTTTTGCCCGCTGGCCTGCGCCACGCGCCAATCCGCGACTGCAGCCACGGCGATGAAAACCTGCTGCCTGTCGACGTGCGCCATGACCATGTCGTGCATTTGCTGGGCAGTCTGAACATCAATCCGATGCACGCCAAATGGCGTCATCAACGATGTCGGACCTGCGACCATGGTCACCTCGGCGCCTGCTTCGCGCGCCGCGCGCGCTATCGCAAACCCCATTTTTCCCGACGACAGATTGGTGATGCCGCGTACCGGATCGATCGGCTCGAACGTCGGTCCGGCAGTCAGCAATACACGTTTGCCTGCCAGCAGTTTTGGCTGGAAGGCGGCAATGACTTCCGCCAGCAATTGTTCCGGCTCCAGCATCCGGCCCATGCCGGTTTCGCCGCATGCCTGTTCGCCGGCATCGGGTCCGAGTATCTGTATGTCGTCTGCTCTTAACCGGGCAACATTGCGTTGGGTAGCAGGGTTGAGCCACATCTCGACATTCATTGCCGGCGCCACCAGCAGCGGCAGCCTCGCCGGACGCGCCAGGCACAGTGTCGACAGCAGATCGTCGCAGGCGCCGTGCGCCAGCTTGAAAAGAAAATCGGCGGAACAGGGGGCGACGACAATCGCATCGGCATGGCGGCTCAGATCAATATGCGCCATGTTGTTGGCAATCCGGGCATCCCACTGGTCGGTATGGACGGTCTGTCCCGACAGCGCCTGCATGGTGACAGTCGTAATGAAGTGGGTAGCAGCATCGGTCATCACCACCTGTACCGAAGCGCCGGCCTTGGTCAGCGCACGGGTCAGCTCGGCCGCCTTGTAGCAGGCGACGCCGCCGGTCAGGCCCAGTATGATTTTTTTGCCAGCAAGATCCATGCAAACTCCAAAGGTGAGTCGGTAGTGTAGCAAACCCGGAAAGCAGACCGGCTAAACTATTTGTTCACCCGTCTTAGCTCGTCGATCACGAACAGTACTGCACCGATGCAGATTGCTGAATCGGCGACATTGAATGCCGGCCAGTGCCAGCCGCTGACATGGAAATCCAGGAAATCAATCACATGGCCATAGGCGATGCGATCGATGACGTTGCCGACTGCGCCGCCCAGGATCAAGGTCAGTGCCCAGCAAAACAGCCGTTGGCCGGCATGCCGCGTCAACAGGTAAATGATGAACAGGGCTGCGCCGATTCCCAGCATGCTGAAGAAATAGCGCTGCCAGCCGCCCTGATTGGCCAGAAAACTGAATGCCGCTCCCTTGTTATAGGCGAGCACCAGGTTGAAAAACGAGGTGACCGGATAGGATTCGCCAAACGTGAAGAGTTTTTCGACAGTGATCTTGGTGACCTGATCGAGCAGGATGATGATCGTCGCAATGCCCAGCCAGGGCGCCAGACTGTGGCTGGTGTTGGTGGTGGTAAATAATCTATTGGTTGCCATGTAAGCCTTGCCGAAAATGTCGAGATGGTCCTGCCTGCAGCAGCAGGCAAAAAAGTTAGGCGAATCTGCGTATTTCGCCGGGGCCGAACAGGTTGCTCACACAGCGTCCGCAAAGGCCGGTGTGCTCTGCATGGCTGCCGGTGTCGGCGCTGTAATGCCAGCAGCGTTCGCATTTTTGATGGGATGAAGGCAGCACGACAATTGCCTCATCCACCGTGCTTGCTGCTTGCACCACCTTTGCCTGCGAGGTGATCAAGACAAACTTCAAGTCGTCGCCCAATGCCTGCAGCAGTGCGAATTTGTCGCCGGCGGCCTTGATTTCCACCTCGGCTTGCAGCGATGAACCGATGCCGCCTGCCATGCGCACTTCTTCGAGCTGCTTGGTGACTTCGGCACGCAATTCACGGATTGCCGCATATTTGCTTAACAGGCTTGCCGCTTCGCTTACCTCTGGCAGCACATAATAGGTTTGCGTGAAGATCGTTTCATCGCTGGCCGCAAAGGTTTCCTTGTCGGCAAACACGCGCCAGGCTTCTTCGGCGGTAAACGAGAGCGTCGGTGCCATCACCCGCAACAGCGCCTGCGTGATATGCCAGATCGCGGTTTGCGCCGAGCGTCGCGCCGTGGACGTCGCCCCTGTCGTGTACAGGCGATCCTTGAGGATATCCAGATAAAACCCGCCCAGGTCTTCGGAACAATACATCTGCAGCTTGGCCGTCACCGGATGAAATTCGTACTCTTGGAAATGCTGCAGGATCTCGGCTTGCAGCTGTGCCATGCGGGCAATCGCGTAACGGTCGATTTCCATCATGTCGCCGGGTGCAACCGCATCCATGGCAGGATTAAAGTCCGAGGTATTGGCCAGCAGGAAGCGCAAGGTATTGCGGATACGGCGATAGGATTCTGTGACGCGCTTGAGAATTTCGTCAGAGATGGTCAGTTCACCCGAATAATCGCCGGAGGCGACCCAAAGGCGCAGAATATCTGCTCCGAGCGTGTCGAATACCTTTTGCGGCGAAACCACATTGCCGACCGACTTGGACATTTTCTTGCCTTCGCCGTCGACCACCATGCCGTGGGTCAGCAGCGCCTTGTAGGGCGCGCAGCCGTTGAGCATCGACGAGGTCAGCAGAGAAGAATGGAACCAGCCGCGATGCTGATCGGAACCCTCCAGATACAGATCGGCCGGGAAGTGCGACTGCGTCGCATGTGAGCGACGCAGCACTGTCTGGTGCGTGCTGCCCGAATCGAACCAGACATCAAGCGTATCCCTGTTTTTCACGTAATTGACGGCGTCGTCACCGAGCATTTCTTTCAGGTCGACCGCTTGCCACGCCTCGATGCCGCCCTGTTCGATGCGTTGAGCGATCTGTTCCAGCAGTTCAGGTGTGCGCGGATGCAGTTCACCCGTTTCCTTGTGTACGAAAAATGCCATTGGCACGCCCCATTGACGCTGGCGCGACAGAGTCCAGTCCGGCCGATTGGCGATCATGCCGTGCAGCCGCGCCTTGCCCCATGCCGGGTAAAACGATGTTGCCTCAACGCCGTTCAGCGCCGTTTCACGCAGGCTGGCGTTGCTGTCCTTCGGATTGATATCCATGCCGGCGAACCATTGCGAAGTGGCACGGTAAATGATGGGCGACTTGTGGCGCCAGCAATGCATGTAGCTGTGGTCAAACATGACCAGCTTGAATAGCGAGCCGACTTCTTCCAGTTTGGCGCAAATCGGCTTCGATGCTTCCCAGATCGTCATGCCGGCAAAAAATGGCAGCCAGGATGCATACTTGCCGTCGCCCATGACAGGCTTGAGAATCTCGTCATCTTTCATGCCATGTGTCTTGCACGAGATGAAGTCATCCACGCCGTAGGCAGGAGCGGAGTGGACGATGCCGGTACCGGTGTCCAGGGTGACGTAGTCACCAACATAAATGGGTGACTGCCGCTTGTAGCCTGGATCGGCATCATGGAACGGATGCTTGAAATTGATCATGGAGAGCGCTTCACCAGGCGCGGTCGCGATGATTTTTCCTTCCAGTCCATAGCGTTGCAGGCACGCAGCGGTCAGTTCGACTGCAAGCAAGAGCAGGATCGTTTCGCCATTGCGCTCGGTCTGCACCAGTGCATAGCGATGGTCGGGGTGGACATTCAATGCCTGGTTGGCCGGGATGGTCCACGGGGTGGTAGTCCAGATGACGGCATAGCCTTTCTCAGTCGGCAGCTTGTCCAGACCGAATGCATGGGCGAGCTTGCCCGGTTCGGCAAACGGGAAGCCGACGTCGATCGCAGGGTCGCGCTTGTCCTGGTATTCGACTTCTGCTTCGGCCAGTGACGAGCCGCAATCGAAACACCAGTTGACCGGCTTCAGGCCACGGTAGACGTAGCCCTTTTGCATCAGTTTGCCGAGCGTACGCAGTTCATCGGCTTCGTTGCCGAAATCCATTGTCTTGTAGGGATTGTCCCATTCTCCGAGGACGCCCAGGCGGATGAAGCCGGATTTCTGCCGTTCGATCTGCTCGCTGGCGTAGGCGCGCGACTTGGCCAGCACCTCGGCAACGGGCAAACCTTTTCCGTACTGCTTTTCGATATGGATCTCGATTGGCATGCCATGACAATCCCAGCCCGGTACGTAGGGTGCGTCGAAACCGGCCAGGGTACGTGCCTTGATGATCATGTCCTTGAGGATCTTGTTCATCGCGTGGCCCATGTGGATATCGCCGTTGGCAAACGGCGGGCCGTCATGCAGCACGAACATCGGACGTCCCTTGGCCGCCTTGCGGATGCGCTGGTAAATCTGCTTTTCCTGCCATTCCTTGATCCATTGCGGCTCACGCTTGGCCAGGTCGCCGCGCATCGGGAAAGCGGTTTCCGGCATGTTGACCGGATACTTGCTTTGTGGCTTGGCTTCGGGCTTCTTCGGTTTGTTATCGGACATAGGTTTTCTTCAATCGTATTCAGAATTCGTTTCACTGGCCCGGCGGGGCGCTTTAGGGATGGATCGCTTCGGGCGTCAAATTCGGTCGGTCGCCGAGATGGCCGCCGCACCCGCTTGCCTGAAAAAGCCGCGTGCTTGCTCGCTGTCGCGGGCAATCGCCGCGGTCAGACTCGGCAAGTCATCGTATTTTTCCTCGTCGCGCAATTTTTTCAGGAATTCCACCCGTACCAGCTTGCCGTAGCAATCCTGCGAATGGTCGAGCAAATGCACTTCCAGCAGCACCCGGCCGCTATCGTCGACCGTGGGCCGCCGGCCCAGGCTGGCCACGGCAGGCAATGCGTGGGCTGCCAGTCCATGCACCTGGACGATAAAGATGCCGAACAGGGCGGGGTGCTTGTGCGCCACGCGCAAATTCAGGGTGGGAAACCCGAGGCTCCTGCCGAGCTTTTTTCCATGCACCACATGGCCGGAAATCATGTAGGGATGACCCAGCAATAATGCCGCTTGCCGGAAATCGGCCGCCGCCAGCGCAGAGCGAATCGCCGACGAAGAGATCCGGTTGCCGTCATCGGTTACTGTCGGCAGTGTTTCCACATGAAAACCATATTGCCTGCCGGCATCGGCCAGTTGAGCAACGGTGCCGGCCCGTTTCGCACCGAAACAAAAATCCTCGCCGACCATCAGCCATTTCACATGCAAGCCCTGCACCAGGATGTTATCGATGAATTGCTGCGGTGTCAGCGCGGCGAACTGGCTATTGAAATGTTCGACAATCACCCGGTCGATGCGATTGTCGGCCAGTGACTGCAGCTTGTCGCGCAGACTGGCAATCCGGGTCGGCACACGGGTAAAGTCGCCGCTCTGTTCGGCAAAGAACTCGCGCGGGTGCGGCTCGAACGTCATCACGGCAGCGTCGATGCCCAACCGGGTCGCGGCTTCGCGCACGCGTCCCAGCAGCATCTGATGGCCGCGATGTACGCCGTCGAAGTTGCCGATGGTGAGTGCACAAGGCGCACGCGCCTCGGCATTGGGAAGTCCGCGAAAAACCTTCATGGAAGCTGAATTCAAAACCTGTCGCAAAACCTTGAATTATAAATGTTTTTCGCTGGATTTCCGTCTGGATATTGAGCTGCCGGCAGAATGGGAGGGGATCTGCCGGGCCGCCGGCCCGCAAATCCACAAAAAATTGACTCCTGAGCTGGCTGTCGATCGCAAGTCGAAACGAAGGTTTTTACATCTCGCCCCAGATGCCATTTAAAGCTGCCAACGCGGCCAGTCCGGCGGTTTCGGTGCGCAGGATGCGCGGCCCCATGGACAGTGACAGCGCCCCGTTCCGGGTGGCGGCATCTTCTTCCTGCTCGGTCAATCCGCCTTCCGGGCCGACAATCAGGGTCAGTGCCTGCGGCGGATGGTGGCGTGCCCAGTGAGCAAGTGACTGCTCAGCTCGTGGCGTCAGCACGATGCGCCGATGTAAATCCTGCTGGGCGATCCAGGGCAGAAAATCGCTGACGTCGGCAATCTGCAGCAGGCGGTTACGTCCGCTTTGCTCGGCGGCGGCGATGGCAACGCCTTGCCAATGCTGCATTTTTTTTGCCGCACGCTCCGCTGCCAGTCTGACCACACAACGCCGGCTGGCCAGCGGCTGAATGCCGGCGGCACCCAGTTCCACCGCTTTTTCAATGATCCAGTCCATCTTGGATGCTTCCGGCAAGGCCTGGGCCAGTGTGATGGCATGAGCCAGTTCGGCTTCGCGTGGTGAGAATGTCTTGATTTCAGCCGTTGCCCGACGCTTTTCAATGGCTGTCAGTGTGGCCACATATTCGCCGCCTTTGCCGTCAAACAGGACGATCTGGGTCTCGGGTGCCAGGCGCAACACTTGAATATGATGGGCAACTGCATCCGGCAAGCTAATCAGATCGCCAACGGCAAGCGTTTGAGCACAAAAAAATCGAGGCATGGTTTAACGGGGCGTGAGTGAGCGGTCTTGAAAAATCATTTCCGGATACGGATGGTGGAATGGAAATGTTGCCAATTTGATCTGGCAATCAAAGAACAAGATCCTATCCCAAATTGAATTGGCCGTCTCCGGGTCTGGTAAAATATCAGGCTTTGCTCAGGCGCGTCTTGATTGGCCGCTCGAATCCGGTTTTTTATTCATTTTTAGTTAAGTTTTTTCTACGACATGACCGCCTCGCTCCCCACTTCAAAAATGGCCAATGCAATCCGTGCACTGGCAATGGACGCCGTACAAAAAGCCAATTCCGGACATCCCGGCATGCCGATGGGGATGGCCGAAATCGCCGTGGCGCTCTGGGCGCGGCACTACCGTCATAACCCGGCCAATCCGCACTGGAGCAACCGCGACCGGTTTGTCTTATCCAATGGACATGGTTCGATGTTGCATTATGCGTTGCTGCATCTGAGCGGCTACGACTTGTCGATGGAGGAAATCAAGAATTTCCGCCAGATGCATTCAAAGACGCCGGGCCATCCGGAAGTCGACATCACACCGGGCATCGAAACCACCACCGGCCCGCTCGGACAGGGCATCAGCAATGGCGTTGGCATGGCGCTGGCGGAAAAGCTGCTGGCTGCCGAGTTCAACCAGCCCGGCTTTAACGTCGTGGATCATCACACGTATGTATTTGTCGGTGACGGCTGCCTGATGGAAGGGATTTCGCACGAAGTATGTTCGCTGGCCGGCACCTTGCGTCTGTCGAAGCTGGTGGTGCTGTATGACGATAACGGCATTTCGATCGACGGCCATGTCGAGGGCTGGTTCCAGGACGATACGCCGAAACGTTTCGAAGCCTATGGCTGGAACGTGATCCGGGCCATCGACGGCCATGATGTTGAGGCAGTCGATGCTGCAATCGCGCACGCCAGGCATTCGGACAAACCGACCTTGATTTGCTGCAAGACAGTCATTGGCAAAGGCGCGCCTAATATGCAGGGTAGCGACAAGGTGCATGGCGCCGCACTGGGCGACAAGGAAATAGCCGCCACCCGTGAGGCCCTGAACTGGCCCCACGCGCCGTTTGACATCCCTGAAGATGTATATGCAGCCTGGGATGCCAAGGATGCCGGCACGACAAGTGAAAATGAATGGAATGCGTTGTTTAAGGCGTATGGCGAGCGTTATCCGCAGCAGGCAGGCGAGCTGCTGCGCCGGATGAACGGCGAATTGCCGGGCAATTTCCGCCAGGCGGTGGATTCGTATGTCGCCGCCTGTGTCGAGAAGAAGGAAACCATCGCCACCCGCAAGGCGAGCCAGAATGCGATTCAGGCCTTGGCGCCGGTATTGCCGGAATTTCTTGGCGGATCGGCCGATCTGACCGGGTCGAACCTGACCAACTGGAAGGAATGCGTGGCAGTGCGCGCTGATCAGCCGGGCAACCACATCAATTACGGCGTGCGCGAATTCGGCATGAGCGCGATCATGAATGGCATTGCGCTGCACGGCGGCTATATTCCATTTGGCGCGACATTTTTGACATTTTCGGATTACAGCCGCAATGCGCTGCGTATGGCGGCATTGATGAAAACCCGCTCGATTTTCGTGTTCACCCACGATTCGATCGGCCTGGGGGAGGATGGTCCGACCCACCAGTCGGTGGAGCATGTTTCGAGTCTGCGGCTAATACCGAATCTGGATAACTGGCGTCCATGCGATACGGTGGAATCGGCAGTGGCCTGGGCCAGTGCGGTCGAGCGCGACGATGGCCCGACCACGCTGATCTTTTCGCGCCAGAACTTGCCGTACCAGGAGCGCACTGCCGTACAGGTTGCCGACATCAAACGTGGCGGCTATGTACTGAAGGATGCCCCGAATGCCAAGGCGATCCTGATCGCGACCGGCTCCGAGGTGGAACTGGCAGTCAAGGCGGCCGACCAGCTGGCGCAGCAGGGCGTGCCGGTGCGGGTTGTATCGATGCCGTCGACCGACGTCTTCGATCGCCAGGATGCAGCTTACAAGGCAAGCGTGCTGACCAAAGGCGTGCCGCGGGTTGCCGTCGAAGCCGGTGTCACCGGCTTCTGGTACAAGTACGTCGGACTCGAAGGTGCGGTGGTTGGCATCGATAGCTTTGGCGAATCGGCACCGGCAGGCGTGCTGTTCAAGCACTTTGGCTTCACCACGGAAAACGTCGTCGCCACAGTGAAATCGATCATGTAAGGATATCGGTACCGCATAATGCGCAGCAATATGCGGTGCCATGAAAAGAAGCAATGCGGGATGGTGCAACACGCATCGGCATGCCATCCCAACTGATTAGTAATGCGGTACTGGGCAAAGCGCAGCAGCACGTTGCCCCCAGCCGATTGGATAAGATTTCAGCTTAACTACCTTCAGGAGAAAACCATGACTATTCGTGTCGCAATCAACGGCTACGGCCGCATCGGCCGCAACATCCTTCGCGCCCATTACGAAGGTGGCAAGAAAAACGATATCCAGATCGTTGCCATCAATGATCTTGGCAATGCCCAGTCGAATGCCCATCTGACTCGTTTTGACACGGCCCATGGCAAGTTTCCCGGTACCGTGACCGTTGAAGGCGATAACATGATCGTCAATGGCGACCAGATTCGTGTGTTTGCACAGCGCAATCCGGCAGAAATCCCATGGGGCGAGCTGAATGTCGATGTCGTACTGGAATGCACCGGCTTCTTTACCACCAAGGAAAAGGCATCCGCGCACCTGAATGGCGGCGCCAAGAAAGTCATCATTTCCGCACCGGGCGGCAAGGATGTGGATGCCACCATCGTGTTTGGCGTCAACCAGAATGTACTGAAATCGACTGACACCGTCATTTCCAATGCTTCCTGCACCACCAACTGCCTGGCACCGCTGGTCAAGCCGCTGCATGACAAGATCGGCCTGGAAACCGGCCTGATGACCACCGTGCATGCATACACCAATGACCAGGTGCTGACCGACGTGATGCATGAAGACTTGCGCCGTGCCCGTTCCGCTACCCAGTCGATGATCCCGACCAAGACCGGCGCTGCCGCTGCTGTCGGGCTGGTGCTGCCGGAATTGAATGGCAAGCTCGATGGTTTTGCGATTCGCGTGCCGACCATCAATGTCTCGCTGGTTGACCTGACCTTCATTGCCAAGCGCGACACCACCGCCGATGAAGTCAATGCCATCATGAAGGCCGCTGCCGATGGTGCATTGAAAGGTATCCTGACCTATCAAACCGAGCCACTGGTGTCGGTCGACTTCAACCATAATCCAGCGTCGAGCAACTTTGATGCAACCCTGACCAAGGTATCCGGTCGCCTGGTGAAAGTATCGTCCTGGTATGACAATGAGTGGGGTTTCTCGAACCGCATGCTGGATACGACAGTCGCCCTGATGTCGGCCAAGTAATCTCAGGTATTGCTTAGGTATTGCAATTAGAAACGCCCCATTGTCTGGGGCGTTTTTTTGTATTCAGCGAACAGAATGTCGGGGCCGCCAACGCACCGTCGACGATAAAAAAATTTAATTTATTTAGCATGCCTGGCATACTCATCCTGAAACTTGTTCTCGTGCCTTCGCTGATTGTTGCCATTACGCTGGCCGGCCGAAAATGGGGTGCCGGTATCGCCGGTTGTCTTGCAGGGTTTCCTGTCGTGACCGGGCCGATTCTATTGTTCCTGGCGGCAGAGCAGGGGGTGCCGTTCGCAAGGCTGGCTGCGGTTGGCGCAACCATTGCTGTGCTCGGAAATCTTGCCTTTGGTATTGCCTACAGCTGGATATCCCGGCGCTATTCCTGGCGGGTGAGCCTGGTAGGCGGACTTGTCGTGTATTTCTGCATGGTGGCGATGCTTAATTTACTTACTTTCTTGCCGTGGCAGGCGGCTGCAGTGACCTTTGCCGGATTGTTGCTGGCACCGGCCTTGTATCCGGCAGAGGGCATCGATGAAATTGTGCCAACGGCTGCCGCATCCGACCTAGGCCACCGCGTGACTGCCGCGCTCGGCCTGGTATTGGGCGTCACCTTGTTTTCCGCCGAGTTGGGCCCCAATCTCTCGGGCCTGTTTTCAGTCTTTCCGGTAATGGCCAGCGTGCTTGCGGTTTTTTCACATCGCAATGTCGGTCAGCGCTTTGCCGCCCGCCTGTTGCGCGGCATGGTGCGGGGGTTTTATGCCTTCACCGCATTTTGCTTTCTCCTGGCGTCGACGCTGGAAATTCAGCCGGCATGGCTCAGTTTCCTGTATGCCCTAACCGCCGCAGTGGTGCTGCAAGCCATACTGATGCACTGGCATCAGCGCAAGTTGCGCGTGTCGGCCTGACCGGATAAGCCAGCAGGCGCGCGTTCGCTAAAAAACATAACCCAAGAGTTATTTAAATATTTCGGCCCATAACTGTTTGACGGCTTCGGCCTGCTGCGCAATGCTTTCCGGTTCGACGCGGGCCTTGTCAGCACCCTGCAGGCGGATCTGGTGCTGCAGGCGGCGATAGATGCGATACGCATCGGCCACCTGCACGGCAAGTGTGGCATCAATCAATGTCAATTTTCCGCACAGGTTCAACAGCGCGATGTTGCCGATGTCGGCAATCAGCTCCGGATAGCGGGCGGCATGGCACAGGATCAGGTACTGGACCATGAATTCAATATCGATCATGCCGCCGGCATCGTGCTTCAAATCAAATAGCGCGCTGCGATTCGGATGGCCGTCATGCATCTTCTGCCGCATCGACTGAACTTCCTGCTTGAGTTTCTGTTCGTCGCGCGGCTGCCGCAGAACCGCGTCACGGATTGCCTCGAAGCGCTCGCCGATCTCGGCATCGCCCGCGCAAAAGCGTGCGCGCGTCAGCGCCTGATGCTCCCACAGCCAGGCTGATTCCGTCTGATACTTTTCAAAGGACGCGACGCTCCTGACCAGCAAGCCGCTGGCGCCATCCGGACGCAACGCGATATCCACATCAAACAGGATGCCGGCCGAGGTGTGGGTGGTCATCCAGGTGATGAAGCGCTGCGCCAATTTTGCATACAGGGCCGGGGCTTCCTGATCGTCATCGTCATACAGGAAAATCACATCAAGGTCGGATGCGTAGCCGAGTTCCTTGCCGCCCAGCTTGCCATAGGCGATGACCGAGAACCTTGGCGTGTCGCGATGACGGTTGGCGATCGATTGCCATACCGCCCGGATGGTGGCGCCGACCAGGATATCGGCCAGTGCCGACAAATGGTCGGCCAGCCGCTCGACGGTCAGTTCGCCTTCCAGGTCTTGTGCCAGAAGTCGCATCAGTTGCGCATGGTGCATTTCACGCAACGTATCCATCTGTCGTTCCGTATCGCCCGGCGTGTCATCCAGCTGCCGTTGCAGTTCAGCGGCGAAACCCGGCCAATCCGGGGCCATCTTCAAGGTACGGTCATCCAGCAGTTCATCCAGTACGATCGGATGCTGGCTCAAGTATTTGGCCGCCCAGTCACTGGCATGCATCATGCGGATGACCCGCACCAGCGTATGCGGATATTCGGTCAGCAGGGCCAGGTAGGCAGCACGGCGCGCAATCGCTTCCAGAAAATCGAGCAGGCGATTGAGTGTGGGTAGTTGCGCGCCGACCAGGGCAGCTATCACGGGCAGGGCGGACGTCACCAGCACGAGAATCCGGTTGCGGCTGGCCTGTGGCAGGGATTGAAGGCGTGGAGACTGCCAGCTTGACAGCAAACGTTGTGCGGCGACAGGTGGATCTTCGAAACCAAGCGATGCCAGGTAAGGCTGGATCGCTTCCGGTCCTTCGCCCTGGTTGAGCGCGGCCTGAATATCGGCTTGACTTGAATTGTCGCTATCGCTGCCTTCGGATTTGCCATTGCTCTTGTCGCTGAAAATGGCGTCGAATTGGGCCGCGACCAAGGTGCGCCGTGCATCCAGTTCTGCCAAAAGAGTGGCGATGTCGGCAAACCCCATCATGTTGGCAATCGTCAAACGATCCGCTTCATTGGCGGGCAAGGTATGCGTTTGGGCGTCGTCCAGATACTGCAATCGATGTTCCAGGTCCCGTAAAAAAGTGTAAGCCTCCAGCAATTGCTCGACTACGCTGGCGTCCAGCAACTGCTTTGCTGCCAGGGTACGCAGGGTATTGCGGGTGGAGCGATCGCGCAACTCTGCATCGCGCCCGCCGCGGATCAGCTGGAAAACCTGGGACAGGAATTCGATTTCCCGGATGCCGCCCCGCCCGAGCTTCACATTGTGACTACGTTCCGGATGGCGGGTTTCCTGGCGCAAGACTTCGGCGCGGATTTGCGCATGCATGCCGCGCATGGCTTCGATCGCGCCGAAATCCAGATAGCGCCGGTAGACAAAAGGCTGGATGATGGCGTCCAGTGTGGCGATATCATCGGCTTGTCCTGTCAGCGCGCGCGCCTTGACCCAGGCATAACGTTCCCATTCCCGACCTTGCACGATCAGGTACTCTTCGACCATCGCAAAACTTGCCACCAGCGGGCCCGATCCGCCGTTCGGGCGCAGCGCCATATCGACCCGGAAAGTGAAGCCGTCTTCGGTAATGTCTGCTACCGCATTGATCAGTTTCTTGCCAAGGCGGATAAAGAATTCATGATTTGACAGTGACTTCTGTTCGGCATTGGTGGTCTGGGTGTCGCCGTCTTCCGGATAGACGAAAATCAGGTCGATATCGGACGACACATTCAATTCGCAACCGCCGAGTTTTCCCATCCCCAATATGATCAATTCCTGTCGTCTGCCCGATTCTTCGCCGACCGGGGTGCCATGACGAGCAATCAATTCCTCGGTCAATGCGCCTACATGGGTCTGCAGCGTAAATTCAGCCAGCGCAGTCACGGTACTGACCACTTCCGCCAAGTCAGCCTTGCCGGCCAGATCACGCTGGATCAGATTGGCAATGGTCAGATTGCGCAAGCGCCGCATCGCACGCGGCAAGGGCAGGCCGGCAGCTGTTTCTTTTTGTAATATTTTGGCAAAAAGTTCTGGGCCAAGCGATAATTCGGCCAATGCCGCCAGCATGCCGGGTCGTGCAGCGTCGGCACCGCTCCAGCGAGAATAGAACCTGGAAGCAATTACGCCAGTCAAAGAAGGATTTGTCATAGAACGAGAAAGGGTATGATCTTGGGCATGGAAGCTCCTTGCCGCATCGGGATAGCGCTATTATTGCGGACAAAGCATGCATAAAAAATTTTATTTCCTTAATTGTACGCCGGCCTGCTCTGTCAATGCCGACCGCTTGCGCACTAGCGCCTTGTGTATCGCAGGCAGGACAGCTTTCATTTGATGCCGACAGATCAATCTACATCCTCGCTGTGGCGCTTCCTTGGCGCGTTCAGCATCGCGGCACAAAACACTTATCGTTACGCCAATATTGCGAGCCACCATGTCCTGGGCGGTTTTCTCAAGCTGCTTTTGGTGGCGTATTTTCTGTTTTGCGCACTGTTTCTCACCCTGCGCTATGCGGTATTGCCGAATATTGATGCCTATAAGCCTAACATCGAGCAACTGGCCAGTCGCACGCTTGGCAGACCGGTGTCAGCCGATGTGCTGGAGGCATCCTGGCGCGGTCTGCGCCCGCATCTGATGCTGACCAACGTTGTCGTCCACGATGCTAATGGCCAGCCAGCCCTGATTCTGCCGAAAGTCTCGGCGACGATCGCGTGGTCATCTGTCCTGGTGGCCGACTTGCGGCTGCATCGACTGGAAATCAGTCAGCCGGACATGGCGATCCGGCGCGACCGGGGTGGTAACTTGCATGTCGGCGGCATATATGTCGATATGGGCAAGGAGGGGGACGGCAAAGGACTGGACTGGGTGTTGTCGCAACAGGAAATCGTGATCCGAGGCGGTCGCCTGAGCTGGCTCGATGAAAAGCGCAATGCGCCGGAACTGGCGTTGCAGCACGTGGATTTTGTTTTGCGCAACAACTGGCGCCGGCACGGGTTTGCATTGAAGGCAACGCCACCCGCATCGTTTGCGCAACCGCTGGATGTGCGGGCCGATTTTGAGCACCCGCGTTTTGCCGACCGGGTATCGGATGTCAGTCGATGGAAGGGCGAGTTGTATGCAGACATGCGGCAGGCCGATCTGACCGTCTGGAAGGCGTATGTTGATTATCCGATCCAGCTGACCCAGGGACAGGGCTCGGTGCGTGCATGGTTGAATTTTGATCATGCCAAGGTGGCGGATTTCAGTGCCGATTTATCCTTGTCGAATGTGTCGACTCGTCTGCGTCGTGATTTGCAGCCGCTGGACCTGGTTCAGGTTGATGGCCGAATTTCCGTGCGTGAAGAACTTGATCCCGAGATTGATAACGGCACCCCGACCTTCGGAGCGCACGGCCACGCGATTGCGCTGACCGATTTTTCATTCAAGACTAAAGAGGGCCTGCTGTTTCCGACGACAACATTGTCTGAACGCTTTACGCCTGCCAGAGGCGATCAGCCGGAAAAATTCGAGATCAAGGCCGATCTGCTTGATCTGCATACCCTGGCCAATTTTGTCGAACGGTTTCCATTGGCCGCCGGTCAGCATGAGATGCTGGCGGATTTCCTGCCGCGCGGCCAGGTGAAAAATTTTACCGCGCAGTGGCAGGGCAGCTATCCGAACCTGGCCGCTTATCGCGTCAGAGGCCAGTTTGCCGGTCTCAGCATGAAGGCCCAGGCGCCGCGTCCGGCCCGTCCGAAGCTCGGCAAACTGCCGGCGCAGGCTGCCATTCCCGGCATTCCTGGATTCGAAAATCTGACAGGTGCGGTCGATGCCACTGACAAGGGCGGCAGTTTTGCACTGGAGTCCAGGCAGCTCAAGCTGAATCTGCCAGGTTATTTCAGCGAGCCGGTGATGTCATTCGAAACATTGAACATGCAGGCAAACTGGGCTTTTCAAAACAATGATCATTTACTGCTGCAAATCGATCGGATGGATTTTTTGCAGGATGGCGTAGCCGGTTCCATTACAGGGAAGCACCTGATGCCGTTGGATGCAGGACAGGGCAAATCACTTGGTCAAATTGATGTTTCCGGAAAAATAGCGGAACTTGACCTGCACAAGATCGGCCGTTACCTGCCGCTACAGACACCCGAAGTGACGCGCACATGGCTGGCTGGTGCATTGGAGGCAGGCACGGCGCAGAATGTCGCTGTGCGTATCAAGGGTAACCTGTCGGAGTTTCCATTTCACGCCGAACCGGCAGGCAGCAAGTCCAGGGGTGAGTTCACCGTCTCTGGACAGATCGCAAACGGCAAGCTCAATTATGATCCGGGCAGTCTTGGCCGGGATGGCAAGTCGCCGATGTGGCCGACACTTGAAGATATACAGGGCACCATCCTGTTTGACAGGAATCGCATGGAAATCCGGGCTACAAGTGCCAGCACCGGTGGTGTGGCATTAACCAAGGTCAGGGCAGTGATTCCGGATATTTTGGCCGAAGGCCTATTGCTTGACATCGAGGGCGATGCCGAAGGCGCATTGCAGAATTTTATTGGCTATGTCAATGCGAGTCCGGTAGCAGAATGGATTGGCGATTTTACGCAAGAGAGCAAGGCAAGCGGCAATGCCAGGCTGGCATTGAAACTGCAGTTGCCGCTCCATCAATTGCATGACGCCAAGGTACAGGGTGCGCTGCAATTTACCGGCAATGACGTCACGCTGTTTGATGCGATGCCGACCATGTCTGGCACCAGCGGCAAGCTTGAATTTACCGAGACCGGCATTGCATTGCCTTCGATGAAATCGAATTTCCTAGGTGGCACTGTTGCGGTGTCGGGCGGCACGCAACGTGACGGCACAATCATCGTCAAGGCCAGCGGCGGATTGACGGCCGAGGGTGTGCGCAAGGCCTATCCGGCACCGGCAATGCAGCGCGTCGGGCAGCGCATCAGCGGCAGCACGCGTTATGCGGCTACCATCAGCGTGAAAAAGAAAGGGCGGCCGGAAATTGTCATCGAGTCGACGCTGCAGGGGATCGGACTGGATTTCCCCGAACCCTTGAACAAGCCGGCACAGGATGCCATGCCATTCAGGCTGGAGTTGACCGGCAAGGCCGGAACAGATGCGGCTACGCTGCGTGACGAAATCAGAGTGTCGGCCGGTGCTGCGATCGCAGCATATTACGAACGCCAGAAATCCACGGAAAAAAATGCCGCATGGCGTGTCGTTCGAGGAGGCATCGGCATCAACGTGCCTGCACCCATGCCCGATAGCGGCCTGATTGCCAACGTCAGCGTACGGTCGCTCAATATCGATGCCTGGAATCGGCTGGTTACCACGATTATCGGTTCCGACAAGCCTGGTTTGTCTGCATCGACCGACACGGCTGCCCTGGCACAGTATATCGAACCGGAAGTGCTGGCTGCACGCGCCACCGAATTGATCGTGGCTGGCAAAAAACTCGACAACGTGGTGGTCGGTGCATCTCATCAGAAAGGCAGCTGGCAAGCCAATATCGATTCGGAACAGGCGTCCGGCTATATCACCTGGAACGAATCGCCTTCCGGTCGGGGTCTGGGCAAGGTGACGGCACGCCTGGCGTCGCTGGTGATTCCGAAGTCGGCGGCATCGGATGTATCGGACCTGCTGGATGGCAAACAGACCTCGACCCAGATTCCGGCGCTTGATATCACGGCAGAAAACTTTGAATTGTTTGGCAAACGGTTTGGACATCTCGAACTGATAGCCAATAATGCAAGAAATGCATCTATGCCGGAATGGCGCATCAGCAAGCTGGTGATCGTCAATCCCGATGGCGAATTGAAAGCCAGCGGCAAATGGGGCATCAAGGAAGGGGAAAGCCAGTCAAGCCTGAATTATGTTCTTAATATTGCGGATGCCGGAAAATTGCTGGACCGCTTCGGTTTCAACAATGTCTTGCGCGGCGGTAAAGGGCGGATGGAGGGGGAGTTGAGTTGGAAGGGCATGCCTTTTGCACTCGATATTCCCACTTTGAATGGTCGCCTCAGTATCGATATCGGCGCCGGCCAGTTCCTGAAAGTTGACCCCAGTGCGGCCAAATTACTCAGTGTATTGAGCCTGCAATCGCTGGCGCGTCGGCTGACGCTGGACTTTCGCGATGTATTTTCAGAAGGCTTTGCCTTTGACGGTGTGGTTGGCAGCGCCATCATTACCCGTGGTATCGCCATCACGGATAATTTCAAGATGCGCAGTGTCAGTGCGACAGTGTTGATGGATGGTGCTGCAGATATCAACAAGGAAACCACTAATTTGCATGTGGTAATTATTCCGGAGATTAATGCGGGTGCGGCATCGATTGTGTATGCGCTCGCGGTTAATCCGGTGATTGGATTAGGCACTTTTCTGGCCCAGTTATTTTTGCGTGAACCGTTAATGCGCGCATTTACTTTTGAGTATCAGATTGCCGGCCCCTGGAAAGATCCGGCGATTACCAAGCTGAATCGGAAGAACGACACCACTGTTAGTCCGGACGCCGCAACCGGCGCCGCGCAAAATAGTGGCACTGTTAATTGACTCGAACTAATTCGACAGGATGACTTCTATGAAAATCGCTGCAGTGCAAATGGTTTCCACCCCGGTGCTAGAAGAAAATTTCGCCACGGCACGGCGCCTGATTGGTGAGGCAGTCGAACAAGGCGCGCAGTTGGTGCTGTTGCCTGAGTATTGGCCGTTTATGGGCTTGCAGGAACAGGACAAAGTGCGTTACGCGGAGCAACCCGATGTCGGGCCAATTCAGAAATTCATGTCCGAGATTGCGAAAGAAAAACAAATTTGGTTGATTGGCGGCACCTTGCCGATGGCAGCGCAAGAAGCTGACAAGGTATTGAATGCGATGCTGGTGTATGACCCGTCCGGCGCGATGGTATCGCGCTACGATAAAATCCATTTGTTCAGTTTTGCAAAAGGTGACGAGAGCTATGATGAGTCGCGCACGATTGTCCACGGCAAGGACGTCACGGTTTTTTGTGCGCCGTTTGGCGATGTCGGATTGTCGGTCTGCTACGACTTGCGTTTTCCCGAATTGTATCGGGCCATGGGGCAGTGCGCGTTGATTGTGGTGCCCGCTGCATTCACCTATACCACTGGCCGCGCGCATTGGGAAATCCTGCTGCGTGCACGGGCGATTGAAAATCAGTGCTATGTGTTGGCAGCTGCGCAGGGCGGCAAGCATGTCAATGGCCGCCGAACGTGGGGGCACAGCATGCTGATTGATCCCTGGGGGGAAATCAAGGCAGTGCTGCCCGAAGGAGAGGGCGTGATCATTGGCGAGTTCGATGCTGCCGAAATTGATCGCGTGCGGGAAAGCTTGCCGGCATTGCGGCACCGCAAGTTATGACCTCCACCGAGGGACAGCAGTGGCTGTCGAGATGTTCTACAATGGTTTCATTCTGATGCTTAACCGACCCGGCGCTTGATTGTCGCCTTGCCAAAATCATGAACTTATTTGAACCGAATCTGACCACCCTTGCTACCGCCCGAGACATTTTGCTGACGCCATTTGGTCTGGATGAAGCAAAGCTGATCCGGGCGCTTGGCACCATGTTCACCCACAAGGTGGATTACGCCGACCTGTATTTTCAATTTACCAAGAATGAAGGATGGAGCCTGGAAGAAGGCATCGTCAAAACCGGCAGTTTTTCGATTGACCAGGGAGTCGGCGTGCGGGCGGTGTCGGGCGACAAGACTGCGTTCTCTTATTCAGATGAAATTTCAGAACGGGCATTGAGTGACGCTGCGGCCGCCACCCGCACGATTGCCCGTCAAGGTACCGGCAAGGTCAAGGTGGCTTCCGCGATTGCCCCGGCCGGCAGCCGCAATCTTTATTTGCCGAACGATCCGCTCACGTCACTGGACGCCACGCAAAAGGTCAAGCTGCTTGAAAAGGTGGAGCGCATTGCACGTGCCAAGGATCCGCGGGTGGTACAGGTGATGGCTGGTCTGGCCGGAGAATACGATGTGGTTCTGGTGGTGCGCAGCGATGGCGTGATTGCCGCCGATATCCGGCCTCTGGTCAGGATTTCAGTCACGGTGATTGCCGAGCAAAATGGCCGGCGCGAGATGGGATCTTCCGGTGGCGGTGGACGATACCGGTATGATTATTTCACCGACGACTTGCTTGAAAAATATGCGTCGGAAGCGGTGGCATCCGCCCTGGTTAATCTGGAAGCGCGGCCTGCGCCTGCAGGACCGATGACCGTGGTGCTCGGGCCGGGCTGGCCGGGCGTCTTGCTGCATGAAGCGATCGGGCATGGGCTGGAAGGCGATTTCAACCGCAAAGGATCAAGCACGTTTTCCGGCCGGATTGGCGAACGTGTGGCAGCCAAAGGCGTTACGGTGGTGGATGATGGCACGCTTGCCGACCGCCGGGGTTCCCTCAATATGGATGATGAAGGCAATCCGACCCAGTGCACTACCTTGATTGAGGATGGCATCCTGAAAGGCTATATCCAGGATACCTTGAATGCACGGCTGATGAATATGCCGGTGACTGGCAATGCACGCCGCGAATCGTTTGCCCACTTGCCGATGCCGCGCATGACCAATACCTACATGCTGGCTGGCGACAAGGATCCGGCGGAAATTCTTGCTTCGGTAAAGAATGGTTTATATGCAGTCAATTTCGGTGGCGGACAGGTCGATATAACCAATGGCAAGTTTGTGTTTTCTGCCAGCGAAGCGTACATGATCGAGGATGGCAAGGTGACTTATCCGGTCAAAGGCGCGACCTTGATCGGCAATGGCCCTGATGTGTTGAATCGGGTTTCGATGATTGGTAACGACATGCGCCTCGACTCCGGTATCGGCGTCTGCGGCAAGGAAGGGCAGAGCGTACCGGTCGGTGTCGGACAACCGACTTTGCGTATTGATGGCGTGACGGTGGGCGGGACAGCTTAAACAAGCCAGGCAAAGCCGCAAGACATGCTCCGGCTTGTTAATTTGTTAAAACAACAGTCTTGCTTGCCAAATCTCCCGATTTATTGCACTATCGCTGTACTCTTTATGTAATTTTGTGAAGCCAATGATGTCTGCGCGTTTTTATTTTTATTTTTATTTTAGCTATTCCAGCCCAATGGCGGTGGAAAAGCGGTAAGCGCACGAATAAAAGGCTTAAACCGAATTTCTGAAAAAACCGCCAGTGATGGCGGTTTTTTTGTTTCCCCCGTATTGCGGGAAAATGTTTTGCGAAACCTGGGCACCGCGTAGTCGTTCCCCAACATGATTTAACTGATTGAAGTTTTAGGAGAAAACATGCCGCGTACTGATGATCTACGGATCAGAGAAATGAAAGAACTGACGCCTCCTTCGCATCTGATTCGCGAATTTCCCTGTTCGGAAAAGGCGGCCACGACCGCTGCTGGCGCCCGCGTTGCGCTGCACCGCATTCTGCACGGGCAGGATGACCGGGTGATGGTGGTGATTGGTCCATGTTCGATTCATGATACCAAGGCAGCCATGGAGTATGCCCACCTTCTGGTCAAGGCGCGCGAACGCTATGCCGATGAACTGGAAATCGTGATGCGGGTGTACTTTGAAAAACCGCGTACCACGGTAGGTTGGAAAGGCTTGATCAACGATCCGCATATGGACAACAGCTTCCGCATCAACGAAGGTTTGCGCATGGCACGCGAGCTGCTGCTCAATATTAATGAATTGGGTCTGCCGGCCGGCACCGAGTTTCTGGATGTGATCAGTCCGCAGTATTTCGCCGATCTGATCAGCTGGGGCGCGATCGGCGCGCGCACGACCGAGTCGCAGGTGCATCGCGAACTGGCTTCCGGTCTGTCCTGTCCGGTCGGCTTCAAGAATGGCACAGACGGCAATGTGAAGATTGCGGTGGATGCAATCAAGGCGGCATCGCAGCCGCACCATTTCCTGTCTGTGACCAAAGGCGGTCACTCGGCAATTGTCTCGACTTCGGGCAACGAAGACTGCCATATCATTCTGCGCGGCGGCAAGGCGCCCAATTACGATGCCGCCAGCGTTGATGCTGCCTGCAAGGATATTGCCAGCAATGGCTTGGCATCGCGCCTGATGATCGATGCATCACACGCCAACAGCTCGAAAAAACCCGAGAACCAGATTCCGGTGTGTGCCGAAATCGCCAGCCAGATTGCAGCAGGCGACACGCGTATCGTTGGCGTGATGATTGAATCACACCTGGTGGCCGGTCGCCAGGATCTGATCGCGGGCAAGGAACTGACGTATGGCCAGTCGGTTACCGATGGCTGCATCAACTGGGAGCAAAGTCTGGGTGTGCTGGAAGGCTTGGCGGCTGCAGTCAAGCTGCGCCGCTTGAAAGATCCGGACGCATAAGTCATTGCTTCCGTTGGTGTTTGCCGCGATGGGCACAGGGATCCCTGTGCCCATCGCGTTTGGAGCAATCGGGCGCTGGGTTCACCGCAGCCTCAAAACCGCTTTGTCAGCGTCAGCTGTTCGCCTTCACGACGAAGTTCGGTGCGGTTCAAAAAGGACATGCCGAGCAGGATGACCGGCAGACCGCTCTCATGCACCGACGCCTCGACTTGGCTGAGCTGGATATCGCCCACCTTGACATTGTTCAGCGTAATTCTGTAGATCGGTGTGACACCATTGGCGGTATTGGCATAACCGACCGTTCCTTTTTTATAATCAATCCCCAGACGGGTCGCGTCGCTTGCAGGCAAGGCAATCAGGCTGGCACCGGTATCGACCAGCATCCGAACTGTACCGCCATTGATCTGGCCCTGGGTCATGTAATGGCCCCTGCTGTCAGCCTGCAAGGTAATACTGGCCGGGCCCGATGGCGCAGTCCGGTTGACATGTTCACCCAAACCCAGTGTCTGCCGTTTGCCATTTTCTTCGATTGTCGCGGAAGAAGAAGTGGCGGCGACCAGCTTGATATTGCCTGCAATGGTATTGCCCACGGAGTAGGTTTTCGGATTGCCGCCGTCCACCACCAGCACTGCCTTGCCAGGGAAAACGCCGATCAAATTAATATCGGCGCCAATGGCAGGCGAAGCAAGCAGCAGGCTAGCTAGAACGAACGAAGTCGAGTGCATGGCGGGATATGTTAGTGGCAAATAAAGGCTCTGGAAGGATTTCCTGATGCAGTCGCAGCAGCGTGTGAATTTCATCCCAGACATCAGGTGGAAACCCGGCACGGCCGCCACGGTCATCCATGGTGAGCTTGGTGAAGTAAGGATTCAATTCCCTGAATCCCCATAACGCCTGGATCGCAGTCAGGATATGCGGAAAATGGACTTCGAGCGCGCATTGGCATGACGATGCCGGACGCACCGCTTCCTTCCGGGAAGGTGCTGCCTGGTCAGGCAGGCTTGCTGCAGGAAACCGGTAGCGCGGCATATCCCCTCCCGTGCTGTGGGCGCTTAATCGCGGAAATTATTGAATTCCAGCGGCAAATCGGTGACATCCTTGCGCAGCAACGCCATTGCGGCTTGCAAGTCATCGCGTTTGGCACCGGTGATACGTACCGCTTCTCCCTGAATACTGGCTTGCACCTTCATCTTGCTATCCTTGATGATGCGCACAATTTTTTTGGCAGCGTCGGCTTCGATGCCATTCTTGATCTTGATGACTTGTTTGACTTTGTCGCCGCCAATTTTTTCGACCTTGCCGATATCCATGAAGCGTACATCGACACCGCGTTTCACCAGTTTCGCGGTCAAGACATCGCGTACCTGATTCAGTTGAAAATCCGAATCAGCAAACCCGGTTAAATCGCGTTCTTTTTGTTCGATCCGGGCATCGCTGCCCTTGAAATCAAACCGGGTGGAGATCTCCTTGTTTGCTTGCTCAACAGCATTTTTTACTTCAACCAAATTTGCTTCGGAAACAACATCAAACGATGGCATGGCACAATCCTTTTTTCTGGGCGGCAATATGACCGCTTGGTTATTGCAATTTGAATAATTCTTCAATTCTATCGAACAAGAATGCAAGTGGCTAGTGGGACCACATCATTCCATTCCCGCCAAACGCTAAATACTGTCAAATGCACTTGGTAACAAGCAGGTTCGATTGAGCTGGATGTTGGCAAAAACCTGAATCGCCCTACGCTGGGTGCCCGGCTTGCGACTATAATTTGGCCCCTATGACTGCTGCTCTCGCCATTCAATCCGACTTTTCACTTCGCGACCATAATACATTTGGTATTCCTGCAAGGTCGCGACGGTATATCACCATTACCTCTGTCAAGATGTTGCTTGAGGTTAATAGTTTGCCTGAATTGACGCAACTGCCGAAACTGGTGTTGGGAGGCGGCAGCAATATCCTGCTGACACAAGACTTTCCCGGGCTTGTTTTGCATATGTGCATGAAAGGCATCGCGATTGTCGGTGAAGATGCCGATGCCACGTATGTCCAGGCGGCCGCTGGCGAAAGCTGGCATCAGCTGGTTCGATGGACGCTGGCGCATGGGCTCGGTGGATTGGAAAACCTGTCCCTGATACCGGGCAGCGTTGGCGCAGCACCGATCCAGAATATCGGTGCCTATGGCGCCGAAATCAAGGATTGCCTGCACGCTGTTACCGTACTGGATCTGGCAACCGGTGCCATTTCAACGCTTAGTAATCCCGAATGCGAATTCGGCTATCGCGACAGCATATTCAAGCATCGATTGCGCGAAGGCGCAGTGATTCTGGACGTGACGCTGGCGCTGCCGAAACGTTGGCAGCCCAACCTGCAATATGCGGAACTGGCTCGGGAAGTGCTGCAGCGCAATGTGATCTTGCCGGCTGCCGTGGACATCAGTGATGCCGTGATCGCGATCCGCAGCCGCAAGTTACCTGACCCCGCTGTCATTGGCAACGCTGGCAGCTTTTTCAAGAATCCCGTGGTATCGGCAGCGCAGCGCAATCTGCTGCTCGAATCCCACCCGCAATTGGTCAGTTATGTGCAGGCCGATGGCAGTTACAAGCTGGCGGCCGGCTGGCTGATCGAGCAATGCGGATGGAAGGGAAAAAATCTGGGTGCAGCCGGCGTTTATCCTAAACAGGCGCTGGTGCTGGTCAATCTGGGCGGCGCCAGCGGCCAGGAGATTGTGGCCCTGGCCCGGGCGATTCAGGCGGATGTCGGGCAGCGGTTTGGCGTGCAGCTGGAGCCGGAGCCGGTATTCGTCTGACCATGTCCTTCGCTGGCGGCAATCGCGGCCTGACAAGGCTTTGCTTGCTGCCAGCTGCATCGCTATAACAGCCTCGAAATCAACCGAAGTGGCAGACGTAGTCGAGCGTTTCCAGGGTTTCGATATCGAAGCTGGAATTGCCCGCTACTTCGAAGCGCTGACCAGCTTCGTATGTTTTCCAGTCATTTTCGCCCTTGTTGCGAACCCGGCACTTGCCGCCAGTGATTTCCATGATTTCGGGCGCGCCGGTATTGAAGGTCAGCGAGGACGGAAAAATCACGCCGATGGTTTTTTTTATCCCATCCGGAAAAATCACGCTGTGGGAGATGCATTTGCCGTCAAAGTAGATATTGGATTTCTTGACGACGGAAACGTTATCGAATTGTGTGGCCATGATGTCGTGTTCAATAGTGTAATAGTGAAATGGTGGTCGTTACTGGTCGCTGTCTTTACCCAGGCGCGGCAGCGCCACGGCAGGATTTGAGGAGAGCAAGCCGGCTTTGCCGTAAATGCTGAGCTTTTCACGCGTATCGATGATGTCCAGGTTACGCATCGTCAATTGTCCAATCCGGTCTTGCGGCGTGAACGCTCCTTCGCCTTTTTCCATCGTCAGGCGCTCCGGCTTGTAGGTCAGGTTGGCCGATTCGGTATTGAGAATCGAGTAATCATTGCCGCGTCGTAGTTCCAGCGTGACTTCACCGGTGATGGCGCGGGCGATCCAGCGTTGCGCCGCTTCACGCAACATGATCGCTTGCGGATCGAACCAGCGGCCCTGGTACAGCAGACGTCCGAGCTTGCGGCCATTGTCGCGGTATTGCTCGATCGTGTCTTCGTTGTGAATTCCTGTGACCAGGCGTTCGTAGGCGATGAACAGCAGCGCCAGGCCCGGTGCTTCATAAATGCCGCGGCTCTTGGCTTCGATAATGCGGTTTTCGATCTGGTCGCTCATGCCAAGGCCGTGGCGCCCGCCGATGCGGTTTGCTTCCAGAAGCAAATCCACCGGATTCGCATAGACGATGCCGTTCAAGGCGACCGGACGTCCTTCCTCGAAACGGATACTGACTTCCTCGCGCTTGACTTCGACGTCGTCGCGCCAGAATGCCACGCCCATGATCGGCTCGACGATCTTCATCCCGCTGCTCAAATGCTCGAGGTCTTTGGCTTCATGGGTCGCGCCCAGCATATTGGAGTCGGTCGAATAGGCCTTCTCGACCGACATCTTGTAGTCGAAGCCGGACTTGATCAGGAATTCCGACATTTCCTTGCGGCCACCGAGTTCCTGGATGAAGCGGTCATCGAGCCAGGGTTTGTAGATTCGCAGCGCCGGATTGACCAGCAAGCCATAGCGGTAAAAACGCTCGATGTCGTTACCCTTGAAGGTGCTGCCGTCGCCCCAGATGTCGACCTGATCTTCATGCATCGCGGCGACCAGCATGGTGCCGGTGACTGCGCGGCCCAGCGGGGTGGTGTTGAAGTAGGTCACGCCGGCAGTCGAGATGTGGAACGCGCCGCTTTGCAGCGCGGCGATGCCTTCGGCGACCAGTTGTTCACGGCAATCGATCAGGCGCGCCAGTTCGGCGCCGTACAGCTTGGCTTTTTGCGGGATCGCTTCATAGTCGGATTCGTCCGGCTGGCCCAGATTGGCTGTGTATGCATACGGAATCGCGCCTTTCTGGCGCATCCAGTGCAGTGCTGCGCTGGTGTCGAGCCCGCCGGAAAAGGCGATGCCCACTTTTTGGTTGACGGGTACGGACTGGAGTATGGTCGACATGATTTCTGCTTAGCGTGCTTGAAATGTAAATGGGAATAATACGATGAATAGGATGATGAGCTGTGCAATAACTAACTAATCGAGCCTGCCGAGTACCAGGTATTCAAGCAGCGCCTTCTGGACGTGCAGCCGGTTTTCCGCCTCGTCCCAGACCACCGATTGCGGGCCGTCGATGACGTCGGCGGCGACTTCCTCGCCGCGGTGGGCCGGCAGGCAATGCATGAACAGCGCATCCGGTTGCGCGCGCTGCATTTTCGCCGCATCGACGATCCAGCCATCGAAGGCTTTCAGGCGCGCGGCGTTTTCTTCTTCGAAGCCCATGCTGGTCCAGACATCGGTGGTCACCAGATGGGCACCCTGACAGGCGTCGGACGGGCTGGCAAATACGGTATAGCCGCGATTGTCAGGCGCAACCAGGGATGAATCGATCGGATAGCCGGCCGGCGTCGATACATTGACGTGAAAGCCGAATACCTGCGCCGCCTGCAGCCAGGAGTACAGCATGTTGTTGGCGTCCCCGATCCAGGCCACCGTCTTGCCGGCGATCGAGCCGCGCTGCTCGATGAAGGTAAAGACGTCTGCCAGCACCTGGCACGGGTGGTGTTCATTGGTCAGGCCATTAACCACCGGTACCCGTGAATGGGCGGCAAAGCGTTCGATGATCTCCTGACCGAAAGTGCGGATCATGATGATGTCGCACATGCGCGACATGACCTGGGCCGCGTCTTCCACCGGCTCGCCGCGGCCGAGCTGGCTGTCGCGGGTGTTAAGGTAGATCGCCGCGCCACCCAGCTGATGCATGCCGGCTTCGAACGACAGTCGGGTACGGGTCGAATTTTTTTCGAACACCATGACCAGGGTACGGTCCTGCAGCGGGTGGTGCGGTTCGTAATTCTTGAACTTGCGCTTGATGATATGCGCGCGTTCGATCACGTACTCGAACTCGTCAAGCGCAAAGTCGGAAAACTGCAGAAAATGTTTGATTGCCATAAATGAAAACGGCGGCAAGGGTGGCGCCTGCCGCCGGTTAATGTAACTTCTTCAATTATATGAGTTTTATGTCTTAAATGACAGCCTGGAATGTTATCCCGAAACGAATCACGTGTCGGTGTATGGATGGGGTGGCAGGTGATTTGGATCAAATCAACAGAGGAGTGAGGTATTTTTATATTTCAGTCTTGACAGAAATTACTGAAGCGCCTAATCTGAAGTCATGGAACTCACACCGATCTCGCAAAAATTCGTGCTGCACTGGGGCGAAATGGGCACCCGCTGGGGCGTCAATCGCACGGTCAGCCAGATTCATGCGCTTCTTTACATTACCGGCAAACCGCTGCATGCGGAAGACATCGCCGACACGCTGGGGGTGGCGCGCTCGAATGTGTCGACCAGCCTGAAGGAGCTGCAAAACTGGAAGCTGGTCAGGATCGCCCACATCATGGGCGACCGGCGCGATCACTTCGAAACATCGCACGACGTCTGGGAACTGTTTCGCACCGTGGTCAGGGAGCGCAAGAACCGGGAGTTCGACCCGACTATCGTCACCTTGCGCGAATGCCTCGCCAGTCCGGACCTGGCAAAGGAAGACAAGGCGGCCCAGCAGCGGATTGCCGAAACGCTGGCGCTGATGGAAACCATGACGACCTGGGTCGATGAAATGCTGCGGCTGGAGCCGTCGCTGCTGATGAAGCTGCTCAAAATGGGGGCGTCGGTGCAAAAATTCGTGCGCGGCGATGCCAAAAATGGCGCCAAGACTGGCAAGTAGGGTGACGATGGTCTGTCGGAGCAGGCCGTTTTTTTTGATTGTCTATTTCTGTATTGACTGAAATTACATAAATTAAAGATGAGCCACTTTTTAACGAAGGGAAACATCATGAGCACCTATCCGTTGACCTTGCTGTATGAAGAAACCTGCCCGCTGTGCAAGCTGGAGATCGACAACCTGAAAGCGCGTGACCGCGATGGATTGCTGCGTTTTGTCGATGTTTCCGCAGCCGACTTCGATCCCGAGCCTTACGGCGTGCCGCTGGCGGCGATGCTGGAAGCAATTCACGCCGTCATGGCCGATGGCACGCTGATCAGGGGCGTTGAAGTATTCCGGCTGGCTTACGCTGCAGTCGGGCTGGGCTGGATCACCAGGCCGACCGGCTGGCCATTGCTGAAGCCCCTTTTCGACCGTGCCTACATTCATCTGGCGCGCCACCGGCATCGCATTTCGGCCTCGCTCGCCTTCATCCTGTTCGGTATCGCCGCCAGGCGCGCGCATCGACGCAGTCAGGCCTGCAAGAGTGGAACCTGCGCGTTTTAAACGGGACTGCGGTTTTAGCCATCAATTCATTACGGAGGATTTTCATCATGACTATCACAATTTTTTTATTTTCTCTGGGATTGCCGATCGCCTTGACACTGGCATCGATGGCTTACCTGCGCCCGATTCTGCGCAATGTATTGGCTGAAATTTGCGGCACACCGGAACGTGCGGAGTTCTGGATCCGTTGCGTGACCCTGCTGTCGTTATTCGGCGCGCTGATTCTGGTGCTGGCATTTGGGGCAAGAGATGAAAACAATCTGATCGATACGCTGCGCTGGACGCTGGTGTTGACACTGGCAGGCGGTTTTGCCGGCATTGCCTGGGTTGCACGCACGATCTGGTACAGCTTGACCAATTGCCCGCAGACGCGTGCCCGGCTGTTTCCGCAAGAGCGCGTCGAGGCTGCGCTGGCCGGCACGGCTCCCAACCGCTGATCAACCTGAAAGAGGCATGCATATGAAAATTCTCGTTTGCGGCGCCAATGGCTTCATCGGCAGGCACATCTGCGACGCCCTGCAGGTGGCCGGGCACCAACTTGTTCGCGGTGTCAGGCTCGCGCAGAATGACGCCGAGCTCAGCATCGATTACACGCGTGATACCGATGCCAGCAGCTGGCTGCAGCGACTGCATCAGGTTGATGTGGTGATCAACGCAGTGGGGATTCTGATTGAAGATGGTACCTGCACGTTCGATGCAATTCACCGTGATGCGCCAATCGCGTTGTTCGATGCATGCGCGAAAACAGGTGTAAAAACGGTGATTCAGATATCCGCTTTGAGTGGGGGTGACTCCTGCGCATGGACGCCTTACATGCGCAGCAAGCGTGCCGCTGATGCCTTTCTGGAGGGAACAGCGCTGGACTGGTTGATCCTGCGTCCTTCGCTGGTAGTTGGTATCAACGGCAGCAGCAGCCGGCTGTTTCGTACCCTTGCCAGCCTGCCGGTGATCGGCTTGCCGGGAACAGGTACCCAGCTGCTGCAACCGGTGCATATCGATGACCTGTGCGAAGCGGTGTTGTGCCTGCTGCAACCGGGCATCGAAACACGACGCATAATCGACGTGGTCGGACCTGTGGCAATGACGTATCGGTCGATGCTGTTGTCATATCGCGAGGCGATGCAACTGGCGCCGCCGGTCTGGATGCGGGTTCCAATGCAGGTCATGCGCATGACTGCCCGGCTGGCGGCCAGATTGCCGCAACGGGTGTTGGCGCCGGATACCTTGCGCATGCTGGAAGACGAAAACGTCGCCGACCCGGCCAACTTTTCGCGGGTGCTGGGGCGCCTGCCGAAGGGGGCAGGCACCTGGTTTTCCGGTACGACACCTGCCATGCTGCGCGCGGATGCCCTGTCTGTCTGGACCATGCCGCTGCTGCGGGTGGCATTGGCGACGGTCTGGATGGTGACCGGCTTGCTGGCAGTTGGCATCTACCCGGTCGAGCAGAGTCTGGTACTGCTGGGTGAGATCGGTTTGGAGGGCCGGGCTGCGTCCACTGTGCTGTACGGTGCGGCCGTGCTGGATTGTGCGTTGGGCATTGCCACGCTGGTCACACCAGGTCGGCTATTGTGGCGCAGCCAAATCGCACTGGTACTGGCATATACGGTAATCATCAGCTTTTTTCTGCCGGCATTCTGGCTGCATCCGTTCGGGCCTCTGCTGAAAAATATTCCGATTCTGGCACTGCTGCTGGTGCTGGACGCCACCGAATTCCGAAAGGCTTGACATGTCGGTTTATCTGCTTTTGAAGACGCTGCATATTCTGTCATCAGTGGTGTTGGTCGGTGTTGGATTTGGCTCGGCTTTTTATCTGTTTTTCGCCAATCGCAGCAAGAACCTGGCGGCGCAGGCAGTAGTGGTTCGCATCGTGGTGCTGGCCGACTGGATCTTTACCACCCCGGCCGGCGTGCTGCAGCCGCTGACAGGATTTGCGTTGATGCACCTGGCGGGCTGGTCGCTGTCAACACCCTGGATCGCCTGGTCGATCGCACTGTATCTGCTGGCGGGTGCCTGCTGGTTGCCCGTGGTGTGGCTGCAAATCCGGATGCGGCGCATCGCCAACGCCGCATTGGCTAGCGGCACGCCATTGCCGGCGCTGTACTGGCGTTACGCCCGCTGGTGGGAAGGCTTGGGTTATCCTGCCTTTATCGCGATGATCATCGTGTTTTTCCTGATGGTCAACAAGCCAGCGCTCTGATGCTCAATACCCGATCGTCTGCGACGCCTCATGCACCAGTTGCTGGTACAGCGCATGGCGGATCAGGGCAATCTTTCCTGTCTCGATGGCGCCCAGCACCGCGCAGGCCGGCTCATTCAGATGATGGCAATTATAGAATTTGCACTGGCCCAGGTAGGGGCCGAATTCGGGGAAGGCGCGTTCCAGCATGCCTTCGCTCAAATGATACAGGCCAAATTCCTGAAAACCAGGCGAATCGATCACGCTGGTGCCTGGCTTGACAGTGTAGAGTCGGGTAAACGTTGTCGTGTGTTTGCCGGTATCCAATGCTGCCGAAATCTCTCGGGTGGCAATGTCAGCGCCCGGCACCAGCAAATTGATCAGTGACGACTTGCCCATGCCGGACTGGCCGATCAAAATCGTCGATTGATTGTCCAGCAGCGGCTGCAGCGTCGCGCAGGTTGCTTCCGGCGCGCCGCGTGCCGACACTTCATGCACCGGGTAGCCAAGGTTCGCATAAAATGCGACACGCTGGCGCGCTCTCGACAGAAACTCGGGCATATCGGTCTTGTTCAGGATGATATGCGGCTGGACGCCGGCGGCTTCGGCAGCCACCAGGGAGCGCGAGACCAGATCATCCGAAAACCCGGGTTCAGTTGCGACCACAATCCACAATCGCGTCACATTGGCCGCCAGCAGCTTGGACTTGTACTGGTCGGAGCGATACAGTAGCGACTTGCGCTCGTCGATCGATTCGATCACGCCCTGGTTGGCGGAAGTCATCTGCACCTGCACGATGTCGCCGACTGCGACATCGCTTTTCTTGCCGCGGGTGACACATTGAAATCGAAGGGCCTCGCCCTGAGCCAGGTAGTGCCGGCCATGCGCGGCAATGATGGTGGCGGTTATGCGCGCCATCAGTTGGACCGCGGCTGGGCAAAGACTGCATCGACCTTGGCGGCGCAAATGAAGTCGTTTTCGGACAGCCCGCCCTGGCCATTGTTGATCGAATGGGTATCGAATTTTACCGTGCAGCGGTTATACGTGACGACCAGTTCCGGATGATGGTCTTCGGCATGGATCAGCTCGGCAATCGCATTCACGAACGCAATCGTTTCATGATAATTTTTAAACGTGAATGTCCGCACGACCTTACCATCCTGCAAGCTCCAGCGATCGATTGCGGCCAGGTAATCGGGGATTTGCGCAGCAGTCAAGCCAGCGGTCTGGTGGCGGCATTTTTTTGCCAGCAAGTCGGCGGTAGTGATCATGGTCATCTTCAGTGTTGGCCGGCAAGCAGCTTGGAAATCCGCATCGATGCCGGCGGATGAGAATCATAAAAGGCCGAGTGTAACGGGTCCGGGGTCAAGGTTGAAGCATTGTCTTCATACAGCTTGACCAGCGCCGTCACCAGGTCCGGGGCATTGGTGTATTTTGCAGCAAATGCATCGGCTTCAAACTCGTGCTTGCGTGACGTGATCGATGTCAGCGGCGATAGCAGGAAAGTAAAGACCGGCAGTGCCAGCGCAAACAGGATCAGCGCCATTGCATCGTTGCCGGCACCCATCATCGGGTCGACGCCCAGGCCGGTATAGAACCAGGTCCGGGTTTTCAGGTAGCCGAGCAGCGCCAGAAAACCGAGCGACACGGCAAACAGCACGACGATGCGCTTGACGATATGCTTCAATTTGAAGTGACCCAGTTCATGGGCCAGTACCGCCTCGATTTCCTGGGGCGCCAGGCGGGCCAGCAACGTATCGAAAAAGACGATCCGCTTGGCCGCGCCAAAGCCGGAAAAATAGGCATTACCATGAGCGCTGCGCTTGGAACCATCCATCACGAACAAGCCTTTCGAGGCGAAGCCGACCCGGTGCATCAGGTTTTCGATACGGGCGCGCAGGCTGTCGTCGGTCAGCGGCGTGAATTTGTTGAACAGCGGCGCAATCACGGTCGGATACAGCACCAGCATCAAGAGCTGGAAGCCGCTCCAGACCAGCCAGGCATACAGCCACCAGAGGTCGCCGGACTTGTCCATCAAGCTCAGGATCACCCACACCAGCGGGAGGCCGATGATGGCGCCCAGAGCGATGCCTTTGATCATGTCGATCACGAACAGACGCCGGGTCATTTTGTTGAAACCGAATTTTTCTTCCAGGCCGAACTGGGAATAGTAAGAAAACGGCAAATCGATCAGGCCGGAAATGATCGCGAACGCGACCAGCAAGCCGATTTGATAAGTCATGCCGGGGCCGGTAAGATTCAATATGGTCACCGACAGCCATTGCAAGCCGCCCAGCAGGGTAAAGCCGAGCAGGGTGGCAGTATTGACGACCAACATCACCATGCCGAGTTTGGTCTTGGCGACTGTATAGTCGGCTGCTTTCTGATGTGCCGCAAGCGGAACTTTTTCTGCAAATTGCGGGGGCACTGCCTGGCGATGCGCCAGAATATGGCGGATCTGACGTGAACTCAGCCAAAAGCGCACAATCAGTGTAATTGCCAAAAAACTGATGAATAACATCGAAAACACGTGGGAATTCATTCTTTGCCTGTGAGAAAATACCGGACTTCCAAGGAAAACAATTATGTCACAACCTACCGATTTGCAAGCACCCACTCCGGCAATTCCATCCCGGCCCAATGAATTCAACCTGGTCTGGGTCGATATGGAAATGACCGGCCTGGACCCGGACACCGACCGGATTATTGAAGTGGCGGTGGTGGTGACCGATTCCAATTTGAACGTACTGGCCGAAGGTCCGGTGTTTGCCATTCATCAGTCCGATGAAGCGCTCGATCGCATGGATGCATGGAATAAGGGGACCCATGGCCGCTCGGGTTTGATCGACCGGGTCAAGGCATCGACCATTACCGAAGCCGATGCCGAGCGCGTCATTATCGATTTTCTGAAGCATTTTGTGCCGACCGGAAAGTCTCCGATGTGCGGCAATTCGATTTGCCAGGATCGCCGCTTCATGGTGCGCGGCATGCCCAAGCTGGAAGCTTTTTTCCACTATCGCAATCTGGATGTGTCGACCCTGAAGGAATTGTGCAAGCGCTGGAAACCGGCAATCGCCAGCGGTTTCAAAAAGCATCAAAAACATACGGCGCTGGCCGATATTGTCGAATCGATTGAAGAGCTGCGCTATTACCGCGAGCATTTCATCAAGGAATAATTGCTCTGATACCGGGTTGTGCTTGCATCGCAGCAAGTGCAACTCTGTTTTTATTCCAGACTCATAAGGGTTTGCGTAAATCGTCGTACGCCAACCATGTTGACTCCAGCCTATATCTGCGATGCAGTGCGCACCCCGTTCGGGAGCCATGGTGGCGCACTTTCTTCCCTGCGAACCGACGATCTGGCTGCCATTCCGCTGGCGGCATTAATGGTGCGCAATCCCCAGGTCGATTGGGAACAACTTTCCGATGTCCTATATGGCTGCGCCAACCAGAGCGGTGAGGGCAGTTACAACATCGCCCGCATGGCCAGTTTGCTGGCCGGCTTGCCGTCCGGTGTCTCCGCTGCCACCAGCAACCGTCTTTGCGGCTCGAGCCTTGATGCTGCCGGCCAGGCCGCCCGCACCATCAAGGCAGGTGAAGCGTCGATGGTCATTGCCGGCGGCGTTGAATCCGTGAGCCGCTCGGCGTATGTATTGGCCAAGGCAGACAAGGCGTTCTCGCGCGACATGCAGCTGGTCGATACCGCGCTGGGCTGGCATTCGGTGAACAATGCTTTGAAGGCCCAGTACGGGATTGCCTCGATGGCGGAAACGGCAGAAAACATTGCTGTCGAACTCGGGATTGACCGGCGTGCCCAGGATCAGCTGGCGCTTGCTTCCCACCGCAAGGCATTGGCAGCGCAGCAGGCAGGACTGTTTGACATGGAAATCACCCCTGTCACATTGGCGCATGCACAGGACGACCCGGTGATCGTGACCACCGACGAGCGCCCCCTAAGCCGCACCGCCACCGAGCTGGCCAAGGCCGAAGGTCTGGTTCGTTTGGCCGGTTCGGTGACGAGCGACAATGCCGCTGCGCTCGGTGACGGCGCTTGCGCGCTGCTGCTGGCCAATGAAAAGGCGGCTCACAAAAATCACTTGCAGCCGAAAGCACGCATCCTGGGAATGGCGACCGCAGGCGTGCCGCCACGGATCATGGGCATTGGTCCGGCCACGGCCGCACGCAAGGTGCTGGTGCAAACCGGTCTGGCCATGGATCAGATCGATGTGATCGAACTGAATGAAGCCTTTGCCGCCCAGGTCATTGCGGTATTGCGGGACTGGGGTTTGCAGGATGACGATCCGCGCGTCAATCCGAATGGCGGGGCGATCGCGTTAAGCCATCCGCTGGGCGCCTCCGGCGCGCGGCTGGTGGCCACCGCCATGTATCAGCTGCAACGGAGCAAGGGACGTTATGCGCTGTGCGCCATGTGCGTCGATGTCGGGCAGGGCATTGCGCTGATCATCGAGCGAGTGTGAACCAAGGACAAAGCAGTCAGAGCAGGTTCTGCCGGATAGCCTAGGCCTGGGTTGTTAGCGCTATATTTAATGCTATTAGTGAGGTTGCTACGGCCACTGTGTCCAGTGGTAGAACGACGGCATTAAGCTGTCCCGCGTTGCGCAGGGCGGCTAGGCGCTTCAATTATGAGGATGGGTTGCCGGACGACTCTGCGCCACAGCATTTCTTGAATTTCTTGCCGCTGCCGCACGGGCAATCATCGTTACGGCCGACCTTGGGCGCCTCGCGCTGAACCGTTGTCACAGCCGATTTTCTCAGCGGCAGCCAATAGCGATGAATTGCCGGAATCGCTGACTCGACTTCCACCGCCAGCTTGTGGCGCTTGACCGGATCGTCGGCCAGGACCATTTCCTCTTCCTCGATTTCCTCGGCGCCTAACAGGTAAATCGGGCGCATCAGCACCGCCAGATTCGAGTGCCAGATCGGCTCCCACGCCTCGGCGCGCAAATTGATCCCTTCCCAGAAACCCCAGGCCCAGGCTTCGCCATCGATCAGCAATTTTCCTTCCCATTCATGCTCGCAAAACAGTGGCTCGAACTCCTTGGGCGCCACTTCAAAGGTCATCACGACTTCATTCATGAAGCGCGCAATCAGGCTGGTGATGCGGGCTGCTTCCTTGTCTGACTTGAATGGCGGCGCATTTTTGGCCGATGCCCCCCATACGCGCGGCAGCCATTCCGTCATCAATACCTGTTCCGGGCCAATCGCCAGTGCGGTCAGATAACCGTGCAGGCTATCCATCGTCATGCCATCTTCGGCGCAGCGGTCGGACAATAGGAACTGGTCGAGTTCCTGGAACTCTTTATCGGAAAGCGGCTGGTCTGGATGCATAAAAAGGATGAATCTGCGTGATTTTCAAGAAACGCTACCTTAGCAGGTATTGATGCGCAATGCAGTCTTGCCTGGCTTAAGCATTTGCGAATGCTTTGCTTTCTAAGCAAGTGTGCAAAAGTCTTTTGACAACACTTGATTCGATGGAGCGCCTCGATCGCCTCTATAGGGACCGCACAAACCTTGATTATGTCCAATTCTATCTGCTTAGCTAAATGCACTAAACGGTGGCGCTTGGTACTGCATTGTTGATTGCAGTAAGCTTGGTTACTAAGTCGGTTGAATTGCTGTAACGGCTTCGATGTCGGTTTTCGGTAAATCGGTGGGTACAGGCTTATCGCCATATTCAATCACGATTTCCACCCATGTCTTGACTGGTTTGGCATTGATTTCGCCGGGTCGGAACAGCATTTTTCCAAAGGCAGTCAGAACCGATGCTTCGATCTCTTTGGGTAAATCGCTTTCAACCGAGGAAAGCCGGTCAATATGGCCAGATTCATTCAGCCAAAGCCGGATCGCCAGCTTGCCATACATGCCATTGGTTGCCATGGCAGGCTGCAGCGCATCAAGATCCGTCAGTGCAACTGGCATCTTGGTCAGTTCTTTTGCCGGAAAATAAGTGGATATCAGTCCTGGATGGTCAGTGTCGCTAGCTGCGGTAGGAGACGGCTGAGTAAAATCTGGCGAAATAGAAAACTCTTCTTCCGGTTGATACGAAGCGATCGAAGCGGCCGTTTGCGGCGATACTGGAGGAATCAGTGAGATAGTCAGGGTGTGAGCAGGAATACGGGATTTCAGGCCGTGCCCCGAGCTTGCAGATTGTGAAAAAGCCCAGAACAATACAAGGAAATGGATGAAGACTGCCGCGGCTGCCGCTGGAAAACTGGATTTGCTCAAAATACCAAACTTTTATATCGGCTTAATCTGCTGAAATAAGGCGCTGACTCAGGAAAATGAATTGAAATTTTCCTGGATAAATGGCGGCAATCCGATGCCGGATTGCCGCCATTATGCTTATTGATCCTTCCGGTAGTACCAGTACACGCGCTTGCGACGCGGATCTGGCGTTGCATTGATTTTAGCCGCTTCGATAGCCGAACATTCCGGCCCACTGCAGTCGCAGCCGATGCAGAAACGTTTGCAATTGCCCTCAATGCACACCGTGCCGGCAACCGGAGACGGTGGCAAGCCACCGCCGGTCAGATTAGAGTACAGATCGCTCTGCTCATAAACCCCATCCGCATCGCGGTCGCCTGCAGCGGACGTGCCATTCAGGAAATTCACCGCATAGCCGCGTGCGGTACCCAGGTTAGGCGTGCACAGTGCTGTCGGTGCTTTTGGCAAATTGGTGCCGAAGTACGTTACCCCGGAAATGGTCAGCGGTGCGTTGACGGTTTTTTCACCCGTCTCATATTCAATGTACCAGCCATCGAAGGCAGCTGCAGTCACCGTGGCTGTATCCAGGGTGGTGGCAGCAGAATTAAAGGAAGTGATCTTGGTCAGTAGATTGGTTGCCGTGCCCAGGCCCGTGGTGTCGACTTTGGCTGGCGTGACGGTGGTTGTGGTGCCGGCGGCCGGGACAGGATCCTTGACCATGAAAAACAAATCTTTGACGGCGGTATCACGCGGCTCTTCGCGGTTGCCCGAACCTACCATCAGGAATGTCATCTGGGTTGTGCCACTGGTATACACAATTGGGTCGGGTGCAAACAGGAACTTGCGGTCATCGCTGCCGCCATCATTGTCGACATCACCGAGTTCGGCGATCTTGTAGGTTTTCCATGTCGCAGGGTCTGTAGCGCCGATATCGAAGCGGAAAATATTGGCGCCGGTATCGACCGCATACAGGCGATCGACACAGCCATCGGCATCGGTATCAAGCAAGGTCACATCGGCCGGGAAACTGTATTTTTTGGCATCGGCCGGTTGCAACAGCTTGATCAATTCACCGGTTTCGGCGTTCAACACAAAGACGCCGCGGCCCGTGATGGGCGTGCGAACAACGCCAGTCGTTCCCTGGTTTGCCTTGTCTTCCTGGGTCTCATCATAGCCGGCGCCAAACACCAGCGCACGGGTATAGGTTGCTTCATTAGCTAGTGAGCATGCCACACCAGCGGTTTTCTTGATCGGAATCACCTTCGGGGTCGACCAGGTCTGGCCCATTTCGGCAAAGGAAGCATGGCCATTAAGCGTAGGGGACGAAGCATCCGCAGTCGTACTTGTGTTTGACCGGGTCCACAGAAACTTCGGATCATCCGGATTGCTGACATCAAAGGCGTAGATGGCGCGGCCGCCGCGGCGCATGGCAGCAAAAATATGCGTGGTCGCCAGATCAGCTGACTGGTGGACCCCGATATTGCCATCAAAGAAATAATCGCGCTTGGTCGGCGTCGGGATAAGTGCCGTCGATGTATTCGGGAACTTGATCACCGGACTATTTGCGTAGAGGCGGTTCCATTTGTTCTTGTGGTCAGGCGCAACAAATGCCCATTTTTCGACACCATCGGTCTCTGCCTGGCCACCCTTGACGGCGCGTAGAGTACCGTCATTGGCGCCGTAAAATGCCACAATCGTCGGGTTAGCCGCTGATCCACCATATTGGGCGCCATAATTGACAATTGCCGGACGCGAGTGCAGAACGTCGCCATGGATCGATGCGCGAACGTCAAAATTGCCAAGGCCCAAAGTCGCATTATTGCTATTTTCATCATCCTTGTTGTCGAGGCCACGCATCCAGTTAATCAGCGTCGTTGGGGAAACCACGTTTGCCCCTTTTGCCGCCGTGCCCGGGCTAGGTGTTGCTGGTCCGGTAGTGAGGGTATAGGTGATTTTATTGGTAATCGGAGCTCCGGAAATAGGATCGGTAAAACTGAGCGTGAGCGCATTGCCGAGAGTTGTTTTGGTGCCGTTGTAGTCGGTTTGATCGGCCCCGCTTACCAGGACTGAGCTAGCCGATCCAAATCCATGCGGGCCGGTTGTTGTCAGCGTGACGGTGGCGATGTTGCTGGCATTGCCATCGGTGCGGGTAATCGAGGTCACCTTGCGCGTCGGAAGGCCGGTGGCAGTGATCGTGGAGCCAGTAGTTGCTGGCGAGGCAGGTACCACTGGCGTAGTTCCGGTTTGCACCGAATTCGACGTCAGATTTACGTAAAAGCAATAACTTGTGGCGCTACCGCAGGCAGCAGCTCCGTAACTGATGCCGCTGGTTTCAGTAATTGTATTGAGCCGGCTGCTGTTGGTATCTGAAAGTGTTAGACCCGTAATCCGTCCAGCGCCGCTGGTTACCAAAGGATTGGCACAAGTAGCTGGGACGCTGCCTAGCGTAACCGTAACTTTTTTGCTGGCACCGGCACTGCCACCAGCTTCGCGCACCACCGTGCTATTGGCGACTTTGGTCGTGGTCGTGCTGCTGCCGGTGCGGCATAACAGCGTGGTAAATCCGGCAGTGATCGTTGCGGGTGGATCGATTGAGGTTGTAATAATTGGCGTATAGCCAAAATTACTGGAGGGCGGCGTAAAACTGAAATTATTGGCGTCTGCCACGCTGACAGAAAACGTGCCATTGTATTCACAGCTAGTGAGCGCTGGCCAGCTCGAACATTTAATGGCGGCGCTCGACATGCCAGCCGAAACGTTGGCGCCGGCAATGGTGATCATTTGGCCTGATACAAATCCATGGGACGGCAAGTTAACCGACACGGTACCATTGCTGTAAGTCATGTTGGAGCTGGTCGCATCCGCGGTCACGGTTTGTGAAACGCTGGTGCCGGCCGACACCGTCATGTTGCCGGTTGCCGGTGTGACCGGGGTTTCTGGAATGGTAAAGGTGAATCTATTGGCATTGACCCTGGTCGCAGACCAGGAGCCATTGTAGGCAGCTACTGCTGCGTCACTGATGGTGATGCTTTCTGCTGTAGCAGTCAATCCCAGATCAGCGGTGGTGTCTGCCGTAACCGTTGGGCCGGCGCGGGTCAGCGAAACCGGGGCGGTTACCGTATTCATTGCTGTAAGCAGGCTGGCATTACTTTTATGGAATAACGGCGGTGTGGCGCCAGTTGTGCAATTTGGTATGCACGTCAACATCTTTCTGGCTGCTGCCATCGACGGGTCGAGCGGGGTGGTCGTATTGTAGACGCTCGAACGCAAGCGCTGTGCCGCTGCACCTTTCTCCACCAGTGCGCCATCGGGACGGTCCGATGCGTCTGCAGCTGCACTCGAATAAATATTCGACCAGAAAGTGGATGTTGAAGTCCAGTAGCTGCGTGCATCTGACTTGATGAAACCGGTGGTGGTGCTGATGGCAGGTATATTGTCGGCATCGGCCAGTACCAGGGTTTCGGCGCCGGTTGCATCGGTGGTGATCTTGAATTTGTACTGTTTCAGGTTGCCGAGCCAGCGCGGCGTGCCTTTGCCATCTGGGCGGAACACACCCATGTAAATCTGGTTCAGGTAGGTGCCTTGGGTATTCACGCTGACCGGCAGGCTGGATGAGGAAAATACACTGTTGACGGCCTGAATCTGATTAAAGACACTTTGCAGTGCGGTGGCAAATGCAGTCTCACTGGTTGCAGCGAAATATTCACCGCCACCCACCTTGGCCATGCTTTTCAGCAGGTCGGTTTGTTCCTGACTTTGCTGATCCTTATACACGTCAATAGTAAAGGTCGTGATGCTGCTGTCTGCGCAGATTTGCGTAGCGCCGCTGCCAGTACAGACGGTTGGCGTGCCGCGATTCTTTAAATGGCGCGCCCATTCGTCCGCAAACCGCACTTTATTAGCCGCATAGATTTGGGTCGCATTAAAGTTGCTCAGGGTTGCATCGCCCAAGGTGGTTGGGTCGTCGTCAGCAGTAGAAGGAAAACCATTGCCAATAAAAATAATGAAATTTTTCGAGCAGGGTGCCAGGGCCGATAGTGGACCCACGTATTGATTGGCTACAGAAGATGCAAAAGCATTGCCGGAGAGATTGCCGGCAGTAAAAGGGGTGGTATTGTAAGAACCGTTTCCCGCATAATCCCGCTTGGGATTTAAGTAGGCATAGTTTGTTGAATTACCGAAATACTTGTATGCTTCATACATCGCATTGCCGTACTTGGTTTTGGCGTTCCCTGCGGTATCTTGATTATTGTGGAAGCCAGCCTTGATCCCGTCAAGAATCGATTGCAATCCAGTGACATTCTTGGTGGCATCGGTCTCGCCGTCGAGCATGTCCCGAATCGCATAACGCAGATAGCCGCCGTCTTTCGTACTACCTACTCCTTCAGTAAACATCATCAGGCCGACGCGCACGTCCGTGCCGCTGGCCTTCAATGTTCCCAATATGTTTTTTATCGTTTCCAGCTCGAATTCACCCTGTTTCAGGCCTGGCCAATGCTGCTCGTTGCCCTGCCAGCTTTGGCTGTTGTCCAGAATAATCAGTACATTCGGCTTGTTGCCGGTGATGTTAGAGCCGCCCTGGTACAGATCGATATCTTCTGCCACCACGAATGATGCCGGTACCAGCAGGCTGGCCGCCAAGGCCAGAAGTCTTATTTTTTTCGAGAGTGTCATCACACACCTCCTTGAGTAAATGGTTTGTGGCTGCCGGTAGGCGTAGTTACAGTATTGCGATTGGCTGTAGTTTTAAGAGCAAACATTTGCGGCAGTTTGTTTGATCAAGTTCGCTTCGATCTTGTCCATGCGAATGGCGGCGCCTTCGACGAGTTGCACTCTGGCTTTGGTGATATTGGCGGCAGTGTTACTACCTGCGATCGGGGCGACATTGGCGGTTACTTGCCAGATCACTTGTGCGCATAAAGTCCCGGCTGGCACGCCCGGTTTGTAGGCTGCACTGTCGGTGCATTTCCAGATATCTGGATCGCTCAGTTCCATATTCTGAATATCCATGGATGAGCGAAGGCAAGGTTTGCTTAGCTCTACAATGTAATCCTCGTTGTTGACGGACACGGTAAGGGTAGTCGGGGCAGTGTCGGGTTCGCTCAGGTAGGTCCCTTTGCTCAATACCTGATTGATGGCCGACTGGGCGGCGGCGGTTGCTTCTTGCTGGAACTGGACGTTGGTAATAATTTTGAAGTTGCCGGTGCTGATATTGATGGCGCCCAGCGTGATGAGCGTCATCAGGGTGAGCATCACCAGCGCCACGATCAGGGTGGCGCCGTGCTGCCTGCGGTATAAGGGTGTATGCATTTACGGCCTCCTTCCTGCGAGATTATTTGCCTTGGCAGTGGCGGAATAGAGATGGCGCCGGTATTTGTCGGAAGGTGCGGTAAACACCACGCTGCCGTCCGAACTCAGCGCATAGGTTTTTGTATTCACATAGCCGGTTGATTGCTCGATGTTACGTGCAAGCAGGAACACCTTGACCGCGACTGCATTTTGCCAGTCGGTTGCAGCTGGTGCGGCGACAAATGTATCGGGCACGCCGTCCAGTGTCGAATCGATGCCATACTCGATTTGCAGGTTTTCAATGCCGTCGGCGATCGCGCGTTCGGTAAAGGTGCCGCAGGCAACTGCCGGATCGGCATCGCAGATGGTGGCAGCGGGCGATAGCTCCCGCATCTTTAACGTTGGAATGCCATCACCGGTCCCGCTGCAGTCATTGCAGGTGCTGATGTAGAAAATACGCACTATATATTTTCTCAGGCCATTCAATATGCCCGTGGTGCAGGATGCTGGCGTGCCTTTCTGGATTCCCTTGTGCAGTAAGAATCGGGAGGTGTCCTTGTCCATCACAAAGGCGAATTCGGTGGCGGCACCGATTTCCGAGCAGTTCGATGCCTGTAAATAATAGCCCTTGCCCAGTGATGCATAGGTATCCGTGCTGCCATCTTCCAGCGTGACGTTGGCATCGGCAGCACTGTCTTCATTGGTATCAATCGCGATCGTTTCTGTGCTGGCGCGACGCACTACCAGCACATCCGTCCCGGCCTTACGCGTTGTCAGGTAGGGCGCGCAATTTGCAGATGCCGCCACGGTTTCGGCAAAGCCAAACAGGCCCGCGGGCACTTGGGTCACAACCGGCGCTGTAGTATTCCAGCGGTAATTGGCGTCGGCAAATCCCATTTCATTGAGTTTGTTGGCGCAGGGGTCGGGCGTCGTCATGCCAACGGAAGCTGGAAAGTATTCACCATAAAAACCGGCAAGCTGGATTTCCTCCACCAGCGTTGCCAATGAAAAGCGGCCGCTTTCCATCTGACGGCTACCTCTTTCCAGTTCGGTACGGGACTGGACATTCGATACCAGTACGTAGGAAAGCGCTGCCAGGATAATGAGGCCGATGGCGCTGCCGATCATCAGCTCAACCAGTGAAAAGCCTTTTTCCCTTGGATGCATCCGGCTTGCAGATAATGGTCGATAGAGGTTCATGAGTATCAATCTGGGATGTTAAGGTGCTGTTAAATCAGGCATTTGCACAGTTGTCACGACAGCGCGTCGGCTCAGTGCCGGGGTATAACTGGCGCTGCCGCAAGTGATCCAGGACTGATCGACACCATCACTCATCGCCTTCCATACGATGGATATCTGATATTCCCGCAGATTGGCAGTTGCTTCCACACAGCCGCGACCATTTACCAGGGTGCCTGTGTTCATGTTCGACTTTTTTTCCGATGCACCTTTGAGTGCCTTGCTCCATTCGCAGCGGTCCCGGGCAGCCAGCGGCGTCACGACGCTGCAATCGGCGGCATCCGCCGCATCGGTGCCCAGTGGCGATGTGGTCACGTAACTGGCGACGTTGGCGGGGTTGCCTTCAATTCGGCTGACAATATCCTGCATCAGCACCAGTGCCTGACCCCGCTGGTACGATTCGAGCTCCGCAGTGTGCATTTTGCCCTGTAGTGCAGCTAGGCCGAGCAGGCCGAAAGATAAAATCACAATCGCCATCAGGACTTCCAGCATGGAAGTCCCGCGCATGCCGTGCTGCGCATGATAGGTCGATAAAGGATTGTGTTGAGACATTAGCAACTCCCTGTTTTGGCCACTGGCTGGCCGGTCAGGCTTACAGTGATGCAGCGCGGCTGGACCCTGGAATTGGGAGTGCTGTCAGCCACTTCGAATTTGACTTGTCCGCTGGCGGAGCGTCCACTACGGTTGTAGCCAACATTCGTGGCCGTCGCCGTAATCGTTAGCAGGGTATAGGGATTTTGTGTTTTCAGGTTGCCATCGTCATCAGCAATGGTCCAGCCGTTTTGCCATGCGGTGGTACCGCTGACGCTAGCCATGGTAATGCTGGTGTTTTGCTTGATGGCTTCGCTACGTGCAAATGTAATATGTGTGATCAGATCGCTACTGGCACTACGGATGCGCTGATTGGCGATGAATTCGCGAATCGACGGCGCTGCCAGCCCGCCCAGAATGGCGGCCACGCCAATAGTGACCAGCAATTCGATCAGCGTAAATCCCTGACTGCGTCTGGGATAAAATAATGCATATAGTGGTGACATAATAATTCAGTGGTATTGCTACCACTTCCCCACTTTTGTGCCGGAATTGTTCAAGTCCAGGTTGCCATCGTTGGCCTGTATGGTGCCAGCGATTGGCGCAGCCCTAATCAGGTAGGTGCCTGTGTCACCGGCGATATGGGTGACGGTAACCGTGTAGTTTCTGCTGACGTCGGTTGGCACCGGCAAGTGCCACGGGGCGCTGCCAAATGCAAGATTGTTTGCAGCAGTTTGATAAAAACGCTGATCAGGAAAAATTTGTTCTTGCTTATTTGCCACCGTTTGGACAAAGGCCTTCGCTGTTGCCCGATTCGATTTGATGACCGAATCTGTATAGGATGGATATGCAATCGCTGCGAGGATGCCAATTACTGCAACCACAATCATTAATTCAATCAGCGTAAAGCCATTTCTTTTATTGTTTTTTAAATAACCGCGATTTAGGAAGTCGGTTTTCATAGTGTCGGCGATATAGTTAGTAAGTTGCACGATGGTAATACACGTAGCTTATACATCGGGAATTTTTCAGCAATCAAAAAACGACAGCAGGTCGTTTTTAAAGAACAAGTGGCAGGTGAAAAGTGACGTGCCTGCGACACAAAGGTATGAGCACAAATATTGCGCCGCACAAATGTAATCTATTTGTCATGAGTTTTTTGCCAAGAACGGCCGTGTGATATCTCCCTTACAATGGCAAGCATGAATGCGCCTACTGTTCCCTCGTTTTCCACCCTCACGCCCGACTTGGTTCTTGATGCCCTTGATTCAATCGGTCTGTTCAGCGACGGTCGCCTGCTGGCCTTGAACAGTTACGAAAATCGCGTCTATCAAATCGGCATGGAAGACGGCCCACCGCTGGTGGCAAAGTTTTACCGGCCGGCGCGCTGGAGCGATGCGGCCATTCTAGAAGAGCACGCATTCGTCGCCGAGCTGGTCAGCCGGGAAATTCCGGTGGTGCCCGCCTTGTCGCTGAACGGCAACACCCTGCATGTGTTCAATGAATTTCGTTTTGCCGCTTTCCCCAGGCATGGCGGGCGGGCGCCCGAGTTGGAAGATCCGGCCATTCTCGAATGGATGGGCCGCTTTATCGGCCGCATTCATGCGGTGGGCGCGTTGCAGCCGTTTGTGGAACGTCCCCGGCTCGACATGCAAACGTTTGGCGAAGAGCCGCGCGATTATCTTTTATCACAAGGCTTTATTCCAGACGAACTGAAAGAAGCCTATTGCAGCGTAGCGGCGCAGGCTCTGGACGGCGTGCGCCATTGCTTCGAGCGTGCCGGTCAGGTTGCCGAACTCCGCCTGCATGGCGACTGCCATTGCGGCAATGTACTGTGGACCGACGCCGGTCCGCATTTCGTTGACTTCGATGATAGCCGCATGGGTCCGGCGGTGCAGGATTTATGGATGCTGCTGTCCGGCGAGCGCGCCGACCAGACGCGGCAGCTAGCCGATCTGCTGGCGGGCTATGAAGATTTTTTCGATTTCAATCCGCGCGAACTGCATCTGATCGAAGCGCTGCGTACCTTGCGGCTGATGCATTATGCTGCATGGCTGGCACGGCGCTGGGATGACCCGGCATTCCATATGGCTTTCCCGTGGTTTAACACCCAGCGTTACTGGCAAGACCGGATACTGGAGTTGCGCGAGCAGATCGCGCTGATGGATGAGCCACCTTTATGGCAGTCGTGATGTCTCTGGCCACTCGTCGCATATTCTGCGCAGGAGTTGAGTTTCAGACTTTTTTCCCTTGCAATGCCAGCTGATCGAGCGCTTCAATGATCTTGTCGGTAGCGGCATCGCTGTTGGCAATCAAGACTGTCCGCTCCAGTGCGTCATCGCGCCGGTTCTTGGCAAAGAAATCCAGCAGGTAATCGCCGCTGTCGACGCCGCGCACCCCGCGGTGATCGTCCTTGGCCAGGCGCCGCACATACCATACGCCATAGCCGTTGGACTCTTCGCAGCAATACACTTCGACATGATGAAATGGCCCCAACGGAAATTCATCCGGATCGGTGTGCCAGATGATCTTGCGCCACAAATGATTTTTCTTCGATTCCGTGATGTTATCCATGATCCATTCCTTGTCGGTCTTCCCGCTACTCCAAGAACTGATTATCTGTTCTGTTGCCGTGTTGCGCCGTGTGTCAGCCAACTGACTTCTTTAAATCGGACTCCGGTCGATTTTCTTGGTGAGTATGATTGCGGTGGAAGTTTGCTTGACGCCTTGCACCGTCCCAATCTGATCGAGTATCCGGTCGAGCGCGCTGGTGGAGGGGCACCGCAGCGTCAGCATGTAATCCATCGCGCCGCTGACCGCGCATAAGGTTTCAACTTCCGGAACTTGCTGCAGCAGGGTTACCAGGTCCGGTGCAAAACGCGGATCAATCGCAATGCTCACATAGGCATGGACCGCTGGCTGATACTGGTCTGGATTAAGGCGCACGCCGTAGCCGGCAATCACGCCGCGCTTTTCCAGATTATTGATGCGGGAAATGGCGGTGGTGCGGGCAATTCCGACCTGCTTGGCAAGGGTCACGACCGGCTGGCGGGCGTCATCCATCAGCAGGGTCAGCAGTTTCTTGTCAATTTCATCAAGTTCTTGCTTCATATCATGCGTTTTGTCTGTTCATGCAGGCAGTTTGTCGTGGAAGCATACCTTATGACAGCATTTTCGGGTCTTTCATTTGACAGCTGTTACTTTTACACTTATCTACAAGCTTGGATCGCTTACCGCAAACCGCGCTCCGATCTAGGCAAAATAGTACGGTGGTACTGTCGTTTCTATTGCTGTGAAGACATGCCTCTTATTTTGTACTAACAACGTTGGAACGAGGATTGCGGGCTGATGACTGTATTGTTATCGCAGGCGGCAAAGGAAAATCATGCTGAAAAGCAGCACCGAGCTGTTGCATCAATTGGGCGCCGATCTGAAGCCCTATTCGGGTCCGGATTGGGTTTGCACCAGTCCGATCGATGGTCGCGAATTGGCGCGGCTGCGCATCGATTCACCTGATCAGGTCTCTGAAAAAATCGGGCAGGGACTTGATGCCTATATTCGCTGGCGTGACGTGCCGGCGCCGCGCCGCGGCGAACTGGTGCGCTTGTTCGGCGAGGAATTGCGCAGTCACAAGACCACACTCGGTGAACTGGTGACGCTGGAGACCGGGAAAATTCTGCAGGAAGGCTTGGGCGAAGTGCAGGAAATGATCGATATCTGCGATTTCGCCGTCGGCTTGTCGCGTCAGCTGTACGGGTTGACGATTGCATCCGAGCGGCCAGGTCATCGGATGATGGAAACCTGGCATCCGCTGGGGGTCATTGGTGTGATCTCGGCTTTCAATTTTCCGGTGGCGGTATGGTCGTGGAATGCTGCGCTGGCGCTTGTGTGCGGCGACAGCGTGGTCTGGAAGCCTTCGGAAAAGACGCCGCTGACGGCCATCGCCGTGCAGGCGCTGTTTGCCAGGGCGCTCACGCGTTTCGGTCCCCAGGCACCTGCCGGATTGTCGCAACTGTTGCTGGGAGCCTCCGATTGCGGCATGGCATTGGCAGTGGATCGTCGCGTGGCGTTGATCAGCGCCACCGGCAGCACCAGAATGGGCCGCGTGGTGGCAGAGGCTTGCGCCGCACGTCTGGCAAAATCGCTCCTTGAGCTGGGCGGCAACAATGCGATGATTGTCGCGCCCAGCGCTGACCTGGAAATGGCGTTGCGCGCCATCGTTTTTTCCGCAGTCGGTACCGCAGGGCAGCGTTGCACCACGTTGCGCCGCTTGTTTATCCACGATGCGGTGTACGACACGCTGGTGCCGCGCCTCAAGCACACTTATGCGGCGCTGCCGATCGGCCATCCGATGGACCCGCGCACCCTGGTCGGCCCCTTGATCGATCGCGCAGCATGGGAGGCAATGCAGGCGGCGCTAGTGGCGGCAGGCGCGCAGCAGGGCCAGGTGACGGGCGGCGAACGGGTCGAGATCGACACTTGCCGCAATGGCTATTATGTACGTCCGGCATTGGTGGAAATGCCGGATCAGACCGTCTTGATGCACGATGAAACATTCGCGCCGATTCTCTATCTTGTGCGCTATCAGACGCTGGAGCAGGCGCTGGCCTGGAACAATGCAGTGCCGCAGGGACTGTCGTCCAGTATCTTTACCCGTGACTTGCGCGAGGCGGAGATTTTCATGTCCCATAGCGGCAGCGACTGCGGCATTGCCAATGTCAATATCGGTCCAAGCGGTGCCGAAATCGGCGGTGCCTTCGGCGGCGAAAAGGAAACCGGCGGTGGCCGCGAATCGGGTTCCGATGCCTGGAAAGCCTACATGCGCCGTGCTACCAATACAATCAATTACAGCGATGCATTGCCGCTGGCGCAAGGTATCCGTTTCGGGTTGTGATGCTTCAGGCGGTTTGCCGCACCGGCACCGGCTTGCCGAAGTAATAGCCCTGGCCGTAGCTGACCTTGAATTCCCTGAGCATCTCGGCCGTTTCCTGATCTTCAACCCATTCGGCAATCACCGATAAGCCGAACACGCGGGAAATTTCCACCATCGCGCGCACAAAGACCTGGTCGTTCGGATTGCGCGGCAGGTTGGCAATGAAAGAACCGTCAAGCTTGAGGTAATCGAAATCGAGTTCCTTGATGTAATAAAAGGAGGAAAAACCGACGCCGAAATCATCCAGTGCAAAACGGCAGCCAAGATCCTTGATCCGTTTGACGAAATGGCGTACTTCCTCGAGATTGTAAAAGGCGGCAGTCTCGGTCAGCTCGAAAATAATGCGCGCCGGATCAATCCCAAGGACGACAATACGGGTTTCGATAAATTCCAGCAGCGCCGGGTCACCGATGGATTTGCCGGAAAGATTGATCGCTACGCCGGTACCCGCCGGCAAGTGCTGCACATCGTTCAGGCAGGCCTTGACCACTGCCCGGTCAAGCCTGCCGATCAGGCCGAACACTTCGCATGTCTTGACCAGTTCGCCGGCATTGCAGGGCTTGCCATGTTCGTCAAACAGCCGCAGCAGCGCTTCGTAATGGCTGACCTTGCCGCTTTCCAGGTCAATGATCGGTTGGTAATGCATGCTCATGCGGCTTGGTTCGTCCAGCGCCGCACGCACCAGCGCCAGAGTATTCATTTGATACGCCAGCTCGCGCTTGTGCACCTCATCGGCCCGGCTGTAGATATGCACGGTGCTGCGGCCCTGCTGCCGTGCCAGATGCAACGCGAATTCGGCGCGGTTGAGCAAATCTTCCATGCCCATCAATTTCTCGATGCAGGCTCCGCCGGCCACCAGGCTCAGGCTGAAGGCGTCGCCCGCCAGCACAATCTTGATGGCTTCAACCGCTTGCGCGATGCCGATGGCCCGATGAAGTACCCCGGTATCGGCGATATTGTTCAGATGAATGGCAAACATGTCGCCGCCAAAGCGCGCCACCAGATCTTCCTGGCGCAGTTGCTGAGCCAGGGCATCGGCAGCGGTTTGCAGGACATGATCGCCTTCGGCACGGCCGTAACTGTGGTTGATATGGTTCAGACCATTGATCTTGAACAGAAGCAGTGCGCCACGTCCCTCTCCGGATCGCTCCAGGCGCAGGGCCAGGTTGCGTGAAAATTCGCTGCGGTTCATCAAGCCCGTCAGGCCGTCGTACAGGCTGGCACGCACGGCACGGTTGGCGGCAGCCTGATCTCGCTGGTATCGGGTCGTGGCATCTGCCAGCGTATCGCGCAGCAGTTCGAAACGCAGCGGTTTGGTCAGATAGCCATAGGCGCCGCAACGTACCGCTGCCAGTGCATGCTCGGCATCGTCAAAGGTGGTGGACATGATGAATAACGGCGCGACGGCATGCGAACGGGTCGCCTCCAGCAGCGCCAATCCGCCCATGCCGGGCATGGAAATATCGCACAGCACCAGATCGTAGTCGGATTGCATCATGCATTCCAATGCCTGTTCACCGCTATCGGCAATGGTGACGGCAAAGCCGAGTTTTTCCAGTAGCGACTTGCCGGCCAGGCGCTCGACCGGGCCGTCGTCGACCACCAGCGCATTTTTGGTCGGAATGGTTTGGCTTGTCGTCATGTCCTGGGATGTTTTATCAGGCAATTATTGACGGCATCGGCAACCCTGGCTGCACTGAATGGCTTGACCACGAAGCTGGATGCGCCTGCCTGCATTGCCTGGCGTACGTTGTCCACGGTCGACGCGGCACTGACCATGACAATCCCCAGCTGCGGATGCTGCTCGCGAATTTGTTGGGCGGCCTGGTTACCGTTCAGTTTCGGCATGTCAATATCGAGGAACACGACATGCGGCTTCAGGGTCATGCATAGTTCTACTGCTTTTTCGCCGTCGGCGGCTTCGCCGACCACGTTATATAGATTTTCCTGCAACAGGAGGCGCAATGCCAGGCGGGTCGTCGCATCGTCATCTGCCAACAGAACGTTGATGGGTTCCATCTTTTTATAGAGAGCCACTATCCCTCCTGGGTTTATGACGCAAGCATGGAGTGCAGTTTGGCGTCAATTCTTGCGTACTCGATCCCGATCGCCTGCAGTTTGCTGTCGATCCGGTCGAGATTGCCTGCCTTGCAGGCGATCTCCAGCGCCTGGCACAATGAAGCGAGACTAATCGCACCAATCGATGCGCAGCTGCCGCTGAGCGAATGCGCGACTCTGGCGGCCTGCGCGGCGTCCTTCGACGCGGCTGCCATCTGGAGCGCGGCGATACGCCTGGGGCTGTCAGTCAGGTACAAAACGGCCAGTTCTGCGAAGTCCTCGCCAAACATGTCCCGCATGGCTGTCAGCTCATCCATCCCTGCCGTTTGAGCAGCGGCGGACATGCAAGGTACGCTAGGGTCTGCCATTAACATCTCGAACAGCACAGGCTGCCGGCTCGGTTGAATGGTGCAAATAATGGATGCTGTAAAGGCGGGCTTTTTTGCATGGCTGGTTTGAATAATTATTTTTAAATTCGCTGGCTTGCAACAGGGCCTGGTAAAGCCTGCCCGATACCGAAACAGTCAGGTTGTTCGCATCGAGCACTATCGCGCCATCGGGAATCTTAAGGGATTCGTCTGATCAACGCCAGAAAATCATTTGGCGTGGTGCTAGCGTAACGCCAAGATAATTGCACCAATTCGAGGCAGGGACATAATGCATTGTTTGGCAGAAGCAGAGCGCATGGATTTGTAATCTTGCGACAGTGTCTGGCCAATCACCCAATATTTTGCTGTTTTTTTGCCAAACAATCGCACGGCACAGTAATCTACCGGCTTGACTAGGCGATGCCGCCATAACCAGGCAGCTGTTGAAAACAGTGCGGACGTCGTGCAAGTAAAAGAAACGGGCAGGGCACGGGCATGCAGACCCGGCTCATGTCATCTGCGCACTTCATAAAACAGTGACATCGGTATTTTCAGGGGGGTAGGCATGTCCAATATTGCGGGCAAAGCATATGCGATGAATGTGATCACGCCGATTCGCTGGTATATGACATGGATTAACAGATTGTTTTTTTGGGTTGCCCAGAAACGGCCATCGACGCTGAAAGGCTTGACCACGCTGTCGCTGATCCATTATGCGCGTTGGGTGATTATCGGGAAAAAGCAATTTCCTCACGTGCATGAAAGTCAGCCGAAGGAAGAGCTGCATTACAGCTATATGCTGTTTTTCAGTAACTTCAACGGCAGCTGGGACCAGTATGTTGATTCATTTACGTTTTCGATACCAAGCGGACTTGACCTGTTCTGGAAATGGAATATCCGTTACCCGCGCTCTGTGCCGCTGACGCCGTTTCATGAATACATCCGCCATAACCAGCTTGAAACGACACATTACTACAGTGCTTATCCACTGGCGTCTTCTAACGACATCAAGGCCGCCAAAAAAGTAAAGAGTGCCTTGCTCGACTTCGACCGTCAATGGCAGAATGCGCCGGCCGAGCAATTCGTCAAGCAGTACAACGCCTTGCTGCGCACGGTGCAAAACGACCTTGGCGATATGCGACCGACGCCGATTGTCAGCATGTCCGCCTACCAGGTAGAAAAGCGACGCTTGCGTGATATCCGCAAGGCTCAGGAACGCCAGATTGCCGATATTCAGGAGCCTAAGCATGGCTGATATCTGTGGCAAAGCCTATGCCTTGACGATCATGTCGCCAATCAAAAAAGGGCATCTCGGCGAGACGGCTTACAGCGACGAAGTGCGCAGCCGGCTCGAGGACTGGAACTTCATGGCCAACAGTCCGATGGCCAAAGTGCCGCAAACATACCTGTGCCGCTTTTTCGTGCTGGACGATGTGTTGACAGAGTCGCAGGCAGGCACCGATTTCTTTGGCACGTTGTTCGATTTTCTATCGATTTTTTCGGATCGTGCGCGCCGCCGCGCGTTGCCGAAGGAGGATCATTTGAAATCGGCCTACTTGGTTTTTTCCTGCAATTTTCATGGCGATCTCGATGCCTACCTGCGCGGCATGTGGATCGCCCTTGGCAACGAGATAAAAAACATCTGGGAATTCTGCTATGCGTTCGATTTGGTCAGTGATGCCGATGGCTTCGTCGACTACATGAAAAAATGTCAGTTGACGGCGTCGCTGTTTTTTGTCGGCTCAAACGATGAGCCGTTGCAGGAGCAGTTGAAGTCACTGTACATCAAGCAGGAATTCGGCAAGTTCGCCGCCGAGCACCAGGGCTTGTCGCCCGAGGCTTTGCAATGCGCTTATCAAAAATTTATTGCCCGCGTACAGCCAGGCAATCTCGCTGAGCCGTCCTGGACACCCGGGCAATACCGCTTGCGAGCGAAAAAGGAGACTGCGCCATGACCCGGGAACTGGATTTGTTTGACATTCAGGGCAATGTCATCAAGGCATATGGGCGCTTCAGCTTTCCGGTGGCACGCTACATTTTTTTACGGATTCATCATGGCGACAAGGGCCAGTCGTTTATTGCAGCCGTTGCAAAAAAGGTGACCACTGCAGTGACTTGGGGCGATCAGCCAGGCCAGGTGCCCAAACCGCTGGCCACCACCAATATCGCCTTTACCTATTCCGGGCTGGAAGCACTGCAGCTGCCGCAAGCGTCATTGCGCGGCTTTCCGCCGGAATTCGTCATGGGGATGAAGAAGCGCAAGGATATCCTCGGCGACGATGGGCCGAGCGGACCGGTCCAGTGGGATCCGATCTGGCAAGGCGAGCCGGTGCATGTCTTCATTTCAATCAGTGGCCAGCAGATGCAGTATGTCGAGGAACGTTATCTGTGGCTGCTGGACCTGATTGAACAAAGCCAGGGCGGCATATCTCTGCTGGCAGGTCATCGCGGTGACAACGGCGCCGATAACCTGCCGTATCAAGATGTAAAAGTCATAGTCGAACACGGCAAGCCAACCAGCAAGGAACATTTCGGCTATACCGATGGCATCGGTGATCCGGTATTCGAGGGTTTGCCTGATGCGCCGGAGCGGGTGCTGGGACGTGGCAAGCAAACTGACAAAGGATGGGAGCCGTTGGCCACCGGCGAGTTCATTCTCGGCCATATCGACGAGGCAATGGAATATCCGCCGGCACCGGGGCCCACAGCATTGGCGCGTAACAGCTCGTTCATGGTTTACCGCAAGCTGCACGAGAATGTTGGCAGCTTCAATGCCTATCTGGATCAGGAGGCACGCAAGTATGCAGGAAATGAGAGCGCCGAAAACAGAGAATTGTTGGCTGCCAAGTTTGTCGGACGCTGGCGCGACAATGGCGCGCCGCTGGCAGCCGCGCCGGATGTGGCAAGCAAAAAGATCTGGAATGCGCGATTCGATGCCGCTGGCTCAAGCGAGCAAGACCAGATGCTCAGCGCGTTTACCTTTGACGACGATCCGGAAGGCGTGAAGTGTCCGTTCAGCGCCCATATCCGGCGCATCAATCCACGTGCGTCGCTGCAGACCTGTCCTGGCGCGTTCGATACGCCAAGCGCCTTATCCAATCGGCGCCGGGTATTGCGGCGCGGCCTGCCGTACGGCGCAGTTACCGATCCGACCCGTGATGATGGCAATCACGGCATCGTCATCATGATGATCAATGCCGAAATCAGCCGTCAGTTCGAATTCGTCCAGCAGCAATGGATTAATTATGGCAATGATTTCAAGGCTGGCAACGACAAGGAAATCATTCTCGGCAACCACGATCGCGAGTATCCGAGCCGCGCGGTACTGCCGGTTGCGCAAAATAGCGATCAGGCGCCGTATTTTTTGACGAATATCCCGCGTTTGGTTGAAACCCGCGGCGGCGATTATTTTTTTATCCCCAGCATGACGGCGCTGCGTTTGATCGCGCAGGGCGCCGTGGATCCGACCTGATCGTCAAATATCCCAGCCGGAAGGCTCTTTTTGTGATACCTGATTTTGTTCGTGACGAAAGGTCGAAATGACATCGTAGACTACCTTGCGGGCACGGTTGATGCCCCCCAGCGGTCGGTGGTCCGGCAGGCAATGCCACGGGGTATATGACAGGTTTTCGCCAAACTCACGCTGCCTTTCGTTATCGAATGCCTGTTGCGGGATTCTTATCGTGGCGACCTTGCGAAACGGCGAAGCTGCTTCATCCCATGCCTGGCCAGGGTCTTCGATTGGCATGCTGTCCGGATTGGTTTGCAATTGCACTGAAAAGTCGAACCGGGCCTCTTGTTGATTCAATTGCCGAACCATTGCCAGGCGCAGATAATCGTGCTGCGGATTTGCCGGCAGCGTATCCGGTACCTGAATATGCGGTAGCGCGCGATACTTGACGGCGGTGCTGCCGAATAAATACGGTGTGGTGCTGAAATAGCGGATCTGCAGCGGATTGGCGAACCTGCGCATCGACTTGACGAGGTTGCAGATCACCCGCCAATGGGTGGAGAAAAAGCGGATTTTTTGCCAAAGGCTGCCGGTCATTGCCTGGATCAATGCATCAAATTGCGCGACGTCCCTGGTAACAAATACGTTGGTACTGATGAGAATAAAATCTTGGGTTGGCTCGGTTTTTTGCAAGTCGAGAAGCTTTTCCCCGGGTACGCCCATGACTTTGATCGCCATGCCGCGAATATCGCGCGCAATGTCGGGATCAAGCCCTGCATTTTGATTGGAAAAGCGTATCCACGCAGGATAGGTTGCCGGATGCCTGAAGAGTCCGATGCGCAACTCGTCCGGCAAGTCTGGATCGACAATGAATTCCGCCTTGACCAGGCCATGCATCTTGGGGTGAGCATCGCGCCGCATGATACCGGTCGGGTTATCCCTGATGATCTTTGCCTTCAGGTGTTCAGCCAGGCGACGAATGCAGGCAGTTTCAGCCAGAGGAATCGATTCTGCAGCTAGCGGCTTATTTGTCATTTTATCTTTTTGGCCAACGACCGGCGATTTGGATTGGAGATCGAAATTGTGGCGCGACAGTTTACTTTACTTGTGAACGGCCTCCAACGATATCGCTAAATTTTCCTGGTCAGGTGATGCAAGTGTTGTTTCTCCTGGCTTTCGCAAATAAGATAGCACCCAGGAGTCATCGCCTGCAAACATACAGGTGCCACGGGAGAGTCATTTTGCTGAAATTTGGCGGCGAGGATGCGCAATTTTTTTATCTGGCGGAAAATGCCGGCGAAGGACCGGCACGACTGGAATCCTGCGCCAGCTTCCACCTGGGTGGAGCGCTTGCGGTTTGCCGGGCGGTTGCTGACTCCCTGCGCCAGGTGCATCAGAGCATTGAGCTGCATCAGGCGGTATGTCCTGCCAATCTGCGCATCAACCGGGATGGCACTGCTGAGTTGCGCCAGGACGTCAATGTGCCACTGGCTTATATTTCTCCAGAACAGACCGGCCGGATGAACCGCGGAATTGATTACCGTAGCGATTTCTATTCAATGGGGGTGGTGTTTTACGAAATATTGACTGGCCAGTTACCATTTCCGCATTGTGATGCATTGGAGATGGTGCATAGCCATATCGCCAGGCAGGCTTGTCCACCAGCCGAAATCAATCACCAGATTCCGCCGGCAGTCGGCAGCATCATCATGAAGCTGCTGGCCAAGAATGCCGAAGACCGCTATCAAAGCCTCGAAGGCGTGTCTGCCGATCTGGCGTTTTGCCAAATCGCCCTGCGCGATACTGGTACTGTGCCGGATTTCCAGTTGGCCGAGCATGATATATGTGACCACCTGCAAATACCGCAAAAGCTGGTTGGGCGGGAAGCCGAAGTGGCGCAGTTACTGGCATCCTTTGAGCGGGTGGCTGCAGGGGGCGCCGAGCTGCTATTAATTACAGGTTATTCCGGTATCGGCAAATCGTCGCTGGTCAATGAAATCCACAAACCGATCGTAATTGGAAGAGGTTATTTCATTGCCGGCAAATTCGATCAGTTCAAGCGCAATATCCCGTATTTCGCGATTGCCCAGGCATTTCGCGAATTGATTCGGCAGATTCTGACAGAAAGCGAAACCCGGATTCAGGAGTGGAAATTGCGGTTGTTGAATGCGCTCGGGCCGAACGGGCAGCTGATGATTGATGCCATTCCGGACCTGCAATATGTGATCGGTGCCCAACCCAAGGTGCCGCATCTGCAGGCAACCGAATCGGAAAATCGCTTCCATTATGTGGTCCGCAATTTTGTCAGCGTCTTTACTCAGCCGCAGCAGCCGCTGGTTGTTTTTCTGGATGATTTGCAATGGGCTGATGAAGCTTCGCTCAAACTGATTCAATTGTTCATGACAGGCATGGATCGCCCCTCGCTACTGATCATCGGGTCATACCGTGATAATGAAGTGACGGCCGGCGCGCCCTTGATGCAAACGGTGGATGCGATACGGCAGCAGGCAAGCGTTGCCACCATCCACCTCGGTCCACTGAGCGAACAGCATGTTTGCGCGCTGGTGGCCGATACTGTTCGGGCAGACCAGGACAAGGTGACGGACTTGGCCGCATTGGTGCATCGCAAGACATTGGGAAACCCCTTCTTTGTCGGCAAGTTCATCAAGAATCTGTACAACGAAAAGCTGCTGTATTTTGCTAACGGACAGTGGCACTGGAATCTTGACCAAATCGAGGTTTTGGCGATTACCGATAATGTGGTCGATTTGTTGGCCAAGGAAATCGACATGCTGCCGCCAGATACGCGGCACATCCTGACACTGGCGGCATGCATCGGCAGCCGCTTTGACTTCAGAACGCTGGCTTCGCTTGCCGAAAAATCGGTTGACGAGGTCAAGGTCTTGCTGCAACCCGGGCTGCAGGCGGGCTTGATCATGACGCCGGATACCACCTTTTCCAGTGTGGTTAGCGGTTCATACTCGTATCGATTCCTGCACGACCGGGTACAGCAGGCTGCCTACGCGGGCATTCCCGAAGAAGAGCGCAAGGCCAGTCACTTGAAAATCGGCCGGCTGCTGCATGCCGTCATTCCGGAACAAGAACGTGACGAGCAATTGTTTGCCATCGTGCAGCAGTTAAACCAGGGTGCCGAGCTGATCGACAGTCATGAGGAAAGGCATGCATTCGGCTCGCTCAATTTGTTGGCCGCAAAAAAAGCCAAGGCGACTGTCGCTTATGAAGCTGCGCTGGAATATGCTGCTGCCGGCATCGCCTTGCTGGAGGCGGACGACCAGAACCATGCACCGCTGTTCCGTGCTTTACAGATGGAGCAGCTGGAAGCAAGTTTTCTGAGTCACCGCTTTGCCGAGGTCACGCGCCTGGGTGACGCTATGCTCGGCCAAGCTGGCGATCTGGCCAATACCGGCGCCGTGTATGAGGTGCTGATTCATTCTGCCCTGTACCAGGACCGGCATGTAGACGGTAAAGTCCTGGCATTCGAAGCGTTGCGGCTGTTCGGGGTGCATATCCCCGAACGTGTCAACAAGGTTCAGCTGATTTTCCGGTTACTTAAAATAAAGCGGTTGCTCGGATCACGGACGCAGCAGCAAATCCTTGGCATGGCGGTCGAAACGGATGCCGATGAAATCTTGAAACAGAAAATTCTGGGGCGGGCGACTTCAGCCTGCTATATTGCCAATCCTGCCTTGTTCCCTGTGCTGGTTGCCAAACAGATTGGCATCACGCTCGAAAGAAATCGTTTTACCTCTGAATTGCCCTGGGCCTTGACAGGCTATGCGATGGTATTGATCCTGCGAATGAACGAACTGGATGCCGCCAACAAGCTCGGCAATCTGGTTCTGGCATTGTCCCGTAAAAGCGATACCCTGATGCAGGCCGATAGCCAGGGCGTGCGCGTGGCGTTCGGCGTATACGCAGGCATTTTGCACTGGAAGCAGCATCTGGCAACCACTGTCATGCCGCTGTATGAAAATTACCGCGCTGGATTGCAAATCGGTGAATTCGAATTTGCAATCTACAGCCTGGGCACATCGCTTCGCACCGAATTGTTACTTGGTCGTCATTTACCAACCTTGCTTGATAAATCGAGACTGGCGCTGTCCGAGGCGATGCGCCTGCGGCAAAAGACTGCAGCGGATGGATTGCGCTGCAATATACATTTTATCGCGTCCATGATGGATCAGGATGCCGATGGGTCGACGCCTTGGATCAATGATGACAGCGTGACGAGACTGACGCTTTTTTTCTGGCATTTATTTGAATCCTGCAGGCTGCAATTGCTGGATGATGCCGATGCGGCGCTCAACAGTATCCGCCAAAGCGAAGCCTTTCTGAGCTCGGCCGCCTGCATGGCTGTGGTGCCGGTACACCATTTTTACCACGCAATGTGCCTGTGTGCCGCCTATGCCGGTATGGGCCGGCAGCAGCAGCGTGCTTCCTTGAAAAAGCTGCACGGCCTGCAAAAGCAATTTGCGCTTTGGGCGCATCATGCCCCAATGAACCTTCTGCACAAATGGCATCTGATCGAGGCTGAGCGTAGTCGCATTGCCGGCAATCCGGAAGCGGCAGCGCGCCATTACGATCTGGCCATCGATGGCGCACGCGAACATGGCTATCTGAACGATGAAGCCATGGCCTGCGAGCGGGCGGCAAGATTTTATGTGGAAATTGGCAAGGCCATGCATGCTCGCATGTATATGGAACAGGCATACGCCAAATACAGCACTTGGGGTGCCACTGCCAAGCTTGCGCGCCTGGAGCATGCCTGGCCGGATCTGCTCAAGCCATTGATGGCGCGCCGCTTGGTGGACGCAACGCTGGCGGCTTCCTCGACCAGGCGCCTGATTGATATCGATACGATTATCAAGGCATCGCAAACCTTGTCCGGCGAAATTCAGCTCGACAATCTGCTCGAGAAGCTGATGCGATTGCTGATTGAAAATGCAGGTGCGCAGCGAGGTGTATTGTTATTGCAAAAAGAGGGCAGTCTGACTGTGCAAGCCAAAATCGATGCCGATGGCATCGAAGTGCGGCAGGATACTCCTGCCAGCCAGAGTGCTGACCTTAGCCTGGCGGTGATGAATTATGTAAGGCATACAAGGGAAAAAGTCGTACTCAGCGATGCCGGCAAAGATGTTCGCTTCAATGCTGACAGTTATATTGCCTCGGTTCGTCCCAAGTCGGTTTTGTGCATTCCACTGCAAAAGCAAACTGCACTGGTGGGCATTCTGTATCTGGAGAACAATCTGGCACTCGATGCATTTACGCCGGAACGGTGTGAGTTGCTGGAAATTCTATCGACGCAAATCGCAATGTCTCTTGAAAACGCGGGTCTGTATACGCAACTGGAACAAAAGGTCGAGGCACGTACCCAGGCATTAAGTCAAAAAAACCAGGAATTGAGCAAAACACTGCTGCACCTGGAGCAGACGCAGCAGCAATTGGTGGAGTCAGCCAAGCTGGCATCGCTTGGCCAATTGGTGGCGGGGGTTGCGCATGAAATCAACACCCCGGTTGGGGTCGGCGTAACGGCTGCATCGACCTTGGCAGAAGAGACGGAAAGGATTGGCGTGCTGTATCAGGATGGGACCATGAAGCGCTCTGACCTGGAAACTTATGTATCGACCGCGACCACCATCAGCAAGCTGTTGCTGTCGAACATGGACCGGGCTGCAACACTAATTCAAAGCTTCAAGGATGTAGCGATCGACCAGACCAGCGAAGTGCGCAGAAAATTCAGACTTAGAAAATATATCGATGAAGTATTGTTGAACTTGAGCCCGATGCTGCGAAAGCAGGGGCACAGTATCGAGGTCGACTGTGAAGAGTCAATCGAAGTCGATACCTACCCCGGCGCCTTGTCACAGGTATTAACCAACTTTGTGATGAATGCGCTGTTACACGCATTTTATGACGACCGGCCCGGGTCGATGGCAGTAAAGGTAAGTCTGCTCAGCAATAGCATGGTTGAGTTATATTTTTCAGACAATGGAAAAGGCATACCGGCAGAAAATCTGACGAAGATATTCGATCCATTCTTTACCACAATGCGCGGCCAAGGCGGTAGTGGACTGGGCTTAAGCATCATTCATAACCTGATAACCGGCAGCTTAAACGGCAGCATCAGCGTGCAAAGTGCAGTCAATGCCGGCACGACTTTCACTGTCTGCTTCCCCTCGAACCTGGAGCAGGCGTTGCCATCATCATCCCCTGAAATAAAAAGACGCAACCTGGAGCCGTATTGATGCTTGATGATTTTGCATTCGCACCTGAAAAAGATTCCCCCGGTGTTGCCACCCAGCCGCCTTGGTTGATCCTGATTGCCGATGACGAAGAGGAAGTTCACGCGGTAACCAAAGTGGCGCTGGCCGATGTCATTTTCAAGGAGCGGCCGCTGGCATTCCTGCATGCGCATTCGGCAAGTCAAGCGCGTCGCATGCTCGAGGCTCATCCGGATATCGCCGTTATCCTGCTGGATGTGGTGATGGAATCCGATGATGCCGGATTGCGCCTGGTGCGAACGATTCGCGAAGAGCTGGGCAATCGTCGGCTGCGGATTGTATTGCGCACCGGGCAGCCGGGACAGGCGCCTGAGCGCCATGTCGTGATCGAACACGATATCAACGATTACAAGGCAAAGACTGAACTGACCCGGCAAAAATTGCTTACCTGCGTGATTTCGGCATTGCGCTCTTTTGGCGATATCGTTTCACTGGAAAAAAGCCTGCAGGGGCTGGAAAATATTGTTCATGCATCCGGTTCGTTGCTGCAGGCTTTTTCGGAAAAGACTTTTTCTGATGAAATTTTGAAGCAGGTCAATCTATTGATCGGGCAGCCGCCAGCCGGGCTGGTTGCCAAGCGCACTCAAAACCCTGGCGACATTGATGTGATTGCGGCTATCGATGTCGATCCGACCGATCCGGCCAGCCTGGCTTTGATTGGCAAGCGATTTGCAGAGCAGCACAATCAATATGATGGCGACAAGATCAGCCTGTTTGTGCCGTCAGTGAAAGGTTCATGCGAATATGTCGCCGTGGTTGCGTCTGGACGTGCGCTGACGGACCTGGAAAAACGCTTGCTCGATGTGTTAAGCACCAATGTCGCAGCCGGCATGGCGAATGTGCAGTTGTATGAATCGCTGGTGAATCTGAGTCGCAATCTTGAAAGTCAGGTGATGGAACGCACACGCGACCTGTCTGTTGCCAAAGAGGCGGCGGAGGCGGCCAACCGCGCCAAGTCGGAGTTCCTGGCCGTCATGAGCCACGAGATCCGTACCCCGATGAATGGCATGCTCGGCATGATGCAGTTGGCTCATGCAGAGGCGATCAATCCGAGTCAGCAGGAGTACCTGGAAACAGCGCAGTATTCGGCTGAAGCATTGCTGACCATCCTCAATGACATCCTGGATTTTTCAAAGCTCGAGTCAGGTAATCTCGAATTCGAATCAATCCGCTTCGATCTGATCAAAACGGTGGAAAGCGTGGTCAACCTGATGGCGGCGCGCGCGCAGGAAAAAGGCATTGCACTGATCATTGATGGGATCGACGCTGTTCCGCGCTTCGTGCTGGGCGATGTCGGGCGTTTGCGGCAGGTATTGCTGAACCTGATCAGCAATGCGCTGAAGTTTACCGAACACGGCAGCGTTACCCTGCGGCTGATGCCGATATCGGAAACAGGCAGTCAACTGAAGCTGCGGTTCATGGTAACTGATACCGGTATCGGAATTGCGAGCGAGGCGCAGGGCAGGCTGTTCCAATCTTTTTCCCAGGCCGACAATTCGATTACGCGGCGTTTTGGCGGCACCGGACTGGGTTTGTCGATCTGTAAAAAGATCGTGGAAATGCAAGGCGGGCAAATTGGCGTCGATAGCATCGAGGGGCAGGGTAGCGCGTTCTGGTTTGAACTGCTATTGACACCTGCAGCGCCGCTGGAGGAGAGCAAGCTGGTTGAACAGCCGGTCTGCGCAGGCATTCCCGGTTTGATGATCCTGCTTGCGGAAGATAACGAAATCAACCAGAAAGTTGCGTTATCTCTGCTTCAGAAAGCCGGGCACCAGGTGCAGATTGCCCAAAATGGCCGGGAAGCGGTGGAAGCAGTGCGCAAGCAGCGTTTCGATGTCATTTTGATGGATATGCACATGCCGGAGATGGATGGGCTGGAAGCAACATGCCTGATTCGCAATATGGAAGGCCCTGCATCCCGGGTGCCGATTGTAGCGTTGACTGCTGCCGGTGCGGTTTCCGATATTCAGACTTGCCTCGATGTAGGGATGAACTATTTTCTAAGCAAACCGATTCGCGTCGACCGCTTGCGTACGGTATTGCAGGAGTTATTCGCGCCTGCTCCAAACCCGTGAACCGGGGTCTGGATTTTTCACTTGAAAGGCGTTTTTGCTGTTCTTCATGAGCTATACATCGATTTGCGACACGGGTTGGAACCCGGCGCGGGCGTCAACGCGGAGGTCAGTCCGCCAAGGCAATCCAGCTTAGTTTCGCCAATAGGCAAAAGGCGTTTTGACGCAGGTTCACTGTTTTTTATCAAAGCATTGCAAATTTAACAATGCATAGTGGCGGCGCGCCGGATCATCAATCAAAAACGCTGAAGTAAGGCGGATTTCCCCGTTTATTCCAAGACTGATTTGCGCAGCCGCCCCTGATAATGGCTGTTAAGAAATTCCGGCTTCTGTCGTAAATCGAGCCCTTGCCGGATTCGCACAAAAAAGCGGGAGTAATGGATGGATACCAATCAGGCAATGCGCAAGGCCAATCTGCGGGTGGCGTTTTCAGAAGGCGAAGAGCAGCAGCCCGAGGCAACTGCCGCCGTGCCGCAGGCGAGTGCACCGCAGACGAGCGCTCCGCAGGGAGTCGCGCTCAAGACCATCCGCGAAGCGATAGCACGGGTCGAGGCTGAGGCCAAAGCCACCGTTGCCGCAGAAAACCGTGCCTATGCCGAAGCCCGTGCCCGCGCACTGGCTGAAGACCGCGCGATTGCCGATGCTGCCGCTGGCGCCGAAGCGCATCTGCGTGCCAAGGTGGCCGAAGAAGCGATTGCCGTCAGCCGCGCACGTCTGGAAGCCGAACGGCAAGCCCGGATCGCCGGCGAAGCCAGAATTGCCGCGTCCAACAAGGAAATTGCCGAACTGCGTGCCCGTACCGAAGCTGACGAGCAAGTTACGCAGGTCGCTGAACAGCGCGCCCGAGCAGAACAGGATGCCCGCAAACAAGCGGCCGAACAAGCCGCCGCCGAGGTCGAGCTGGCGGCGCAAGCCGCCGCAACCGCACAACGGCTGGAGCGGGAAACCGAACAGGTGCGCCGCCAGGTTAGTCAGCGAATGGCCGCCAGCCATGCGGCACAGATTGAAGCCGAGGCACGTGCCCGGGCCGAAGCACGCATGACCGACCTGGCCCGTGAGCGCGAGCGTCGGGAACAGGAAGCACGCCAGACCGCCGAAATGCTGGTGCAGGCGCGTAGCGAAGCGCTGCAGCAGGTACAGGATCGCGAACAGGCCGATGCAATGGCGCTGGAATCGACCTTGAACCGCATGCCGGCTGAAGTGCGCGCCACAGAAGAGGCACGCGCCCGCATCCATACCGAACTCGAGCAGGAAGCGGTTGCACACGCCCGCGCTGAAGCAGAACGTCGGGCCTTGGAATCGCTCCATATGCGGTTGCAGGCTGATCTTGAATTGCGTGATGCAGCGGTACGTCGCGAGCAGGTCGAGGCAATGCGCGCAGTTACTTCGCAGGCGCGTCTCGAAGCCGAGGAAAGAATTCGGATGGCAACCGAAGCCCGGATTCAAGTCGAGCGTGAGTTGCAAACCTCGGCGCTGGCGCGTGTCGAAGCCGAACACCGTGCCGGCGCACAGGTTCGCGCCCGGATTGCAGCTGAACAGCAGGCCATCGAAGAAGCCCATCAACGTGCGGCATTCGAACAGCAAGCCACTGCAACGGCCCAGGCAAAGACAGCAGAAGAGCAGCATGCCAGGCAGCTTGCTGCCGAGCGCGCCGAGCTGGAGCATATCGCCATGCAGCAAGCGACTTTGCGCGCTGTTGCCGAGCAAGAATCGGTCAGTCTGGCTGCGGAACACGCAGAGCTTCAGCGCCAGGCAGCGCAGGCCGCATCCGAGCGGGCGCGTCAGGCGCTGGAGCTGGCACGCGCCGAGCGCGAGCGCGTTGAAGCGGAAAAACATGCGATTGACGCGTTGCAAGAGAAAATCAGGTTGGAGGAATCGCTTGCAGCGCAGGCGCTGAGCCGCTTGCAAGCCGACCAGGAAACCGCGGATTTGTTGCAGCAGCGGGAACAGGCCGAGCGCCAGTTGTGCATTGCTGAAGACTCCAAAGCGGCAGCGGTCAGAATCGCACTGGCCAAGGCCCAGGAGCAGACGGAGCTGTCCCAGATTGCGGCCCAAGCAGCCATGCAACAGGCAAAGCATGCAGTGGAATTGGCGCGTATCGAGCGTCAGCGTGCCAAGGATGAGCAGCAAGGGCTGGAAATTTTGCAGCAGCGTTTGCAGGCCGAGCAGCTGCATGCCGAGCAGGCGGCTCGACTGGTGATGGCCGAGCAGGAAAGGCTGGCATGCGAAAAACAAGCGGCAGCCGCAGCCGAGGCACGTAGCCGTGCCGAGCAGGAGCAGGCAGAAGCCTTGCGCGAACAGGAACAGATTGAGCGTCAGGCACAGCAGGCATGCGAAGCGCATGCGACTGCGACCAAACACGTCATTGCGCAAACGCAGGAACGAGCCGAGCAACAGCGCAAGGCGGCGCAAGCCGCGTTGCTGAAAGCGCGTGAAGCACTTGAATTAACGCGTGTCGAGCGCGAACGTGCGCAAGCCGAACAATCGGCGTTGCAGGCATTGCAAGAGAAATTGCAGACTGAGCAGGCAGCCAAGGTCGAAGCCGAAGCCCGTACCTGTACCGATAATCGCCATGCTGCACTGGCGCGCGATCGTGAACAGGCCGAGCAGCAGGCGCGTCTGGCTCTGGAGGCTAAATGCGATGCAGAACAACGCCTTACTGAGAGCGCCAGCAAACAGGCAAAGTCATTGGCTGACGTCGCCACTGCCATTGCTGCCAGGGCGCATCAAGCTACTGAACTGGCACGTGCCGAGAGCGAACGCGCAGCAATTGAGCAGCAAGCATTGCAGGCGGCCAGGGAAGCGCTGCAAGCCGAAGCCAGTCGCATCCACGCGGTGCAGGCTGCAGCAACTGCAGCGCAGGAAAAACTGCTGGCTGAAAAGGCTGCCGCCGTTGCAGCCGATACGCTGGCCCGTGCCGAAGAGCAGCAGGCCGGTTTGCTGCGCCAGTCAGAGCAGGCAGCCCGCGAGGCGCGACTGGCAATCGAAGCCAGGTGCCAGGCTGAGCAACAACTGATTGAAAAGAACCAGGAACAGGCCCGGCTGGAGAATCAGGCCGCCGCGACGGCAGCAGCCAAGCTGCTCGCCGCGGGCGAACTGGAACGCATCGAAGCCGCACGGATTGAGGCTGAACAGCAGGAACTGATCGCACTGCAGGAAAAAGTCCAGGCCGGAGAAGCAACCCGGCTGCAAGCTGCAGCCCGGGCCGATGCAGCAAAGCAGGCAGCACAACTGGCACAGCAGCGCCTTCAGGCTGAAACTGCGGCAGGGATTGCCGAACAAGCAAGGCTGGAAGCAGAGCACTGCGCGATTGCCGATGCCAAACGTCAGACAGAGGACAATGCCGTAGCTCAATTAGCGTCGCAATCGTTGCGCGCCAAATTGGCAGAGGAACAGGCGCAAGCCCATGCGATTGCTTTGCAGTTGATTGAAAAGCTGAGTCAGCAACATGATGATATGGGTGACTGGCACTTCCGCGCCGAGACCTTGCTGGCCGAATCGCCCATGACGATTGCCGCCAAACAGCCGGCATCGAAATTCAAGAAAGCCGCGTCGGCCCTTTTAGGTGTGACAGTCATTACCGGCATCGCCGGGGCCGCTGCGTGGAACCTGCCGGTAAAGATCAGTCTGGCGCAACCGGTAGCGACTCTGATGACCCTGCCGGTAAAGGCCCCACTGGCGGCGGTGCCAGCCATCGGTGTCGCAGCACCCGCTGCCGTATTTGAATCAAAGTTGCATATGTCGTATCAACTTGGCTCGCCTGCGGCCAGCCAGGTTATGGAGGAAAAAACGACAATGCTGGAACAGGATGCCAACTAAGCATCACAAAGCGTGAAACGGGCGCGAAACAAGCGTCAAACAGACTTAATGCTGGCCGGAGGATGGTGTGCGATCAGAATCGTGCAACATCTTCCGGCTTTATTTTGAAATCAGTCCTTTGTCAGAAGGAAAAAAGCAGTCGACTCGGTATACAATGCCGAAAACCCTGGACCCTGATGAACATGCCTGACGCAGCTTGGCAAAGCTGGCCCTGCCAATATGCCACTGTCTGCGCCATGGAGCCGGATTCTTCAGTTTTTCACTAAAAATATTCACGAAACCAGTCTTTCCACCTCGGTGGCACATTGGATCTACGCATGCGAAATACATTCAACAAGGTTTTATTCGTCGTCGGCCTGGTCGCAGCATGTATGACAGCGCCTGCTTTTGCCGATGAAACAGCCGATATCAGCAAGCTCATGCGCGCCGGCCAGTTTGGCGAAGCGCTCGTCAAGGTGGATGCGGTGCTTGTGCAACGTCCTAAAGACGCGCAGCTAAGGTTCCTGAAAGGCGTGATCCTCACCGAGCAAAACAAGTCGGGAGAAGCGATTGCGATTTTCACCAAGCTCACCGAAGACTTCCCGGATTTGCCCGAGCCATATAACAATCTGGCAGTGCTGTATGCCTCCAGCGGCCAGTATGACAAGGCACGGGCCGCGCTGGACATGGCGATCCGTACTAATCCTTCGTACGCCACCGCATATGAGAATCTTGGCGATATTCACGCCAAGCTTGCCAGCCAGGCCTATGACAAGGCACTGCAGCTCGATTCGGGTAATTCGGCGGCCAAATCCAAGCTAACCCTGCTGCGCTCATTGGCGGTCAGTAATGGCAATGTCAAGCCGGCCAACAACACCAAAGTGGCTGCGGCCCCGGTAGCTGCAGCGCCGACTGCCGCAGCGCCGGTAGCGGCCAAACCTGCAGTAACAGCCGATGTGCCGAAAGTCGAAGCCAGGCCATCGGCCAAGCCGGATTCGGCAGGTGACGGCGAGCGCGCCGATGTCCTCAAGGTGGTACAGGCATGGGCCAATGCGTGGAGTACCCAGGATGTCAAAGGCTATCTGAATTTCTATGCTGCCGATTTCCAGACCCCCAACGGCCTGTCCCGTGCAGCCTGGGCGGAAGACCGGCGCGCACGCATTGCGGGCAAGGATCGTATCAACGTCACGATTGAGTCGCCTCAGGTCACAGTCAGCGGCAATACTGCAACTGTCAAATTCCGCCAGAAATACGTGTCGGATCGCTTGAAAGCCGATAGCCGCAAGACCCTGGTCTTGACCAGGCAAGGCAGCAGATGGCAAATCAAGCAGGAGCGCGCTGGTAGCTGATGTTGTGCTTTAGACTGAAGTCGGCTGCCGGTGCAGCCGCACTCCCGCGTTACCGTCTTTTCCTGTCCTGTATTGTGCTGGCAGCTGGCTGCTGGCTGTCCAGTGCGCCCGCCGCTGCCGCAAAACCCGACCCCGAAGTGCTGTTGCTGGACGTGTACCGGGAACTGGGCGCCAACCGTTTGCGTCAGGCTCAAGCAAAGGCGGACGCGCTGGTGGAAGCTTATCCGACGTTCCGTCTTGGACAATTGATTCGTGGCGACTTGCTGCAGTTGCATACCAGGCCGATTTCAACGTTCGGTGCGATGCCGAATGCGCCCCAGGATAAATTAAAGAACTTGCGTGACGAGGCGATGGTGCGCCTGAAGTGGCTGCATGAAAAGCCCGATCCCAATTTGGTGCCGCGTCCAGTCCTGCAATTGCGAGATGATCAGCGGCAGGTATTGCTGGTCGATGCCAGGCGCTCGCGTCTGTATGTCTATGAAAACCGCCGTGGGCAGCTCAAATTCGTCACTGACTATTACATCAGCCAGGGCAAGTTGGGCATCAACAAGCTCAAGGAAGGCGATCAAAAGACGCCGATCGGCGTTTATTACATTACGCAGCGCCTGCCTGGCGTCAAGCTGCCAGACTTCTATGGCCCCGGCGCCTTGCCCCTGAATTATCCGAATGAATGGGACAAGCTCAATGGTCGCGGCGGCTCCGGAATCTGGCTGCATGGAACCCCGTCCGACAGTTACAGCCGGCCACCCTTGTCATCCGATGGATGTGTCGTGCTGACCAATCCGGATCTGCAGCAACTGTATCAATCGGTTGAAGCAGGCAAGACACCAGTGGTCATCAGCGAACGCATCGAGTTTGTCAGCAAGACCAAATGGGAAAATGAGCGTAATTTTGCGAACCGGCTGGTGAGCGACTGGCGTCGCGATATCGAAAGCCGGGATCGGACGCGGATCGTCGGCAATTATTCACGTCAGTTCAAATCGGAGCGCGGTGAAAACCTGCAAACCTGGTTTGGCAAATATGACCAGACTTTGACGGGAACCCAAAAAATTTCGATGCAAATAAAAGATGCCACATTCTTCCTGTATCCGGGACGGGAAGACTTAATCGTCGGAACTTTCACGCAAGATGCCGTGATCGGGAAAAACCGCAATTCCATACGCAAGCGCCAGTATTGGGCGCGCGAAGCTGGGCAGTGGAAAATCATTTCGGAAAGCACACTGTAACCACGATTTATTTATATTAAAACGGCCACTATAGAGTGGCCGTTTTTTTTATGGTTTGGTTTGCCGGGCCAACCGCCGCAGCTGATCTGGATTTTTTCGGTGCCCGATCCGGTTATTGAATTGTTTTTTATGTAATAAGTCGATCGTCCATCTGACAAGTCGATTGTCCATCTGACGGGAAATGTGGCTTTTACAAGGCAATCTACTTTCTTTTCCGCAAATACAAGCATATGCTTGAATAAAATTCTTCTGAAAATCCAGGCATTATGGCTATCCAGGTGATTCACAATGGCGCAGGCAGCAATCCATGTCTGTCCAATTTTTTCATGGCCCGACAGCCGATACTGGATCGCCATCAGGAATTGGTAGCCTATGAATTGTCTTTTCGTGAAGCTCGTGCCGGTGGTAGCGAGCAATTCACGACTACATCGGTTCTCGAGCATTTCGTCGAATTGAATATGGTCAAAGTAATTGGCGACATGCGTGGCGTCGTCAATGTCGATGCAAATGTGCTGATGACAGACATTTTCCAGCACATTCCCCGTACTAAATTTATTTTAACCCTGACCGGCACGATCCACGCCACTGCGCCGCTGATACAGCGAATTGCGCAACTGGTCGAGCAGGGCTTTGCGTTTGCATTAGATGAAGCATTATCGAATTCTGTAAATGTTCTACAGTTTTTGCCGATGGTTGACATCGTCAAATTCGACTTGCACAAACTGTCTATGGCTGAATTAGTGCAGTTGACGCCGCAAGCTCAGTTCGCCAATAAAAAGCTGCTGGTTGAAAATGTTGATAGCCTGGCGCAGTTTGATGCCTGTCTTGCACTCGGGTTTGATTATTTCCAAGGGTATTATTTCGCCCAACCCATGATTGCGGTCGATAAAAAGCTGGCGCCCTCACAGCTGGCGGTGGTGGATGTCATCACGCTGATCTCGACTGATGCCGATAGTGCAGCCATCGAAGAATGCATCAAGCGCGATGTGTCACTCGGTCTGAATTTGCTCCGGTTGGTCAATTCCGCTGCGATCGGCGGACACCAGATCGACTCGCTTCGGCAAGCCCTGATGGTATTGGGACGCAACCAGCTGCTCAGCTGGCTGCAGGTGATGCTGTATGCGCAAATGAAAGAAAATTCACCTCGCATGAAGCCCTTGCTGATGCTGGCCACCACCCGCGGCAAATTACTGGAACTGGTCGCACAGCGGCACAAGCTGGGCAATCGCAGTATCGCCGACACCGCCTTCACGGTCGGTATCATGTCGTTGATGGATACCTTGTTCAGTTTGCCGATGGCAGACATCCTGAAGCAGATTGCAGTAGTTGACGAAGTCAGCAATGCACTCTTGCATCGTCAGGGTTATTACGGCGACTTGCTCAGTTTGATCGAGAGTACGGAACGCACTGACACCGATAGCATGCTGCCGGCAATGGAGAAGTTTCAGTTGACCAGTAACGACCTGTACCTGATCCAGGCCGAGGCGTTTGAATGGAGCAATAGCGTCTCCAGCGCCATGCATTATTGAGAACGAAAGTGCATTATCTGTTTTGCGCGATGACTCTGCCATAATCGGTGCTTGGCACAGCCCTGGCAGACAAGCAGATGGTGCGGCCAAACAAAAAGGGCCTAGACTTGTGATCTAGACCCTTTTATCTTGCTGCTTCTATTCGTGGTAGGCCGTGCGGGATTCGAACCTGCGACCAACGGATTAAAAGTCCGCTGCTCTACCAGCTGAGCTAACGACCCGAAAGACCAACATTATAGTTAGTTTCACGACACTCTGTCAAATGCAGGTTCACTTATAAATGCATTAATCCGGCGGATGTCGCGAAAATAAATGCTGCAGCTTATTTCAGGATAGTCAGGCGCTCTCTGGCAGTCTGGGCGGCAGGGGCATCCGGATACTGCGCGATCAGCGTTTCCAGCGTTTTTTTGGCTGCAGCACGGTCTTTCAACTCAATATGACAGGTTGCAATATTCAACAGTGCGTCCGGGACCTTCACACTGTCAGGATGGTTTTTGACAAGTGCTTGTTGTGCTGCAATTGCATTCCGGTAGTCGCGCTGGGCATAGTAACTATTTCCCAGCAAGTACTGAGCGTTAGCTGCATGACCGGATTGCGGATAGCGCTGCAAGAAATCAGCAAATGCAGCCGCTGCGGGTTTGTAATTGCCGGCCTTGAATAAGGCCAGTGCCGCATCATAGGATTTTTGCTCCGCCTGTTCGACACTGACTTCCTTGCCATCGACGGTCATGCGCTGTGGCTCCACCTTGCGCAGGCGATTGTCCAGGTCGACGTAAAAATCTTTTTGCCGCTGCTGTGCATTGGCCAGTTCATTGGTAAGAACTTCCACCTGGCCACGTAACTTCGCGACTTCCTGGCGCAACTGCTCGTTCTGGCCTGCCAGGTCGAGCACACTCTTCTGGTTCGCCTTGCCATCAAGCTGCGCAGCCGACTCCCTCTGCAGGGCGTCGAGCTTGCCGCGCAATTCCAGAATTGCCTTGCGGGCTTCATCGTCGCCGAAGAGCGCATGCGCCGGCATCGGAGCATAGGCAGCTGCCACCATGATGGCTGCTGCGAGGGCTGGGTGGAAAATCTTTTTCATGATCATCACTGATATACCAGGTCAGCACGGCGGTTTTCAGCCCAGGACGCTTCATCATTTCCCTGTGCCCGTGGCTTTTCCTTGCCAAAGGAGACGGCTTCCACCTGTGCTTCCGGCACGCCCAACAGCGCCAGGGATTTGCGAACTGCTTCGGCACGCTTCTGGCCCAGTGCCAGATTGTATTCGCGGCCGCCACGTTCATCGGTATTGCCCTGGATGATCACGGTACGCTGCTTGTTGGCGGTCAGGTATTTTGCATGGGCCTCGATCACCGGCTGCGCTTCCGGCTTGAGTGTATAGCTGTCATAGTCGAAGTAAAAGCTGCGTTGCGCCAGTGCGCCTTTCGCATCCTTCAATGGATCGACCGACTGGGTATCGACTGTGGCGACGGTGCGATTACTGTCGCTGGTGCTCTGCGGGGCTGTGCCGGTGCGATCTTCGATCTGCACCTTGTCATCCAGTTTGGTCGATGAGCAGGCGCTCAGCGCCAGCGCGCTGCATAAAAAAATGGTGGTTGTGAGTTTTTGCATGGAATTCTCCTGGTTTCAAATGGTCAATTATTTCATAAATGGGCCCCAGGTAGGCTCGCGTACATCGCCTGCCTGCGTAGTTAAACGGTGCTTGATGCGTCCATCGACCGACACGACTTCCAATGAGCCGCGGCGGCCGGTTTCAGTCGCATACATGATGTATTTGCCGTTCGGTGAAAAACTGGGCGACTCATCCTTGGCGGTGTCAGACAAGCGCTGTTCCTGGCCATTGGACAAATCCATCAAATAGAGCTGGAATCGTCCGTCACGGCGTGAAATATAGGCCAATGCCTTGCCGTCGGGCGATACGCGCGGGCTGATATTATAGCTGCCGTTGAATGTGACGCGCTGCGCATCTCCGCCACTGACAGGCATGCGATAAATCTGCGGCCCGCCGCTGCGGTCGCTGGTAAAGTAAATGTTTTGGCCGTCGGCGGAGAATTGTGGCTCGGTATCGATGCCATTGGTTGTGGTCAGGCGGCGCAAGCCGGTACCGTTGGCGCCGATCAGATAGACCTGGGTCAAACCATCCCGCGAAAGCGCAATTGCCAGTCGCGTGCCATCCGGTGACCAGGATGGGGCGGAATTGCTGCCCTTGTAGTTGGCAATCACGGTGCGCTGTCTGGTCACAAGGTCTTGCACATAGACGACTGGCTTCTTGTTTTCAAAAGATACATAAGCGACCCGGGTGCCGTCGGGCGACCAGGCCGGGGAAATGATCGGCTCGTTGGACCGAAGCGCGACATGCATGCCTTCGCCATCGGAATCTGCAACTTCGAGCCGGTATTCGTGCCCAGCCTTGGTGACATAGGCGATGCGCGTGGCGAATGCACCGCGGACGCCAACCAGCTTTTCATAAATGTCGTCGGCAATCTTGTGGGCCGCCAGACGGGTAAATTGCGGCTGCACTGCCATTCCAAGCCCGGAGAGCTGTGATGCCGCTAGGGTATCCAGCAGTTTGTAACGCACATCGAACCGGCCATCGGCCAGGCGCTGGACGCTGCCGACCACCAGTGCATTGGCACCGCGCGACTTCCAGTCGCCGAAGTTCACCGGCGCCGTTTCCGAGATCGCGGTACCGGTATCGATCACTTTGAACAATCCGCTGCGGGCGAGATCAGCCTTGATGATCGCGCTGACTTGATGCGGTGCGACCGATTCATCGGCAAAGGTGGCAATTGCGATCGGAATCTGATTGGCGCCGACGCCGGAAATTTCCACCCGCAGCTGAGCCTGCGCCAGGGTTGCAACAAACAGGCCGAGCACGGCAATAAATCGGGAAAAATGGGGTTTCATCATGGATTACTGTTCTTTCGCTCGATGGATGACGGGAAAGCCTGCCGGCACAGTGCCGGATTTGTCGGCTGGATAAGGCTGCGACAATTCGATTGCACGCCGGACTGCTTCATCAAAGGCCGGAATGCCGGATGATTTGACTTTGCGCGGCGGTCCACGCAATGATCCATCCGGAAATAGCTGTACATCATATTCTACCGTCGGGTTACCTTGCAGGTCCGGCGGCACGGCAAATGCCGTATTGGACTTGATTTTGGCGGCAATTTTACCTGCGTAGCCGGCGTCGCCGCGCATACCCTGCGTCTTGGGCGCGTCGCCGCTGCCGCCAGTGCCGGCAGTGAGTTTTCGCATATCTTCCTCGCGAAACTTTGCGGCCACTGCCTCCTGCTGCTGATCCGCTTTGCGTTTTTTGTCAGCCTCGTCTTTCTGTTTCTTGGCAAGGGCATCTGCTTTCTGCTTTTTATCCGCATCAGCCTTTTGTTTTTCAGCTGCGGCCAGCTTCGCTTTTTCCTCAACCGCCTTACGTTGCGCCTGCTTTTCTTCTTCCAGGCGGGCCTTTTCCTTTTTCTTTTTTTCCTGTTCCAGCGCGATCTTCGGATCTTCAAGTGGCGGCGCCTTCACGACCGGCTTGGGCTCGGGCTTTTTCACCGGCTCCGGCTCCGGCTCTGATTCTTCTTTTGCCAGCGGAGGCGGCATCTGCACGGGCGCCGCATCCTTGGCCTGCATATCCCAGACTTCCGCTTGCAGCGTGACCGGCGTCTGGCTTTGCCACCGAATCCCGATCCACAAAAAGGCGAACAGGGCGGCATGCACCACCGCAGCCAGCGCGATGGCGCGCCAGCGGCCAGGTTCTTGCGGGACGGAATACGGCGTGGTGTCGGTCATGGTGCGGTTCTACTGCGTTGCCAGTCCCACGCGGGAAATGCCGATTTTTTTCGCTTCCGTCAGCACCTGGATCACTTCATCGTATTTGATGTTCTTGTCGGCAGCAATCATGACCGGCATGTCCGGATTGGCGGCATGCAGACCGCGCAGCTTGTCGATCAAGTCATTCCGATTGGCTGCTGTCGTTGCCTTTGGCGTACTGCGTTTCGATCCATTGATTTGCAGCGTTGCCGCGGCATCCGGCTTGAGGGAAATCTGGATATATTCTGCAGGCGGCTGGATTGACTTGCCCGCAGTTGGCAGATCGATCACGCTCGGGTTGGTCAACGGTGCTGCCACCATAAAGATGACGAGCAATACCAGCATCACGTCAATGTAAGGCACTACATTGATTTCGGATTTGAATTTGCGATTGCGCCCGCCGCGCATCGAAGCGGAAAAAGAAGAAGCCATTTACCTGCCTGTCATCTGATTTGCCGTTGCAGGATATTCGAGAATTCTTCAATGAAGCTCTCGAAACGGATCGCCAGCCGGTCGATATCATGTGAATAGCGGTTATACGCCACCACGGCCGGAATGGCGGCAAACAGACCGATTGCGGTTGCAATCAGGGCCTCAGCGATACCCGGCGCAACCGACGCCAGTGTCGCCTGCTGTACATTGGCCAGTCCGCGAAATGCATTCATGATGCCCCATACCGTGCCAAACAGGCCGACATAGGGGGATACCGAACCAACCGAGGCCAGAAATGCCAAATGCGATTCCAACGCATCCATTTCACGCTGGTAGGCTGCACGCATGGCCCGGCGTGCGCCGTCAACCAGCGTGTTGGCGTCCACTGCCGCGCCCTTGTTGCCAGATGCCTTGGCCTTGTTGTATTCCCCCATGCCGGATTCGAAAATCCGCTCCAGCGCACCGGTTTGGCTCGCATTGCGACGTCGATTCGACGCCGCATCTTCATACAGGGAATTGAGATTGCCGCCAGACCAGAAAGAGCGCTCAAATTCCTCGGTTTGGGATGTGGCGCCGCGAATGGCAATGAGTTTGCGGAAAATATATGTCCAGCTCATCAGCGATACGATCGCCAATAACAGCATGACCAGCTGAACCAGCAGGGAAGCCTGGGTAATGAGGGAAATAAACGAAAGGTCTTGTGTAACTGTCATGTAAATAATTGATTCAGTAATTCAGTTGGTCGCAATTGTATGCGCAAAGCAAATGAATTCAATGGTAATGCCTCGCTTTACCATTGAATCGCCCGGAATGGAGGTAATGCCGAAATCCGCAGGAAAATTGCGCCAGGTTAATTTGTATCCTGCATTTTCAACCGGATGTCATTCGGGATACTAGTCGGGCGAAAATCAGCGCTGCCGACACAGGCAACCTTGATTCGCGAGCTCGCCAGCAACACAGGCTCATTGCCTGTTACCCGCCAGGCTTGTTGTATAAATTGCAAAGAAGCAAGTCCCCACCGTTCGACCACAACAGTTAATTTCAGTTCATCATCAAGTTTTGCGGGCGCATGATAATCGGCCTGAACTGATTTGACGACAAAGAAAATTCCGTGAGATTTAATCAACGCATGTTGACTAAAGCCTTTTGCGCGTAACCACTCGGTGCGTGCCCGCTCAAAAAATTTCAGATAATTAGCGTAAAACACCACGCCCCCGGCGTCGGTGTCTTCGTAATAAACGCGAATGGTCCAGTTAAAGTCAGTTGGCATCATGCTTTGGTAGGTGGCAGTGCAAGCAAGCAGCTGCCGGATGAGCAAATTTATGTGGTTGCGTTGCGCTTGACTGCAAAGGGCGAAAACCCTTGGCAGGTCGGCATCATCTCAATGTGGTTGATATTGACATGTGGTGGTAAGGTCGCCACCCAGTATGTCGCATCCGCAATGTCGGCGGCACTTAATGGAATGGTGCCTTCATACACTTTGGCTGCGGCAGTATCGTCGCCCTTGAACCGGACTGTGGAAAATTCGGTGCCGCCGGCCAAACCGGGTGCAATGTTGGTCGCACGCACGCCAGTGCCAGCGAGGTCGGCGCGCAAATTGCGGGTGAACTGGTCGACAAACGCTTTTGTCGCGCCATAGGCATTACCGCCGGGGTAGGGATAGGTGCCGGCGATCGATCCGATATTGATAATGGTGCCGCTGCCCCGCGCCACCATGTCCGGCAGCAGCAGGCGGGTCATCGTAACCAAGCCTTTGCAATTGGTCGCGATCATGGTTTCCCAGTCATCGAGCGACGCTTGCTGAGCAGGTTCAATCCCCAGCGCCAAGCCGGCATTGTTGATTAATACTTCAATCGGTTTCCACTCATCAGGTAAAGCAGCCAAGGCTTCTGCGACTGAAATTTTGCTGGTTACATCCATTTTGATCGGTAGAACACTTGCACCGAGTTCTGCTGCCAAGTGATCCAGGCGTTCCTGGCGCCGGCCGGTGGCAATGATCTTGTGGCCGTGTTGTGCAAATTTGCGGGCCATTTCCGCGCCGAAGCCGGAAGTTGCCCCAGTAATAAAGACAATCATCGAAATTCCTTACTTTAACCGCATGCAAAAATTGCAGCTGACAGGCTGCAATGTAAAGCAATTTCGGCATCGTTGCAGCAGCTACTGCACGGCTGGGTGAGAGACTTGTAAGCCAGACGTGCATTGCTTTCGTGGCCAATCCTTGCCCAAAATCGGCCCATAACATACAATTTGGGACCATTTCATTTCACGTGACTGGCGAAAAACCGGGTAAAACAGCATCCGGCGACAAGGTGGGTATCCACCGGGGAACGTGAAAATCTTCCGCCGTTCGCCTGGGCAGCCCAAATGGAAAGCACGACTGAGGCTGCCTGTCATTTCCTATTGGCCCTCATTCGATTGAGGCAACGCCATTGTCAAAACGACCCTAATCGATTGGAGTAATTTCATGTTTTCAAAAGACCAAACCCTTGCCAAGGTTGATCCTGAACTTTGGACCGCCATTCAACAGGAAAATGCTCGACAGCAAGATCATATTGAATTGATCGCATCCGAAAACTATACTTCACCGGCGGTCATGGAAGCCCAAGGCTCCCAGCTGACTAACAAATATGCCGAAGGCTACCCGGGCAAACGCTATTACGGCGGCTGTGAATACGTTGATGTTGCCGAAACGCTGGCGATCAATCGTTTGAAGGAACTGTTTGGCGCTGAAGCAGCCAATGTCCAGCCGAATTCCGGCTCCCAAGCCAATCAGGGCGTCTTTTTCGCGATGCTAAAGCCAGGTGACACCATCATGGGCATGTCGCTGGCTGAAGGCGGTCACCTGACGCACGGCATGGCGCTGAACATGTCAGGAAAATGGTTCAATGTCGTTTCCTACGGCCTGAACGAAAAGGAAGAAATCGATTACGACGCGATGGAGCGCCTCGCGCGCGAGAAGAAGCCAAAGCTGATCATTGCCGGCGCATCAGCGTATGCATTGCGGATCGATTTCGAGCGATTTGCCAAAGTGGCAAAAGAAGTCGGCGCCTATTTCATGGTCGACATGGCTCACTATGCCGGCTTGATTGCGGCTGGCGTCTATCCCAATCCGGTACCGTATGCCGATTTTGTCACGTCTACCACGCACAAGTCGCTGCGCGGACCGCGCGGCGGCGTGATTTTGATGAAAGCCGAGTATGAAAAGGCTATTAATTCGGCGATTTTTCCTGGCATTCAGGGTGGACCGCTAATGCATGTCATCGCCGGTAAGGCGGTTGCATTCAAGGAAGCGCTGATGCCGGAATTCAAGACTTATCAGCAGCAAGTCGTCAAAAATGCCGATGCACTGGCCAAGGCCTTGATCGAGCGTGGTTTGCGCATCGTGTCAGGCCGCACCGAGTCGCACGTGATGCTGGTCGATTTGCGGGCCAAAAAAATCACCGGCAAGGAAGCCGAAGCGATCCTCGGCTCAGCCCACATGACCTGCAACAAGAACGCCATTCCGAATGATCCGGAAAAGCCGTTTGTGACATCCGGCATTCGCTTGGGGAGTCCGGCCATGACCACTCGTGGTTTCAAGGAAGCTGATGCGACCAAAGTCGGTCACCTAATCGCCGATGTCCTCGATAATCCGCACGACGCTGCAACGATTGAGCGCGTGAAAGTAGAGGTCAAGAAATTGACCGATGCTTTCCCGGTATACGGCAAGTAACTGCGCGAGCGGCTGCCTTTGCCTGCTGCATTCAGGCAAAGGCAGCAACCCCAGTTGAGACCAGGCGATTTAACGAGAATAAAAGCACCCCATGAAATGTCCGTTCTGCCACCATGAAGATACGCAGGTCTTGGATACCCGGGTGTCGGAAGAGGGTGATTCGATTCGCCGCCGTCGCCGTTGCGCCCACTGCGACAAGCGTTTTACTACCTATGAACGGATCGAGCTGGCGATGCCGGTTATCGTCAAGAAAAACGGCAGCCGAACCGAGTTTGATCCTCTGAAATTACGCGCCAGTTTCATGCTTGCATTGCGCAAGCGCCCGGTTTCCGCCGAAGTGGTGGATGCGGCGATTCATCGCATAGAAGAAAAATTGCGTTCCAGCGGTGAGCGGGAAATCATGTCCGGGCATGTTGGCGAGCTGGTCATGCGAGAGTTAAAGCGGATGGACAAGATTGCCTATATCCGGTTTGCCTCCGTCTACAAGAGCTTTGAAGATGTAACGGAATTTCAGGATGCAATTGCAGAAGTGCGCCAGGAGCGCAAGCCCGCCCCGAAGTAAACAATAGGGGCAGGCCCAGTTTGCAGATTTGATCTCTTGCTCTATTCGGATTGCCGTTTAATCAATGACGGGAACAGCGCCAATAAATAAGCGCAAATATCTGAAAAAAACCCTAAAAAGCCCTAGACGAGCTTGTTAAAAAAAAGCATAATCCTTTCCCCTGCTGCTGACGAAAAACAGATTGTTTTACGAAAGCGGCGGTGAACAAGATATGTGATTGCTGAAGTTCGTCAATAGCGCAAGCGTCGTCGTTCCCGGTAACAAATCCTTTCTGTTTTATTAATCTGATTGCAGCGCTTTTTGATTAATGATTTGGCAAGCCAGGTGGCATGTCACGAAACGAGGTTTGATATCGGCGCTCTCGGAATATGGAGGAGTGCACAGGAGCGGCGAAGTGGAAGAAATAAAAATTTCTTCAAAAACTATTGACGAGGCCTAGGTGGTGCGGCATAATCTCATCTCTCTGCTGCTGACGAACAAAACGATTCGAAGCAAAGCTGAAAAGCGAAGGCAGGGAACGAACAAGTTCTTTAACAATTAACAGCCGATAAGTGTGGGCGCTTGATGGAAGTGCAGCAGCAAC
>JAKFBY010000016.1:0-1910 GCA_036677325.1 Paucimonas sp.
TCGGTGAAAAACTCACTTTGCGGCGAGATGCTGTCGATGATACCGACCGAGTCGTTGATGTCGTAGGCGGAGACCAACACGTTGCCGGTGTCCTTGATGGCGCGCATGTGACGGGGGGCAATGTAACCGGCAGCGCCGATCAGGGCGAAGTTTTTCATGGGTGTTCCTTGTATTGCATCAATACCCGGCAAATTACTAATCGAACCTGCCGGGCAATGTTATTGGGGGCCCGTGATCAGGCTTTGATGATGTGCGAAGCCGGCGCGCGGTATTTGCCACGGCTATCAACGATCAGCTTGGCGTATTGCTTGATCAGTTCGTAATCGAACTTATCGTGATCAGTGGCCAAGACCACAGCGTCAAAGCTGGCAAGGTTGTCGGCAGTCAGGACTTCGCTGCTCAGCTCGAAGTGATGCTCGCGCATCTTGGGGAACACTTGAACATGCGGATCGCTGTAGGCAACGATGCCGCCCTTGGCCTCGATCAGCTCCATGATTTCCACAGAAGGCGATTCGCGCATGTCGTCAACATTCTTCTTGTAGGCAATGCCAAGAACGAGCACTTTGCTGCCCTTCAGCGCCTTGCCGCTATCATTCAGACCATCCATCAGCTTGCTCAGCACGTATTCGGGCATGGCTTGGTTAACTTCACCGGACAGCTCGATGAAACGAGTGTGCAGCCCATATTCGCGGGCTTTCCACGTCAGGTAGAAGGGATCGATGGGAATACAGTGGCCACCCAGACCAGGGCCAGGGTAGTAGGCAGTGAAACCGAACGGCTTGGTCGCGGCGGCGTCGACCACTTCAAAAATATCGATACCCATACGGTCAGCAACGATCTTCATCTCGTTGACCAGACCGATGTTGACGGCACGGTGGATGTTTTCTAGCAGCTTGGTCATTTCCGCAGCTTTGGTTGAGCTGACCGATACAACTTGGTCGATTGCCTGCTCGTACAGAGCAATACCGACTTCCAGGCAGGCCGGAGTATGACCGCCGATGACTTTCGGGATGGTACGGGTTTCGAAGTCCGGGTTGCCCGGATCTTCACGCTCGGGTGAATAGACCAGGAAGATGGATTCGCCGACAACCAAACCGCCTTCCTGCACGCGTGGCAGCAACTCTTCTTCGGTCGTACCCGGGTAGGTGGTGCTTTCCAGCGAAACGACCTGACCGGCACGCAGGTACGGTTTGAGTGCGTCGGTGGTGTCGATCACGAAGCTCATATCTGGCTCGCGGTATTTATTCAGCGGCGTCGGCACGCAGAGAATCAGGGCATCGCACTCGCTGACACGGCGGAAATCGGTAGTGGCCTCGAAGCCGCTTTGGCGGGCAGCCGCAATTTTGTTAGCGGGGATATGCTCGATATAACTCTGACCGGCGTTGAGCTTGCTAACCTTGCTTTCATCAATGTCTATACCCAGCACACGAAAGCCAATGGCGTTGTAGCGCAACATCAAGGGTAGGCCGACATAGCCGAGCCCTACGATACCAATGAGTGCTTCTTTGGTTTTGAACTTATTAACGCTAGCCAGTTTCTGCTGAGACATCAAAGGACTCCGGTGTATCGAACTTGAATAGAAAGATTGTTCTGTGTCTTAAGTTTAGGTACGTCTTCAACATTTTCAGGTGCAGTAGTGGATCAGACACGCTACCGCCCCAGGATTTACCGTTGGTTTCCTGAGAACGTCAAAATCATCAAATTTTACTGGCGGTGCCAGGGTGCAGCCTTGATCTCGGCCAGTACCGAGGCTTATTCAGTTCTTGACGATGCTCACCAGCGGCATGCTGATCTGGTGCTGGCGGTTGAGCATATTGAGCAGCAGTATCACGCGCTGCTCGCCATCCATGGCCACGAAGATGGCGTCCAGCTCGGCAAAGCCGCCTTCGGTAATGCGTACGCTATCCCCC